>NZ_JBEEUB010000003.1:0-491488 GCF_040139125.1 Proteus hauseri
TTTTATATTTTATATTTTATATTTTATATTTTATATTTTATATTTTATATTTTATATTTTATATTTTATATTTTATATTTTATATTTTATATTTTATATTTTATATTTTATATTTTATGTTTTATGTTTTATGTTTTATGTTTTATGTTTTATGTTTTATGTTTTATGTTTTATGTTTTATTATCAAATATAATCAATAAGTAATACAAGTCACCCAAGGTTAAAATTAAATATATACATAATAAATATAATTTAAGAAAAACAATTATCACTATTTTTCATTAAATTTATTTTATTTATATTTGCGATAAGGATAAAATAAACAGACTTAAGGTAAATTTATTTATTTATTTATTTTAATCAGGTGCAATGACTATTAATAATAAAAACTAATACTATTTTCTTTTCAGGTGTTTTTTATTTAAATCACACCTAAAAAATGCCCTTGATAGCATTCACTATCAAGGGCATAAATCTATTCAATATATTGTGCTTCAGCCGTTAACAGTGTATTTATCGATGACTGACATAAATAAGGTCTTAATGCTGTAAATTTTTTGTCAGACCATTCATAAATACGTAATGATAAAAGCTGCTCTATTATTTTTGGCTCAAATCGATATTTTAAGTGCTTTGCTGGTGTTCCGCCCACAATACTATAGGGTTCAACATCTTTTGATACCACACTATTTGCTGCAATAATTGCACCTTCACCAACAGTAACACCTGGCATTATCATTGCACGCATTCCTATCCATGCACCATCATGAATATGAGTATCGCCTTTACCAATATAAGCCTCTGCTATTTTGTCCATAAAAGGGTAAAGAGAAAACCAATCCATTCGATGAGTATGATTTCCTCCCATCAAAATAACGGCTTCAGCCCCAATACAGACATAATCGCCAATATATAATTTATCAATTTTCCATAACGGTTCCCACTGTAGGCTAATCTCATCACCATAAAGGTAACGTACAACCGATGCCTCAAAACCATTATCCCAACAGTCGCTATAATAGCTATGCTGACCTTTGATAATAATATTCTTATTTTTTACTGTGTTATGTAGATACTCTACACGTGACCAATGTTTATTTTTCATAAAATGACTCTCTATAAATTAATGAGTCATCAAAGAATGCTTAATTCTCTGATGATGTGTTCGCATTCAAAACACACCGTCTTAAGCTATTCTAGGCTGTAGTAATAATGGATTTTGTATCATTACTGTCACTTTTTATAATTTGATAGAAAAATAACGCGACCTATTTATACAGATACTCTACAGATAGTCTGTATCAGCATAATAAAGATAAAAACCACGCATTAACCATTACGGCGATAACTCGTGGTAAAAACATTCTATCTTATTTAAAGAAATCTTTACTACCATGGGGTGCGCAACGTAAATATTGAGGAGCAACCTTAAGAGTCTGCTTCAATTTTTCTGCCGCATGCCAAGGCCAACGAGGATCGTAAAGAATACCTCTACCAAGCGCAATAAAATCTGCCTGCTCTGTAAGCAAAATAGCTTCAGCTTGCTCTGCTTCAGTAATTAAGCCAACGGCAATAACTGGCAATTGAGTTTCATTATAAATCGCCTGAGCAAAAGGAACTTGGTAATTAGGACCTAGCTTGATAGTTTGCTTATCAGATAATCCACCTGAAGAAACATGGATATAGTGACAACCCAATTCTTCTAAATGTTGAGTTAACGCAATTGAACTTTCAAGCTCCCAACCACCTTCAACCCAATCTGTTGCAGATATTCTTATGCCAACACAAATATTATCTGATACTGCATTTTTCACCGCAGTAAACACATCAACCAAGAACCGACAACGATTATTAAAATCGCCACCATATTGATCAGTACGATAATTTGATAAAGGTGATAAGAATTCATGCAATAAATAGCCATGAGCACCATGAATTTCAATAACATCAATACCCGCAGATTCAGCGCGTTTCGCTGCTTGAATAAAAGCTGTTTTTATCTCTTCAATATCATTGATCGTCAATGCATCAGGGAGATGATGTTGTCCAAAAGCAATAGAGGAAGGTGCAACTTTTTGCCAGCCATGAATCTCTGTTGGCGCTAACGATTTACCCCCATTCCATGGTAGATCGGTTGATGCTTTTCTTCCTGCATGTGCAAGTTGAATACCTATTTTAGCGGGTGAATAGGCTTTAATATTATCAACAAGGATTTTTAATGCATTGGCATGTTTGTCTGACCATAAACCTAAATCTTTATAGCTTATTCTTCCTCTTGGCTCGACCGCAGTTGCTTCCATAATAACTAATGCAGCGCCAGATAATGCTAATTGACCATAGTGCATAGTGTGCCAAGAAGTTGGCATTCCCTCTTCAGCAGAATATTGACACATTGGTGCAACAATTATTCGATTGTCTAACTGATGAGGACCTAATTTCTTAGGGGAAAATAACAAACTCATATAAAGCCTCCTGCTATTAATAAGCATCTAGGCAAAGAGATTATTTTTAATTCTGGCTATATTCATGCTTAGAAAATAACTTTTTTGCCTACTATTTAAATACAAAGGAATAAGGCTAGCGAATAGCCACTACTCACGCGATGCGCTACCTCACATTGTACTAAGAAAAAAGGCAATAATTACCTTTAAGTGAGCGACGCTTACTGAAAAATAACCGAGTACCGTTGATTAGCCTTTTATGTGATTTACGTCTAAAGAGACTCAGCACTCTATTTTTAACATCCATCACTACTACTACCAGCACATGCCACACCCCACACTAACATAACTGGCACAACCATAATAATAGCAACAGGCGCCATTAAAACCGCCCCAACATCACCAGCAACATCTTTACTGGAAGAAAAATAATTTACTTCTGCGATTAATGGTGTTTCTAACGCGTATTTTTTATTTAATGCTTGTTTATTCTCCAGCGCAACGATGTTTCCATTAGATCGAAAACTTTGCATTAAGAATTCTGGTTTTTCTGTATCATTAGGCGGTGTTGTAGCCGCTTTAGGCAGGTATTTTGTTATATGAAAACGATATTTATCTATCAGCTCTTTTTTCTCAATGTCAGAAAGTCCGGCGACTGCAATATAAACTCGATATATGCCATTAACCGATTTGTTATCTGTAACCGTTAGGTCTGCTGAAGAGTAAATCAACTTATTAGCGTAAGGGCTTAAGCTAAAAAGATATAACGCTTTAACTATCTCACCTGAAAACTCATAATCATTTACCTCGCCAACCGCATAAAGTTTATCATTACTCAATAATAGTGCTGTGATCCTCTCATTCTCTTTCTTATCAAGATCATAGGTTGTTGTACATGCAGCGAGAAAAAATGAGCAACTTAGTAATAAGAATTTTATTATTTTCACACGATCCCTTACTTTTCAAAGGTAAATAGCAAATTAATAACATTAATATTTTGTCTATTTAAACTAGTTATTTATTAAAATACGTGAAAATAATCAACTATGCTATTACCATTTTCTTAAAGTAATTATCAATCACCACATTCACTTTTTTAATGGTGCTAACCTCATTAAATTCAAAGCCATATAAGTATAGTAATAAAAAGAAGGAAATAATAAAAAACAAAATAAATCAGCAAGAAATCAATCTATAAGTTCAATAAGACTAGCCTAATAAAGCTAGTCTCCATGCTAATCTAATAATTAATGCGGTTTAACTAATGATAGTGATAGTTTTCTTGCAATAGGTAAAACAAATAAAACGGTTGGAAAAGCGATCATCCAAGATACTCCCCATAAAGTTAACCAAGGAGAAACAATTAAAACCTGACATATATTACTCTATTTTTCATAAGTTTTTTTTAAATAAGGAAACCCTATTAATATAAAATATCCTTACTATTAATATTACCAATCTCTAGTTGCAATCAACTCTTCAATGTCTGCATCGTCAAAACCATATTCTTTGGCTATAATATAAATATCCCCACCAATGCATTCTCTTGCTACTGTTTCTATTTCACTTCCTTCTTCATCAAACTCTTCAGCTAAATCATTAAATTGATCAGTCGCTTTATGACTTAAAACATAAAGTTCAGCTAATGTTTTAGGGGTGGAGGTTTCGATATTTAGACAAAATGCTTTAAGAATTTCTTGACCTTTCTTCACTAAATGGGCAGGAAAATATTGATCATTATCCATATCTTTTAAAAAATGATATTGAGATAACATCTTGTTTTTTATTGTCATAATATATCCTAGGTTAAATTTTTTCATTTTGGTAAAGAATAGTTATTTATTACTCTTATAATAAAGTATATTAACTATATTCCAGCAATTTTCTAGTAGTAACCACACTAAAATTCTATATTTTGGGTATAAAAACACATCATCTATAAGCTAACTAAAATGACAAAAAAAACATCTTATATTGCCCTATTTATTGGATTAATTTTTCTCTTTTTTTTCATATTTAACTATTACTTAAATACACGCCCACTGGCATCGTGGCAGTTTTATGGTAAAAACGGTGAATATGTTACGGGATATTACTATCCTCCAGATAGCGATAGTGCAACAGATGAAATTATTTCTATTCCTGAAGTTCCAACAAGTGATGGCTTAAGGCTAACCGAGTGGAATGGGTGTCATTTGGAATTAAAGATGGACAACAAAAGACTTTCTGTTGACTATTTTAATGATAATCTTATTCAGTCATCACTCGAAAGTAATATCTATCCTTATACCTCACTTATTGAACTTTATTTCTACCAACCTAATGATATGCATTGGTGGGTAACTCGCCAAAATGATGGCACATACCAAGGGTGGATTTGGGATAATATTGCAAATCAGCTTATCCCTGTTCACTATAACGAAGATAAAATATCATTAATTGAAGGCACGACATATCGCCTTATGGAAAAAGGAAATTGGCTCTTTCAACATTGGTCTGAAGGAAAAGTGGTAGAAGAAGGCTTATTAGATGACTTGCCAGCAAAAGATGAAATAATTCCTGATGTTGATAAAGAAAGAGCAATAGAAGCCAAAATACAGATGCAAAGAGTCGCTAATGAATTAGCTGCGCCACTAAATTTACCTTTTGATCTTATATTGTGGGATAAAGTACCTTGTAATAACTAGTTTTGCTATTGAAATGCTCCCAGAGGGTTGGGAGCATTTTCGACACAGAATAAATTAGTTAAAACTAAAAAATATCTTTTAATCCCATATTAATTCCTTTTAATATAAACTTCTATTCCATTTAAAACTAATAAGTCTTACTGATTGAGTATAGATAAATAGAGTAACTAAAATAAATAAAAATAAAAATGAGAAGCTTGTTGCATAACAAAACAATCTTACTTCATTTAATTAAAATCAATAGCAAGATAAGCTTAATGTTTTATTGATAATTCTAAGGATGAAATATTTTTTCTATTTCAATCGCACTTAAAATCACTATTTAATTTATTATTAACTTTATCATTAGTTATCTTATCCATGATGAATTATTACAAACAAATCTTTAACTATTGAATATTTATTAAAAGCAGAACATTAAAGTAAAATAAAAAAACAACAAGTGTAATTTCATTGAAATTATGATTTATGCATATAAACTTAATAGAAATTAATTATCAATTATGTTATTTAATATATCTTATAACTCTATTTACTCATTAGATGTTATTTATAGTAAAAACACATATTAAATAAAAATTTATCTTACATTAAGAGTTGATTAATCAGACTTAGAGTTACATTTTATTATATTGCTCAATTTTTCTTTGCCACATATACTTTCTTTAAGCAGATTTAAATAGGTATTTTTATGAATATTTTATTAGTGGAAGACGATTTACAACTTGGCAAAGCACTGTGCCGAGGACTTGAAATCGCAGGGTTTCATCCTTGCTGGGTAAGATTACTGGCTGATGCACGAAATCAATTAAGTCAACGCACATTTGATTTAATGCTGCTAGATTTAGGTCTACCTGATGGCGACGGACAAGATGAACTTATCGCACTAAGGAAAAGTGGAGAAAAAATTCCTATCATTATTCTTACTGCGCGTACTCAAATAGATAATCTCGTACAAACATTAGATTCTGGGGCTGATGACTTTTTACCAAAACCATTTGCGATGCCAGAACTGATTTCAAGAGTAAAAGCAGTAAGTCGTAGAATGGCTGGATTTTCGTCACAAATATGGTCAATTGGTGATTTACAACTTAACCCAGCTAATCACCAAGTCACTCTCAACGATGAATTACTTTTATTATCAGGTAAAGAGTACCAATTATTATATGAACTTATGCGTAATACCGATAACGTAGTGCGTAAATCTGAACTAGAGCAACGTTTGTTTGGCTTAGATGATAGAATTGAAAGTAACTCTTTAGAAGTTCATATGCACAACTTACGCAGAAAAATAGGCAAAGAACGGATAATTACTGTTCGTGGCGTAGGTTACTTATTAAAAAAAGAAGTTAACTAAATGAAGATCCGTTCCTTTTTCATCTATACCATCGCTCTTCAGATTATCTCTATTATTATCCTATGGGGCGTTTGGCTAGCGTGGATACAATTTGATTACCTTGCCGATTTCGAGAAAATATATAATAAACAACAAGAAATTATAGCCCAAGGTTTTGCTGATACTTTAGAAATTGTTGCTGACCAACCTAAAGTAGTGAAAGAGATAGCACATAACTTACAAGGTATGTATATCGATGCCATGCTTAATGGTGAAGAAGACGACCTTCCCTATCTTCCTTGGGTTATTGCTCTTGATAAAAATGACGATATTATTTATACCAATAGACCCGAATTGCCTATTCCCAAAGTGCTTTCATTAGCCTCTGAACGAATATCTATAGCGGGTGAAAAATGGATCCTTTCTTATAGCTGGGGGGAAAAACATAAAATAAAAGTCTTTATTGGTGAGTCAGTAGAAGACAGAGGTCATGTTATTGGTAATCCCATAGAGGGCACCTTTGTTCCATTTTTATTTATTCTTGCAAGCGTTATTTTAGCTATTTTGATTACGGCTTATTTTAGTTTACGTCCACTAAGACAAGCTGCAGAACTTATTTCTAATCGTAAACCTCGGAACCTCACACCTATTAATGTAGGGCAACAATTTAAAGAAATCCGTCCTGTATTTAAAGGACTTAATCAGCTGATGGCAAGAATTGATGCTGCAAACATTAGAGAAAAACAATTTATGGCTGATGCAGCACATGAATTAAGAACGCCGATTGCCGCTGTTATTGCACAATTACATCTGCTCTCTTTGGTTGAAAATATAGCAGAAAGAGAAGAAATTATTGATGATATGAAACAGTCGCTTGATAGAGCCGCTGCACTTTCACATCAATTAATTGATTTAGCACGATTAGAATGTGACGATTTTCCGATTAAAATAGAAACCATCGATATTTACAATGCTATCGGCAATGCTATTGCTCAAAGAGTACCTTACGCACTAACAAAAGATATTGAATTATCATTAAATGAAGGTAACCCACTTGAAATAAAAACAGACAAACAAGCGCTGTTATCTATTTTTAATAACCTTATTGATAATGCGATTAAATACTGTCCTAAAGGTAGCCAAGTTGAAATTACCATTGAGAACCGATGGCAACATGGCGTGAGTGTTATTTTACGTGATAATGGTCCTGGTGTAGCCAAAGAACATATTGAATCGCTATTTTCTCGTTTTTACCGAGTTCCTGGTACGCAAGAAACTGGAAGTGGATTAGGTCTATCGATTGCTCAAAATTTAGCGAAAAAAATTCAGGCTTCGCTCACCATTACACAAGGATTAAATAATAAAGGCATTGGTTTTATCATTTCATTACCACTAGAAATCACGCTAACAGACAGTGATTAAGCAGCATTAAATATAATAGGGAGAGTAATATCTCTCCTTTTTTTGCTAATTATGACTACACTGTCTTAGCTATTTTTCTCATTTATCCTAATAAACTAATTAACCAGCGCAACCCTGCTGTAACTATCGCTGCACTCAATACAATTAGGATAAAAGGTTTCTTTTTCCAAGTCAGAATACCCGCAACACCGACACCTATTACCTTAGCTAAATCAGCGAGTTGTTCACCATCAAAAAATGTAGATGTCATAGCAACAGAAAAAAGAATAACAATCGCGGAGAGAGAAAATATCTCTTTTACACGTTCAGAAATACCTGCTCTATTATTAAGCAATACTCCTGACATGCGCATCGCATAAGTCCCCACAGCTAAAATGACAATTCCCGTAATAATAGAAGTGGTAGACATTACATTTTCCTCACTACAAATAGAACACCAAATAATGAAAGTAAAACGGGTATACCTACCGGTAAGAATAGCGTTGTAGTAAGCGCAATAAGACTCCCGATAATTGCGGCGTTACGTGTTAGTTTATTTTTTAATGCAGGTAAACTTAGAGCAAGAATAATCGCAGGAAACATTGCATCTAATCCTAACATTTTAATATCAAGAATAAATGAACCTAAATACACACCTAATAGAGTACCTAAAGGCCAAACAATTAAAATTCCTAGCCCGCAAGCCCAAAATGCCAGTTTATTTTGTTCTGCTGTTCGTTGTGATAGTCCAAAGACAACACTTTCATCATTTAAAATATGAAAACCAAGTAATGATTTAAGTCCTTTACCAGGCAGATCTTTAACCGCCATACTAAATGGAATATGTCGAGCATTAACCATTAATCCAGCTAAAGCTGCATATATTGCACTTCCTCCCATCGCAACAACACCAATAAATAAAAACTCAGATGCACCTGCTAATACAAAAATAGATAATGCTAATGGTACCCAAAAATCAAAGCCCTGCGTATGCGCTAATGCACCGTAAGAGATACCCACAATACCATCAGCTAATGAAACAAGCAGAATGTCTTTAAGTACGTTATTATCAAGGCGGCTATTAATTTGCATAAAATAATGTATTTTTTATTGAACGATTCGTTCATTATGTTGAACGATTGTTTTTTTTGCAAGCTGATTCTTTAAAGGAAATTATGATGTCATCACCTTGTACACCTATTGAAATTATCTCCCAAGCATTTGCAAGAGAGAGAAAAAAAGCAGGTCTTTCTCTTGCCGAAATTGCAAGGCGAGCTGGTGTTGCAAAATCTACGCTATCACAATTAGAAGCAGGACAAGGAAATCCGAGTATTGAAACACTTTGGGCAATTTGTGTTGCATTAAATATTTCCTTTTCTCAGCTTATTTCATCACCAGAATCTGAAGTTAAAGTTATTAGAAAAGGTGATGGTTTTAAGATCAGTGCAGAAAAAGCTTACTATCATGCATTTTTACTTTCATCTTGTCCTAATGGCGCAAAACGCGATATTTATACTATTATTGCACAACCAGGAAAAGATAGAGTGTCAGAACCTCATAGTAAAAACGTTACTGAACACATTATAATAATTAGTGGTAGCGCAATGGTCGGTACTTTAGAAAACCAACAAGAACTACATCCTGGTGATTACATTTGTTACCCCGGTGATATTGCCCACGTTTTACGGGCGCTTGAAACAGATACAACCGCGGTGATGATCATCGAGCATCATAATTAATTATTTATTTTTATAGTGAAGCAATAAAAATTTACCGTACTGGTTCTTTCAATAAAAGAGCTAAAAAAGTACGGTAATCTATTTAATTGTTTTACATTTGAATTCAATTGGCTAGATAAAATGAAAATAACAAACTGTTATTTTGTCTCTACTATTTTATCAAGATAAATTTTTCTCAAACGCTGTGATATCGCACCTACATTACCATTGTTAATTAGATGCTGATCAACTGAAATGACAGGCCAAACTAATGTGGTAGCAGAACTAATAAATGCCTCTTTTGCTACTTTAACTTCATCAACTGTAAATAGACGTTCTTTTATCTCAAGCCCCATTTCTTTTACTAATTGAATTAGCGCTTGGCGCGTAATACCGGGTAAAATATGTTCACTTAACGGGCGAGTAATTATTTCATTATTATGGGTTACAATAAAAAAATTACTTGAGCTACCTTCAGTAACATACCCACCTTTGATTAAAATTGCATCATCAGCACCTTGTTGATGCGCATGGTTTTTTGCTAAACACGCAGCCAACAAGGCAACCGTTTTAATATCGCAACGCTGCCAACGAATATCATCTACCGTAACCACTGAAATTCCTTTCGTGGCATTAGGATGATTAACAATTGTAGAGTGCTGAACAAAGGCAACAACAGTCGAATGTACCGATGATGAAGGAAAATCAAAAAAACGAGATGAATCCGTACCCCGTGTAATTTGTAAGTAGACTAAACCTTCATTTACATGATTTTTTTCAATAAGTTGTCGATGAATTGCTTCTAATTCATATTTAGACAAAGAAAATGATAAACCTAATTCTTTGCATGAACGCTGTAAACGTTGAAAATGGCCATCAAAATCAACTAATTTTTTATCAATTACTGCTGTAACTTCGTATACTGCATCTGCAAATAAAAAACCACGGTCAAAAACAGATATTTTCGCTTGCTCTTTAGGCACAAACTGATGGTTTAAATAAACAATATCAGACATTTTACCTCCGCCATTTATTTCGTTTACATTTTATACCACCTCACTACCTTACTCTTTGATAATGGCATTTCAAATGCTATTTTTCCTGCGTCTTTCTTTATTTTTCCTCTATTAATTTAAAGAAATCATACCTTGCAGATAAAAATTGCTATAATTTAGCTTATGTTTAGTAAATATAAATAAAAGAGGTGGCTATGTTAGATATCAATAAGAATAATTTACCTCAGCTAACAGAGAAATTGGTAAAAAAACAGTGTACATTTATGAATGTTATTGCCATTTTGGGATTTATTGCAGGTATTATCTGTATAATTAATCCGCTCTCGTCTGGCATTGTTATCAGCATATCACTTGGTTTGATTTTTTTTGCCTGCGCAATTACCAGCATTATTGCTGGGTTTAACACCCAAGTATCTTCTGGGTCTTCAATGCTAATTACCCTATTGGCTGGGTTTATCTATTTACTACTAGGCTATATTTTTATTACAGATCCTTTGCAAGGAATGTTAAGCCTTGCCTTTCTTATTGGTTTTCTATTTATTTTTGCGGGTGTTTTACGTTTAAGCATTGGTTTTAAGCAGATTAAAGATAATTTTTATGGCTGGTTTAATCTATTAGTGGGCTTTCTCGATCTTATTGTTGCCTATTTTTTACTTGCTTTTGGTCCTCAAAATTCTGTTGCGCTGGTAATGACGCTTATCGGTATCCAACTTATTTTTAGCTCAATAACCATTTTTTCTATTATAAATGCCATAAAACGAATGATTCATTAAACATAAATAGAATAAAAATGAATCTCTAACATATAAAAGAGACAGAGCCACATTACGTTTTCTCTCTCTTTTATATGCTGAATTTATCTATTATGCACAAGGTAATCTTAAAGATACGGTGTACATATTTTCCCCACAAAGGTAACAATTTCCTGTTTTTTCAAATACTATCACCTGAATGCCAAGTTGCCCAACTTCAATATTAGGCAATGCATCAGCCAAAATGTTCTCTAATGCAGGCTCAACGATTTCAACCATATTAATAGGGTCGTTATTAGGTGTTGTATCGTGTAAGAAATTACCTAAACGAGGGTCATCCGCATAGATTTCTAATGTTGAGCGATACACTAACATTCTTTCACTGCTATTTATCTTAGAATAACCATTAAAGATGATAACCATTTTTTGGATATTCATTTTTGCTACGCGATTTTTAATTTGTAAACATAAAGAAGGAACAAGCCTAATATTGACAGAATTAAAGTAGCGATCGCAAATCTGCGGAATAGTGACACTAATGCAAGGCTTTGGTGCAATATTTTTAATCTGCTTACTGCATTCCCCAGTTAAAGAGTTATCAACAATGATGCGTTCACGTCGAGAAAAACAGATATTATCGAAGATATCAACAGTAAAGAAAGAAATGTAATGAATACCATTTGTTAATGATTGATTTTCTAGTCTCACAGAGACTGCCGATTTATCAGTACATGGCAACATCTTAAGTTGGTCATTAAAATAAAACCCAACCTGTGTGCTCTCACTAATATCTCGACCTAAAATGAGATTCGCGTTAACGCAATAATTTTCACTATGATAGCTAAGAATACCATTTAATGTTGCTGGCACTTTAGGAGAAGGTAATTTCTCCGTTGTCATTTCAACATAGTAATCTCTTGATTTAATTGGCTTCGTTGGGTCTTCACTATTTTCAGTTTCGGCATGAAATAATGCGACTTGTTTAGGTTCACTCTTTTTAAACTTAACTTTAAAATTTGCAATACCATATTTGTTAGTCTTGCCAATATTAATTCTCTCGCCATCTGCATTATAAATTTCTGGCTCAACAGCTAATGTACTGTTCTCCACATCGTAAGTTAATTTAATCTCTTTATTTTGAACATCCTCACCTTCTTTATCTTGAAGATGTACCACAAAACTTTTAGAAACACTTTCCCACTGACTTGGCCATTGCATAGATTCTGAGCGAATTGTCAACACATCATCAAATTTTTCACAATTAGTCGACGCACAGTCAGTGTTAGGATTAGTTTTAGGTGGAGTAACTCGAATTTGTATCGGTGTTGCGTAATAAACAATATTTTCATCATCTTCATCTTTTAAGATCAATTGTAATGATGCCACGCCACTTCGATTACCCGTTAAAGAGATTTCTGTTTTATTATTATCCACTATTGTAATGTAGACATCTTTGCTGTTTGGCAAAATTAAAATTCCTTTCGGACTTGTACGCCATTCAGCCAAACGTAGATTAATTCCTGTTACAACAACCTCATATTTGATAACCCGATTCATTTTTACTTCGTCATCAGGATCATCAGGAGATGATTTTATCTGATTGAATTTAATATCCACATCAGCATCAGTAACAGCTTGAGCTTGAGCTTGAGCACCATAAACAGGTGGTGTCAGTGTAATTACGCTTTTCTCACCTTGTAAGATTTTTTGCAAACGTTCTTCTTTTGTTTCTATTGTCATTACGTGATTTCCTTTTTTCTATCATTAATTTCACTTTTAGCTTAAAGAAAAAAATTTGAGAGAAAATCACAATGGGAAATAGTCAACTGAGCATTGTTAATAGAGATGAACAAGAAAACACTTATAAAACAAAAGAATAAATTCGCTGAAGTTACATATTGAATCGAAAAAATCGCAATCGCCATTACGAATATAAAAAATAATTTAATTTTTAAAATATTTTTGTAAAAACCTATTGACTGTTATGAGAATGTGACTAAAATCAGTATCAGAAAATATTTGTGACATGAGTCACACTTTATTAATAGGATACTTAATATGAAATCAATGACTTCTTTTATTACTCATCTGCATCAGGTTGTTGTAAAATTATCATCAACTCGTTTACTGTAATTATTTGATTTAAAAATAAAATATAGCATGAAGCCAGAAATAGCACCCTCATCGCACAAAAGACTATTTCTGGCTTTTATTCACTCTACTACGCTTATTTACCATTTCGTTTACCCTCGCATTTTTCGTAACAAAAAATTTACCTTCTTGAACTAAGCTCTCTTTTCTGTACTCTGGATAGACAATCTATATTAACTATGAGGATATTTTATGCAGCAGCAACTGCTTACATGGATACGTCAATTCAATGAGGAGTATGCCCAAGTCGCTTCTCTCCTACTCGTTTTAACCATTATTTTTCTTGTCGCAATCACTCTTCATTTTATTTTGCACAAGTTAGTCTTACCTAAAATTTCCAAAGCAATAAATCAGTACGATCAGAAATGGCAACTTTCTCTAGAAATAAATAAACTATTTAGCCGTTTTGCTTTTTTAATCCAAGGCGTTGTTGTTAATATCCAAGCGCTGGTGTGGATGGGGGCGGGTAAAACACAAGAAATTCTCACCACCAGCGCCCAAGCGTGGTGCTTAATTTTTGGCTTGTTAATGCTTTTCTCTATTATGGATCTCTGTATGCAGATCATGAGAAATTCATCCTCGTTTGGTCGATTACCATTAAAAGGTATTTTTCAAAGCTTAAAACTCGCTGCCTCTGTGCTGATTGGGATAATGATTATTTCCCTACTTATTGGTAAATCACCCCTTATTTTACTCAGTGGTCTAGGCGCCATGACGGCGGTATTAATGTTGGTGTTTAAAGATCCTATTATGGGATTAGTTGCTGGTATTCAATTATCAGCAAACAACATGATAAGCCTTGGTGACTGGCTAGAAATGCCTAAATATGGTGCTGATGGCGCCGTCATTGATATTAGTTTAACAACCGTTAAAGTGCGTAATTGGGATAATACGGTGACGACTATTCCAACTTATTCTCTCATTTCAGATTCCTTTAAAAACTGGCAAGCAATGACAAAATCAGGAGGACGTCGTATTAAACGAAGTCTTGCTCTTGATATTAACAGCATCCATTTTTTAGATAAAAAACAACTTGATGGTCTAGAAAAAGCTCACTTGCTGGCTCCTTATATAAAAAATAAGGAAAGTGAAATTAATCAATTCAATGCAACCTTGGGCAATGAATGTCAAACATCATTAAATCAACGTGGTATGACCAATATTGGAACCTTCCGTGCGTATGTTGAAGCTTACTTAAAAAATCATCCTAATGTTCATAAGCAAATGACGATTATGGTAAGACAATTAGCTCCAACCTCGAATGGGCTTCCCATTGAAATTTACGCCTTTACGAACACCACTGTTTGGATTCAATACGAGGCGATTCAATCAGATATATTTGATCATATCTTTGCTACTTTGCCTCAATTTGGCTTAAGGGTTCACCAATCTCCAACCGGAAATGATGTAAGAGCACTCAGATTTCCTGTCGAAAATAATCCACAATAAATTAATTTGTATTAAGTAAAAAAGGAGAATGATTCTTCTTTTTTACTTTTCTTATTAACAAATATTAATAAGTTTCTATTTTATTATCATGTTAACAATCTTGTTTTTTATATTTTAATTATTATCGTTATGTTATTTTTTATATATCGATTGATTGTTGGATCCTATTTGAATGATAATTTTTTACCACTAAAGTAGTATATTATCAAAAAATGTAACCATTTGTTTAATAGTTATTTTTTTAGATAACCTTATTAACATTTTTTATATTGATATAAATCATTATAGGTATGAGGGTTATAACTTAACATATATATACAACTTTACTTGTTGTGAAAAATGTTAGGGTAATGTCAATGTCAAAAATTAAAAATAATACTTCTATTACTGAAATGAGCCGGCGTGGGTTCATTCAGTCTGCGGCTGTCCTTTCAGGCGCTGCTGCTGTGGCAGGAACGGTAGCATTACCTTTCTCTGCAAATGCTCAAACTCCCCAGGGTATCCGTCCTGATGAGACAGCGGAAACTATCAAATACAGTGCGTGTTTAGTGAACTGTGGTAGCCGTTGTCCATTAAAAGTTCATGTGAAAGATGGCGTGATCCGCCGTATCTCTAATGAAACGATGTATGATGATTCAACTTTTGGTCTTCATCAAATTCGCCCATGTTTACGTGGTCGTTCCGTTCGTTGGAAAACCTATAATCCTGATCGTTTGAAATACCCAATGAAACGCGTTGGTAAACGTGGTGAAGGTAAATTTGAACGCATTTCTTGGGATGAAGCGACAACAATCATCGCTGAAAACCTAAAATCTACTATTGAAAAATATGGTAATGAATCCGTTTATTACCAATATGGTTCAGGCTCTACAGGTGCAAACTTACATGGTCGAACTGCATGTAAACGCCTATTAAGTACAGTGGGTGGATTTTTAAGTGACTACGGTACTTATTCTTACTCTCAGTTAACCGGGATCCTGCCTTATGTTTATGGTGGCATGGAAGAGTCTTTATTAACTGAAATTGAGAACTCAGATTTAGTTGTGATGTTTGGTCATAACTTAGCTGAAACCCGTATGTCTGGTGGTGGTCAGTTCTATGAAACGCTGACTGCGTTAGATAAGAGCAAAAGTAAAGTTATCATCATCGATCCTCGCCGTACTGATAGCGTAACAACGTTGGGTGCAGAGTGGATCCCTATTTATCCGGGTACGGATGCGGCACTAGTTGCGGCATTAGGTTATGTCATGATCCAAGAAGGTCTGACTGATGAAGCTTTCTTACGTCAATATTGCGTTGGTTGGGATAAAGAAACGCTTCCTGCTTCAGCGCCTGAAAATGGCTCTTATAAAGATTACATTTTAGGTAATGGTACCGACGGCATTGCAAAAACACCTGAGTGGGCAAGTAAGTTAACTGGTATTTCTGTTAGTCGTATTATCCAATTAGCGCGCGAAATCAGTAATGCCAGAGCAGCATGGATATCTCAAGGTTGGGGTATTCAGCGTACAACTAATGGCGAACAAGCTTGCCGTGCCATTATGATGCTACCTTTGATGACGGGTCATATTGGTCGTCCAGGTACAAATACGGGTTGTTGGGGTGGTAACGTTGCTTACCCAGTTGCAAGCTTTGCGCTTCCTAATCCAGTTAAAACCCTCATTCCTACCTTTATGTGGTCTGAAGCCATTGCTCGTGGTGAAGAGTTAACCAGTAAAAACGCGGGAATTAGAAATAAAGATAAACTTGATACTGGCATTAAATTTATGTGGTGCTATTCCAGTAACGTGATTGGTAACCAACACGCAGACTTGAATAAAACGCATGAATTACTGCAAGATGAATCAAAATGTGAGTTTATTCTAGTGTGGGATAACCACATGACGCCATCTGCAAAATATGCTGATATTTTACTACCAGATGTGACGACGGTTGAAACTGACGACCTTATCAATAACTCTTATGCTAGTGGTGCTTATCACTACTTTGTCCGCCTGCAAAATGCGATTGACCCACTATGGGAAAACCGCCCATGCTACGATGTTTTAACTGACATTGCAGAAAAATTGGGAACTAAAGAGCAATTTACAGAAGGTCGTACCTACCAAGAGTGGATTGAGTTTTGTTATAACCAAATGCGTGATAAAAACCCTACATTACCTGCGTTTGCAGAAACAAATGATATGGGCATTATTGATCGTAAATTACCAAGTCGTAATAAATACGTTGCTCTTGAATCATTCCGTCAAGATCCTATCGCTAATCCATTAAAAACAGCGACAGGTAAAATCGAAATCTATTCTGAAAAACTGATGCAAGATACTGAAGGTTGGATTTTACCTGAAGGTGACCGCATTCCTGCTATTCCAGAATATTGTAAGAATGAAGAAGGTGTTGAAAACGTAACATTGAAAGAGAAATTCCCTCTGCAAATGACGGGCTTTCACGATAAAGGTCACGTTCACTCGAGTTATTATAATGTGGCAATGTTACGCGAAGCGATCCCTCATCAATTTTGGTTAAATCCAATTGATGCACAAGAGCGCGGTTTAAAATCTGGCGATATCGCAGAGATTTATAATAGCCGTGGTCGCTTAAATATTCGAGTAAAAGTAACAGATCGTGTATTACCTGGCGTGATTGCAGTGCCACAAGGTGCATGGCGAGATCTTGATACAACAGGTGTCGATAAGGGTGGATGTATTAACACATTAACAAGCTGGCACCCATCGCCGTTTGCTAAAGGAAATCCACAACATACAAACCTTGTTGAAGTGAAACGTGCATAAGGAGTTAACTCATGAAGCAATATGGTTTTTATTTTGACTCCACTAAATGCACTGGCTGTAAAACTTGTCAAGTCAGCTGCAAGGATGAAAAAGAGTTAGATTTAGGTCCTAAATTCCGTCGTGTTTATGAATACGGTGGTGGTAGTTGGGCTAAACAAGATGGTATCTGGACACAAAATATCTATAGTTATTATTTATCTATATCTTGTAACCACTGCTCTAATCCAACGTGTGTTGCTGGTTGTCCAACGGGGGCAATGCATAAACGTGAAGAAGATGGTTTAGTGGTTGTTAACCAAGATATTTGTGTAGGTTGCCGTTATTGCGAATTGCGCTGCCCTTATGGTGCACCACAATTTGATGAAAAGAAAAAACTCATGTCTAAATGTGATGGTTGCTATGAACGTGTAGCACAAGGCATGAAACCGGTTTGTGTTGAGTCTTGTCCTCAACGTGCGCTGGACTTTGATGATATTGAAGTCATTAGAGCAAAACATGGTACTGAGTGTGGTATTGCACCAATGCCAGATCCTAGTTTAACTAACCCAAATATCGTCATTAAGGCACATAAAGAAGCAAAACCTTCTGGTGATAAAACCGGTTCAGTTCAAAATGCGGCGGAGGTATAAACCATGCATGAACTTCCTCTAGTTTTTTTTACTGTATTAGGTTCTTCAGCAGCAGGGCTGTTTCTTATTGCCTATATCAGTAAAAAATTAGGTCAGATTGATCAAAACCAATTACGTAATGCGAATATCTTGGCATTAATATTAATGTTAATCGGATTAGGTATTGGTGGATTACACGTAGGACAACCACTGCGTTTCTTTAATATGCTGTTAGGTGTTGGTCGTTCACCAATGAGTAACGAAGCATTTCTAAGTGGCGTATTTACTGGATTTGCATTTGCTACAGTGGCATTAACAGTAATGAAAAAGTGGAATGGTTTACGTGAAGTTTGTAACCTATTTACCGTTATTTTCGGGTTAGCTTTTGTATGGTCAATTCCGCAAGTTTATCATATTGCAACAATTGCTAATTGGAATACCGATTACACAACACTGCAATTTTGGATGACACTGTTAGTGGGTGGTGGCGTTCTTGCTATGGCAACAGGTGCAAGACGTTTAGGTGCGTTATCTTTTATTATTGGCGCTATTATCACCTTAGCAACGCGTTCAGGCTACGTTAGTTTCCTTGGCTTTACCGGACCAGAACTAAGTGCAGAACAGACTGTTTTCTGGGGATTTCAGCTTGCAGTACTTGCATTAGGTATTGTGATTGTTGGTTTTACCGCGCTAAAAGCACAAGCATCAAAAATGACGCTAGCAACTTGCGCTGCCGCAGTGATTATTGCTGAGTTGTCGGGTCGTATTGCCTTCTATAATTTGTGGCATATTACGATGTAATCTTGATTTTCTTAAAGCGTACACTTTAAGCAATAAAAGCAAAATGCATACCTTTTTAGGTATGCATTTTTTTTAGAATGATGAACCAGGTTGTTGTAAAAACAGGATTTCTTCTGGTGTAGACTCTCTGGCTAAAACTTCATTGCGGTGAGGATAACGACCATATTTATCAATAATTTCTTTATGCCGAAGCTCATATTGATAAGTATTTTCATCATTTAATTGAGAAAACAGAGTAAGTGCATCTTGGTGAATTTTTTTCGATTCAGAGTGCATAAAGGGCATAATTAAAAACTTTCTTTTTACTGGGGTTAAAGAAAGATATTCGGGTTGACGAATTGCCTCTTGCGCTAAAATAAGCGCCATATTGTCTTGAGAAAATGCCCGCGGTGTATCTCGCCAAATATTACGTGAAAATTGGTCAAGTATAATAACTTCACCCAAACGCCCTTCAATACTTTCTCGCCAAAATGAAAGCTCTGCTCGGCTTGCTTCTTCACAAAGCAACCCAAATCTATCTTTAATTTTTTTATCGAAAGAAATATCTTTTTTAAACCACTGCTCAGGGGTGCATTCATCAAACCAAAAAGTTAAAACCGCTTGATAAGGATTCATATTGATAACCACGCTGTCGCTTATTAGTGAAACACTCGCTTTCGTTTTACCTTAGTCATTATCTCCAAACTACCCTACTTTTGATAGCGACGCATCTTAAAAGTTGATTAATTTACTAATCCTATTATTCATTTAATAAAAAAATAAATCCCCTTTGGATCTATTCAAAGGGGATTTAAATCGCTTCCTAGAGAACACTTATATCCATTAAGTGACGCCATCCATAAGCTACTTATCTACTCAAAATATTGATAACAATATTTTTTTCGACCCTACATTTATTGTTTTAGGACCTTTTTGATTAAATAAATACCAAGTAACCTAGACACTATGCCGATAAAACAACCAACTAAAAAGCTTAAAAAAAATTATCACCATATTAATAAATATTACAAATAGCGCTAAGAAACTCTTAAAATAAGCATTAGTACCTAACAACCTTTATTGTAATTAAATACGCTTAAAATTCAATATGATAAGAAAAAAACAATTTAGAACCATTCTGGAATAGAGACTTATTTTGTATAAAGTAAAAGGAGATCAAATATGAGATAAATGTTTAAAAAACACGCATTGCTAATGACATTTGTTCAAATATTTGCTCTATTCCTCTGTTTCTTTAACAAAATTGGAGTACAATTCTGGTAGTTTACTTACTGAATGAATTGCCATGTCTACCATTGCTGTTATTGGAATAAGCTACCTTGTCGGTGCTGTATTATCATTTATTATTACTTTCTTTTTAACGAAAGATCCTAGTCTTGCCATGCGCCTGCTTAGTGCGTTTCTCATTGCTATAACTTGGCCATTAAGTTTCTTTATGGCGCTTGTTTTCTCTATTTTTAGCTAATTGTTTATCATAGACCCATAGTCTATCTGCTTTTCTATTTGATACTTTTATATTTATGACCACTCTATTTGATAAATTAATTTAAATTTAAAATAGATATATTATTTTTTATTATTTTAAAAATAAAAAATAAATATAAAGTAAATATTGAACACTCAATCAATAAGGAATTTTCAAATGGCTAATGTTAAGGTAGTAGATTCAGGTATAGCAGATACATTTTACGCTATAAATATCGCATTCAATATAGATAAGAAAAACTTTTTACTTTCCTTAAATAAAGATAAGAAGTATGAAACAAGGAGTATTCTTCCTTCGGGTAAATTAGGAGCACATATTGAAGATAAGACCTTTCAACATTATTATGACTATATGCAAGTTATCTATGATGCCTTTAGTAATAAACAGTATTTATGTTGTATATCGACAGAAAATAAATTCTTTGAACTATTTATTATTCAAAATGATGCAAAACTAATACCAGCAGAAACTTATGATTATATTGATGGATTTAATAAGACAGCTGCTTTATTTATTATTGATGGTAAATTTTATGCTTATATCCAAAGAGAATTAGATAGATCATGGGAAATTACCTTAAGAAATGCATAACTTTCTCTTTATCAAACAAATAAAAAATAAGTAAACATACTCCATTGCTTAAAAAGGTCTATTATATAAAATAATAGGCTTTTTTTCGATTCGAAAACGTCTATATAACAAAAATACCTTTAATACTAAAAATCATTAGTTTAATTTTTTAAAAATAGCTCTTTTAGCTTAGATTTTCTCGTAAAAAGAACATCTAATGCTTCGCTATTTTATTTTATTAACATTTGGTTGAGTGCTTTTACTTAAAACCATCGTTATATCAGCACTAACCTTTTGATTAAAAATAAAAGAATAGATTTCCATTAACTTGATTTTTATTATACGTTTACAAATAAGTGTAAAAACATTACAGTATTTCATGTAAATTAAACTTATTAATATTTTCTATATTTTAAAAATAGAGTTTCTACTTAGAGTCAAAATATGTTTAGTGAAAATGTCATTACCGATATTATCTATTGGATTGAAGAGAATTTAGAGAAAAACCTTAGTTTAGAAAGCGTTTCACAAAAATCAGGTTACTCAAAATGGCATCTTCAACGCATGTTTAAAGAGCAAACAAACTTGACACTAGCGTCTTATATAAGAGCTAGGCGCCTCTCTTGTGCTGCGATTGAACTGCGATTGAACTGCGTTTACAGCGTACACCACTACTTGATATCGCATTAAAATATCGTTTTGACTCTCAACAGACATTTTCTCGTGCTTTTAAAAAGCTATTTGATATAACACCTTATGACTATCGTCGAAAAGCAAGTTGGCAAGCATATGGTTTTACCTTACCTTTAAGAAAATTTGCAGGCTACAATCTGGATATGCAAATAGTTGATATTGAAAATCTATCACTGATTGGTATCAACCATATTTACAAATCTAACTCTATTGAGTGGAATTTAAATACTGAAAAATATCGCAAAGAGTATTGGGCAATGTTCTTTAAAAAAGCGCTTTATCATCATAATAAAGTTTATGCCACTCATAATATTTTATCTGAGCAAAAAAATAATCTGGTGATTAGCTATGCCACGATGATAGAAAAATCAGCAGATATGGATAACAAAACATTGGGTTATACTGAAACAATCAGTAATAGAAAATATTTAAAAGTGACGCTTACATCAGAATTATTAAAGCTAGATTATAAAGATATTATTTATAATATTTATGGGATATTGATGAAAAAATTAAATATTCCAAGAAAAAAAGGGTCACCTGATATTGAAGAATATATTTTAAAAGATGATTATCATGTTTTAGACCTTATTAACAAACCGTTATCTTTAATTAAAGACGTTAATTATTATATTCCTATTGATATTAAGTCAAACCCCACTGAATAGTCTAATATAATATTTTTATAAACTAGTTTACTTTTCCTTAGTCATAAAATATTCTTATGCTTTATTTTCTAATAAGGATATTTTATGAAATGGTATTTTCTAGCACTTAAAAATTATTTTAATTTTTCAGGGCGAGCTAGACGCAAAGAATATTGGATGTTTACCCTAATAAATATCATTATATTTATGTTTTTTATGATATCTATTGTAGGGTTACGTGAGAAAGGAGAAAGTTCTCCTGTCAGTACGGCTGGATTAACGCTTATTGTTTTTTACTACTTATTTACCATAATTCCTTCCTTGTCTCTTTGTGTTCGACGATTTCATGATCAAGACCGCTCAGGCTGGTTTGTATTGCTACTGTTAATCCCAAGCCTTGGTCCACTTATTGTTTTTGTTTTTATGTGTATCGAGGGTACTAAAGGTAAAAACCGTTTCGGTTCTGATCCTAAACTCAGCAATTTTTAGTAACTTTTATCTGATTTAAATAGTAATGTTATATTTTTATAACATTACTATTATTTGGATTTATTAAAATAATAAATTATCTCAGGATCATCTTTGTCTAAGTTATCAACGCTACCACTTTCGACAAAACCTAATTTAGCTAACATACTTTGCATTTTAAGGTTGGACTGATTAGTAGATGTGAAAATTTTATCTGTTTTTGATAGCGCTTTAAAATAGTTGATCAATTTAGAACCAATCTCTTGTTGACGATAGTTTTCATCCACCATGATCAATTCAATAAAACCACACTGAAAAAAGCGATAGTGAAATACGCCATAAGCCACAATCACAGAATCAACAGCTACAATATAAAGCTCGTTATTATCAATCCACGCTTTGATTTCTTCGATTCGTGAAGAATGTGTTTGTGCATAGGTGTCTAGCTCAATAAGCGCAGAGAGATAATGATAGGTGACACGTTTTATTTTCATGGTAGTTTTTATAATAAAAAATTTAAATGAATAATAATGAAATTTATAATAACGGATACTATAATAGTATCAGTGTAATATTAAAGCTAATCATTTATAATTTCAGCATTAAGAAATACACTAAAAATAGTAAATTTATTTAGTTAGCAACAAAAACTTTAATTATTCCCGTATTAACCCCTACTATTTACCCTCGAGTATCTTCATTTACATAAACACCTTCTTCATTTAGCCAATTCTAATGTGACACACCGTTCAGTACCAAGAGCGGACATTATAAAAATTAAGGCACGTTTATCTATTGAGTAGAATCAATCCAACAATACCCATAAAGCATTTATAATTTATAGGGTGTTTCAATCTTACTAAACTGACAGATGGTTCTTTCTATTTTTAAGATTTGTTGTATATCAGGCTAATTGGACTATCGTTCCCCCACTTCAATGTTTCTTTTGCGACGTCGTCCATATCAATGCGGTAGGCTATCAGCAATAGATTTGACTGAAAAGATGGAATGTTCTAAGTCACTGTAATTATTTGTAAGTGTTGTATCCACCGCTATAAATGTCATGTTTTTACGCAAAAAAACTGCCACTTGCTAACCAGGTGTAGAATACTTAACAGAAGGCTAAAAATATGAAGATTAAACCCTTAGTTGAGAAAGAAATAAACCGATTTGAACCAGGTAAAATTTTCACCTATAGAGATTTAACACCATATCTTTCAAGTCCTGAAACAACGGTGAAAGCTATCAGTCGCCTAGTGAAGAATGGTGACATTAAAAGGTTTGCTAAAGGTCAGTTTTACCGCCCGAAAAAGGGATATTTGGTGAAATGCAACTGAGTGATACCGAGAAGCTGAAAATCTTCATGTATCGAAACGGGGTGCGGAGAGGTTATGTCACGGGAACAGGTCTTTATAACCGACTAGGACTAACTACTCAGATTCCCAAAACAATTACCATTGCCAGTGACAAATCACCACAGCGTAAGGATCTCGGTACCATCGAGGTGAAATTAGTGAAAGCTAAAGTGCCCGTTTCAGAATCTAACAGGGAGTACCTTGAGATTCTTGATGTTCTTTCCAATATTAAGAAAATACCGGACAGTAATCCATCAGAAGTCATGAAAGTGATAGCGAAAAAACTGAAGAATATCAAAGAAGATGGTCTTTGTGAGCTTATTAACTTGGCAAATTTTTATTCGCCTGCAACGAGAGCTTTGTTAGGATTATTGATAGAAAACATTAATATAAATCTGGCTTTGAATCTCAAAAAACGGCTAAATCCTACTACCCGTTATCGGATTGGGCTCAACAGTTACTGGGATAATGCAGAAGAATGGAATATTGAATGAACCTTCATAACAACCAGGACGCATTTCTGGAATTGATTAACCGAACAGCAGAGTATTTTAAGATCCCAGAAGTTTATGTTGAGAAGGATTACTGGGTACACACGTTCTTCTCCAATTAAGCCAGTCTGAGTTCAGGGACGATTTTGTTTTTAAAGGTGGAACGGCGCTATCCAAGTTTTTTGGTCTAATCCAAAGATTTTCAGAAGATGTTGATCTAGCCATGTTTAACAATCGGGGGCTAAGCGGCAACCAGATTAAAAATCGCATGAAGAGTGCTGAGGAAACGATTTCTGCCTGATTGACATATATTAAAAAACCTAGTGAGTCTAAAGGAAGTCAATCTCCAACACTTTACCTGCAGGAATTTTAGGATCTGTTGAAAAAATACGAGCGGTAAGTTTGCGCATAGGTGCAGCGGATGCACCAATAACTGCGCTCGCAATATCAATATAGCGAGTTTGTTTAATAGACATATTTATCCTTAAATACGAGATAGATTAGAAATAAGTAAATTTGTTGCAGCAGTGTCTAAAGATAAGGTGCTGGAAAAGGTGACATTAAAATCAAATGATGGGTTATGTTCATAGCTATTTCCCTCATTTACTATTGGTGCTCGCCTTATTTCAGTGGCGCGCTGTATCCCTATTCCCATTTTTCTCATTGATTCAATAAAAGGTAACGAATTTACTATCATTCGTGTTATTCGTATTAAATCACCTGTTGTTAAATCTGGGTGTTGCTTAATAAAACCTTGAACCTGAAATGTTAATTCAGTCATTTGTTGTTCTTTATGATTCGCATTATTGCCTTGAATATTATAATTTCTTTTTTGCCAACCTTGACCGACCTCCTTTATGGGAAAAAATAGGATAAGATTATTATCTTGTTTTTTTTCTGGTTGAAAACCAGCAATAACTTCAACGTTAATATTTGCTGATGCTAGCTGTTTTAATAATTGTTCACGAATGGCAGAATTAATATCATTATCTTTCATTTCACCTCCTTGATATCACACTCCCTTTTCTTTTAAAAATAAGTATTTATTTTTAATTATAGGAATTTATTATTTTATACACTCTTGCCGAATATAATCTTGTAAACCTAATATGATCTGTTCTGATCCTGCCATTCGCTCTCGGAGTAACCAATAATTTCTGATAGCGGTGTCAGTAGGTCTGGCGGTGATTGCATCATCCAAGCTGGCGGCGGAATTATTGGTGACTTTAGGGCACTCTGCTTTGATGTACACCCTATCAGGAGTGCGTTCACTAATATCACGCAACCGACCAATTTCTTTTTTTGCATTAGTAAGTTCCTGTAAATGATTATTATCAAGTTGATTAAGTTGACTAACTCTTAATTGATAATCTCTATTTGTAGCCATTTGTTGTGAGAGCTCTTGCGATATATTGAGATATTTTTTATTAAGTGTTTGATGTCTATCAACCAACCAAAATAGTCCTACGGTTAAAAATAGAGTCGTTATCACCATCACTTTGGATAGGGTATTCATAATAATAACCAAGCACTTTCATAAATTTTTTCAGAATAAGGCTGATATCCAAGTTCAATATTAACAATAGCGACAGCTAACGGAATTGTGATATTTTTCAGTTGCGTATTAATTGATTTATTAGCCTCAACACCAATCTCTTTTGATGCACGATTAATATAACCGACTGTATTATTTTCATTAGGTGGCGCATAGCGATTAATAATGTCATTAACTGTATTTAATCCATATCTATTTTGATATGTCTGCAATAACTTATAAATAGCTCTAATACCATATTCAGGGGATATAAACTGGCAAAACTCTTTATCGGTTTGTTGTAGTGATAATCCTTGCCATTTTGAACCATGTCGAATATTACCGGGATTATTATTGCGCTCACCTCGCGCTATTTTAGCCATTTTTTACTCCTGCTCTTCCTTTAAGGAGTTTGCTGACAGAATCGACACCCACATAACCAATAAATACACTGGCTAAGTAAGCAAACTCATGATTAATATTAAATAAGATTAAAATATCTTTAATAAACCAAGCAAACATTGCACACATCAGCCCATCAATGGAGGTTTTTTTCCATCCTCCGCCGTTGTATAAACCTCGAAGAATAGCCATTCCTCCAGCTAGAGAGGCTGATATTCCCTGCTCTTTCATTGAAGAAAGAGCAAAGATTATCTGTTCCCATAGATCTGGATTTTCTTTCATTATTTCTCATGGCTTACCTCCAATAGGAGGAAATATAATTAATAAGACACCCGCTTACAGCACTTATATTTAAGTACTGCTTTAATTTAATATGGATGTATTTAGGCTTTATTTATCCAAAAAGATAAATAGTTGAAATAAAAAAGACCACGATTGTGATCTTCCATTTTTAATAAGACGTTATTATTCAATACTGTGAATAGGTATTAGTTACTGAAGCTTAAATCATAAACTGTAGAGACAAAAAAGCCCCACCGAAGTGAGGCTCTCTCTATTCTGTTGTGAGGTCTTTAGATACAAATCTCTCACTGTGGGGTTATAGTATGCTAGTCTTTCCTTAAAGTCAATATCTAATTTCTAACAAAATACATAAAAATAGAAAATTATTACTTGTTAGTGACTTCTTGGAGAATTTTCTCTGATAAAGACTCTTCTTTAAAGCACTCTTCAACTAAGCTTTCAAACAATGGTTTATAGTTATTGTATGCAACTGTCTTGGAAACACTTGCTACTGTTTGTACTTGTTCTAATACTTCACTAAATTTTAAACGGGGATAGCCACGCCCTGCACATTGAGTACAAGATTTAAAAATAGAAACACCTTGTTTTTCACTCTCTTTTTTATCAAGAATTTTACCTCGCCCATGGCAGCGACAAGCTAAACGAATTTCTGCTTTACCTTTGCAGGTGGGACAAACAACTCGAGTTACCTCGCGTACTTCACGATAAATAGTATTATTGACCGGTTTCATTTTACGTTCGGTGGCGGTTTTATTGTTCACAAATTCTTTTACAGGTTTCGTGGTATAACTTTTTGTTGTAAAAACTTCAACGTCTATAAATCCGTTACGACAATCAGGACAAGCCTTTTTACTTGCCGCACTGCGCGCATAATCTTGAAAAGCATAATTTGCGATGATACGTAGAGCTTCGCTCTTTTCATTTTCAATCAGTTTATTAATAGCTTTATATTTATAGACTTGCGTTAAAGCATATTGATAAAGGCTCTCTATTGCCTCTTCTGGCTGATTAATATTATGTTTAGCTAAAAAAAGCTCTATACCCATACGCCCTTTACGCGTTGCTAAACTAATTGATGTCATAACATCTGTTATTGAAAGCGTATCTACCGCTTTAACTGATCTTACATCACTCAGAACAATACTTTTTGGTGAAAAATATTTTGGTAAGTCTGCTAGTCTCATTTAATGCTCCTTTTGATTTCCTATCACTTCTAACTTGGTCATCCATGTACCACGACAAGGCATGGCATTTATGCATCTTAATCACCCGCATTTTATGGCGTTATCTCAACGTGATTTGACTTACCACTCTTGCGTTGGTTTACTTAGTTAATTTTCTGTACATTTCGCACTTTTATTAACTGTTGGTTAATGTTATATTTTAACCAAAGTGGCGTCAAGCAGCAAAGGAAATTAACCAATGGTTAAAAATGATAATAAAATGGAGTTCACAAAAAGGCTTCAAGAAGCCTGCTTAGATTCAGGGATTGCAGGTCGAGGCTTAGGTAAAAGAATTACAGATGCATTAGCTGAACAAGGCATAAAAGTTAGTGCCCCTGCGGTATGGAAGTGGTTAAACAGTGAATCTATTCCTGATTCCACAAATATATTAGCACTCAGTCACTGGCTCGATGTTAGGGCTGAATGGTTAGAATATGGACGAGGTGCTAAAAAGAACGATGGTATTTCTGTAACAGAAATGACACCTGTTGATGATTGGGATAATAATACACCAATAGAACGAGATGAAGTTGAGATCCCTTTCTATACTACAATTGAGTTAGCAGCCGGCTTTGGTAGTTGTACCACGGATAATCAGAAGGTGGAATTGTTGAGATTTTCTCGTTCTACGTTTAATCGCTATGGAGTACAACCTAGTGATGCCGTTGCCTTTAAAGTTCACGGTGACAGTATGTCCCCTGTTATTCCTGATGGTTCTGTTGTAACTATCAGTACCAGCCATACAAAAATCGTTGATGGCGGCATTTATGCCATTCAACAAGGTGATCTTTTAAGAGTCAAAATTCTACATCGGCTCCCTAATAACACAATTATTATACGTAGCTACAATACGATAGATTACCCTGATGAACGATCCACATTTGAAGAGGTGAAAATTTTAGGGCGTGTATTTAATTGGTCAGTAATGGGCTGGTAATCATTTAGTTTATGCAAAAACACGACTTCTTTAGTGGTGTTTTTATTGTCGTTTTAACATTAAATCTCACAAAAGAAAAAACCCGTTACCTCTTGCGAGATAACGGGTTCTTAATATGGTGCCGGCTACCGGAGTCGAACTGGTGACCTACTGATTACAAGTCAGTTGCTCTACCAACTGAGCTAAGCCGGCTGATTCTGGCGGAAGGATAGAGATTCGAACTCTAGGATGGTTTCCCATCGGCGGTTTTCAAGACCGCTGCCTTCAGCCACTCGGCCATCCTTCCATAGCGCGGAATTATGCCTATCTCTCAGCGCTCTGTCTAGTCCCGAAGATAAAAAAAATCATTTTTTTATCTGTTTGCTTAAAGTTCATGCAAATATTGGTTAAAAAAGGATAACTTATTAATATAGCGGTCGAATAACGCATCGATGGAATATAAACAGTATAGGTTTCTATTCCTACTGCTCTAAAAAATAGCAGTATAATAAAATTTAAACAAAGAAAAAACCCGTTACCTCTTGCGAGATAACGGGTTCTTAATATGGTGCCGGCTACCGGAGTCGAACTGGTGACCTACTGATTACAAGTCAGTTGCTCTACCAACTGAGCTAAGCCGGCTGATTCTGGCGGAAGGATAGAGATTCGAACTCTAGGATGGTTTCCCATCGGCGGTTTTCAAGACCGCTGCCTTCAGCCACTCGGCCATCCTTCCATAGCGCGGAATTATGCCCATCTATCGGCGCGCTGTCTAGCGCTGAATATAAAAAATTTCTCTTTTTCTGTTTGTTTGCTCAAAGTTCACTCGAATATCCCTTTTAAAGTGATAAGCTGTTAATATATGGAATGAATGCTGGTGGTTGTTTAACCAATAATTATCTTCTACTTACTTCGTTTTTAAAGGTTCGCAAACTGAATGCGCAAACTGACTCAATTAAAACCAAATACATTGACCCGTATATATGCCCTGTTTCTTATCTTTCTGGTCATATCTCTATCTTTATATGCCTATAGCTACTTTAACGCTTGGCTAGACAATAAAAAAAATGCACTGAATAACACGACGCATAAATTTGCATTGCAAGTCGAAGATTACCGTTATCACTCAAACCAGCTTTTTCAATTATCAAACAAAATGGCAGATTCAACCACATATCCGCCAATGCGCATCAATCCCATAAAGTTACGTACCGACGTTTATTGGCTTGAAGGCAGAGATCAAACTGTTGATACCATTGTATTTGGTAAATCAAATGAGCATACCTTTCAACTTGCAAGACGCTTTGCCAATTCGCTAGAGATCCTTTGGGGTGTTCGTAATGACTATAGCTCGCTTTATTACCTTAATGGTAAAGGCAATGACCTTATATTAGTTACCACACACTCAGTACTCAAACCTGAGATACGTTATAAAGAGAGTTACTTAACTTTAACGGCTGAGAACAAACGCTCTGAACTTTTAATGCAATCGACAGCATTAGATGAAAAAGAGAGCATCTCCCCGATTAGGAAAATGTCTACAGAAAACATTTATTATTATACTTATCGCATCATGTTTAATGTGCCAGGGCAACTCACGAGTGTGATTGCATTTGATCTGCCGATAAATAATTTTCTTCCTTATGAATTGCAGCCTCAGTATTTAAGATTACTGCCTACTGGTCAGCAGACAATCTATGATAAAAATGATATTGAAGTTTCTACCGATGGCACTTCACTCATATTTTCTCAGCCAATTGCTGGGATCCCTTATTCGCTTTCTTACGAATATCCTTTAAAAACCATTATCACAGAAATCACTTATAAAAATATCTGGCTATTAGTTAGCCTATTATCTTTTCTTCTGATCTCAATTTTTGGTCATATCTATATTCGCAACAAGTATGTTTATCCCTATATCTCAATGACTCGTAATCTTCGTATCAAGGAAGAGATGACGAATGACATTATCTCTAATCTTCCTATCGGATTATTGGTATACAATTTTTCATCTAACCATAAGATTATCAGCAACAGTCACGCTGAGAAGCTACTACCTCATATTGATCTATCAAAGATCCGCCAAATGGCGATAGAGCATAATGGTTTGATACAAACGGCTATCAATAATGAGATCTATGAAATTAGGACCAGCAATAACAACAATATCGATAATACGTCTCTATTCATTTTTCTGAATAAAGATAATGAAGCGTTGATCAATAAAAAATTGCAATTAGCACAGCAAGAATATGAAAAAAATACTATTGCTCGACGTAAAATCCTTTCCAATATGTCATTAGAGCTAATGCGTCCTATCAAAGACATTAATGGAATGGTTTATCAATTCAAAGAGTTATTACCTGAAGATATTCATCAACAATTGCTTAGTCTACTATTGGAAAAAACTAACTATATTTCAGAGTGGATAGAAAACATTACGCTAATTAATAAGTTAGAAAACCAGGAATGGAAAATTCATAAAGATGAATTTGAACTTTCAACACTTGTAGAATCTATTCTTTTAACAACTACTCCTTTTATGATAAGAAAAGGATTAACACTTTATTTTCATAACAATATAAGACCTGGTTTACTTTTAATTAACGATGGACCCGCATTAAGTAAAATTATTTTATCATTGATTAATTATGCCATTAGTACGACTAATTATGGAAAAATATCCGTCAATTTAAATTTAGTGAAAAATAAAGATAAAGAAGAAATACTTATTGATATTATTGATAGTGGAAGTGGTCTGACACCACAAGATATTGCTAATATTAAATATCCATTTCTTGGGCAAGCAATGGGTGATAAATATTATTCCAATTCAGGAATTATTTTTTATTTATGCCATTTGTTGTGTAAGAAAATACAAGGAGATTTAACTATTAAGAGTCAGGAAAGTATTGGTTCTCATTTTCGTATCGTACTACCATACCAGCATATTGATACTCAAGAACGAAGCTTTGACGTATTATTAGAGGGAGTAAGCGCAAAACTTGCCATAAAAAACCCTGAAATAGAAAAAATCGTTTGCCAACAGCTTGATAAATATGGCGCTACATACTTTGATAAAAATAAAGAGAATCTTTATCCTGAATACGATATCATACTTAAAGATACTCCTGATGATAAAGCAGAATCAGCAACAATATTATTAGTTAGTTCTATTGTTGGATTTGAAAAAATATCAAAAAATTTAATAAAATGTAACTATAACTTTGGTGATGCATTAATAGAGGCTATTACTTATTTGATTGAAGAAAATGAGTCATTAACTCTAAAAACAACTCAAGCGTGTATTTTAAATGAAAATAATAACCTTGATAATCACGAAGTAATTCTTAATAATTATAGACAGAAGCTGGATGGTAGTGATTATAAGGAGCTATTTATCAATACTGTTCCAATTGATATTGAAAAATTACATTTAGAGGCAACTAATAAAGACTTTCCTTCTCTAGCCCAGACTGCACATCGCCTAAAAGGGGTTTTTGCCATGTTAGATTTGGAGTATCTCAAAGAGAGCTGTGAATATTTAGAGCGTGACATAAAAAATCATAATGAATTAGAGATAAAAGAACGTATCAGTCAACTGGATAAATGGATTCAACAGTTGCTGCAGCAAGGTAACAATTAAACATGAATAACCTTAATATTATTATTGCCGATGATCATCCAATTGTTTTATTCGGCATTCGAAAATCTTTAGAACAGATAGAATGGGTTAATGTTGTTGGCGAGTTTGAAGATTCAACTTCACTTATCAATAACTTATCAAAGTTAAATGCTGATGCCCTAATCACCGATCTCTCAATGCCCGGTGATAAATATGGTGATGGTATTACATTGATTAAGTACATAAAAAGACACTATCCTAACTTGTCTATTATTGTGCTAACCATGAATAACAACCCTGCTATTTTAAGTGCAGTGCTTGATCTTGAAATTGAAGGTATCGTTTTAAAACAAGGCGCACCAACAGATTTACCAAAAGCTTTGGCAACGTTACAGAAAGGCAAGAAGTTTATGCCTGAGAGCGTTCAAAAACTACTAGAGAAAGTAAATGCCAATGGTTACGGAGATAAACGCCTGTCACCAAAAGAGAGTGAAGTCCTAAGATTGTTTGCTGAAGGCTTCCTTGTCACTGAAATTGCTAAAAAACTTAATCGTAGTATTAAAACGATTAGTAGCCAGAAAAAATCAGCAATGATGAAGTTAGGTGTTGATAATGATATTGCTCTACTCAACTACTTATCATCAGTGACTATCGATAAGGAAATTAACGGCGACGATTAGTCTGTTCGTTAACTTATTTTGGCAGTACCGATAAAATCAGGAAGCTCGTACCCTTTGTGGGAGCTTCTCTGCTTTTTTTTGTTATTTATTTCTCTCTTATTTATCCATTGACGTCCTTCTTTCCTTCATTAACTATATTCCATTGACTATCCTACTTAATGTCACACAACTCGTTTACAGGCTATTTAAGCTAGCATTGCTTATATTATGCCTAGAAATATCAGTTCTACATCTCACTTTTTGATTTTTTACTAAAAAACGCTATATCTCGTTTTACTCTTCTTGATAGCCAATTAATTAAAAAAGGCACTAAAAATAGCGCCTTTTTTGTTAGTTGTTAGCTGTGTATTTTTCCTGCTACTATCAATATACTATTATTTAATACTATCAAATAGTTATCATATTAGTATTACTAAGGAATATATTTTAATAATGCTTCTTTTAAAACCATTAGTGAAACTGGTTTAGAAACACAATCATCCATACCTGCATCAATACAACGCTGTTTTTCTTCTGCTATTGCGTTTGCCGTTACACCAATAATTGGAATAGTGCTTCCCATTTGTCGAACGTGAGTTGCTAATTGATAACCGTTCATATTTGGCATGTTGACGTCTGTCAGAATGATATCAACAAGATTTTTAGCAATAAATTCCAACGCATCACATCCATCTTCTGCTGTGGCAGTATTAAAGCCAATTTTCTTTAACTGGTCTGTAAGTAATAAGCGATTGATAGGATGATCGTCGACAATAAGCACTTTTAGCATCTGTAAGCCACTATCTGTTGTTATAGCTTTAGATTCTGAATAAATAGCATCAGATTTTGTTTGCGGCAGTTGTAGCATAATTTTAGATAATTCATTTAGTTTATAAGTACTGCACAACCACATGTTCTCATCAATTTTCTTCGCAGGATCAAAATAGTGCTCATTAATTCTGATTGTTTGACATTGAGTAGTTACGTCACGCTCATGATCAGTGATAATAAAATCAGTTGAAGTCAGAACAACCTCTTCTGTTAATGGTTCACACGTTAACCCGAAGTAACTAAGGTAGCGATCAATAAAACCTTCTAAGCAGAGGTTTCTTACATCAAGGAAACAGCGAACCGTACTTTGTGCATAAAGATTTTTTTTGCTCTCTTTATTTTCTTTATTTTCTTTATTTTCTTTATTTTCTAAAGCACCGTATAGCGGGATCCGTACTGTAAATCGGCTACCAATATTCTCTTGTGATACCACACTAATATCACCATCCATTAAGTTAATGAGTTTCTCACAAATAGCCAATCCTAGCCCTGTGCCTTCTGACGCACTCTCAGTATTTTGAGAGACTTGAAAAAATGGCTCAAAAAGCTCATGAAGTGTTTTTTCACTAATTCCCTTGCCTGTATCGTGTATATCAAAATAAAGGTAATAATCATCCTTATAAAGATGTAATGTGATACAGCCAGTTGTGGTAAATTTAATACTATTATTCAATAAATTAGAAATAACTTGCTGTACACGGACAGGGTCACTATTTACGATTTTGGGCACATCTGGCTCAATAAAACAGTAGATAGCGAGGTCTTTTTTGGCTATCAATGGTAAATAGTTAGAGATAACAAATGAGACAACTTGGCGACAATTAAAGGGCTTAATATCTATCTTTAATTGTTTAGATTCAATTTTTGAGAAATCAAGAATATCACTAATGATTTTAAGCAGTAATGATGACGAGTTATCCATCGTTTTTAGCAATCTTGCTGTTTCATCATTTTGAGTAAAAGATTGCAATAATTCTAAATTCCCAATAATGCCATACAGTGGGGTGCGTAATTCATGGCTCACTGTTGCCAAAAACATCGATTTAGATTGGTTTGCTTGCTCTGCTGCTGTTGCCATATTTTGTAAAGAGCGCTCCATTTTTACACGGGCACTAATATCGACTAAAACACAGATAGCAACATCTTCATTTTGATAACGAGAATTAACAAAGCTAATTTGCAGATGGTTACGGTTGTTAGTAACCACGTCCACCATATTGCTACCTTTCTCTGCAATAATAGACAAAATATTTTGCTTATCACTATGACTAAGTAAGCGAAAATAGTTATGAGCTAACTCATTACTTAAAATAATCATGCCATCACGTATGCGAAGGATACTGATCCCAACGGGTGCTGATGCCACTATTTTATGGTTAAATTGCTCATGTTCTTCTAGTCGTGATGCATTATTTTCTGCGGGTGAAAATATTTTTCGCTCAAAGATCCACACAAAAATAAAGACCATAATGGCTGATATTGTATTTAAAATCAGAGCATTAAATATCGTGAATTTAAACTCATTCAGGATCTGTTTTAGTGGTAGCGAATAAACCACACTAAATGATGAAGGCAATAATTTTCGTTTAGAAACTAAATCACTAAAATCGTTATCAAAACCAAAATAAGGCGCATTGACTTCAGGTGCGTGTCTTGCTGTACGATAATTATTCTCAGCAGGATAATTTAAAATAGTTGTATTGCTACTATTAAGCAGGTGAATAGAGATAACCCGATCTTTAGTTGGAGAGAAATATTCAAGGCGAATAGCTCTTTCAATACCGATCAATCCAATAAATTTACCAGAGGCATAAACCGGAGACATTACATACAGAATGCCACTATCTCCTTTAGCATCAGGCACTATCCAATATTGGTTAACCTCTTTACCTTGAGCGCGCTGATTTATATAGTTTCGAGTATTCTCATAAACCATTTTTTTCAGCATTTCGGTATCAATTGGCGAAGCACGTAATGGGAAGTTAATCATACACATGCTATGAGAACCCACCATAAAAACTTGGTTTATTCCCTGTAAAGCCGGTGTGTTATCTTTCCAATAATAAAGAATGCTATTAAATGAACGGAAATAGTTATTCGTTTGACCTTTAAAAAGTTCACAATCCGCAGTTTCATTTAATTTGTGTAAAGAGAATGCCCCTTCATAGAAGGGTAAATTTTTGATGTTGGGATTTAAATTAAGTTGTTCTTGATGGCGCTCAGCGAGATATTGTAAATCACGAATGGTTCCTGACGTTTGCCTGAAAAAACCGAGCAAATTGGTGTAGTTGTTACTATATTCTTGCCTGATATCTGATTTTGTATCATTGAAAATATTGATGAGATAAAACATGGTCAACAATGCGCCCATAGCCCACAACATCACACCTAATACGCGAAAAAGGTAGCGGGAAATTTTTAACGATGTTTTAAAGGACGAGAGATATCTCAAACAACCACCCTAATCGATAAACCACACAAGGAACTTATCCCATTCTAGCAGAAGTTACTGTATGTCTGAATGATATGATCTTTATCATAAGAATAAATTTTCTGCATTAACAGAGAACTATCCACACAAAAAAAGCAGGCAATTATGCCTGCTTTTCTTTTTTTATACAGCACAATAATAACGATTATTCTTCGTCGTCTGTATCTGCATCGTCTTCTAAATCTGATTCTGGTGCTTCTGATGTATTTTCATTGACAATAACTTCATCAGCTTCATCATCATCTAACGCATCATCTTCATCTTCAACACGTTGCAAACCAACCACCAGCTCGCCTTCTGTAGTACGAATCAAGGTAACACCTTGTGTATTACGTCCAACAATGCTGACTTCTGAAACACGTGTACGAACTAATGTACCCGCATTTGTAATCATCATTATCTGGTCAGTCTCTTCAACTTGAATTGCGCCAACAACTTTACCATTACGCTCACTCACTTTAATTGAGATAACGCCTTGTGTTGCACGATTCTTCGTTGGATATTCGCTTTGTACAGTACGTTTACCGTAACCATTTTCGGTTACCGTTAAGATATCACCTTCACCACGAGGAATGATAAGTGAGACTACGGTATCGTCGATCAGTTTCATACCACGAACACCTGTCGCAGTACGTCCCATTGGACGAACACAATTTTCTGCAAAGCGTACTACTTTACCATCCGCAGAGAACAGCATAACTTCATTAGTGCCATCGGTTAAATCAACACCGATAAGTTCATCACCTTCATTTAAATTAACGGCGATAATACCTGCACTACGAGGACGACTGAAATCTTTTAATGGTGTCTTTTTCACAGTTCCGCTAGCGGTTGCCATAAAGACAAACTTACCTTCTTCATATTCTCTTACAGGTAGAATCGCAGTAATGCGTTCATTCTGCTCAAGAGGCAGTAAGTTAATAATAGGACGACCACGTGCACCACGGCTTGCTTCTGGCAACTGGTAAACTTTCATCCAGTAGAGACGACCACGGCTTGAGAAACAAAGAATTGTGTCATGGGTATTGGCAACAAGTAGACGATCAATAAAGTCTTCTTCTTTAATTCTTGCCGCTGATTTACCCTTACCACCACGACGTTGTGCTTCATAGTCAGTGAGTGGCTGATATTTCACGTAGCCCTGATGAGAAAGTGTTACAACAACATTTTCTTCATTGATTAGGTCTTCGATATTAATATCTGCTGTATTTTCAGTGATCTCTGTACGACGAGGATCGTTATATTGATCTTTAACCGCATTAAGCTCTTCACGAATGACTTCCATCAGACGCTCTGGGCTTCTCAGAATATGTAATAATTCAGCAATTTGAAGCAGTAGTTCGCGATATTCATCTAATAGTTTTTCATGCTCAAGACCTGTTAATTTCTGCAAACGCAGATCCAAGATAGCTTGTGCTTGTTGTTCTGTTAGATAGTATTTTCCGTCATGCACACCATATTGTGGCTCTAACCACTCAGGACGAGCAACATTGCTATCGCCAGCGCGTTCTAACATTGTAGAGACGCTACCTAAGTCCCAAGGTTGTGCAATTAAAGCGGCTTTTGCTTCTGCTGGCGTTGGCGCTTGACGGATCATTTCAATAACCGGGTCAATATTTGCCAAAGCGATAGCAAGTGCTTCTAAGATATGAGCACGGTCGCGCGCTTTACGTAATTCATAAATAGTACGACGAGTCACCACTTCACGACGGTGACGAATAAATGCAGAGATAATTTCTTTCAGATTTAATACTTTTGGTTGACCTTGATGAAGTGCAACCATGTTGATACCAAAAGAAACCTGCATTTGAGTCTGAGAGAATAGGTGATTGAGTACTACTTCACCAACAGCATCACGCTTAATTTCAACAACAATGCGCATACCATCTTTATCTGACTCATCACGTAATGCGCTAATGCCTTCAATACGTTTATCTTTAACAAGCTCGGCAATTTTCTCAATTAAGCGAGCTTTATTTACCTGATAAGGAATTTCCGTCACGATAATCGTTTCGCGACCCGTTTTCTCATCAGTTTCTACATCTGCTTGTGCGCGGATATAAATTTTCCCACGCCCAGTACGGTAAGCATCTAAAATTCCTCTGCGACCATTAATGATAGCGGCAGTTGGGAAATCAGGTCCCGTAATATGTTCCATCAGCTCTTCAATGGTAATGTCTTCATTATCAACATAAGCAAGACAACCATCGATAACTTCGCCTAGGTTATGCGGAGGAATGTTTGTTGCCATCCCGACTGCAATCCCAGAAGAACCATTCACTAACAGATTAGGAATACGGGTTGGCATTACTGCCGGAATATGTTCTGTACCATCATAGTTAGGAACAAAATCGACCGTTTCTTTTTCTAGATCCGCTAGCAGTTCATGGGCAATTTTCGCCATACGAACTTCGGTATAACGCATTGCAGCAGCGGAGTCACCATCAACTGACCCGAAGTTACCCTGCCCGTCAACCAACATGTAACGCATAGAAAAAGGCTGTGCTAAACGAACTATCGTTTCATAAACAGCGCTGTCACCGTGCGGGTGATATTTACCAATAACATCCCCAACAACACGGGCTGATTTTTTATAAGGTTTGTTCCAATCGTTTCCAAGTACGTTCATCGCAAAAAGAACGCGACGGTGTACTGGCTTCAGTCCGTCTCGAACATCGGGTAATGCGCGTCCGACAATAACAGACATCGCATAATCCAAATATGAGCTTTTCAGCTCTTCTTCGATATTAACTGGTGTGATTTCTCTGGCAATGTCGCTCATGGAGCCACTGTCCCTCATACTACGGATTCAAAGGTGTAGAACTATACCACAAATCGCCAATTTTAGGAAAACTGAAACAACTAAATTAGTGATTCTTTCGCTATTCTCTTCGATTTCACCTTCTAACGTTGGTAGAATCATATCAATATGAAAATAGGAGTAATGCTTTCTGATGAATGATAAAACAACCTCTTTACATGCTAATGTGGATCAGCATGAAATCGACAAGTTTGAAAGTGTCGCATCACGGTGGTGGGATCTTGAAGGTGAATTTAAACCGCTACACCGCATTAACCCATTAAGACTCAATTATATCCAAGAACGTGCAGATGGCTTATTTGGTAAAAAAGTGCTGGATGTAGGTTGTGGTGGTGGAATTTTGTCTGAAAGTATGGCGTGTGTTGGTGCTGAAGTCACGGGTCTTGATATGGGTGGAGAGCCGCTACAAGTTGCTCGTTTACACTCACTTGAATCCGGTATCCCGGTTACCTATATACAAGATACTGTCGAAAACCACGCAAATGATAATCCACAAACCTATGATGTTGTCACTTGCATGGAGATGTTAGAACACGTTCCTGACCCTTCATCCGTTGTAAGAGCTTGTGCCAAACTGGTTAAACCGGGTGGTCATGTCTTTTTCTCAACCATTAATCGCAATAAAAAAGCGTGGTTTATGCTTGTCGTAGGCGCGGAGTATATTCTGAATATGGTACCTAAAGGCACACATGATGCTAATAAGTTTATTCGCCCTTCAGAACTACTGAGTTGGGTTGATGAAACGGATTTGCGTACCAAAAATATGATCGGGTTACACTATAATCCAATCACTGACAAATTCCGATTAGCGCCAAACGTTGATGTTAACTATATGGTGCACACACAATCGACACATAACTCGAATTCGTGAAACAGAAAGTTTGATTTGGTTTAATAAAACATCAAACGATCACATTTTTAAAAATTGACTTTGCCCTATTATCACTTCGATTTGTGTTTCTTACTGCCTGTATTTATGCAGGGTACAGGCAGTTGTTAAAAAAATTATCCCCCATTTATCCACAGAAACCATCAAATTTGTACACTTGATCAATCACGCAATTACCTTTATCTTGTTATCACCATTTGAACCAACCCCTATATATTGTGTTTCCTTAAATTTCACACCACAAGACTCCTTGACAATAACTGTCATCGGGAGCGTTTTTTTGCGGTATAAAATTTCAGGTAACACTTATGCAAGAAAGGTACATCGCTCATGAATCATAGCCTGCTCGTCACAAAACGTGATGGTCACAAAGAACGCATTGACTTAGACAAAATTCACCGTGTTATTGCTTGGGCTGCAGAAGGCCTAGAAAATGTCTCAGTTTCTCAGGTTGAATTACGTTCTCAGATTCAGTTTTATGATGGTATAAAAACAGCTGATATCCATGAAACACTCGTCAAAGCTGCTGCTGATTTAATCTCTGGTGAAACACCTGATTATCAATATTTAGCGGCTCGCCTTGCTGTATTTAACTTGCGTAAAAAAGCGTATGGCCAATTTGAGCCACCCGCACTGTTTGATCACGTCACAAAGTTGGTTAATTTAGGCAAATACGACCGTCATCTTCTTGAAGATTACACCAAAGAAGAGTTTGAACAGATGAACGCATTTATTGTTCATCAGCGTGATATGAACTTCTCTTACGCAGCGGTAAAGCAGTTAGAAGGTAAATATTTCGTTCAAAACCGGATTACGGGTGAAATTTACGAAAGTGCTCAATTTCTATATGTGTTAGTTGCCGCGTGCTTGTTCTCGCGCTATCCAAAAAATACACGTATGGACTACATTGAGCGTTTTTATAATGCGATTTCAACCTTTAAAATCTCATTACCAACACCAATTATGGCGGGAGTAAGAACACCAACTCGCCAATTTAGCTCCTGTGTGCTTATCGAGTGTGATGATAGCCTTGATTCTATTAATGCGACCTCAAGTGCAATAGTAAAATATGTATCACAACGTGCAGGTATTGGTATTAATGCAGGTCGAATTCGTGCATTAGGTAGTGCTATCCGTAATGGTGAAGCCTTCCATACAGGTTGTATTCCATTCTATAAACATTTCCAAACTGCGGTTAAATCATGCTCGCAAGGCGGAGTTCGTGGTGGTGCAGCAACGTTGTTCTATCCATTATGGCATTTAGAAGTCGAAAGCCTGTTAGTACTGAAAAATAACCGTGGTGTTGATGATAACCGTGTTCGTCATCTAGATTACGGTGTGCAATTAAATAAATTAATGTATGAACGTTTAATTAAAGATCAGGAAATTACGCTATTTAGCCCGTCCGATGTACCCGGTCTTTATGATGCATTCTTTGCTGACCAAGAAGAATTTGAACGTTTATATGTACAATATGAAAAAGATAAGAGCATCCGCCAAAAACAAATTAAAGCGGTAGAGTTATTCTCATTAATGATGCAAGAACGTGCATCAACGGGTCGTATCTATCTGCAAAACGTTGACCATTGTAATACGCATAGCCCATTTGATCCGGCGGTGGCACCAATTCGTCAATCTAACTTATGTTTAGAAATTGCACTGCCAACTAAACCATTAAATGATATTAAAGATCCTGATGGTGAAATCGCATTATGTACACTTTCAGCATTTAACTTAGGCGCGATAGAAAACCTTGATGATTTAGAAGAGTTAGCTCGCTTAGCTGTTCGTTCTCTGGATGCGCTGTTAGATTACCAAGACTACCCAATTGAAGCTGCAAGAAAAGGCGCGATGGGACGTCGTACATTGGGTATTGGTGTTATTAACTTTGCTTATTATTTAGCAAAACATGGTGTCCGTTACTCGGATGGTAGTGCAAATAACATTACTCATCGTGCTTTCGAAGCCATTCAGTACTATTTATTAAAAGCATCAAATGAATTAGCGAAAGAACAAGGTGCATGTCCATGGTTTAATGAGACAACCTATTCTGAAGGTGTCTTACCTATCGATACCTATAAAAAATCATTGGATGTACTGACTAACGAACCGTTACATTACGATTGGGAAGGCTTACGTAAAGAGATAAAAACTCACGGTTTACGTAACTCAACGTTATCTGCATTGATGCCATCAGAAACATCATCACAAATTTCAAACGCAACCAATGGTATTGAACCACCTCGTGGTTACATCAGTATCAAAGCATCAAAAGATGGTATTTTGCGCCAAGTTGTTCCTGAGTATGAACGCTTAAAAGGTTCTTACGAATTACTGTGGCAGATGCCAAGTATCGAGGGTTACTTGCAGTTAGTGGGTATTATGCAAAAATTTGTTGACCAAGCGATTTCTGCAAACACTAACTACGATCCTACTCGTTTCCCAAGCGGTAAGGTTCCTATGAATCAACTGCTGAAAGATTTGCTGCTCGCTTATAAATATGGTGTGAAAACACTTTATTATCACAATACCCGCGATGGTGCAGATGATGTACAGGGTGATCTGGAAGAAGTCGTTGAGACTGAAGATTCAGATTGTGAAGGCGGCGCGTGTAAAATTTAATTGAGGAAGCTATGTCTTATACTACTTTTTCGCAAGTTAAAAATGATCAAATGCTGGAGCCCATGTTTTTTGGGCAACCTGTTAACGTAGCGCGTTATGATCAACAGAAATACCCTATTTTTGAGAAGCTTATTGAAAAGCAACTCTCCTTTTTCTGGCGTCCAGAAGAAGTAGACGTTTCTCGTGATCGTATTGACTACAATGCGTTACCTGATCATGAAAAACATATTTTTATTAGTAATTTAAAATACCAAACGTTACTCGATTCAATTCAAGGTAGAAGCCCTAATGTGGCTTTCTTACCACTGATATCGATTCCTGAATTAGAAACGTGGGTTGAGACATGGTCTTTTTCTGAAACTATTCACTCTCGTTCTTATACACATATTATTCGTAATATCGTTAATGACCCTTCAGTTGTATTCGACGATATCGTTGAAAATGAAGAGATTTTAAAACGTGCACGTGATATTTCATCTTACTATGATGAGTTAATTCGCTTAACTAACCTTTATCACATGTATGGTGAAGGTGATCATCAAGTAAAAGGTAAAGTCGTCAATATAACGTTACGCAAATTAAAAAAACAACTCTATCTATGTCTGATGAGTGTTAATGCGTTAGAAGCTATCCGTTTTTATGTTAGCTTCGCTTGCTCTTTTGCTTTTGCTGAACGTGAATTAATGGAAGGTAATGCGAAAATCATTAAATTGATTGCTCGTGATGAAGCCTTACATTTAACTGGTACTCAGCATATGCTGAACCTATTACGCTCAGGTCAGGATGATCCTGAAATGGCTGAAATCGCCGCGGAGTGTGAACAAGAGTGTTATGATCTTTTTGTTGAAGCCGCTGAACAGGAAAAAGAGTGGGCTGAATACCTATTCTCTGAAGGCTCAATGATTGGTTTAAATAAAGACATTCTTTGTCAGTATGTTGAATATATTACGAATATTCGTATGCAAGCTGTGGGGCTAAAACTGCCTTTCAAAGGCCGTTCAAATCCAATCCCATGGATTAATGCATGGCTAGTTTCTGACAACGTTCAAGTCGCACCACAAGAAGTTGAAGTAAGTTCTTATCTTGTTGGTCAAATCGACTCACAAGTTAACACTGACGACTTAAGCAGTTTTGAGCTGTAATAACACTGAGAATTAACATAGATAACGTTATGGCATCTCATAAAGTGACCCTGCATCAGCAGGGTCTTTCAACCCCGCTAGAGTTCTGCTCCAATGCTCACGCTTCTTTACTTGAAGCATTAGAACACGGAAAAATTCAAGTCGAATACCAATGCCGAGAAGGTTATTGTGGCTCTTGCCGATTGCGATTAGTAAAAGGAAAGGTTTGCTATCGTAATGAACCTTTGGCATTTATTCAGGCAGATGAAATCCTACCTTGTAGTTGCCATCCTATCAGTGATATTGAAATTGAAATTTGCTCTGATTAATTTGAATTATCTTAAATTTTCATTTTTCCTAACACTCTTGTGTATCCTTGACTAAAGTTAAATTACATAATTAAAAAAGGAAATCCTATTATGAAATTCAATTCTATTATCTCAGTCGTTGCCATTTCAGCGTCACTACTATTAGTTGCTGGTTGTTCATCACCACAAAAAATAGAGACTGTTAATGGGCAAACTATCCTAACTACAGATAAAGTCGAGATAAATGAAGCTACTGGGTTAATTACATATAAAGATGCAGAAACAGGAAAAGTACAGCAAATTAACCGCGATCAAATAAGACGTATGGTAGAACTTGACGATTAATATATGTGATTAGTTTTTTTCCTTTAAAAACGCCAATAAAAAATGATATTGGCGTTTTTTTGTTTTTAACGCCCTTTCGTAAACTTAACCTTACACTCTACGTAATTAAAATTTGACAGATATTTATCATTCTTATACTCTGACTTTAAAATAAATAAAACCGTTTGAATAACAGAGGATTTTGTGAAAAATCGCACTATAGGTAGTGTCTTTATTGTTGCAGGAACAACTATTGGGGCGGGGATGCTAGCAATGCCACTTGCTGCTGTTGGTATTGGTTTTAGCACCATTATTCTATTACTTATTGGCTTGTGGCTTTTAATGAGCTACACCGCACTGTTACTGGTTGAAGTTTATCAGCATAATGATCCTCATATGGGTCTTGGCTCTATTGCTAAACGCTATCTAGGTTCAGGTGGGCAATTGATTACAGGTTTAGCATTACTACTGTTAATGTATGCCTTAACAACAGCCTATATCAGTGGTGCGGGTGAATTACTCTCTGCAACAATATCGTCTTGGATTGGCACACCCGTTTCTGTTACTCAAGGTATTATTATCTTTACAGTGATTGGTGGTGCAGTAGTAGGAATTGGTACAACGTCTGTTGATATGATTAACCGCTTATTATTTACTGCGAAAGTGGTCTTTCTTATCTTTATGTTAGTGGTTATGTTACCTCATGTAGAAACCGTCAACTTAACTTCTATGCCTGTTGCTCATGGACTAATTTTATCGGCTATTCCTGTTATTTTTACCTCATTTGGCTTTCATGGCAGCGTGCCGAGTATTGTTAGCTATATGAATGGTGATATTAAAAAGCTACGTATTATCTTTATTATTGGTAGTGCTATTCCACTTGTTGCTTATATTTTATGGCAACTCGCTACACTAGGCGCAATTCCTACCAATACGTTTATGGGTATTATGGCGCAACAATCTGGCTTAAATGGACTGTTAACTGCTATTCGCGATGTTGTTGCAACACCTCGCGTTAATATCGCAGTAAACTTGTTTGCCGCATTGGCACTAGCCACTTCTTTCCTAGGCGTTGCTCTAGGTTTATTTGATTATTTAGCTGACCTGTTTAAACGCAGTAATCGCGCGTCTGGTCGTATGCAATCTGGTTTACTTACCTTTGTACCTCCACTACTTTGTGCGCTCTATTATCCTAACTTTGTCCAAGCACTAGCTTATGCGGCTATCGCATTATCTATTTTAGCGCTGTTACTACCTGCGTTATTAGTTTGGAAAGTCAGACAGCAACAGCACACTGATAAGCATTACATCGTTAAAGGTGGAAAACCTGCTCTTGCTATCGTGTTTATCTGTGGTCTTGTCGTTATTGGTATCCAAATTGCAATTACTTTTGGGTTATTACCACAAGTAGGTTAATCGCTAAATTGTGCTCATAAAAAAGCTGGTGTTGAATATCAACACCAGCTTTTTATTTTATCTTGTTATATTAGAGTAAAATAACAAATAATTAGAAACTTAAACCAGCCCCTAAATAGAAACCATCAGCAAGTTTGTTATTACTTCTATTATGTGAGTTTTCGATTTCAATCACACGATAACCTGCATTAACATGCAATGGTTTAAATACCGTTAATTGCGCACCCACATCCGCTTCATAATAAGATTCACTACCTGAGGTTAAGCCTTCTGGGGAACCATAAAGCTCTCCATATACACTTAAAGATGGCAGAACATCCCAATTTAGCCCAACACCACCCGCTAATGCAGCACCATCATCACCATCTTTAGGTGATAAATAAACGGCCTTTCCACCAACGCTTGCTGAAAACGGTCCTAATGGTAAAGCAAATTTAGCGCCTAATGTTCCTATTTGACCATCATGATCACTACGTGCCCAATTACCATTAAAAGAAAGTCCAGAATTTGGATTTCCTAATCCACCTCGTAAATCGGTATAGTGATCGCCTACTTGAAAATTTACAGAGGCTGCGTTAGCCGTTCCTGCAAATAGCATTGCTCCCACAGCACCCGCTAATAAATACTTTTTCATTGTTATTGCTCCAGCAAATAAAAACTCAATCCTAGATTGTACTATGAAGCTATCAGTAAATTTAGCGTAAATTGCTAAATAACCTCTATATTATTCAAGTTATGTAAATAAACATTACCTATCAATATTATTGGTCTAATTGGTTTTATTTATTATCTCTATATTGCTAAAGTGGAATTCCAGCCGAAATTAACCATAATAAATATAAGGCTGTTCGCTTCGTTTTATTCACACATGCTATTTTTTTAGAACGTTCATAGTTTCATAAACTGGAGAAATGTGATGGAAAAGAAAAAGCTCACAACGGCGTCTGGTGCACCAGTTGTAGATAATAACAATGTAATGACCGCAGGTCCTCGTGGTCCAATGTTGCTACAAGATGTCTGGTTTTTAGAAAAATTAGCCCATTTTGATCGTGAAGTTATTCCTGAAAGACGTATGCACGCTAAAGGCTCTGGCGCTTTTGGTACATTTACGGTTACTCACGATATCACCAAATATACTCGCGCAAAGATATTCTCTAAAGTGGGTAAAAAGACAGAAATGTTTGGTCGTTTTTCAACCGTAGCGGGTGAACGTGGTGCTGCGGATGCAGAACGTGATATTCGCGGTTTTGCATTGAAGTTTTACACTGAAGAAGGTAACTGGGACATGGTTGGTAACAATACCCCCGTTTTTTACCTTCGTGACCCATTAAAATTCCCTGATTTAAACCACGTTGTAAAACGTGACCCACGTACCAACTTGCGTAATTCAGCATATAAATGGGATTTTTTCTCTCATTTACCAGAATCATTACACCAATTAACCATTGATATGAGTGACCGTGGATTACCACAAAGCTACCGTTTTGTGCATGGTTTTGGTAGCCATACTTATAGCTTTATCAATAAAAATAATGAACGTTTCTGGGTTAAATTCCATTTCCGTTGCCAACAAGGCATTAAAAACTTAATGGATGACCAAGCTGAAATGCTGGTGGGAACAGATAGAGAAAGTTCACAACGTGATTTATATGAAGCGATTGAACGTGGCGATTACCCTCGCTGGAACTTACAAATTCAAATTATGCCAGAGAAAGAGGCTTCAACCGTTCCTTACAATCCGTTTGACTTAACTAAAGTGTGGCCACATGCAGATTATCCTTTAATTGATGTTGGCTATTTTGAGTTAAACCGTAACCCTGAAAACTATTTTTCTGATGTGGAACAAGCGGCATTTAGCCCAGCCAATATTGTTCCAGGTATCGGTTTTTCTCCTGATAAAATGCTGCAAGGTCGCCTGTTCTCTTATGGTGATGCGCATCGCTATCGTTTGGGTGTTAATCATCACCAAATCCCTGTTAATGCACCAAAATGTCCATTCCATAATTATCATCGTGATGGTGCAATGCGTGTTGATGGTAATAGCGGTAGTGGCATTACTTATGAGCCAAATAATGGCGGCATGTTCCAAGAGCAGCCTAATTTTAAAGAGCCACCATTAACAGTAGAAGGTGCAGCTGATCACTGGAATCACCGTGAAGATGAAGATTATTTCAGCCAACCTCGTGCCCTTTATGAACTGCTGAGCGATGAAGAGCATCAACGCATGTTTGCTCGTATTGCAGGTGAATTATCACAAGCAAGTAAAGACACGCAAAAACGCCAAATTGCTTTATTTAAGAAAGTACACCCTGAATATGGTGCAGGTGTTGAGAAAGCAATAAAAGCGTTAGCAAAAAAAGACACTAAATAACCGCATAATAAGAAGCCCTGTGAGCAACTCGGCAAAAATAATAAAGGCGCCTTCCGGCGCCTTTATTATAAGCAGCAATATTGTAATTTTGATTAACTGTTTTGGAATTCTTCTGCTCGCCGTTCTAATTCAGCCATATAAGAAGTTTTTGCCTTTTCATGCCCATCTGGTGACATAACACCAATGATTTGGATATTATTGTAATTCAACCAGTGCCTTGAAAAGACAATATAGTGATTAGAATGCCTATCAATTTGTGATTTTGTTTTCTTCCAAGCAGGCTCTGATGGTAGTCGTATATGAAGTTTATAAACAAATGAAGCACACAGTCTTGAGTTATCTTCCCATTGACCTTCATTCCCAAATCTATCTGGCAATATGCCTGTATTTTTCCAGTTTTCTATTGCTTTAGCATATTTGTTTGCTACTTCTGGCATCTCTACATCAGCATGTACATTTACAATACAAACCATCAAGACTACTCCGTGTCAACAATCCCAACTTTATGATGTTCAGCTAAAATCCAAGCGCTTACTTTATCTTGATCTGGCATATCAACTAAATGAACTGTCTTTTCTGGCGGTGAACATTGCTCAATGCACGACAAAATATCACGTAAAATAAATTCACCCTGAGCCACAACTCGACCAAACTGAAGTAGGCTCATTTTATACTTGGTTTGTTGTTCTAAGTCTTCTGGAAATAAATGATAGATATTATTCCCACTCATCACATACTGTACTGCTGCTTTAATTTGCATGTGCCGCTCTAGCCCATCAATACACAAACGTTTTATTTGTGCGAGGTTACTAAAAAGGGGTCCTTTACCTCTATTTATTCGTTTATCTACCATCGAATTGAGTAGAATGCGTTGTTGTATATTGATGTTATTAAGGTATTCAGAGGCTTCATCTAAAGGTAAAAAAATTTGTTCCTGAGGCAATTCAAACGCCAATACTTTCGTTTTTCCTTGTTTAGCCTGTTGTTCAACAGACGTTATCGTATTAAGTGAAATACTCTTCGCAGGTACAGGCGCAAGTGAAGCCATTAAGCTTGTTGCAATCGTGGCTATCGCTAGCTGAGTTGTTTTTTTCGTCATCTGAACTCCATATCAACGGAACTATTCTATTCCTAAGTATTACCCTTGCATCCATTGTCTACTTTATGCTCACCAGCTTAACGGTGATGAGCATATATTCAAATCACTTTTATCCACTCTTTACATTAGCAATACTGGTTTTGAGAGAAAACTCGAAAAATAAATGAATATCACTTCAACAACTGCCCTTTCACCCACTGTTGCACTTGTTTACGGGAAATTTTTATCCCGCCATTTTTGAGGCTTTCTGGGAGTTGTAAACAAGCAATGGGTCGCTGAAATCCCGCTAATTGGGAGTGATACCACTGAGGTAATTGATTGATTATTTCAATATCCGCATCAACAACCGCAACAGGGCGTTGACCGAACTCGGCATCATCAACTGGAACAATAAAAGATTGGCTCACTTTAGGATGAGTATTGAGTACTTTCTCAATATCTTCTGGTTGAATGCCTTCACCTGCACTGAAAAAAAGGTTATCTAAACGCCCCAAAACACACCATTCATCATCAATGAAATCACCTTTATCTCGTGTGGAATACCAACCATCCGCAGTGAGTGATAACGGTTTTAATTTGCCATCAAACCAATAACCTAAAGCAACACTATCTGATTTAATTTGAATTTCATCATCAACTAATCTAATGACTTTGCCTTTAAGTACCCGCCCTACGCCTGCTTTACCATCTGCGCGTTTAGCACAAACAGTTGAAGCCATTTCGGTCATACCATAACCACACCAACATTGAATTCCCCACTTTTCAGCCTCATGAGTTAATTCAGTCGGGATCATCGCACCACCTAATAGAACCGATTTTAAGGTGATAGGCTGTTGCTTATCTTGCTGTTTATCTTTTTGTAAGAAACGCCAAAGTTGTGTCGGAACTAAAGAAGCATGTGTACAGCCTTGTAGTGCTGCTATAAAAGGGTGCATCTCTCGCACAACAAGTGTTGCGCCACGTAATAACCAACGCCAAAAGATCCCTTGCCCTGACACATGAAAAAGCGGTAAAGAAAGCAACCAACTATCGCCTTTATTAAAAGGCATTAGCGATAAAATACCTTCAGCACTACAAAGATGTGCATTAAAAGTATGCGCAGCCGCTTTAGGTAAACCTGATGAGCCGGATGTTAAAATCAGGGTTGCCATACGATTAGCATCCCATTCAATATCTGGCATTATTGATGTTGATGGTTGAAGTGTGTTGGTTTTATAAGCAATCGCACTTAAATCTAGTAACGCGGCATCAACCGAAATAGGTGAACGACTCAAATCAGCGTAAAAATCGATATTAAGATGAGGCAATAAATCATCTAGCAACGATTGTGGTAATTGAGGATTTAGCGGTAAAACCTTAGCACCACACTGAAAAGCTGCTAATAAAGCATAAATCAGATGAATATGGTTTTTGCCTCGAAACAAAATAGTCTGTTGAGGTCGAACACCTTGTTCATAAAAACTTTGTGCTAATACATTGATATGACAAACTAATTGCTGCCATGATATTGGCTGAACATCAGCAATAATCGCCGTTTCATTTGGGCATAATGTTGCCCAATATTGCCACGGCGATTGCTCAAATTGAACTACTGTTGCCATACTATCGCTAGTTGCTCAAGAGAGATAAGTGGAATATCGACATTTTGCCACGGCTTAACAAGCTGTTGTTTTATCAAGTCAACAGTATCTAAACCGGGAATTGCATTTGGTGTTAACCACTGAGCAATTCGTGCCAATTGTGTCAATCCAAAGCTGGTTTCAATACTTGAACTAATAATAGCTTCTAGACCTAAAGCATGAGCTTGTGATACTAAAGCTTGGCATCGTTCCAAACTACCCACCAATGTTGGCTTAATCACAATCGCCGTTACACCTGCTTGGGGTTTTATTTCAAAGCCGTCATCTCGTACTGTTTCATCCCATGCAATGTTAATCCCGGTTTCTTGGGAGAATGCCAAAGATTCAGCGGGTGTTTTGCAAGGCTCTTCTAAAAAAGCGATGCGATCACGCCACTGTGGATTAACATATTTAGCAAAGCTTTCTGCTTTAGCAGGAGTCCAGCTTCGATTAGCATCAAGTCTTAGTTTTAAGTCAGGAATAGCTTCTAAAAGAAGGTTGACCACAATACCATCACGCACCGCTTCATACAGACCCACTTTGACTTTAGCGACTTTTTCGCCTTCCATTTCATTAAGGCTTAAAATTAAGTCATCAGGATCACCATTACATAATGGTGCTGCACGATAATTCGCAGTTTGAGGCAGAGTGCCTTTTAATTCAGCTAATGCACAACTGATACCAAATGCAACACTAGGCAGCTGGCTTTCAGTTGGGTTTTCGCCATTGCACCATGCGGCTAACCAGTCGGTTACAGAAGCTTGAGCTTCAGATAACGTTTCACGGCTAAATTCTGGTAATGGGGCAATTTCACCCCAGCCTTGTTTGCCATCCTGCTCTAAACAGACGAGAAAACCATCACGGGTTTTCAGCCTTTGATAGCGCAGAACAACGCCTGCCTCCATTGGCAGGCTGAATGAATAGAGTTTTGCGTTTCGCATTATGGATTACGTTTAAATTTAGAGAAATCAGGTTGGCGTTTTTCATTAAACGCATTACGGCCTTCTTGACCTTCATCAGTCATATAGAACAGCATGGTGGCGTTACCCGCTAATTCTTGCAGACCCGCTTGACCATCGCAATCCGCATTTAGTGCAGCTTTTAAGCAGCGTAATGCCATTGGGCTATTTTCAAGCATTTCACGACACCAGCGAACCGTCTCTTTTTCAAGATCTGCATAAGGGACAACGGTGTTAACCAGACCCATTTCCAGCGCTTCTTTAGCATCGTATTGACGGCATAAGAACCAAATTTCACGGGCTTTCTTTTGACCCACAATGCGCGCCATATAAGAAGCACCCCAACCACCATCAAATGATCCTACTTTTGGTCCTGTTTGACCAAAAATGGCATTTTCAGCAGCAATGGTTAAATCGCACATCATATGCAGAACATGACCACCACCGATAGAATAACCAGCAACCATTGCAACAACAGGTTTTGGACAAGTACGAATTTGACGTTGAAAATCTAATACGTTCAGGTGATGTGTGCCGCTATCATCACGGTATCCGCCGTAGTCACCACGAATCTTTTGGTCACCACCAGCACAGAACGCTTTTTCACCTGCACCGGTTAAAATAATGGTACCAATACCATCATCATAACGCGCATCTGCTAATGCTTGGATCATCTCTTTGACAGTCAAAGGACGGAAAGCATTACGCACTTGTGGGCGGTTAATGGTGATTTTTGCGATGCCATCGGCAGATTTATGGTAGAGAATATCTTCAAAATCGCCTGAACAATCTTGCCATTCTATCGGTGCATACAGCTTTTCTTCGCTCGGATAAAGCATAATTAGGTTCCTTTAACCAAAGAGGGATAAAACATGGTTTATCACCGCAGCATAAGCAACAGGCTGAGCCTGATGGGCATTATGACCAGCGTGCGGGATAGTTGTTAATGGCAGCGAATATTGCTGCGCTATCGTCTGAAATTTCTTATCTTTTTCACCACATAGCCAAATAAAAGGCAATGTGAGTTGTTGTAATTCTGTCACTAGCCAAGGTTGATGACCTAATGAAAGGCATTCAAGACTTTCTGCGATACAAAAACCCGCGTTACGACTACGTTTTTCAACTAATAATTGGCGTTTTTCGTCACTTAAATCTGCAAAGACAGGCTGCTGATACCACTGTTCTAATGTTTTAGTTATTGGTTCGTCGCGAAATCGTTGAGCCCATCGTTTATCATGTGCAACTCTATTTTGTCTTTCGCTTGCATCATATAAGCCGGGGTTACCCCCTTCAACAATAAGTCCCATCAATCCGCTAGTATCACCAAAACATGCGTGATACATCGCAATTCTGCCACCTAAAGAGTACCCAATTAGCCAATAGTGTGTGATTTTTTCGGCTTTTAGTGTTTCAGTGAGTAACGCACTCACTTCAACAAAGCTTTTAGCACCAATTGATGCTGAATCGCCATGTCGCGGTAGATCAATCACCAACGAAGGATATTCATGACAAGCAGCAATGACTGGTTCCCATTCGTCTCCTTCACCTAATAACCCATGCAACCAAATTAACCAAGGTCCTTCGTTATGGGTATTATATCGCCGACATGCTAAAGTCATGAGCTGTTACCTGTTTAACTAGCTGATTTAATGTTTGGGCACCATCAGTGTCATTGACAATTAATTCGATTAATGTGGTTTCTGCGCCACTACGCCAACATTGTTGAACAGTGGTAAATAGTGCATCCCAACTTGTCGGTGAAGCATAATTTAAACCGAACATAGCGGCTGCATGTTTAAAGTTCAAGGAGTGTGGCATACAGTAAAAGCGCTCTCTTTGTGTAGCTGGTGTTGGCAGCATAGAGAATATTTGACCACCGTTATTATTCACAACAATAATAACATTAGGTGCATAAATTTGACGATGCAAAGCTAAACTATTTAAGTCATAGAGTGCGGATAGATCACCAAGAATAGTTAATGTTGGTTTTTCTGTTGCCCGATGTACACCGGCGGCGGTTGAAAGTAGACCATCAATACCACTTGCACCTCGGTTACTCATAACAGGATAACCTTGAGGTAAAACACCCAATGCGTCTATTAACCTTACAATAAGACTATTGCCAACAAATAACTGTCCATCTTTAGGAAGTAATTGACTTAATTGATGCGCCACTTGTGCTTCACCAAAATTTTGCGTGGCTTTATTTACTTGTTGATAAGTTTGTTTGGCTATTTCAGCTAGTGGTTCTGCCCAAGGTAAATTATCAATTGGCGCATGTGCTGTTAACCATTGTATTGGTGATACCGTAAATTTTTCACCTTGGTGATGACCGGGATCTAATCGACCTGGAATAGGATCAATAATCCAATACGATTTTGGGGAACATCCCACTTGCCACTGTAATAACCGTTTACCTGTTAAGCTTGAACCAAATTGAATAACAATTTCAGCTTGATTTAATAGCGCTTTAGCTTGTGGATTATTTAGCCATAAATCAGCACAAGGTAGTGGCTGACCGGTTTGAGAAAGTACATCACTTAATAGAGGCCAACCTAACTTAGCTGCCCAGTTGGCAACGTCAATCCCTTCTTGCTCAGTGATACGCCCGGCTATTACAACACCTTTTTTCTGGCGCAATGCTTGCCATTGCGGATGTGTTGCAACAAATGACTTAACCGTTTCTTGTAGCCAAGGCTGGTGACTTTGCCACCAATCACCCAATGCATCACTCCAAGGGCACGCAGCAGTCATGTCATCATCACCATATAACGGTTCTGCAAAAGGGCAATTTACATGTAAAGCACCATGCACAAGCTCATTCATTGCGTTATCAACGGTAGAGACAAGCCAATTTGCTGAAATATCTAAGGTTGGTCTTGGCAAAGAGAGTGTTTTTGATGGATGAGAGGAAAAAATACCTTGCTGGCGTATTGCTTGATTAGCACCACAATCGATAAGTTCTGGGGGTCTATCTGCAGTAAGAAAAACGAGGCGCTCACCGGTTAATCCCGCTTCAATTAATGCGGGATATAAATTAGCAACCGCCGTTCCTGAGGTCACAATAACAGCAACGGGTTCTTTTGTTGCTTTGGCTAAACCCAATGCTAAATGCCCTAGTCCACGTTCATCAAAGTGAGTATGACAAATCAACTTGCTATTATTTGCAGCAGCAAGTGTTAAAGGTGTCGAACGAGATCCGGGAGCAATACAGATATGGCGCAAACCATGACGAGTCAAAGCTTCAAGTATAACTTTAGCCCATTGGCGATTAAACGAACTATTAGACATTGATCATCCCAACAACGAAAACCTACAATTGCTATTATAATATCTGTTCCTAAATACTTTTCCTTAGCCTAGTTCAATGAACAGAAGTTTTCGTTAAATAAATAGTGAAAGAAAACACTCATCGGAGTGCATTATTTAGGCTATATACTCAACATATTTTAAGTTAATCTATTTTTCTTTCGTCAACAGTATAAATAAATAGCACTAATATTCTCAAGAATAGCATTTATTGGTTGGCTTATAGCAGTGGTTATTTAGAAAGTAGCACTAAATAGCTGCGCCAAATAATACTACTCATTTATGTTTCACCCTGTTGACACTATTTTGTTCAAGGCATTAATCGGCACAATATTATTTTTTTTCTTGCAATAAAGTGCGTAATCCAGCGGCTTTATTTTCGATTTCATCCCACTCTTGCAGCGGAGATGATCCCGCGACAACCCCCGCACCCGCATAAAGTGTTAATGTCTCATCGTGTAATTCGCCACAACGTAAACTAACGGCAAACTCTGCATGAGATAATCCTAAATAGCCCGCAGAACCCGCATACCAACGTCTTTTAAAGGGTTCATGCTGATGAATAAAGGCACGTGCAACCGTTCGAGGTAAACCACACACTGCGGCAGTCGGCTGCAAGCGTTTTAAACAGTCAACATCGTCTGCATTAATAAGTTTACCGTGGATATAACGACGAAGATGTTGCACTTTACGTAGTCGAATCACATCCGCTAGCGAAACATCAATACCTTCAATGCCACCTTGTAGACGCTGACAAATATCATCAACGACCACTAAATTCTCATGTTGGTTTTTTTTGTCATTCATCAGCCACTCAGCAAACGCTGTAGCTTGTTGCTCATTGTCAGAACTTGCTACTGTTCCTGCCAATGCTTCGGTATAGAGTTGTTTCTCATCACGACGATATAATCGCTCTGGTGATGAACCAATAAAAGCATCAGAAGGAGAAAAAGCCAACATATAGTGATAACAGTGATGGTTAACATCACGGCTTGCTTTCATAAATTGAATGGCTTTAAGTGGATTATCAAGTGTTAAGCAAGTTGCTCTTGCAGGAACAACTTTCTCGAAAGTCCCTTGTTCAATCTCATGTAAAGCCAGATCTAAATAGTTAACCCACTGAGCTTGAGTTAAAGAGTGTTTTACTGAGGTAACAGAAACAGAAAGTGGTGCAATTTCTAATTCATCGTTTAATGAACGAAGAAAAGTTAATGCATCTTCTCTATCTTCTTCACCCAATAGATTGATATGAACTGAAAGTTGTTGTTGCTGACGTCTTACTTCAATTCTGGGTAAGAAAAGGTAAGCATCATCCCCAGTTTGTTGATCAATTCGCCCAGGAATAATGGTATCCCACGCATTTAATCCCCAAATACGGACATCATCACTATTAGATTCATTTTTATGAGCACTTAAAAACTCTCGTGCATTATGAATGTGATTAAAGCAACGTAATTGCCCACAAACAGCGACCTCCTCATATTCATCGCGATGTTGCCAATAAAACTGAGGATAATACGTCTGAGCTGCAAGCCAAGAAAGTAGCGAAAATGAAACGTCTGACGCCAAGGTGACTTTCAGATGTAAAAGATTACCTTGTGCTGTCTGATTTATATTTTTAACTTTTTCGTACAGTGTCGAAAACACAGGCTTAACCTTTTCCACTCCAAATACCCACAACTAATTAAAAGGGAGATTATACGTCTCTATAAGAATTATCAAAGAGCTGATTAATTATAACCTTTGTCATTTATCAAAGTTTTGTATTTTTCATGTTACAAAGTAGAAGCGTTAACTCGCTATCTGTAAATAACAAATGGGTCATTTCAAAATCATGCCATAGAATTAAAAATAATTATACCTAAGAGAGGTTATATGGATAAAGCCATCTTTGACCATGTCGATAAAATCATCGAAAAAGTAGATCTACCTGAAGTTGCACTGAGTTTAATACTAGGAAAAAATATTGATGGAGGACGTAACCCTGGTATTTTCACTTCTTATGATCTTAATAAAATCAAAACTTATATTGATAAAGTATTAATACTGCCTTATCAAAAAGAGGCAGTTGTTGAATTTCTTGGTTATGATGATATTAAGGATTCTCAAATTTCCCCAGATAACATTCAAGCTCTCTTTTTAAAAATGAGAAAACATGCTTTTGAATGGAATAAAATAGAGTACTCTATTAAACAACAAGCTATCGACCTTGAAATTATAGGAAGGGAAATAACGACAACAGGAGAACAGGTTTTATTATTTATTAGCCAAATGCCATTATTAAGTAAAATAAACACAAGAATAGAAGATATATCAGATAATGAGTTTTCTAATTTTAAATATACACAGCAAGATAAAGAAGTTACCACCCAACTGATCACTATATTAGAAAGCATGAAGAGTGATATCAATAATGAATACGAAAAAACATTAAAATTAAAAGATATGATTTATGATTTTAGAATGAAAATTATTGGTGGGGAGAGTAGTAATGGCACATTTAATCAATCCATTTATCATGAGGTAATCAATAAAAAAATAATTATCAATGAACACCTTAATAGTAATGATACCATGCTAATTGAAGAAAGAACCTTGCTAGAAAATGAAATCGAAATGTTGAAGGAAGAGTATAAACAGTTTGTTAAACTCGCTTTTACCGGATTAGCTTTTGGTATTATTGGTGTGATTATTACAGGAGGTATTTTTGGTGCTAAAGCAGAAGAAACTCGTAAGAAAAAGAATGAGATGATTGATAGGCTCAATCAAGTTAATAGTGAAATAAAACACTATTCCAAGATCTCATCATGCTTACAAAAACTTCATACTGACCTTGATGAAATTGAGCAATATATTGAAGATGCTAACATGGCATTAGAGCATCTTGAATATATGTGGCAAGCAACATTAACTGAAATTAACGCCTCTCTGACAAACTTGAGAAAAGTAGATAATGCAATGGAGCTTATACGTTTCAGTATTTATTTAGAAAAAATGATTGCACCTTGGTATATGGTCATCGGTTATTCAAAAGAGATGATCGCTATATTTGATGAAGCATTATCCACCTTTTATGCATCTAAATAACTAAAGGAACAGTTATGAGCAAAATTAACAATCATATGGATACCAAAGATAAATTTGAACATCATCTATTTTTTAACACTGTAAAAAAAATTCGTCAACTCAGTGCAAAGTTATCTAGAAACAGTAATGAATTAAACGATGAATTAACTTCTATATATATTGAAAATAATAAAACATTAGATACTATTGTTAACTTTTCAATATTAATGAAAAGTAGATTAAAGCAGAAATTACTAACAGAGACCATAAATACAATTGGTGAAATAAATAATGAAATATTGAGAAAAGACTTTCCTCCACAAATTTCAAAAAAACTTGAAAATGAAAAAAATATAATAGAAAATATTTTCAAAGAAGATATTGATGAATCTATTGATATTATAAATAATCACAGGCATAAAATAAACATTAAAAGAAACTCTTTAAATGGAATAATATTAAAAGATAAAATTAATTTATTAATTATTAATGAAGAAAAATCGTCCATTGAAATTAGTAACAAAATATTAATCGAAAAAGGAAAAATAACTAATATTAAGGATAAAATTGATATTATTACTAAAGGTGAAGATGTTATTAATAATGAAAGTATTAATGATATCTTTAATGTTGGCATTCCATCTAAAGAGACAATTACTACATTAAATATTGATAGTTCTGGAAAGAATATATTAAGAATGCTGATAGAATTACTAGGTGAGTTTTTTTCTCAACTTGATAAAGGATTCACATATCAAAAAATTGTAGAGACGCGACATCAGCTTATTGATGATTACATCGCTAAAATCAAAAATCTGACTGAGCTAGAAAATCAAAAACGTGTCATTATTTTTACGTTGACACATTATCACTCTTTAACAAATATAGTGCTTCACCTAAGCTCATTAACTAACCAACTCGCTTTACTTGACAAATATTGGCTATCGCTAATCAATCAACTAACACAATTAAAAAATAATATATCAAATACTAATAATATTATTTCTCCTCATATTCTATTTTTAGATAAGTTTCTTCATGATTATTAATTAGTTACTGTGCATTTTTATTGTAAGCATCAAATTAGCTGTAACTAACCCCGCTAGACGTTAAGCAATAAAAAAGCCTGATTAAAAATCAGGCTTTTTCTTAAGTTAACTAAGACTCGCTGATATTAATTCACCGCAGGAGAAATAATCGCAAAGTTAGTTAATTCAATTAATGGCTGTGGCCAAACACCTAATGCAATGACAACTATCGCACAAATTAGCGCAACAAAAGCAGCCATATTTTGTGAAGTAGTTGCAATCACTGGTGTGTTGTCATTGTCTGGTTTGCGTAAGAAAACTATCGCAGCAGCGCGTAGGTAGTAGAAAAGACCAATTGCACTACCTAATACGACCATGCCAGTTAACCACCATAAGCTAGAATCGATACCTGCAATAATGACATACAGTTTACCAATAAAGCCTAACGTAATTGGCACACCCGCTAATGATAGCATCATCAGCGACATCACCAGTGCAACAGCCGGACGACGCCAGAATAGCCCACGGTAATCTTCAAGTAATTCAAGCTCACCTTCACGATATGGGCTAGAAGCAACTGCAATGGCACCAAATGCACCTAAACTGGCAAATAAATAACCTGCTAAATAGATCTCAGCGGTCTCTTGTGCAAGTACAGGGCTATATTGCAACACAATCAGTGCGACTAACAGATAACCAAGGTGCGATACAGAAGAGTAACCCAGTAAACGTTTTACGTTTTTCTGTGTCAGCGCCATGATATTACCAAACAAGATAGAGGCAATTGCCATGAAACCTAAGATCATACGTAAGGTTTCGCTATCTGCCGCAGGTGCTTCAAGGAATAGACGCATAACAACGGCGAAAATTCCAATCTTACTTGCGGTTGCTAAGAACGCACCTGTTGGTGCTGGCGCGCCTTGGTAAACATCTGGTGTCCATAATTGGAATGGGAATAACGACAATTTAAAGCCGATACCCACCAGCATCATCCCTAAACCTGCTAATACTAAAGGTTTGTGGATATTGCTGTCACTTAAGCTTTGACCCATTGCAGTAAACGATAGGTTTCCTGCTTCGGCATAAAGCAGTGCCATACCAAATAACAAGAAAGACGATGCCGCCGCTGAAAGCAGCATATATTTTATGCTTGCTTCCAGTGATGGACGTTGTTGGAATGCATAACCGATAAGACCAAACAGCGGTAATGTCAGTAATTCAATACCAATAAACATCGATGCGAAGTGGTGTGCAGAAGAGAGTAAAATCCCCCCGACTACCGCTATCGCGACCAGCATATAAAACTCTTCTTTGTTATCTTGATAACCTTCTAACCAAGGATAAGCAAACGCAATGGTTCCAATTCCCGCAATAATAATCAGTGCGGTGAAGAAACTGGAATATCCATCGACATGATAGAGTGTTGTCACATCTACCACGCCTAACGCATTAACATAGTAGAGCGATCCTAGCGCAATGATAAAACCGGTGACTGTCAAAGTGGCAATCGTAAAATGATCGCGTCGCCACGCAATGGACAGCATCACAACCACCACCGTCAATCCGACGATCAACAGCGGTAACAGTGCGATCAGTTGTTGAGGAGTTATTGTCATGGCGAATTACGGCCTTACAGTTGAGATAGAAGCGGAATACCAAGTCTGGAGATTTTCCATCGCCGATATTGAAGTATCTAATACTGGTTGTGGGAAGAAGCCCAAGATAACCAGCATGACAACTAACGACATCAGGATAATAAATTCTCTCAGATCCAACCCTTTATAGGTTCTTTCAGCTGTTTTCGGTGAACCATAGTAAGCCTGTTGCATCATCCACAGTGCGTAAACTGAGGCAAAGACTAAACCAAAGACCGAAATAATCGTGATCAGTTTAAATTGACCATAAGTACCAAATAGGATCATAAACTCACCAACAAAGTTACCTGTTCCTGGCATACCTAAAGAGGCAACAGCAAAGAACAGTGAAAACGCTGGTAAGAAACGGATGCTTTTCCACAATCCACCCATTTGGTTCATATCACGAGTACCTAAGCGCTCATACAGCATACCGCACATGATAAATAGACCTGCGGCTGACAGACCATTGGTGATCATTTGAATAATCGCACCTTGGTACGCCAATACAGAGCCAGCATAAATCGCAATAACGATAAAGCCCATGTGAGAAATACTACTGTAAGCCGCAAGACGTTTAATATCAGTCTGACGGAACGCTAACAGTGCCGCGTAGAAAATGGTGATTAAACCTAACCACATAGCAACAGGTGCTAACAGCGCAGAAGCTTCTGGGAATAGCGGTAAATTAAAACGCAATAAACCATAAGCCGCTGTTTTTAACAAAATACCTGATAAATCAACAGAACCTGCTGTTGGTGCTTCTGCGTGAGCATCCGCTAACCAGCCATGAACAGGAACAATAGGCATTTTTACCGCAAAAGCAGCAAAGAAACCCAGCATCAGGATAAATTGTAGTTCAGAACCTAATACAGTATGTGCTTGTAATAATGTGTCGTAGCTAAAGGTCCAAATTCCTGTTTCACGATAGAACGCTACCGCTAATCCAATAATTGCCAATAGCATTAACAGACCACTTGCCTGTGTATAGATAAAGAACTTAGTCGCTGCGCTAACGTGTTTCTTATCGCTACTTCCTTTGTGTCCCCATAAAGAGATAAGGAAATACATTGGGATTAACATCATTTCCCAGAAGAAGAAGAATAAGAATAGATCCGTTGCCAAGAAGACGCCCATAACACCTGCTAAGATCCACAGCAAGTTAAAATGGAAAGCCCCTTGTGATGGCTGATTTTCATTCCACGAAGAGAGTACTGCTAGAATACCCAAAATCGCAGTCAATACAGTCATCAGCAATGACATGCCATCAAGTGCAAATTGGATATTAATCCCTAAAGCAGGGATCCACGGTACAAAGTAAAACTCTGTCCAACGTGGTGCTCCATCAGCACTGATAAGATGATAATCGCCCTGCAACCAGAGTTGCACAGAAATAACGAGTGTTAATCCCATCGTCAGCAACGCAACCCAGCGAGGGATTTGCGAGCCGATTCGCTCAGCCTGCCAACTTAGCAGACCACCGATGAAGGGAATAAGTATTAGCCAGGGTAATAACATGGCGCAATGTGTCCCTTAATTAAACCAGAAGCAGCAGAGCGATAACCAGCACTGCACCTAAACCGAGAGAAGCCGCATACCAACGTGCTAATCCATTCTCACTGAAACTCAATCCTTTATTGGCACCTTTAAATAGGCAACCGAAAGCGTTAAAGAATTGATTAACAGGATCGTTTTGGATAAGCCATGCCGCACCTTTATAAGGTTTGACAAACAGCACTTCATACAGCGCATCAAATCCCCAAGCATGGAACCACCATGTTGAGAAGAAACGACCTGTACGAGTATTGGCAACCTGAGAAACACATTGACGCTGTTTCAGATATAACCATGCTGCAATGGCAACGCCCACAATCGCTACCACACCAGAAAGCACTTCTAACACATATTTGCCATCATGCGATGCTGTACCTTCAGGGAAAACAGCGCCCAGAGGTTGAGTAATCAACGCACCGATAAAGGTTGATAAAATAGCCAATACCGCTAATGGGAAAGTATGTGTAAAGCCTTTAACTTGATGTGCTTCGGTTTTGGTTTCACCATGGAATACGATGAAAATCAAACGGAAGGTATAAAGTGATGTAAACAACGCACCAATCAACCCTGCAAGCATCATATTAAAATGCCCGTTTGAATACGCACCCCATAAGATTTCATCTTTACTGAAGAACCCTGCTGTTAACAGTGGTAATGCGGATAACGCACCGCCACCAATTAAGAAGCAAGCATACACAAATGGGATCTTCTTACGTAAACCGCCCATCTTAAAGATATTCTGTTCATGGTGGCAGGCAACAATCACCGAGCCTGCTGATAAGAACAGTAATGCTTTAAAGAAAGCGTGTGTCATTAAGTGGAAAATTGACGCATCCCATGCCTGTGCACCCAAAGCCAAGAACATATAACCAATTTGGCTCATGGTTGAGTAAGCGAGAATACGTTTGATATCCGTTTGTACCAGCGCGGCAAAGCCGGCTAATACTAAGGTTACAGCACCAATAATACCGACTAATTCCAGTACTTCCGGTGCCATTAAGAACAGTGCATGGCTACGTGCAACTAAGTAAACACCCGCGGTTACCATGGTTGCGGCGTGGATTAATGCAGATACAGGTGTAGGACCTGCCATCGCATCTGCTAACCAAGTTTGTAATGGTAGCTGTGCTGATTTACCGACTGCACCACCTAATACCATTAACATTGCCCAGTTAACAACCGTAGAGCCTGATTCCATTAGTAATGGTGCTTGTACTGCCATTTCGCGGAAGCTCAATGTACCTAACTGGTCGTAAAGAATAAACATACCGATAGCTAAGAACACATCACCAACACGCGTTACGATAAATGCTTTCATCGCGGCAGCGCCGTTAGCTGGATTGCTGTAATAGAAGCCAATTAATAGGTAGCTACACAGACCAACCCCTTCCCAACCCATATACATCAGTAACATATTATCTGCGAGAACTAACACCACCATGCTCGCAATAAATAAGTTGGTATAAGCAAAGAAGCGAGAATACCCCTCTTCACCACGCATATACCAAGATGCATACATATGAATTAAGAAACCAACACCCGTAATAACACCCAGCATGGTTAATGACAAACCATCAAGAACAAGGGTAAATGGGATATTGAAATCCCCTACTGCCATCCATGTCCATAATGTTTGTACTTGAGTTTCTTGCCCTTGAGCAAAGAAATCCATACCAACCCAAAGCGTTGTTAATGCTGATAAACCAACTGAACCTGTACCAATCCATGCTGATACGTTTTCAGACCAACGACCACGTGAGAAAGCGAGCAGTAAAAATCCCAGTAGTGGTAGCAGAATGGTTAAATAGAGTATATTCATCCGCGCATCTCACTAACTGTATCAATATTGAGGTTTTGACGATGGCGATGAAGTTGTAACAACAATGCCAAGCCAATACTTGCCTCTGCCGCTGCCAAGCTGATTGCCAGAATATACATTATCTGACCATCAGTTTGACCCCAAAAGCTACCGCCGACAACAAATGCCAGTGCAGCTGAATTAATCATTATTTCTAGTCCGATCAACATAAACAACAGGTTGCGGCGAAGTACTAAGCAGGTAAAACCTAACACAAACAGTACCGCAGCCAAGATCAAACCATGTTGAAGAGGTATCATTTTTGCTCCCCTGCATTTTCGTTTTCGACGAGGTCATCATGGCTCTGATCACGACCAATATGATAAGCGACAATCAACCCTGACAATAAGAGCACTGAAGCTAACTCAACTGCCAGAATATAAGGTCCGAACAGGCTAATACCGACTTCTTTAGCACCAATCACTTCGCCACTAATCTCACCATGTGTCACGCTACTAATCGCGTAAATCAGTACCGCTAATAAAGCGAGAGATAACAGTGCAGGACCAATCCAATACTTAGGTTGTAACCACTGTTTCTCTTGATCAACAACGGTTTTACCTAAGTTGAGCATCATCACAACGAACACAAACAGCACCATAATGGCACCTGCGTAAACGATGATCTCTAATGCACCTGCAAAGTAAGCGCCAAGTGAGAAGAAAACCACAGAGAGCGCGATTAACGAAATAACCAGATACAACAAAGCATGTACTGGATTGGTATGCGTTATGACTCTTAGTGTTGCAAGGATTGAAATCAGTCCCGCTATGTAAAATGCAAATTCCATGAATATCGCTCCTTACGGTAACAGGCTTTTGACATCGATAGGTTTAGCTTCATCATCCGCTTCACCTTTATCTTTGCCGTTAATCGCCATACCTGTTTTACGGTAAAAGTTATATTCAGGATATTTGCCCGGCCCTGAAATCAACAGATCGTCTTTTTCATAAACCAGATCCTGACGCTTGAATTCACCCATCTCGAAATCAGGTGTTAATTGCAATGCTGTTGTCGGACAAGCTTCTTCACATAACCCACAAAAGATACAGCGAGAAAAGTTGATACGGAAAAACTCCGGATACCAACGACCATCTTCATGCTCGGCTTTCTGTAATGAAATACAACCAACTGGACACACTGCTGCACACAGGTTACAAGCAACACAACGCTCTTCTCCATCAGGATCACGCGTCAATACAATACGTCCACGATAACGTGGTGCAACATTGACAGGTTCTTCCGGGTACATCTGTGTTTCGCGTTTGGCAAAGGCGTGTAAGCCTATCATCCAAATGCTTCGTACCTGGGTGCCGAAACCAGTCAATAACTCTTTTAAAGTCATGGTTCAATCACCCCTTATTGAGCGTTGTAAAGTATCACTGCAGCAGTTACCAGCAGATTGATTAAAGTTAACGGTAAGCAAATTTTCCAACCGAACGACATCACTTGGTCATAACGCGGACGCGGTAAAGAGGCACGAATAAGGATAAACATCATCATGAAGAATCCTGTTTTCAGTGCAAACCAAACGAATGACGGTAAGAAAGGTCCTTGCCAACCACCAAAGAACAGCGTCACGATTAAGCCTGAAACCGCAACGATACCGATATATTCACCCACAAAGAACAGACCGAATTTCATACCGGAATATTCAATATGGTAACCATCTGCTAATTCTTGCTCGGCTTCTGGTTGGTCAAATGGATGACGGTGACATACCGCAACACCCGCTATCGCAAAGGTAATAAAGCCAAAGAATTGAGGAATAACATTCCAGACAGTTGATTGTGAGTTAACAATATCAGTTAAGTTAAATGACCCTGCTTGCGCTACAACCCCTAAGATAGAGAGCCCTAAAAACACCTCATAACTTACAGTTTGTGCTGATGCACGCATTGCACCTAACAGCGAATATTTATTATTACTTGACCAGCCAGCAAACAATACGGCATATACCGCAAGCCCTGCGACCATCAGGAAGAATAAAATACCGATGTTTAAGTCAGCAACAACCCACGTTGAGCTGACTGGCACTATTGCAAAAGAGAGCAATAAAGATGCAAATGCGATAACAGGTGCAATGGTAAAGATAAAGCGGTCAGCAAATTTCGGGATCCAGTCCTCTTTAAAGAACATTTTGATCATATCCGCAATTAGCTGTGCAGAACCTGCATAACCCACACGGTTAGGTCCGTAACGGTTTTGGAACAGACCCAGTAAGCGACGCTCACCCATACTCATAAAAGCACCACAAGTGACCACCACAAGGAGGATCACCACGGCTTTTAAGACAGTGAGTAAAATCTCTGTAACTTCAGGAGATAACCAGCTCATTATGCAATACCCCGCAGATGACGAACCGATGCACCCGCCAGTGATGGGGAGATCCCCGCCATACCTAACGGTAAACCAATTTGCCCTTGAGTAAGGTGCATACTGATTTTCACCGGTAAAGTAAATTCACGGCCTTCGTAAGTAAACATCGCTTGTTGTCCTTGAGTTAATGCCAATGCTTTAGCATCTGATTCACTTAAGGTTAAATAAGCGGTTTCCATACGAGATTGGATAACCTCAGCGCGTTGTGATAACTCTTCACTACCAAATAGACGGTAATAAGGTGCCACCTTCCACTGATTTTTCTCCGCACTAAATGGCGCAGGAATTTCAGCGAAATAGCCTAGTGTGTTTTCATTTGTTTCGATTAAACGCACACCCGGATCACCAAAGCGTAAGCTTCCACCCACCTCTGCTTGGAATTTATTCCATGCTTGTGGTGAGTTCCAACCCGGTGCCCATGCAAATGGAATTTGCTGACGAGGAGCGGTTGGGCTGTTATTTCCTTCCATTGAGAAAGCAAATGCAGTGTCGATATCTTTTGGCTGACGCTGTTCATGAACAGAGACATTCGCCAACATTGATGTACGACCACTGTAACGATGTGGTTCACGTGCCAGTTTTTGTCCACGAATACGGAATGCCGCATTTGGTGCTGCATCAACAATACCCGCAAACTGTGGAAGACGTGCTGCACAATGTTCAATCACATTGTCTAACTGTGTCCAATCCAACGTTCTTTCATGCCACTGTGAATCAATACCGTTCAACCAGCGCCAACTCTCATGCATAACAATTTCTTTGTTATAGAATGATGGCTCATAGACTTGGAAGTAACGTTGTGCACGACCTTCTTGGCTAACCACGGTACCGTCACTTTCAGCAAAAGAAGAAGCAGGTAGCACAAGATGTGCTTTTGCCATAATCTCAGTTTGCTGGTGGTCGATAACAATAAAGTTATCTACTTTAGCAACCGCATCATCAATCGCATCGGCATCGTAATGACGATATAAATCGTTTTCTATCACCACAACGGTATCAGCCAGACCACTACGCATGATTTTTAATGCATCATCGAGTGGTTGCGCATTCATCATTGCCAATCCCATGCTGTTTACATCATCTGCAACATAAGAAAGACCAACGTCATTACCTTTTGCTTTTAATGCAAAAGCAATGTTCGCAGCGGCTTTGATGACATCTTCGCTACCTGCATGACTACCACTAATAATTAATGGTTTTTTCGCTTGAGAGAGTGCTTGAACAACCATATCGATATGTTTATTCAGCGCTTCATCCATGCCGTCAACCGCAGGCGCTTCACCATTAATAGTGTTAGCGATAGCAAAACCTAAACGCGCTTGATCAACAACAGGTGCGCGATAGCTCCACGCAGCAACATCATCAAGACGAGTTTCATCAACATGAGTAACAAACAGTGGGTATTTAGCACGTTGCCCGATATTCATAATCGCCGCAATTTGCCAATCAGCCACTTTTTGAGCTGCCGCCATTTCACGCGCTTTACCTTTCACCGCTTGGCGAACAGATAGTGCCATGCGTGCACCGGTTTGCGTTAAGTCTTCACCTAACACCAGTACCGCATCGTAGCTTTCAATTTCGCGTAAAGATGGTGTACGAACACCGCCTTTTTGTAAAATATCAAGCATTAGCGTTAAACGTTTTTGTTCTGCTGCTGAAATGCCACTATAGAAGTTCTCAGCACCAACGACTTCGCGTAGTGCAAAGTTACTTTCAATACTTGCACGAGGTGAACCGATACCCACAACACGTTGACCTTTTTTCAGCATATCAGCTGCGGCTTGTGTTGCTTGCAGTGCATTGATTTCTAACCAGCTGCTACCTAAACGTTTTTTAGGTTGGCGAGGTCTGTCTGCTAAATTCACATAACCATAGCCAAAACGTCCACGGTCACAGAGGAAATAGCGGTTTACCGTTCCGTTATAACGGTTTTCAATGCGACGTAATTCACCATAACGTTCACCGGGGCTTGTGTTACAACCCATGCTACAGCCTTGGCAAATACTTGGTGCAAACTGCATATCCCACTTACGGTTATAGCGAGATGAGTGTGTTTTATCGGTAAATACACCCGTTGGGCAGATTTCGATAAGGTTACCTGAAAATTCGCTCTCTAATGTGCCATCTTCAACACGTCCAAAATAGACGTTGTTATGCGCACCAAAGACGCCAAGATCAGTACCATCAGCATAATCTTTGTAATATCGAACACAGCGGTAACAAGCAATACACCGGTTCATTTCATGAGAAATAAACGGCCCCAGATCTTGGTTTCTATGTGTACGCTTAGTAAAGCGATAGCGACGCATAGTATGACCGGTCATTACCGTCATATCTTGAAGGTGGCAGTTACCGCCTTCTTCACAAACTGGACAATCGTGAGGATGGTTTGTCATATACCATTCAACAACGCTTTCACGAAATTTCTTCGCTTCTTCGTCATCAATAGAGATAAACGTGCCATCAGTCGCTGGTGTCATACAAGACATCACCAAACGACCGCGGGTATCCTCAGCATTTTGATATTGCTTAACCGCACACTGGCGGCAAGCGCCAACGCTTCCAAGCGCCGGGTGCCAGCAAAAATAAGGAATATCGAGCCCCAAGGTAAGGCAGGCTTCTAACAGGTTATCAGCCCCGTTAACTTCGTATTCTTTGCCGTCTACATGAATCGTAGCCATAGTCAGCATGCTTCCCAAAGGCCTGCATTGCAGGCGTTAAACCTAGAATGTATCGTAAAAAACTACCAGCGATCTTTCAGCAAGTTAGGCTGAATACCTCTGATAAGGTTGGCATTCGTATAATCTTCTTGAATGATGCCTGCCTCAAATTCTTCACGGAAATATTTAATTGCGCTTTGTAGAGGTTCTACCGCACCCGGCGCGTGAGCACAGAATGTATGCCCAGAGCTTAATGAGCGACATAAATGCTCAAGTGTTTCGATATCTCCAGGGCGACCTTTACCATTTTCTATCGCACGTAAGATTTCAACACTCCACGGTAAACCATCACGACAAGGTGTACACCAGCCACAAGATTCACGAGCAAAAAACTCTTCTAAGTTACGGGTTAATGAAACCATATTAATTTCATTATCGACCGCCATCGCGAGTGCAGTACCTAAACGGCTACCTGCTTTTGCTATCGTGCCAAAATCCATTGGGAGATCGAGATGATCTTCCGTTAAGAAGTCAGTCCCTGCACCACCTGGCTGCCACGCTTTTAGCTTAAGACCATCGCGCATACCGCCTGCGTAATCTTCAAGAATTTCACGCGCAGTGGTACCAAAAGGGAGTTCCCATAAACCCGGATTTTTCACTCTGCCAGAGAAACCCATCAATTTCGTCCCTGCGTCTGGGCTCTTTCCTGCGCTTAAACCGATATACCAATCTTTACCGTGTTCGATAATCGCTGGCACGTTACACAGTGTCTCAACGTTATTCACACAAGTTGGTTTGCCCCATGCACCCGATGTTGCTGGGAATGGTGGTTTAGAACGTGGGTTAGCACGACGCCCTTCAAGGGAGTTAATCAATGCCGTTTCTTCACCACAGATGTAACGACCAGCACCTGTGTGAACAAACAGTTCGAAATCAACACCTGAACCAAAGATGTTTTTTCCTAAAAACCCTGCCGCTTTCGCTTCTTCTATTGCATGACGCAGATTTTTGGCTGCCTCAATATATTCACCACGAAGGAAAATATAACCGCGATAAGCTTTCAGTGCGTGAGCGCCAATAATCATCCCTTCGATGAGCAGATGTGGAAGTTCTTCCATTAGAAGACGGTCTTTATAAGTACCCGGCTCCATTTCATCCGCATTACAAAGGATGTAGCGAATATTCATGCTTTCATCTTTTGGCATCAGGCTCCATTTCAAGCCTGTTGAGAATCCCGCACCACCACGCCCTTTTAGCCCAGCATCTTTCACTTCGTTTGTCACCTCAGTTGGTGACATACCTTTTAGTGCTTTTTCTGCCGCTTTATAACCGTTTGTTGCACGGTATTCATCCAGCCATACAGGCTGACGGTCTTCACGTAAACGCCACGTAAGCGGATGCGTTTCTGCGCTACGAATAACCGGTTTCACTCCTGAAATTGCTGTCATGGATATTGCTCCAGTAACTGTTCAATATTTTCAGGTTTGACATAACTGTGTGTGTCGTCATCTACCATCATGGTAGGACCTTTATCACAGTTACCTAAACAACAGGTTGGCAGCAATGTAAAGCGACCATCCGGTGTAGTTTGTCCCGGAATGATATTTAGATGCTTTTCAATGGCTGCCTGAATGCCTTGATAACCTGTAATATGGCAAACCACACTGTCGCAAAAGCGGATAATGTGACGACCAACAGGCTGGCGGAAAATTTGGCTATAGAACGTAGCAACGCCTTCAACATCACTAGCGGGGATCCCAAGCACATCAGCAATGGCATAAATTGCTCCGTCTTCGACCCAACCACGGTTCTTTTGCACAATTTTCAGTGCTTCAATAGACGCTGCACGCGGATCTTCGTAGTGATGTTTTTCTTGTTCAATTTCAGCGCGTTCTTCTTCAGTTAACACAAACGTCGCTTTCTTTGAATGCGTGACATCAACAATCTCGATCTGCACTGCATCATCTTTTTGGTTAAATTCATTTTGCATGATTAACGATCCACATCCGACATTACAAAATCAATACTACCCAGATAGACAATCAAGTCAGAAACCAGACTACCGCGGATAACCGCTGGGATTTGTTGCAAGTGAGCAAAACTCGGTGTACGAATACGGGTACGATAGCTCATTGTGCTGCCATCACTGGTTAAGTAATAGCTGTTGATCCCTTTAGTGGCTTCAACCATCTGGAATGATTCATTAGCAGGCATAACCGGACCCCATGAAACCTGTAAGAAGTGGTTAATCATGGTTTCGATATGCTGTAATGTGCGCTCTTTTGGTGGAGGCGTTGTCAATGGATGGTCTGCTTTAAATGGACCTTCTGGCATATTTTTATAGCACTGTTCAAGAATACGTAAGCTTTGACGTAATTCTTCAACTTTAAGCATAACGCGGTCATAACAGTCGCCGTTACTTGCTACAGGAATTTCAAACTCAAAGTTTTCATAACCTGAGTATGGACGCCATTTACGAACGTCAAACTCTACACCAGTTGCACGAAGACCCGCACCTGTAACCCCCCACTCTAACGCTTCTTTTGAGTTATAAGAGGCAACACCGATAGTACGACCTTTTAAGATGCTATTTTCTAGTGCCGCTTTTACGTAAGAATCTAGACGTTTTGGCATCCAGTCTAAGAATTCACGTAACAGACGCTCCCAACCGCGAGGTAAGTCATGCGCGACACCACCAATACGGAACCATGCTGGATGCATACGGAAACCCGTAATCGCTTCAACAATGTTGTACACTTTTTGGCGGTCAGTAAAAGCGAAGAAGACTGGTGTCATCGCACCAACGTCTTGAATAAAGGTACTGATATACAGTAAGTGGCTATTAATACGAAATAGCTCTGATAGCATGACACGAATGACTTTAACGCGTTCAGGCACTTCAATACCCGCCAGTTTTTCAACTGCGAGTACATAAGGCATTTCGTTAACACATCCGCCAAGGTATTCGATTCTGTCTGTATATGGGATATAGCTATGCCAAGATTGGCGTTCACCCATTTTTTCTGCACCACGATGGTGGTAACCCACATCAGGTACACAGTCGACGATTTCCTCACCATCAAGCTGAAGAATAATACGGAATGCACCGTGAGAGGATGGATGGTTAGGACCAAGGTTTAAGAACATAAAGTCCTCATTCTCAGTACCGCGTTTCATCCCCCACTCTTCAGGTTTGAATGTCAGCGACTCCATTTCCAGATCCTGTTTCTGCTTTGTCAGCACATAGGGATCAAACTCGGTCGCACGAGCTGGATAATCTTTACGCAGTGGATGACCTTCCCAATCAGGAAGCATCATGATACGGCGTAAATTTGGGTGTCCATTAAAGACAATCCCAAACATATCCCAGACTTCACGCTCATACCAATTGGAATTAGGGAAGATCGATGTGATTGTCGGAACATTAAGGTCATTTTCACTTAATGCGACTTTCAGCATGATATCCTTATTTCTGTCAATTGATATCAAGTGATAGAAAACGGAAAAATCAGCTGCTGGCAAGCCTTGACGATGTGTACGTAGACGCTCATCAAAGCCATGCATATCAAACAGCATGACATAAGGTTTTGGTAAAGATTTGAGGTATAGCATTACCTCAATAAGTTGTTCCCGCTTTACCCACACAACTGGCATGCCAGTGCGAGTAGGCTGGAATGTAAACGCATCTGGCCCAAACTTCTGACGCAGTTCATTAACAACCTGATCATCGATATGATCGGTTGTTTCCCACGTTGGCCGAGCGCCTTTTTGCGCTATCTGATCGGTCATTTCTATTCACCACAACTTTGATCAGGGTTACTATGATCGCAACACATTGCTCTGGTTACGTCTTAGGCAAAAGCCTTTAAATTTCGTCTGGTGTACGCAGATTTTTAACTGCGATACGTTCACCGTGCTTTCTTTCTCGTTCTGACTGCATATTGGCACGATAAACACCTTGGTCGCCGACAACCCATGACAATGGGCGACGCTCTTTACCAATGGATTCTTGTAACAGCATCAGTGCCTGCATATAAGCTTCAGGACGGGGTGGACATCCAGGAATATACACATCGACTGGAATAAATTTATCAACACCCTGAACCACTGAATAAATGTCGTACATACCACCAGAATTAGCACAAGCGCCCATGGAGATAACCCATTTTGGCTCTAGCATCTGATCGTATAAACGTTGAATAACGGGTGCCATTTTAGTAAAGCAGGTTCCTGCAACCACCATAAAGTCGGCTTGACGCGGTGATGCTCGTAATACTTCAGAACCAAAACGCGCCACGTCATGTACAGCAGTAAATGACGTCACCATTTCAACGTAACAACAGGAAAGACCGAAGTTATACGGCCATAAAGAGTTTTTTCTTCCCCAGTTCACAACGTCATGCAACGCATGTTCCAGTTTTCCCATATACACGCTGCGATGAACGTGAGCATCTAATGGGTCACTGACAATTTCCTGTGTTTGCAGGGGATAACGGTCATTCTCACCGTTCGGATCTATGCGGGTGAGCGTATAATCCATTTCTAATGCCTCGCTTATTACTGCTGCGGATGTTTGCCGCTGGTTAATCTAACGTGTGTATTTCCTGCGCTTTCACGACGAGAGCGAACAGGTGTCCAATTTAATGCACCAATACGAACTAAATAGAATAATCCAGCTAATAAGATAGCGATGAAGACGGCCGCTTCAATAAAGCCTAGCCAGCCTACTTCACGAACGGAAACAGCCCAGGCATAAAGAAACAGTGCTTCAACATCGAAAATAACGAAAAACATAGCAACCAAATAGAATTTGGCTGACATGCGCAGACGAGCGCTGCCGACTGAATCAAGGCCTGATTCATAAGGAACATGTTTTGCCCTTGCTTGCGCACGTCCGCCTAAATAGCGGGCACCCAGCAACATGAGCGAACATAACCCCAATGCACCTAACAGAAAGACAGCAAATGCCCAATGATGGGCGATAACTTCGGTGGTTGTAGACATACTCATTGCTTACTCATCAAAGGTGGTGTCAATTAACCAACTCTTATCCGGCGGTTTACACCACATTTATAATTACGAAAAAAAAGGCGTAAAGAACAGACTTGCTAATTAAACAAATGATAACAGTCTATTCAAACCTTTCTTCTTTTTTGGAAAACTTTGCGATAAACCACTCAGTTCCCCATCGCTTTTTAACAAATTTAACACGCTATTTTAACACCCAATTATTGGCTAATGCTAAAACGTGTCAGTCAACCTACAAATTTTCTGCTAACACGTTCAGTCTAACCGATAATTCGATTTTACTACACCAGTATCTCAGGAAAAACCTGACTCAATATAGGCAAATGTGCCTTATTTTCTTGATCAAACTCACAAAATAGTCGAAAAAATACATAAACAGTTTAAATTTTATCCAAATTTTAACAAATTAACTTTCCAATAATGTGGAGGAGGTCAAATATCCTTTTTAATTTGCGAGTTTATTCTAGGAATACCTAGACAAACCTTTTATTTGTTAACAAATCCTACAAGCGTGTAACCGAGGTCAAAGGCATACATTCTTTTAACAAATATAAGCGGACGATGGAGAGAACTATGTCACAAAGATGAATGTATTAATTTACATAAATATTAAAGTTATGTTACTACCACAAAAAATAACCATAAAAAAACGGAAACAAATGCAAAATCTTGCACTTATTTCCGTTCATCTTATTCATCACTATTCAGTCTTATTTGACTGTTATTTAATTTTTAACGGTACATTAAAACGTAGCTTATGCCTTGGTATTAAAAATAACACTTTGGCATAAAGTGATTACTCAAGTTCTGTCGAGCTAATATCTTCTGCTGCTGTTACTGTATAAGGTGTTTTCTTATTTTCGATAGCATTGAATACCGTTAATACCGCTTCATTTTGCTCATCGAAATTACGATATAACCAATACTGTGTTTCTGGTAAGCGAGGTAAACCTTCACTTTCACCTAAAATACGTAAATCAGCATTTTGCATTTCAAGTGGACGTGCAGTGATCCCCACCTCTGCATTCACTGCTGCACGAACTGCTGATAAAGAAGCAGCTTCATAAGCAATGCGCCATTGAATACCAGCATCATCTAACGTATTGGTTGCCAATTGGCGGAATGGATTGGTTTCATCCATAACCACTAATGGCAGTGGTTCATTCATTTGTATTTGGTAATCTGGCGCACAATGCCATAAAACAGGCGATGTACGTAACGCGGTGCGTGGATGATGACCAATACGCGCCGTTGTTAGTGCCAAATCAATTTCATGGTTATCAAGCATTGTCTCAAAATATTGAGAACGCTTAATACGTACATCAACAGCTAAACGCGGATAAACTGACGCAATACGATTGAGTAGAAACGGTAATAAAGTGTCTACTGAATCATCTGAAGCGCCAATACGTAACTCACCTTCAGCATCGCTATAAGTTAATGAAGCCGTAGCATCATCGTTAGCACGTAGAATTTGACGAGCATAACCTAGCAGTTGTAGGCCATGTTCTGTTAAAAGTTTATTACGACCATGGCGGGCAAACAGCTCTCTGCCAACCAATTGCTCTAAACGTTGCATCTGCTGACTTACCGCAGATTGGGTTCGACAAACTGCTGCTGCCGCGGCTGCAAAAGTGTTTAAATCTGCAACAGCGACAAACGTTCTTAGCAGATCGAGGTCGAGGTTCATTATCGGACGATTTGCATTAATCATTGTTTATTCTTCACTTATTTTTGATTTTTAAATTACATATACCTGGTGTTTTATATCAAAAGTCTAAAAGAGACCTCCGATTTAGACAGTACTCTACTCTGAAAAAGAGAGCAAAGACATACTGGATACTTTACATTTGTTTCTTATGGTTTACACCTCCTAGATAGAAAGGAATTGCATCTTTTTGTAACAAATTAAATTTTATTATCATTTCGAGTATTAACAAGAAAGAACTGCCAGCCGTCATCACAAGTTAGACTTGGATCATACTATATTGTCTTTCCATTCATAAATTTTAACAATTTGAAAATAATTTAAATTATCTTAACTATGCACTCTCGTTTAAGTATCTTCCCCTATAAACTAAATTTAAGATTTAAATTTAATTTATACTTAAACTATTTGATTGCTATAGAATAAAGTAGATTTAACCATAATATTTGAAAATTTAATATATTAAGTCAGATAATACAAACTCAATAAAATTATTCAATAATTGATTATGCAACATTTCATCAACCTGTGTATTACGCTAAGTTATTTTCAAACCGCACACTAAAAACCCCCTTTTCACTAGTTAAATACTTCAATATTTTAAAAGAAACTAGAACATACATCTAACTTAAACAATACAATCAGTTATCAAAATAACATTCTTAGAATATACCGACCTTTTACACCAAAAATTACTCAACATCTTCAAAAGTTTGTAACGTAAGAGTAGAGTGTTAGAACAGTCATTTTGCTGGGACAGCCTTTTCATTTGTATCTTATATAGTGATAACGCTCTGAACTAATGTGTCGTTATGTCGTTACTATGTAGATATAAGTCATACCCTATTAGGTAAGCGTGCTATGAATCAGATTAAAAAATCAAATAAGCTCGATCATGTCTGCTACGACATTCGAGGTCCGGTTTTGCAAGAAGCAAAGCGTCTGGAAGAAGAAGGTAATAAAGTATTAAAACTCAACATTGGTAACCCGGCACCTTTTGGTTTTGAAGCGCCTGATGAAATTTTGGTTGATGTTATTCGCAACCTACCAAGTTCGCAGGGCTATAGCGACTCCAAAGGGCTGTTTTCTGCACGTAAAGCTATCATGCAACACTACCAAGCCCGTGATATGCGTGATGTGACTGTTGAAGATATCTATATTGGTAATGGTGTTTCTGAACTCATCGTCCAAGCCATGCAAGCGTTGCTAAATGATGGCGACGAAATGTTAGTACCAGCACCAGATTATCCACTATGGACTGCGGCAGTATCACTATCAGGTGGTACAGCAGTACATTATATGTGTGATGAGCAACAAGGTTGGTTCCCTGATTTAGATGATATTCGCAGTAAAATTACTAACAATACCCGCGGTATTGTTATCATCAACCCAAATAACCCAACAGGTGCGGTATATAGCAAAGATATCTTGATGGAAATCGTTGAGATTGCCCGTCAACATAATCTAATCATCTTTGCTGATGAGATTTATGACAAAATTCTTTATGACGATGCAGAGCACCACTCTATTGCGGCAATGGCGCCTGATTTACTCACTGTTACCTTTAATGGTTTATCAAAAACTTATCGTGTAGCCGGTTTTCGTCAAGGTTGGATGGTTTTAAACGGTCCCAAAAAGCATGCTAAAAGTTATATTGAAGGCTTAGATATGCTGGCATCGATGCGTTTATGTGCCAACGTACCCATGCAACATGCGATTCAAACGGCATTAGGTGGTTACCAAAGTATTAGTGAGTTTATTCTACCGGGTGGTCGTTTATATGAGCAACGTAATCGCGCTTGGGAACTGATTAACCAAATCCCGGGTGTTTCTTGCGTTAAGCCAATGGGCGCATTATATATGTTCCCTAAAATAGACTTGAACCGCTTTAGTATTAAAGATGATCAAAAGATGATCCTCGACCTGTTACTACAAGAGAAAGTATTGTTAGTACAAGGAACGGCATTTAACTGGCCATATCCAGACCATTTCCGTATCGTGACTCTTCCTCGTGAAGATGATTTAGATATGGCGATTCAAAAATTTGGTCGCTTTATTGCCGGTTATCATCAGTAAATACTGATCGTCACCTCACATAAAAGACAGCACGATATCTGATTATGCTGTCTTTTTTATTTTATTCTTGTAAGTCGTTTACATCTGTTATTGAACCACTCACAATAATGTCTTCAATCACGCAATTGGGAGATATTATGAGTTACTTTTTTGCCCACCTTTCTCGTTTAAAACTCATTACTCGTTGGCCTTTAATGCGTAATATTCGCCAAGAAAATGTGTCTGAACACAGCTTACAAGTGGCTTTTGTTGCTCATGCTTTAGCGGTGATAAAAAATCGTATCTTTGATGGTAATGTCAATGCTGAACGTATTGCATTACAGGCGATGTATCATGATGCCAGTGAAGTCATTACTGGTGATATGCCAACCCCCATTAAATATCACAATCCACAAATTGCTCACGAATATAAAAAAATAGAAAAATACGCACAGCAAAAATTGATTGAAATGCTGCCAGAAGCGCTACAAGACGATTTTCGCCCACTGATTGATGAGCAACTGCATAATGAAGAAGAGGCGTTTATTGTAAAACAAGCTGATAGTTTATGTGCTTATTTAAAATGCCTTGAAGAGTTAGCCGCAGGTAATAGTGAATTTAATCTGGCAAAGAATCGTTTAGAAAAGACCTTAGCCGAAAGAAATAGCCCTGAAATGGACTATTTTATGAAGATTTTTGTACCCGGATTTAGTTTATCGCTTGATGAGATTAGTGAGTAAAAAAATCAGCTTATGATGATGTAACATCGTAAGCTGATTTTTCAATCAATATTAATTTTTAAAAGTATTTTTATTACTAATAGACTGGAAGTAAGGTGAACTTTCATACTGAATACGACTAACAGATCCTTTATTTTCTAGTTGAGGTTCATCTGTACGCATCACTGTTGAAATCCACAAATTTCTATTTAAATTTATTTTTTCAGCTTGTGGATTATTATAGTTTTCAAAAGATTTATATTCTATTTCTTGTGGATATTTTGAAATACTTGCTTGAATACTTTCCTTTAAATTTTTCGATGAGTGCTTATTATAAGTTTGCCTAATATTTTTTTCCTCTTCATTTTTACCTAATAAGTCTTTCTGTATCTGATTTAAATTTATAGGATTTTCTATCGTAACATTCGATTTAGTTGCATTAAAAAAATTGGCAATATTATTTTTAATACTATTAATACTGGATGCTAATTTTGAAAAAATTGATTTACTTTTTTCATTAGAACCTATACCAACAACTTTTCCGCTATTGTTAGTAGTTTGAAATGTAATACTCATAATTATCTCTTTATCTATAAATAAATGTATATATAAAGCATACACTTTTAATTGAAAATCATTTTCAAAAAACACACACCAATAGATATGATGCATGCATCAAATAAAAAACCACTGACTAATAAATAAAAAACGTCGTTTATTAATTAACAAACGACGTTTCAGCAACATTCAGCTATTTAGAATGGAAATAGTATCGGGATTAAAAAGACACTAATAAACATCACAATAATGGTAAATGGCACACCAATTTTAATAAAGTCGGCAAACTTATAACCACCCGGTTCAAGTATCAGCGTATTCACAGGGGATGAAACTGGGGTCATAAATGCTGCTGATGCCGCAACGCCTATCACCATGGCAAATGGTAGTGGCGATACTTCCATCTGATTCGCCGCCGCAATGGCAATAGGTGCCATAAGTACCGCAGTTGCAGTATTAGAAATAAACAATCCAATAGCCGCACACAATATAAATAAACACACCAGCATTACTTGAGGACCGGCACTACCCGCAACATCCATTAAGCCATTAACAATTAGCTCAATACCGCCCGTTTTTTGCAGTGCTGCGGCAAATGGCATCATACCCACAATCAAAATAATACTTGGCCAGTGGATAGAACGATAAGCACTTTCCATATCAAGGCAACGGAATTTCCCCATCAACAAACACGCAATTAATGCTGCAATAAAGTTAGGTACTTCATTGGTTACCATTAATGCCACCATTAAGGCGAGTGAAAATAGAGCGTGGGGGGCTTGCGATGATGCCGGAGCAACGGCTTCAACTTCAGCCGCTAAATTAAGCACAATAAAGTTGCGAGGTTTCGTTGATAGTATGCGGATTAATTTCCAATCCCCAATAACTAACAACACATCCCCTAAACGTAAAGGTTCATCAACAATCTTACCTGGTAATGCCCCACCTTCACGGCGAATCGCAACCACGTTTAATCCATAGCGAGTACGGAATTTAATTTCTCTTAACGATTTTCCGAGCAACTCAGAATCTGGGTTCATGGAAACTTCAGCTAAACCCACATCACGTGATTGCTCAGAAAAATATTCACCACGTAATACCATGGGTTCTAACATCTGTTCACGGCAAAATTCGCGTAAATCGACATCACTGGCTGACATATCAACTAATAAAACATCACGCTCTCTTAATTCAGTGCCACCTGTCGCACTTACCATGACACGCCGAAAGCGCCTCCAACGTTCAATACCGACAACGTTTGCACCATAACGAGAACGTAAATGTAATTCATCAAGTGAATGGCCTACTAGCGGTGAACCTTTACGAATTGCCAAACGACGAGCACGCCCCGCTAACTGATAATCACGAATAAGATCACGGAAAGTACGACGATAAGCTTCTTTTTGCTTACCATTATCGTTATTTCCTAGCCAGCGGCGTACCACCAGCATATATAGGATGCCTGCGAATAATACGGCGATACCAATTGGCGTAATTGAGAAAAATTGAAAACTTGGCAGCCCTTCTCTTACTAACTCACTGTTTACCACCATATTGGGTGGTGTAGCGACTAATGTCATTAATCCACTAATAAGACCCGCAAAACCCAGAGGCATCATTAAGCGACCAGGCGATATTTTCATTCGTGCTGCCACACTAAGAACGACGGGAATAAATATCGCGACAACGCCTGTTGAACTCATAAATGCACCAAGACTGGCAACGCATATCATCAGTAATACAAGCATTTTTATTTCGCTACTACCCGCAACTCGAACCAGCCAATCACCCATTTGATAAGCAACACCGGTTCTGACTAACCCTTCCCCTATAACAAATAGAGCCGCAATGAGTAATACGTTAGGATCACTAAATCCTACCGTAGCTTCATTTAAGGTGAGTGTACCGCTAAGAACAAATGCGATAATGACAAGTAAAGCGACCACATCCATGCGGATTTTGTTGGTCGTAAAAAGGACAATAGCTATCAATAGCAGGCTTAAAACCCATAACAATTCGCTATTCAAAATGGCCTCGATCAGCAATAAGTGAAAACAGGTTAAGACATCAATTCACTACATTGATAAGTAGACCATTTTTGTAACTATAAGTCTTCTAGTATGATCAAATAAATGATTAACTTTTGTGCTTTATTACAACCTTTTCAGCTTGCTTTTCGATTTGAATATCTTTTAGTGATTCAATAATTAAATGAATCTCATTACGGCGAGGAAGTGTAAGAGGAGCGTGAACCGCAATTACCTGACAACCCGCGTCTAATCCTGAGTAAATTCCCGCAGCTGCATCTTCAAAAACCACACACTCTTGTGGCAATAAACCAAGTTTTTTAGCCCCTAAAAGATAAGGCTCAGGATTTGGTTTACCTTTATTGATACATTCTGCAGTAACCCAATGCTTTGGTTCAGGAATACCCGTGACAGATTGACGTGTTGTTGCAATAGGTACAGTACCTGATGTCACTATTGCCCAAGGAATAGTTAATTCATTAAGACGATTAATAAGCGCTATCGCACCAGGAAGTGGTGCTAAACCTTCCGTTTGGGTAGATTCTAGTTTTTCTAACCAGCGGAAGGTTTCTGTAATTTCTTGTTCACTCGCATTAGGCATAAAATGGCGAATCGACTCTATGGCAGGCTTTCCATGAATATAGTCATTAATTTCCTGTGTTGATACGCCCACTCTTTCACCAAACAGCGCCCAACAATGTTCAACAACAGGCAATGAATCAACTAATGTACCATCTAAATCAAACAGAAAACCTTTACATGTGATTGCCATTTTTTATCTCTACCTTGCAGTGATGCGTTAACTATTACGCATTAAGAATTTGTTGAATTTCAACTGCGCTAAGATGATATTGACGCGGGCAAGCTAACCATACCGCTAGCATTCTTTGGTATTTTTCCCACATTGGTGTTTGAGAGTTAAATCCATGACTGCCACTATCAAAATGGGTATAGCGCCCTTCTGTGTTTACCATAAACCGCACATAACTAAGATAGCGAGATTCTGTTGCTGCATCAAAGCCCATAAATGCGACACGTCGAATATCCATCATATCTGACTCTTTTAGGTTGTCACGAGACACCTGTAGAGCATGATACATTTCCATGACATTAATAATGGTACGGCAAGTCTCTTCTGACATCTCATCAAAGTCACGATCAAGCTCGCGTAATTGCAAGCCATAGCCACGTTCGATAATTGTCTGATAGCGGCGATAACGTTCAGCGTTATCAGGATCCATCATTGTCATCATTTTGTATTGATTAGAGAGGATCAGGCGTTGTGCGTGTGTCATTTCCATCATTATTCTCCAAAGAAATTATTGGCAGAATCATGGCATTAATCAAAACGCTTGAGTAGTCCTAACTAGCCGTTTTTTGATCTCAACAGGGGTATTTGATACAAGCTAGATGGCAAACCAAAGAAGCAAGATAAATCTTCTACACATCATCAAGAAAAGAGCGATCTAATTGCTTAAAAGCACGCTTTAGTAATTTTGCTAAAGAGAGATAAGTCGGTGTTTGTTCGACAGGGGCTAATGCGATGCCAGCTTGTTCAAATTTAGTCCGAATATCAAAAAACCAACGCAGCAATGTTGCGGGTAAAGGTGTCGCAGCTCGTTTACCTAACCACCATAATCCTTGCATTGGCAGACTACAGGCAAATAACGCGGTTGTAATTGCAGGGCCTAAGTTACCACCTAAAGCAATTTGCCACGTCATAGTAAAAATAGCGATAGGAGGCATATAACGAATACCAAATCGCGTTGCTTTGACCATTCGATTTTCAGGAAAAACAGGGGCTAACTGCTTTTCAACCGGCCAGGTTTTTAAATACTCATTACCCAAACGTAGCTTTTTAAAGAAGCCTGGGGGAGTGACTGTCGGTTCGCTCATAATGACCTCAATCAATTTCTTCTGTAACTTTTAAAAAATATCTATAAAGAATAAAAATCTTTTAGTAGAATTAAGTATATTTTGTCTTTGTTGCCTTTACTCTGTATCCTGTGCCCATTCTAAAGCTTTGTGGCAATAAAGCGCTATATTTTGTTTGCCGGCGTGATTTTTGACCCTTTTCGCCGATTTTACTAGAAATCGCTCTAGGGTGAATAAAAATCGTCCAATTAATGATTGGCAACTATAATTAGCATCAGGTTTTTCACTTTAAGCATGATGCGCGTCATTAATGTCATCATAGTAATGCGATAGGCTTTTATGATTGACGTTTTATTAACCACCGTCTTTATAATATAAAAGACACTACGACAACAAGATAAATAGGTAATTCCATGTCAAGTAAGCTGGTGCTGGTACTGAACTGCGGTAGTTCTTCTCTTAAATTTGCAATTATCAACCCAGAAAATGGTGAAGAATTCCTTTCAGGTTTGGCTGAGTGCTTCAACCTACCTGAAGCCCGCCTGAAGTGGAAAATGGATGGTCAGAAACACGAAGCGGCTTTAGGCGCCGGTGCTGCCCATAGCGAAGCATTAAACTTTATTGTTAATACTATTCTGGCTGAAAAACCAGAGCTTTCTGCACAAATAGCATCAATTGGTCATCGTATTGTTCACGGTGGCGAGAAATTCACTAAGTCTGTCATCATTACTGATGAAGTTATCGACGGTATCGAAGCAGCTATTCCGTTTGCACCACTGCATAACCCAGCTCACCTTATTGGTATCGAAGAAGCACGCAAAGCGTTCCCTCATTTAATTGAAAAAATGGTTGCTGTATTTGATACTGCATTCCACCAAACAATGCCTGAAGAAGCTTATCTGTATGCTCTGCCATACAGCTTATATAAAGATCACAGCATTCGTCGTTACGGTGCTCACGGAACAAGCCATTTCTATGTTTCTCGTGAAGCCGCTAAAATGTTAAATAAACCTGTTGATGAACTGAACGTAATCACTTGCCACTTAGGTAATGGTGGTTCTGTTTCTGCTATTGTTAACGGTAAATGTGTTGATACTTCTATGGGTCTGACTCCATTAGAAGGTTTAGTAATGGGTACACGTAGTGGTGATATCGATCCTGCTATCGTATTCCATTTACACGACACTTTAGGTATGAGCGTTGAAGATATCAACAAACTGCTGACTAAAGAATCGGGTCTGTTAGGTTTAACTGAAGTCACCAGTGACTGCCGTTATGTTGAAGATAACTACGACACTAAAGCAGATGCAAAACGTGCAATGGATGTTTATTGCCATCGTTTAGCGAAATACATCGGTTCTTACTGTGCACTGATGGAAGGTCGTTTAGATGCTATTATCTTTACAGGTGGTATCGGTGAAAACGCAGCAATGGTACGTGAATTATCGCTGAAAAAACTAGCTCTATTAGGTTTTGAAGTTGATCATCAACGTAACTTAGATGCTCGTTTCGGTAAATCAGGCACTATCACTACCGATAACAGCCGTCTTGCTGTTGTTATTCCAACTAACGAAGAGTTAGTAATCGCTCAAGACGCAAGCCGTCTGACCGCTTAAGTTTTTTGATGTACTGCCAGTTTTTAAGCTGGCAGTACTGTTCTACATAACGAGCAACCGATATCTAAAGAGGTTTCCGTGTCCCGTACAATTATGCTAGTCCCAACTGATACACGCGTAGGTTTAACCAGCGTCAGCTTGGGTGTTATCCGTTCTATGGAACAAAAAGGCGTTAGCCTGAGTGTGTTCAAACCTATTGCACAGCCTCGTGTTAAAGGTGCATTAGATCAGACAACCGCAATTATCCGCTCCCACTCTACTATTCAATCTTCAGAACCTTTAAATATGGATTATGTTGAGTCACTACTCAGCTCAAACCAAAAAGATGTTCTGATGGAAGAGATTGTTGCTAGATACCATGAAAATACCGCTGATGCAGAAGTTATTCTCATCGAAGGTTTGGTACCTATGCGTAAGCATCCTTTTGCTCAATCATTAAACTATGAGATTGCCAAAACATTAGGTGCTGAAATTGTTTTCGTTACTGCATTAGGTAACAACACCGCAGAACAGCTAAAAGAGCGTATTGAATTTGCTCGTGCTGAGTTCGGTGGTATTAAAAATCAGAATATTACGGGTGTTATCGTTAATAAACTTAACGCACCTGTTGATGATCAAGGTCGTACTCGCCCTGATTTATCAGAAATCTTTGATGATTCAAGCAAAGCAACTATCTCAAATGTTGATTTACAAACCATCGAAAAAAACAGCCCACTACCTTTACTGGGTTGCATTCCATGGAACTTTGACTTAATTGCTACCCGTGCAACGGATATGGCAAAACACTTAAATGCGACTATCGTTAATAAAGGCGATATCGAAACTCGTCGTATTAAGTCTGTCACGTTCTGTGCTCGCAGTATCCCACATATGTTAGAACACTTCCGTCCTGGTTCACTGTTAGTGACTTCAGCGGATCGTCCTGATGTATTAGTTTCTGCATGTCTTGCTGCAATGAATGGTGTTGAAATCGGTGCTATTTTACTGACTGGTGGTTATCAAATCGATGCTCCAATCAAACAGCTTTGTGAACGTGCATTTGAAACTGGCTTGCCTATCTTTATGGTAAATGCAAATACTTGGCAGACCTCTTTAAATCTGCAAAGCTTTAGCTTAGAAGTACCAGCAGACGACCATGAACGTATTGAAAAAATTCAAAACTACGTTGCTCAACATATCAATGCAGAATGGATTGATTCATTAACCGCTAATTCAGAACGCCCTAACCGTTTATCTCCACCAGCATTCCGTTATCAATTAACTGAACTAGCTCGTAAAGCGAAAAAACGCATCGTTCTGCCAGAAGGTGATGAACCACGTACGGTTAAAGCAGCCTCTATTTGTGCTGAGCGCGGTATCGCAACATGTGTTCTGTTAGGTGATCCTGAAGAAATTCGCCGCGTAGCAGCAGCTCAAGGTGTTGAATTAGGCACTGGTATTGAGCTTGTTAATCCTAAAGAAGTACGTGAAATCTATGTACCTCGTTTAGTTGATCTGCGCAAAAATAAAGGCATGACTGAAGTTGTTGCTCGTGAACAGTTAGAAGATAACGTTGTTCTTGGCACATTAATGCTAGAAAAAGGTGAAGTTGATGGTTTAGTTTCTGGTGCTGTTCATACCACCGCAAACACTATTCGCCCACCACTACAGTTAATTAAAACGGCACCAGGTAGCTCACTGGTTTCTTCTGTGTTCTTTATGCTGTTACCAGAACAAGTTTATGTTTATGGTGACTGTGCAATTAACCCAGATCCAACCGCTGAACAACTGGCTGAAATCGCAATTCAATCTGCAGATTCTGCCATTGCATTCGGTATCGACCCACGTGTTGCAATGATCTCTTACTCTACTGGTAACTCAGGTGCAGGTAGTGATGTAGAGAAAGTCCGTGAAGCAACTCGTTTAGCACAAGAAAAACGTCCTGATCTGATGATTGATGGTCCTTTACAATACGACGCAGCAGTTATGGCTGACGTTGCTAAATCTAAAGCACCAAATTCACCAGTTGCAGGTAAAGCGACTGTGTTTATCTTCCCTGATCTGAACACCGGTAACACCACTTATAAAGCGGTACAACGTTCAGCTGACTTGGTTTCAATCGGACCAATGTTACAAGGTATGCGTAAACCAGTGAATGACCTTTCTCGTGGTGCATTAGTTGACGATATCGTCTACACCGTTGCCTTGACAGCAATTCAAGCAAGCCAACAAGAAAACGCATAATTATTGAAGTTTGCTTCAATTAGAACAACGCCAGATGATTAATTTCATCTGGCGTTTTTTATTCTACTGATTTTCTATTTAACTAAAATTCGAGGCAGTCTCAAGAGCTCAACAACTTGATTCTGTCTCCTTTAAAAAGGAGAGTCAAGAGAAACCCCACTTATAAACACACCATACAAAAACAACTAATACATTGATTTTACTTATTTATTTAGACTATTTTTATTCAGAAAAAGATAGGAATGAGGTCGATTTCTGTTAGTATGCAGGTGGGTGCTTGGATCATTTTGGTTCAAGCATTTGCGAGCGCCAAAAAGACGAAAGCCCCGAATTTTAATTTACTAAAATCCGAGGCAGTCTCAACGCCAGACAACGTCGATTCTGTCTCCTTTAAAAAGGAGAGTCAAGAGAAATGACTAAATTTGCCCTGATAGGGCTGATTGCTGTCTGCATGACAGCACTGTGTTTATCACTACTTAGGCATGAAAGATTATGCTCTTTCAATATTCGTAGTGGTCATACAGTAGTTCAAGCGACTTTATCTTGCGATAAATAGCTTTGTGGGGGAATTTTCCCCCACAATTTCTCATAACACGTTGTTGCGTTTTGTGGTTACAAGCACCCTACTTTAATGACTTACAATACACAGATGAGTACCCCACTTCTCGCCCCCTCTCTTTCACTCTTATTTTCACAATAATAAAACCAACTAACGCATTGATTTAACTAATGTATTTACACTGTTTTTACTCAAAAAAAGATAGGAATGAGGTCGATTTCTGTTAGTATGCAGGTGGGTGCTTGGATCATTTTGGTTCAAGCATTTGCGAGCGCCAAAAAGACGAAAGCCCCGAATTTTAATTTACTAAAATCCGAGGCAGTCTCAACGCCAGACAACGTCGATTCTGTCTCCTTTAAAAAGGAGAGTCAAGAGAAATGACTAAATTTGCCCTGATAGGGCTGATTGCTGTCTGCATGACAGCACTGTGTTTATCACTACTTAGGCATGAAAGATTATGCTCTTTCAATATTCGTAGTGGTCATACAGTAGTTCAAGCGACTTTATCTTGCGATAAATAGCTTTGTGGGGGAATTTTCCCCCACAATTTCTCATAACACGTTGTTGCGTTTTGTGGTTACAAGCACCCTACTTTAATCAACTAACACACGTTGATTAGTTGCGCCCCATAAAATGGACATTTCAGTAAATAGCGCACCACTGATATCTTCAACTTCTTCAGCTGTAATCTCAGCATTACCTTGCTGACCAAAAAACACCACTTCATCACCTGATTTGATATTTTTAAGGGAGGTTATATCAACAATCACAGTATTCATGGAGGTTTTACCCAACACAGGAACACGTTGACCACCAATTAATGCATGCCCTGCATTACTGAATACTCGTCGATAACCATCAGCATAACCAACGGGAATATTGGCTAATACAGAGTCACGTTTTAAGGTATAAGTACGATCATAACCCACTGTATTACCTTTAGGATAATAATTGATTGATGCAATATTTGATTTAAACGTCATCACACGTTTGTAGTCTGTGCTTGCGATAGTATCACCATAGAAAATACCACCAACACGTACCATATCTAACCATGATTCAGGCACCGTGATCGTGGCAAAGGTATTTGCCATATGTAGTATCACATCTTTACGATCTAGCCCTGTAACTTCCAATACCTTTTGCGATTGCTGTTTAAAACGTGCAAGATCTTCTCTTACTTTATCCGCATCTTCTTCAGGATAGTGAGACATAATACCAACCACTTTAAGGTTAGCTAACTGGGCAATTTGCTTCGCTTCTTCAAGCCCTGCTTTGTTATTTACCTCTAAGCCATTACGCGACATTCCACCTGAATTTAACGCCAAATGGATAGGGATAATTTTATTTTGTTGTTTAGCAATAACATCTAATTTTTTTGCCATATCAAGATTGCCAATTAACTCTTCTACATTATAGGCAGTGGCTTGAGACATCTCTTGCTCTGTCGCGTTACGAACTCGCATTAAACGCCCGTTAAAACCTAAATCACGTACCTGTTTTAACTCTTGGTTATTGGTCACACCAATACATTGCACATTGTTTTCAATCATTACTGGTGCAACGAGTGATAAATCATGACCATAAGCATCCCCTTTTAATACTGCACAAAGAGAAGATTTCTCGCCTAACAGCGATTGAACTTTTTTCACATTAAAATCAAGCGCACTGCGTGAAATTTCAATCCATGAGTTATTAACAATTGCAGGCTGAACCTGAGTTGTTTGCGTTACTGGTGGATTGTAATTAACCGGTTGTTGACAAGCAGTGATAACCAAAAGAGGTAACAGCGCAAGATATCGTAAACCAAAAGACATCTTATTTTTCCTTAGTGATTGTGATGTAAGACCTTGAACCAATTATTTTGTTGTAATTAATTAGGCACGAAAATATACACAATGTGAATATTCACTAAGGATAATAAGCATTTTTATTCATAAAATAAACATATAAATTCATATGTTATTATTGATATAACAAAAAAACCTGCCAAGGCAGGTGCTAGCTCTCTTTTTAGATAAAATTTGAAAAACTATCACTGATAGTGTTTTTATTTGATAGTTTACAGTGGATTGGTTTTATCCCCGTGCATACGGGGAACACCCATTTCCTGCATTTATAAAATAGTAATCATTCGGTTTATCCCCGTGCATACGGGGAACACTGGTAACGGGGATAAGTGGGTTACTGAAATTCCGGTTTATCCCCGTGCATACGGGGAACACTGATCATACTCTTCATATTTCATTTTATATTCCGGTTTATCCCCGTGCATACGGGGAACACTATCATCAGGGCATTGTGCCATGTTATAACCTCGGTTTATCCCCGTGCATACGGGGAACACTTCTGAGCTTCTTCTAACTTCTCGTCATACTGCGGTTTATCCCCGTGCATACGGGGAACACTGTGTATCTTTGCAATCCAGTTATAGCCCTGTGCGGTTTATCCCCGTGCATACGGGGAACACCGAGCCCTACAAGTGAATATGGATTTCATTCGCGGTTTATCCCCGTGCATACGGGGAACACCTGCTCAACCGAAGGTGTTAATGCCGCACTAGCGGTTTATCCCCGTGCATACGGGGAACACATGATTATCTGGCAAATGTTGCAGTTAATAATCGGTTTATCCCCGTGCATACGGGGAACACGAAGTAGGGCGCTGAATATAGTGTCTATGTTCAGGTTTATCCCCGTGCATACGGGGAACACTTATCGAACATTTCGTATAAATCATCTTTCAGCGGTTTATCCCCGTGCATACGGGGAACACTTAACAGTCACATAAACGTCACTCAAGAAAGCCGGTTTATCCCCGTGCATACGGGGAACACTGATATCGCGGTTTTACTTGAGCGAGTTCTGGCGGTTTATCCCCGTGCATACGGGGAACACATTATCGTGTGTATATATGAACTCTCTAATATCGGTTTATCCCCGTGCATACGGGGAACACGGTTCAACTGGAAAAGCCGCTGTGTTAGAAGACGGTTTATCCCCGTGCATACGGGGAACACTAGTTAGTAGGAAACGCAAATGAGTTAGTTTGCGGTTTATCCCCGTGCATACGGGGAACACGGTCAGACACAAAGAAAACATATTTAAACACCCGGTTTATCCCCGTGCATACGGGGAACACTCTAAATATATTTAATTGATTTAATTAAATAAAAAAACATATTTATTTCTACCAAATATTATTCTTCCTCTTCTAACGGTTTAAATAACACTAATCTTAAACCATCAAAGTCAATCGGTTCACGGCGATTTTCTCCATAGGTTTGAAAATCAAAACCTGACTCAGTATTTGTTCCCCATGCCATAACAACATTGCCATCCTCTGCTAATACATTAATTTGTTGCCAAATCATTTCTCTTATTCGTGCTGAGACATTACCTATATAAACACCAGCCCTAACTTCTAATAGCCATACGGCTAATCGACCTCTTAATCGAGGTGGTACAGATTCAGTAACAACGACAATCATACTCATTGCTATTTTTCTCTATGACCTTCATCACCAAAAGGTCGTGCTTGAGGGATCGCAGGAGGTTGAGCATCAGAAGGTGGTTCAGGAGGCAAAATATCACCAGCAGAAAGAATTTCCTCAATTAGAGGAATAAGCTTATTTAATGTTTGATGTTTACGAAATGCTTCTCGGCAGGCAAGACGAACTTCACGATCAGGGGAAATTACTTTATATGACGCTACTTTAAAAGCAACAGGCACCACGGTATCAAATTTTATGATATCAGCAATATCATAAACAAATGAAAGCGGCTTTCCTGTATGCAAAAAACCAATCGCAGGAGCATAACCAGCTGCTAAAATAGCTGCCTCTGTTACACCATATAAACAAGCTGTTGCCGCACTAATACAGCGATTAATAATATCTCCAGCTTCCCAATCTTTTGGATCATAACGCCGACCATTCCAATCGACGTTAAATTCTTTCGCTAACATTTGATACTGTTTTCTAACTCGCGCGCCTTCAATTCCTCTTAATTGATCAACGCTTCGTTTTAGTGGCGCGGGTTCGCCAAAACGAAGTTCAAACATTTTACGCACAACTTTTAGTCGTAAATCATTATCTAGCGCTAATTTTGCCTGATAAAGTAATCTATCTGAACGCGCACCACCGGGTTGTCCTACAGAGTAAAGCCGAACACCTGCCTCACCAACCCATATCAATAACGTTCCTGTTGTTGCTGCTAATTTAACCGCCGCATGGCTAATACGCGTACCAGGTTCCAGTAAAATACAAGCCAGCGAACCTACGGGAATAAGCATCCTTTCGCCATTAACTTCATCGATAACAACAAATGAACCATCTTTTACATCAATTCGCCCCATGCCAATAAAAATCATTGAATAACGATCTTTAATTGGAATAGGCTTTAAAGGAATAAACGCCATTAAATAGTCCTAATTAGCATCAACCCACAGCCAAAGGCTTTTGCTCTACCAAATCCTTGTTGGTATTGTTGCCAAAAAAGAGCAGGATCTTCAATCGTAAGGGTACCTTGATAATCAACAGAAGAAAAAGCCATTATTTTTCCTGACGATTTTTTAATACGTTCAGGCGTATAGGCTTTAATATCTGGCAAATGATTTAATGAAATCCCCCACTTATTTAAACGCTTTTCAGAACTTATCCAATTTAATGCGGCTTGTTGCATTAAATTATGAATATCATCTTGATTATAATTGTTGGCATTTAATTGAGCCTGCTTTTTAGCATGCATAAGAACATCATGACGATGTTGTTTTCCCTCTTTATCGGTAATACAAATCGTTGGATTTGCTCTTAATGAAAATGCCAATTTCATTTTTGTGGTTAATTTGGGTAAAAAAGGTTTGGTTTCTATTTTAAAAAAACGGTGTTGAATAGTTGGCATTACAGAAGAAAGTATATAAAAAATAGGCGTTCCATTTTTCTCCATTTCTACTCGATAAAGAAATGAGCGTTCAGTTTCTTCAGTAAATAGCTGCCACAATAACTGATGAATGGTATATCCTGCCTGCCGTTCGTTTGCGAGCAACGAGTGTAAATAGTCAGTGGAACCGCCTATTGTAATTCTAGACAAGTACATTATTCGCCCTCCTTTCTTACACTCATTTGGTACATTTCGCGTTGGCGAAATTGCCAGTGCTGTCTATTTACAGGCTCATCCCACGGATGCAACGTCATTATATTTTTACCCGCAATTTCTTGACGACTTCCTTCCCAATAGTAAGTTACCCACCCATCTGAACTAAACCAATAATTATCCGCTTTATCAGAAGACATAATAGCTGGGAATGTTATATCTAATGCGTCTTGTAGTTGTTCTGTTTCTACAATTTGAGGCATCATTGGTAAAGATAGCGGACAAGACTTACGACCTAAACTTAATGTGTAAGTAGGCATAAGTAATGCATTTTTAAGTTTATCTAGTGTATATTTCGAATGATCAGTCAGCTTAATTGCTATAATCCATACGGCATCACATCGATAGTCTCGATTAGATAAAACAGTATTTAGATCTTTTTCAGCTAATTCGCTGCGCCGGGTTGAATGTATTATATTCTTGCGTGCAGAAGGCACCTGAGCAGTATGGTAGTCTCTTAATAAAGTACTCGGCACTTTCTGTTTTACTGCAACTAAAACACTCTGCTGTAATTGAGTAAGTGCTAATTCATCTTCTCGCTTAATTCCTAATGCAGCACCAAGAAAACCTAGGATAGCTGAACGCGATGGCGCCAGCCCAGTTTGCCTATCGCCACCAACAGCGGGTAATCCCCAACTAGCAAGGGGTCCATAAAGCCGAAAAACGAGATATTGTGCCATGATATCTCCTTATTATTCAGCGATAAATTGTAATAATTCAGAGAGCGAGCCTTCTCCTGTTGCGGCATTTAGCTGATAACGTGAATCTGCACAAGCGCCATAAACTTTATCAAAATTTTCCATGCGTTGATTTAATGCTGTTATTGCAGAAAATTCCATCTCTTCATCATCGATAGGTTTTAAAAATGCGACAGATAAAGAGCGTGGTTGATAACTTCCTTTTTCAGCTAAAACATAACTTGCATATGCACGAGAGGCAAAACTGTTTTGCTTACCTGTTGGCGATACTTTGATAGCTACTTCAGTTAACGCTTGAATTGCTTTATTGGCGAGCTCTTCATTGCCCTCTAATGATTCAATTAACTGAGTTTTATTAATGCAGATATAACTATAAAAAAGCGCAGCCGCAAAACCCATTTCACCAATATGAGCAGACCCTGCATCTGTTTTACCATCATTTAAATCATCTACAGCAGTAAAATAGTCATCTTCAACAACCGCACTATGAACACTAATAGCATGAGCGACTTGGCAAGCGGCTTCGACATTATATTTTGGAGCGGATGCTAGCATTCGACCAAATAATGCAATATCAACAGATGTTTTATTCGATTTTAAATCATCTAATTCTGCTTTCGTTGGTTCTCTACGTTCTTCAATAAGTAATTTTATTAAATCGAATGCTTTCACTTTTTCAAAATGACTAATATGAACAAGTTGTTCAGTTTCAATACTCTCTTTTTTTAGTTTGCCATATTGGTCAACCATTAACTCTGTCCATTTTTTAGCTTCTTTTTCCGCAATACCACCTTTAATTAATTCATCATATATTTGTAATCCAAACTGCTTAGTACGAGTCCCTATATTGCCTGAAAGTGCAACATCAAATAACTCAGAAGTACGCCAATGACGCTTTAAACTTTGTGAACTTATTCTTAAACGCTCAAAACCACCCATTCTTGCTGTTTTTGGGCGGCCTAAATCATCACGATTTAAATTAGAAGGTGCGTAAGAAGTAAGAATATGTAACTGAATAAATTGGCTCATTGTCTTTATCCTGTTTAATTTTATTAAAATAGTTAAATTGCGGCTTGATAATATTTCATTGCCCACTCAACGATAACTTGTTGATTAGTTTTTACAGTTCGAATTCTTTGTTTTTCTAAAACCCATTTTTCAATATCTTTACACATTGAAAATACAGATGCTTTTCCTTTAATTTGAATTAGAATTCGTCTTAAGCGCCTTATAAATTCATCATAAGTACGAGAAGATTGAAGTTGTAAAAAACGTGACTCGCTGATAATTGACTTTTTACTTTCATCTTTTTCACCCGCTACCGTAGCAAAGTGTTTATCACTATTTTGTGTAATATAAACTAACACCGCAGTAATCGTTGCCCAACGCTCAATATCCTCTGTTTTAGCTTGATTAATTAAATCCGTTGGAAAACTAAGCCATAATGCGCGAAACCCTTCCGTTAACATAATTGCAGTAATAGATTCGCAACGTTTTAATTCTGCTTTATATCGATTAGGTGCTGGTGCAATTCCTTTTTTTCTTAATTCATCCGGCGATAAAAATAGGCTTTCCCACCAACGTAGCACATTAGCTTGTAATTCTGGATGACTATGCAGAGTAATATTATCCGATTTATAAAACCCCATGTTCCTCTCCATTTTTCTTAGTAATTTTAAAATCTGTAGCAAAGCTTTTTATTTTTTTATTGCCATAAAGATCTCTGATTAAATTTTGCCTAGCCTTTATACATCCACTCACTGTTTTTTGTGTGCCTAATGAAGACAATGCATATTCATCAAAGATGGAAAAACAAATATTTCTTATACTATTTAGCCAAAGGCTAGCTTGTTCAGGTGTTAAAAAGTCATCTTCCTGAGTTTGTTCAATAATATTTTGTACTGTTGAAAAAAATATACTCTCGCTTCTTTGCCAAAAGGTTAAATCAATAAAACTTATATCGCCTTTTATATCTTTAGGTCGTTCAAACCATGCCGCTTTTATCTGATTTCTTAAACTTTTCAAGCATTCAGTAGTCAATGATTGAATAAGTTTTATTTCATTAATTACTTTATTATGATATTTATCTTCTATATGAAAAATAGGCATTTCTAAAGCATACCATCCTCTCGGTTTCATATTATCCATATCATAACCAAAAATAAGTAATCGAGGTTTTCTTGTAAACTCTAATGATTGATATAACTTTAGATAATGACTAACTACAGTGGCACATTTTTGTCCATTTTCACTACTTGATAATAGTAATCTATCCCAAAGATTATAATGAATTCCGCCTTCCCTTCCTTTAATAGAATTAGGGAAAGTATCGGGTTTTTTAGTGTCCCAGTAATAAGGCGTTAATGGGTGTAGCCACCCTTCTTGGTAATCTAAACCATAATTTTTAGTTAAATAGTATTGCACTGTAATATTGCTATTTTCACCACTAATTTGGCATGTTGCAGGCTTATTTTCTGCTTGTAATCTTATTCTACGAGGCATAGCCCAATACATATGAAGAGGATGAACATCATTAGGATAAACTTTTTCTCCCATTCCCTCTTTTAAGTTCAATGGTACTAACCAAGGGAAAATACTACCATCGTAAAAATTTGGCTCATCATATTCCCAAAAATCACGATTAATCACATTTAGCCATAGCTTTTGCCATAACGTTGCCTCTGTATCGGTAGGTGATATCAAGGTAGTTAAAGGACCGCCTCCCCTTAAACTTACTCGATGGCCTTGACCTCCACTAGGCGCATTTATCTGTAGCGTAAACAGTGCTAATACTGCCATTTCTAATGACATTACATCAGCAATGCCTCGTTTAATAAAGTGATCAGTATTCTGCTTTATTCCATTTTCACCCGGTGCATCAATTAATAATTGCGCTATAGGTATATTTTTTTGCTCTTCTAATGAAGAAAAATCCTGCATAAATAAAGGTGCTTCACCTGTTACATTAAAAGCATGAGCGACTTTATCAAAGGCACTTTTTAGCGTGTTATCTGAAGGCGGTGTTGCAAAATATTCTTCCCACTCATCTTCATCTTCTGGTGCAAATACCGTTTGTAATAACCCGATTGCAAATTGGTAAGCAGCACCTTGAAAATCGGCTCTATTTAAAGCAAAGTCGATAATATCAGGGTGAGAAATAGCTGAGATAGGAAGGGTTTTTATCTCTCCATTACGAAAACGAAAAGGCAACCAAGGTTGATTAATAATATTCATGACAATTCCTGTCTTTCACTAAAACCGATTAAAGGATCATATTGATAATTTATATCTTCTTCTGGTATCCACAATTGTAAATAGCGCGTTTGTGGATATTGTTTATTTATCTTTTCTTTTATATTTTCAGTTACAGTAGTGAGCTTATCGGCATATTTATTTTTCGAAATTTTTACAGTACTTAAAGCAATAGAAAAATTAGGATCCTCTACCCAAGGAAGATAATTATCTTCTATTTTCTTTAATAAAAGGACATTAGCTATTTCGATATCGCTGTATCGTGTGCTTATATCATAATAATCTTCTGTCCAAAATTCTGAACTCTCTTCACTGTAGCCCTTATTTAATTTTAATAGTTGCAATTGAGCTTTTACTGCTTTTGCTCTTTGTTCACCCAAACTATTATTTTCTTGTCGAATTAACGATAGTGGAATTTCATTATAAGCATTATCGCTATAAACTGACTCAATTAATTGCCGCGCATCTTGTGGCATTTTTATTTCACCTAATTGCATTAAGCTTCTTAACGTTAACCATAAACGCCCCGGGGAGCGATAAACCGCTTCTGTAGATGAAAAATAGTGAGAAAGCCAATTACTTGAAGGTTCGTCTGTAAATAATGGTGCATGCACATATAATATAGGCGCTGTACGTTTATCTTGTTCTGTTGCAGTATAATCACCAGTTATTGTGCGAGTATGTCGATGCAGTCGTCCTGATCGTTGAATAAGATCGTCAATAGGACAAATATCTGAAATCATAATATCTGCATCAGCATCTAAACTCTCTTGAAATACTTGAGTCGCAATTAAGACTGTACCTTTTCTTTGTTTAGCTGTGCTCAGTTTTCCAAATCGATTTAATACTTGTTCTTCACGTATTTTCCTATCTTGTAGTGTAAATCGGCTATGGAATAACAGGCAATTATCTTGATTTTCAGGTAGCCTTTGATTTATATCACGATATGCTTTAATAGCATCATTAACCGTATTTCTAATCCAAACAACACAGTTTCCATTATTTACTGCACTCACTATAATATTAATACAGTCTTGTTCTTCATTTATTATTTCAACGTTTACTTGTCGACTGACTTCCTTTCTACTTTCTAAAGGATATTCCATCATTGCTACTTTGGGGGAATATGTTAAGTGTGTTGCTAATGGAAAACTTTTTGACTGTATCATTTTTTGCGGCTGATCTAGTGCATCAAACCAGCTATTAATAATTCTTTGTCTTTGCTTAAGTGATAAAGTGGCTGTTAGTAGAATAACAGAACCACCTTGATATAGATGTGCAGATAACAAATGTTCAATAATTTCAAACATAAATTCATCTGCAGAGTGAATTTCATCAAAGATGATAACTTTTCTATTTAATCCTAATAATCTTAAAGGTTGGTGCCTTCTAGGGAGCATGGCTAATAAAGCTTGATCTAGCGTTCCGACACCAATTGTTGCTAATAACGCTTTTTTACGAGAATCAGATAACCACTGATAGCATTGTGCAGATGCAGTATTATCTCGACTATTATATTGTTCGTTCCCATCTCTAATAATATTAGTAAATTGTTCATTCATAATGCTAGCACCATGTGCAAGTACAATACTGGGTGCTTCGCTATTTTCATCAAATATTTTAGTATAATAATTGACAATTCTTGAAAACATGGCATTAGACGTCGCCATTGTAGGCAAACCAAAATAGAACCCATCAGCAGCATCAGCTTCCATTAATCGATGGGCTAATGTTAATGCTGCTTCAGTTTTACCCGCTCCCGTAGTGTCTTCTAATATAAAAAGTTGGGGATGTTCATTTATTGGTACTTTTTCAGCCCATTGCTGTAGTGGTGTGGGTCTATAACCAAAATTATGCTCAACAGAAATAAAAGGAGATATTTGGTAATCTCGCTTAAAACCACTTGATAATATAGCTTTCTCTGCTTGCTTTAACGTTAATAACCAATACTCAGATAATGAAACTCTATTTTTATAATAAGGAAAATACTCATTATTAGAACCAATCCAGTCAGCGAGTGTTGTCATTCCCGCAAGAAGCCATGATATCTGTTTTAATCTACCTAGCCACTCTTTATCATAAAAAAGCGCTGCTGAAATGCTAGGGTTAAATAATTTAAAAGCATCACAAGCAAAATTAACCGCTGAATTTTTATTATTTTTATGGATAAAGTTTTCCATATGCTCAATGTCATTCTTATTAATTGGTTTTCCATGATGCCCTAATACTGTTTCAATAATTATCAGAAAACCATTTGATAATTTACGCTTATTATAATCACCGCCCGGTATTACCAAAGAAAAAATCGTTTCTTTTATTTCGTTCCAAAAATAATAACCTAAACGATCATGGCGATAATTTTTTCCATCGTAAGAAAACCGACTTTCAGGTATTTGCTTTTTATCAATAATATTTTGACTAATATATTGAAATGAAGAAGAAAATTTCCCCAAATCATGAAGAGAGAGTATAAAACCAAATAATTTAACGAAGTCTTCGGGGTTAATCTGTAAGAAATTAGAAATATCTTTCACAATTTTTGTATCTGCTGAAAATAATATAGAGCCAACAGCTGCTACATCGAGACTATGGTAAGGAAGTAAGTGATAACACTCACTATTACTGTCTGATTTAAATTTACCCCAATAGCTGTAATAGTCTTTATTCATATTAACCTAATCACTATTTTCTATATTTTGCAGTCTATAATAAATAACAACTATTTTCTTAATTTAATACTAAAAACTAGACCGACCCCTATTTATTTATAACTCTACTATTTTACTCGGTATACAAACAATAATTTTATAAATGTCATTTTATTGTTAAAAATAATAAAAAATACTAACTATTACTTATTCGTTTATTTTATAAAATAAAATTAGAAGCAATATATATTTAAGAATAATTATCCCCGTGCATACGGGGAACACAAGTTAATTGATTGGTTAGTGATGTATATTTACGGTTTATCCCCGTGCATACGGGGAACACGTCAAGCACACACGCGAAATATGAAGGTAAGGCGGTTTATCCCCGTGCATACGGGGAACACTTAATCCGCGCTTTTTAATAGTTCAAATATAGCGGTTTATCCCCGTGCATACGGGGAACACTGCCATAAACTCATCTGAGAACTCGTTTTTCCCGGTTTATCCCCGTGTATACGGGGAACACCATTTTGATAATGTATTCGCGAAACATATAGGCGGTTTATCCCCGTGTATACGGGGAACACGCAAACCGAAGCCAGAGGCCGTACACCTTTGGCGGTTTATCCCCGTGTATACGGGGAACACTCAACATGCTCTACACACTGGAATGCCAGTAACGGTTTATCCCCGTGTATACGGGGAACACCAGAAGCTCGCGCATTTCGTCTTCGTCCATGCCGGTTTATCCCCGTGTATACGGGGAACACATATGGATGCTGATTTACCTAATGAACCAATCCGGTTTATCCCCGTGTATACGGGGAACACAAACAGAGACGCCACTTGATGAATTCTCGTTGCGGTTTATCCCCGTGTATACGGGGAACACATACGCCATATCCAAATTTAACCATTCGCCCACGGTTTATCCCCGTGTATACGGGGAACACTCGGTCTCTTTTCAACATCACGAGATAGCTGGCGGTTTATCCCCGTGTATACGGGGAACACTAGAAAGGAAACAAGAAAGCTAACCCCTCCTCCGGTTTATCCCCGTGTATACGGGGAACACGGAGATGATGAACAACCGAGATACGACACTGATGGTTTATCCCCGTGTATACGGGGAACACACTACCCCTGCCTCCCCGAACACAGAATTTATCGGTTTATCCCCGTGTATACGGGGAACACGTCCATCTCTGCTACAGCTTGTACTTCTTCGCCGGTTTATCCCCGTGTATACGGGGAACACAAATCACGGTACGCATAACAAAGAGCCGTAACCGGTTTATCCCCGTGTATACGGGGAACACATATTTACCATCGCTAATCATGTCGTTTAACGCGGTTTATCCCCGTGTATACGGGGAACACTTATCACTCTATGCCTGATGACGTTTGTCAGGCGGTTTATCCCCGTGTATACGGGGAACACGGTCAAGAACTCCAGTTGAAAGCCCTGATAGCCGGTTTATCCCCGTGTATACGGGGAACACTATTTAATCCAAATATGTGGTTTTCCATTAAACGGTTTATCCCCGTGTATACGGGGAACACGATGAATTCCAAATCCCCGAAACAGCGATAGGCGGTTTATCCCCGTGTATACGGGGAACACTTTTTTGTAGCACCACTAATTGATTGAATTGCCGGTTTATCCCCGTGTATACGGGGAACACCCCGTAAGCCTCGGCTAACCCATTAACATAGGCGGTTTATCCCCGTGTATACGGGGAACACGGTGTACACCACTGGTCGCCAATTTCTTTTAGCGGTTTATCCCCGTGTATACGGGGAACACTCATGGATAGACTTTCTTATATAGAAAGAGGGCGGTTTATCCCCGTGTATACGGGGAACACACGTACAGACTACAAGATCCCAGCCCAATTTCCGGTTTATCCCCGTGTATACGGGGAACACTTCTTCACTACTATCTTTTAGTAATAATAATTCGGTTTATCCCCGTGTATACGGGGAACACAATATGATTATTTCGATACGTTACTAACATCTCGGTTTATCCCCGTGTATACGGGGAACACCATTGCACCGTTTTTATCAGTGATAGAATCGTCGGTTTATCCCCGTGTATACGGGGAACACAGTACAAACAGAGGATGAGGTAATTTCAACACCGGTTTATCCCCGTGTATACGGGGAACACTTAGCAATACAGAATAAGGTATACCCTGCTCACGGTTTATCCCCGTGTATACGGGGAACACTGCGCGATAATTAATACCATCTACAAGACTATCGGTTTATCCCCGTGTATACGGGGAACACTCTAATCATAATAGATTGAATATAAAAAAGAAATTTAACTCTCTCTTTTTTACCAAAAAAACATAAAAAAAACGCCCTAATAAATTAACTTTAATAAGGCGCTTTATTTAGCTTAATTATTAAAACAATCAACGAACAATAATACCTAATAGAATACCGATAACACCAAAGTCAGCATCACTAAATGTCGTATTCGCAATCCCTATATCGCCAAGTACTGGCAATAGGAATACAGGTAAGAACGTAATTAATAAACCTTGAGCAAATGCACCTAATATTGCACCACGGCGTCCTCCCGTTGCATTACCAAATACACCTGCGGTTGCACCCACAAAAAAGTGTGGAACAACCCCCGGAATAATTACTGTCCAATCTAATAAATAAAGTATAAACATTCCAATAACACCCGCGGCAAAGCTACTTAAAAAGCCAACTAATACTGCGTTTGGTGCATAAGGAAAAACAACTGGGCAATCTAAAGCAGGTTTTGCATTAGGTACCAATTTATCTGAAATACCTTTAAATGCAGGAACAATTTCAGCAATAACCATACGGACACCTTGCAGAATGATATAAACACCCGCTGCAAAGGTAATAGATTGCATTAACGAGAACATAAACCAGTTTTTACCACCACTCACTTCACGAACAAATGCATCGCCCGCAAATAAACAAGTAATGATAAAAATAATCCCCATAGTAAAGGCGATAGCCACTGGTGTGTCACGTAAAAATAGTAAGCTTTTTGGTACATTCATCTCTTCCGTTGAATGCTCTTTATTACCAAATTTACTACCAATAAAACCAGCTAACACATACGAGATAGTTGAGAAATGCCCTAATGCAACATCATCAGAACCGGTAATTTTTTTCATATAAGGATGTGCAATAGCAGGGAAAAATACCATTGACACCCCAACAACTAATGAACCTACCGCAACTAATACGGTGCCTTCTAAACCTGCTGTTGCCAAAATAACCGCGACCATCATCGACATAAATAGCGTGTGATGCCCCGTTAAGAAAATAAATTTCCACGGTGTTAAACGAGCAATCAAAATATTAATCAGCATGGCAAAGAACATAATCAACGCCATCTCTTTACCAAAACTTTTTTGTGCAATAGAGACTATCGCTTCGTTATTTGGCACAACACCTTGAATACCAAAAGCGTGTTGGAAAATAGTAGAGAAATCACCCAGTGAATTAATAACCAAGCCAGCACCAGCACCTAAAATAACAAAACCCATAATGGTTTTTACTGTGCCTTTTATGCACTCTGTAACTGGTTTTTTCTGAGCAATTAAACCTATCAGTGCAATTAACCCCACTAAAATAGCAGGCTCTGAAAGCACATCACTCATTAGAAAGCGGAAAAAGTCCATAATAGGCTCCTTATAGCGCGCCTAATTCACGTAATGCGGCAGAAAGTTTCTCTTTCATTGCCACTTTATCAATCATATTATCCAATGAGACAACGATTCCATTTACGGCTTGTGCATTTAATTGTTCGGCGATATCTCGGGTGCCTACATAAATATCACTTGGAGTACCTTTTGCTGAACCTAAATCTACGTGATCAACTTCTGCATTTACCGCTAAATCTTTTAGTATGCTTTTGATGCTAATTTCCATCATCAAGCTACTTCCTAAACCATTTCCACAAACAACGGTAATTTTCATTATATTCCCCTTGGTAATTTCAATAATTGTTAATTAATAGTTGTTGATAACCGCAAACACTTCAGCTTTGCTTTTGGCATTAAGTAACGCTTGAATATCTTTATCGTTATCAAATAATTCGGCTAATTTCACAATGGCATTAATATGGCTATCGTTATCTGTTGCAGCCAACACTATCAGTAGTTTCACTGGATCGTTTTCATCAGCACCAAATTCGACACCTTGCTCAACAATGGTTAAAGCTAAAGATAATTTATTAACGCCCTCTTCTGGTCGAGCATGCGGCATCGCAATGCCAGGACCTAATACATAGTATGGTCCAATTTGTTCGTGTGATTTATAAATTGCATCGACATAGCGAGGCTCAATATAACCTTTATCGATCAATGGCTGACATGCCACTTTAATCGCTTCTCGCCAATCACTGACATGTGAAACAACTTGCACAACATCAGGTGTTAGTAATGTTTTAAGCATATTTATAACCTTAGTGAAGTATTCTTTTCGCTTTATTACTAATGATAGTAATCATTTATGGTAGCGCTATCTAGATAGAAAACTCACAATTGTGATAGCGCTATCATTTTAATAAAATGTTAATTGCAGAAAATGCCAACAATTGCCACTGTATTGTTTCAGCATAATAAGAAGATTTCAGGTAGGATCTGCACCCAAGAAAATTGAGATAAACAAGTATAAAAAAGAATGATAAAAACACGTAAGCGCAGAAATACAGGTCGCGTCACTTTACAAGATGTCGCCAAACATGCAGGTGTCGGTTCCATGACCGTTTCACGCGCATTGCGCACACCTGAGCTTGTTTCTGATAAATTAAGAGAAAAAGTCAACCAAGCGGTTGAAGAGCTTGGCTATATCCCTAATGCTTCAGCTGGCGCATTAGCATCAGCACAAAGTCATATTGTCTCAGTTCTTTTGCCCTCTTTTACCGATAAAGCCAGTGCTGATTTTATGCAATCATTGCAACACGTGCTTAATCGTCATCAGTATCAGATTTTAGTAGGATGTTATGAACATCAACCCCATAAAGCGACTGATGTCATCAATATGCTGTTACAAAGTAACCCCGCAGCATTAGTCACTTTTGGGTCTCAATTAAGTGCTACCCACTTTTTGCATATTAGTAATGCCAATGTACCTGTGGTGAGTGTTGCAAGCCAATCTAATGAACAAGCGGCTATTAGTATTGAATGCCCTTATGAGCAGGCAACTTTTGAGTTAACAGACTATTTAGTCTCCCAAGGTAAGCGTTGCATTGGTTACATTGGTGCATTGCAAGGGCAACGTTTTCATCATCAGCAAATTACAGGCTGGTCTCGAGCTTTGCTTAAAAATTATTTAAATGCAGAGCAAAGTGTAACGACACCTGATCCTGCTTCGATGGCTTATGGACGACAAGCGCTAACCGAAATTTTATTACGCCAACCTGAATTAGATGCGGTGATATGCAGTCATGAAAGTATTGCGTTAGGAATGATATTTGAATGCCAGCGTAGATTAATTAAGATCCCTCAGGACTTGGCTATCGCTTGTTTGGAAGGCTCTGATAACAGTGCTCAGATCTTTCCTTCACTTACCTCAATCCATTTTGATTATCATAAAATGGGCAAAGATGCTGGAAAACATCTGATAACACTTTTACAGCGACTACGAGACGAAGATGATAACGCTATATTTGAAGATACCGTTATCAACCATGCTTATCGCTTTGAAACAGGGCAAAGTACGCCTTAATCGACAGTTTCTCTTGTTTCTAAACGTGTGCTGTTATTGCGTGTTAACCAAAGTGAAAGTGCTTTTAGTGAATCGGGAGTGAACTCATCACAACGTTCTGTGATTTCAGAGGGAGTCAACCAACGAACTTCCTCAATTTCTTCTGCTTGTAAAGCGAAAGGACCGTGAGAAACACAACTAAATAAGCTGCCCCATACGCGACAACTTTCGTCGTCATAATAAAATTGCCCATGTTCAGCAAAAGGAACACCCGCAATACCGAGTTCTTCTTCTGCTTCGCGACGCGCGCTTTCTAGTAAGTTTTCACCTTGTTGTACAACACCACCTGCTGTGGCATCTAACCAACCCGGATAAAAATCTTTTGTTTCTGTTCGGCGTTGTGCCAGAATTTTACCCATACCATCATGAATGACGATATACGTTGCTCTGTGTCGTAGGTTTTCCGCTCGCATTTGTTGACGTGTTGCTTGAGCAACAACTTCATTTTTATCATCAACAATATCTACCCACTCGACCACTGCCGTATTTTCTTGTTCCATCCTCAACAAACCTTTTTTAACCGATACTAAACTATCGTAATTTTTATCCTGAATATATCAAAACCGCTATATTTCACCACTATAATAATCATACGTTAGTTGTTTTATCCATCTTGCACTTTTTTGCTTTTTGTGGTGTTAAAAGGCAGACTGTGAAGATACTTATCATTTAGTGCTCGTTTTACTCTGGAGATTTCTATGATTGATCTTTATTACGCCGACACCCCAAATGGTCAGAAAATCACGCTTTTTCTTGAAGAAGCCGGGATCCCTTATCAGTTACATGCCATTGATATCAGCAAAGGTGATCAATTCAAACCAGAATTCTTAGCTATTTCCCCCAATAATAAAATTCCTGCTATTGTTGATAACACGCCAGCTGATGGTGGCGAACCTATCGCTATTTTTGAATCTGGCGCTATTTTGATTTATTTAGCAGAGAAAAGCGGCAAATTATTAAGCCAAGAACAACGAGAAAAAATACACCAACTGCAATGGCTATTTTGGCAAGTCGGTGGATTTGGTCCAATGATAGGTCAAAATCATCATTTTACTCGTTATGCCAGTGAAAAAGTGCCTTATGCCATTAAACGTTATACTGAAGAGACTCAGCGTTTATATAACGTTTTAAATACAAGGTTAAGCCAATCGCCTTACCTTGGTGGTCCACATTACAGTATTGCAGATATTGCTACTTATACATGGGTGCGATCTCACAATCACCACAATATTAATCTTGCTAATTATCCAGCAATAGAAAAGTGGTTTAATACCATAAGCCAACGCCCAGCATCTAAAAAGTTATTTGGCTAATAAAAAATCGGCTAACACATCAGGATGATATTAATCTTCAATATAGGAAATAAAATCAGGAGGATTTTTGATGAAAATACTTATCACTGGCGGAACCGGATTAATAGGCAAAGCTTTAGTTTGCCAGCTTGCACTTAATCACCATGAAATTACGGTTCTTTCTCGTTCGCCACAAAAGGTCTATTCACATTTTTGTAATGAGATAACTTGTTGGACTCAATTAGGTGATAAAAAAAATCTTGATGAGTTCGATGCAGTCATTAATCTTGCTGGAGAACCAATAGCCGATAGTCGCTGGACACCTGCACAAAAACGAAAATTAGTTGATAGCCGCTGTGAATTAACGCAAAAGCTGGTTAATTTATTTAAAGCAAGTAATTCACCACCTTCTGTTTTTATTTCAGGCTCAGCTGTCGGTTTTTATGGTGATCAAAAAAACACCTTAGTTACTGAAAAAACGCCAGCAAACTCAGAGTTCGCTCATGAACTGTGTGCAAAGTGGGAGCGTATAGCCCTTGAGGCACAAACGCCATTAACTAGGGTCTGTTTGCTACGTACAGGCATTGTGCTATCAACATTAGGTGGTGCGTTACCTAAAATGAGTAAGCCCTTTAAACTAGGATTTGGCGGGAAATTAGGTAGCGGAACACAATATATGCCGTGGATCCATATCGATGATATGGTCAACGCCATTGTTTTCCTACTTAATGATGAACAAGCTAAAGGTGCATTTAATCTAACAGCACCTAATCCGGTGCAAAACAGCGAATTTACTCGTATTTTAGGTAAAATATTTAAACGCCCTGCATTAATGACCGTTCCAGCCACAGCATTGCGTTTTATTATGGGTGAAAGTGCAGCATTAGTGTTAGGAGGGCAACAAGCTATCCCTGAGAAATTACTCAATGCTGGCTTTGAATTTCGCTACCCACAATTAGAAGAGGCACTAAAAGATATTATTAACACAGGAAAATAATCTCTTTTTCTCTTCTCAATCAGTTGGAATAAATACCCTATTGAATAGATACTCTATTAAATAAATACTCTAAATAATTCAAGATGTAGCTAGGCGACAAATGAATGAGTCGCTAGGAGCATACTAAAGTATGTGACTAGCGTGAATGAGTGCAGTCAACAACGCTACAACTTGAAGTATGACGAGTATATTTAGCGAACAGGCTTATCGCCCTCCCACCTTTGAAATAAATCATCAGGTAAATCAATATCAAATTGATCAAGTACGCGGTTAACGGTTTGATTAACAATGTCATCAATTGTTTTTGGCTGGAAATAAAATGCCGGAACAGGTGGCATAATCACCGCACCCAGTTCAGCAGCTTGCGTCATTAAGCGTAAATGCCCTAAATGCAACGGGGTTTCACGCACACATAGCACTAATTTACGCCCTTCTTTTAACACCACATCGGCGGCACGGGTAACAAGTGTATCAGTATAGCTATGAACAATACCTGATAGGCTTTTAATTGAGCATGGCAAGATAACCATGCCACTAACACGAAATGAGCCTGAAGAGATGGCTGCGCCAATATCGCGATCGTCATAAATGACATCGGCTAGTGCATGAATCTCTTTTAGCGAATAGGTTGTTTCTAAGGAGATAGTACGACGAGCCGCTTGGCTTATTACCAAATGTGTTTCTACTGATGGTACCGCTTTTAGTATCTCTAATAAGCGTATGCCATAAATTGCACCACTAGCGCCAGTTAGCCCAACTATCAGCTTTTTCATTATAATCCTCAGAATATATATCAACGCAAATCATTATGATGATTAACCCTCAAAAAACAAGCGCCGATGTAGAAATACTCTAGCATCAGCGCTTTATAAGGTGGCTATATTAACGCAAATTTAGCCTTCGTTATAGATTTCTAAGTTCTCTATTTCATTTTGATCACGAATTTTATGTTCATCATCACGACGTAGATTTTCTAAGTAATCTAAGTAGTCTTGATCAATATCTTTTGTGATATATACACCATCAAATACAGAACATTCAAACTGGCTAATATCTGGGTTTTCTTCTTGAACTGCGGCAATCAAATCTGATAAATCTTGAAAAATTAAGCCATCTGCGCCAATGAGTTTGCGAATTTCATCAACTTCACGTCCATGAGCAATCAGTTCATTAGCATTTGGCATATCAATACCATACACATTAGGGAAGCGAACTTCTGGTGCTGCTGAAGCAAAATAGACTTTTTTTGCACCTGCTTCTCTTGCTAACTCAACAATTTGCTCTGATGTTGTACCACGAACGATGGAGTCATCGATAAGGAGTACGTTTTTATCACGAAACTCTGCACGATTAGCATTAAGTTTGCGTCTCACTGATTTACGACGCTCTTGTTGACCCGGCATAATAAAAGTACGCCCCACATAACGGTTTTTAACAAAACCTTGGCGGTACGGTTTATTGAGTATATGGGCGATTTCTAACGCAATATCACATGATGTTTCAGGAATAGGAATAACCACGTCAATTTGTAAATCATCCCACTCTTTAGCAATTTTAGCCCCTAACTTCTGCCCCATACGCAAGCGCGCATTATAAACAGAAATTTTATCAATAAAGGAATCAGGACGGGCAAAATAAACATACTCAAACAAGCAAGGCATTAATTGTGGATTTTCTGCACATTGGCGCGTAAATAATTGTCCTTGTTCTGTAATATAAACAGCCTCACCAGGAGCAACATCACGTAAAAACTCAAAGCCTAGGGTGTCTAAAGCAACGCTTTCAGATGCCACCATATATTCATAACGACCATCATCTAATGTGCGTTTACCTAACACTAAAGGACGAATACCAAAGGGATCTCGAAATGCCAAAAGACCATGACTGATAATAAGCGCAACGCAAGCATAAGCGCCACGCAATTTTTTATGCATTGCTGCAACAGCTGCAAAAATATTATCTGGCTCAAGGGGAAAGTTATCGAAACGGTCTAATTCATATGCCAGTACATTGAGTAAAATTTCAGAATCAGAGGTGGTATTGATATGCCTACGTGCAGTCTCAAATAGTTGGCGACGTAATAAATGCGCATTGGTTAAATTACCATTATGCGCCAACGTAATACCAAAAGGAGAGTTCACATAAAAAGGCTGAGCTTCTGATGCACTTGAACTACCCGCAGTTGGATAACGCACATGACCTATCCCGATAGTTCCTTTTAAACGCAGCATATGGCGAGTTTCAAAAACATCTTTCACCAGTCCGTTAGCTTTACGAAGACGGAAACCATTGTTGCCGTCTATCGTTGCAATGCCTGCTGCATCCTGACCACGGTGTTGTAACACCGTTAACGCATCATAAATTGATTGGTTTACTGGATTAACTCCAGCGATACCGACAATACCGCACATGAAAAGATCCTCATCAGCCAGACGGAGAGGTTACATTCTCCGACACGAAACTTGACGCATTTTGCAGGTAGTCAAAGAACCACCTAATGATATGGTTGAATTGAGGAATAAGTTCAGAACGTTGCCAATCAGCACTCTCTGCCATTGGGGTAAATGCACCCAATACAAAAAGCAGTGCTGATACAATAAGCACGCCTCTTAATGCCCCGAAACAGACCCCCAATACACGATCTGTACCTGATAACCCTGTGCGTTGAACAAGAGAGCTAATAACATAATTTACTACAGCACCAACAATTAATGTTGCAATAAACAATGAAACTATCGCAATCCCGTTACGAACCAGTTCATCTTCAAACCGGGTAAAATAGACGGCAAGATAAGGATAAAACTGACTAGCAACAAAAAAACCGCAACCCCAGGTGATAAGTGACAATGCTTCACGAACAAAGCCACGGATCAGGCTGACTAATGCGGAAAACCCGATAATGGCAATAATGGCGTAATCTATCCAGACCATAAATTCTCTATCCAATAACGATGCTCCGCACTAATACGGAAGCATTCTAACAGAAAACGAAAACGTTTGCGTAACGCTAATTTTCGATAATTTTAAAATAATTTACGGCGATATGAAAAATCATAATCGCCGCAATAAGTTAACACCTTGTTACATCACTCATCTGATGAGATTTAAAAATATATTAAGGTTTATACGCTCTTACCTCACCTTGCAATCCAGTTAACTCTTTTAAATGAGGTAACATCGCCTGCAATTCTGATTTAGAGGCATTAGGTCCAATATAAATTCGCGTCACTTGCCCTGATACTGGACGAGCTGGCACGGTATATACCGGATAACCTGAAAAATGCATTTTCGCAATAATCTCTTCAACTTTAGCGATATTTTTTAATGCACCAAGTTGAACAACCCACGCTTCACCTTTTGGTGGTTTTGTTTCCTCAACGGGTGGTGACGGTGGTTGTACAGGTGGATTAACTACAGCAGGTGGTTCAGGCACTGGCTGCGGTTGTGGTGTAACTGGTTGAACAACAGGTGGCTCTGGTGTTGAAACCGCGGGCTGCTCAACACCGGTTACCGCTTCAGAAAGCATTGCTTCAGAAGCACCCTCTGACGGTGTAGACGGTGTTGTTGTTTGCTCAATCGGTGCTATTGATTCAATTTCTTGCTCATCACCTGGTTTTGGAACTAACGGAATAGAGGCGAACTGGTCTTCGTTATATTTCTTATCGCCGTCAAGCAATGCAGGTAAAACAATGACTCCCACTGCCACCAGCACAACGGCACCGACTAAGCGATTTTGAAATTTACTAGCCACCCACACTCTCCTTTTCCAAAATTTCCATTACATGAGCAACGGTATGGAATGAACCACAGACAACAACAATATCATTTGCTTTCGCATCTAACATAGCTTGTTGCCATGCCTGCTCTACACTGTCAAACACCGCAGGTGCATCAAGATACTGAGCCAGTACATCCGCTTTTGCACCACGAAATTCATTTAGTGGTGCAACATACCATTTGTCTGCTTGTTTTGCTAAACATGCCAATGTACCTGCGATATCTTTATCACCTAGCATACCAACAACGATACGAACTGTGGTATCAGATTGACGCGGTAATTGTGCTAATTTTTCAGTTAAATATCCAGCAGCATGTGGATTATGTGCAACATCAAAAATCACTAATGGCTGATGAGAAATAACCTGGAAACGACCGGGTAATTGTGCACGAGACATACCATCAACAATACTTTGCTGAGTAATCCCCTGACTGACTTTATCATTTGATTGTAACAGACAACGCACAACAGCCATTGCCGTTGCTGCATTAGCTAATGGAATATTGGGGATAGGTAATTGTTCAAATTGTCTATCTGCACAACGCCAGTGCCAAGAATCGCCATCGACAGAAAATGACCAATCTGCGCCGCGTTGGAAAAGCTTAGTGTGCTTTTCATTTGCGACATCAGCAATAGATTGAGGCATATCAGGCTCACCAACAACACCATAGTGTTGGGCACGGAAGATACCCGCTTTTTCTCTACCAATATGTTCTCTATCGGCACCTAACCAATCGGTATGATCAAGTGCAATACTGGTGATGGCAGCAATATCTGCATCAACAATATTTGTGGCATCAAGACGACCGCCTAAACCCACTTCGAGGATCACCACATCAAGCTGTGCTTGCTGAAATAATTTCAGCGCGGCCAGTGTGCCATACTCAAAAAAGGTTAAGGAGATATCTCCTCTTGCTTGCTCGATTTGAGCAAAAACCTCACAAAAGGCAGATTCTGATAGCTCTTTACCTTGAATACGAACACGTTCAGTGTAACGAACTAAATGCGGTGAGCTGTAAACGCCAACTTTCAACCCTGATGCAATCAGAATTGACTCTAACATATGGCATGTAGTGCCTTTACCATTAGTGCCTGAAACAGTAATCACTTTTGGTGCAGGACGTAACACATCCAATATTTTTCCTACCTGAGCAACGCGTTCTAACCCCATATCAATGGCACTAGAGTGCAGATGTTCATGATAAGAAAGCCACACCGACAAAGGCGATGTGGCTTTAGGAGCAGTTATGATATTAGACATCTTCTTTTTTATTCGTTTCGATGTTAATTTCTGGCTCATTATCTGCAGATTCAATCTCATCAGCGATAAACGCTTCATCAATGATTTCATCTTCATCTTTTGCTAAATCGTATTGAGTCAATTTAGCCAGTAATTCAGCCAGCTCATCACGCATTTGTGGACGACGTACAATCATGTCTATCGCCCCTTTTTCTAACAGGAATTCACTACGTTGGAATCCTGCTGGCAGTTTTTCTCGTACAGTCTGTTCAATAACACGAGGTCCCGCAAAACCGATCAAGGCTTTAGGTTCAGCAACATTGATATCACCTAACATAGCTAAGCTTGCAGAAACACCCCCCATTGTTGGGTCTGTCATTACAGAAATATACGGTAATCCACGCTCTTGCATTTTTGCCAATGCTGCGCTGGTTTTCGCCATCTGCATTAATGACATCAAGGCTTCTTGCATACGAGCACCACCACTTGCTGAGAAACAGACCAGTGGACAGTTATCTTCTAATGCTTGTTCAACAGCACGAACAAAACGAGCACCAACGACAGAAGCCATAGAACCGCCCATAAATGCGAACTCAAAAGATGCGGCAACAACAGGCATCGTTTTTAGTGTTCCCTTCATGACGATTAATGCGTCTTTTTCTTGCGTTTGCTTTTGAGCAGCGCTGATTCTGTCTTTGTATTTTTTAGAGTCGCGGAATTTCAGAATATCTTTAGGTTCTAATTCGCTACCTAATTCTGTGGTACTTCCTGAATCCAGAAAGGTTTCAAGGCGACGGCGCGCTGAAATGCGCATATGATGATCACATTTAGGACAAACCTCTAAATTGCGCTCTAGCTCTGCGCGATAGAGTACCTGTCCACAGCTATCACACTTAGTCCAAACCCCTTCAGGGATATTGGCTTTACGTGAACTTGTGATAGTGCTTTTATTAAGAATTTTTTCAATCCAGCTCATTAATGGACCTTTTCGTCTGAATCTGACCTTCGCCAGTTTATACTCGTCATAGTTCAAGTTGCAGCGTTGTTGACTGCGTTTATTCGCACAAGACACATACTTTTGTATACTTCTCGTGACTCATTCGCTTATCGCCTAGCTACACCTCTAATGATTTAAAGTAGAGTTATGGTGAGCGTATCAACCACAATGCACTGGCTGTGTGGTTAGCAAAGTTTACGATGATACCGCTTACTGATTTTCAGCGCATCTCTTTATTATGGCTATTCTACGGCAAAAACTAATGATAACTGCTCAAACCTCTTTGCTATCATTTTCTTTTTTCGCTTTTGCGCTCGCTCTGCGATGGCGTATGATTTCAATAACGCCCGGTAAAATAGAAATAACAATAATGGCAACAATTAGCAATTTTAAGTTCTTTTGAACTATATCTAAGTCACCAAAAAAGTATCCTGCATAAGTAAATAGCAGTACCCATGCAATTGCCCCTGTTACATTATAAAAGGCAAAATGACGATAAGACATTTTACCCATTCCTGCAACGAATGGTGCAAAGGTTCGGATAATCGGCACAAATCTTGCCAAAATTATTGCTTTACCACCATGTTTTTCATAAAAAGCATGTGTTTTATCTAAATATTCACGGCGGAAAATACGAGAATTAGGCTTACTAAATAGTTTTTCACCAAATAGCCGCCCAATTGAGTAGTTAACTGCATCACCTAAAATTGCCGCACAAAGCAATAACACCACAATAATATGTACATTCACATCATTGGTATCCAGTGATGCAAGCGCCCCTGCAACAAACAACAATGAATCACCGGGTAAGAAAGGTGTGACCACTAATCCTGTTTCACAAAAAACAATCAGGAATAAAATGGCATAAACCCAAGTGCCATATTGTGCAACTAACTCTGCTAAATGCGCATCGATATGTAAAATAAAATCAATTAAAAATTTTATTAGATCAACAAATTGCGTTAATAATTCCATAAATCCTCAGAAATCGGGGCTGCTCTATTATTAAAACATTTAAAATGGGTTATCTGCTAAAAATAGCGGTCCCATTGCAGGTTTTGGTAACTCAAAATTGTCAGGATAATCCACGGCAACTAAATACAGCCCATTTGCTTTCGCTGTTGCTGCGGCTTTAGTTCTGTCTTTTAATGCCAATAACTCAGCCATCCAAGTGATGTCCTGATTACCGCAACCAATTTCCAGTAAACTCCCTACAATGTTTCTCACCATATGATGCACAAATGCGTTAGCTTTGATATCTACCACCACATAATCGCCATAACGAGAGACATTAACATGCATCACATTACGCCATGGTGTACGCGACTGACACTGTACTGCTCGAAATGAAGTGAAGTCGTTTTCGCCTAATAGACATTGCGCAGCCTGATGCATACGTCGTTCATCTAATGGATAATGAAAATGTGTAACACCTGCTGATAATATTGCGGGGCGATAACGATGATTAAAAATCACATAGCGATAACGTCGAGCCGTTGCACTAAAGCGCGCATGAAAATCATCAGAAACATTTTTTACCCAACGAACGGCTATATCGCTGGGTAAATGGGTATTAACGCCCATTGTCCATGCTGCATCTTTACGATGAGCCGTAGTTTCAAAATGGACAACTTGCCCTGTTGCATGGACGCCAGCGTCCGTTCGACCTGCACAAAAAACGGTTATTGGTTCATTTGCGACTTGAGAAAGCGCCTTTTCTAACCGTTCTTGCACACTACGCACTTCGTTTTGCCGTTGCCAGCCATAATAATGACTACCGTCATACTCCACCTCTAAAGCAAGCTTTAGAGGTGTTACTTGCGTATTGATAACAGGCGCTGCTGTTACTTCAGCGTTCATTAGTAAAACTGCTCCTGCATTAATTTTTCTGCAATTTCTACTGCCATTAATGCACCACCAAAGCGCACGTTATCAGCAACTGACCAAAATTGCAGTGCTTCAGGTACACCATAATCATTACGGAAACAGCCTAAATTTAAGCTTACATTTCCAGATGCATCCGTCACTTGGGTTGGAAAATCATTTTCGTCACTAATATTTAAGTCTTCACTCTCTTGTAACGTTTCACGCGCTTCATCACTGCCCATTGGACGGGTAGTTTCTAACTGAACAGCTTGTGCATTACCATAGAAAACGGGCGCTTGTAATGACGTAATAGAAATAGGTAAACCTTCATCTTGTAATACTTTACGAATTTGATCGACCATTAAACGCTCTTCTTTAATAGAGCCTTCGTTATCAACTAGTAACGGTAAAATATTAAATGCCAGTTGTTTATTAAAACGACTTAACTCAGGTGGAATACCATTTAATAAGCGGGCACTTTGCCCTGCTAGCTCATCAACAGCTTGTTTGCCAAAACGAGAAACTGACATTAAATTGGTTACATTAAGACGAGTCAAACCAGCAGATTCTGTTAATGGATTAATTGCACGCAGTAATTGACACACCATGCTATCAGCAACAGCGACGATATTACGAGTGCGGTACTCTCCTAGCATTGAGGTGTTAACGCCAGGAACAACAAGAGGCACGTCCCAGTCCAAGGCAAATAAGCCACTGCAATCAATAACAATACACCCAGAATCAGCCGCTTGCTGAGCATATTGCGCACTAATTTCAACGGGCGCTGCAAAGAATGCTAATTGAATATCAGACCACTCAATATTATGAATACCTTGTACGGAAACACTTTTACCATTTACTCGTAATACTTTTCCGATGCTGTCTTCACTAGCAATAGCAGTAAATTCACCTATCGGAAATTCACGTTCTTGTAAAAGTTCAATAATGGCTTCACCAACTGAGCCCGTTGCACCAACTAGCGCAATATTCCAACCGTCTCCCATGAGATATCCTCCAATACAATAAAATTTTAAAAATGATGTCGCCGTTTACTGGTGTTTTGCATTAAAACCGATGGCATTAAGTATGCTAGCCGTCGCTTTGTTATCACAAATAACCTGTAATGAAGACCATTCACGGCGTACAGGATAAAACTTGCGCAGTTTATCAAATTCGCCTTTTATACCTGCAACTTGGCGTAATGGTGCATCATCACGGCGTACATCATAAACAAGGTGAATAAGTTGTTTGAGTAATGTTTGCGTTAACTCACCTTGTACAGAAATTGTTGAGATTATTGGTGCTGGCAATAATGTTGATAGTTCAACATGTTGTGGTTGACCAATAAAATCACAGTAAGCTTCATAAACTTGTGTTGTACCTCTAGCCTTACCTTCTAAGGTATAGCCAGCAATATGAGGTGTCGCAATATCGACTTTATCAAGTAACGCTAAAGAGAGATCAGGTTCGGGTTCCCAAACATCCAACACCACGCGTAATGCTTTACCGCGTTCAAGTGCGCAAAGTAGCGCTTTATTATCAATAACTTCACCACGACTTGCATTAACTAAAATGCACCCTTCTGATAATTTGTCGAGGTTGCTCTCATTAATTAAATGATAACTGTTGTAAGGACCCGATTTATTAAGAGGTGTATGGAAAGTAAGAATATCCGCTTCTTTAAGTAATTTTTCTAGTGGATGAAATATTTCATCATCACCGTTATCTGCTCTTGGTGGATCACAAAGCAGCACATTAACACCAAGTGCACGCAGCCGCGTTGCTAATCGACCACCCACATTACCGACACCAATAATACCCACTGTTTTATCGGTTAATTGAAAATCGTCTTGCTCTGCAAGAGCCATTAATGCAGAAAAAACATATTCAACAACAGCGATAGCATTACAACCTGGAGCTGATGAAAAACCAATTTTTTGTTGTTCTAACCAGGCTAAATCGACATGATCAAAGCCCGCCGTTGCAGTTCCAACAAATTTAACTGGCTTGCCTGATAATAGAGATTCATTGACTTTAGTAATTGATCTCACCATTAACGCATCGGTGTCATTCAGTTCATCGGTAGGTAAAGGACGACCGGGAACCGCTTTTACTTCACCTAATTGGCGAAAGAGTTGTTCCGCATAAGGCATGTTTTCATCAACCAGAATTTTCACGGTTTTATCTCACTGATTTGATATTTATGTGTGTAAACAATATGTACAAAAAATAAAATTAAGCGGTCTATTTTGCCACTTATTGAATGTAAAGCCTATTATTGGCGACAAGATATGCCAATTTTTTAAGTAAATATATGAAAAGAACAATTAACAATTGGGTAATCGCCGAAAACGCTCTGGCGTTGTTCCTGCAAATTGTTGAAACATAGCAATAAATGAAGAAGATGAACTGTAGCCAATATCAAAAGCTATCTCATTAACACTTTTTCCCTGCTCTAATAATGATATTGCATGTAAAAACCTTAAACGCTTACGCCATTCACTAAATGACATCCCTAATTCCTGCTGGCAACGGCGTGAAAGCGTTCTTTCTGAGGTATAGCGTTTTTTAGCCCACTGCTCTAATGAGGTGTTATTCGCGGGTTCTTGTTCTAATGCAGCTAATATTGGTGCTAATAATTTATCTTTTGAAGAAGGGAGATAAGTATGATGTACAGGAGAGACTTTTAATTGATCAATAAGCACCTGAGCTAAGCGAAAATCTTCTTCGGTATGAGGTTTACACACACCTCGGTGGAAGAAATCAGAAAAAATAGTCGAAAAAATGGGGCTTAATTGAATTAAACAAGGCTTATCTAGCAGCTCTTTAGACCACGCAGGAGAAACATCTAACACTTTAAAAGATAATGTTTTTTTATTATAACTTGCATGACCGACTTTTTCAGGGATCCAAACACTAAATTCAGGTGGTGCTAAAAAGCGCTGCCCCCCTGCTTCAAGATCCATCACACCAGAAACAACATAGAGTAACTGTCCAAAATCATGTTGATGATAATGAAATTCTGTTTCAGCCAATAATTGCTCGTCACGAAATCGAACCGTATCAGGATCAGAAAGTAACCATTGGATCTGTTGTTCAATTGTCATCTTTATGTTGTTCTCCTGCTATGTTGTCTTTATTGGCTTATCTGTTGTCTGATTTTCATTATATATATCTAATCAGACAAGCATACAATAGTCATCTGGTTTAAAAATAGATGTGAGAATAATGAAAAATGCGATTTTTCCGCTGTTAGCGGTACTGATTTGGTCTATTAATGCGGTTGTGAATAAAGCAGCAGCTTCTGTTATTGATCCGGCGGCTATCTCTTTTTATCGCTGGTTTCTCGCCTTCTTAATAATGACGCCTTTTCTCATTATGCCCGTTTGGCACCATCGTAAAGCGATAAAACAGTATTGGTGGAAACTATTTATTTTGGGTGCATTGGGAATGGTAATGTACCAAAGCCTTGCTTATTATGCCGCTCATTATGTTAGTGCAACTTTTATGGGAATATTGAATTCACTTATTCCTCTGCTCACCGTTGTAATTAGTATTTTTGTATTACGTATTATTCCAACCGTCGGAATTTTACTAGGTACATTGCTTTCTATTGGTGGTTTAGTCTGGTTAATTAGCCGAGGAGAACCTTCTCACTTGCTTTCACAAGGGTTGGGTTATGGCGAATTAATGATGTTTATTGCCTCTGCTTCTTATGCTCTTTATGGTGTATTAACAAAACGTTGGTCTATTCCATTACCAAGTTGGCAATCACTTTATGTTCAAATTGCCTTTGGTGTTCTGTTATTATTGCCAAACTTTTTACTTGCTGAGAGTGTTGCTTTAACAAAAGACAATATCTGGCTAGTTGCATTTGCGGGTATTGGTGCATCCATTCTTGCACCTTATTTGTGGATTTTAGGTGTAATGAAGTTGGGAGCTAATACTACCTCAATATTTATGAATTTAATGCCTCTGTTTACAGCAATGATTGCTATCAGCTTTTTGGGAGAAGAGATGCATAGTTATCATTTAGTAGGAGGAGGGATAGTGTTACTTGGTGTGATTTTAGTTCAACAGCTACGAACACCGCTGAATTTCCGACGCCAGCCTGCAAATAAAAAAGCAGATTGTCATCAGGAAATGTGAGTCAATGTCAAAAAGACAATAATAAAAAAATGCCGGCTAAGTGATTAGCCGGTCATTTCATAATGTTAGTTTAGATAGTGCTAAACTAACATTAGAACCAAAGTATAAAATATAAAAGTAATACAAGTATCCGGGGACAGACACTATCAACTTTTATATTAAATAGCTTCTATTTTATTAATATAAAATAACCCAGATCAATTTTTAATGCTCAATACTTCAGTTATTGATAATCTCGTTAACCTAACTACATATAAAATAATACATTTCGTTATTATTATTAAAACTAAATTAAACGATTGAATAAGAAAGAATATTTTATTATTTATATAAGTATAAATGGTGATTTTCTCATTTTGTCTATTAATTTAGAATAATAAACCAAGTAATTATCTGTGTTATTATTTTTCCCCACTTTAAATAGTCGTTTTCTAATAGTTTTTATTTGAAAACTTACTTATTCAGACTATCGAATTAAATTATTTTACTAGTTAGAATAAAAAAAAGCAGGCTTTATAAAATAAAGTCTGCTTTTCTAATATTTAATATAAGTATTATTAACTAGTTCTTATATTTACTCATTACTAATGAAGCATTAGTACCACCAAAACCGAAGCTGTTCGACATTACTGTTTCAAGTTTCTGCTCTGTTGGTTTAGTAATAATATTCATACCGTTAGCTTTATCGTCAAGGTCTTCAATATTAATACTTGGTGCAATAAAGCCATGCTCTAGCATCAGTAAACTATAAATAGCTTCATGAACACCTGCGGCACCTAATGAGTGACCTGTCATTGCTTTTGTTGCAGAAATTGCTGGGGTTTTAGTCCCAAAGACTTCCGCTATTGCTTCAAGCTCTTTTAAGTCGCCAACGGGTGTTGATGTACCATGAGTGTTGATATAGTCAACATGGTCAATGTCTTGCATCGCCATTTGCATACAACGCACGGCGCCTTCACCTGAAGGTGCAACCATGTCAGCACCATCTGAAGTTGCACCATAGCCGACAATTTCAGCATAAATATGTGCACCACGTGCTAATGCATGTTCTAACTCTTCAACCACAACAATACCGCCACCGCCTGCGATAACAAAACCGTCACGGTTTTTATCGTATGTACGAGAAGCTTTAGCAGGTGTGTCGTTATATTTCGTTGAGAGTGCGCCCATTGCGTCAAACTCACAGGTCATTTCCCAGCTTAACTCTTCACCACCACCAGCAAAAACAACATCTTGTTTGCCTAATTGGATAAGTTCAACCGCATGACCAATACAGTGCGCTGAAGTTGAACATGCTGAGCTAATTGAATAGTTAACACCTTTAATTTTAAACGGTGTTGCTAAACAAGCAGAAACGCCTGATGCCATTGCACGAGTTACCATATAAGGACCTACACCACGTAGACCTTTAGCTCTCATGCCATCAGAACCTAACACTTGGTTACGTGGAGAACCACCACCAGAGCCTACGACTAAGCCAGAACGAATATTAGAAACTTGGTCTTCACTTAAACCTGAGTCTGCTATCGCTTCTTGCATAGATAAATAGGCATAAACTGATGCGTCGCTCATAAAACGGCGGATTTTACGGTCGATAAGACCTTCAGTATCAAGCTTAACGTTGCCCCAAATGTGGCTACGAAGCCCCATCTCTTTAAATTCTTCGGAGAAAGTTATCCCGGAACGACCTTCTTTTAAAGAATCCAGCACTTCTTTCTGGTTATTACCAATGCTCGAAACAATACCCAGACCCGTGATCACTGCGCGCTTCATTTATACCTCTTTACAATAATAGTTGTAGCTGCGGGATTTCTGACTAGCACTTTAGCGTACACTTGTACGCTGAACAAGTCCGATCAGGGGCTTTTTTACAAAAATAAAGATAACGAGAAAAATAGTCAGGGTGTTAACGGCTGGAACAACCTATAGAACAGCGCTAAGATACCTAATAATTTTTTCGAGAAATACAGGCAGTTCCGTGAAAAACACTCCTATTAATACCGCATCCCTTAGTTGGAATGAACTAGGTACCCCTATCTCTGAACAGTTTGGTGATATTTACTTTTCAAACCAAGATGGGCTAGAAGAAACTCGACATGTGTTCTTACAAGGAAATCATTTTCCATTACGTTTTGGTACACATGTACGCTCTGAATGCGTTATTGCAGAAACGGGTTTTGGCACAGGACTGAATTTTCTTACACTTTGGCAAGCATTTGAGCAGTTTCGTCAAACAACACCCAGTGCAAAATTACAACGCTTACATTATGTCAGTTTTGAAAAATTCCCACTCACCAAAGACGATTTACATTCCGCTCATAATCACTGGCATGAGCTTGAAAAATATTCTCAAGAGTTGTGCTCTTTATGGCCAGAACCTATTGCTGGCTGCCATCGTATTATTCTTGCGGGTGGTGCGATTACTCTTGATTTATGGTTTGGCGATATCAATACACTCCTACCTCAAACTCGCCAAACACTGCACAATAAAATTGATGCTTGGTTTCTTGATGGTTTTGCGCCTTCTAAAAATCCACAAATGTGGAGTAATACCCTATTTCAAGCAATGGCTGACTCAATGCGAGAAAATGGCACTTTCGCCACATTTACCGTTGCTGGTTTGGTAAGACGCGGGTTACAAAATGTCGGTTTTGAAATCAAAAAAGTAAAAGGATTTGGTGAGAAAAAAGAGATGCTCACCGGTGTGTTTCCTCATCAACCTTCAACTGAATTTATTCCTTACTATGCACGTCCAAGCGCTACTGAGCACAAAGATATCGCTATTATTGGTGGTGGTATAGCAAGTGCTTTAATGGCGCTTTCTTGTTTAAGAAGAGGCGCTAAGGTCACTGTTTATTGTAAAGATGCACAACCTGCAACCAATGCATCAGGCAATCGGCAAGGTGTTTTATATCCATTACTTAATGGTAAATCAGATGAGTTAGAGCAATTTTTCACTCAAGCCTTTCTCTTTTCTCACCGCTATTACAAACAATTAAATCAAGCTGGCGTAGCGTTTTCCCACCAATGGTCAGGGGTTGCTCAAATTATTTATAGCGATAGAGTCCGTAAAAAAGCTGAACGTATAATCAACCACTCCCTGCCTTTTACTCATCTTGCACGTTATCTTTCAAAAGAAGAGATAAATAGATTATGTGGACTTGATATCAATTGCGATGGGCTTTTTTATCCCCAAGCAGGTTGGCTTTCACCAACGGAATTAACCATTAGTGCACTACAGCTTGCACAACAACGCGGCGCGACGCTCTTATTTAACCAACAAGTAACTCAAATAGAAGAACACGATAGTGGTTGGAATTTAACTATTAGCCATAAACATAATGATGAGCATTCACACTATTTCGCTCAGCATAATTGTATTATTTTAGCCAATGGCCAGCACATCACTGATTTTAGCCAAAGTGCGAAATTCCCTATTAGTGCAGTACGCGGTCAAGTCAGTCATATTCCAACCACAGAAAACTTATCAAAACTCAACACCGTATTATGTTACGACGGCTATTTTACTCCGGTCGATAAACAAGATAATTTGCATTGTGTCGGGGCTAGTTTTCGTCGTGATAAATTAGATTTAGAGGTTTCACGTCAAGAACAAGAAGATAATCAGTGGCATCTTACTCACTGTTTAGCACAAGCCAAATGGACTCAAGAGGTTGATTTCAGCCAAAATCAGGCTCGCGTGGGTATTCGTTGTACGATTAGAGATCATCTTCCGTTATTAGGTGAAGTCCCTGACTTTGATCGATTAATTGTAGAATATAAGCATCTAGATAGATTTAAACGTAGAAAAAAAACACCTTCATTGGCTCCAGCATTTCATCAACTCTATGTTTTTAGTGCATTAGGTTCACGAGGTTTATGTTCAGCGCCTTTATCTGCTGAAATATTAGCGAGCCAAATTTTTGATGAACCATTTCCTGTTGAAGATGACGTCTTACACGCATTACACCCTAATCGCTTTTGGGTAAGACCGTTACTACGTGGAAAACCTATTGAGGTAAAACAGCAGAATATCTAGTTTCAGGATTAATATTTCATAGGCGTATTTTTACAGCTAGAGGTAGAAAATAGAGTAGAGATAGTAATGCAATAAGCAAGCAACCGACCTTGCTTGCTTGAGTCATGTTAACCGAAGGCTTTTTATTTAATTTCATATCGCATCGCACAACGCGTTTCTGCTGCAAAACCACCGCGGGTTACTTCATGTGTTAAAATCGCTTGTAATGATGCAGGGATCTCGTTATTTGGCAAAATAACAAAACCTAGTCGCTGATAAAAAGGTTCATTCCAAGGTACATGACGAAATGTTGTCAGAGTAACAGCAGAGAATTGATTTTCTATCGCTTTATTAATCACTTTTTGAATTAATAGTTTACCAATACCTTGGTTTTGCCATGCTTCACTGACAGATAACTCATGAATAAACAGACTTTCAGGCAAGTCTTGCGTCATAATAAAACCAACGGGCTCGTTATGTGCATCAACAGCAACCCAATGAGCTTGTTTTTCAATAAATTTCAAGTGATTTTCAACACCCTGTACGCCATGTTCACTAATCCAACTTAAATCGTCTAATGTGGCAAATAGCTGTCCTGCTGAACGCTCTATTTCAGGCAATTTAATTGCATCATCAATTTGTGTTTGGCGTAATTTAACTTGTTTATTTTTCATTATTATTTTCCAGTAATCGCTATTTTACTCTATTTAAAAAGCCATCCTATTGGATGGCTTATAAAATAAATAGCTAAAGCAACTCATGTTATTCTTTAGGTAAAATACCATAAGATTGAAACACCGTACTCTCTTCTATAAATTGATTGTAGTATTTATTATCTTCAACCGATGATTTTTCGACCCTATCACCATAAGCTTTAGATAGATTAATTATACTTTCATGAAGCTTTTCTTTTAATTTTTCATGAATTTTAGGATCGCTACTTTCATTGATTTGATTTAACAGTGCCGTTAAATTTTCCGCCTCAGCCTGAATATCGGGATCAGTAAATTCGGGTAACGGTAAGGTATAATCCATGTTGATATTTACCGAGTCGCTGTATTCATCTTCTTTAGATTGAGGCTGTAAATTTTCACTATAGTCAGTAAGAAAATAGTTAACAATTTCAGGTTTATCAAAACATTTACTTTTTATATTGCCGTCGTTATTTCTGTTACGGCTTCTAATCTCAGCTGGAAAAGCTTCGCCTAATGCATAGGTACATTCAAAAATATTACCATCAATCAATGTTGCATTAGTACTTTGTAGTGGTAACTCTAACTGATAACCATTGATAACTACTTTATATTCGGTTGGTTTAAATTTATCTGCTTGCCCTTTGACGGCATAAACTTCAGATAATCGATAGTACATAAAATTATCAGGATTTAATATTCCACCGTTATTATTTTCATAAACCATAAATGTGGATTTATTTCCGGCACTATCTTGTAAACTATGCTCACCAGGTTCCAGCGTTAAATACCCATTTTTACCCGGTTCTAGTTGATAATTTTTGCCATCAACACTAAAACTAATCAAATTTTCACTAGGATTACTGTAATAAAATTTATTCTTTTTACTATCTAAATCGAATTGGTCGCAAGCTGATAAAATAAATACCGCACTTGTTAGTAAGCCTACCTTAAAGAAATTTTTCATCGTATCGTTATCCTTATCATAAATATTCTATGCAAATCATTTGCATCCCGAGAAACATTCCTAAAAACATTTAAAAGTAATTTTGCAGAAATGGCAAGGCGTTACAAAAGATAGCATTAATATGCTCAATCATTTAGAGATACATAGACTTTGAAAAATCAAATAAAAACAATTGATAAATAGTAAGGATCAATTTTTGTCTAAAAAATCATCCATTTCAACATCAAATGTCCTAAATATGAGTTAAGTAATGGAATTTTTAATATACACTTAAGAAAGAAAAACAACCGAACGATGCCGGCTGCTCTTTGGAATAGATAGCTTAAATTAATTAATTGAATTAACTAAATCACGCCATGTAGATATAACTAAAGCCTGATCAGGAGGAGAAAGCTCACCAGCCTTAATTGCCTTTTCAATACTCTCTTCTACACGCACTCTCAGCGCTTCTAACTGCATGTTGTTTTCTTGTTCTAACTCAGCCACTGCTAATGTAATGTGACCTTGTAGGTATCCACCTGCAAATAATTCATCATCAGTAGCATGTTCAACACGACTGTCTATTTGGTCTAATAAGTACGTTTCATACTCAGAAAGCATTATTTATCCTCAATATATAATGTTGCCACATACAGACTCTTATCTAATTTTTAATATCAATAAGAGTGAGACAGCAACCTTATTACCTCAGACTCCGCCCTACTTTGGGCAAAACCTTCGCAATGGATATTGGCTAATAACTCACTCAATACCCTTAAACAACTAAAGGATTGTCCTGATAAGGGAACTGCGCTTCAGTTAATTCTGGCGTATTGTAAAACAAATGTAACGCATTAATAAATAGCTGTGCGCGAGGTGGGATGTTTTTCTCACCTAAATAGCTAAGAACTTGCTCTCTTACTTTGTTTCTAAACTCATAGCGGTCAGGCTCAAAATCGCCCTCTAAGTTGTCACAACTGACATTAAAAGGATAACCTGCGGCTTGGCAAAATAACCAATCTAATGCTTGAGGTTTTATTTCAACAACTTCAAATTGCCCTTGAGTCTCAGCATCTCTCCCATCAGGGCAATACCAATAACCATAATCAATTTGCTGGCGGCGCTCTTTTCCTGCGATACACCAGTGAGATATTTCGTGTAATGCGCTTGCATAGAAACCATGCGCAAAGACAACTTGGTGATAAGGAGACGCTTCACTTACTGGTAAATATATAGGTTCATCATCCCCTTTAACTAAACGGGTTTGATAGCTATCGCTAAAGCATTGATTAAATATATCAATTAACTGCTGATAATGATGTTCTGACATTTAAAAACCATTTATTCCTATTTAAAAAGCGCAGAGAACCAAAGTGCAATAGTATCGCCATGATTATCATGAATAAGTTTGATGCTCATCAAAAAGGAGATAATGACTAGCATAGGTCTTATTAATTTTTGTCCTTTTGTTAACACTAACCCTGCACCTAAGCGAGCACCAATAAATTGCCCACAGAGCATAACTAAACCAATAGTCCAAATAACTTGCCCACCAATAATAAAAAACAGCAAGGAACCAAAATTAGAGGTGAAGTTAAGTAACTTTGCATGAGCCGTCGCTTTTGAGAGATTATATCCAAGTAACATGACATAACCTAAAGCGAAAAAAGAGCCTGTTCCTGGTCCGAAAATACCATCATAAAAACCGACGCCACCACCAAGCACAGCACCAAACGTATAGTAGCCAATTCGTTGTTTACTGTCTTGGGCTCCAATCGAAGGTGTGAGTAGGAAATAGAGACCAATAGCAATGGTGAGAATAGGAAGTGCTTGTTTAAGGAGCTCTGGATTAATAAATTGCACCAACATGGCACCTGAAACAGCACCGATGAAAGTCATCAAAATGGCAAATCGTTGTGATTTTAAATCAATCACTCTGCGACGTATAAAATAGAGTGTTGCCGAAAAAGAGCCACCAACAGATTGCAGTTTATTTGTCGCTAATGCTTGTACTGGAGATATTCCTACTGAAAGTAATGCCGGAATAGTAATAAGCCCACCGCCACCAGCAATAGAATCAATAAAACCTGCAATCATCGCAATAAAAAATAGGAGAAGGTAGATGCCCTCTGAAAATAGCCAATCCATTTATCTATCCGAATTAATCAGAGATGAAGGGGACGTGTTGCTGAAGATATTGCCGTTTTATTATGTAAAAACAAAAGAACAGCAACACGATCTGAGCATAATAATTTTAGGCGCTCACACCTATATAAAGAACAGAAAACTAAATATAAAAAAGCATAAAACCAAACGCGAAATAAAAGTTAATCCACATAACTGATAATTATATGGATTAAATTATTTATCATTACCACTGCATTAATGGTGGTGTTACATCACCGCATTGACCACGTTGGCGTAACGCATGATCAAGTAAAACAATTGCCATCATTGCTTCGGCTATTGGAATAGCGCGAATACCAACACAAGGGTCGTGACGACCTTTCGTTATCATTTCGACTTCGTCACCATCACGATTAATGGTTTTACCTGCAATAGTAATGCTTGATGTCGGTTTTAAAGCGATATGTGCAACAATAGGTTGCCCACTACTTATTCCACCTAAAATACCACCAGCATGATTACTGCTAAAACCCTCTTTTGTGATTTCATCACGATTTTCAGTGCCTTTAAGCGTCACCACACCAAAACCATCACCAATCTCAATGCCTTTAACGGCATTAATGCTCATTAATGCATGAGCAAGCTCAGCATCTAGACGATCAAACACTGGCTCCCCCCATCCAGCGGGAACACCATCAGCAATAACAGTAACTTTTGCACCTATTGAATTTCCTTCTTTTTTTAACGCTCTCATATATTCATCTAGAGCATCTAAACGTGAAGGATCAGGGCAGAAGAAGGGATTTGTTTCAACAATGGACCAATCAACAATCTCACACTCAATAGGTCCTAATTGTGTTAAACAACCACGAATTTCAATACCAAATTTCTCTTTAAGGTATTTTTTAGCAATGGCTCCAGCGGCAACACGCATTGCAGTTTCACGCGCTGAAGAACGTCCACCACCACGGTAATCACGTAAACCATACTTCTGTTCATAAGTATAATCAGCGTGTCCTGGGCGAAAAACATCTTTAATTTCACTGTAGTCTTGAGAACGTTGATCGGTATTTTCAATCAATAAGCCAATGCTTGTACCCGTTGTGACACCATTAAAAACACCCGACAAGATACGAACTTGATCAGGTTCACGGCGTTGGGTTGTATAGCGAGAAGTACCAGGGCGTCGTCTATCCAGATCACCTTGTAAATCAGCTTCTGTTAATGGTAATCCTGGTGGTACACCATCAACAATGCATCCGAGAGCTATACCATGTGACTCGCCAAAGGTGGTCACTCTAAACAATTGTCCGATACTATTTCCTGCCATCCCGTTATTCCTGTCTTGAGCTGTGTGATGTTATCATTATGTTATTGCAAGAATAACAATCTAACGCCTAGAAACTATTACATCAACGTTTATCCGTTGAAAAGCTGTCTGAAAACTCCACTAACTGCTCACGAGTCAGCATAAAGACACCTAGACCACCATTTTCGAACTCAAGCCATGTGAAAGGCACTTCTGGATATTGTTCAATAAGATGCACCATACTATTACCCACTTCACACACTAAAATACCTTTTTCATTAAGATAATTTGGTGCGTTTAATAGAATTTGACGCGTGATATCAAGACCATCAATACCTGAAGAAAGCGCGAGTTCAGGCTCGATATGATATTCATCAGGTAAATCACCCATATCTTCAGCATCTACATAGGGTGGATTTGTTACAATAATATCGTAAGGTGTTGGCACTATCTCACTGAATAAATCGGACTGCATTGGATAGACGCGATGAATTAACCCATGGTTTTCAATATTAAATTGAGCCACTTCTAAAGCATCTTCAGAGATATCTACTGCATCGACTTCAGCTTCTTCAAATTCATGGGCACAAGCAATTGCGATACATGCGCTTCCTGTACATAAATCTAAAATACGTGCAGGTTCGTTTTGAATTAGCCCATCAAAATGATTATTAATTAATTCGCCTATTGGTGAACGCGGAATTAGCACTCGTTCATCTACATAAAACTCATGACCACAAAACCATGAACGATGAGTTAAATAAGGCACAGGAATTTTTTGTTCAATTCGGCTTTCAATAAGCTCAATGATAGCTATCTTTTCAGAGGTGGTGAGTCGTGTTGATAATAAGGCATCTGGCACATCCAAAGGAAGTGAAAGCGTAGGTAATACTAGCTGTAAGGCTTCATCCCAAGCGTTATCCGTACCGTGGCCATAATAAATATCAGATGAGTTAAATTGACTCATAGCCCAGCGTAACATATCTAGGATCGTGCTTAAATCAGCTATCGCTTCTTCTTTTGTTGTTATATCCAAAACCGTTGTCCTCTGAATAAATGGAAAGTGTGTAGTTTGCCATGAAGATGATGATAAATCAGCGGTGAATAATAAAAAAATACAACTTCATACTATTTACACAACAGAATTACATCTCACAAAACACCATTAGATTTAAAAACTAAAATACCAACAAAAAACAAATTAGATAACAAGAATTTCATCAATAATTAGCCTAATAAACTTATAATTTACCTTTCATTAGAAAATATAGAAATGGCGACCATACTAATAATAGAACCCGTTATGTAGTAACTAAGATACGCCAATGGTACTTTTTATGTTATTTACACTTATATTCAGCCATCTAGTGCAAATATAAGAAAAAGAGAGTCCTTAACGATATCAATAAACTTTATCTTTACTGCAAACTGAATTGATAGATAGAAGTACTGAGCTTGTTTTATGTTCAGATAACACCATGAACTCAATATATGTTCATGAAACACCCATATTTGCTAGCTATGTGACTATTTCGGCAGGGTAAATTCCCTGCCTTTTTTTGTTCAAATTTTTAGCGTATAACTTTTTTATATCTGCAACTATTTCATGTACTATTGTCTTATAAAATAGATAACACTATGAAGCACCGAAAAAAATGAACAAAAAATTGACTTTGCAAACATCTGATCTTGAGTTATTTAAAGAAATGGTAAAAGGCACTAAAAAATTACCACAAGATAAAATTGTCCATTCACCTAGACGCAAAAAAGTGATGCATTATGCCGTTGAGCGATTGCAACAAGAGCAAGTGGATGCCTCATACTACTTTTCAGATGAGTTTCAGCCTAATTTAGCAACGGAAGGACCGACTCGCTATTTACGAGAAGGTGCAAATGCCTATGAACTAAAAAAGTTACGTAGAGGCGATTATGCACCAGAGTTCTTTTTAGATTTACATGGGCTTACCCAACTTATTGCTAAACAAGAAATTGGTGCATTAATTGCAGCATGTAGACGTGAACATGTTTACTGCGCCTGTATTATGCATGGTCACGGTAAACATATTTTAAAACAACAAACGCCACTTTGGTTAGCTCAACATCCTGATGTTATTGCTTTTCATCAAGCCCCTAAAGAGTGGGGTGGCGATGCTGCTTTATTACTCTTAGTTGAAAATGATGATACTGCTCGCCGCTAAACCCCAAAGTGGTATAACTTAAATTTATTCGTTTTTACCCAACAAAATTACTGATTTAGTGCTGATGGCGAAACTTGCCACAATAGTGCACCAGCACCTTTAGTAAGGTCAAAATCAACACAAGCGATGGTTGATGTAGAAAACATAGGTGCACACACAGAAGGGCAAAGTTCTGCAACAACATATCCCACCAAAGGTAAGTGTGAGATAACCAAAATATTTTGATAACCCGCATCACCTAATGCTCGTAAATAGTGAGCAACATGGTCTGGATTACCACCAGGAATAAGCCCATCGTCAGTTTCAACTTTATTAGGTAATGCTAATCCTGTTTTTACTGCATTAAATGTTTGTTGAGCACGTAAAAAAGGGCTAACAAGAACATAATCAATTTTATGATTTTGCTGGGTCATCCATTGTGCCATTTTTATTGATTCTTGCTGCCCACGCTCTGTTAGTGGGCGAACTGCATCACTTGCAGCATCAAGTGCAGCTTCTCCGTGGCGCATAATAAAAATTTGCATAGTAAATTATTAAACCTATTTTATTTTTGTAATTACGAGCTTTAATTAGCTCTAAGATGTTATTCAATCGACGTAAACTAACATATTTCCACAAAGGTTATTGAATGCCACAATTTGAAATAATGCTATTTTAATTGCTGAATTACACTCATTAATCTAAACATCTAATTTTGTTTTTCAGAATATTATTTTGAAAAACATCATTTTTAAATACATTGCCGAAAAACTATTTTGCCATATCTCCCTATGATTAACAGTTTTGACTCTATTTTCCATTAAAAATTCATCAATTCTTAATCTGACTCAAACGAGAAAAGAAAAAAGGCGCATAAGCGCCTTAATTCTAACTATTGTGACAAATTAAAAAAATAGCGAATAGTCTAGTCATAGAAACGTTCATTACGTTTAGCCATTTCTATTAATCGTTCACAAGGACGATATTTTTCACCATATTGTTCGGCAAGCTGATTGAGTTTTTCTGCCACTTTAGTGGTTCCCATGCTATCCATATAGCGGAAAGGACCGCCAAAGAAAGGCGGAAAACCGATACCAAAAACAGCGCCAATATCGCCATCTCTTGGTTGTTTAATAATGTTTTCTTCTAAACAGCGAACAGACTCATTAAGCATGAGCAATAAACAGCGCTCTGTAATTTCTGAAGCCGATAATTGACTCTTTGGCTTAATATTTAATAGTCGATAAATCGCAGGATCAGGACGTTTTTTCGTTTTACCTAACAGTGATGGCAACCCATGACGAGCATAAAGATAAAAACCACGACCATTTTTACGCCCTTTTCTATCATCAGCAATAATCGCGTCTACTGCTGGTGGTGAAGTAAACCGCTCACCAAATGCGTTAACTAAAATAGGTGTGATTTTTGTACCTATATCAATACCAACTTCATCTAATAATTGAATGGGTCCTACAGGAAAACCAAATTGGACTAATGCTTTATCAATATTCTCAATTGGCTCACCTTGAACTAAACAAGTTAACGCCTCGCTGATATAGGGTGCCAAAATGCGGTTAACATAAAAACCGGGCTTATCTCCCACCACAATAGCAACCTTTCCTTGTTTTTTTGCAAAAGCGACAGTGGTTGCAATCGTCTTTTCATTGGTATTTTCATGAGGGATCACTTCAACCAATGGCATTTTTTCTACTGGGCTAAAGTAGTGAAGTCCAATCACATTTTCTGGATATTTTGCTGTTTCTGCAATTTTGTGGATAGGCAGAGATGAAGTATTTGAAGCAAAAATAATTTTTCCTTCACCTATTTTTTCAATTTCAGCAACCATGGTTTGCTTTAAGGCAAGATCCTCAAATACCGCTTCAACCACAATAGTAGATTGATGAAAACCACTGTAGTCTAGCGTACCCGATAATAACCCCATTTGACGCTGACGTTCGCGAGGTAATAATCTTTTTTTCTTCACTCTTGAAGAGAGTGCTTTCCAACTATAGTTAAGCGCCTGAGCAATACCCTTGTCGCTTATATCTTTAATTCTGGCAGGTAAATTTCCTTTGGTTGCAGTGACAAAAGCGATACCACCACCCATTAATCCCCCACCTAAAATACCAACATGCTTTAATAGAGCTGGCTTTTCGTTAGCACCGGTTTCATTTTTTAGTGCTGTTGATGCAAAAAAGAGATGTCGCAACGCCGATGAAACAGGTGTCATTGCTAATTCACCAAACGCATTTGCTTCTTCTTTAAAACCTGCTTGGATATCTTTTTCAAGCCCTCTTTCTATCACACTCAAGATACGTTCAGCCGCAGGGTAATGCCCTTTCGTTTTCGCTAAAATCCGTTTTTTAGCTTGCCCAAATAAAATATTACGCCCCAACGTGGTATTAGCCCAAAATCGCTCAAGCATTGAATGTTTTTTCTGCCCTTTTTTGCCTGATAAAATCCACTTTGCAGCAACATCTAATAAAATATCTTGGGATACAACATCGTCTGCAATACCCAGTTTTAATGCGCGTTTAGCATTGACTTGCTTTCCTGTCAGAATTAAATCTAATGCCGCAGTTACACCAATTAGTCGAGGTAAGCGCTGTGTTCCACCAGAGCCTGGAAGCAGACCCAATTGAACTTCTGGCAAACCTAAGCGTGTTTTGCTGTTATCAGAGCAAATGCGTCCATGACAAGCTAAAGCTAACTCAAGCCCGCCCCCAAGACATGCACCATTAATTGCAGCAACAACAGGTAATGGATAGTTCTCAAGTTGAGTAAAGAGATCTTGCCCAGCTTTTGCTAAAGCACTTGCCTCTTCTTTTGTTTTACACCCTGCAATCATTGATATATCTGCACCAGCAATAAAGCAGTCTGGTTTACCGGATGTAATAATTAACCCTTTTACACCTGAATGTTGTTGTGCTTGTTTTAAAACACCTTGGAACTGTTCAACAAACTCCGCTTTTAAGGTGTTTACTTTTTCACCAACCACATCAATGCTAATAATTCCGACTTTGTCTGTACGTACTGAAAATTGGAACACGGGTAATATTTCTGGCGTGGTCTCTTTTGTTTGTTGTAAGTCCATTATTCCACCTCCAAAATCATTGCAGCACCCAATCCACCAGCCGCACAGGCTGTTGTTAACCCAAACCCACCACCTCGACGCTTAAGCTCGTGTAGTGTCTGTGTGACCATTCTAGCGCCTGTTGCAGCAAATGGATGTCCATAAGCGATTGAGCCACCTAATACGTTAAATTTATCCATATCCACCTCACCAATTGCTTTAGATAACCCAAGCTGCTCTTTGGCGAATCGTTCGCTAGCAAATAACGTTAAGTTACTCAAAGTTTGAGCAGCAAAAGCTTCATGCATATCAATTAAGGTTAAATCACTAAGAGCAAGTCCTGCTCTAGAAAGAGCCAAAGGTGTGGCATATGAAGGACCTAATAGCATATCTTTCCATACATCAGTTGCCGTAAAAGCATAACTACGAAGATAACCTAATGGTTGATACCCCAAACTCTTAGCAACCGACTCTTTCATCATTAGCACAGCAGCAGCGCCATCAGTTAACGGCGTACTATTTGCTGCGGTAACACTGCCATGACGTCTATCAAAAGCGGGTTTTAACTTGGCATAAGAGTCTAATACGGAGTTTTTGCGGATATTATTATCTTGATGAAAACCTTCCCTGTAAGGAGGAAAAAATGCGGTCATGACTTCATCATTTAATTTTCCCATTTCCCATGCTTTAGCTGCAAGTTGATGAGAACGATGCGCTAATTCATCTTGTGCAACCCTTGAAATATGATAAGTCTTCGCCATTTGTTCTGCGGTATCGCCCATGCGTAACCCTGTCGAGTATTCAGCAACAGCAGGAGCAACAGGTAATAAATCACGAGGTCTTAACTGACTTAAGTAACTTAATTTTTGACCTAACGTTTTAGCTTTATTTAAACTGAGTAATACATCAGCCAGTTTTCTGCTAACACCAATAGGTAAAACAGAAGAGGAATCCGCACCACCAGCAATTCCCACAGAAACATGACCTGCAAACATACTTTCAGCAACATTGGCTATTGCTTGAAAACTTGTTGCACAAGCTCTCGTCACACTATAAGCATCAGTTTTAACACTTAACCCTGCACCAAGAACAATTTCTCTTGCAATATTGGGGGCTTCTGGCGTTTGAACAACTTGTCCAAAAACCAGTTGATCAATTAGCTCCGGTGGAATTTCATTGCGAAGAACTAACTCTTGTACAACTGTTCGCCCCAATTCAACAGCAGGGATCCCTCTGTATGTCGTCGCTTGTTTTGCAAAAGGTAAACGTAAACCACTTACAATAGCAATGCGATCTTTTACAGCACTGTTAGTTGATGACTTCATAACGACTCCTGAAAATTGATCCCATAACACCAAAGAGGTCTGACCTGATAATAGTGTTAACAAATTTTTCACTTATCAGAAACATCATTTTATGAGAAGTGGGAGTTGACGCGCATTATTTCTTTCAAATGCCTGAAAGTCTCAAATAATAGTAAAAAGGAGTGATAAATAACGATGAAATATAGGGTGAATAATAGGCTGGATATAAAAAGGCTGGATATAAAAAGGCTGTTGATATTCAACAGCCTTAGTTTTATTTACTTTCAGTAGATTAACGTAATGCCAACTGGAAAATTAAGTTTTCAGCTTCACAAGAGAAAGTGAAGTCAGCCGTTAATTGAACACCACCATCAACGTCAGAAAATTTATGCGTTATTTGGCAAGGTTCTGAAGCTGTTGATTGTGCTTTTGCACTCAATTGCGCGAACATTGCTTCAGCTTGTGCTTTATCAGAAAAGATATGTTCATATGAAGCAGTACAGTTTTTGTTATCGATAATGGTTCCCACATCTACACAACAGCAAGCAGCTGTTTCTTCTGCACTACAACGATTAATTGCGTCTGCCATTTTACTCTCCCAACGAAAGAAATGTTAATTATCTATCATAATCGCAAAAAAATAAAATAAACTGCTTTAGCTCAAATTATTTTACACTTTTACAAAAAAAATTGATTCTACTGTTTATTTAACAATCAAAAACATCTTTATCGACACGTTTTGTAAAAAATATGTTAATCACTTCTCAATTTTGAAATCAAAATGGCAATATTAATAAAACATGCTTGCAACATTTACGTTGTTCAACTTTATACTTAAGCAACTGGTCTGATTTGTCATAACGACAACCGCACCTAAAATCCAGCGCTTCTAATCAGAAGTCACTAACTTAAAAAAATTATGAGGGTTTAGGTCATGAACCGTAAAAACCTGTTTACTCGCACAGCACTAGCTGCCTTTGTAGGAGCTATCTCCTCTCAAGCAGGCGCTGCCGGTTTTCAGTTAAATGAATATTCTACTTCAGCACTAGGTCGTGCATTTTCAGGGGAAGGCGTTATTGCAGATGACGCAAGCGTAGGTAGCCGAAACCCAGCCGCACTCACTATGTTTGACCGCCCTGAATTTTCAGTGGGTGCTATTCATATTAACCCAAGCGTCGATATCAAAGGTAAATCACCACTAACTGGTGCAAATACAAGTGCGGATGATATTGCACCAAGCGCATTAGTCCCTAACATTCACTTTGTTGCCCCAATTAACGACAAATGGGCAATTGGTGCATCTGGCACAACTAACTTTGGTTTAGCGACCGATTTCAAGAAAGATTACCCAGCGGGTGTCATTGGTGGAAAGACGGATTTAAAAACCATGAACTTAAACTTAGCGGCAGGTTATCGTGTTAATAACCAATTTAGCGTCGGTTTAGGTTTAAATGCTCTGTATGCTGATGCTGAAATCACTCGTCATGCTGGAGAATTACCTGGTTTAATCGGGTTCCCTGTTTCGCCATCCGCTCGTGTTGCTCAACTAAAAGGTGATGCATGGGGCTTTGGTTGGAATGCGGGATTATTATATGAGTTTGATGAAGATAACCGTGTTAGCTTCACTTACCGTTCTAAGGTTAAAGTGAAATTTAACGATGGTGAATACCAAAATGATTTACCACCACATCCTACACTTGAAGGCATTGGTATCATTGGCACCAATGGTGAAACCGTTGCTGGTAAACTAGACCTTAATTTACCTGAAATTTGGGAATTTGCCGCTTATCATCGTGTAGCACCAAAATGGGCGGTTCACTATAACTTCGCTTACACTAGCTGGAGTACTTTTGAAGAGTTAAGAGCAACACGTAAAAGTGATGGTCAACAACTGTTCATAAAAGAAGAAGGTTTCCGTGATGCATGGCGTATGGCAATAGGGACAACCTATTATCACAACGATAATTGGACATTCCGTACTGGTGTCGCCTTTGATGATAGCCCAGTACCCGCTAACAAACGCTCTATCTCTATTCCAGACCAAGACCGTTTCTGGTTAAGTGCAGGAGCAACCTATGCATTTAACAAAGATATGTCTGTCGATGTAGGTTTAGCCTATATGCATGGACGTAAAGTGAATATTAAAGAAAAACTATCTGAAAATGCACCTTTGCCACCTTATGAATTTGATGCAACAGGTAAGGCATGGTTATACGGTATGAACTTTAACTATCGCTTCTAATCCGTTTTTTATTTTTACCCGAAAAAAATGGTCTTGAAAAAGACCATTTTTTATTTATCAACATACTGAATCTTAGTCGATAGAATCTAGATCATCCTCAATCGCTTTTGCATTAGGATTATCATTAGGTTTTAACTCTCCGCCATTGGCAATAAAGTCATTTCGTTGGAAATAAGCTTCGCGCATCATCAAATACGGATCTGATGAATTTTGCAAAATAGCATCTGAATCGAGTAATTGAGCACGTGTTTCGATTCCTTCCAATGCCCATTTTCCTGCTGACATCCAAAATGTAAGATAACTGAGTACAGGATAAGTAACATCAGCTAAATTACCGCCCTCTTCACGAACGGTAAGGCTACCATAGCCCGGTAATACAACATAAGGACCATAATCCATACCATAATGTCCTAATGTACTACCAAAGCGCATTGGAACTTCTTTTTCCATCGATTCTTTAGACATACCCGCGACATCAATTAAGCCACCAATGCCAAAGACAGTATTAATCCAGAAACGACCAAAATGTTTAGCGCCTTTCTCAAAATCACCACGTAATACACTATTTAGCATACTTGCTGGCTCTTCTAGGTTACCTAAAAAATTAGATAAACCATTGCGTGCTGGTGGTGGCACATAATCACGCCAAACAACAGCCACCGGGCGCAAAATATAGGGATCTAAAACATAATAGTTAAAATCAAACATCTGGCGGTTGAATCCTTCCAATGGATCAGAACGCCCATCCCCATTATTAGAGGAACTTGCACATCCTGAAAGTAAGGCGATTGAAAGCGCAACACCGCACAGGCGATACTTCATAATGTTCTCCGCTAGCTATTTTATTATGAATAGCATTATATTTTGCATATCCATTAACTTTATACATAATACTGTCAACGGGCAATAAGTGATACTTTTATTAGGTGTTGATCTTATAAGATAATTCAGTTTTTGAGTTTATCCGATTGAGCTAAATTACAATATTATCCCTGTTATCTCGGCTAATATAAAAAATAAGCTACATTTTTTTAAATCAGTCATATTCTTTCTGATTCAAACCTTCAGATGGATCAGGATAAGAAAAATGCTGAGTAATAAGATCGAATTCAGTTTCTGTTGTTTTAAATGGGTTTTCATTGTGTTGGTTACGCAACAATAACCTTTTTTTACACTCACTATTATCCACCTTCAGCACATGAAATAAATAAGGTATTCCCTTATTATCTGCTAAAGATTTAAGCCAACGACGTTGGTTTGGAGTATTCGCGGGAAAATCCATAACAACGCTGTTTCCGGCATTAAGAAGATTTGCAACATGTACGGCTAAAACATTTTTAACAAGCTCACTTTTCTCAATATAATCTGCCACTGTTTTTATTTGATTTGGGAAAAGCTGCGATAACCACTCATCTTCATTAATTAATACTGTTCTTGGATGATTTGAAAGTACTTTAGCTAAGGTTGATTTACCTGAAGCTATTTTTCCACATAAAAAATGTAAGCGTACATCTGATGTTGATTTTAATAAGTCAGTACCATAAGAATTATCAATGACACATAACCATCGATTATCAACCAACTTAAAAACATAAGTTGCTTCTCTTACTGTATCAAAATCAGTGCCATTCGGCATTTTGGCATGCAACAGCGTTTCAGCGAGCACTAATGCACAATCTTCACCAAAAATGACCTTAACCTTACCTTGAGACACATAGAGTGAGTGATTAAAAAATTCCGCTATCGCCATAAAGGCTTTTTTTAGTGCTGATTTTCCTGAAATATTTAAATCTTCTTTAACGACTAAAGTGCCATTTTCGGTGTAGAAATGGATTAAGAAGTCAAAGTTCTCTTCTGTAATAGCGCGGTCTGCATCAGTAATTAATTGAGTCAGCGATAGGGTATGTTGATTTACTTCAGATTCAGAAAACATATTTTATTCCTTATCTATAAATTTATGTCAGACAAGGAGTAAATAAAAAACCCGCTTATCTGGCGGGTTTAAATACAACCAATCCCCACCACTAAGTGATGGTAATAATAATACTCGGAGAGGTTGTTATATATAACATAAGATAAATAACCTTATAAATAGACTAAATTTAATCTAGCAATAAAATATTTTTTATACAAGTCATAGTTTACTTATTTCATTTGTTTTTACTTTATAAAACTTATCAACACCTTTATTACATTACACTTCACTTAGCCATACATACTATTTAATAGCTTACTTTCCTCTTGAAATAACAACTGTTTTTTATCATTGTTATAGGTAAAGACATTATTTTTTATGCTGGCAGCAGCAAGAGGGTTTACCTGCTAATTTTGCTTCTTGAATTGGTGGGCAAGGTACTGTTCCATAAGAACAAAAAACGCAGCAATCTCCTGCTAATGGTTTTAATAATGTGTGGCAATGCGTACACTCATAAAACCACTGACAAGCATCTGTTGGCATTGTTTCTGCTTGGGTATGATTACACTTTGGACAAGTAATTTCTGAAATTAACGTAATTTGGCTATTAGACATATTCTTACCGTAGTTGCTGTTACCAATCTTGTTTATTGCCTCAATCTACCCTAATTTTCTTTATGGTGTTTGATATTAAATCAATAATAAGTGCTATTTTCTTAATACTAAGAAAAAGCACGTCATTAATAGATATCAAAATCTATTTTATAGAGGTATCTATAGATGTATCGTTACCAAAAACCTGCTGTTTCAATGTAGGAATATCAGCTTCTTCTATATATTGAATAATATTAGGGAAAAAGGTTTCATGGTATCCGTACTCTTTTTTTCGTAATTCGGCAATTGCTTGTTCTTTAGTCCAATCTTCAAATACAAGACGATACATCGCAATAATTGTTCCGGTACGATCACTTCCATGCCAGCAGTGAACTAATACCGGATCTGATGTGCTATTTATTTTACGTAATACTGTAATTACATCTTCATTCGTAATTTTTTTTGCATTCATTCTTACTTGAAACGTCTCAAGCTGAGTGCCTTCAACATCATCGCTATCGCTGTGGTATTGGCGTAAATTAATCACTGTTTTAATTCCCTGTGACGCTAACCACTTCATTTCACCCTTCATTGGTTGACCAGAACGATAAACTTGCGCTGAAACTTGATGAAAATTTTCAGGAGGTACAAGCATATCAGTAGGTCTAGAACTGCATCCCATCAGTAAAAAGAAATAAGCAAATAAAAAGAATTTTAAATACCGAACACAATTAATTGATTTTATATCCATATAAACTTAACCCTTTGAATGTATTTTATTTATCATCATATATTAGTTGGTTTTACTTATTTTATTACAGCAATTAAGCTACTATTTTATTTAAACTTCTTAATCATAGTGTGATTTTTTATATTCTCAATAAGTTTTATCATAAGGCTAGATAAAAGACTTATTAAAAAATAAATTTTGGATTATCTTCTTGAAGATAAAAATAAATATCTTTGATGGTTAGGCGAGAAAAGCGACTGGCGTTCCCTACAGACTTCACAATCAATGGTTATTACGTTGATTTATAGCGATAAATTACGAAACTTTAAATAATTTACCCATAATTTTACCCAATTAGGGAAAATGAAATTGATTTGGAGATCGAATCTGTGAGAAAGGTGATACTTTTATACCACCTCTGATTTTTTAATTCCACACCCTGCTATACTCTCCAAAAACTAACTGGACCCGTTATGAACCTCGCAAACCTAACTCAAGAAGAAAAAGACAAGATTAATGTCGACTTGGCTGCTTCAGGTGTCGCATATAAAGAACGCCTCAACATGCCAGTTGCTGCGTCCGAAGTTGAACGACAACAACCAGCACATTTGAGAACGTACTTTAATGATCGATTAAAACTACGATTTGAAAATATTTGTGAATTGAGTTGATGTAATATTTATGTCATCACCACATCTGTTGTATGCATGAAGATCGGCTATTTTTCCACTCTGCTGAGATTCAGCAAAATAACCATTATCAGTATCACATGTAAAATAATAAGCCTCTGTCTTGTCAAAATCCTGACCAGATATGCAAGCCAAGGTTCCAGCGTAAGGTTTTGTTTTCGTCATTTTTGCTTTTCGGCTAACAATATCCCAGTGATATACTTTAGCCCCAAAAGCTGGAGTTGAGTTACCAGCTCCGTTGTATTTCAAATGAGAACCAATGACACATCCTACACAATTTTCATGATGAGAAATACCATCATCAGAGTTATTCGAGTAACTTCCACCAATGATATAACTTACCCCGTTGTTATGAAATCCAGCACCATCATTGCCAACAGACTTTCCATTACAGTTGTATAAGACGCAGTCATAGTTATTTGTGCTAAATCCGTTACCTGAAAATGCTACGCTTGCATTACAGTCATACAGTTTTGCAATAGGACCACCAAATTCTGAATTAATATACGTCGCATTTCTAAAATCAAAGCAATTTAATTTTACTGCTTTTGCTGTGATCCCCCAAATGTTTACATTAAAATTTCCATCGTTATAGAATACTGAGTCCGATTCACAAACATATAAATAGGCATTCTGGTTTTCTTTATTCCAACTGAAATATAAATTACCGTTAGAGTGATCAAAGTAGTATGAAAAATCAGTGTTTTTAACAGCATCAATACTTGATACGTTTTTCAACTCACGAGTAAAAGCACTTTCAATTGACCGTGTCTGCATCTCAACATAGACAAATGGCTGCTTAGTTCCGTTTCTGATTGCGCTGTCTGGGTTTGTTGAAACATCATACGGGCAGTAATGCGTTGACCTATTCGAATTTTCAACCTGCACCCATGCCCCAGTTTTCATTTCAACGCCCCCAAGTATTGTAGCTCCGTTCGGAGCCCAAATGTCACAGTCGCCTCGGATTATCCACTGTCTTTGGCGTAAAGGCTCATAGTAAGCCCCGCCATCGACAAACATAAATCTATTAATGACCGCTTTAGCCGATGAGTAATACGCATAGGCTTTGCTTAGCGACATTATCTCTGATAAGAAGCTATTACCGCCTCGCATCGATATAGCTAGTAAAGAATCTCGTTCAACAGTACTACTTCCTGATACTTGATACTTAACAGAAAAATTACTATCAGAGTCGACGAACTCGCGATATGTTGCTACCCCCATCCAAGATAACGCTGAATGCGCGACGACTTTCGACCCTAAATACATATAAGCTTTATCAAAGCTCACATCAGCATCAACGCAGCGCAGAGAAAATCGGCAGTATCTACCAGTAGGGGCTGATGACTTAGCAAGGGTTACTGTTAGTTCGCCATTAGATATTGATGTAGTCACTGCGCTTTTCAAATAGGCTGGATTAGTTCCTGATTTATCATCCTGAGCAACGTAGATCACGCCAACACCAGAAGGATTTTCACTGATTTCTATCGCTTTTGATGATGAAAAGCCTTTCAATACAACGCTAATATCCTCCGCCACCTCACCAACCCTGAATGCTAGCTCCATATATTTCATTTGACTGGATGCGCGAAAATCAATGAAACAAACTTTTGGCTGAGGCATGTATAGTTTGGTAACAACTGGTTTTCTAATTACAGGCGGTTTTGTTGCTATTCGCTGAAATGGATGAGCGGGTTCATTCCCTAATGTTCCAACCCCATCCCATATTTCAGGCGTGCCACCATTGTCGAATACAAACCAGTTATCAGAGCTGGAAATTAGCCCGCTCTCCCATATCTTTCCTTTTTTATAGTTAAGGTTTGTTAGGGTTGCAATTGAGGGTATGTGATAAATTGACAATGACTTTAGCTCTGCGGTTATTCTTTCTTCAAACTGGTCAGGGTCATACTTCAATACATTCGGATAATAGAATTGCTGCTCTCCATAACTGTCATATACCGCCATGCTGTGACCCTCAACTGTCACAAACTTAGCAATTTGCCCATTGTAAACAGGAAACCCAGCCTGATTGATAATTAAAGGTTGTGCGACAGGGATATGAGACCCATCTTCATTTTCTAAATAAACCTGAATTTGGTTTTCTGGTAATGCTGGATCAGTATCAATCTTTCCAATAAAAATCCTTCCATTGCTAGCAGCCTGGAACTTCCTTGCTAGAGTGAATAATTGTGATGGCATGCTGACGACAACGTTTGGAATCATGTCTTTTTCCTTTAAATGTCCGAACACCTTAACTCCGAATAAAGAAGCTAAAGTTCCTGTAAATAATTTAGATATTAGTTGCCTTCTATTCATCATAATTCCAACGTTAATAAAATTACTGTTTATATTATGTAATAGATAGGCTTATGAAGCGAATATGAAAATAGTAAATATAATTACTATTCTGCTAATTTCTGTTTTCGGATTGACCTGTCGCAGTTAGAGTATTAATGATATTGGTTATCGCTCTATCTCTAGCTGTACTGCCTCTTGGGGTGTTATGTAACCGCAACAACATATTTCTTATTGCTGGTGATTCATACATGCGCGCAATTAACCCGGTTCCGGCTTCAATGCCAAGCGAAGTGCCGCCAGTTAATAGCGTTGCCGCTGTTCGTGTTGGCGTTATTAGCGACATACCCGTTTGTGTAACTTGGTTTGCTGTGCTAGCTCTTCTTGTTGCCTCTAGAACATCACGCATTCCCTCAACCATTCTCCTCTGTTGCTGATTAAAGACCGTATTAAACACCTGTCCATTTGATTGATTGATTAGCTGGTTTAATTGAGTAACCATACGCTGAGGAGATCCATTTGCCTTTTCGTAGGCGCGAGTCAAATAAGCAGACCGTAATTGGTTTCTGCCATTCTCATTGACCATATTGAATATTCTAGCAATATCACTAGGGCGCTTGCTGTAAACAAGATTGTTGATTAGTTCTGGTGTGATGTCACCTTTCTCTAGGGCATTTTTTAGCCCCGTCTTTTCTATCCCTCTAGCTATGTTTCGATATTCGTTATTAGCATGACGAAGTTGATTTAACTGACCTGCACCCAAATTCTGACCAACAGATCTATTCATGTCATTTGTCATGGCGGTGTTTATTCTGTTGTATGCAGATTCAAGGGCTGTAGGCATTGCTAAGTTATCGCCCTGCAAACTTTGACGAAGTTCTGTCCTCAAATTACGAAGCTCTTCAAAGCTAGCACCATTAGCGACTCTATTTCTAAGATTGCCTAATATTTGAGTGGCGGCATTATTTGGAGCTAAACCATTTCCTATCCGTTGTAATGCCTCATCAATTGCTGGAATAGATCTGGTTGGATTAACCGGAACACCTGTCATTTGCTGAGTAATGTTATTTATCACGCCACCATGCATGTCTTTAGCCCTGCGCAATCCTGCGTTAACCTCTCCTTGCATAACATGCGGAGCATAAATACCGAATTCTTGCTCAATCATCTGCGGAACAGACTCGACAAAGTTTTCTCTTTGCTCTGCTTGTATCGCCCTGCGGTTACCAGTACCACCAATACTTTGCTCACCGGCTTGTTGAAGCTGTCTTCCTACTGACGTTCTTGGTGGTAAAACATCTGTTGTTAGTACATCTATTCCGTTTTGCTCCGCATTCCTTAATAGTTGTTGAGTTTCTGGCGCGATATTTCCACTTGCTGCACGAGATAGACCACTAAGCCCGCGCTCAATAACTTTTCCTCCTCCACCAATACCGGCAGACAACGCTGTTTGCCATGGGTTAATATCACCACCACCTGCCATATTAACGGATGACTGCAGTGCTAAGTCTGTACCTGCTGATCTGGCTGTTGCACCGACAATTGTTGGCGCTCTCGCTGCTGGGGTAAATGCAACTGCGTTCGCGATAAATGGCATGACATCTTCAGATGATAGACCGGGCTTATTTAATGCGTAGCGACCAGAAGGTAAATCAACCAGTAAATTTCCCTTTTCATCTTGAGATACTTGCCCGCCCATATTGCTGATGACTTTTACAAAGTCGTTATCATTACCAAACATTTGCACCCAAGCAGCTTTCATTGCATCAGTATTAAATGCATTCATTTCTGGCGAAGACATGATCCCTTCTAGCCCTTGAACTTCAGGAGTCATCTTGCTTTCACCAGTGAAGGCATCCATTACGTTTTCACGGAAACCTTTAGCATCATCAGACGATTGCTGTAAACCTTGTGAAAGGTTCTGATTGGTTTGCTTCATGCCAGCGATATAGCTGTTTTCTGGTTGTGATGGTTGGTCTGCTTGTTCTGGTTGTCCATCTAAAACAAAACCATCTGGCAAGCTATTATTTACAGGCTCATCCAAAACGAATCCATCAGGTAATCCTAAATCGGTTGCCATTGACCACCTCTAAAAATTATTTTTTGCCCTGTTGCTGGGTTAGTTGCGGTAGTTCCTTCAGAGATTGAACCTGTCTGTCCTCCCTGTTGATTTACAATGGTTGTTTTTTGGGGTTGCTGTTTACCGTTAGCATTACCCCCTTGTTGGTTAGATGGTGTTTCATATCCAGAATTAATAACCATCATGGCATCAAATGCCTTGCCTGATTCTGCTCTAATTGCCTTGAATTGATTTTCAAGAAGTCTAGCCTTTGTTTTCACAGCAGCGCTTTCATCACCTAACTGGGGGGTGTATGTTCTAAAATAACGCTCCATTTCAAAATTAGGTATAGCGGCGCCTGACTCCTTACGAAGAATAGCTAAAACTGCATCCTGCATTGATGCTATGTATGACTGTTCATCACCAGATAAAGCCATCCTTGCAAATGTTCCATCCCTTAGGGCTGAATTAATAGCCGCCGCTCTTTGCGGTGACACTTTTCCAGAATCTACTAATGAGTTAGCTGTATCAATACCATTTCTAACCCTAAAGGCAAACCCAGCCGCCTTTCTTTGCTCACCTGTTGATTTTTCCATTATTCTATTGGCTTGATTTACAGATATTGGATTCCCCATTCCATCAATTTGAACAGGTTGATTTATAGATCCTCTCTCCTCGTCGCCATTTGAATAATATTTAATTATTCCTCCATCAGGAGCTTCTTCAACTTTAAATAATTTCTTTTCTGATGGATTTATCCCAGCAGCTTGAGCAAACGCCTTAGCTCCTTCTGGGTCAGTTTTTAACATCTGAGCATATTGAGAGTAGTTTTGCATTGCAGAGGTTGGGGCATAGGCTGATGTTAGTGCATTCGCCCTAGAAATATTCTGGCCACGAACCTGTATCTGATGACCTTCTCTTGTTAGTGCTTCGCCAGCTTGATTGCTTCTGATTTGCTCATCTAAACGACCTTGGTCAATCTGTCTGCCAAGTTGTTTATCTTGTAGGTTGAAGTAATCATCAATACCAAGTGATGACATGCCAATGTGATCAGCTAACTGTACAGCCGCTTTAGGGTCTTTTTCTGCAATAGAAACGGCTTCCACAGGGTCAATGCCAAGGCGACGAAATGTATCTGCATTCTGTCTAACGTAATCAGTGGCATTACCATTCATTACCGCATTGCGATAGCCAGATGATAAGTTACCCAAAGATTCGCGAACATCAGCGGAAACACCTTGCATACCGCCAGTGATAGCTTGAGCGTATTCAGGATAAGTAGCTAGTAACTGCCTCATGCCATCACGATCACTATTCGCGTACGCCTCACCCCATGCTTTTTGGAATTCGCCAAGACGCTCTTTGGCTTTATTTTCTTGATAGATACCAGCAAGCCCAACAAGCCCATTTAATGCTTGTAAGCCCATATTATTAGCACCAGAGCGAGCCAGCTCATTACTTTGATTGATTGAGTTAATAACAGGATTTGCATCACTGGCTCTTGGTGCGTTGTCATTAAATTGACCTATCGAACCAAGAAAGCCACCTGAGTTAACTGATGGTTGCCATGTAGCCATTAGAACAATCCTCCCAATAAACCAACGCCAGCACCAATACCAGCGCCCCATGCAGTACCAAGACCAGGAACAACACTACCAAGTTGAGCGCCAGCCATAGCACCACCAAGACCTCCCATCATTCCTTGTTGCATTGATGACGGTCGATTAGCCATAGCCGCTTGAGCGTTTGCATTTTGTTGTAGCAATTGCCCCATATTGTTTGCGTAGTTTTGACCGGCACTAGCCTGACCTTGCAAAGCGCCGAGACCAACGTTGGCTAAGTTCTGGTAGTTATTCATTTGGTCAGCCAACCAACCTTGTCCAAGCGTAGGAGCGATAGATGCAAGTTGATTACTTGTTGCTGTTGAACCCAATCCACCGGTAGCTTCTGCACTGGCTAATTGCTGATAACGAGCTTGGTTTGATAAATCGTTAAATGCTTGAGAGTTGTAGTATTGGTTTAATGCTTGACCTTGACCTTCTAAAGAAGATAGGTTTTGCAATTGACCAATATACTGCTGAGCGAGTGGAGTAAACGGTGCAAGGTTTTGCATGTTCGTTTGCCACATTTCACGCTGTAACGCCGTGGCTTCACGAGTGGCATCAGCTTGAGCGCCAGCACCACCATCACCACCACCTTTCATATATCCATGCATTGGTAGCAGTGAGTTTCTGAATTTCTCTGAAATAATCAGCATTTTAATAACTCCTCGTACTGTTCGCGTTTGAGTTGATAGATAGTGACACCTACTGGTTTACCATTACTCATATATGCATCATCTAAATGACCGACACGTATAGCACCAAGCATTTTCACAATAACGCGACCGTATTTTGTGGTATCTGGAACCATAGTTACTGAGTTAGTGAATTGACTGTTTTCAAGTAACCACTTGCAGAATAGCTTGTGTGCATCAAAGGCGTACTTACCACGGAATCCAGCATCAAAGATAGCGTGACACTCAACGACTGTATGCCAAAAATTACGCACCTCAAAAACACCAACCAATAGAACTCCTTCATAAATACCCAAGTAAAGCGCGTCGGGTTTAATGAAATACTGATCATTACTATCAACGATGTTTCCCGTGTTCGACTTATCATTTAAAAACTCAGATAGTCGAATAGGATTATCAATAATTTTAATTTCCATTAGTCTATTAATCCGTGTGAGCGAAGTGCATCTTCGAGCGCCTTGATTCTCTGTCTGGTCTCAATTAGCCCATTTGCTAAGGTTTGTATTTCTGACCGAGTGTAATCAGCACTGAATGAGTAGGACTGGTTAGCATTAAACGATCCCTTAAGTGCTGTGCCCGTTGCTGATGTAAAGCCAGTGACGCGAGTGCCGACAACTTTAGTTCCGTTTACTGAGTAGGATGCTGAAACATCGATAGGAGATTTAAGAGTTTGCTTGGTCAACTTCGACAGTGACACATAATCTGCATCAATCTCTGCTGTTTTTTCGGTTAAATAATCAATGTCACTTTCGGCGGTTGTTATTCGCTGTTCATGATTTTCAACTTTAACGTCAATGTCATTAAGCCTGATTTCATGCTCAATTATCTTTTCTTCAGCAGAAGTAATTCTTAATTCATGATCATTTAGTCGTTGTTCATGTATCTCTATCTTTGTTTCAGCTTTTCCAATTCTCTCTTCATGATCTTCAAGAACAATATCTTGCTCATCATTTCTAGATTGAGCATCAAAAGCCTCAGCACCAGCCTCATTTGCACGACCAGCCACCTTTGCCGTATCATCAGCGCCACTTAACACTATGCGTCGATAGGTTTCGCTAAAGTTATTAGGCAGGATATCTGGAACAATATAAGCGGATTGAATTTCTATGGGTTTAGAAAGGTTTTCATTTGCCATCATTCAACCCTCATCGATAGATCGCTCAGTGTTACAGGTGACTTGGTTATGACGCGAACCTTGAACCCAATATTCTTTCTCACTCTTCCTACCCGTCGCCATAACACACGTCGGTCATATTGGAATGGTGAGTTTTGTTCAATCATTTGTTCTCGACCAAAATTAATGCCATCAGTCGTTGCAGATAGAAATAACTTATCAGCAATCTGAGCAACGCCTGTTGATGCTTCAAGCTCTAAATCGAACACCCTTGCGTTATCGGCTTTAGCCATAGGTGTGTATAGGATATGCTCGACCTGCTTGTCGTACTGAGATGATTTATTGAAAGCAAGATTACCAACAAGATCATCATTCTTATCCGCAACTGTGATCTGATTACCTTCATACATAAAATCAATTGCACGATAGGTTTCGTCATACAGTCCAGACTTTAGAATGCACCACTGCGGATATTGCTGGCTTCCTGCTGCGTCAAAGCAAAGTGTATGGCACTGTAAGTGAACAATGAGTAACTCATGACCATCAAAGCGAATAGTCTCAAGAACCGTCCGTGACAACTCGTCAGATGTGTAACCACGAATGATTTTATCAATGCTTGCAGTAGATATTTGACTAGCAGAACCAGAGCCAAGGATGTAGACAGATGGTGCGCCGTTTGCTGGGTTGCTGATGAATGCAAATGATTCTCCGAACTTACACTTAGCATCACGACCAGCAATACCCATCTGAACCATATAAGACGGCTGTGGCGCATATATTACTTGTGACGCACTTGTTGAGCCGGTAATGGTGAAGTATTCAATGGTTGACGAACCAAAACAAAGCACCATGTCACGCCAAGAATCGATAGCAATGATGCCATCAGGTTGAGATTCAGCGGTGTAAAATGGACGATAACGATCAGGCTTTGATTCATCTTCTAAGTCAGTGACACCAAACCTTTCACCGCCTTTCTGCAACCAGATGTAGCGCCCTCGGTTACGAGCAACATCGACAACATCACCTAATTCGTATTGAGGGTATCTTTCAACTACCTCTAACACTTCTTGCGTCATTACAAATTCAGTAACGTCTTTGGCTGTTTGTTCGCTAGATTTAGCAAGGTTCATTTTATACGTGACTGTAATTTTACCGCCTGCACGCTTAATGCCTTCGACTAGAACGTCAGTAAGATAAGGTTTCTCGTCATCTTCCTGCTGAGATAATTTAACGCCCACCATTTGCTCAGTAATAAGCATCTCATTACCGGTTTTACCATCAGAAGTTTTAGGCGTGATTTTTAACGTTAAGAACCCATCCAGATCACCCTTTGAGAGCGGTACAAAATCATCATTACCTTCTTTGTGAGTCCATTTTTTAACGTCACGTTTATAGCCTTCGGTAATTACCTTTTCCTCAGGCCAGTTAGATAACTCTTTAACCTCACCGTCATAACGATAAAGTTTTAATTTACCGCCTGATGCTACTGCTTGACTGTAACCAGAGTGCGCCATAGTTACCCTATCTTTGCCTTGAATGTCAGCAATGGCATTCTGACCACGATAAAGTTTGTTACCACATACTCGATAGACCGTGTTGTTTTTCGTGTTGTACTGAACACCACGAGACACACCATCAACACTATGACGCTTTTCTAGTGCAGGGAACGAACGCAAATATCCGGACGCATTCAATATTTCTTTCGGTGTTGCCAACATATTAACAGGAAGACCATCGATGTAATCTGCTGTGTTCGGGTCTTTTCGCAAACCCCTAGCCAGTGGAATCTTTACCTGTGGCATTAAACCCCCTTTCGACGTAATAGCTATCTACGCATAAAGCTGTGTATTTATTACCTTGACCAACTGGCATATCCCCACGCCTATCAATAGATGGAACCTTAAGCGTATCAAGAAATAATGCATCATAAGAAGAAGACGCTGATGCCTCTTGCCTTGGTGTTGGTTCTAGCCCGTAATCAGTTAATATTCTGAGTAACAATTGATAGCCGATAGCTTGTTTGTATTTGCGAGGTAAGCCAGAATCATCACCCGGCGCTGGTTGCTCATCTTCTAGTGAAAACTTATAACCCAAATCACCAAATGTTATTTGTAGTTCGGACATCATATCTTCTAGATCATGAATACCATCCTCTACCGATTGCGGCTCAGCATCAGTTAGCGTCGCATCGGAAGCAACGCCAGCCTTGCGCAACGCAAATAGAACAATTTCACCTTTAGTCAGTGTCACTGCCATTTGTTTCTGCCTTCTTAGTTGCCTTAGATTTCTTTACCTCTGGTTTAACAACCTCATCAACCGAAGCGACGAAGCCAAGTTCCTTAAATGCAGGAAAATCACTAGCCACAATGACAGCCTGTACATAACCATTTTCATTGTTAGCCCATGCGAAAACGCTTTTACGTTCCATATTTACCTCAAATAAAAAAGGGAGCCGAAGCCCCCAAATAAACAACGAGGATATTAGACGTTCCCGAAGAACTGACCGCCAAAGTGTGGGTTGAAGCACACATAGGCAGGCAGCAAGTCAAAACGCATCATTTGCTTGTTAGCATCACCATCAGCATATTTGTGTACACGGATAGAGAAACCTTCATATGTGGCCACTGCTGAATCAATGCTGTGTAATTTTGGCAGTGGGATAGTGCCCAAACCACAGAACATTTTATTAAAGAATAGATTAGGCTTCATTTGCTGCTTAGCAGTACCGATCACCACAACCTCATCACCTGCTGCTACTTTGCGATCAACTGCGTTGTACTGTGTGTTTACTGCGTCATACACCGGAACACCAGAAAGTTTAACAGTGACATCACCAGTACCATCAGAGTTTGCATCTTCAAGAACGGTGGCAGTGAAACTGATAGCAGTGGAACCGTTATACAGAGCTTGCTTGCTTTGCTGATTTAACCAATGTGTTGCAGTGAATTTAACCTGATCACCAGCCTTAAAGAATCCAGTCTTGCTTGCTGTTGCGCCAGTAAGAGTGACGGTGAACTGATAGGAATCTTTAATAGCAGTGTAATCCACTGTTGGAGCTGTTTTAACAGTCAGTGTTCCACCAAAATCACCTTGCTCACGAGATGCTAAGCCATTTGACATTAGAGCTTTAATACCGCCAAAGTTACCCGGAATTTGTGCATTTTCCCACGCTGTACGCACTAATTGGTCAGACGCATGTAGGCCAGTTTGTGCATCAGCAAGACGTTGAGCAGACCAAGGATCCATTACTGCGTAGTTATCGCCAGCTTTAATTCCAATATCTTTCAGGAATGTAGCTGTTTGAGCAACATCTGACCACTTAGAAATTGGTGAGTTTGGCGTGCCAAGTGACAATGCACCATTATTCATCATGAAGTGGGCTAATTCAGTCTCAAGGTCAGTGACCATTCGAGCATGAATTGGCGCTAAGATTTGGTCTAGCTGATTTAACTTTAACGCTTCTTCAACTTGCGCCCACTCAACAGCGACAGTGATATAATTACCAACCCGACCTGTAGCCTTACCTGAAATAAGGCCATTTTTTGCTTTACCAGTAATGTCACCATCAGCCGTACGCTCAGAGCTGAATTGATGCGGGCGCTTAAAGCTGACACTTTCGCCAGTGCTTGAGTTAATTTCGCCAGCCAGTAATTGGCGATCAACTGTCTTACATAAAACTAAGTCGGACATAAAGCCCGGTAAAAACTTTTTAAGTACAATCTGACTTACGTTTGAATCTAAGTTATTAGCCATGTTTTACACCTTGTTTATTCAATAATTGCGCCGGGGCACAGTTTGTTTAATTCATCAGTCGTGACGCTTCCCGCTCCACCTTTAACTTCCGGCTCAGGTTTAGGTGCTTTCTTTGGTTTTGGTGCTAACTTAACTTTCTGGCTAAGCTGACCAAGTAGGAATGCGGCACGTATTGGGTCTTTCTCAGCTGTAAGCCGCTGGCGCAATTCTTTATTCTTACCAAGTGCATAAGCAATTAGCTCTGTACCTTCATCGGCAGCTCTAAGTAAGATTTCCTGATGGATGATAGGAACTTCATTGGTGACAATCTCTTCCATCTCAGCGTAATCTTTTACAGGTAACTTAGATGCTCGTTGCTTATGATCTTCCAGTCGCTTAAGGATTTTTTCCTTATAGTCGAGCTGATCTTTCTCCTTGGCTTTTTTGCTCTGATCAGCACGGCTTTTTTTCTCATACCAATCAGTTAATGCTTTCTCGTATGTCTCTTCACTCCAATCACATGACTCTAGTGTTGGCTTCTGAGGTATTTCATCATTATGATTAACCGCCGGCTCTTGCGTTTGCTTGGCTGTAATTTCCTCAAGTTGGCGCTTTAGTTCACGGTTTTCTTTCTGAGTATCTTTAAAGCCTTTTCGAAGGTCTTTAATCCATTTGGCTGTAGACTGGTCTTCAATTAAATCTTCTTCATCAGTCAACGAGATTTCTTCATCGCCGATTTGCAAGGAGTAATCTTGCTCCTGCTCGACGCTCTGATCCGGTTTTACTTCAGCAGAATCATCAGTAACAGTCTCGGCGTTATTAGCGGCATTATTCTCACTAACTTGCTTTGATTGCTCTGAGGCTTCCTGCTGTTGTGATTCCTGATTTTCAGACATAGGTACAGCCTGACCATCAATGATCAGTTCGCTTTCCATTTATTACTCCTTAACTCTGCGAGAAGTCCGCAGGAGACTGTTGGTTATTTTGTGATTGAATGGTTTTCGCAACATCTAGGCTTTGCTTATGCTGCGTATCAGTTGCTTTTAGAATTAACTCGGCATCCGCTCGTGATGAGTCGCCTTGTTCTTTCTGGAAGTTATGTAACATTTTAAGCGCCTCTCTAATTTCAGCGCGCTTTGTGCTATCTGCTGATGCCAGAAGCTGGACAACTTTAGCCTCTGCAACTCTAGCTTCTGTTTGAGCTTGGAATGCTTTAACCTGAATGGATAGCTCTTCATTTTTCGTCTTCTGGACTTCTGCCTGTCCTTGCAAGTACACACCTTGCGCTGCCAATAACTCAGCATTAGGCTGTTGCGCCTGTTGCTGTGCCTGAGCAACAATCTGCTCTTCTTCTGCATTGCGAGGTTTGGCGACACCTTGAGTAAGTAGCTGATTGCGGTTGTATTCCTTGAACTCATCAAGACCTTCACCATCCATGTTGTCCAAGATAATTCCCTGAACAACTGCGCGCATCGGATCTTGAGGAAGCATCCCAGCAAGAAGATTTGTCAGCACTGAAACAGTGGCATCACGCCTTGCTGTATAAGATGGCCCAACATCAACCGTGACATCATAACGACCAGTAGATAAATCATTCATGGCTACAATTTCGCCTGTTTGTTTATCTCGTATCGTCACAGACATCAGCGCTATATCATCAGTACCATCCTCATTAACTACGCGAACTTGCCTATCAGATCCATATACTTCTCTAGCCATCGATAGCCATACCTCACCAGCACGTTTCAAGCTCTTAGCCATGTTATCCAGATAGATAAACGAAGCCATGTCCGATCGGTGCATAAGACTATTAACGGTCTCTTTGGCAATATTGCTAGGCATTTGCTGCATTGCCTGACTAGCACCAGTTACTTCCTGAATATCTAAGCTTGTTTGCTGCAACAGCGCAGCCATTGCCTGATTAAGTGGCTGTGGTTGCGTATAACCAATTGCTGATGCTGGCGCAATAACATTGCCTTGCTTATCGGTTATTTCATTCAGAGGAAGGAATGCAGGTCTTTTTGAGTTTCTATCAGCCCAGTGTTTTTCAAGCCCTTTAATCTGTTGCTTGCCAACAATAGGAACCGAACCGGGGTCTTGAGCTGCTGAATCAGCAAGCATTGACACCTGTAAGTTATAAAGGCGCTGAGCATCCATTGCTTTTGCAATATGCCCCTCGACTCGCTCGATGTCATCAATAAACCATCGCTTACCATAAACAGGGATTAAAGGAATGTGCTCACCCGGTATTCTCTGAGCTTTCTCAAGGAATCCATCACCATCGACCACTGACACATAAACTCGACGGCGCTTAACTGTTCTTCGAGCAACTTCAACAAAGCCAATATCAATTAATTCATCACCAACCTGCTCAAGTTGTTCGCTGTCATAGGTAACAACCTCTGAAGTAATTGGGTTTTGGAAACTGACAACATCAACTGATTCTTTTCTTACTTCATAATACTTAGCGATATAAACCACATCAGAATCAAACCAGTCATAATCCCACGACCTATCAATACCTACATCTAACGTTGCTGGGTCTTTTTTGTACTCAGCCTTGTACTTCTCGGTGGATAGCGAGTACATGCAAAAAGCCCATTCGGCATCAGACTTATCATATTTCTTGGCGTCAGGGTCAAACCACACTGAACGAGACGGGTCATAAATAGGCTCGATAGAAATTCTCTGCCTGTCATCCATCGGGTCTAACTCATTGACTAAGTTTGTTGTTAGCCTAAAGCAACCAAATCCACCTGTTGCTGCATCATCAAACGCATTATCGCAAGCCTCTCCACCGTCAGTCTCTTCGTAGTCAGCACGGAACAAGCCATTTAACTTGTCTGCTAAATCCTCGCTTGCTTCTTTGTCACCCGGTCTAAACTTAACGGTGATTCTGTTGTTGCGATACTCACTGATGATCCTGTTTAACTCGGTGGCTATCTTATTTATTTCAAATTTAGGGTATTTCTCAAAGTGGTCATTGAGCTTAGTACCCGCAGTAGTTGCACCTTCCCATTGACCTCCGGGCACTCGTGCAAACCGTGTTGCTTCGACGCATTTCGCCCTCACATCTTCTTGCGGTGAGTGCGCACGGTCAAACCTGAGCATTATTCGCTCATGTCTTTGTTGTAGTGTTTCAGCCATAGTTACCAACTAGAAGATGATGGAACGTAAATCTCTGTATCGTCATGAATAATCACAGGGCAATACATAGACATCATGATGGAGTCAGCTAAGTTAGGTGATGGGATGCCAAGTTTCACTTTCATATCAACTTTGGTCATTAGCTCTAACTTGCCATTACCGTTAAACTTACGTTGAATTTGCGTAAGCTCTGCGAATAGTTTTTCTAACATCTGTTCGCCAATCGCTTCTTTATCGAAGCTAATCATGTCGTCAGGGTTTGCATATTCGCCATGCTCTACTGCTCGATAAGTCAAATAGAGCCTGTCAGCCAATGCATAGTAGAATTGTGCGCGCTTGTTTCTGAATACATCTCCGATGGTTCGACTATTGTCACCGCTAACTACTTCATCAGCCCATGCGCCAGATTGATATAACGCATCCTCATCGAAAGGAGACTCACTACCTTTGAACATGGTTACTGTTGTTTGCTTTCCAGTGAATGCGTCAGTAACTTGCCTGCGTAATGCCGCACCCAATCCGTCACCATCCCATAGGAAGTGATCAGCGCCATCTTGAATAGCTTGCTCCGTAGCCCAATCAGCGCCCTCGTTAACATCCATTAGCAAACCTTCTGCAACTTTGTTAACTACTGATCCCCTGCGTGAAACATACCCCTTGGCATCACCGCCAACATCAGACGGGTCATGAGTAGCAATTATTGCGCCCTTAGCTTTCCATCCAAGTTTTTTATGTGCGTCAGTAGCAGCTTCTAACCATTCACGCTTAATAATAGCCATATCACTAGCGCTTACCGGCTCACCGAGCCAGATATGCCGATATAGCGTTGGATTCTTGCGTTTACATTCCTCCATCTCTAATCGCAATACATCAGGGAAGTGAGGGTTGTCGGTATAGTTGGCAGTAAGCAAGCAAATATCATCAGGTGGGTTAACAACGAAACGCTGATAGGTGTCATCAAGAATGTTTTTCGGGTTAAAGCTCACCCATATTTCAGAGTTAGGCTTTCGAATTGTCGGGATCAAAATATCCCAACTCTCTTTTGTTACCGCCTCTGCTTCCTCCACCCAACAAACATCAACACCTTCAAGCGACTTAATCTTTGTCGGGTTATTCTTGATGCCGTAAAACATAAACTCAGCGCCAGTGCCAAGATGTTTAATCATAGTGCGCTGAATTTCGAACTCATTGTTATAGCTCTCTCTCTCTATCGTATCTTCAAGAAGCCTGATAACTGAGTCACTAATACTGTTTTGCAATTCACGAGCGCAAAGTATACGTACCGGCTGTCTCCTTGCTGCTTCAACGAGAAGCCTAGCTATCGCCCAAGATTTACCGCTACCCCTGCCACCTTTAGCGACTTTGTAACGGTGCGCCTCAATGAATGGCATAAAGATAGGGTTTATCTGTGTCATACTATTTACCGAATAATGAACTCATGGGGGACGTTTCTATTTGAATTGCGCCGCCATCTCTGCCCGTTACTTCATGCTCTTGCTTATCACGCAACCCTAAATCCCTTGCAATGATATTGGCATTCAGCAAGTCAGCAGCCGCGCCAGAAAACTTCTGGTCATAAATAACTTTTTCTGCCTGCGTTACGACCCCAGATAAATCTTCCCTGACCCTGAATGTTCTCCATGTTTCATCGGTGATATCCAAGAACAAACAAAGACCTGTCAGCGTCATAGCGCGCATTTTAGGTATCGTTGTTTTTATTACTTCGCCTTGGTACGAAAATACCTTGCCTTCCCACAGCGGATTATCTTCTACCCATGCGAAATATTCACAACAAGCTTTCCATAATTGCTCGGAGCTTTCGAATATAGGTTTTCTTCCGTGACTACTCCGAGCCTCCCAGAATCTGTTTCCTTTTGGCGCGGCCATCTATTCCCCCGTAGATTCTTTGTTCTTCTGTTCGACGTGGCTCATCATGAAATTGTTAACCTGACGAGACAGCCATCCCGCCAGATAAGCAAGAGGCTCCTGGTTATCTACCGATACGGTGATGCCAACAAGCTCAAGAATCCGCCATGCCGCGTGTACACACTCGTGGGTTAATGTCTCAGTACAATAATCGTCAATAGTTCTGAATGTTATGGCGATATAGTCAATGCCCTGTGAGCACTGAAGTACGCTTACCATGGCTGAGTAGTTGGTCGATGCGCGTTCATATTTAAGGAATTTATCGCCCGCTTCTTTGGTGGAGAAAACCATTACCCTGACTCCGTAGAGCGGCACCTTTAGTTCCTTAACTGCTTTCAGCGCCATATATCCTCCTTTAATCAATTATCCAGCCCACTCGTAAATGAGCTGTGTAATTAACTACTTTGCAAATAAGTCCAGTGCCTCTTGAGCTTCTCGTGCTGCTTTCTGCGCTCGTGATACAAACTCACTTTCAGTCTGACACTGCTTATACGCGTCTTTGAATAACTCAAACTTGAGAGCGTCGTCTTTTACGAACTCGATAGCAGCTTGAGCCGCTGCGGTATCATTGCCAACTAATCGGAGTAGCTCTAAGCGCATTTGATTCTGTGCTGTAATTTCTGTCATTTGATGTTCCTGTGTGAAGTTAATCGCAACCATCATCACGTATCACTACGTTACTTTGGTCGCTTCTAGTCTGTTCCTAGCAGTCAAGATATGATCACTCTCCTTAATGGATAAACGACTTATCTAATTGCTGATATATATATTTACTTAAGCTATACTAAGTAGCTATCGCTACACTTTGATTGATATATTGTTAGTATTGCCCAGCCTCCCGTGCTGGGCTTTTTTATTCTTTTGGAATGCTTTTATCCAGTTCTTCACGGAATTTAACTGGATTCTCTGAACCTTCTACTGCCATGATGTTTCTCCATTAAAAAAGCCCCGCTATTGCGAGGCTCGTTGTTGTTCAATTTCCCGTATTGCTTTCTTGTCTGAGTTACATTGCTCAATAACCGATAACAGGGAGATGTTTAACATTAACGATTCTCCCCATGTCATTTGTTCGGGTATGTATGGCAGTAGACAATCAGCGGTTAGGTGTGCCGGTATCGCTATGTGCTCCACTGGCACGTATTCTTTCTGAATAGTCGTGCATCCTGATAAGAGCATCATTAGGAATAGCAGTATTGGCGCAATCATTATTGATAAGAACAGTTTTGATAACCGTTTTAACTTTTTCAGAATCCACGGCTGACCTATTCCGCTCTTCGCTATTAAGTGATGAGACATTGTTGATAATCCTGAATGTTCGGTTGGCGTTTTCTGTGATTGATTGCTGGCGAGATAACTGAGTGGTTGCTGTGTTGTAATCTTTGCTTAATTTGTCGTAGTCATCTATTACCCACCATAGCCAGAATGCAGATATTGCCAGTAATCCAGCTAATACCTTATTTAGCGTATTCATGCGGGATATGTCTTATGGGTTAATTGGAAGTGAGGACCATCTTTAAATGTTTTCCAGTTACCGCCCCATTCGATATCGACGCCGAATTCTTTCGCCGCTTGCATCATGGCATCAGCGACTTTTTTAAAGTATGACCAATCGTTCCAGGGGATCTGATTGTTTACCAGAGGGGCACAATCAACAGCGTGACCAGTTAAGTGACGACTATTCATCGTTTGGCTTTTTCCACTTGCAACTAATTGTCGTTGACGGGCTTCATTGCGCTTACCTTCAATCACCATAAAATCAATATCGGTAATCTCTAATGCTCGATGTACTACTTTAACCAAATCAGGATGAACTCCACGGAGATTTTCTTCACTGCGCCTGCTTAATCTAAATTTACTCACTTCTTACCCCCTGTAAACTTATCCCAGAAGAAATCCAATGCTAAAGAGCCAGCGGAACCACATAAGCCAGCCGTAAATAATGTGTAGTAGAATGAAGCGTTAAGCTCTATTGATATAAGACCGCCCATCATCCCAGCAAAGCCAGATACGAACATTTGCATAATTGCTCCTACCCAGCTCCACCGATAACCGTTACGTTTATTGTCAATAATGTATCTAGCCAATCCGCCGTATAGGGATATAGCGAATATGACACCCCATGCGGTGGCACTGAATTTGTCTTTCTCGTCCATTCGTGTCATACCGCCTCCTTTTTGGAGGAATTAGTTAATAGAACGCCGACTCACAGCTCTTGTGTGTATGTGATAACGAGGATAATTGTTCTGTGGTCGGCATATACGAAACCATTTCGAGCACATTCTCGATATGGCAGAAATGAAAAAGGCCACCGAAGTGACCTTTTATATTTGAATAGTATTAATAGCGTGATTTAAACCATTTCATTGGTCGCTCACCAGCCTTCTCCGCCCACTTATTATACTCATTCACAAGCGCAGTGAGTTCATCATTAGCCATTTCAAACTCTTTTGATTTTTGATGAAACTCTTGAATATCTACCTCATGAACCCTTTCGTATGGATTAGGGTCTGGACAGTATTTTTCTGTCATTCCTTTGAATGCATTGTCACGCTTGCGAGCCGCATCTGCAATCTTAGACCTTAAGTGATGGCAGCGACCTAGAGCTTCGAAATCTATTTCAGTCATAAATGTATAATCCTTATTCATAATTAAATTGCGCATTAATTATACCCTCTATACTGAAAATACAAATCATTAAACCTTGAACGAAAAAAGACCGCCTAAGCGATCTTCTAAATGTGAACTATCCGGTAATTCCGGATGGTTGGAATAATTGTGGAGGCATACGCTGAGAGTGTATGCGTTCAGGTTCCCCATGGCGTGTGTGCTTCTATCCTGATAAGTGCAGTAGCCCATGCGAGTTAGCCAATCAGCCTTGGCATTCTCCACAATGGTTAAGGCGCCTTCTCCATGCAGTGCAAGGGTGATTTTACTCACCAAAAGACACCTTACCATTGCAGATAGCAAAAAACCCCGCCGAAGCGAGGTCTTGAATTCTTTTAACGTTAACGAAATGGCAATAACCCATCGTTAGAATCACGATAGCCCATCTCCGCCAAAAGATCAACTTATTTCTATTTACAAGCTAATTTATGTATTCATTTTCTCTTTTTGTTACATTTTGCAGAACTTTTTCTGCGCTAGCCTCTTCCTTAAAGCATTCCTGAATCAACATCTCGTAGAATGGTTTAAAGTTTCTACGCCAGGTTGTTTCTGGCAGTGCAAACAATTGTGAGCATATCTCTCGCCTAACATCTTCTGCCGGCAATCTTGAGTAGCCACGACCTGAACACTTAGGGCAAGTTTTAAAAACTGGAATTCCTTGTTTTTTCGTTTCCACCTTATCCAAAGTTTCACCTCTGCCATTACATCGACACGAATGACTCACTTCACCTTTCCCATTACAGGTTTTGCAGATCACCTTAGTTTTTTCTCTAACCTCCCTGTATTTTGAATAGTCAGATGGAGTTATTTTAACTCCCATTTTCTTGCTGAATTTAATAATCTCTTTAGCTGCAAAGTGAGTGTGCTGTTTAGTGGTAAATACCTCTACCTCAATAAACCCACCGTCACAATCAGGGCATGCCTTTTTACTAGCTGCACTTCTTGCATAATCCTGAAATGCATAATTTGCGAGTATTTGCAGAAGTGTTCCTCTATCATTCTCACTAAGTTTTCCAATAGCACTATATTTGTGAGCCTGAGTTATTGCATATTGATGAATGCTCTCCACTGCTTCAGTTGGTTGATTGATCCCTTGTTTCGCCAAAAACAACTCAATCCCCATTCTCGCTTTAGAGGTCGCCAAACCAAGCGAGGCCATTACATCAGTGATTGTTAGATTATCAGTCGCTGTTGCAGATGGAGAGTCACTAAACATAATGCTTTTTGGTGAAAAATATTTTGGCAAATCTGCAAGTCTCATCTCGCCTCCGGTAATACTGTGTGATAATCATCATTCGCAGTTGTATATAAAACCCTGACACCATCCATCAGCCCGCTTACCACTTCCATATAGTCCATAACCTGCATTACACAGAAGTTAACTCGACCGCCTGATTTGGATTTTAAATATCTGGCTTCTTCAATTGCTGAGATTAAGTCAGTGAACATCATCTATCTCCCATATCGTGATATCTAATGAGCCATCTTTAACTTTTTCACCCCAGCCAATCTTTATGCTTTTAAACATACTGTCGTCAGCAATTACACCGCTTTGCGTCAGTGCGTCTAATGGAGCTTTAAGGAGGTTATCGAGGTCGCGTTTTCTTCGGTCTGGAGGGTTGGCAATAATCTTTATTTTTAACTTGCCAGATAGGTTGTACTGCTGATTTGCTTTGGTGATTTGAGTAATTACTGCATCGTTGAACTTTCTACCTTTAGTGCTTTTTACTTTTCTCCCTCTTGCTATTGTGTATAAGTGATTTGTTTGCGGTGGCCACGGCAATTTTAAGTGATACTCGTTCATACCTTAATCTTCCCTTCTTTGATGAGAATATCCTGAGTGCGAATAATGCCCTCTAAGTGACATTGCTTTGCATATTCAGCATCAACATAGTGAGTGCGCCTATCAGATTCATCGTGACAAGCGCTACATGCCCAAGCGCCAAAAATATCATTAGGCTTTATTCCCGTACCACAAATGCCAGACATTCGATAATGAGCTAAGACGACAGTTTCAGAATTACCGTTACACACTCCCGGTATTCTAATTTGGCATTCACGGCCTCGAGCTTCTTTGCGTAAGTTAGCCATACACGATCCCCATCAATAATGTGACAATCGAAAAGAATAGAATTACGTGGCGGGTTCGTATTTTTGATGGCTTATCTAACTTCAAGTATCGCCTTACCCATTCAGGATTTTCTTTAAGTGCTTTTCGTAATGATTCGCTACTCATCTCCCTCTCCTTTGATTTTATCCATCACTTCCAAATGAGCGTATTCATCAGCACACCCACTACACACATAAATTTCATTATCTGTGAGTGGTCTATTGCATGACATGCAGTTCATTGAACGCCTCGCTTTACCGCACGTTTAGCTTCACGTTTAATGGCAATACCTAATCGCTCTATCCACTCTCCGTATTTGAGCATTGCTTCGGTTTCATCACTAATACGAGGGAATCCATCCATTTCAATATCTACCTCAAACTTTCCAAAGTTATCTCTGGCAATAGATATTTTCTGCTCTAACTTTGTAGTCGCACTATTGTGAGTAACGTTATATTCCTTAAGAAATAGATTTTCGTTTCTTTCAAACTTAACCAGTTCCATTTTTTGTTGACTTGGTTTTCACACTCTCACCCCACTCAATAATGAATCAAACTTCATCAGCATCGGATTACCCATGCCTGATACGTTGGCTTTATCGACAAATTTCATGGGCCGCGCTTTAAACTCTCTCGCCTTTTGTCTAACTATCTTTACCTCCGCTCTATCGTCGGCGTATGATTTAATTAGTTGTATCGCGTTATCACAAACGACAAACTTCCACGCACTTTTATCAGATTTTCTTATTGCCCCTATCTTTTTGAGGTGCATGATTGTTTCTCGACATTGATTAATCGTTAAACCTGTCATTAAGAGAGCTGTTTTGGTGTCAAATAACTCTAAATGCCTTACAGATTTAATAATTGTGATTGCGTTTTCTATCGGGAAGTTATCTCTAGCCATTGCTTCCAGCCTCCAGCTCAATAGCCCGTCGTGCGGATGCCAGCACTTCACATAAATCTTGCTCTTTGTCTTTATGTCCTCTCAATCCAGCGCAGAGAGCTTTTTTAATTAAATGCTGTAATGCTGGATTAGTGACTTCAAATGCTTTTAAAACGTCATACACATCGATTGTTACGCCTTTGCATGGTCTGTCGTATTTACTCATTTTGTTTATCCTTAAGTTTCATATATTCGCTGTCACTCGGGATGATGATCGGAATGCCTTTTTCAATACACCATGCTTCGTGTTTCTCCATCATGATGAGCATCCTCGCTTTATCCATCCTGCTAGTTTTCTCGCGCTCTCCGTTTTCATCACGACCCAACCAGTGACCGACAAAATACTCATGGGTTTCTTCGTTAGTGATTGGTTTTGATAAAACGACTTCACCAGCACCATTTTTAATATCAATGACAACACCACGCGCACGTAGCCAGTCGCCTGTGGTTTCTACCCACATTCGCCATGTTTTGTTCATTGGTATTGTTCTAAGTTCACGCCATTCGGTGATTTTGATTCGGTACCGCTTACCGGTTTCTGTTACTTCTGAGAGGGTTTTGAAAATGCCTTTGAGGTTGGATTTGTGGAGACAGATATCATTTGTCAATTACATCTCCTTATCACTCACCTTAACCCAATTAGTTTCCTGCATCCTTACCTCCTTTTAACCACAAAATAACAGCGCCATCATCTGTGATTGCCACTGGCCCTCTTGCATAGCATTTTCTACACTGAACAAACGTGCTATTGAGCAATGTCTTGATTTCCAACTTTTCTGAATTGCAAAAATGACATTTGCTATCTTTCCAATTAGTTCCCTGCATTAGATGCCTCCCTTTCTTACCGTTACTTTTAGCTGTAACGCTTTAAATTTCGCCATTCTAGAGGCGTTTTCAATATCATTGATTCTCTGATACGCCTTGCCTCTCGGCCTATGCTTATCAGCTGCTAGTTCAAGCTCAAAAAATATTGCATCTGTTTTATCTATGAAATATTTAATGTTCGCATGAATATATCGACCAGCTATAAATCTACCTTGGCGCAAGTAGGCCTCATTCAGCGCTGTTAACGTTGTTCCTTTCATCTAAAAATCCTCTTGCGTGTTAACACTCAATTTCTTCATCTGCGTATTCGTTGCTTAGATTGCTTAAAACTGCCTGATCTAAACCACCGCGAGCATTAGTGAAGTAATATGTTTTTTCTGCACCGGGTGCGTGTCGTGATTTTGTGCAAATAACCTCAGTGATACCTTTCAGGTTAGTGTCGGGGTGATATTTTTCATCACGGTAAATCATGAAGATAACGTCAGCCTCTTGTTCGATAACGCCAGACTCTCTCAAATCAGCATTAACGGGGCGCTTATTGGTGCGTTGTTCTAAGTTTCGGTTTAATTGTGCCAGTGCTACTACGGGGCACTTAAGCTCTTTCGCAAGGTTTTTTAGTCCTGTTGCAATTTCACCTACTGACTGATTCATATTTTCAGGGTTGGTCATTTTCATTTTCTGCAAGTAGTCAACGATAATGACACCTAAACCGCCCGTTTTTTTGTGCATTTTTCTAGCATCAGCGCGTATTTCATGAATACTCATTGATGGCCGGTCATTGATATAAATTGGTGATTCCTGAATGTCAGCAAGTGCATGAGATAACTTAGCCCAAGCCTCGTCCATGTTGATCTTAGATTTATCTTCACCAAGTAAGTCTTGCTTGTTAACCCCTGCGTGATGAAATGAAATGCGTTCTGATATCTGCCATGACGGCATTTCAAGACTATAAAAAACAACAGGTTTCTTTTGCTTCAATCCGATTGCTTTGGAAATCGCTGTACTGAACATGGTTTTACCCATACCAGGACGTCCACCAATAACAATCAAATCGGTGTTATTAAATCCACCAAATGCTTTATCGATATCGGCTAAGCCAAACTGAGTTTTATATTTCCAGATATCGCCGTTGATCATCGACTCAAGGATGTTTATCGACTCATTCACACCGTCCATGATGTGCTGTGTTTCAACAACACTACCTGTGTCCATTGATGAGATTGTTGATTGAACCTCACCGACAACATCAACAAGGTTGCTAACGTTTGATGAGCTAATCTTCGCAATACCCTCATTGAGAACAGCAAGCGTTTTTCGTGCCGTGGTTAGATCCTTAATTTTCTGAACATAACCAGGTAACATTTGAATACTTGATGTGTTTTTAGTGCATTCAGCAAGATAGCCGAACCCGCCAGTAATGCCTGAGTTGCCTTGTTGCTCAAGCTCTCCATTCAGTAAAACCAAATCAATCTTAGAGCCATTTCTAACAAGGCTCTGCATAGCATTGAATATGGCTTTGTGAGATGACGAAGTGAAATCATCAGCAACTAAACTTTCGATAGCTGAGATAGCAATCTCTTCGGTTTCAGATGTAGCAATCAGTATTCCACCAATGACAGCCTGCTCTGAATAATAATCCGTGAATTTATTTTCCATTAAATAATCCCTTTTTTGCGTTCGGTGTATTCTCGTTTAGCTTGTTCGTAGGTTTGCGACCATCTTGTCGGTGTTAAGATCCAGTCAAGCGTTAACCACCCCTTGTCTTGCAAGCCAGTGAATAAACTTGATTGAGATATCAGCTTGAAGCAGGTGTCCATGTGTTTTACTTCACGCCACTGCCCTTTGTTAGTTTTTCCATTCCAGACAGCTTCCAAATCTTTGTAAGCAGGTCTGCGTGATGTCCACTCATGAAAATCAATGGCTCTTTCAGGAACGTATTTGTTCCAGATTTTGATTAATTCTTCATGAGGACAATCGACAGGATTGATACCGTCTCGATTTTTCCACTTGAGCGCATCTGAAAGGTAGCCATCGAAACGAGTCATTCGACACAAGCTCTGCGGTTTTAAATCTTTTCCATTCTTCCAGGTCTTAACAGCCCACTCCATCACAAGTTTAATTTCATCAGGTGTGTAGCATTCGCCTTTTGCCTTGATGGTGTTAAGCGCTTTTAGGATGGGTTCCGTAGATTGAAATTTAGAATTGGTTAGCTGATTAAAATAATCGAGAATTTCTAGAGCGATATTTTCCCCAACGGGGGTAAGGGGGATCTTATCTTTATTATCTATTGAATAAGTATCTATTGTGTTTAGCTGATTCGGCTTATCTGTATTAGCCGTTTTAGCTAACCTTTTATTAGCTGGTTTGGCTAATGGTTTGCTGGTTTGGCTAATATCTAAAACCCACTCATTGACATTTTTATTTATACCCACCTTATTACCTTGTTTAACAAGAATTTTTCTTTCAACTAATTGTGATATTTCCTTGCTTACATGGGTGTGGTGTAGATTTATCATCTGAGCTATTTGGGTGTTAGTTATACGGTCAAAATCTTTGTGCCAACCACACGTTTTCTCGATGAGCGCATCAATGATCCGATACTGCCTGTAAGTAAGATACTGATTGCTAATGCTCATCATGTATTTCTTCACCTGACGAGGCGTTTTAATGAAGTCATCACCGTCATTCACTTTTACCTCTGTTAGCCGTCGTTGATTACCAAAGTCAGCGTATGCAACATTGCTATTCATCGCTCTTACCTCCTAGTACCTGTTGACGATGTTCAGTGCGTATTTTTGCGTCTTCAAGTATTGCTCTTAGACACTTAACACCATCCTGAGTGACTAGACGATATTCACGAACTCTAGCGTTGTTTTTGTGCACAGCACTATGATTAAATCGTTGTTTCATGGTATAATTCCCTTATTCCTAAGCTGTATCAGCAAAAGGAAAGCTCAAAATCAGCTTCCCTTTAATACTGGTTATTGATACAGTGTATTTGTTAGTTTAAATGGTTAAGTCCATTTGTTGAGAAGCCTCAGTTACCGCTGGGGCTTTTCTTTTAACCTTTCCCTTACCTTCAAGCATTTGAATCAATCTCTCTGCGTAATCACCCTCAATGACAACCTTTGTTGGTTTCTCACTAATAGCGACTGAATCAGGTGGTAATCCAAGCTCTGTTATTGCTTTGCAAGCAAGCTCAAATATTCGATTTTTATCACGACTTGAAGTTGATGGATGAACGCCTAGCATTTTTGCCAGCCCGTTATTTCCGACTGAATACATTTGTTTTAGATAGAAGCTCATCAATTCATTTGACGAACATTCAACTTTGATAGTTTTTGATAGTTCCATTTGTTAAATTCCTTCTTAGATTACTTCCCATGTTGGGAACAGCAGTAATGATCCGTGGCTCATTCCATATGAGCGGATTGTTTGTTTGGTGGGTAAATCTGTCGCTTTATCAGCGACTCCGTAGCAGTCAAGAACCTGCGTTGTTAAAGAACAATTGAGTTATGCAACTCTGCTGTAAAGCTCAGGTTTATATTTAAGTTTTCCGTTCGTGATTCTGTTTAACTTTAACGCCACCCTCTCTGGAACTATTTCCTTCCATTGAGAAACTGCAGAATCAGATAAATTTAATTTTTCAGCGATAGCGCGCTGTGAACCAAAGTATTTAATTGCTTCATCTTTGAGCATTATTATAACCTCCATTTAAGACATCTTAAATTATGTATTTTTAGGACTCTTAAGTCAAGAAGATTTAAGATAACTTAATTATGAATAAGACAAATATTAGCGAACGCATTAAGTTGCGAAGAAAAGAGTTAAAACTTAAGCAATCCGACTTGGGTAAGAAGGTTGGAGTTAGTGGATCTGCTATATCGCAATGGGAGGGAGGGATAACAGAACCTGACGGAGGTAACTTAATTGCACTAGCTAGCGCTCTTGGTTGCACTCCTGAGTACCTAATTAATGGAAATAATGAATCCATAGGAAACGTTGAGTTCTCTAAGTTTCATCACGCCAGAGGAGAGTACCCTCTTATTAGCTGGGTTAGTGCTGGAAATTGGAGTGAGGCTATTGAACCTTACCATAGAAGATCAGTAGATAACTGGTATGAAACCACGGTTAGCTGCTCTGAGGATTCGTTTTGGCTGGATGTTATTGGTGACTCAATGACATCACCATCAGGGCTAAGTATACCTGAAGGGATGGTGATCCTAGTTGACCCTAATGCCGAGCTAATCAGCGGAAAGTTAGTTGTTGCTAAGCTGGATGATGAGGCAACGTTTAAACAATACATCTCTGACGCAGGTTCTAAGTATTTAAAACCTCTTAACCCTCAATATAGACTAATACCAATCAATGGAAATTTTAAAATAATTGGTGTTGTAGTTGACGCAAGAATAAAAAAGTTACCATAACCCTATCACCTAAAGCCCTCATCCGAGGGCTTCCTGTTTTCAAATAACCCTCTCAGTTTAAGTATTCTGGAAAAAATATTTAAGTTTTCTAAAATTACTATTGACTTAAAACTTAAGATGTCTTAAATTTAACTCATCAACGGAACACAGCACGTTGATGTTCTTTAACAACGATGATGGCGAGCTGTGTATTAGCTATCAGAACGGTGACGCTGATAAAGCGTCAACCTTCTCAGAAGGTTTTAATGAGCACAGGGCATTCACTCCCACCATAGAGAGATTTGCCCCGACATGGAGAATATCCCATGTATAAACAGAAATAACATGGTTTCGATCCCTGTGCTCACTAAAGCCAACTGTTTGGAGGATATATGGCAACTATTACAGTTAAAAAGTCACGCAAGCCTGAGTTTTTACGTGGAGCATCTGCAAATAGACGTCACGCCAGACGGAAAGCAGAAGCTATTGCAAAAAAGAATATTGAATTGAAATTAGAATCAGTATTCCCTCAGGAAAAAAGACTTACATCAGTAGAAAAAACACTGTCACTAAGTCACATACCAGTTACTAGAAATATTGAACCTAAATTCAAACCATCGGTAGATAACTGTTGCTTACCTAATGTAGCGGTATTTTCAGGAGTTAAAACAAAACAGCCGAGCAGTGAGTTCGTGGTAACGGCGAGATAGGAGAATAATATGGTTCAATCAAATAGAGTTCAAATTATGTATAGAACAGCAGATCAAGTATCTCGTGTCTCTAATGAGTTGGCTGGCTCGTTTATGTACTTCGCAAGAGCTGATGACGCTATGGAGAGAGGTTTATTTTGTCAGAAGTTAGTTGTTCCATTTTGGGGTCATGAAGATAAATTCGACTTCCTAGATAAAAGATTTGAAGTGAAGAAAGTCAGTGATTTGACACCGACAGAACAAGGTCTACTTGCTAATAGTTAACTAATTACAGTCCATTCTGTGGGCTGTGGTGAGTTGATTAATAGATAGGAGATAGAGATGGAAGATAAAGCGGAAGTTAAAGAATTGATGTTGGCTGATATTTCTTTTAGAGACTATCTAGCTGCTGAGGCTATGAATGGAATCTTATCCAACCACTGCATGATTGATAATGTAACTGAACAATCCGCAGCATGGGTTGCTAAAGCATCATATCAAATGGCAGATGCAATGTTAAAGGCTAGGGGGTGATATATGAGAACACCTAGTCCATGGATAGCTCGAGACGGATTCATATATGGTTCTGATGGAAGTCTCGTTGTTGAAAGTTACGGTTATATAGAAGATGACAATCTAATCGCAGCAGCACCAGAGTTATTAGAGGCTTTAATTGAGCTAGTCCAGTCTTACGATAAATGCAGCATAGACCATAACGGATTATGTCAGGAGCACTTCTTGCAAGAGGCAAATGACTGCACATTCAAGAAAGCCAATTTAGCAATCGCAAAAGCCCTAGGTCAGCAGTAACCCACCGCTTAATCATTCATATCGCTATTAATAGTGAGGAACCCATGTGGCCATTTAAAAACAAAAAAGCCATAAGCACACAGCCAGAAGAGCAGAAATTGGAAATGGAAATTCATAATCCGATTGCGTGGATAGACTTCAGTAAAGAGAAGCCACCAATATCACATGATGACATTTTGATAAGAAATGCAAAAGGAACAAAACTTATCGTTAGATATTTATCAGGGGATTGCTGGGGTGGTGATTTAGGATTCTATTTTCATGACGATAGGAGAGTTAAGCACTTCAAAACTACCGAATGGATGAAAATACCAGATTAATACGCACATAAGGAGCCAATAAATGGCAAATGAATTAGTCGTAATTGAACAGGTAACGGCGCTAGATTTATTTACAGCGCCAGAAGAAGTAAATCAAATGCTAGAGCACATTAAGTCTCTTGCAGAAGAAGAGCGTAAAGAACTCGACAGTGATTTCTCAGTAGCTAAAAACCGAAAGGCTTTTGCATCTCTGGCGTACAAAGTTGCTCAAACAAAAACGTATATCGACAAGGAAGGTAAAGCAGTTGTCGATAAGTTAAAAGAGCTGCCCAAAAAAGTTGATGCTAGTCGTAAGTTATTTCGTGACGAACTAGATGCATTAAGCACAGATATTCGCAAACCATTAACAGAGTGGGAAGAGAAAGAAAAGGCTCGTGAAGAAGCCGAAGCGCTTAAGAAGCAAATCGAAGTTGATCATGAAGAGGCTCTGCAAATGAACGAGCTGTTTGATTTACGCAAAGCTGAAGAAGAACGCCAACGTATTGCTCGTGAAGAAGAAATGAAGCGACAAGCTGCGGAACAGGCAAGGCTTGAAGCTGAACGCAAAGCACAGCAAGAAATTGAAGCATTAGCTAAGCGTGAGCGTGAAGCAAAAGAAGCCGCCGAACGTGCAGAGCGTGAAAAGCAGGAAGCAATTCAACGTGCAGAACAAGCAGCAAAAGAAGCTAAGGAAAAGGCTGAGCGTGACGCTAAAGAAGCTCAGGAACGAGCCGAACGCGAGAAACAATTAGCTATTGAAGCCGAGCGTAAAAAACAGGCAGATATTGAAGCGGCACGACTAGCAGAAGAAGAACGCAAGCGTCAGGAAGATGCTAAGCGTCAGGCTGATAAGGAACATCAGAAAACAATTAACAATCAAGCTATGCAGGATTTAATTGATGCTGGCATTCCAGAAGAGTGCGCCAAGAACTGTATTATCGCTATCGCTAAAAACTTAGTATCAAACGTAAAAATTCACTACTAACCCACCGCACCAACACCAGAGAAACCAAATAACAATCGCTATCTCAATAGTGAGAATTTCGCATGAACATAGACACTATATTCAGCGCCCTACTTCTATTCGCAGTCATTTCATTAAGTCTAATTATCGCAAGGTAAATTATGAAAATTAACCAAGATATTTTCCGTCTGGCGCAAGCTCAGGCGCAGGTAGCTATTCGCCAGAAATGTGAGGATATCTGGTGGTTAGCAATGGAATTGCTCAAAGAAAGCTATCAGGAGGGTTTATGCAAATAGCCTTCAAAAATGCTCAAGGAATGAGGGTTAACACAGACGGCAAAACAGTCATGGAATTTGACGAAAGTAGCCAACTCAGTATTGAGACAGGAAGTTTCGCTGAGCTGGCTAAATTAACGGAAATTGACCCCGTGGAAGCCCTGCAATGGATTATGCAGTTCGATAAGGAAGAGATTGACAGGATTGTCAATGAAGTAAGCAAGGATGCACCTGTTTCTAAGATGGCTCTGCTAAGGAGGGTTGCATGACAAGACGTCAACAATGGTTAGAAGAATTACGCAGGAAGCGTAAAGAATCGCAGGAACGCGAACACGATGAATTTATGTATCAAACGGAAGTGCTAGGACGACAAGGATTGTCGATACCAATGAAAGACTTTCAAGGTGAATTTAATTAAGGAACTGCAATGAATATTTATATTGATATCGAAACTATACCATCACAAGACCCAATGGTTAGGCAAAAATTTATAGATGATGTGACCGCTCCTGGTAATTACAAGAAGCAAGAATCAATTGATGCGTGGCTAGCTGAAAATCGTGAAATTGTTGGTGAAGAAAACTGGAAAAAAACAAGTTTTGATGGTGGTTTGGGTCATGTTTGCGTAATTGGTGTAGCAATTAATGACGGAGATACCAAAACTTTCTACGCGGAAGATTATCTAGCTAATGAAAAGAGAATCATCACTGATTTATTTGAGTTAATTGACGAAAATTACGACCCATCAAAAAACATACCACCTGTATTTATTGGTCATAACGTAGCTGAGTTTGATCTTAAATTCCTATTCCAACGCGCTGTTGTTCTTGGAGTTAAACCTCCGAGAGTGATCCCTTTCGGAGCTAGACCATGGGATAAAGCTATATTCGACACGATGGCTGTATGGGCTGGTAATAATGGACGTGTATCGTTAGATAAGCTCTGCTCTGTTCTTGGATTGGACGCTAAAGGCTCTGAAACAGGCGAGGATATAGATGGTAGTAAAGTTTGGGATTTTGTTAAGGACGGCAAAATTTCAGTTGTAGCAGAGTATTGCAAGGGAGACGTAGATAGAGTTAGAGCTATTCATAAACGTCTGACATTTCAATTAACCGCCTAGTTTGGCGGTTTTTTATTGGAGGTAATTATGAGTAAAGAATTCTACAAAAAGATAGCCGGTATTCAGCAAAACTTAAAGGCCCCTAAGAACCTAAATAACTCATTCGGTAACTACGCATACAGGAGTTGCGAAGGAATTCTTGAATCAGTTAAGCCATTACTTGATGGGTTAGTCTTAAGCATTACGGATGATGTTGTTGCTGTTGGCGACAGAACTTATGTCAAATCGACTGCGACTATAACGGATGGAGAGTACTCTCACAGCGTAACAGCGATGGCGAGAGAGCCAATGTCAAAAAAAGGGATGGATGACGCTCAGGTGACAGGGGCAACAAGTTCTTATGCTCGTAAATATTGCTTAAATGGACTTTTTGCAATTGATGATTCGAAGGATGCGGATAGTAACGAGCATAAACAACAAGAAAGAAATTTTAATCCTGATGCTGTTTTGTCTGAGTTTACTGGAAATGCCATGAATATTAGCAATATAAAAACATTAAAGGCTGAATTTGGTAAAACATGGAAGTTACTTGACAACACACCAGAACAAGCAAAAGCGAAAGAAGTTTATGACATTAGGAAATCAGAGTTGGAGGCTGCTTAATGGCAATTAACACAATAACGGCAAGTGGAAATCTAGGTAAAGATTGCGAACAACGATGGACGCCAAATGGCAAGGCGATTGCATCTTTTAGTTTGCCAGTGAAACAAGGTTACGGAGAACACGAAAAAGTATCTTGGGTTATCTGCAAGATGTTTGGTCCTAAAGCTGAAAAGCTACCTCCACACCTAACCAAAGGAATAAAGGTTACGGTAACTGGTGAATTCATCATGGAAGAATGGACAAGTCAAAACGGTGAGAAAAAATCAGCACCAGTAATTATCGTTAACCAATTGGATTTTGGCGGTAACGGTGGTAATCAGGCAGGAAGCCAGAAGCCACAGCAGAATCAAGGGTGGGGTCAGCCACAACAACCCAAACAACAAACTCCACAATATCCTGAGCCACCAATGGATTTCTCAGACGATATCCCTTTTTGACCCCTCCCCGTTTAACCAAAGGATATATTTGCAAGGATGCAAACAATAAAGGAGTAAATATGATTCACTATCACGGTGGGCCTATTACACCTGACACATGCGCGATTAAAGCATGGAAAGCTCGTCATGCATTTGTCAGTTTTGCTCACCCCTCCCAATTAAATTTAGCGTCTGAAATATGTCAGTCTTTTGCCGTAGACAATGGTGCGTTTACTGCATGGAAAGCAGCGGGAAACAACAAAATTGATTGGTCTGATTATTATGAATTTGTGAGTAAGTGGAAAAACCACCCTCGTTTCGATTTTGCGATTATCCCAGATGTTATTGATGGAGGAGAGGAAGAAAACGAAGCACTTCTGGGTGAATGGCCACACGGTGATTTTTTCGGAGTTCCGGTTTGGCACATGAACGAAAGCGACGAGCGTTTTATCAGGTTGTGTAACGAATATCCGCGTGTCGCAATTGGCAGTTGTGGAGAGTATGACGTCAAGCGCCCTCGCTCAGCTGTCGCAAGGATGAAGGATTTGATGCGTCATATTGTCAATGAGAATGGGTACCCAATCACTAAATTACATGGTCTTAGGATGCTTAACCCGCAAATATTCACCCAACTCCCGCTAGCTTCAGCAGACAGCACAAACGTAGCAAGAAATATCGGAATAGATAAAGCGTGGAAAGGTGCATATTCACCATCTTCAAAAGAAACAAGAGCGTCGATTTTGGTAGAAAGAATTGAGTCTCACAATAGCGCAAGTTCACTTGATTATTGTGAAGAAAGAGATCGCTTTGATTACCAACTGCAATTGGCAGTTTAGTACGCAAGGATGCAAACAGGAGATAGATATGACAGATAAGCTCAAAGAAGAAATTAACGCACTTCAAGGTAGAGCAGCAATGGCAAATATTGATGTATGCATCATGGTCAGGCTCTCCTTAACTATTCAAATTGCATCTTTTTTAATAGAAAGAGGGAAATCAATTGAAGCTAAGGACTGGTTACTTGGCGCGTTAGAGTGGGGAACTGATGTAAACATCTTTGATGACCTAGATGATAGTGACGGGAATTCAGAAGATATTCAAGCTTGGTTCGATAAGCGAATGGAAGGCGAAATTAGTTTAGATGAGGCATTTAAATTAATTCGCTCGCGTTACCCTGAAATCGAAAAGCTACGGACAGCTTAATTTAACTCGCAGGGATGCAATGAAGAGGAATGAATAATGGCAATAGTTCAATATTACGTTGACGCAGAACCGGTGAACATGGAAACCGAGTTATGCGAAATAACCGATGATGAAAAATACACACTTGATAATAACAGCTATGAGAAAGACTCCAGTGGAGTTGATTTAGAGTGCTGCGTCAGTGATTGTGCGGAAGAATACCATAATCATCACGACGGCTGGGAAGTTCCATGGCCAGTGTGTTTTATTGTTTGGATTGACGATGTGTGTAAAGGCAAGTTTAGCGTTGAGATTGAGTTTAACCCTGTGTTTTCAGCTAAAAAGGTGGAGTGATGAAAGTCTATCTCGACGACGAGCGTAAAACGCCAGAGGGATTTGTTCGCGTTTACTGGCCTAATGAAGCAATTAAATTACTGGAAACTAGTGAGGTTGAGCTAATTAGCCTAGACCATGATTTAGGTGATGATGAACGCGGTACAGGTTATGACGTTTTATTATGGATTGAAGAACAGGTTTATTTAAATGGATTTAAAGCGCCTGAAATTATTGTTCACTCTTCTAATTCGTCAGCACGTCATAAAATGGAATTGGCAATCGAAAATATTAAAAAGGTGAAGTGATGGATAAATTAGCCGATGCTCGTGCTGTATTCGAGAAACTATATAAAGAACAAACCGTATTTATTGAAAATACTCATGGATATGATAGCCAGAAATTCACTTTATGGGCTGGGTTTCAATTGGGATGGCAAGCATCACGCGAGAGTTTGGAGGTTGAATTACCAGAGCCATTTATTGCAAATGAAAATTGCGAAACTTGGTGTTATGACGAAGATTTAGTTAATCAGGCATTAATCAGCAATGGAGTGAAAATAAAAAATGAATAATAAATACAAAGCCGAACTAATTAACGGAAAGCCAGTTATTTTATTAAATGGGAATATGATTGAGAAAGGATTTATTTCATATTCAGATGCAGAAAAAAGAGCTAATATCCTAAACTCTAAATTCAAAGTAGCCCACACATATAAAACTAAATAACCATGCAAATAATCGGATATGTATTACTCATGCTAATACAGGGTTCTGCTGTGCTTGTAACGGAAGATATATACACGCAATCGGAATGCAATAAACGTGCTGAATATTTAATGTCAGTGAGAAATGTTGAGGTTGTTTGTGGAGAGGTGATTCTTGAAAATAACAATTGAATGTAAAGATAATGAGTATTTATTTGCTCTTGAAGCAGCAAAAACAATTATCAGTAATAAACCAGACGTTAATGCGTTAGCTGTGGCTACTGGTGACGGAAAAACGGCGTACGGTAAGAAGTCACATGCAGGAAATTACAAAATAACTGTTGAGGATTAATAAATGAGTAAATACACCGAACTATCTGATTTCGAGATTAATTTATTAGTAACGCAATTTGTTTTACCTGAAACGCAATACGATGTAATTAAGCAAACAATGGATATTATCCAATTCCTTGTTGATGGCTCGTTTTGTTATCGTTTTTTCGACCCATGCAATAACCCTACTGACGCAATGCCGATTATTATTGAGAATAAAATTAACCTACTTGCTGGTGACAGTAATTTCTGGTGCGCTAGATATGGAGAGTGGACTCTACGTCCTTATCCATCTGGTATTGAGTTTATAGAAAAAGCGCAAGTTATAAACGATAACCCATATCGCGCAGCTATGGAATTATTCTTAATGATTAAGGATGCTGAGAATGAGAATAACAACAACAGTTAAAAATAAAGATGATATTGAATTAATTGCATACTCACACTGGTGCCTATCTAATTTTATTGACCTTCAATATAAGGAATGCGCATATTCACTTAATAATATGCAAGTATGGATAGTTAGAAAGAAAAACGAAAACATATCAGTTAAAGGCTATCGAGTTTAATAATCAAACATCTCAAATCAAATATTAAATAAATAGAAAATAGCATAGGTGAATTATGAGATTGATAATTCGCGGTGAAGTCACGCCCACAGAACGGATTGCTATTAATAAGGCACTGGAAGCCCATAAAAAGAAATATAATAGAACAGGAATAATCGTTAGCCACAAAATAAAGATAGGAAAGGACATCTATCCCGTCGAAATAGAAAACTGTCGTAAATCATATATGGTTACTTTGCGTAATAAAAGGCAAAGACTATGACTGAACAGGCAATGGAAAACGCGCGGCGGCAAATAGCAAGGGAGTGCCTCATAGAAATAAGAAGCCACGGAGTGCCAAGTGATAAGTTAATGACTCAAATCCTCGATAAATACACACCAAGGTTTAAGCCTATAAATCACATGAACTATCAGGACAAGATGGTTCTATCGTATTATTTGCGGAAATTACAAAAGGAAGAGAAGAATGGATAGGTTGCAACCAGACTCGCTAGTCGATTTAAAATTTATTATGTCAGACACTGGGTTTAAGAAAACATTTATTTATGATCGCATAAAAGAAGGAAAGCTACCGGAATCAACAAAGATACACGGTAGGTCAAGATGGTTATATTCAGATGTATTGGAGCTTAAAAGAAAGTTGATGTCATCGTGATATATCATCGATGTAATCAGCGAACCATTGCATCATTTCCCTTCTTTTATCCAGATACTCAGCATGATTATAAACGCCACGAATGGTGCTTTTATCAACGTGCGCTAACTGCCTTTCTATTAAATCACGGTTGAAACCATGCTCGTTCAATATTGTACTGAATTGATGTCGGAAACCGTGACCGCTCGCCAGACCATCGTAGCCGATTTGTTTGATAACCATTAACACAGAGTTCTCGCTGATCGGCTTTCTTTTATCACTTCTTCCAGCAAAAACAAAATCTGATATATCACCCGTCATTGATCTCATTTTTAGCAAAAGCGACTCAACCTGTTTTGACATCGGAACAATGTGAGGCTTTCTACTTTTCATTACCTCAGGTCTAATGTTTATAGTTTTTCCATCAAAATCTATATCAGACCACAATAGGTTTCTCATTTCCTTTGTTCTTACTGCTGTATATTGTAAGAATTCAGTGGCTAGTTTACTGATAATGCTACCAGTAAAAGATTGAAGCGACTTATTGAAGTCGGGGATCTGCTCTTTAGTTAAGAACGGGAAATGTTTCTTTCTATATCCCTTTTCTGCATCAGCTAAATCAGGTGCTGGGTTGTACTTTGCCCTTCCTGTAATAATTGCATATCTAAATACTTCTCCACACCTACGCCTAGCTTTGCTGGCTCTCTCCATTGCTCCCCTTTCTTCAAACTTCCTTATTACCCTTAGAAGCAACGTCGGTGCGATATCATCCATTTTGTAATTACCTAAAATTGGTAAGATGTCGGATGAAAACATAGATTGAAGTTCTTTTCTGTATTTTTCTGACCATGTGTCTTTTTTATAATCAAACCATTCATTAAAAACATCAACAAACAGATCTTTGTTGCTTTCTTCTTTTTTGGCTTGATTGATATCAATCCCTTTTGCTAGTTCTTTCTTTAACTCAAATGCTTTTTCTCTTGCTTCCTGCAGAGACAGTTCTGACAACTTGCCAAGAGAATATATCTTTTCTTTACCCATAAACTGATATCTCATTTGCCAAGCTTTGACGCCAGTTACTGGTATAAATAGATAAAGACCGTTACCGTCAGAAACCCTATACGGTTTATCTTTTGCCTTAAATGATGATATCTGCTTTACAGTTAGCATTTTGGGTAAAATCTCGCTGGGTAAAAAAATTTACCCAATATTTACCCAATAAAGATGGCGGTTGTCAACGAACTAATGCGAACTATAACGGAAAAGAAATAACTGTGTGTATTGGTTTTTGTGGGATTTTGCGAACTGAGGCGAACTGAGGCGAATGGATTCAGAGCGTTCCCTACAGGAATCGAACCTGTAACTAGCCCTTAGGAGGGGCTCGTTATATCCATTTAACTAAGGGAACCTACTTAGATAGGTGTAGTACCAATAGTGTACAGGGTTTATTTTACCCCCCTCACCTTGTTTTAATCAAGTTTTAACGCACTGATATTGGAGGAAATTTATTTTGTTGATTTTTTATACTCTATCGTTTGAGTTAAAACAGGTCAAAACATATAAGCTAAAATTCTTTCAATTGCTTCAAAAATAGCTTGGGTGAATATCCCATCTCTTTATTAAACATCGCACTGAAAGCACTTGGATTTTCATACCCCAACTCTAATGCAACCTCTGTTACTGAATGCCCCTTTTTTAACGCTGTTAACGCATACATTAAACACGCTTTTTGCCGCCAAACTCGAAAAGAGAATCCCGTTTCTTTATGAAAGAGACGAGTAAAAGTGCGAAGGCTTTTGTTTAATTTTTCAGCCCACATTTCTGGCGTGGTGTGAATATTAGGTTGGGAGATAAAATCAGTGCAAAGTTTATCTAACAAAGCATGTTGTGGTAATGGTGTAAAATAAGGCAGCGGTTTTGCTAATGCTAATTCATGACATAACAACGTTAGTAATGCACTATCTCGCCCATCTAAATCGTAAAGTAGTGGCAGTTGATTAGCTGAAAGCAATAATTGATGAAAGAGTGGTGATACCTGTAAAACCTCACAACATTCTGAATATCGAAGTACCTTATTTGGTTCAATATAAAGACTATAAGTACTGCTTCCCAGCATTAAGACTTGATGCTCTTTTTCAGCAGGGATCCATACTCCACTATAAGGTAGCACTATCCACTGTCCATCTTCTGTTTTTACCTTCATTACGCCATTTGGTGCATATAAAAATTGCGCCCTTCGATGTTGATGGGCTTCAAGCAGTGTATCGTAAGGATAATCTGAACCTAATGCCAAAATATCTCTAGGAAGATGATCCACACTATTAATATCAATATTACGCATATAGTTAGATTGTCCTAAAATCGTATAAACTTGTCTTTATCGCGTGGGTCAGCCACCCGTTTATTGTATATTGTTAATCTCCTGACTCAACAGGAGAATGAGAATGATACTCTGGCTGATTTCGTTTGGCTTAATTTCAGGTATTACTACTTGGCTATTTGGTTTTGGTGGTGGGTTTGTCACTGTCCCACTTCTTTATACACTTATTCTGACATTATGGGGAATTGATAGTCTACCTGGGGAACATGCAATGCAAATTGCAGTGGCAACTTCCGCACTTATTATGTTGTTCTCAGCAACCATCACGACACTTAAACACCATAAAGCAGGAAGAATAGCTTGGAGGGCCATTACAACACTTTTTATCGGGATCGCTCTTGGCGGAATTTTGGGTGCATATCTTGCTTTAATAGTAGAAGGAGAATGGATCAGATGGATTTTTATTGGTTATCTCTTTATCACTATTTTAGATTGTTATTTCCGCCCCGGTTTTATAGCACCAACAGATGCAGTAAAAAAAGTACGTAATACAAAAGAGACTATTACTGGTACTTTAATTGGCGTTGTTGCTGCTTTTTTAGGTGTCGGTGGAAGTGTGATGACCGTACCTTTATTACGTCGTAGAGGAACATCCATGGCACAATCAGCAGCTATGGCAAATACACTAACTCTCCCTTTAGCGCTTACAGCGACATTAACTTACCTCTCCCTCTCCTTTACGACACCATTAAATAATGAAGCTGGTTTTGTGGGATATATCTGGCTTAAAGCTGCACTAATTCTGATTTGTAGCACTTGGATAGGGCTAAAAATATCAGAACGTTTTTTATCTCGCATTCCCGATAAATGGCATGCAAGGGTCTACCCTTTACTATTGATCCTTGTATTAGGCGTGATGCTACTCTAGTTTTTACCTTTCAATGACCATATCTCGGCTACTTTATGTGTTCCCTGTGCCATTAAGTAGCCCTATTTTTTAACATTTCACTTAGTCCTTTCGTTACGAAATCTCGCTTAGTTTCTTAGTTGTTAAATTACATCCAGTAAAAAATATCCCAATTTGACAATCGAGATACAGCACATTAACGATTAGTATCGTTAATTAATATTTGAACATAATGAACAATAATTTATAAATTGTCTTATTTAAAACATCAATTTTATTGCTTTTTATAAGCATTTTTTTATCCAAATTAGATACCTTTAACGACCAAATTAATGCGTGTATTCACACGTAAAATAACAAGTTAGCTATTTTTAATAAATTTAAAACTAAAGAAGAAACTGGTTTAAAATATAGTGTAATTGAGTATTTAAGTTTAATTTAAAATAACAACTTAATTACAATAACACCCCACATCGATATATAAACGATTATATATCGATTATTGTTTTTGTCAAAATTTAAAAATAATAAATAGTATATTTAAAATACACTTTAGAAAAATAGATTAATCGCATAAACAAATGAAATACAAAGAACAAAAAATTATTGTTATACAAGGTGTTTTTGCATCTCCTTGCTATAGCCCTGTATTAATAACACCTGTAGAAGAAAATAATTATCATTTAATTTTGTCTATTTTTGTTAATTAATTCTATTACGTTTATTAACTTCTTTTTCTCTTATATTTATTATTTACAACTAACCCATCACTTATCAATTAATAAATTGGGGACGCCATCAAATATTTATTTAACTGCTTGTATATAATATTTAGCTATAAGAAGAAACTGGAGGTTATATGAGTATTAGTCGTCGTTCTTTCATTAAGGGGATGGGGATAGGATGTGTGGGTTGTACCGTAAGCAGTTTGCCACCGGGTGCACTTGCATTTAATCCTATAGATTCTCTTAAGGGTCAATCAAAATTGACTCCTAGTCTATGTGAAATGTGTTCTTATCGTTGTCCGATAGAAGCACAAGTTGTTAACAACAAGACTGTCTTTATTCAAGGAAACCGAAACGCAGAGCATCAAAGTAGCCGTGTTTGTGCAAGGGGCGGTAGTGGCGTCAGCCTAGTTAACGATCCTAATCGTATTGTCAAACCAATGAAACGCAAAGGTCCAAGAGGCGCTGGCGAATGGGAAGTAATTAGTTGGGAACAAGCATATAAAGAAATCGCCGAAAAGATGAATGCCATAAAACAGACTTATGGTGCAGAGACAATCTCTTTTTCATCTAAATCAGGTTCACTCTCTTCTCATCTTTTTCATCTTGCTGCGGCGTTTGGTTCGCCAAATACTTTTACACACGCAACAACATGTCCAGCAGGTAAAGCCATTGCTGCATCCGTAATGATGGGTGGCGATCTTTCAATGGATTTAGCAAATTCAAAATATATTCTTTCTTTTGGTCATAACCTTTATGAAGGTATTGAAGTTGCAGAAACTCATGAATTAATGACAGCGCAAGAACGTGGTGCAAAATTAGTGAGTTTTGATCCACGTTTATCTGTCGTTTCAAGTAAAGCAGATGAATGGTTTGCAATTCGTCCTGGTGGTGATTTACCTGTTCTTATGGCTATGTGCCATGTATTAGTTAAAGAAAATCTCTACGATAAAGATTTTATTGAGAAATTTACCGTTGGTTTTGCTCAATTAGAAGAAGTATTACAAGACACAACACCAGAATGGGCACAAGCGCACTCTGATGTTCCAGCACAAGATATTATTCGTATTGCTCGTGAAATAGCAGCTAAAGCACCTCACGCATTAATTATGCCGGGTCACCGCGCAACCTTTAATAAAGAAGAAATTAATATGCGCAGAATGATCTTCACCTTCAATGCCTTACTTGGCAATATTGAACGTGAAGGTGGAATGTATCAGAAAAAAGCTGCTGCAAAATATAATAAATTAGCCGGCATTAATGTCGCACCTGAATTAGCTAAACCAAGTGTTAAAGGGATGCCTGAAATTACGGCAAAACGTATCGATGCGACTGCACCACAATTTAAATACATTAGTAAAGGTGGTGGTGTTGTTCAGGCAATTATCGATTCAACCTTAAATGGCGTACCTTACCAAACAAGAGCATGGATAATGTCGCGTCATAATCCATTCCAAACGGTTAGTTGCCGTCCTGAATTAGAAAAAACAGCACAAAAACTCGATTTAATTGTCAGCTGTGATGTTTATTTAAGTGAAAGTGCGGCTTATGCTGACTATTTATTACCAGAAACAACTTATTTAGAACGTGATGAAGAGATTTCTGATGTTTCTGGTTTAAACCCTGCTTACGCATTACGCCAACAAGTTGTTGAGCCAATTGGTGATACTAAACCAAGTTGGTTAATTTGGATGGAATTAGGTAAAAAATTAGGATTAGAAGCTTATTTCCCTTGGGAAAACATGGGTGTACGTCAGCTTTATCAGGTTAATGGTGATGAAAATCTGTATAAAGAGATCCATAATAAAGGCTATTTATCTTATGGTATTCCACTGTTATTACGTGAACCTTCTTATGTGAAAACTTTTGTTGAAACATATCCAGACGCTATTAAACACGTTGATAGTAACAACATGATGGAAAAATCACTCTCATTCAAATCACCAAGTGGTTTAATTGAAATTTATTCTGAAGAGCTAGAAAGCCGTTTAGAAAATTATGGTATTCCTCGTTTTCATGACTTCCCATTAAAAGAAAAAGACGAACTCTACTTTATTCAAGGAAAAGTTGCTGTCCATACTAATGGTGCAACGCAATATGTTCCGCTATTAGCCGAATTGATGTGGGAAAACCCAGTTTGGTTACACCCTGAAACAGCAAAAAGCCACGGTATCAACCATGGCGATGAAATTATTTTAGAAAATAGCATAGGTAAAGAAAAGGCTCACGCCTTACTCACTGAAGGTATTCGCCCTGACACCGTATTTGTTTATATGGGTTCAGGTGCAAAAGCAGGAGCACAAACAGCCGCGACTACCACGGGCGTTCACTGCGGCAACTTATTACCTCATGAAATTAGCCCTGTATCAGGTACTGATGTTCACACATCAGGTGTCAGAATTAGTCGGGCTTAAGGAAGAAATTACCTATGAATAGCAATAATAAACAATATGTTATGTTACATGATGAAAAACGCTGCATTGGATGCCAAGCGTGTACCGTCGCATGTAAAGTCATCAATGATATTCCTGAAGGATTTAGTCGTTTACAGGTTCAGATCCAAGGACCCAATAATGACGCCGCAGGAAATCCTCATTATCAATTTTTCCGTATCTCTTGTCAGCATTGTGAAGATGCACCTTGTGTTTCAGTTTGTCCTACAGGTGCCTCTTTTATTGATGAAAATGGCATTGTGCAAGTCAAAGAAGAGCTCTGTATTGGCTGTGATTATTGTGTTGGTGCTTGCCCTTACCATGTTCGTTATATCAACCCAATGACGCATATCGCTGATAAATGTAATTTCTGTTCTGATACCCGATTGGCAGAAGGTGAATTACCAGCTTGTGTTTCAGTATGTCCAACAGATGCGCTTGCTTTTGGTCGCGCTGACTCACCTGAAATTCAAGCTTGGATCAAACAAAAATCTGTTTATCAGTACCAATTAGACAATGTCGGAAAACCAAGTTTATTCCGTCGTAAAGAAATTCATCAGGGAGATAAAGCATGACAAGTATCTGGGGAGCAGAGCTCCATTATACGCCAGATTATTGGCCTGTCTGGTTAATGGCTGCCGGTCTATTAATTGTTGCAATGATAGCAGTGCTAGTACTTCATGGTTTTCTTCGTTATGCACTTGCACCAAAACATTCTGGTCATTATGAAGAAGAGCGTGTTTATCTTTATTCTAAAGCAATTCGCTTTTGGCACTGGGGTAATGCTTTACTGTTTATCCTATTACTAGTCAGTGGATTTTTAGGTCACTTCACCATTGGTAATGTCACATCAATGGTGCTGTTACATAAAATATGTGGCTTTATTCTTATCGCATTTTGGATTGGATTTATCATCATTAACCTAACAACCAATAATGGTGTTCATTACAAAATCAGATTTAGTGGTTTAATTGGCAGATGCATTAAGCAGGCACGTTTTTATCTGTATGGCATTATGAAAGGCGAACCACATCCTTTTGCGGCAACAACAACAGATAAATTTAACCCACTGCAACAACTGGCTTATTTAGGTGTGATGTTTGGATTAGTGCCTTTATTGCTTATCACTGGATTGCTATGTCTCTATCCTGACCTGCTAGGTGAAGGTTATTGGATGCTAAAAGCTCACTTAGTCTTAGCTATTGTGGCACTGATGTTTATTTGTGCTCACTTCTACCTATGTACTTTGGGTGATACTTTTACTCAAACATTCCACAGCATGGTTGATGGTCATCACCGTCACCAAAAACATGATGACCATGCCGCTAATAGCGAAAAAGCAGAGCATTAATTTCTGATTTTTCACTACAAATCAGCTTCACTTTTCTCCAAATGCCCGTTTAAACGGGCATTTTTTTGATCTCCATTCAGAAATAATTTCATAATTTTATTATTCGCATATATATCATTTAATTTACATGTTATTGGGTGTATAGTCGGCACCCATCTCGTTATATACATTCCTATACAATGAAACACATTGCCTTACATTTGCGATGCGCATCGTTGTATAAATTTTTCGATAACGATGGATTTATATAATTAAAAAATAAATATTTGGAGTTTATAGTGAAGAAATTTATCATTTCGACAATAGCTTGTGCTGTTGCACAAACATTAGCAATTTCAGGGAGTATTGCAGCCGATGACGCTGAGAAAATCGTTGTTATTGCACAACCTATTAACAACGGCGAGGCAGGCGCTGGCTTTGTTACTCGTGAAGTGGAAATGGGTCCATTAGGCAATAAAGCGTGGTTAGATACCCCTTATACAACTAATACGTTCACTCAATCTATGATTGAAAATCAGCAAGTCACCAGCGTTGCTGATATTCTAAAATATAACGCATCATCACAAATGCAAGCTCGTGGTGGCATGGATGTCGGTCGTCCTCAAAATCGAGGTATGCAAGGTAATGTTGTTGCTAATTCTCGTTTAGATGGCGTGAATATTATTTCAACTACCGCGTTCCCTATCGAAATGCTTGAACGTGTTGATATTATCAATGGATTAACCGGATCACTCTATGGACCAGCGAGTCCAAGTGGGCAATTTAATTTTACTCAAAAACGCCCTACTTTAAAGCCACTGACTTCGCTTAATGCCGCTTATATTAATGATGGGCAATTTAAAGGGCATCTTGATCTTGGTGGATTTGTTGATGAGAACAATACCTTTGGTTATCGTATCAATTTACTGCATGACGAAGGCAAAGGTTACGTTGCTGGCAGTAAAACACGTCGCCAATTAATCAGCACTGCATTTGATTGGAATATCTCATCTGATACCGTATTAGAAGTCAATTTTAGCGACTATTGGTTTAAGAAAATGGGCTATCCTGGCGCATTCTCTTATGGTCCTAAAGTCACCACATTACCTGATGCACCGAATCCAACAAAAGCAGGTTATGGTCAAGCTTTTTCGGGTGTTGATCTACATACCCGAACCGTTAGCAGCCGTTTAAAACATGACATTAACCAAGATTGGCAAATCAGTGCTGCGGTAGGTTATCAAACAGCGGATCGCGGTTTTCGTTCTGTATCTAACCAATTAAGTAATGATGGTAAACAATTTACCCCAACTTTATCTGTACCTTCTACTTATGGTCGTTTTACTGTACTAAGCAACGCTATTAATTTAAATGGTCATGTGATGACGGGTGCAATTTCTCATGATTTAGTGATGGCAACCAGCGGCTATCGTTGGGATATCTATAGTGCTAATGGTGATGATCTTAAATTTACATTACCAACTCAAAATATCAATAATCCACATCGTTATGACGATCCATCAAATGAAGGTTTTTATACTGGAAGTGCTCGCACTAAAGGCAGTCGCTCACAAGTTCAAGCGATAACTCTTGGTGATACGGTTACTTTTAATCCTCAATGGTCAGTAATGGGATCGCTAAGTCAAAACTGGATCAAAGAAACCTCTTACCGTAATGGCGGTTCAAATCATACTGAAAATGGTTTAAGCCCTGCGGTTGCTTTAATGTTTAAACCTATTCCTGAAGTAATGACGTATGTCTCTTATGCAGACTCTTTAGAAGAAGGTGATTCTGCACCAAATACGGCAAAGAATCGTGATGAAGTGTTAAAACCTTATCGTAGTGAGCAATGGGAAATGGGGATGAAATCACAAGTTGGGGCACTCAATTTAAATGCGGCTATTTTCCAATTAGAACGCCCGTTTGCTTATGTGGGTGAAGACAACATCTTTAAAGAACAAGGTAAACAACGTAATCGTGGATTAGAACTCATGGCGAATGGACAAGTCACCGATGAGTTTTTTGTTTTCAGCAGTATGACATGGTTAAACCCAACATTAACAAGCACTGGAAATACAAAAACAGAGAATAAAGATGTTGTGGGTGTACCAAAATACCAAGCCAATTTACTCGCTGAATATCACTATCCAACATTACCTAATGTTATCTATAGCGCAAACCTTCATTACACAGGAAAACGTGCAGCTAATACGACCAACACGATGTGGGCAAAAGCATATACCACGGTTGATCTTGGCGCTCGTTACCAAACTCAGTATTGGGATAAAAAGACCACTTTTCGTCTTAATTTAGATAATGTCACAAACGAACATTACTGGGCTTCTATTTTCTCTGGTAACCAAAATGGGGCTATCGGTGGCGCTAATGCTTTCTTAGGTACACCTCGCCAAATTTCAGCTTCTGTTAGTATCGAACTTTAAGGAGTTATTAACATGTATAACGGGTTATTAAAAACCCTGTGCTCATGTTTACTGGGGGCTTTCGCCCTCAGTATCTCTTTTATAGCACAGGCTGATAGAACAATTTATTTTTATCAGAATGAATCAGTCACGGTTCCTGATGAACCAGAAAAAGTAGCAACAAGTTGGAATGCGCATAATGCTATTTTAGCTATGTTAGGCGCTGGCGATAAAATCGTCTCTACCACAGATTTAGTCAAAACCATTCCTTTTTTTACAGAGATAGTGCCTGCCATCAAAACCGCATCAATCTCAAGTAAAGGTAATAACGATACGCTAAATATTGAAACACTGATTGTTAGTCAACCTGAGATATTTTTTGCTACAGGTAAACTATCAGACTCACAATCTATCGCGTTAGAAAATGCAGGCATTGCTGTAGTAACCCTAAAATCTGGCTCTATGGATGCTCTATTAGAAAGAACGCTTATAACAGGGGAAATTTTAGGTAATAAGAGTCATCTACAGGCGCAAGATTATCTTAGTTACTTTGAACGAAACAAAACATTAGTTAGCAATGCCGTAAGTGATATTGCAAAGAGAGCACCAATGAAGGTCTATCATGCCTTTGGCGCGCCGTTAAGAACCTCTGGTTCGCCTTCCCTTAACCATGATTGGATAACCCTTGCTGGTGGTGTTAACGTTGCAGAGCATTGGTTTGATAATGTTCCTAGTCGAGCGGGTGAAGTCGCTTTAGAGCAAATTATCCATGCAGATCCAGACGTCATTGTTACTATGTATGCAAAAGATGCTGAGGCAATAAGAAATGACCCTCAGTGGCAATCTATAACCGCAGTACGTGAAGGACGAGTTTACACAAATCCTAAAGGATTGTTTTGGTGGTGTCGCGAAACAACAGAAGAAGCTTTACAATTCGTTTGGTTGGCAACATTGCTCTACCCTGAGCACACTCAGCAGATTGATATTACAAACGAGACAAAACAGTTCTACCAAACTTTTTTTAATATAAAACTAAATGATGAACAACTCCGTTTTATCCTTACACCGCCTAATGATTAGCACTACCATTTCAAATTAGTGCTACTCCCCCAAATCAGTGCTACGCGGTTTAATATTTTTGTCACCTTTTCATCCGTTCGATGATTAGGTGATAAATCAAGATTTCAATTTAAACTTAAATTTCACCTATTAGCCAAAAATTGATGCAACACCATGTTTACCAAAATAGATGTTTTTTCACTTACGTATAAATAAGTGTGCATTTTTTGTCTTTATCAATACAACGGGTTTTATTTATAACGATAGTCACATTTGAAATGTTATCAATAAATAAGCGTTCTTATGTGATATAGGTAATTATGCTAGGTAAGTAATAATGGATAGCAGAAGTGTCATCTTGTTTTTTTGTACATAGTTACTAATACCAGTAGGTTATTTCTTTTTGGTTTAATAACGTCAATGTACTCGAATAAAATAACTTCATTATTTATTAATATTTAAAAATGAGACTCTACAAAAACGTAAAATGCCCTATAAGGGCATTTATTTCATTTAGAGGCTATCATTTATATTTAATAAGATAATTCTTATTAATAAATAATCAGATTAAACTTTCAATATAAGAATTGTCTTACTCGTTCTAATTATTTTTAAATGATTTAACTTTCTAAGTTAAGAATATTCTTAGAATATAGAAAGTGCTTTGCTATCAAAGTGGGATGGAATATGTTGTTCATTACGTTCAGTTTCTTGAACCATACCACCCATAACTTCTTCAAAGAAGCCACCAATATTAACACCTAATACTTCAAGCACTCTTACTAGGCAATCAATATCTATACGGTTAACACCACGCTCATAACGAAATAATTGTTGTTCACTAATATCAATCTCTTTTGCTAACTGAAATACAGTATAACCTTGAGATTTTCTTAATGACTTTATTTTTTGTCCAACAGCATAAGCAACTGGATACTTGCTACTCATAATATTTCTCGCTTTTCACTTTGATTGATATCTAAATTTATAATGATGTGCATTTTTACAATAAAATATAAAATCATATATTATCGAATGCACTTTTTTGTTTTAATGAAATATAATTTTTAGTAGATAAGAAATATTACAATTCATAACATGACTTATCATATGTAAATAATATACTACGCATTTAAACACTTTCAACTAGTCATAAAAAGACAATTCAAAGTTGTCAATTCGCAGGTGATAGTTAAAAACACCTAGGATAGGTAATTTAATGCTTAAATTTCATTTAGTTAAAATAATTACCTTATAAAAAATCTCTTTTTTTCCCTTAAACTTTACTCATAAGTTAGAGCAAAACGCTAAATAAGAGATTATTTACAGAATAAAAATTCATATAGGATAAAAATAAGTCAAGTTATGTCAGTTTAATTTATTTAAAATAATAAATTAACCTCTCAAATGGCATGTTTTTATTCTTTTTTAGAAAAGAATATAAGAAATCTCAATATATTTAATGTATATTAAAAAATGAATAAAAATATACTTATAAAACAATAAATTACATTAATTTCATAATTAACCAAGATCGAAATCACTCTTTAAACATTTGTTAATTAATTTATATAAGCATAAACCCTTAGATCTTCGAGTAAATAGTTTTTAAAATGAATAATAATTATCATTTCTGAATAATTAGTAATTAGTTCTACACTAATTAAATTTTAAATTTATATTATTTAATTCGCTTACTGCATTTTATATAAAATAAAAAAACATTATCAGATAATAACTAAGACTTTGTTATTGAAAAAACATAACCATTTTAATCATATAGTTATTAGTATTTTTGTAAGCAGAATTGATATTTATCTCAATCATACCTCTTGTTGATACTTGCCTTTCCTTTTCACTCACAGACGAACAATAAGAAAAATCTTACGTCATTAATTATCGCAACTAAAGAGAAATGAATGAAATATTAGTCTATTAATGGTGTTATTGACCATGTTCTAATTTTGTTAAAAAAATAGGAGTTACACTTATTTTAATCCTAAGTAAATATACTCATTCAATATAGGAGTTATTCTTACCCTTAGATAAACATTAATATTTTTATATAATTTATATTCCTGCCATATACGCAATTTCCTCTAAATATAGGTAAAAATGAAATTTACCACTTAAAGACAAATCAGTAATTGATAGAAAAAGACGTTTTTGCTTTGTATCATTTATTTTAAAGACCATTATTATATAAATATTGATAAATATCAAACTAATGAAATAATGCAATTAAAATCAATGTATTATGGCGGATTAATATATGAATTGACCTTATCTAAGTTAAGAGAAAAACAAAAATATACAATTAAATTTAATCATTACTGCAAAAGAAAGAGGAGAAAAATTTGAATAATATCAATCAGAACACCAATTTATATCCTTCATTTTGTTATCCAGTTTCTTAATGGAAAATAATGAACTTTCAAACCAATGAATTAGACCAAAATGTTGAAAATCGCTCATTTTATAAAAAATTCATCTTACAATAAGCGTTTACGAGACTCAGCATAAGATGATTAAAGTGCTTTAACCTTTTTTGAATAACTCAATGTGTAATTAATTAGAATAAAAAAGCTTTTTAGTACAAAAACAAGAATTTTTTCAACCAAATATTAGATCAAATTTTAAATAACACCTGCTTTTAACCATCATTAAATGAGCAAAACTCACTAAAAAGCATTTGTTTATTATTGATAAAGCAGTATGCAAGAGAGATAAAACGAGAAACCCAACCATTTTTGTAACCAAATATTACGAACAAAAACAACTAGCCCCTAAAAATAATAGAAAAACTGTGCGTTATTACTGTGGAAACGTTATTTATAATGGGATTACTCGTGGATCTTAATGATTGATGTGGTATGAAATAAGCACCTTTTTCACGCAATGCTTTAACCTAGCCATATATAGCTATACCGAGCACTTAAGTAGCACAGCAGAGGATATATATCATTTAGGCATAGAAATGATAATGCTAGAAAATATTTTTACAGTAAAAGCAATAAGCGCCATGATAGCATAGGACTAGAACAACAAATTTTAGATAGCGTTTTGATTACAGCAAAAGGTATTAAGAGATGAGGCTTAAAGGATGTTTTGATCGAAATGAGATGAAGAGATGAAGTGCAGATATGGTGGGCGGTATTGGGCTCGAACCAACGACCTCCTCCTTGTAAGGGAGATGCTCTACCAACTGAGCTAACCGCCCGCTTTGATTATTAAATGGTGGGTCGTGGGCGATTCGAACGCCCGACCAATTGATTAAAAGTCAACTGCTCTACCGACTGAGCTAACGACCCATTTAATAATTTTGCGTAATGCTTTAAAGTAGTTTTGTGAATGGTGGGTCGTGGGCGATTCGAACGCCCGACCAATTGATTAAAAGTCAACTGCTCTACCGACTGAGCTAACGACCCGTCACAATGTTCACTACTTTATATTGTATTTTTAGGAATGGTGGGTCGTGGGCGATTCGAACGCCCGACCAATTGATTAAAAGTCAACTGCTCTACCGACTGAGCTAACGACCCATACCTAAATGTGGATTTTGTGCAAAATAACCGGATGAAGTGGTGGGCGGTATTGGGCTCGAACCAACGACCTCCTCCTTGTAAGGGAGATGCTCTACCAACTGAGCTAACCGCCCACTTCATGATGACTAAATTCTCACTACCACGCTTTAATGTAATTGGTGGGCGGTATTGGGCTCGAACCAACGACCTCCTCCTTGTAAGGGAGATGCTCTACCAACTGAGCTAACCGCCCAATTACACTAAACATACAACTTATCACGACAGAAATAATGGTGGGCGGTATTGGGCTCGAACCAACGACCTCCTCCTTGTAAGGGAGATGCTCTACCAACTGAGCTAACCGCCCGTCGTGATGGGGTGCATTATAGGGATACTGTGCTATGAGTCAACGATTTTTATCGGATTTTTATCGTAAAAACGTTCGTTCGTTTTATTTTTAGTCAAGATGTGTTTTTTAGCACCATACTTACACATTGATTGACCAAAATAATCCGCTTAAAGACACTCGTCAAACAAAAAGATGGCTATTTTAAATTTTTATTCTTGTTAAAAGCTTAATGTCATTGAGGAATTAGCATCCAGTGATAAAATAAGCCAACAATTTTGTTTTTTTGATAATCACGATTACTTATCTATATAAGTAAGACGTACTAAGGCAATCCCAATGAGTAAAATAAAAACCCGTTTTGCACCAAGTCCTACTGGCTATCTACATGTTGGTGGTGCGCGTACCGCACTTTATTCCTGGTTATATAGCCGTCATAATAAGGGCGAGTTTGTACTGCGTATTGAAGACACCGATTTAGAACGTTCTACTCAGCCAGCCATTGATGCAATTATGGATGGCATGAATTGGTTGAACCTAAATTGGGATGAAGGTCCTTACTATCAAACCAAACGCTTTGATCGCTATAATCAAGTTATTGATCAAATGTTAGAAGCGGGTACGGCATATCGTTGCTACTGTTCTAAAGAACGTTTAGAACAACTGCGTGAAGACCAAATGGCGAAAGGTGAAAAACCGCGTTACGATGGTCGTTGTCGTCATAGTGATCATGTTCACATTGAGGGCGAACCTCATGTTGTTCGTTTCTTAAATCCACAAGAAGGTTCTGTCATTTTTGATGATAAAATTCGTGGACCAATTGAATTTAGTAACCAAGAACTTGATGACCTTATCATTCGTCGTACTGATGGCGCGCCAACTTATAACTTCTGCGTTGTTATTGATGACTGGGATATGGAAATCACTCATGTTATTCGTGGTGAAGACCATATCAACAACACACCTCGCCAAATCAATATCCTAAAAGCATTAGGTGCACCAGTACCTGAATATGCTCACGTATCAATGATCCTCGGTGATGACGGTAAAAAGCTATCTAAACGCTATAATGCGGTTAGTGTAATGCAATACCGTGATGATGGTTATTTACCAGAAGCATTATTAAACTACTTAGTTCGTTTAGGTTGGTCTCATGGTGACCAAGAGATCTTTACCATTGATGAAATGGTTGAAGCTTTCACCTTAGAAGCGATTAGTAAATCAGCCAGTGCATTTAATACTGATAAACTACTTTGGTTAAACCATCACTATATTAATACATTGCCAGCAGAAAAAGTTGCCGTCTATTTAGATTGGCATATCAAACAACAAAATATTGATACCAGTAATGGTCCATCACTCGTTGAGTTAATTAAATTACTTGGCGAACGTTGCAAAACCTTAAAAGAGATGGCTGAGAGCTGCCATTACTTCTATGTCGATTTCGAAACCTTTGAAGAAGCAGCAGCTAAAAAACATCTACGCCCAGTAGCTCGTCAAGCATTAGAAGTTGTACGTGATAAGTTAGCTGAAATCACAGATTGGACAGCTGAAAACGTACATCAAGCAATTCAAAACACTGCTGATGAATTAGAAATCGGTATGGGTAAAGTAGGTATGCCACTACGTGTTGCAGTAACAGGTGCAGGTCAATCTCCTGGCTTAGATGTCACTGTTCACGCTATTGGTAAAACACGAAGCATTGAACGTATTAATAAAGCGTTAGGTTTTATTTCTGAGCGAGAAAACCAAGCTTAATACTTACGCTTTTTTTACTGATTAATGAAGATACATTCCTTGTTTTAGTGATGTATCTTTTTTTTGTACTCTTTTTCAGCAATCGGTAAATAATGTGAGATTAACTGATTGACAGTATTGTGCTTGTTGCCTATTATCAAGCCCGTTCCAGTATGTTGGGGCTATAGCTCAGTTGGGAGAGCGCTTGCATGGCATGCAAGAGGTCAACGGTTCGATCCCGTTTAGCTCCACCAATATACTTGTAGAACATACCACTTATGTGGGGTTATAGCTCAGTTGGGAGAGCGCTTGCATGGCATGCAAGAGGTCAACGGTTCGATCCCGTTTAGCTCCACCAAAATTTAAAGACCCTGAAGAGAAATCTTCGGGGTTTTTCTTTATTTATTTCTCACAAATTTTTGAATTTTTTAATAGTCTAAATTTACTGTATGCCTTTATAAACCTACCGGCACGTTTCTACAAAAATACAGAGTAATGGTATTAACAGCTCTGCTTTAATGGCTTTAGAAGCTCTTCTAAGCCATCAATTTTAATTGCTAGAGTCATCTCCATAAGTTGCCCTAGTTTACCTTCTGGAAACGCTCCTTTCTTAGCAAACCACAATAAATACTCTTCTGGTAGATCAACTAACATGCGTCCTTTATATTTGCCAAATGGCATCTGCGTATTAGCTATATCAATTAGGTGCTGTTTTTCTAACATCGTCTGTTTTCACTTTTTTCCATAAGCATAGATTCGATTATAAGGTAATTTTACAATAAAAAAAGCAGCCCCTAAGCGCTGCTTTTATTTTTTGTTACTTGCTTTACAAGTTACGCGATTTACATTGTTATTTAATTCACATGCTATTTATCTAATTTAGATTCTAATTAAACAAACAGACCTGCGATAGCTGCTGATAAGAAGCTAACTAATGTTGAACCGAACAGTAATTTCAGACCAAAGCGAGAAACGACGTTACCTTGCATTTCGTTCAAGCCTTTAATCGCACCTGCAACAATCCCAATAGAAGAGAAGTTAGCAAATGAAACTAAGAATACAGACAGAATACCTACAGAGCGTGGTGTTAATTGAGCAGCAACATCTTGTAAGCTACCCATTGCAACGAATTCGTTAGAAACTAATTTAGTTGCCATGATACTACCAACACGCAGAGCATCTTGCTCAGGTACACCAATAACCCATGCTAATGGATAGAAAACGTAACCTAAACAATCTTGGAAGCTGATACCAAAAATCATGCTGAAGATGGCGTTAACTGCCGCGATTAACGCGATAAAACCAATCAACATAGCAGCCACGATTAGTGCTACTTTGAAACCTGCTAAGATGTATTCACCTAACATTTCAAAGAAGCTTTGACCTTCATGTAGGTTACCCATTTGAATTTCTTCTTCATTCTCTACTGAATATGGGTTAATTACAGAAAGTACGATAAATGTACTGAACATATTCAGTACTAGAGCAGCAACAACATATTTTGGATCTAACATTGTCATGTATGCACCAACAATCGACATTGATACAGTCGACATTGCAGTTGCAGCCATGGTGTACATACGACGTTGAGACATTTTGCCCAATACATCTTTATAGGCAATAAAGTTCTCTGATTGACCAAGAACTAATGAACTCACGGCGTTGAAAGATTCTAATTTTCCCATACCGTTCACTTTGGACAGCACAGTACCGATAATGCGGATCACGAAAGGTAATACTTTGATATGTTGAAGAATACCAATCAATGCAGAAATAAAGATAATTGGACATAAAACATTCAAGAAGAAGAATGCTAAACCACCTTTCATCATGCCACCGAATACGAATTCAGTACCTTGTGCGGCATAACCTAGTAAGTGATCAAATAATCCAGCGAATCCACGAACAAAGCCTTCACCAACATCAGAGTTGAGGAAGAACCATGCTAATGCTAATTCGATTACTAATAACTGCACGATATAACGCACACGGATCCCTTTGCGGTTGTTACTCGCAATGAATGCTAATGCGCCGATAACGGCAAGTGCTAAAACGAAGTGAATGATAGAGGACATGCATGCTCCAAAAATAAAAACAAATCTTGAGGAGCATTTTATGTAACGCGTAACATTAGGATGTGACTATTGTCACAATATCATGAAACCACATACACACTATTTATTAAATAAGATAGGTTGATCACACTTTATAGGTATTTGAAGATTTGTGAATTGTAAATTTAGCTTAAGTAAGAAGTGTTACTGAGAGTCTTTCTCAGTAACACTGCGTAGATACTAGTGCGGTTATTTCGATAGATCAAGTAATCTTATCATTTCGTCTTCATCAATTACGGCAATACCTAACTCGTTAGCTTTCACTAATTTAGAGCCCGCCGCTTCCCCTGCAATCACCATATCCGTCTTTTTAGAAACACTGCCGCTGACTTTTGCGCCTAGTGCAACAAGTCTGTCTTTCGCTTCATCACGAGTTAATTGTGAAAGTGATCCGGTTAGTACCACTGTTTTACCAGCAAAAGGATTATCACCGGTTTCATGAGTCACAATAACAGGCGCCGCCCATGTTATTCCTGCGTCATTAATTAATTGATCAATAACTGTTTTGTTGTGTTCTTCTTGGAAAAAATTCACAACATGTTTGGCAACAATATCACCGACATCAGGCACTGTTTTTAAAGCTTCAATATCTGCATGACGAAGTGCGTCGAGTGTCAAAAAATGTGTTGTTAAACTACTTGCCGTCGCTTCTCCCACTTCTCGAATACCGAGTGCATAGATAAAACGCGCAAACGTAGTGGATTTTGCTTGTTCTAAAGCATTAATCAGTTTTGCTGCTGATTTCTCACCCATACGCTCTAAACCAGCTAAGATTTTTTCATCTAAACGGAATAGATCAGCAGGTGTTTGCACATACTCTTTTTCAACAAGTTGGTCGATGATTTTATCGCCCATGCCATCAACATCCATTGCACGACGTGACACAAAATGTTTTAGTGCTTCTTTACGTTGTGCACCACAAATCAAGCCACCAGTACAACGTGCAACAGCCTCACCTTCTATGCGTTCAACATCTGATTGACAAATTGGACATTGAGTAGGAAAAACAATTTCCTGAGCATCTTCAGGGCGTTTTTCTTCAATCACACTAACAACTTGTGGAATAACATCACCTGCACGACGAATAACAACGGTATCGCCAATACGAAGCCCTAAGCGTTCAATTTCGTCCGCATTATGGAGCGTAGCATTACTGACAATTACACCAGCAACTTGTACAGGTTCTAGGCGAGCAACAGGCGTTATAGCGCCAGTACGACCAACTTGGAATTCGACATCTTTTATGACAGTTATTTGTTCTTGAGCTTGAAATTTATAAGCTATCGCCCAACGTGGTGCTCTTGATACAAAACCTAACTCTTCCTGCAAGGCAATATCATCAACCTTAATAACAACACCATCGATATCAAAACCGAGGTTAGGACGAATTTCTTCAACGTGCTGGTAAAATGCTAAAACAGCCTTGCTACCCGTGCAGAGTTTTACGGCATCACTAACGGGTAATCCCCATTTTTTAAACTGCTGTAAACGCGCATAATGGCTTGCAGGTAAATCACCACCATCAAGCACACCAACACCATAACAGAAGAAAGTAAGAGGTCGTTTTGCTGTAATTCTAGGATCTAATTGACGCAATGAACCTGCTGCGGCATTACGAGGATTAGCAAATACTTTGCCGCCAGTACGTCTTGCTTCTTCGTTTAAATGTTCGAAGCCCTTTTCTGTCATAAAGACTTCGCCACGAATTTCAATACGAACAGGAATATTATCGCCATATAATCGCAGAGGAATAGCCTTAATCGTTCTCACGTTTTCAGTGATATTTTCGCCAGTTGTGCCATCTCCCCTCGTTGCAGCTTGAACTAATACACCATTTTCATACAGCAAACTTACCGCTAAACCATCGAGTTTTAGCTCACAACAGAACGTGATTTCTTCACTATTTTTTAGACGATCACGTACACGTTTATCAAATGCCAAATAAGTTGTTTCATCGAAGGCATTGTCTAAAGAGAGCATCGGTATTTCATGTCTGACTTGTTCAAATGCCGTTAGAGGCAGCGCACCTACTCGTTGAGTTGGTGAATCAGGCGTAATTAATGAAGGGTGTTCAATTTCTAATGCTTTTAGCTCATTCATTAAGCGATCGTATTCAGCATCAGGAATTTCAGGCGCATCCATGACATGGTAGAGATATTCATGGTGACGTAAGGTAGCGCGAAGTTTATCAATACGTTGTTGGATATTTTTATTCATGAGTTATATCACCAAAGAAGAAAAACCCCCGCAAGCGGGGGCTTTTTTTGCAAACAAAAGTTACTGATTTAAATCTAGTGTCCTACGTATTCTAGACTTATAAAGCTCGATTTTTTGTGGTGTAAGTAGCTTGCGCTCATCATCGAGCACAACACCACCCACATCAGAAGCAATCCGCTGAGCGGCTTGCAACATCAATTTGAAGTTTTGGTTAGCATCACCATAAGATGGCACCATCATAAACATTGATACACCCGGCGTGGTTAATTCCGCCATTGTCTCTATGTCGAATGTGCCTGGTTTAACCATATTCGCTAAACTAAATAAAACAGGACCATTACCTGATGGATTTAAATGGCGATGGAAAATATTCATAGCACCAAACTGGAACCCGGTTTGAATAATGCTTTGCATAAGTACTTCGCCATCTAACACTTGCCCATGATGAGCACTCACATTTAGCACCAAGACCAACTCTTTTTCAGCCGGAGGATGTGCAGCGGCTCTGTTTTCAGCCTCAGACTCTTCAGGTTGATTGTCAACATAAGCGCTAGTCTCTGAATGAGTAATATCAGCATTCATTGCGTTATTTGATAATGAATTATCAGATTCAGCAATATGGCTGGCATGAGCTGCATGAGAAAAAAGTGCTTTCTCTTCAACATTAACTGTTGCTGCTTCTCTTGACTCATCCTTAACAACAGTAACATTTTCTTTTTCAATAACATCAAAAACACCAAGATTAGGTTCTTGTTGTGATGATGTATCGTTAGAATGCCCATGTGTTGGGGATCCAGACAATAGTGGATCTTTACCGACATCTGAAATTTCAGGTTCGAATATACTCTCCGCTTTTATCGGCGGTACATTCTCTTCTTTTTCAGAAGCTGATAAAGAGGATGTCTGATGGCTAGCCTCATATTGTGGCTCGTCATCGTTCTCATCTGACTGATAATTCTGTTTCTGACGTTTTACTGGGCGATTACGGAAAAGCTTGGAACGCTCTTTTCGACCAATCCATAAGCCGTGTAATAACAAAGCTATGATTAAAATCGCACCAACAACGATTAATATCAGACGCAAATTTTGCTGCATCATTTCTATCTCTGTTGTCTTGAGGTTTAATAGCCACGTTGGCAAATATTACTTTTTACTAAGAGTATTTGCCAATGCTTATAAGTGCAAGCCAATACTTAATTTTCTTGTCACAAAGACACACTCTTCAATCTCTTATGCGCGTTTTTTAGACAATTAGTGACTAGTAAGGCTGATTATCTCTCTATATGATACTAGCTTGCACTCATAGGAGAGAATAGGAAGTATGACAAATATGACAGAAACGACTAAAAATTTAAATGGATTTCACTATTTTGCTCTTGGTTGGCGTTTAATTACACGTCCAGGGCTAAAACGTTTTGTTATCTTACCTTTACTTGCCAATATTATTATTCTCGGTAGCGCTTTTTGGTGGTTGTATGGTCAAATTGGTGACATGGTCAACTGGATGATGGAAAAAGTGCCTGATTGGCTACAGTGGTTAAGCTATCTAATTTGGCCACTCTCCGTTATTTTTATTTTATTGGTCTTTACCTACTTTTTTAGCACCATAGCGAACATTATCGCTTCACCTTTTAATGGTTTATTGGCTGAAAAACTTGAAGGTCAAATAACGGGTATCACAGCACCGGATACCGGTATGATGGGTGTTATGAAAGATGTACCGCGTATTTTAAAACGAGAGTTAACCAAAATCGCGTATTATTTACCACGCGCTATTGTGTTGTTATTACTCTATTTTATTCCGGTGGTAGGTCAAACTGTCGCGCCTATTTTATGGCTGGTGTTTGGTGCTTGGATGATGGCTATTCAATATAACGATTTTCCATTTGATAATCACAAAATATCATTTGCTGCGATGAAATCATCTTTAAAAAATGATAAATGGAATAATCTACAATTTGGTTTTGTAATCAATATTTTTACCATGATACCTATTTTAAATTTAGTCATCATGCCTGTGGCTATTTGTGGAGCAACCGCGATGTGGGTTGATCGTTATCGCAATCAACATGTTGAGAAAGGTCAGTGGTAAATTTTTTAGACTTTAAACTTTTAGACCTTTAAATAGGGCTCCTTAATAGGAGCCCTATTTTCTTATTCGCCAGAATTAATAAGCGAATCGATATATTCCAATGTCTGTGATTTATCCATAGGTTCACGTTCATTGATCCCCATTTCAAAGATATTTAACACAGAATTTAGCTTCTCAATAAGCTCTTCATCATCATGAATACAGAAAATATAACCATTTTCAAGTGGCGTAAGATCAACTAATCGTAAGCCTTTCTCAGTTAAAAAGTGGTTGATGTGCTCCAAATAGGGTAGCTCATAAGGCAACATATAGGGATCAGCACTCACTTCAGCCCACTCTATATTTTCAACTTGCGATAAAATTAGTGCACTAGGTGATTCTGAAAGAGAGATCTGTTCTAAAGATTTTAATTCTGGTATTTCACCAAAGTATTCTGTCCATTCAACGTAATCCATTAATCCTTGAGCTGAAAGCGACTCATATAACCAATTTAGCACATCTTCTTGAGCATCTGATTCAGGTATATTTTCACGTAATGCTTGGGCGTCTAATTCAGGAACTGCCTGCTCTAGTACCGCAATTAACTCATCTATCGTTTCCATGGTTACCTCAGTGTTTATAATAAACAAATCAATCATTTTTCCTATTTATCAGAATAACATTCATCACAATAATTGATATGTGAAACTTCTCACTATGTATTGATTAGATTTTTTTGGAATAAAAGGCAGAAATAGTTATAAGGATATTCATAAAGCTTATTTCCATCTTTTGCTTGATGGCGTATGGTAATTTCATCTGACCTTATAAAAATGATGTACCGAGGATTAAAATGAGCAAAATTTTCGAAGATAACTCGCAAACCATTGGCCATACCCCACTTATCCGTTTAAAACATTTCGGAAATGGCAATATTTTGGCTAAAGTAGAATCTCGTAACCCAAGCTTTAGTGTGAAATGCCGCATCGGTGCAAACATGATTTGGGATGCAGAGAAAAAAGGTATCCTGAAACAAGGTGTTGAACTTGTTGAGCCAACAAGTGGTAATACAGGAATTGCGCTTGCCTATGTTGCTGCGGCTCGTGGCTATAAACTAACCCTAACAATGCCTGATACAATGAGTGTTGAGCGTCGTAAGCTACTTAAAGCATTAGGTGCTAATTTAGTATTAACTGAAGGCGCTAAAGGCATGAAAGGCGCTATTGATAAAGCAAATGAAATTCGTGATAGCGATCCAACACGTTATCTGCTGTTACAGCAATTTAGTAACCCAGCAAATCCTGAAATTCATGAAAAAACCACAGGTCCTGAAATTTGGAATGATACTGATGGGAAAGTGGATGTGGTCATTGCGGGCGTAGGTACAGGCGGTACTATCACTGGTATTGGTCGTTATTTGAAAAAAACACAAGGTAAAGCGGTAACAATGGTTGCCGTTGAACCAACAGGTTCTCCTGTTATTACGCAAGCATTAGCCGGTGAAGAAATTAAACCAGGTCCACATAAAATTCAAGGTATTGGTGCTGGGTTTATTCCGGCAAATCTTGATTTAGCATTACTGGACCGTGTTGTACAAATTACCAACGAAGAATCTTTTGAAACGGCTCGTGAATTAATGACTAAAGAAGGAATTTTAGCCGGTATCTCTTCTGGTGCAGCAATTGCTGCGGCAGTGAAACTGGCAAAAGAACCTGAATTTGCAGATAAACAAATCGTCGTTATTTTACCCTCTTCTGGTGAGCGTTACCTCAGTACACCACTTTTTGCTGACATTGCGGACAGCTAAATTTAGCACACTCAATTGTAAACAACTTATTAAAAAAGCACCGATATGGTGCTTTTTTTGTGGTAGAGATCAAACTTTGCTATGCAGACAGGTGATTTATTCCTTCGAGTTTAGTATTTAATCAATTAATTATTTCGAAGGTCGAAATTAATCAGAAAATAATCGAGAATACGAAACAACGCTCATTTAGTTTTCTGAGATAAATTAGTTTCTGAGATAAATTTTTATCTGATGAGGTGATAGGTTTTATCTTATCTGATATTGCAACGCAAAGCAGGACAATTTCATCTACACTTACTAAGTCCTGACTTAATGTGAAAACTTGAGTTATAAAAGGAAAAAATCCTATGTACCAGCAAGAAGTTACTATTACAGCACCAAACGGCTTACATACTCGTCCAGCGGCGCAGTTAGTAAAAGATGCCAAAACATTTTCTTCTGATATCAGCCTAATCTCTGGTGGCAAATCTGCCAGTGCTAAAAGCCTATTCAAGTTACAGACTTTAGGTTTAACTCAAGGCACTGTCGTCACTATCTCTGCTGAAGGTGAAGATGAAAAACAAGCTGTTGAACATTTAGTTAAATTAATGGCTGAATTAGAGTAATTATTTATTAGCCATTAATACTGTATAACCCCCTGAATGACCTTCAGGGGATAATTTAAAGATGATTTTAAAACAGCAGGGTCACAAGATCCTATTCTTTTAAAATTATCACCAGCAAGTCGTAGGATAAATTATGATTTCAGGAATTTTAGCATCACCAGGTATCGCTTTCGGTCAGGCTCTACTTCTAAAAGAAGAACCTCTTATCATTAGCCAACGTAAAATTCAAAGTGATGAAATAGAAAATCAAATTGAACGCTTTAAAGATGGCCGCAATAAATCAGCGCAACAACTAGAAATTATTAAAGCGCGTGCTGAAAAAAATCTGGGAGCAGATAAAGCAGAAATTTTTGAAGGTCACATTATGTTGCTTGAAGATGAGGAGCTTGAACAAGAGATTGTGACCCTTATCAAAGGTGAAAAGAAAACCGCAGAAGCCGCGGTTCAATCTGTTATCGAAGACCAAGCAATGGCGCTAGAGGCGTTAGATGATGAATATCTAAAAGAGCGTGCCGCTGACGTTCGTGATATTGGCAAACGTCTAATGCGCAATATTTGCGATATGCCAATTATCGATTTAAGTGCTATTGCAGAAAAAGTGATTTTAGTTGCTACTGATCTCACCCCTTCTGAAACTGCACAACTCAATTTAGAAAATGTATTAGGCTTTATTACTGACCTTGGTGGTAGAACTTCTCATACCTCCATTATGGCTCGCTCTTTAGAGATCCCAGCAATTGTTGGAACATCTAACGCGACACAGTCTATTAAAAAAGATGATTATCTTGTCCTTGATGCAATTAACAATAAAATTATTATTAATCCATCTGAAGATGAACTTGATACACTTAAAGCTATCAAAGAAGAGTACCTGCACGAGAAAGATGAACTGGCAAAATTAAAAGACTTGCCAGCAATTACACTTGATGGTCATCAAGTCGAAGTTTGTGCAAATATCGGTACAGTTCGTGATGTTGCAGGTGCTGAACGTAATGGTGCTGAAGGTGTTGGTCTGTATCGTACTGAATTTTTATTTATGGATAGAGATTCATTTCCAACAGAAGAAGAACAATTTCAAGCTTATAAAGCAGTTGCACAAGCAGTAGGAAGTCCAGCTGTGATTATCCGCACTATGGATATTGGTGGCGATAAGGACTTACCTTACATGAACCTACCAAAAGAAGAGAACCCATTTTTAGGTTGGAGAGCAATTCGTATTTGTCTTGACCGTAAAGAGATCCTTCATTCACAATTACGTGCTATCTTAAGAGCATCTGCTTTTGGTAAACTACGCATTATGTTTCCAATGATTATCTCTATTGAAGAGATTCGTGCATTGAAAGCAGAACTTGAAATACTGAAAAGCCAGCTTCGCGCAGAAAACAAAAATTTCGATGAATCTATTGAAGTTGGTGTAATGGTTGAAACCCCTGCGGCAGCTGTAATGGCACGCCTCATGGCAAAAGAAGTTGACTTTTTCAGTATTGGGACTAACGATCTAACACAATATACTCTGGCTGTAGACCGTGGAAATGAGCTGATATCTCATCTATATAATCCAATGTCACCTGCAGTACTTAACCTAATAAAACAGGTCATTGATGCATCACATGCAGAAGGTAAATGGACTGGAATGTGTGGTGAACTTGCCGGGGATGAACGAGCAACACTGTTGCTTTTAGGCATGGGATTAGATGAGTTTAGTATGAGTGCTATTTCAATTCCTCGCATCAAAAAAATTATTCGCAATGCGAATTTCGATGATGCAAAAGCATTAGCAGAGCAAGCACTTGCTCAACCTACTGCAAAGGAATTAATGGACTTAGTAGAGACTTTTACTAAAGAAAAAACACTGTGCTAATTGCATTAGCCAGAGCCCGGTCCCAACTAAAATAATTAGGAGAAGATTCATGGGTCTGTTTGATAAATTAAAATCACTGGTTTCAGAGGAAAAGAAAGGCAGTGGCACGATTGATATTGTTGCACCACTTTCTGGTGAAATCGTCAATATCGAAGATGTTCCTGATGTTGTTTTCGCTGAAAAAATCGTAGGTGACGGTATTGCTATCAAACCTGCTGGTAATAAAATTGTTGCACCAGTTGATGGTACTATCGGAAAAATTTTCGAGACTAACCATGCGTTCTCTATTGAATCAGACAATGGTATCGAGTTATTTGTCCACTTCGGTATTGATACTGTTGAACTGAAAGGTGAAGGATTCAAACGTATCGCTGAAGAAGGTCAACAAGTGAAAGTTGGCGATACTATTTTAGAATTTGATCTGGCTGTGCTAGAAGAAAAAGCAAAATCTGTACTCACACCAGTTGTTATTTCTAATATGGATGAAATTCAAAGTTTAACCAAAATGACAGGTCCAGTTACTGTTGGTGAAACCGTTATTATTCAGATTAAAAAATAATCTTTTGTGATGTTATCTACTTAAACCGCCACCGATAATGTGGCGGTTTTTTTATATTTAAGAACCAAAAAACCAAAAACCAAAAACCAAAAACACTCTAAATAATTCGAGATGTAGCTAGGCGACAAGTGAATAAGTCGCTAGGAGCATACATAAGTATGTGACTAGTGCGAATGAATGCAGTCGACAACGCTACAACTTGAAGTATGACGAGTATTGTAACTAGCGCGAATGAACGTAGCCACAACGCTACAACTTGAATTATGACGAGTAAACGCCCGTTGATAAATAACGATCACCTCTATCACAAACAATCGCCACAATCACTGCACCTGGATTTTCTTTTGCAATGCGTAACGCACCTGCTACAGCTCCACCTGAACTAACACCACAGAATATACCCTCTTGAGTAGCTAAAAGGCGCATGGTCTCTTCTGCTTCGTTTTGAGACATATCTATGACCTTATCCACCAGCTCTTTTTTAAATATGCTAGGTAAATAAGCTGGCGACCAACGTCGTATTCCCGGAATTTGGCTCTTCTCTTCAGGCTGAAGCCCTATAATTTCAACACTGTCAGATTGTGTTTTCAAATAACCCGCAACACCAGTAATGGTTCCTGTGGTTCCCATACTTGAAACGAAATGGGTAATACGTCCTGCGGTTTGCTGCCAAATTTCAGGTCCAGTTGAAATAAAATGAGCTCGTGAATTATCTGGATTATTAAATTGATCAAGCACTTTTCCTTCGCAATTCTCTTGCATTTGCTGTGCTAAATCACGTGCGCCTTCCATGCCAATTTCACGGCTAACTAAAATAAGCTCTGCACCATAAGCTCGCATTGAAGCTTGACGCTCTTTACTCATATTTTCAGGCATTAAGAGTTTTAAACGATAACCTTTTACAGCTGCAATCATTGCAAGTGCAATACCCGTATTGCCACTGGTAGCCTCAATCAGCGTATCACCAGGCTGGATTTCACCTCGTAATTCCGCTTGTTCAATCATTGACAACGCAGCTCTATCTTTCACTGAGCCAGCGGGGTTGTTACCTTCTAACTTAACCCAGATTTCAGCGTCTAACCCTTGCGTCAGTCGTTGTAGTTTTACTAACGGTGTATTACCAATAAATTGTTCTAACCCAGCCACAGTAAGTTCCTGATCATTTGTTAGTCTGTATCTATGAAGAAATCACATTTACTTTATTAACGCAATAACATTAACGAAATTAGATGAATATCCACACAATGAAAAATACCCACGCTACATTTAACATGGGCATTGATAAGCTAAATAATTTATTGGTTATAGATAAAACTATGCCGTATAAGCCAATGAAACCGTATTCAAGGGTGTATCACCCGCATATAAACGTGCTTGAGCACCGCCCATATAGTAAGTCGCCCCTTTAATAGGTACAGTCGCAATATTATTCCAAATCGCAGTTACAGGCAGATCCCCCCAACCAATAGGCTGCAAGATAAGCTGCCAATAATGCCCTTTAGGTGAAGCCTCTATCACTTTAACGGGTAATCGACAAACACTGTTTTCATGAGCATTCAGCGTCACTTCCCAAGAACGTAAAAACACATCGATATCACCTTGATAAAGTGGTGTTACTGATAATGGAAGATGATAACCACCAATTTGTAGTTGAGCGCCATTGATTTCACCTTGTAAGTGATTTACATCGCCTAAAAACTCTAGCACAAAGCGACTTGTTGGTGATTGCCATACTTCTTGTGGTGTACCAACTTGTTCAATTTTACCATTTCCCATAATAACAATACGATCAGCGACTTCCATCGCTTCTTGCTGATCGTGAGTGACAAATACGCTAGTGAATTTAAGCTCTTCATGTAATTCACGTAACCAGCGACGCAATTCCGTTCTTACTTTGGCATCAAGTGCGCCAAAAGGCTCATCAAGCAATAATATTTGTGGTTCAACCGCTAATGCTCTAGCTAATGCCACTCGTTGCTTTTGACCTCCAGATAGTTGAGCAGGATAACGTTGTGCCAAATGAGGCAATTGGATCATCTCTAATAATTGCTCAACCTTTTTACGGATTACCTCATTATTTGGTCTTTCACGACGAGGTAAAACCGTTAAACCAAATGCAATGTTGTCAAATACTGTCATATGGCGAAACAGGGCGTAATGTTGAAACACAAAACCTACTTTTCTATCACGGGCATGCAAACGACTCACATCTTGCTCTTGAAAATAGAGATTACCTTGGGTTTGATGTTCTAACCCCGCAATAATGCGCAATAAGGTCGTTTTCCCGGAGCCTGAAGGACCAAGCAGTGCAACCATTTCACCAGAAGCAATATTTAAGCTGATATCATGCAACACTTCAGTGCGATCAAAATATTTGGTGACATTATTAATTTTAATACTCATATTTTGCCTCTACTCATGTGTTAATGATAATAATAATAATGTTATTGCTGACGCGCTAAATGCCATTGCAATATGCTTTTAATCATTAATGTAAAAATTGCCATCAATGCCAATAATGCGGCGGCAGTGAATGCACCTACTGTATTGTAATCTTGGTGCAACAATTCAACTTGTAATGGTAATGAATAGGTTTCACCGCGAATTGCACCTGATACCACAGAAACCGCACCAAACTCACCAATCGCTCTAGCATTAGTTAATACCACGCCATATAACAGTGCCCAGCGAATATTAGGCAATGTGACACGCCAAAACATCTTCCAACCACTGGCACCTAATAACACTGCGGCTTCATCTTCTTGGCTACCTTGACTCATCATCACGGGGACTAACTCTCTGACGACAAAAGGACAAGTGACAAAAACGGTAACTAATACCATTCCTTGCCATGAGAACATTAGTTGAATATCAAAACCGGCTAACCATTGACCTGCCCAACCATTACTACCGTAAAAAAGAAGATACAAAAGCCCTGCGACAACGGGTGATACAGCGAAGGGTATATCAATCAGCGTCATTAATAATTGACGTCCAGGAAAACGAAACCGGGTTACCAACCACGCCATACTCACACCAAAGAGCATATTGATAGGTACAGTTATCAGTGCAATTAACACCGTTAACCAAACAGCATGCAACATGTCGCTATCGAATAGATTTTGGGTGAAAATTTCAATACCTTTAGAAAACGCGGTCATAAAAATCCACGCTATCGGTACCACGAGAAATAAAATGGATAGCACAATACCAGTGAGGATCAGCCCCCACTTCACCCAATTAATTTGACCTCGATACACAGAGCGTTGTGGTGCGATATCTGACCTTAAATCAGCCATTAATGCCCCCTTAATCGTTGCCCAAAGCGGCTTTGTAATCCATTAATTGCAAATAGCAAGATTAAAGAAACCAATAAAATTACTGAAGCAACAGCACTAGCAGCAGGATAATCAAACTCTTGTAATCGAATAAAAATCATCAATGAAACAACTTCTGTTTGCCATGCAATATTGCCAGCAATAAAAATAACGGCACCAAATTCACCTAAGCTACGTGTAAAAGAGAGCGCTGTTCCCGCTAATAATGCAGGCGATAATTCAGGTAATACCACTTTACGAAAGGTTTGCCAGCGACCAGCGCCAAGGGTTTCTGCCGCTTCTTCATATTCAGGTCCCAACTCTTCTAAAACGGGTTGAACTGTTCTTACGACAAAAGGCAAACTAGTAAATGACATCGCCACTGCAATACCAATCCAGGTATTAATCACTTTGATATCAAACTTATCTAATACGAAGCCATACCAACCTTGTGTCGAAAAAAGTGTGGCTAGCGTTAATCCTGCAACAGCCGTTGGTAAGGCAAAAGGTAAATCCATTAAACCATCAAGTAGTTGTCTACCAGGAAATCTATAACGTGTAATGATCCATGCTAGCAGCATACCAAATAGCGCATTAAATAAACTTGCAACACCAGCGGCTAATAGTGTGACTTTATATGCCGCAATTATTTGAGGGTGCGTAATCACCGCCCAATATTGCGCCCAACTCATATCAGATAACTGCACAACCAGCGCACTCATAGGTAATAAAAGGATCAAGCAGGTATAAAATAGTGTGCCACCTAAACTTAGCCCAAATCCTGGTAATACTCGCTTACTGGTTGTGGCAAACATTATCTGTGTCCTTGAGCTAACAGCTCATCAAGCGTGCCATCGGTTGAAAAATGTGTTTTCATCACATTACTCCAATCGCCAAATACTTCCTCGATAGTAAAGAGTGTGGTTGCAGGAAACTGCGCGGCTTTTTGTGTCATTACGCTCTTATCGTTTACGCGATAATTAAACTGCGTAATAATTTCTTGGGCTTTAGGGCTATAAAGATAGTTAAGATAAGCTTTTGCTGCCTCTTCAGAACCATTACGTTGAATATTTTTGTCAACCCAAGCGACTGGGAATTCAGCTAAAATATCAACAGGAGGCACAATAACTTGGTAATCATCTTCACCATATTGTTTTCGAATATTATTAACTTCTGACTCAAAGCTAATTAAGACATCCCCTAAGCCACGCTCGATAAAAGTGGTTGTGGCACCACGACCTCCGGTATCAAATACCGCAACATTTTTGAGAAATTTGGTCATCGCTTCACGGGTCTTTTCATCATTGCCATACACTTTTTCAAAAGCCCCCCATGCGGCTAAATAGGTATAACGTCCATTACCTGATGTTTTAGGGTTTGGGAAAACTACTTTGACATCATCACGGGTTAAATCTTCCCATGAAGTAATATTTTTAGGATTTCCTTTACGCACAAGGTAAGCCATGGTGGAGTAATAAGGTGAGCTGTTATTGGGTAATCGTTGTTGCCAATTAGCAGGTATTAAGTTGCCTTTATCATGCAAAATTTGCACATCTGTCACTTGGTTATACGTCACGACATCCGCAGGTAAGCCTTGCAGTATCGCCAGAGCCTGCTTAGATGAGCCAGCATGAGACTGTTTGATAGTAATTTTATCATCAGGATGTTGAGCATCCCATTGTGTTTTAAAATCGTTATTAAGTTCTGTGAATAGCTCTCTTGCGATATCGTAAGAGCTATTAAGTAATTGCGCCGCGCCTACATAACTACTAACAACCAAAGACAATGCTGCGGTTGCCTGTAATGCAATAGTTCTTATTGTGTTTTTCTTCATTAAAAGTTACCCATCATTGTATGTTTTGTTCTGATGGTTACTCTATAGGCTTTATTTATAACAGTGTAGTTAGCTTTTGTTATTTGATATAACCACTAGTTATTAAAAACGAATAAAAGTCATGCTAATGAATCCCAACAACGTCATTTGAAATTAACTTGAAAAGAATTCAGTGCAAGAAAACGACAATCAAAGAATTTACCGATAAAAAAACGCCAGCTTATTTATAAGACTGGCGTTCATTGCAATTAACTCTCTTTTATAACGCGTAATACTTACAGCCTTACAGCGCCTTTAATACTTCATATGAAGGAGCAAAATAGTAACTACCACTGACCGGTTTACTCATTCGAAGTAAATCGTCATGTTTACCATCTAACTCACCAAACATACTCAGTAACTGTTGTTCGATATTATATAGACGACCACAATAGGCTAAGAAATAGAGCCCATGTTTTCCGCTTGCAGTACCATAAGGTAGGCTATGACGTAATATTGCAAGTTCTTCGCCCTCTTCTTCAATCACAACGCGAGAAACATGAGAGGTTATATTACGCTCTGATTCATCTAATTCAACGCTATCTTTTTTAGTGCGTCCAATCATTTTCTCTTGCTCAGATTCGCTAAAGCGAGCCCATTTTTTCAGGTTATGTTCATAGCGTTGAACTAATACATAACTACCACCTGCATCAACACCGTCATTAATTAGTGCAACACCATAACGCTCGTCATCTTGTGGGTTTTCTGTACCATCAATAAAACCACTAAGATCACGCTCTTCAGTCCAACGGAAACCGTGAATTTCTTCTTCAACGTTAATCACATCACCAAATGCAGCAAGTGCGGCTTGAGCGAGTGTAAAGTTCACATCATGACGCATTGATTGAATATGAATAAAAAAATCACGTTGTGTTGCAGGAGCCAACCCTTTACCTAATGGGCGAAAAGGTTTTAACTCTGGTGCACTATTTTCATCTGATAATTTTTTCCACAGATCTGAACCAAATGCAATCACAGCACCCAATGAAGCATCAGGAAATTGTTTTTGTAAATCGCTGAGTGATTGCATAAATTTCTGACATCCTTGACGCAGAAGATCTAAATCACCGACAACCATTGCTTCAATAAAAAGACCAAATTTACTATGTGCGACTAAAATGCCGCTTTGTGCATGAGACATATTGCTTCCCTAATCGATAATCAAAACGCTCAGAATAATGTCTTATTATATCTAATATTTATTTTCTAAGATTTGCCTTTTAACAAACTTCAGCTGCTCTCTTTTGTAAATTCAGACTTTTTTATAACGAATATCTTGGTACTGCTTTTTTCTGCCAAATAATTTGTATTAGTTTCCAATCAGTTAATGCTGTGTCTGGCGGCATTAATCCATCAGGGCCATCCCATTTGCCACTAAAAACATAGCTAATTGACTTAGCTTGTTCTGACTGACATAGAATAGTTTTTTGTTCGTCAATTTGCTGCCCTTTACTACATGCACCAAATGCTTTTTTATAAATATCTTTAAATGGTGTACCTATTGTCGTTCCCCAAGCCGTTTCTACTTTAGGATCAGAGATCTCTATCTTATCAACAGTGCCGTTTTCTTTGCCATAAAAAGCCACTTGAACTTTACTATCTTCAAGTCCTTGCAAAATCACCATAATATCGCCATTTTGCATCTCCATACCTTGACGATAATGATAACGATTTCCTAACTCTTTCTTTATTTCACTTTCCGTTACTTTCGTTGAATCTGTAATATTTCCTAAGCCATCGGCTGAAACTACGAGATTATCGCTAGAAAACCAATTTATTGGATTTAGTGCAGAAAAAGACATTCCACCCATGGATGAACAGCCACTTAGTAATAGAACACTTGTACTTAAGCACAAGGGTAACCAAAATTTAGGCATCATAACGCTCTCCGTTAAACTTTCTCGTAACACATTAAAATAAAACTAATATCACCGCGATAATGATTAATAGCTAAGCGATAAATCAGCATAACAAAATACAGGCAAACTTAATCAACGATTATCAGATGAAAAAGAGAGCCTAATTACGACCGCCTATAACTCTTTTTGTTCCAAATCGTCTAATATCCCCAAAACAGTAAGTCAGAAAGAATTAATAGAGCATTAATGATCATCATAGCGACGAATAGAATAAACACTGAAAATACAAATAGATGGGATTTAATAAAATGAGAGAAGAGCGCATAAAGTCCCGCTAATCAATAAGGGACTTTAGCAACAATCTTAAAGGTCAAAGTCTTGCATTAAAGGTCAAAATCTTGGTCGACAATTAAACGTTTGGTATATGTCGTGCTTTCTTGGTTTTGATCTTCATACAGCAATTTTTCAAACATAAAAATGGTGGCATCATTTTCTTCTGGAATAACTAAGGTAATTTGAGGACAACCTTTAGCAATCAGTTTCTTTTCAAGGCGAGAAATTAATGCATTAGCTATGCCTCTACCACGAAAATCAGGATGAACACCTAAATAATATAAAGAACCTCGGTGACCATCATATCCACCCATCACGCTTCCTACTATTTCCCCTGCAACTTCAGCAATTAAAAAGAGATCAGGTGAGTGATTAATTTTTCTTTCAATATCAATTTCAGGATCGTTATCGGGTGAAATTAAATCACAACGCTCCCAAAGTGTAATGATTGCCTCAAAGTCATCTTGGCGAAATAGTCGTATTTCCATGTTTTTGCCTGTTATCTGTCACATAAATCTTAATTTATTATCGCTTGTTTGGTTTATGAATCAACTTGAAAATGAGAACATAGAGAATATAAAGCTTTATTTTTAATAAATATGATAAAAATTGTAGGTTATTATGAGTTTACCTGATATTCATCGCGTTAAAGAATTTTTTCTATCTCTGCAAGATACTATTTGCCAGGCTATTGAGTCTGCCGATAAAAAAGCAACATTTCAGCAAGATAATTGGGAGAGAAAAGAAGGTGGTGGTGGTCGTACTCGAGTACTCACTAATGGTGCTATTTTTGAGCAAGCAGGCGTTAACTTTTCACATGTCTATGGTGATAATTTACCCAAGTCAGCAACGGCACACCGCCCTGAGTTGAGTGGTCGTAGTTTTCAAGCAATGGGTGTTTCATTAGTTATTCATCCACTTAATCCTTATATTCCAACCTCTCATGCCAATGTGCGCTTTTTTATCGCTGAAAAAGAGGGAGAAGATCCCGTATGGTGGTTTGGTGGCGGCTTCGATTTAACACCTTATTATGGATTTGAAGAAGATGTTATCCTTTGGCATAAAGTTGCCAAATCCATTTGCTCACCTTTTGGAGACGACTATTATTCTCGCTATAAAAAATGGTGTGATGACTATTTTTATCTTAAACACCGTAATGAACCACGTGGCGTTGGTGGTCTGTTCTTTGATGATCTAAACACGCCAAATTTCGATCACTGTTTTGACTTTGTACAGCAAGTTGGACTTGGTTACCTTGATGCTTATTTACCCATTGTAGAAAAACGCAAAACAATGCCATGGGGTGAACGTGAGCGTCAATTCCAGCTTTATCGCCGTGGTCGCTATGTTGAATTTAATTTAGTGTGGGATAGAGGTACGTTATTTGGCTTACAAAGTGGGGGTCGTACTGAATCTATTTTAATGTCGATGCCACCATTAGTGCGCTGGGAATATAGTCATACTCCAGAACCTAATTCACCTGAAGCAAAGTTATATACTGACTTTCTGATTCAAAAAGAGTGGGTATAAAAAACCTCTAGGTAATTAAAGATAAAGCCACATAGGCGCAATGCCTAATTGTGGCTTTATTTTACTCTTCAAATAACTCATCAGGACAATCAGAGATAACATCAAACCCCAAGTAATAATATAAATGGAATTTATTTATATTATTTTTATCATAAATATGAATACCTTCCGAACTATAGCAGTTGGTAATATTCACTTTGCTACTATTGAAAATAATTTCAGATTGATTTAATGCACCAGTGATTTTAACCGTATCTTTTTGATTAGGATTATTGTGATAAATAGCCGATATCGATAACTCATCTCTAAACTGTTCAAGCTGAGTCAGTTTTTTATTATAAATAAATGTGTAAGTTGTTTTATCGTCAATAGAATCATAAACCACATTATGTTTATCGCTAATGGTAAAATCTTCACCGTTTAATGATAAACAGCGATTGTTATTTTCATCTATCGGATCATTAAAACAGGTATATACAGACTGACTTGCCAAGTTAGCTTTATCCGTATATAAGAAAAGCCCCTCTTCTTCATTTGAAACAAGTCCAATAGAAAAATCTGCTGGTGTTTCACTACTGAATGCAGTGCCATGATAAAACAGTAAAGTAGAAAGAAGTAGTATTCTCAGCATATCAATTTCCTAAGAGTCAAAAAACATTTATTAAATATCTCAATTTTTATTCAAAAAAAACCACACGTTAATGTGGCTTTTTATATTTAATACAGGTCGCTAACGATATTATTTAGATTTTTTCAAATGTGATAATAAACGTTTACGTTTACGCATTTGAGATACTGTTAGCTTGTTTTTCTTATCCGCATATGGGTTTTCACCCTCTTTAAATTGAATACGGATTGGCGTACCCATCACTTTCAGTGTACGACGGAAGTAGTTCATCAAATAGCGCTTATAGCTATCTGGTAAATCAGAAACCTGATTACCATGAATAACCACGACAGGTGGGTTATAACCGCCAGCGTGCGCATATTTCATTTTCACACGTCGTCCACGAAGCATTGGTGGCTGATGGTCATCTTCTGCCATTTTCATGATACGAGTAAGCATGGAAGTCCCTACGCGACGCGTAGCACAAACGTAAGCTTCTTGGATTGACTCAAATAAGTTACCAACACCACTACCATGTAGAGCTGAAATAAAGTGAACACGAGCAAAATCAACAAAACCTAATTTAAGATCAAGCATATCTTTTACTTGATCACGGTCTTCTTGTGTCATGCCATCCCATTTATTAACAGCGATAACTAATGAGCGTCCTGCATTAAGGATATAGCCTAATAAAGAGAGATCTTGATCTGAGATACCTTCTCTTGCATCAACAACTAGCAATGCAACATTACAATCTTCAATTGCTTGCAGTGTTTTAATAACAGAGAATTTTTCAACCGTTTCTTTAACTTTGCCGCGCTTACGCACACCGGCAGTGTCAATAAGAATATATTCTTTCTCATCACGCTGCATTGGGATATAGATGCTATCGCGAGTGGTGCCTGGCATATCGTAAACAACCACACGATCTTCACCTAACATACGGTTAGTTAATGTGGATTTACCTACATTAGGACGACCAACTATTGCAAGTTTTACAGGTAACGTTGAAGGGTCGAAATCATCTTCTTCATCTTCTAACTCTTGCTCTTCTTGTTCTGCTTCTAACGCTGCCCAATAAGCGGCATTTTCTTCTTCTTCAGTAAGCTCTTTTTCTTCTTCAACCACTTTACCTGTAATAGGCAATAGTGCTTGTTCAATAAGTTGTGCAACACCACGACCATGAGAAGCAGCAATAGGGAAAATTTCACCTAAACCTAAAGAATAGAAATCAGCAAGTGCAGTATCGGTATCGATACCATCGGTTTTATTCGCCACTAAATATGTTTTTTTCTCAACACCACGAAGATGTTTAGCAATGCCCTGATCTGCTGGCATTAAACCTGCACGCGCATCAACTAAGAAGAGAACAATATCAGCTTCTTGAATAGCCTGTAATGATTGTGATGCCATATGGGTTTCAACACCCTCTTCTGCACCATCAATACCACCAGTATCAATAATAATAAATTCTTCCCCTTCTAACTCTGCGCGCCCATATTTACGGTCGCGAGTTAATCCAGGAAAGTCAGCAACTAATGCGTCTCTTGTGCGTGTTAGTCGATTAAATAATGTGGATTTTCCCACATTAGGGCGCCCTACTAAGGCAATAACGGGTATCATTCTTTGATGCCTCATAAAAATACAATTATAAATCTATGATTGTATTTTACATGTAAATACTAAAAAGACGAAACGGCTCCTTTAAAGGAGCCGTAAAATAAATAGGTTAGTCTGCAATAAATTACCGACTATAAAGATAAAGCTTACCATCACGCGCTTGGATCATTAGTTTATCTTTTGCAACTTGAGGGCGACTGAGTAGACCAGCGCTATTTACTGCATTTTGTGCAATAAATTTTCCTGTGCTGGTATCAATCCAGTGAAGATAACCTTCTGCATCGCCAACAACTAAATAACCATCAAAAATTGCTGGCGCTGTTAAATTACGATGCAGCAAATCTTCTTGTGTCCATAATGTCACACCATCAGATTTACGAACAGATAAAACTCGGTCGTTTTGGTCAACAAGGTAAATATTATCACCTAAAAGTACCATATCATTAACTGAGCCTAAATCACGCTTCCATAAAATCTGACCTGAACGCATATCTAAGCTAACTAAATTACCATTGTATGCCATTGCATAAACAGTATTTTCATCAATAACAGGTGTGATATCAACATCATTTAAACGGCTGATTTCTGTCGAGCCTTTTACCTGCGAGATATTTTGTTGCCAAATTAGCTGACCTTGAGATAACACAACCGCACTTACACGGCCATTATCTGCACCAACAATAGCAGCGCCATAAGCAACTGCAGGTGCAGACTCACCACGAACTGATAGTGATGGTGTATCTAAGTTAACTGTCCATGTAATTTCACCACTGAGTAGATCAAGCCCTTGAAGCATACCGTTACTAGTATGAATAAGAACTAATCCATCACTGACAACTGGACGAGAAATAGCTTCCCCTGCCACATCAGATTCCCAATCAATTGAGCCATCGTCAGTACTAAGTGCATAAACTTTAGCTTTTTCTGTTCCCACAAAAATGCGAGTCCCAGAAACCGTTAAGCCACCTGAAAGCAGCGCTGATTCATTAGAAGAAAGGAAGCCTGTTTTAGTTGAGAGATCTTGTGACCAGATCTCTTTACCTGTATCAAGTTCTAATGCTTTCACTAAACCATGGCGATCAGCGACATACACAACTGAGCCATCCCATGCTGGTGACAAATGGGAATAGTATTTACCAATACCATTTCCAACTGACTTGTCCCAAACAACCGTTGGTGTAAATTGGCTCTGCACCTCAGGTAATGGAGACATTGTCACATTATCCTGTTCACTAGAACAACCTGCCAATAAAGCAGATGCTAGTAGACCAACCAGGAGAGTTTTACGCAGTTGCATGTCTGAAGATCCCTTTAATTGGATAAATTATTGAGTTTAAGTTCAACCAGTGAGCGAATAGCACCTGCATTTTCATCAGTTAATGCTGTTTGATATGCGGCTGTTGCACCTGCACTATCACCTTTTTTCGCTAACACATCACCACGGATATAATTTTTCATTCCATTCCATGCTTTGCTTTTCACTTGCTCAAGCGAAACTAACGCGGCATCTGTTTTATCTAATGCCAATTGTACGCGAGCTAAACGAAGATTAAGCATGTCAGCAAAAGCATCATTCTTTACTTTTGATAACGCTGCGGTTAAGTGACGTTCACCGTTCACTAAGTCATTAGCTTCAATAGCAATTTGAGCAAGTTCTAAAGCCGCTAATGCACCATAAATATCGTTAGTTTCAGTAACAAACTTTTCCGCTGCTGCGATACTTTCTGGTGTTACTTTGCTTAAGCCTTCATTGACTGTGGCAAACGCATCAGCACTTTCTTGCAGGCGATTAACTTGATGTGACTGCCAATATTTCCAGCCAAATACCCCACCAAAGCCAATGACTACTGATAAAACGATAGTTAAGCCATAATTTTTGAAGAATTGCTTAATTGCATCAACTTGTTCATTCTCAGAGCTATAAACTTCCACAAGTCTCTCCTTAACCTAATAACAGTGACAGTTGCTGGGCAAGTTCATTACGAGCAATGATTTTTTGTTCACCTGAACGTAAATCTTTAACTGCAACTGTACCCGCATTAATTTCATCTTCACCTAAAATCAGCGCAATTTTAGCACCTTGTTTATCAGCGCGTCCTAATTGCTTTTTAAAGTTACCATTACCATGATTCGTCATGAGACGCAGTTGAGGCAATTGGTCACGGATCTCTTCAGCAAGGATTAATGCTGCACTTTGGCTATTGTCACCAAAAGATGCAAGATAAACATCAGCGACATTAGTTTCAGCAACAAAATCAGGATTAACAGCTTGAACTAATAAGATCATGCGTTCCATACCCATCGCAAAACCTACTGCTGGCGTTGGGTGTCCACCTAACTGTTTTACTAAACCGTCGTAACGTCCACCAGCACACACAGTGCCTTGCGAACCTAATGCGCTAGTTACCCATTCAAAAACAGTGCGGTTATAATAGTCTAAACCACGAACTAAACGCTGGTTAACACGGTAAGTAATGCCGACAGAATCTAACAATGCACAGAGACCATCAAAGTGCGCTCTTGATTCGTCATCAAGATAATCGAAAAGTTCAGGCGCATCATTCAATAAAGTCTGAATTTCAGGATTTTTAGAGTCTAAAACACGCAATGGGTTAGAATACATACGACGTTTGCAGTCTTCATCTAATTTATCAACGTGCTGCTCTAAGAAAGCAACTAACGCTTCACGGTAATTAGCACGAGCCTCTAAAGAGCCAATTGAGTTAAGTTCTAAAGTAACATGCTCAGAAATTCCTAAAGCGCGCCACCAACGAGCTGTTAGCATAATAAGCTCAGCATCGATATCGGGTCCTTGAAGACCAAAAACTTCAGCACCTAACTGATGAAATTGACGGTAGCGACCTTTTTGTGGGCGTTCATAACGGAACATAGGTCCTAAATACCATAAACGCTGTTCTTGGTTATAGAGTAAACCATGCTCGATACCTGCACGTACACAACCTGCCGTATTTTCAGGGCGCAATGTTAAGCTTTGAGCATCTTCACCTTCACCGCGATCAACAAAAGTATACATTTCTTTTTCAACAACATCGGTTACTTCACCAATTGCTCGCTGAAATAGAGGGGTATGCTCTACGATAGGCGTTCTGATTTCACTAAAACCATAACCCGCTAAAATTTGTTTTAACGTGTTTTCAATTTTCTGCCATACGCGTGTATCAGCAGGTAGATAGTCGTTCATACCACGAATGGCTTGGATTTTTTGTGCCACTTTTTTTCTCTAATAGTTATTCGTTGATCAATAGACTGATTATAGAAGCGAAATCAATCAGCATTCAATCTGAAATCAATAGTAATACGGGCTCATTGAACAATGAGCCCGTAAATTGAACATTATTTGTCCAATTGATTTATATTTATGCGCATATTGCCATCAAGCATTGATGCTTTAGCGCGAATTTTAGCTTCTAATAAATCAATCATATTCGTGTTATCAAGACGCTCTTTTTGTCTGATGCCGTCTTCATAAAAACCACTGCGTGTTTTTGCACCAGTCACACCCAATGTTGATACTTCTGCTTCACCAGGACCATTAACCACACAACCGATAATAGAAACATCCATTGGTGTGATAATATCCTCAAGGCGCTGTTCTAACTCATTAACAGTGCCGATAACATCAAATTCTTGGCGCGAACAAGTTGGACAAGCAATAAAATTAATTCCACGGGAGCGAATGCGCAGCGATTTTAAAATATCGAAACCCACTTTTACTTCTTCGACAGGATCTGCTGCTAACGATATTCTTAATGTATCGCCGATACCTTCAGATAATAAGATCCCAAGACCTATTGCTGATTTTACTGATCCTGCTCTTGCACCACCCGCTTCGGTGATCCCAAGATGCAGTGGCTGATCAATTTTCTTCGCTAATAAGCGATAAGAATCAACAGCAAGAAAAACATCCGATGCCTTAACACTGATTTTAAACTTATCAAAATTTAATCTATCAAGGATATCGACATGACGCATTGCGGATTCTACTAGCGCTTCTGGCGTTGGCTCACCGTACTTTTCTTGAATATCTTTTTCAAGAGAGCCGCCATTAACACCAATACGAATTGGAATATCGTAATCACGGGCACAATCAACAACTTGTCTAATACGCTCTTCGTTACCGATATTACCTGGGTTAATTCGCAAACAATCAACACCATATTCAGCAACTTTTAGTGCAATACGATAGTCAAAATGGATATCAGCAACTAAAGGAACATTAACCTGCTGCTTAATAAGTTTAAATGCCTCAGCGGCATCCATTGTTGGTACAGAAACACGAACAATATCCACCCCTACACGTTCCAGAGCTTTAATCTGGCGAACAGTCGCTTCTACGTCTGTCGTTCGTGTATTCGTCATCGACTGTACCGCGATAGGAGCACCATCGCCAATAGGTACATTACCAACATAAATCCGGGTCGATTTACGACGAATAATAGGTGATTCTTTATGCATTATTAATTCTCCCACGCTTCCATGCTTGCTCAAATAGGTAGTCAGATTAAGCGCTTGGTACTGTTATTTTTGCTATTTTGCCAGTGAAACGACTTAAATCAATTGATTCGCCATTAAACTGTAAGCGAGTTACAGAAGGTGCGCCTATTTTTAGTTTATAAGGTTGCTCACCATTAAATTCCAGACGCTCACCTGCTTTCTTAATACCATTGAATAAGATTTTATTTTGAGCATTACGAATTTCTAACCAACATTCACCATCAAACATAATTACAAGCTGATTAGCGACAGCTACTGATGTAGATGCTGTTTCATCAGTGGCATGAGCACGAGAAGTGGTTGATGTTGTTAGAGGTGATACTGGTAATGGAACAGTTCTTACTTCAGCTGCTGACGTAATTTCTGTAACTGATGGTTTAACAACCTTATTAGTCTGATTATCTACTATTGTAGAGTCAGGCTCTTGTAAATTTTCACCCTCAGATACAGGTGTATTATCTGAAGTAATCACCGGAGAATCTATTGAATTTGAGCTTTCTGCCTGATTATTTTGTTCTATGTTCTGAGATGCCATAGAAACTAATTCTTGTTGATCAGCTTGATGACCTTGCCACCACCAAACACCGACTAACGCAACCATTACAATGAGAATAACCCATGTGATTTTCATTAGCCAACCTTCACGTTTTTTATGTCTTTTGCCTAATGAGTAATTTTGAGTTGTGGTAACTCTAACTTGCTTAACGGGTGCTTGTTGATTGATAAATCCAAGAATTTCACTTTCAGGAACACCGACTAATTTAGAATAAGAACGCATATATCCGCGTAAAAATGTAGGTGCAATATCTGAGGAAACATTATCTGTTTCGATTTCACGAACCGTTGATAACTTCAAACAAAGTCGATCAGCAACAGTTTGTTGTGTTAACCCCATTCTTTCACGAGCTTCACGTAAAAGTTGACCAGCTGTTAATTTCACTTCTTCGGTTTTGTTTTCAGTATTCATTAGCAATCTAGGCACTGTGGCTATGGGATGTTTAACATTGATGAATACGTAAAGCACCCAGTACCTTAACGTTATCACCGCGAATTTTGTGATATATCAGTCTCACTTTGCTGGCAAACCAAATATTCTGGCGGTATATCCTCAATTACTACTCTATTGTTATCTAATAGATTTTGTTCACAAAGGAATTTGCCATAAAGTCTTAATACATTAACATTTACTGGCTTCGACTTCATTGCTAATTTGTAATAATCTAGCGCTTGTATCTTATAGCCTGATAATTGAAATGATAATGCCATTCCTACATTAGCTTGCGGATGTTTTGGCATCACTGAAAGCACTTTTTGAAAATGGTATTGTGCTATTTGGTACTGCTGCTCTGCTAAATAAGCTTCACCTAACTGCAAGCGAGTTGAAACGGCAACACGCTCTTGATTGGCTGATGGTTGACAACCTAATACCAACAACATCAAACCAATAGCTGTTACTAATGATGATATCCTTATCATCGGCCTATTCCTTACGTATTTTCATCCCTGTAACTCTTTGTATTATGATAATTCTATCATTATGCATAACACAAAGAGACGTCCACCAGTATCAGACTGCTTTAACAGAAATTGGTTCACCTTGTTGACGCTTTTTCAGTGTACGTTTAGTACGGTCGATAACATCGCCTGCTAATTGACCACATGCAGCATCAATATCATCACCACGCGTTTTACGAACTATCGTTGTGAAACCATATTCCATAAGTACTTTAGAAAAACGGTCAATACGACTATTAGAACTACGACCATAAGGCGCACCAGGGAACGGGTTCCATGGAATTAAATTGATTTTACAAGGTGTATCTTTTAAAAGATCTGCTAATTGATGAGCTTGTTCGGTACTGTCATTAATATGATCAAGCATGACATATTCAACAGTAACTCGCCCCTGATTTGCATTTGATTTCGCAATATAACGACGAACCCCTTCAAGAAACATTTCAATATTATATTTCTTATTAATTGGCACAATTTCATCGCGAATATCATCAGTTGGAGCATGTAATGAAATAGCAAGTGCGACATCAACCGCATCACCTAATTTATCTAATGCAGGAACAACACCGGATGTTGATACAGTAACTCGGCGTTTAGATAAACCAAAACCAAAATCATCCATCATGATTTCAAGTGCAGGGATAACGTTATTCAGATTAAGTAGTGGCTCTCCCATTCCCATCATAACGACGTTAGTGATAGGACGACGCCCTGTCTCTTTTAATGAGCCAATAATTTTAGCTGCACGCCAAACTTGCCCAATAATTTCAGAAACTTTTAGGTTACGGTTAAACCCTTGTTGTGCCGTTGAACAGAATTTACACTCTAATGCACAACCAACTTGTGAAGAGACACATAATGTTGCACGATCATCTTCTGGAATATACACAGTTTCGACTTGTTGATCGCCAACGGTTATTGCCCATTTAATGGTGCCATCAGTTGATCGTTGCTCTTCAGAGACTTCAGGTGCTTTAATTTCAGCAACTTCTTTTAATTTGGTTCGCAGCACTTTGTTAATATCTGTCATCTGATCAAAATCATCATAACAGTAGTGATACATCCACTTCATAATTTGATCAGCACGAAACGGTTTTTCCCCCATAGAGGCAAAAAACTCTCGCATCTGTTTACGATTTAAATCTAACAGATTAATTTTTGCTTTTTGATTCACAGTATTTTCTTTAGAAACAGCGACAGAAGCGCTTGGCGCTGGAGTTATAGATTGGGACATGACATTGCCTCGTTGTTACACTATGCGGCCTGTGTTAGCCAATTAGCTAACTGGATACTTTATAAAAAAAGACGCCCCGTTAATTCACTAACAGGGCGCCGCATTGTACAGTTTTTCGTATATAGATGCTAATAAATTAGCGAGCGCAAACTTCGCCTTCAGTGAAGAAATAAGCAATTTCACGCGCAGCAGAAGCTTCTGAGTCAGAACCATGTACTGCGTTCTCAGTAAAGCTATCTGCATAATCTGCACGTAATGTGCCAGCTAATGCGTTATCTGGGTTAGTTGCACCCATCAGATCACGGTGGCGTTGAACTGCATTTTCGCCTTCTAATACTTGAACCATGATTGGACCTGAAGTCATAAATTCAACTAATCCGTCAAAGAAAGGACGTCCTTTGTGCTCTTCATAAAAACCTTCTGCTTGTTCGCGAGTTAAATGTAACATTTTAGCGGCAACAATGCTGAAACCTGCACTTTCAAAACGGTGATAGATAGCACCAATAACGTTTTTCTTTACTGCATTAGGTTTGATAATAGAAAATGTGCGCTGAATAGCCATGTCTTACCTCAGATTATTTTATTAATTACGACTTTTTGTTGTCTCTTTTTATCGCAGATCATGGAAGAACGAATCAAAAACCGCATTCCCTGCAAAAATAGTGCCCGATTATAGGAGGATAAAAACAAATTTCCCATATTAATCCCCCTCTTTTTTTAAAAAACTGTGGCAAAAAAGTTATAAATTATCGATCTAATCACATTTTTGCCTTTATTTAGCTTCACTGAATAGAGAATCAAAATAAAATAGAGCAAATTTATTCCATTAATAACAAATCATATTCCATGATAATGACGCCAAAATAGATATAAAAATGGCGATACTCTATTTTATTGAGCATTATTAGTTTAACGGAAAGTAAAATTAACCATATCCGTTTGTCCACTTAAATCGAGCACAGAAAGCTGATATTTGCCTCGTTTCTCTAACAAATAAGAGAAAGTTTGCCCATTATCAGTGCTGCCTATCTGTTCTCCATTTAAAAACCACCACTGAGTACCACTTCCACCTTGTGTAGCAACAATCAACTCTAAACTTGTTTCTCCTGGTAAAGGTCGTAATAAATCACCCGCTCGAATACCTGAAATAAACAGAGGGATACTGTCTTCTTTAATGGGAGGACAAGTGTCAGAAATCGGAGGCAAGCGCTTTGCTCTACGCTCTTTTTCAGGTAGCCATGCTTCTAATGCTATCGGCCATAATGCAATATCTTTTAGCTCTGAATTCGGACAATTTGGTCCTGTGCGCTTACCGTCTTTATCTACCCATATTTTTTCGTTGATACCCAAAATACCTTCTTGGCTCTCATTAAGTAATGTAGGTGGAATGGTGTTATCGAGGATCCAGCTGCGGCGGCTAACTCGGCAGTTGCTATCTTCTTTTAATAATGCTTTACCTGTAGGCCAACAGATAGTTGCAGCAGTAACACTTTTAGGTCTTAAATCTGTTGGTGGACGCTGTTTATTTTGGTAAATATAGCCTGTTAATAGATTATTTACTTGGTTCATAATAGGTACGGCTGTTGCAAAACCAAATTGCCCTACAACAGGTGTACCATCTGGTCTACCAACCCATACACCAATGGTATAACGTGCATTTACACCGATTGACCATGCATCACGATAACCATAACTTGTTCCTGTTTTCCATGCTAACGGAACTACAGGTGAAATAGCATTATCAGGACGGGGACGTGCTTCACCAGCAAGAATACGGCGCACAATCCATGCTGAACCCGGTGACATTAATACTCTATTTTCTATTATTTGCTCAGGTTTAAAACGCAAAGAGGCGGTTTTTCCTTGTCGAGCTAATGCACTAAATGTCGCAACAAGCTCATCCATTCGAGTTGCTGTGCCACCTAAAATAAGTGCTAAATTAGGTTCAGAGCCATAAGGAAAACGCATTTCTAAGTGATTATGGCGTAATTTGGCGGCGAATTTTTTCGCACCATACACTTCGATTAACTGTACTGCTGGTAAATTTAATGAACGACTTAACGCTTCACTAGCACTCACGGCACCATTAAATCCAGAATCAAAATTACCGGGTCGATAATTATCAAACCGACGAGGAACATCCTGTAACAGCGATTCTGCATGTATCAATCCTTCATCCAATGCTAATCCATAGATAAAAGGTTTTAATGTTGATCCTGGAGAACGCCATGCACTAATCATATCCACATGACCAAAACGTTTATTATCATTAAAATCGGCAGAACCGACATATCCTTTTACACTCATGTCCGTATGATCAACAACAAGTATTGCTAGGGATGTTTTATCTGCCAATTGGTATTTCCATTGATTCACAATATCTTCAAGCTGCCTTTGAATATTAATATCAATGGTTGTTGTGATAACAGGTGCTTTCTTTTCGTTATACATCCTACGCGCAAGTAAAGGTGCTAGTTGAGGAGTCTGCCTTGGTGCTAAAAGCACCTGCTCCTCTTTTATTTCATCTACTTTTTCTTGTGACCAAACTTTGTATTCAGCCAATCTATCTAATACTTTATCTCTTGCTGCTTGGGCTCGTTCAGGATAGCGATCAGGTCGTAAACGGCTAGGGGCTTGAGGAAGTACTGCCATTAGCGTTGCTTCACCCGTAGATAAATCAGCGGGCGACTTTCCTAAATATGCCCAACTCGCCGCACCAATACCTTCAAGCGTGCCACCAAAAGGCGCTCGGTTAAGATAGATTTCAAGTATTTCGTCTTTGGAGTAATACCACTCTAATTGTGCAGTGCGCCATAGTTGCTTTAATTTTCCACCTAATGTACGCGAATGGGGATCAATTAAGCGAGCCACTTGCATTGATAAGGTACTTCCTCCTGACACTATTCGCCCTGAGCTCACGTCTTGCCATACAGCACGTAATATTGCCATAGGGTTAACACCAGGATGTTGGTAAAACCAACGGTCTTCATAGGTGATTAAGGCTTGTAAATATTCAGGAGAAACATCAGAAAGCTTAACATGATAACGCCAAACCCCATTTTTATCGGCAAATCGCCAAAGTGGAGTTCCATCTTGTGCTGTCACAATGGTGGCTATTTGTGGTTCAGGATCAGGAAGAGGCCAAATTTTATCGGCTATCCACACCAGAATAGGCGCAGCTAACACAAAAACAATAACGACGGCAATAAACCGTTTATATCCTATTTTCATTCAATAACTCAAAGAAAAAGCCCTTTCCAAAGAAAGGGCTAGGAATACTAAGAATATTAAGGAACAACGTCAATTTTAGCTTCAGTTCTTCCTAATGCACGCCAGTAAGGCACATACATTGATTCTACTTGTGGTGGTGGAACTTGATAGCTTCCCGGTGTAACCGCTCTAGCTAAATACAGCAGAGTTACTGGGCGATATTTATCAACAGAAACTGCAGCAACAAATCTGTCATCTCTATATTCGAGATGTTTGATATTTGCTTGCCCCATATCATCAATCAACTCCTGCAAATCAGCTGCACTATCGCTTAAGCTTGCGCTACTTGATGCCAAGTTTTGATTTTCAATTTCAAGACCTGCTGGCAACAAGTCAACAACCAGAGCATCAGGCACATCTCTATCGGCTGAGACTTCCAGTTTTACTACCAGCATCTCACCACTTTGTAAGCGATTTGGCTGAACGCGATTACCTTTTAAATCATAGTAGCTACGATGAATATTCAACACATTAGCGTAAGGCGCTGGCGCAACTTTTGGATATCCGACAACATTCATTCGTGAATAAATCGTCGCACCACCTCGGTTATTTAACTCTAGCCCTTCTTGTAATTGTGTTGCAGTTAACGCTTCATTTACGGCGCGATCACTGCTTATAGCCGGAATTTGACGATTTACCGCAACTTCCCAAGGCTGCTCAGCCATATTGATAAAGAATCGACCAGCAAGATAGAGAGAATTACTCTCTTGGGTTGAGAACCATTCACGTCCAGTTAAGTTATCAGACAGCGTAACCACACTTGCATCACGTGATTGTGTTTCAAGGTTGTTTTCACTTAATAACGCAATAATCAATGCTTGATCTCGAATAGTACTACCGTAATCGCCCAAACCGTAATTATACTTACGCTCTGTTGTAACACCTTCAGCAATTAGACTTTCAGCACGGCTATTGTCGCCCATCTGTTTTAGTGCAATACCTAATTGAACTAACGCTAAACCACTTCCTGCTTGATTACGTTCAAGATATAAACGACGCAGCTCACCTAATGGTGCTTTTTGCTGACTCGCTAATACTAATGCAGCGTAAGCTCTTGCAGAGAAACGCGCAGCATCTTGGTTTACCGCGTATTCATAGTTAATCAGATTCTTATCTTGCAGGTAGCGTAATAAACGGTCATTAGCACGTTTTAGCGCATCAGCAGGAACTGAATAACCTTGTTGAGAAGCTCGGAATAAGAAATCTGTTGCATATGCAGATAACCAATACTCTTCACGACCACTTTGACTCCATAAAGAGAAACCGCCATCTGCTTTTTGCATTGTTAACAGATGAGTGATCCCCGTTTCAATGGCTAATTTTCTGTCAGCATCAGTTTGTGTTTTTATTCCTAGTTGCTTTAACTCTTTCTCTGTTGAGTAAAGTGAAGGATAAAGACCACTTACTGTTTGCTCTAAACACCCATAAGGATAAGCAAATAGTTCTCTGACATAACGCGCTATTTGTAATGGTGGACGACTCGTCAGTAAAAGCTCGCCTTCTAATGTAGAGGTATTAAAACGATTTAATATCTCTGTTGGTAGACTCCAAGTCTCACCATCTTGCAAAGTACTTGCATAATGCAGCGTTTCAGCTGGATAAGCCGGACGCACACCAATCTTCCATGTATTTTGATAAGGTTTTATCTCTTCACCTGGCACTTTAATACCATAGATAGAGAGTGAGAATTCACCTTGTCCAAAACCATGTTTTGCTTTTACTGGGATTTGGATTTGAGTACGCTCACCTTTGGTTAGTGAAACCGTTTTACTCTCTGCACCCGCTAAACCAACTAAACCAGAAGCGGTATAATTTAAGGTAATTGCCTGTGCATCATCTGTTAAATTAGTTAAATCTAAAGAGAGTAATGCACTATCACCACCCGCCATAAAGCGTGGTAATGAAAGCTGTGTCACTAATGGTGCTGCAATAACAACTTTACCTTCTTGGCTACCAAATTTATCCGCAGTCCAAGCTTGCGCCATCAAGCGAACTTCACCATTAAATTCAGGAATAGGTAAAGAAACTTCACCTTCACCTTGGGCATTTAATTTTACTGGAGCCGTTTGCTGAGCGATGATCTGTACATCTGTTAATGGTTTTTTACCACCACGAGATAGTGCAGCTGCTTCACCACCATCACCACCAAAGCGCAAGCTAGCTAAACGCCCTTCACCTTCAATTAATTGACCATAAACGTCATATTGATCGATGCTATAGCGTTTACGACCAAAGAATGCATCATAAGGATTTGGCGTTTTATAGTCGGTAATATTTAGCACACCCGTATCAACGGCAGAAACCAGCACATTAATATTTTCTGGTAACGGTTGACCTGCAATTGGATTAGCTTTAATGCGGATTTTTAAATCCTGATTTGGACGAATTTTTTCTGGCGCATCAAGAGAAATATCGATACGACGATTTTTATCTTGTAGAGGTAAATGCAAAATACCTACAGCACGTTTTACTGTAGCTTGCTTAGAAGTATCACCCGGTCGAACAACAACAGATGTTAGATACAGGTCATGTCTTGCCCACTCTTTATTAATAGGCACTTCAACATTAAGCCCTTTTTCTGGCACATCAATTTCTTGCCACCATAAAGGACCATCACTTGATTCTAGTAATACATAGCCTTTACCTGAATGCGGTGCAACGATATTTAACTTAACTTTTTCACCCGGTAAGTAGCCTTCTTTATCAAGAGACAGTTTTACTTGGTCAGGTCTTACAGCACCAGTACCACCTGTGTTGTCCATCCATGAATAACCCGCCCAAAAACGTAAACTACTTACAAGTTCGGTTTTAGGATCAACCACTTCAATTCGATAAGAGCCCCACTCCACAGGGAATGCAACTTTAGCAGTACCATCTTTAGCTATTTTGATAGTCTGCTCATCCATTTGCAGATCTTTTTCGTTATAGCCAGACTCCCAACCATTTGAACTAGACCAACGCCAGTAATAGTCATGGCGTTCGTAAATAAATTTCACTTTAAGATCGTTGGCTGGCAATTTTTTACCATCTTGATCCGTGTAAACAATTTCAAACTCAGCCATTGAGTTTTCATCAACACTATAACTGGCTTTATATTTATCGGTACGATAGTCATATACTTCTTTTTTAGGGAAGATAGGACGAATACCAGCAAGATGTGTCGCAGGCCATACTGCTTGCTGATAACGGCGTGTAACCGGTCGTCCACCAGCTTCAAGTAAACTGGCTTGTAAGATAATATTAATTGGTGATTTCAATTCAGCATAACGTTCACTATCAACGCTTAATTCGCTGACACCGTCACTATCAAGATTAAGTTCGAATTCATCTAAAAGACGACTAAAGTTCTCATCTTTAACCTCACCAAATTCATAACCTGGTAATTTACTTACCGCTTCACGAGATGATTTTAAGAACACTTGTCCTTGCAGTCGGTTATCTGCAGCTGGAGCACCATAAAGATAACGCCCTTGGAAATCAAAATAAGCATCATTACCGCTTAATAAGATACCTTTTTTACCCGTTATCTCTAATGCCATACGTTCTGGCATAAAATCTTCAACCTGAAACTCATAAAAACGAGGTGTGCCATCGCCTACATCAAAACGAAGTGTGCGAGTACCCGTGTTTTCATCTTCAGGAATAACCAATTTTAATTGATATAATCCGTTTTCAGGTTGCCAAACCAGACTACGTGAAATTTGACCGTCTGTTTTTAGAAAATCAACTTTAACAGGTTGTTCTTTTATCGGATTACCATCACCATCACGCAATAATGCGTTAACGATTAAGGTTTCGCCTGGGCGATATAAATCACGAGGACCAAATGCAAAAAACTGTTTGTTATAACCTTGAGGTCCACCAATATCGAATTCTGACAGATCAAGCGCAGGTTTACGCAAATCAATCATACTGGTTTGCCCATCACGAATAGCCATTAATAAACGGGCTTCATCACTTTTTTCAAGTGTTGCATGACCTTGGTTATCCGTTTGGGCTTTAGAAATTAAATTACCTTTTTCATCTAATAGACGGATCTCAACTTTACTTAAAGCTGAACCATTTTTTAGTGATTGAGTAAAGATATCAATAGTATTGAGATAGCTGTGCATCGACAGCCCAATATCACTAAACGTGAATACGGTGGCAGGTACGGTGTAAGAGTATTTGCCTGCTTGCTGCATGACAGCAATATAAGCACCCTCTTTTTTCAATGCATCGATAGATCTCAGTGGCAGCAATACATTTTCGCGAGTGTTTTTTTCTGTATTTAACTCAAAACGCCCTGTATAGACTAAATCTGCCTGAGCAAGAAACTCGTCTGATTCCCAATAGTTAATATTAGAACGGTTTTCCCACTGCGTTAAAAATTGCGCTAGTTTGTCTTCTTTAACACGAAAGAAGTTAACATCCACTTGACTAACATTTAATGCCGTAATCGGTAAGCCTTCAGCAGCCTCTAATGGTAGTAATGAGCCTTTACTTGTAAAACCAACAGAAGGAAAAATCTCTTCTGTCGTAAATTTTTGGCTAAATGCTGTCGCTAAAACGCGTTCGTTAATACCTTTGATTTTATCATCAATGGTTAAATTCAGTTCAGTCGAAGGTGGTAAATGGCGGAAACGTAACTCCATTAAGTTATCTGATAATTCCCACGCACCTTCAAGTTTACCTTTTTTAGTATCAACAAGATGAATAACATCATCAAATTTTTGATCAGGATCGAGTGGTACAGAGAAAGTCACCACCATAGTGCTAGCACCATCACGTTGTAATTCAGAAGCATCTAATACGGTGACATCTTTGCCAGCAAAACGTGTTGCTAATTGATTACGTACTTCTTGGCTCGTTAACGCAGTCTCATTTTTAGTTTTGGTTGTTACTGACGTATCTTCACCATTTTGAGTCGTACTATTTGTCGCTTGCTGTTCAGTATTTTTTTGCTCTGATACTTGCGAGTTTGTTGCTTTATCTGATGCAGATGATTCATTTGTATCTTTGTCATCACATCCTGCCAGAGCAAGTGCAGACGCCAATACAACGGCTAGAGAGCACCAACGGTAGCCTCTTTTTTCCGTGTACTGTCTAAATTGACTTTGATTCATACCCTTTTCCTTTAATTCAAACCCTGAATAATGCGATGTTTTATGCAGGCTGAGATAATATATAAAAATGGCGCTTCTAATAAGATAAAAAGTGACAATATCTATTACATTTTATCGGATAATATAGGCTTACTAAGTACCCAATATAGATTTATTTTCACTTTTTTAGCAAAGACCATCTAAAAACAACGTGTTACATATAAATGCAAACAATTTGCTGGTTTAATCATTTCCCCATTATAGGGTAAAAAAAAGCGATATCTGATGAGATATCGCCTAAATTTAATGTGCTAATCTTAAAGATTAACTATTGGAATGCCCTTACGTAAGAAGCCACCAAGTTTGCGTTGATAAAAAGGTGATACATGGTGGATCATAAAATGACTCACACCTTTTTCATCTTTGTTTACAAAGCAAAAATCAATTGATTGACCTTCTTCTAAGTGCTCAAAAGCAGATTCAGCAGCTTGTGGAAGTAACTCAGCAATAATCTCTTCTTCTCCGGTGATCTCTAATCCAATGAGATAAAATGATTCTTCATCTCCAACTTCCTGCGCATTAACAATAAACGCTCTGCGAATAGGCTTATGCTGAATAAAAAACTCACTTAATGCATTTGCCAATTTTTCAGGTTGTGGTTCTAGAACACTTAATTTTAAAGAAGAACCTTCAACAGCAACAATTTCTTGTGTCTCAAATTGCTCAGATACAGCCATAACAAACTCCAAATCAAATAACGTTTATTTTTATTTTGCTTTTGCTAATAACAAGTTAGCGATAGAACGAACACCATAACCTGTTGCACCTGCCGCCCATTGCTCTACAGAAGATTTTCTGTAAGTTGCAGAACAATCGATATGTACCCAACCTTTTTTATAGTTAGTTACAAAATGCGATAAGAATGCCGCAGCTGTACTTGCACCCGCAGTATGAGAAGGTGCTGCAATATTATTCAGATCTGCAAAGCTTGAAGGTAGCTGACTACGATGGAAATCAGCTAATGGTAAGCGCCAAAACAGCTCATTTTCTTGGTCAGCACTATTTAGTAATTCAGCAGCAAGATTATCATCGAAGCTTAAAATAGAGTGATAGTCATTACCTACCGCTACCTTTGCTGCACCTGTTAAGGTTGCTGCATCAATAATTAATTCAGGAGCAATATTGCTTGCATCAATAAGACCATCAGCCAGTACTAAGCGACCTTCAGCATCTGTATTCATTATTTCAACAGATTTACCATTACGATAACGAATGATATCGCCTAGTTTAAAGGCATTACCACTTACCATGTTATCAGCAATACATAGCAGTAATTTTACACGTTTGTTTAAACCACGAGTCATCGCTAATGCTAAAGCACCTGCTAATGTTGCTGCACCGCCCATATCTGCTTTCATTGAGTTCATGGATGATGAAGGTTTGATGCTATAACCACCTGAATCAAAAGTGATGCCTTTACCTACAAGGCAAGCAAATACAGGTGCATTAGGATCTTGGGTAGGATTAAAATCTAGCGATAAATAGACAGGATCACGTGAAGAACCACGACCTACTGTGTAGATACCAGCATAGTTTTGATCTCGTAGATCAGCGCCTTTAGTGATTTTGTAACTAATTTCGTCTTTATCAAGACCGCAGAATAGATCAACCGTGCGTTGTGCTAATTGTTCAGGCCCTAACTCTTCTGCTGGTGTATTAATGGTATCTCTAACCCAATCAACAATGCGAATACGTGATTCTAATTCGTGTTTATCCGCGTCGTCTAATTGTGGCCACTCTATTGAGCGTGCCCCTTTTGGTGCTCTAAATCCTAACCAAAATGCCCAGCTACGTTCTAAATCCCAACCATCACCAACAAGAGCAACATTGCGAATGCCTTGGCTATCGATTTTACGTCCACCACGCTGAATTGCGCCTAATCGATTTTCTTCAGTTAAATGGACAGTCATGCCAGTTTCGTTAGTGCTAATTAGTGCTTTTTCACCCCAACATGCTGATGCAGGTTCATTAGACAGCATGATAGGCATTATTTGTTTGTTCATTTATTATCTCACTTATTATTACTGGTGGCAGTTAACCCACCCAGACTAGCAGATATTTACCTTTCAGAGTTATTAATTTACGGCAAAAATAGAAAGGACACTATATCTATCAGGGCTTCTCGGAGGCTTGCATTATGTTCTACGTACAATATCGCAAAACAAGATTCAATTACTTCCCTAGTTCTAGTTATTTTATCTTGGTAAATAGCGAGTTATTATCATAGCCATAAATAAAAAGACTGGCATCAGCCAGTCTTTAGAATGCAATTATTGCTGCACTACTTACTCAAATTCGTCCAACCACACTAAAAGGATCGCTTCGAGAACTTTTTCATTTGATTTTTGTGGATCATCATCAAAATCATCTAGTTCACAAATCCATTGGTGCATATCAGTAAAGCGAACCGTTTTAGGATCAGTATCAGGATAGAGATCAAATAAGGCTTCCCCTATTTCTCGGGTATCACTCCATTTCATATTTATCTCCTAAAATCAGTGTTCTCTAGCATGGTTAATCGTATATTTAGGTATCTCAACGACTAAATCTTCATCTGTCACTTTTGCCTGACAACTTAGACGGCTTTCGGGTTCTAATCCCCATGCTTTATCTAGCATATCGTCTTCAAGCTCTGAGCTCTCTTCAAGAGAATCAAAACCTTCACGGACAACACAGTGGCAAGTGGTACATGCACATGACATTTCACAAGCATGTTCTATCTCAATGCCATTACGTAACGCGACATCAAGAATAGATTCACCTTCAGTGGCTTCAACAACGGCACCTTCCGGGCAAAGTGTGCTATGGGGTAAAAATACAATTTTAGGCATAGTTATATCTCATCCACAGAATGACCTGCCAACGCTTGGCGAATGGAGCTATCCATACGGCGCGCTGCAAAATCCTGAGTTTGCTTATCCAGTTGTTTAATAGCGTTTTCAATCGCGACAGGATCTGTCCCTTCAACGCTTTCTATTAAGGTATCTACCATTTTGTCGATAGCAGTTTTCTCATCTTCATTTAAGAGATGAGCATCTTCTTCTAATGCTGCGGTTAAACTTTCTAACACACGAGCTGCTTCAACTTTTTGCTCAGCAAGGCGACGAGCTTGTAAATCTTCTTGGGCATTTTCCATCGAAGATTGGATCATCTTAGCGATTTCAGTATCACTAAGACCATAAGACGGTTTAACTTGTACAGAGGCTTCAACACCCGTTGATTTTTCCATAGCACTCACGCTCAATAAGCCGTCAGCATCAACTTGGAAAGTCACACGAATATGCGCACCACCTGCCGCCATTGGAGGAATACCTCGCAATGTAAAACGAGCCAGAGATCGGCAATCGCTTACCATTTCACGTTCACCTTGCACGACATGAACACTCATTGCCGTTTGACCATCTTTAAACGTGGTAAATTCTTGTGCTCTTGCAACAGGAATAGTGGTATTACGAGGAATAACCTTCTCGACTAATCCACCCATGGTTTCTAAACCAAGAGAAAGTGGAATAACATCAAGAAGTAGCATATCGCTATCAGGTTTATTTCCCACTAAAATATCAGCTTGGATTGAAGCGCCTATCGCAACGACTTTATCAGGATCAATCGAAGTAAGCGGTTCACGCTTAAAATAGTCACCAACCATTTGACGAACTAAAGGAACACGAGTAGAACCACCAACCATAACGACTTCTAGCACATCATCAATTTCAATATCAGCATCTTTCAGTGCTCGACGAACAGATAGTAGTGTACGTTTAACTAATGAGTGGATCAGCGATTCAAATTCAGCGCGGGTGATCTCACCTTTCCAACCATTAATATTGATAGCAGCGACATCATTATCACTTAAGGCAATTTTTGTTTCTGATGCAATATCCAGCAATTGGCGTTGTAATATGGCATTTTTTTGATGACCAAAGCCTGCACGCTCTCTTATCCAATCAGCAAGCATCATATCAAAGTCGTCACCACCTAAAGCGGTATCACCACCTGTAGCTAAAACTTCAAAAACACCTTTGGTTAAGCGTAAAACAGAGATATCAAAAGTACCACCACCTAAGTCATAAACCACGATGGTGCCTTCTTTTCCTGAATCTAAACCATAAGCTATTGCAGCAGCAGTAGGCTCATTAAGTAGGCGCAAAACATGTAATCCAGCGCGGCGTGCTGCTTCTTTAGTACCTTGACGCTGTGCATCATCAAAATAAGCAGGCACCGTAACAACAACACCATCAAGTTCACCACCGAGTGATTGGACTGCACGATCAGCAAGCGCTTTAAGGATGTCAGAGGAGACTTGGATAGGATCAACAATACCTGCGGGTGTTTTAATCAGCGGTAAGCCATTTTCATTATCATGAAAGTGGTAAGGTAAATTTGGATAACGGCTAGTCACATCACTTAATGAACGGCCTAACATACGTTTTATCGAGCTAATAGTATTTGCAGGGTCTTTTTCAGCTTCTTTTTTTGCCTTCCAACCTACATTAATATTATCAACCTGATACTGCACAACAGATGGCAATAAATAGCGACCTTCGTTATCAGAAAGCGCTTCGGCTTGCCCACTACGTACAGTGGCAACTAACGAGTGTGTCGTTCCTAAATCGATACCCGCAGCAAGTCTACGCTGATGTGGCGCAGGAGTTAGACCTGGTTCGCTAATTTGTAATAATGACATAACAATTTCCCTTAAAAACCATCAAACAGGCGTTCTTCTAAATGCTCTACTTGCTCTTTCAACTTAGCTAGAAAACGTAATTTTCTAACATTATCAGCAGCAGCATCCCAATTTTGGCTATCTAGCGTTTTCACCATTTCGTCATGACGTATTGTGTACATTTTTTCTAGACGAGAGGTAAAATCAGCCAGTAAATTCTCAGCATCAATACTGTGTTCAATATTATCCAACTCTTCACGAAGCATGAGTTGCTCCATTAGAAATGCAGTGTCGTGCATAGTTTGCTGCTCATTTGCAATATCAATGCCTTGCAACGAAAGCATATACTCTGCTCTAGAGAGAGGATTTTTTAAGGTCTGATAAGCCTGATTGATTGTTGAAGCAAGGGAAATAGCTTGAGTCTGTTCTTTTTCTGATTTACCAGCAAAACGATCAGGATGATATTGACGTTGCATATCCTGATAACGTGACGCAAGTTGCTGTTTATCAATATCAAAACGATTAGGCATGCCTAATAGTGTGAAATAGTCCATACATCTACTCTTGGATTAATTAACGTTAATACCGTGTTTTAACACAAATTACACAGTAAAGCTTTCACCACAACCGCACTCATTTGAAACGTTAGGGTTGTTAAACTTAAAGCCTTCGTTTAATCCTTCCTTGACAAAATCAAGCTCTGTTCCATCTAAATAGACAATGCTTTTCCCATCAATGATAACTTTCACACCTTTGTCTTCAAAAACGGTATCTTCGTCATTGATGATATCAGCAAACTCAAGAACATAAGCCATTCCTGAACAGCCTGATGTTCTAACACCTAAACGCAAACCTTCGCCTTTACCACGATTAGACAAGAAAGAGCGAACTCGATTCGCAGCGGATTCTGTAAGGGAAATTGACATGGCACACCTCACTCATAAAGAACGAAAGCGGATACTGAAAAGTTATCTTCAGCATCCGCCAATATTTTATTTTTTTATTATAAAAGACAATTACTTGCCTTGGCGTTTGCTTTTATAGTCTGCAATCGCTGCCTTTATCGCATCTTCTGCAAGAATTGAACAGTGAATTTTCACTGGTGGCAATTCGAGTTCTTCTGCAATAGCGGTATTCTTAATAGATTCTGCTTCGTCTAATGTCTTGCCTTTCATCCATTCAGTCACTAATGAACTTGAAGCAATTGCTGAACCACAACCATAAGTTTTAAAACGCGCATCTTCAATTACGCCATTATCATCAACTTTGATTTGTAGCTTCATTACGTCACCACAAGCGGGTGCGCCAACCATACCACTACCTACTGTAGGATCGTTGTTATCAAATGATCCCACGTTACGAGGATTTTCATAATGATCAATTACTTTATCGCTATAAGCCATGATTTAACTCCTGAAAACGTCTGATTAATGGTGAGACCATTCGATACTGTTGATATCAACACCTTGTTTATGCATATCCCAAAGTGGTGAAAGATCACGTAAGCGACCAATTGCACTATGGATTTGTTCAATTGCATAATCTATTTCTTCTTCTGTAGTGAAACGACCTAAAGAGAAGCGAATAGAACTGTGTGCTAATTCATCAGTAAGACCCAAAGCACGCAGAACATAAGAAGGCTCTAAACTTGCTGAAGTACATGCCGAACCGGAAGAAACAGCAAGGTCTTTCAGTGCCATCATTAATGATTCACCTTCAACATAGTTGAAGCTCACATTAAGGATATTTGGCGCGGTGTGTTCTAAAGAGCCGTTGATATAAACTTCTTCAATATCTTTAATACCATTCCATAAACGTAAGCGTAATTCATTCAAACGTTTAGTTTCATCAGCCATTTCTTCTTTCAAAATACGGTAAGCTTCACCCATACCCACAATTTGGTGAACGGCTAATGTGCCTGAACGCATACCACGCTCGTGTCCACCACCATGCATTTGTGCTTCTAAGCGAATACGTGGTTTACGGCGAACATAAAGCGCACCAATACCCATAGGTCCGTATACTTTATGTGCAGAAAGAGAGAGTAAATCGACTTTTAATTTAGAAAGATCGATAGGTAATTTACCAACGCTTTGTGTCGCATCTACATGGTAAATAATACCTTTGCTACGGCATAATTCACCGATAGCAGCAATATCTTGAACCACACCAATTTCGTTATTTACATGCATAATAGAAACTAAAATAGTATCTTCACGCATAGCTTCTTCAAGCTCTTTCAGGTCGATAAGACCATCACGTTTTGGTGCTAAATAAGTAACTTCAAAACCTTCACGTTCTAATTGACGGCAAGTATCTAAGATAGCTTTATGTTCAGTTTTAGACGTGATGATGTGTTTGCCTTTCTTTTGATAAAAGTTAGCAACACCTTTTAATGCAAGGTTATCAGCTTCAGTTGCGCCTGATGTGAAAACGATTTCGCGAGGATCTGCACCAATTAAATCAGCAATCTGATTACGGGCAATATCAACCGCTTCTTCTGCTTGCCAACCAAAGCGATGTGAACGCGAGGCTGGGTTACCAAAAATACCGTCCATTGTCAGACATTGCATCATTTTTTCAGCAACTCGTGGATCAACAGGAGTGGTTGCTGAATAATCTAAATAAATGGGTAATTTCATTGCTCACTAACTCCAAAGACGACGAATCTTCTTTAATAATTTTGTTTTTTGCCTACTCAAAAATCGCCGTTACACACGCATATTAATAATGGTTTCTTGTACACGGCCATTGAGCGTCCGACGTTTTTCATTGTCTTGACGGTCGGCAACATCCATAACCTCTTCGTTATTCACTAACTCTTCAAGGCTGATACTGCTAAGAAAACTGGTAATACGATCACTTAAATCACGCCACAAAGTATGAGTCAGGCAACGGTCGCCACCTTGACAGCCTTCTTTGTTACCCTGACAACGGGTAGCATCGACAGATTCATCAACCGCAGAAATAACTTGAGCAATAAAAATTTGCCCAGCTTCACGACCTAGTAGATATCCGCCGCCAGGGCCGCGAACACTTGCAACTAGCTCGTTTCTGCGCAAACGTGAAAAAAGCTGCTCAAGATAAGAAAGGGAAATCCCTTGACGCTCAGAAATATCAGCGAGGGGGACAGGGCCTTGCTGTGAGTGCAATGCAACATCAAGCATCGCAGTAACGGCATAACGCCCTTTTGATGTCAGTCTCATAACAAATACTCCGTGGTGAACAATAATCAAATTGTGTCATTCCTGAGTATTTTAGTCAACTATTTATCTGAGTGTTTTAGTCAAGTATTCAGTTCAGAGAATTAGTCGCTTTTGTTAATCAACTTTGCCCTCTATTTCTTAGCCCATTTCTCAACAGAAGTCAGAATGCCACGTAAGATATGAAGCTCTTGTGTTTCTGGGCGAGCACGCGTAAATAGACGGCGTAAACGGCTCATGATTTGTCCTGGATGTTTAGGACGAATAAATCCAGACTCATTAAGTACCTGCTCTAAGTGAACATAAAAGCGTTCAATATCTTCTGCTGGCGGATACTCAGTCTCTGATGGACTATTTTCCTCTTGTTTCCCTTCTTGAGCAAGTGCTGCCATGCGAATTTCATAACAAACAAGCTGAACAGCCATCGCTAAATTTAAAGAACCATATTCTGGGTTAGTTGGAACATACAGATGAAAATCACATTTTTGTAATTCTTCGTTAGTTAAACCTGTACGTTCACGACCAAAAATAACGGCAACCGGTTTGTTTGCCGCTTCAACAACACAACGCTCACCACATTCGCGTGGTGCTAACATTGGCCAAGAAAGGGTACGGCTACGAGCACTGGTGCCGATAACTAATCCACAACCTTCAATTGCTTCATCGATAGACTCAACAATATGTGCATTGCCAATAACATCACTTGCACCTGCAGAAAGTGCAATAGAATGTGAATCCGGTTTTTCTTTTGGATTAACAAAATAGAGATTAGTTAATCCCATCGTTTTCATCGCTCGGGCTGCAGAGCCCATATTGCCTGTATGAGAGGTTTCTACCAGGATAATACGAATATTTTCTAACATTGATATCTAATTGTTTGCTTGGTGATCCATCTATTTTATCACAAATGTAGCCAGAAACACGAATGCCTGTTATACTCTGGCACGTTTTTTATCCCCGTTCTTTAACATCTTGTGGAAGATAACCATGCATCCGATGCTGAATATTGCCATACGCGCTGCGCGTAAGGCTGGTAATTTAATCGCCAAAAGTTACGAAAATCCTGCTTCTGTTGAAGCGAGCCAGAAAGGCAGCAATGATTTTGTCACTAACGTTGATCGTGAAGCTGAACAAGCAATCATTGAAATTATTCGTAAATCTTATCCAAAACACACCATTATTACAGAAGAAAGTGGCGAGTTAATCGGTGAAGATTACGATATACAATGGGTTATTGATCCGCTAGATGGCACTACTAACTTTATCAAACGTCTTCCACACTTCTCTGTTTCTATTGCTGTACGCATTAAAGGCCGTACTGAAGTGGCTGTTGTCTACGATCCTATGCGTAATGAGCTATTCTCATCCGTTCGTGGTCAAGGTGCACAGCTAAATGGTTATCGTCTACGTGGTTCAAATGCGCGCGATTTAGAAGGTGTTGTACTGGCAACTGGTTTTCCATTTAAATGTAAACAGCACTCAGCCGCTTATATTAATATGCTAAGTAAATTATTTGTTCCTTGTGCTGATTTCCGTCGCTCAGGGTCTGCTGCATTAGATTTAGCTTATGTTGCTGCAGGTCGTGTTGATGGCTATTTTGAAATTGGTTTAAAACCATGGGATTTCTTAGCGGGCGAATTAATTGCTCGTGAAGCAGGCGCAATTGTTTCTGACTTTACTGGCAACCACGGTTACCTTCAAACTGGTAATATTGTTGCAGGTAATCCACGTGTAGTAAGAGCATTATTAGCAGAAATTCGTAGCGAATTAACAGACGCATTAAAACGTTAATTTTGTTAATGCGAATACGCGCTAAAGAATAAAATAAAAGACCATGGCAGATAATGTCGTGGTCTTTTTTCTTATCGATATTCTTATTGATAATTATTTTACTGTCAGTAATGCATTTACAGAGAGTTGGCTTATTTCTTGGGCTATATCTGTTAAGAGTGAATTTGATATTTCTTGCTTATCAAGCCGCAATAAAAATGCTTTTCTAGCAATTACAAAACCTAAAATCTGCCCTATTACTGCATGTGCACGAATAGTTATTGTGGATGTAGTACTGTTTTTATCTATCAGCATAATAATATTCGAAAGCCGATAATGAAAAGGTTCAATAAGGTTACGATAGATTAATTCATAATTTTCTGTTGGTTCTAGTTGCTCACGTAAAATCAATTGGCTGTAATATTTTCGTTCCGGTGCTAATAATGCACGACAAAGACCTGTAGCTAATAAAGTAATAAGCTGAGCAATGGACTCTTTATTTGGCTTTGGTGCTTCTAACAGTGGCTGAAATTGAAGGTCAAATTGTTCAAAATGGATCTCTGCAGCTAATTCTGTAGCAATATGCTGAATAACTGCGGTATATACACCTAGCTTTCCACCAAAATGATAAGGAATAGCTGATTGATTAACACCAGCATCCTGCGCAAGTTGTCGCGTTCTTAGTCCACTAATGCCATGTAATGCAAAAAGTTTTATTCCTTCTTCCACTAATCGCTGTTGTGTTTGCTCTGCACTTACGGAGGTTTTGCTGGTGTTTTTCATTATTAATAGTTACTTATTATCAGGTTATAAATCAGCACGCATCAATTGTGTTGAGTTTGAATTTAATTCAATCCCTCTATTTTTACCCACAACAACGGTGCCGCCTAAGTTACAAAGATGATAGCCAAAGCCACAATTGGGTTCAAATGCAAATGTCATTCCCTCTTGTAACACTAATTCTCGACCAGGATTTGGTAATCGCTCAATTTGTTTGTAACGACTCGCTAAAGGAAGTGATTCAATACCTGGTGCCGTGCCAAAACCAATGGGTCCATAAGGATTAATGCTATGGATCAGAGGATGAACATGCCAGCCACCTGATTTTAAAAGCGGTTTTTCCATTAAATCAACCACTTCACCAAAAGTGACTCCAGCTTTCAAGCAATCCACTCCAATTTCATAACATTCTCGTGCAACTAATGCCGCTTTTTCTAGATTTTCGTGAATTTTGCCTACTGCAACTGCCGCTTGGTGTTGTGTTTCATACATACCATATAACGCGAAAATCTCTGATAAAACAATATCACCGGTTTGAATTTCACGAGGAGCTTGAGAGCGATATTGCCAAGCTGGAGGTCCCCAACCAATATATTCAGAGCCTGAACCTAATAAAATTTCAGCGGTAAAACCACCTCGAGACAAGCATGTTGCCGTAATTGCTGCCGCTAAATCGGCTTCTGTTGCGCCGGGTTTAGTTGTGACGCGCATCGCTTCACTCATCGCTTCACCAATCGCTGCGGCATATCTTACATGCTGCAACTCTTCTTCACTTTTTACTGAAGCTCGTTTAAAAAAGTCACGATATACACAACTAAACTTAGCATGAGGAAAAGCATCTTTAATGCCATTAAGCGTATTAAATGGCATTGCACCATCGAAATAAAACGGTGGATAAGGCTCTAAACCAATGACACCAATATGAGCATTTTGCTGTACACCCATTTCTTTTAGAAGTTGGGCAATATTACGCCCCGTTTTACCTACAACTAAGTTATCTTCATCAATCCATTGCAAATCACCTCGTAACTTGGCTTGCATATGATCCGCTATCATCATTGGAGCAAAAGTCACAATCAGAGGTTTTTGATTTTCATGAAAGATAACCACAGAACCTAATCGATCATTAGTAAAATAGTGGTCGATACAAAACGGTGCAGGTGCTGCAGATTCTCTATCACCATAGACAATCAGTGTATCTAATTGATTATCTTTCATTATATCTCTAGCGAGTTGCCAACGTCGGTCTCTCTCTTGTAAAGAGAAACTTGCTGGAATAACTAATTTCTCGGTCATTATATTATCCTTTTCGATATTCATTCATTTGAATGAATTAAATTTAGATCGAAAAAAAATAATCGTCAATCATTTGATTGATCAAAAAATGCGCTTATAAGTAACATAATGATCTTATTGGGATTTAATAAATAAAAAAATCCGCCCTATCTTTCAATATGACGAATTTTTATTATTTAGAGCTAATATTAGCTTTTTTGCGGTCTAACCTTAGGTCTAATAAACATTGCTGGAATAGTTAATGCAGCCATTAGCCAAAAAATAGCCCCCTCTTGTCCGGGTAATTTTTCATATAGCCAACCTGAAATAATCGTCATTACAGCAATACTTCCACCCATTGCTAATGCAGAATAAACCGCTTGTAAGCGAATAATTTCATGCTCTTGACGCGCGCTAATAAAACGCATTGCAGCTAGGTGACAAACCGTAAATGTTCCGCTGTGTAATATTTGAACAACAATCAGTGCTGGTAATGCGGTAAAACTGCCCATTAATCCCCAGCGTAAAAGCCCACAAAATGCAGAAAGCAATAATAGATTTCTTGCACTCCAACGACGAAATAAGCGATGGCTCAGCATAAAAACAACAACTTCTGCAACAACGCCCAATGACCATAAATAGCCTATTGTGGCGGTATCATAGCCCGCTTTTTCCCAATAAAGAGCACTAAAACCGTAATAAGCAGCATGTGCACCTTGTAATAAAGATACGCATAATAAAAAACGCCAAACAGGAGCATCTGAAACTAACTGCATAAAGGTGATATTGCTATGTTCTGCTTTTTTCACCTTACCTTGCGGCATAACTTTAGGGCGCAGCATTGAGGTTAAAAATAGTGCCAATGTACTTGCAATTAATCCATAAAGAATAATGGGATGTCCATAAGCATCAATTAATATTCCTAGTAATGATGAACTAATAATAAATGCTACCGAACCCCAAACACGGATTTTTCCATAATCAAATGGAAACTGTTTCTGCCAAGTCCCTGCTAAAGAGTCCCCCAATGGCACCATTGGCGAAAAGAATACGTTGAAACCAGTCATAACAAAAAAGAGCCATGCCCAGTGAGTTCCAAACATAAATGCAACGGTGAAGAGTAATGAGAGAAAAGCAAGTAGTCGTAGCGCAGTAATAAGTTTAGATGGATCCTTTACCGCAGGAGTTAAAACTAGGCTACCAACAAAACGCGCGGTTAAACCTACCCCTAATAATAAACCTATCATTGCAGGATCGACACCTTCGCCTTTTAGCCAAATTGACCAAAATGGTAGAAAAATGCCATATGAGAAGAAATATGTAAAATAATCTAAGGCAAGCCACAATGTTGATGGAATTACCATCCAATCCCCCATTTTAAAAATGCAAAAAAACCCGCCAAGAACATGTTCTCGTAGCGGGCTTGTATAACGGGTTTTATTATAACGTTACAAACTTATGCGTAAACCGGGAATTTAGCGCAGATACCCAAGACTTTCTGTTTAACTTTTTCAATGTTCGCTTCATCATTGATGTTATCGAGGATATCACACATCCAACCGGCTAATTCACGCGCTTGCGCTTCTTTAAAACCACGACGAGTAATAGCTGGAGAACCGATACGAACACCTGAAGTAACAAATGGGCTACGAGGATCATTTGGTACGCTATTCTTGTTAACAGTGATATTTGCACGACCTAAAGCTGCGTCTGCATCTTTACCTGTAATGTCTTTATCAACTAAATCTAATAAGAACAGGTGATTTTCAGTTCCGCCAGACACTACTTTATAACCGCGTTCTAAGAAAACTTCTACCATTGCTTTAGCGTTTTTAGCCACTTGTTGCTGATAAACTTTAAACTCTGGCTCCATTGCTTCTTTTAATGCTACCGCTTTACCTGCGATAACGTGCATTAAAGGACCACCTTGAGAGCCTGGGAATACAGCAGAATTGAGCTTTTTATAAAACTCTTCGCTACCACCTTTAGAAAGAATAAGACCACCACGTGGACCTGCTAACGTTTTGTGGGTTGTTGTTGTCACTACGTGAGCATGTGGAACAGGGTTAGGATAAACGCCTGCTGCAACCATACCTGCAACGTGAGCCATATCAACAAACAGGAAAGCACCAATGCTGTCTGCAATTTCGCGCATTTTAGCCCAATCAACCAGACCAGAATAAGCAGAAAAACCACCAATAATCATTTTTGGCTGATGTTTTTTAGCTTGAATAGCGATATCTTCGTAGTCGATTTTACCTGCTTCATCAATACCATAAGGTACGATGTTATACAGTTTACCAGAGAAGTTAACTGGTGAACCGTGAGTTAAGTGACCACCTTGCGCCAAGTTCATACCTAATACAGTATCACCCGGTTGTAACAGTGCCATATAAACAGCAGCATTAGCTTGAGAGCCTGAATGTGGTTGAACGTTAGCGTAATCGGCACCAAATAGCGCTTTAGCACGATCAATTGCCAGTTGCTCTACAACGTCAACATATTCACAACCACCGTAGTAACGTTTACCCGGGTAGCCTTCTGCGTATTTATTTGTCAGCTGAGATCCCTGCGCCTGCATAACACGAGGGCTGGTATAGTTTTCGGAAGCAATTAATTCGATATGTTCTTCTTGACGAACAACTTCACCTTCCATCGCGTTCCATAATTCTGGATCGTAATCAGCAATATTCATTTCACGTTTTAACATTCACATCTCCTGACTCAGCTAACTTCACTAAAGACAAACTCCCTTGCGGGAGAAAGAATGGCATACAGTGTAAACTCTTTTTCCTAATTGAGATAGCCCCAAAAGAAAAAATACGCAATCGATTGCCAACCAATTATAACAGACCTTTATTACTTTTTAACAACCTCATTTTATCCTGTGCATAATCCTGTTTTTGAGGGTGATATCGCTAAATTATGCAAACCCTCCACATCATTCTCTAAGAATTACAACTTTTCTTAAAAAAAATAAAAATGACTATTTATGACTAAATCAAAAAAAAATAAATTGCATGTAAAATATATGTTATAAAATTTCACAACCAAATGAAAAGAATTCAGGAACAATGACGTTGGTATTGAGAAGAACAAACGGCATTATGACTATTTTGGTCCCCATGCTGTTGTTACAGAATAAGTAGCACCAACTTTTTATTTATTAATAATAGATATTAGAATTAGATATAAATAAAAAGCACTGAATAATGTATCAGTGCTTTTAGAATTATTTAACTTCACGAAAATTAATATTTAATGATATTTTTCTCAATTGAGACCGGAATAGTATGATCTTTAGCCGAAAATCCATACCAAATAACACTAATTAAGCACAGTGTATAACCAAATAATTCGGTGCCCTCTTCTACCATATTTTTAACTGCTCGATTGTAATCTTTGCCTAAGAGTTCTCGCCATAACTCTCCCATACCAAATAGACGAGAAAAAAGCAGTACACACAATAAACCAGATACCAACATGCCATGACTTGGGTGCGTGATAAAATGGATTAATCCTTTTAAGGTTTTCTTACCTTCTCTTATTGCAATAGCAATACAAATAAAGGTTACTGTTAGTGCGAACCAAATCCACGAACCATGTGCTAATTGGTCAAATACGCCATCTAATTCACGGATCAAAACACATAAGAAAAAGCCCATAATTAGTGTAAAACTACCGCGCATTTCACTATCTAGGTATGCTTTAATAAAAAAGCAGAGGCAAATAATAGCAACGATTATCTCTTGCCCAAGCTCAGTAACAGAGGTTTCTGAAATACCATTATCCAGTATCAAAATATCAATAAAAATAAATCCCGTCGTTAATGCTACAAGCATTGCTGCACATAAAAATAACGCTAAACGCTTCAATAAATAATTAAACACTATTATTTTCGTCCATATTTTTAATCTAAACTTAATGTAGATAATAACGATTTGGTTGATTTACTAAATAACATTTTGTGCCATTAAATAAATATTTATCAGTCAAATAAATTACAATAAATCATTTTCTGAATGATTAACAAAATAAACAGCACAATAAGTAAAACATAAAACAGAGAAGAATGAATATACAAAAAACAGCTAAAATATTAGGCATAATAAATTAAATAAAAAAAACCGAGCCCAAATATGGCGCTCGGTTTTTTTAGAAAAAGACAATAATTAAAATAGCAGTAGATTATTTAACGTTTAGATGGCTTCCTCGTCTTGTTCACCCGTCCGAATACGAATAACTCGACTCACATCAAAAACAAAAATTTTACCATCGCCAATTTTACCTGTTTGAGCTGTTGTCATAATAGTATCAACACAGCTTTCAACAATTTCATCAGAAACGACAATTTCAATTTTTACTTTAGGTAAAAAATCAACCATGTATTCAGCACCACGATAAAGCTCGGTATGCCCTTTTTGGCGACCAAAACCTTTTACCTCGGTCACTGTCATTCCCGTTATACCAACTTCTGCTAGTGCTTCTCTAACATCATCCAATTTAAACGGTTTAATTATCGCTTCAATCTTTTTCATCGTATTATCCTGCTATTACCAGTTGTTGCGACCAAAACCGCATGTAATGGGGTATCGGCGATCTTTACCGAAATTACGACTCGTAATACGCGGTCCTACCGGTGCTTGACGTCGTTTATATTCGTTAATATCGACTAATTTTATCACTTTTCGGACTGTATCTTCATCAAATCCAGCGGCAACTAACTCAGATACGGATTTATCCTGCTCAACATAACCTTCAAGAATTGCATCAAGAATATCATAAGGTGGTAAATTATCTTGGTCGGTTTGTCCTGGTGCTAATTCTGCTGAAGGTGGTCTATCAATTACACGTTGTGGTATAGCCGGAGAAATTGTATTGCGATATTGAGAAAGTGCAAAAACTAAGGTTTTAGGCACGTCTTTTAACACATCAAAGCCACCCGCCATATCACCATAAAGCGTAGAATAGCCAACTGCTGATTCACTTTTATTACTGGTTGTTAATACTAAACGACGACGCTTATTTGACATCGCCATTAAGATAACCGCTCGGCAACGTGCTTGCAGATTTTCTTCTGTCGTATCTACTGCCGTATCTTTAAACATAGGTGCTAACTGCGCCATAAAAGCATCAAACATAGGTTCTATCGAGACGGTATCAAACTCAACATCTAATAAATCAGCCTGTTCTTTCGCATCATGAATACTCATTTCGGACGTATAGCGAAATGGCATCATTACTGCTTGAACATGCTCTTTACCTAATGCATCAGTAGCGATTGCAACGGTTAAACCTGAGTCAATTCCACCTGATAAACCTAAAATAGCGCCATTAAAACCATTTTTAGTTACGTAGTCTCGCGTCGCCAACACCAATGCTTGATAAACTTGTGCTAACGGTGAAAGTTCCGGAGCAAGATCTACCATCGGAATAATAGTCAATTCGTCAAATTCAACGGTGGTGGTTTGTTCATCAAATGCGGCTAAACGATGCGTAATAGCACCGCGTTCATCAAATACTTTAGAACAACCATCAAAAACTAACTCATCTTGACCACCAATTTGGTTAAGATAAACCACCGGAAGGTGTGTTCTTTGGCAATGCTCTTTTATCAGTTGAGTACGAATATGGGGTTTTTCACGACTATAAGGAGACGCATTAATGGATAATACTAAATCAGCGCCTGCTTGTTTTAGCGCATCAATAGGTTCATTAATCCAGATATCTTCACAAATCAATAAACCTAAGTGATAGCCTTTGAAAGGGACAACACAACGTTCATTACCCGGCTGAAAATATCTTTTTTCATCAAATACACCGTAATTAGGTAACTGCTGTTTAAAATAACGCGCCTGTAATTCACCCTTATAGAAAAACGACAATGCATTATAAATATTGCCGTTTTGCCACCAAGGATGCCCAACTACTATCGCTATCTTTTTACTTGCTTGTTCTAAACGAGTTAGTTGTTTTTCGCACCGTTGTTGGAAATCAGGACGAAAGAGAAGATCTTCAGGAGAATAGCCACATAAAGCGAGTTCAGAAAACAGCACTAAATCGGCGTCTTCTTGCTCTTTTACTGTGGATAACATGCGTTCACAGTTGCCTTCGATATCACCGACAACCCAGTTTAGCTGTGCAAGTGCGAGCTTTAATTTACGACTCATAGAAATTAGTCTCTCTGGCTATCTTTCTAATTAAAAGAAAGTTAGTTTAAAAATATATTCGTTATCTGAAAAGCTTATTCTTTAAAATCATTAGGATCCAGCTCATGGCGAGATAACAATTTATAAAATTCTGTTCGATTACGCCCAGCCATACGTGCAGCTTGAGTTACATTGCCTTTTGTCATTTGTAATAATTTTCTTAAATAAGTCATTTCAAAATGCCCCCTTGCTTCTGCAAAGGTTGGCAACGCCGTATTTTCACCCTGCAATGCCTGAGTAACAAGCGCTTCGCTAATAACAGGTGCTGTTGTTAATGCAACACACTGTTCAATCACGTTAACCAGCTGACGCACATTACCAGGCCAACTTGCCGCCATTAAGCATTTCATCGCATCTGTTGAAAAACTTCTGACAAAAGGCTTATGACGTTTAGCCGACTCTCGCAATAGATGATTAGCTAAAACAGGTATGTCTTCCGCTCTTTCATTCAATGTAGGAATACGCAAACTCACTACATTTAAACGGTAGAATAGATCTTCACGAAATTCATTGCGTTCCATCGCTTTTGGTAAATCACGATGCGTAGCAGAAAGAATACGAACATCAATATCAATATCACGATTACTTCCCAAAGGACGTACTTTACGCTCTTGCAGTACTCGCAATAATTTAACTTGCAGTGGCATTGGCATATCACCAATTTCATCTAAAAAGAGCGTACCACCTTCTGCGGCTTGAAATAACCCTTCACGACTACTTACAGCACCAGTAAAGGCACCTTTAGCATGACCAAAAAGTTCAGATTCAAGTAATTGTTCAGGTAAAGCACCGCAGTTAATTGCAATAAATGATTTTTTAGCTCTTGGACTTGCTCGATGAATAGCTTGAGCAAGTACCTCTTTACCTGTTCCACTTTGCCCATTAATCAATACACTAACATCTGATTGAGCGACAAGTTTAGCTTGTTCTAATAAGCGCAGCATTTGTGGGCTACGAGTGACAATATCTTTTGACCACTCTTCATCTGAAACCGTTGTGACTAACTCTAAAGCCTCATCAATTGCTTTATACAGCGCATCTCGGTCTACTGGTTTGGTTAAAAAGCTAAATACACCTTGTTGTGTTGCAGCAACAGCATCAGGAATAGAACCATGTGCAGTTAGAATAATCACGGGCATTCCGGGTTGTTGACGCTGAATTTCAGCAAACAACGCCATTCCGTCCATCTCATCCATACGTAAATCGCTGATAACAAGGTCTATTTTTTCTTTTAATAGAAGTTTTAGTGCTTCTTGCCCACTTTCAGCGGTAAAGATATGAAAACCTTCACTTGTTAATCGCATACCCAGTAATTTTAATAACCCGGGATCATCATCTACAAGCAAAAGATTTGCTGATTTATGGCCAGCCATGCACGTTCTCCTTATTTAGATCCTGCTTCAGTTGGTTTTTCTGTCGCTGGTTTATCAGTACCGACTTTAGCCGGTTCTGTTTTAACTTGTTCAGGTTTACTTGGTTCAGGTTTTGCTGCCGTTGTCACTGTATCGGGTTTATCTGCTTGTGGCTTACTGTTTTGAGGATCCACAGTTATCGATTGCGTAGAACTTGCTGCCTCTGCGCTCTTTTCAACGGTAGTTTCCGCTGTAGTTGGTGGCGTTGTTGTCGGATTTTCTACACTGTTGTTTTCAGCTGATGTTGAAGCGGCTTCAGAAAGTGTACTGTCTGACGATAATGTATCAACCGATGTTCCTTGTTTTCGACTTGATAATTGACGCTCAATTTGTGTCAGATTTTCCAGCTTCTTCAAGGTGATTTTTAATTCATGTTCTAGCGCTACATTCTCTTTTTTCAGTAACTCTATTCTATTTTCAGTTTCGGTAGAAAAACGACGATAGCGATTTTTTTCTTCCGCTAAAGATAAAATTAATGTCTGATTTTCAATCCAAGTGGATAAAAGAACACGCATAGAGCTAGGAAATTGTAACTTATAACTTTCGAGTAGCACCAATTGAGTTCGACGCTCAGCAATAGTCATTCCTGCGCGTTCTAATAGAATGCTCTTATAAAAAGCATTGTCCCACCCCGTTACTACAACACGACTTGCTTGGCGCTGCGCTTCTGTCGTCATGATGCGGTTGGTACACTCTATGGTACGCAACCAATAGAGAGCATTATTAATCCCTTCATCATAAAATGCGCTTAAGGTTTTACATTCAGCCCAGCGATAATCTATCGTTTTTTGTTTAACAACCGGGGGTTCTGGTTCTGGATTTAGTGTTTCAGAAAGTGATTTAGTCACACATCCAGAAAGGACAAAAGGAAGTAGAATTGGCAATAGATATAAGTGCCAATTTGATGCGATTTTTCTAGTCGATGCAGGGGCCATAGTTAATTTTTCAGCACTAAGCGTCTTTTTGTTTATTTTTATATGCCCATGATGAGCAGACACTTGTAATTGTGACCTGATTTGCATTATTTATTCTCAGAAAGTAGCGGTAGTTCAATACGAAAACAGACATCAGCATAGTCAGAAGGAACGACGTTTAATTCACCATCCATTCTTTTGATACAATCATGAGCAATGCTCAATCCTAAACCACTTCCTTTTACCGCCCCTTTACGCAGTAGCGTACCTTGGAAAAACGGCTCAAAAATCATTTTTTGTTCTGATTCTGGAATAGGTGTGCCTTTGTTGGCTATATCAATAACTATTTTCTGTTCAACTTGATAACTAGAGATCCAGATATTACCCGATTCAGCGCCATAGTGCACCGCATTCGAGTAGAGATTGTCGATAACTCTAGATAATAATGTGGCTTCTGCACGACATTTTGTCAGATTTAACGAAATTATCGTCTTAATATCTTTCGCTCTGGCAGGTAAGCTGTGCGCTAATACTACATCATTTATCAAATCAGTAAGATTGACTTCTTCTATTTGTTGAGGAACTTCAGAAAGCTTACGGTTATAATCTAATAATTGCTCAATCAACAATTGAAGTTGTTTACTACTGTTATCAAGGATTGACACCACTTCTTTTTGATCAAGCGTTAAAGGTCCTGCAACCTCATCAGCTAATAATTCTGTACCTTCACGCATACTTGCTAAAGGTGTTTTCAATTCATGTGAGATATGTCGTAAAAACTCATGGCGTTGCGACTCTAGCCAAGCCAAGCGTTCGCTTAACCAAATAATTCGCTGAGCTAAAGAACGTAACTCTCTTGGACCTTGAAAAGCATCAAGATTATTACTTAATGTTCGCCCTTCGCCTAATCGATTGATCATTTTTTCGATTCGTTTTACAGGACCAATAATCATTCGGGTAAATAACGCAATTAAAATAAGACTAAAAACAAATACAATCAGACTTTGCCAACCGAAATAACGCCCTTTCTCCGCTATCGCCATTTGCAGTTGCTCACCGCGATTAAAAATAATTTCTTTTGTTAAAACAACAATACGGTTATTAGCATAAGAGAACTGTTCTAACGCTTGCTGCATCTCTTGCGTTGGTTCGCTGTTTTCACATTGAATGAGTTTGAGTTTTGCCAGTGAGGAATTAAGCACTTCAGCTTCTTTAGAGGCAGAGAGTGAGATAATAGTTTGTTGGAGTGTAGAGAACATTTTGGCATATTGCTGATAGCGCTGCTGATACATATTTTCATCAGTTTTATCGCGTAACACACAATATCGTCGGTAGTTTCCTTCCATTTCTATGGCTAAATTTCGCATTACTTCACTACGCTCAGTATCAGCGAGTGCATTTTTATTAGTAATAGCCGCTTGATTACTGAGTTGATCAAGACTTTGATAAGCCTGATAAGCCAGTACCAACAGAGGTAATAGCACCATCCAAAATGCCATGATGACAAGCTGTCTTAAAGAACGGGGAAAAATACGCCACTTTTTCAATGAAATCATCTCAACACCTATTAGAGTAATGCGATGCTACATGACTTGAAAACAAGAAAAAAGTCCGACTTTGAAAATTAGGTAAGATAAACGAACATAAGATGGGAAATTTGACAGGCTCTTTAAGAGGGAGAGCGGAATATCTTATCAAGATACTCCGCTCATCAATATTTCATCTCTTTTTTCTTTAAAAGAGAATGAAGGTGGTGCCTCACTCCACGTGTCGCCCTGTGTTTGATAAGGTCCGAAGACGAGTATCATGATGTTGGACGGTAGGCACCTTACTCTGGCGTCATTCCTGGCTTATGTGGTATGTTCCCACCCATATTGTGGACCGACATAAAAAGTTGAATGAGCAACTGATTACTATAATGCACAATGCATGCCAACTTTTAAAGTAAACCAACAACGTCATGTTTTTAAAGAGAAAATAAAAACACCCTCTTAATTTATTACTTAATACCTTTTTTTATTCAGTCAAAAAACAAACAAGCTGTCTCTATATGCAGACAGAGTTATACTAAATTTAATTAATCATTATAATTCAATTAATTAAATGTCGCCAAATAGAGACAGTAAGAATGTTAAATGTCGTTGTTTTTATACAACATAAAAATAATGCTTAATTATCAATAAAATAAAACCCCTACTTAAGTAGAGGTTTTTCTATTTATAACTAATCAGACAGTTAACTCATCATACTGTTAATTAATCAAACTGCTTTCTCGCATTACGGAATAAACGCATCCATGGACTATCTTCTCCCCAATTCTCAGGGTGCCATGAGTTACTCACGGTTCTAAATACACGTTCTGGATGTGGCATCATTATAGTTGAACGACCATCAGGCGTTGTTACTGCGGTTATCCCTTTTACTGAACCATTTGGGTTTAATGGATATTGTTCTGTCGGCTTACCATAATGGTCAACAAAACGTAACCCAACTAAGTTTTGTGCTTCTAATTGAGCAACTTGTTTCGCAGAGCGGAATTCAGCAAAACCTTCACCATGAGAAACCGCAATTGGCATTTGTGAACCTACCATGCCTTGTAACAGTAATGATGGGCTTTCAGTCACTTTAACTAAGCTAAAGCGTGCTTCAAAACGCTCTGAACGGTTACGAACAAAACGAGGCCATAAATCAGCACCCGGAATAAGTTCAGATAATGTAGACATCATCTGGCAACCATTACAGACGCCAAGAGATAAAGTATCTTGGCGCTCAAAGAATTGAGCAAACTCATCACGTAAACGCGAATTGAATAAAATAGATTTCGCCCAACCTTCACCTGCCCCTAACACGTCACCATAAGAGAAACCACCACATGCCACCAGCACATCAAAGTCAGCTAATGAACGCTGCGCTGAATGTAAATCACTCATATGCACATCGATAGCATCAAAACCTGCTCTATCAAATGCCGCAGCCATTTCTACATGAGAGTTAACACCTTGTTCTCTTAATACCGCAATGCGAGGACGACTTCCTGTTGCTATATAAGGTGCTGCGATATCTTCAGTTGGATCAAAAGTAAGGTGAACATTTAATCCCGGATCATTACGATCTTGCTTCGCATTATGTTCTTCATCTGCACATTCAGGATTATCACGCAGACGTTGCATTTGCCATGTTGTTTCAGCCCACCACATGCGTAATGTACTGCGTTTTTCATGATAAACTTCGGTTTCGCGGCTATGGATAACAATGTCATCACTTTGTGTTGCTTGACCTAAATAGTGTAAGCAATCGGATAAACCTACCTCAGTAAACAGTGCTTCTACTGCTTCTTGATGTTGTTCACTGATTTGAATAACACCGCCAAGTTCTTCATTAAATAACCCAGCAAGAATATCTTCATCATAAGCGCTAATATCAACATTTAAACCACAATGCCCTGCAAATGCCATCTCTGCTAATGTAACAAATAGACCACCATCAGAACGGTCATGATAAGCGAGTAACTTGCCTTCATTTACTAGTTGCTGCATTGCATTGAAGAACTGTTTTAATTGTTCAACATTACGAATATCAGCCGCCTTTTGACCTAATTGGCGATAAACCTGAGCTAATGCGGTTGCACCTAATGCATTATGCCCATTACCTAAATCAATTAGGTATAAGCGGTTTCCTGCTTGAGTAGATAATTCTGGTGTTACTGTTTTGCGTACATCTTCAACTCGTGAAAATGCGGTTATCACTAAAGAGAGCGGTGAAGTAACTTCTTTTGTTTCACCATTGTCGTCTTGCCAACGTGTTTTCATCGACATCGAATCTTTACCGACTGGAATAGTGATTTCCAGTTCAGGACATAGCTCTTCCCCCACGGCTTTTACTGCATCATATAGACCCGCATCTTCACCAGGATGACCTGCTGCTGACATCCAGTTAGCTGATAGTTTAATGCGTTTTAATGCTTGAACATCAGCACCAGCCATATTGGTTAACGCTTCGCCAACCGCCATACGCGCCGATGCCGCAAAATCTAACAGTGCGATAGGTGCTCTTTCACCTATCGACATCACTTCACCATAATAGCTATCTAGTGTAGCAGTAGTGACAGCGCAGTTAGCAACAGGTATTTGCCAAGGTCCAACCATTTGATCCCGTGCAACCATACCTGTAACAGTACGGTCACCAATGGTGATTAAAAAGGTTTTTTCAGCTACAGCAGGAAGATGTAGAACACGATATACCGCATCTTTTAAATCAATTTCTTTGCGTTCTAAATAGTCGCCAGCTGTTTTGAGTGTTTTAACATCTCGCAACATTTTTGGCGCTTTACCTAATAGAATATCTAAAGGCATATCGATTGGCTGATTATCAAAATGCGCATCGTTTAATACCAGATCACGCTCTTGTGTTGCTTCACCAATAACCGCATAAGGCGCTCTTTCACGTTGACATAACGCATCAAATAGAGGCATTTTTTCTGGTGATACAGCTAATACATAGCGCTCTTGAGATTCGTTACACCAAATCTCAAGTGGGCTCATGCCTGGTTCGTCATTTAATACATCACGCAGTTCAAAACGACCACCTCGACCACCATCATTCACTAATTCAGGCATTGCATTCGAAAGACCACCAGCACCCACATCATGAATAAATAGAATCGGGTTATCACTCCCTAACTGCCAACAACGGTCGATAACTTCTTGGCAACGACGTTCCATTTCAGGGTTATCACGTTGAACAGAAGCAAAGTCTAAATCAGCATCAGATTGACCTGATGTCATTGAAGATGCAGCACCGCCACCAAGACCGATATTCATTGATGGTCCACCAAGTACAATTAACTTAGCGCCAACAGTGATTTCCCCTTTCTGCACGTGGTCTTCACGAATATTACCAATACCACCAGCGAGCATAATCGGTTTATGGTAACCACGAATTTCAATGCCATTATGGCTATTAACTTGTTCTTCATACGTTCTGAAATAACCAAGTAAGGCTGGGCGACCAAATTCATTATTAAATGCCGCGCCACCAAGAGGTCCTTCGGTCATAATGTCTAAAGCATTAACGATACGCTCTGGTTTGCCAAAATCTTCTTCCCATGGCTGTTCAAAACCCGGAATACGTAAGTTAGAGACAGAAAAACCCACAAGTCCAGCTTTTGGTTTTGCACCACGACCAGTTGCGCCTTCATCACGAATCTCTCCACCAGAACCTGTTGCTGCTCCTGGCCAAGGAGAAATTGCTGTTGGATGGTTGTGAGTTTCAACTTTCATCAAAATATGGACGGGCTCTTGGTGATAATGATAATGCCCTTTTTTTGCATCAGGATAGAAGCGACCAGCAACAGAGCCTTCCATAACAGCGGCATTATCTTTATAAGCAGACATAACATAATCAGGTGTCTGCTCAAAGGTATTCTTAATCATTTTGAATAATGATTTTTCTTGCGATTGACCATCGATAATCCAATCAGCATTGAATATTTTATGGCGGCAATGCTCTGAGTTGGCTTGTGCAAACATATAAAGCTCAACATCTGTTGGGTTGCGTTGTAATCGCTTAAAAGCATCGACTAAATAATCGACTTCGTCGTCAGCAAGTGCGAGCCCCATTGCTATATTTGCACGTACCAGTGCTTCTTTACCTTTTGCCAAAACATCAATCGTTTTGAATGGCGCGGGGGTTTGCACTGAAAAAAGTGCGTGTGCATCTTGATAATTTAAGAAGATGGTTTCCATCATACGGTCATGAATCAAACCATAAAACAGCTGCCACTGTGCTTCAGTCATTGCATCGCAATCAATAAAGTAAGCCATGCCTCGTTCAATTCTAACAATACTTGCTAATCCGCAGTTATGCGCAATATCTGTCGCTTTAGAAGACCATGGTGAAATAGTTCCAGGGCGAGGCGTAACCACTCGCATTTCCCCAACAAGTTCATGCTCTGTTAATGAAGGTCCATAATGCAATAATTGGCTTAATTTAATTTGGTCATCTTCAGATAACTGCCCTTCCACTTTGGCGAAATGGACAAACTCCGCATAAATACCTCGGACAGGAAGATGATTTTCCTGACATTGTGTTAATAGTTTATTAATACGAAATGCGGACAAAGCCGGGGAGCCACGCAGGATTTCCATAGTATTGAGTTCTCTCTTTTAGCAGCTAATCTGAACGGTCATTCAGGGGAAACGCGCCTAGTATAATAGAATAACCGCTCAGACGAAACCGTTTGCGTGAACAAAATAACGGCATTTAACTTAGAGTGTTTTAATGATTAATTGGTGTAATCAAGTTGCGTCTTAGCAATATGTTAAGCAGAATGCTCAATTACTGGAAATTTATCCATGTTAAAATGACTACTTTACACACAATAATAAACAACGTTAACGAGAAACAACCTATTGAATAATATAAGGATTAACTATTTCGTTATCGTTATCATCGCGCTTTTTTCAGCGGCAATTATCGCCCTGAACATCACATGGCCTGATAGGCAAAAAGCGCAGATAAATAAGATTTTATCTCGTGGTGAGCTGCGAATTAGTACTATGCCTTCACCATTGATAACGATGAATGACAAAAAGGACCCCGTAGGTTTCGATTATGAATTAGTGAAACGCTTTGCTGATTACTTAGGCGTGAAGCTTGTCGTTAATATGCGGACAAATATCAACCAAATCTTTGATGATCTGGAGAATAACAAAGCCGACTTTATTGCAGCCGGATTACTTTATAATAAGGAGAGATTAGACACGACTCGAAGCGGTCCGGCTTATTTTTCTGTCTCTCAACAACTTATTTACCGTAAAGGCACATTACGACCACGAAGTTTTGATACTTTAAATGGTCGACTCGTTGTCAGTGCGGGATCCGCTCATGCCAGCTTATTACGAACGCTAAAAGAGACACAATATCCTGAACTCGAATGGGAAGAGTCACAAACACAAACGACCTCTCAGCTTTTAGAAGCGCTCTCTGAAGGTAAAATTACCTATGTATTAGCTGATTCTATCAGTGTTGCTGTTCAACAACGGATCCACCCCAATGTGGCTGTTGGATTTGAAGTCACAGAGAGTCAACCTTTAACGTGGTATCTTCCTGATAGCGATGATAATAGCCTATATGCAGCTATGTTAGATTACTTCAATCAGCTTTCTCAAGAAGATGTACTCGCAAGGCTTGAAGAGAAATACTTTGGTCATGTTGGCTCATTTGATTATTTTGATACTATCTCTTTTATCACTGCAATTGATTCCGTTTTACCAAATTATCAACCATTATTTGAAAAATATGCTGATACATTTGATTGGCGATTACTCGCTGCTATTGCTTGGCAAGAATCACATTGGGATCCTCACGCAACCTCTCCAACAGGCGTTAGAGGCTTAATGATGCTAACACGACCAACAGCATCAAGCATGGGAGTAAGTGATAGGCTAGATCCTGAAGAGAGTGTTCGAGGTGGAGCACAATACCTTAAATATCTGTTATCACGCCTACCTGAAACAATACCTGAAGACGAAAAAATCTGGTTTGCGCTCGCTGCATATAATATTGGTTTTGGTCATATGTTGGATGCTAGACGGCTTACCGAGCAACAAGGTGCCGATCCTAATAGCTGGTTGGATGTTAAATCTCGCTTACCATTACTTAGCCAAAAGAAATATTACGTTGATCTTCCTTATGGTTACGCAAGAGGACACGAAGCTTACCGCTATGTAGAAAATATTCGTCGCTACCAACTTAGTCTTGTGGGTTATTTACAGGCTAAAGAGAGTAAAAATAAAATTCTATCTAAAGATAAAAATAAAGATGAAAACGAAGAACAAACAGAAACCGTATCTTCGTTAGTACAAGAAACTGCCGCAAGTAATCCTTAGTATAAGAGCCTCTTTTATAGAGGCTATTTATCAATCTAATTTTCAATCCAAACTGTTCCCTTTTTTCTATCAAAAAACCTTTTGTTGAATAGACACCGTTACACTATTTTCAAGTCAAAATTTGTTACATTTTTTATCTTTTATTTTATATGTTAGTGCCAAAAGTCATGTTAAAAAATGTAACATTTTTTGCTTAAAATCACTCATCCTATGAGTAACATGGACTAAAAATCACCTAACAAGTCTTTTTAAGAGCATCAGAATAAGCAATATATAAGAAAAAATGAACTTAAATACGTAGGAATTATCTCATCTGTTATTGTTCCTTTTATGATTGCTTTTCTATGAAAAACTTATTTCAAAGTAAAAATTAACCTAGCCACTATACTATTAACATCTAAATTATTGAAATATATACTTTATGATATTCTATTATTTGTTTTATTAATTTTCTTAACGTTATGTTAATAACATTACTCTTTGTAAAGTTAATATAATGTTAATTATTATATCTATTAAGTTTATCTGCCCGATGAACTTTTTCACCCATAAATTGAGTAATAAAAAGAATAAACTTATAGAAAACTCTATTAATATGGAATAGGCAAGATTAAATATGAAAATTGAGGAAACTGACAAAACGTTATATCAAATCAGATGAGTTTATTGATATCATATAAACCAGTCATTATTCGAAACAACTCGAAATATAATGCAAATCAATTTTTGTATTCAGTAACAAATATTATTGCTTATTAATAATAACACATACGATCTTCAAGGGATTATCTATAATGAAACTGAGTAAAATTGCTTTAGCTGCGGCTTTAGTTTTTGGTATTAATTCTGTTGCAACAGCTGAAACTCCTGCGCCAAAAGTTGGTGCTACTAAAGGCGAAATTCAATTAAAAGGTGAAATTGTTAATTCAGCTTGTGGATTAGCAGCATCATCAAGCCCAGTTATTGTTGACTTCAGTGAAATACCAACGTCTGCATTAGCAAATATGCAAAAAGCGGGTAACATCAAAAAAGATATCGAATTACAAGACTGTGATACTACCGTAGCAAAAACCGCTACTGTTAGCTACACCCCAAGTGTTGTAAACCCAGCGAATAAAGACTTAGCTTCTTTTGTATCAGGCTCAGCTTCTGGCGCGGGTATCGGTTTAATGGATGCATCAAGCAAAGCGGTAAAATGGAATACAGCAACAACACCTGTACAATTAGTTAATGGTGTTTCTAAAATTCCATTCGTTGCTTACGTACAAGCAGAAGCAGCTGATGCCGCTGTAACACCAGGTGAATTCCAAGCCGTAATTAACTTCCAAGTTGATTATCAGTAATACTTTTATTTAATTAAATAAATAAAGATTAATTACTGCAATAACGCAGAGGGATCCCTCTGCGTTAAATTCAATAAAACTCTTAAATTAATTAAATATAAAAATGAAAAAGTAATTAAATAAATATTTATTATTTAATTACTTTTTATTAAAAATAATAAATTAGGCGTTTGTTTATGTTAATTTCTTTTTCACATAGCACAATATGGAAATACAGTTGTGCCCTTTTGCTATTTTGCTTAGCGTTTTTCGCTCAAGCAGAGCAAGACGACTCTGTGGAATTTAACATTCATATGCTAGACGCCGAAGATAGAGATAACGTTGATCTCTCTCGTTTTGCTACCTCTAATTACGTTATTCCTGGTATGTACTATTTAGATATTCGTCTAAATGGCAGAGACTTCCCGAGACAAAACATCAATTATATTGAAGTTGGTAAAAATCTTTCGACTGTCTGTATAGACCCTGCATTGTTAAATAAATTAACTATTTCAGAAGAAAATCAAAAATATATCAAAGAAATAACGCCGGATTGTTTTGATATTAGCCAATTACCGGGTATCTCTGTGAAGAATGATGGTGGTGTTTTAGACATAACACTTCCTCGCTCTTTAATGAAATATGAAGATACAGACTGGACACCACCAGAACTTTGGGATTCTGGTATTTCAGGATTGCTGATTGATTACACTATCACGGGGACTTCAACACATCCAAATCAAGGCAATAACAATAATTCGCTAACAGGCTATGGCCAAACAGGTATCAATCTTGGAAATTGGCGCTTACGCGCTGAATATCAGGGAAATTACTCTTCTGAGTATTCATCAAATAATAGTTTCGACTGGAATCAAATCTACGCTTATAGACCGCTACCTGATTACGCAGCAAAACTGACGTTAGGGGAAACTTATCTGAACTCTCAGATTTTTGATAGTTTTCGCTTTACAGGGATTAATTTGCAAAGTGATGAGCGTATGTTGCCGCCTTCGTTACAAGGTTATGCACCTGAAATTCATGGTATTGCCAATACCAACGCCAAAGTAACCGTTACCCAAAATGGTCGTTTGATTTACGAAACCACAGTACCTGCTGGACCTTTTACTATCAAACACCTACAAGATACAGTGCAAGGTCAACTAGATGTTAGAGTTGAAGAGCAAAACGGCAAAGTAAATGAGTTTCAAGTACAAACCGCAAATTTACCTTATATGACTCGACCAGGAGCTATTCGTTTCAATACATCCATTGGTCAATCATCTCTGATAAACCATAAAATGGAAGGTCCTCTTTTTTATCAAGGGGATTTCTCATGGGGGATGAATAATACATGGTCACTTTATGGTGGTATGTTATTAACAGCAAAAGACTATAATGCTTGGTCTATGGGGTTAGGGCATGATATGGGCAGATTTGGCACATTATCAGGTGATATGACACAGTCTTACAGTAAGACACTTAATAGTGAAAATATTAACGGGATGTCATTTAAACTCAACTATGCAAAAACATTCGATGAGTACCACAGTACCATTACCTTTGCAGGCTATCGTTTTTCAGAAAAAACATTCCGATCTTTCTCTCAATATATTGATGAACGTTATAACGATATTAATAATAATGGCTACGAAAAAGAGATGTATACCATAACAGGTAATAAAACTTTTTGGGCTGATGACATTGAAAAATCGACAACCCTTTACCTCTCTTATCGCCATCAAAACTATTGGGATAAAAATACACAAGAGCAATTTGGCGCTACCATTAGTCGCAACTTTTCTATTATGGGTATTGACCAAATTAATACGAGTTTATCCGCATTTCGAACTCAACATAAAGGCGATACCGACGACAATATTTCATTTAATATTTCACTGCCATTAGGCGGTGGAAAAAGCTTAGGTTACAACCTACAAGACAGTAATGGAAAAGTGAGCCAGATGGCGTCTTATTCCGATAATAGCAATTATAATAATTTATGGCGTGTACGTGCTGGGCTAAGTTCTGATAATAAAGCCAGTACTGATGGTTATTATCAGCATCGTTCCCAATATGCAGAAATTAATGCTAATGCCAGCTATCAACAAGATAACTATACGGCAGTTGGTGCAACCATCAAGGGTGGATTTACAGCAACTCGCCATGGTGCTGCGTTACACAGTAGTAGTATGACATCAAGTACTGCTCGCATGATGGTTGATACTGATGGTGTAGCTGGTGTGCCATTTAATAATCGTAGTACCACTACCAACTTATTTGGAATTGGTGTGTTAACTGACCTAACAAGTTATAACAATATTGATGCTCGAATCGATGTTGATAAAATGGATTCAGATATTGAAACACGTAAAGCAATAACATCAGCAACGTTAACCGAAGGTGCCATTGGTTATTACGTTTTCCCTGTTCGTAAAGGTGAACGTTTAATGGCGATTTTACAAACCACAGACCATAAATATCCACCATTTGGTGCTGAAGTAACCAATACAGAGGGTGAAAATATGGGCATGGTGATGGAAGATGGCTTAGTTTATATTGCAGGTGTTAGCTTAAATGAATCATTAAACGTAATTTGGGATGGTAAAACTCAATGCTCGATTACGATGCCAGCTCAAATTACAGATCCACTGAAACGTGAATCACTTTTATGTCAGGGACATTAATGAATAAAATGAATAACAGAGATAATTGTATGAACTCATTCAATATACTGAAAACTTTATTTTGTGGATCACTATTCGCATTAAGTGTGGTTAGCGCTACTCAAGCGGGAGTGTCATTAGACAGAACGCGTATTGTTTTAACGGGTAATGAAAACTCGGCAAGTGTAAACCTAAAAAACACCAGTCCAGATATTCCTTTTTTAGCTCAATCATGGGTTGAAAATGAGAATGGACAAAAGATTTCATCACCTTTAGTTGCTTTACCTCCTTTACAACGTCTTGATGGCGATCAAAAAGGTGTAGTAAGGATAACTAAAACAGCAGAAATTGGTCTGTTACCACAAGATAGAGAATCACTGTTTTATCTTAATGTTCGTGAAATTCCACCGGCACCAAAACAAGCCAACGTATTACAGATGGCGATGCAATCACGCATAAAACTCTTTTATCGCCCAACGGCTATAACGCCTGAAAAACCGGGTATGGTTTGGCAAGATCAATTAATATTTAAAAAACAAGGTAATAAGTTTGTTGCTGAAAACCCAACACCTTATTACATCACCATTATTGGTCTTTCTAATAAGTTAAATGGTGAAGATAACGATAAATTAACCACTTTTCCTGGCTTAATGGTTGCACCTAAAGCTTCATTAGATATTCCGGTTAAAACCAGTAACGTTAATCAATTTTATATGATGTATGTAAACGACTACGGTGGACACCCTGAATTGAAATTTTTATGTCAGCAAGACAGCTGTAAAGTGGCACCAAAAGAACAGCAACCTAAATATTAATTAACTCAACGCCGGTAGGAATAAAATGAAATCAAATCACTGTAATTTTTATTTCAATACACTAAAAATATTTTTTACTGGCGCGCTGTTGTGTCCCCCTCTTGCGGCTTATGCATATATTCATGGTGAAGTACGCACAATAGGAGGACCTAATATTTTTCAAGTTCACTTAGATAACACGACATTTCCACGTAATCGTCCTGGCGAAACCGCTACGGTGAAGTTTTCTTTGAATGAACTTTATGTTGCAACGGTTTATTGCCCTAAAGATCCTTTAGTCCCTCAATCAAGAACATACTTTAAAGCAGATTCAGATCTGCGTTATTTAGGTCGAAATTTTTATGAACTCAACGAATATGTTGATGTGCAAATTAAATTTTCGATTTGGGGGCCTGACTCTCTTCCTACCGTTCCATTTATTGAAAAACCCAACCACGTAAACTGGCAACAAGGGTGCCGAGTGCCTGAATCACCAAAACCCAATATGTACTCTGGTGGTAGTGGTGTTTTAGTCTTTCGTTTGAAAAAACCGATTATTAATGGGGTTTCTTTAACTGGTCAAGCCGTTGCACAGATGTATGCCCGTGTAGGTAATGGTTTGTATCAAGAATATGGTCCAGAACCCATATCAAAATTAGTGATTAGTTCAGGCATATTAACGACTGAAGATAAATGTACCTTTAATAACGGCTCACCTATTACTTTTGATTTTGGCAATGTGGGTAATACTTCTGAGTATTTAAATGGTCAAAACTACAAAATTACCCGAAATATTCCAATAAAGTGCGAAGGGGGTAGTTTTACCAACCCAAACAGCCGAATTATGTTTAAAGTTCAAACCGGAAGTTCTGGCGTTGCCAGTTTTAACGCTGATTATTTAGGCACAACGGGTCCTGTAGATAGAACAAACCTAGGTATTGTTTTAAGAGATAAATCAGGTGCTATTGTTGCGCCTAATAAATATTTTTCTGTGGGAAAATTAAATAATTTTACAGGTAATTGGGAAGTGACTGCGGCACCAATTGCAAAAGCCGGCAGCAAAATTACTGAAGGTGAGTTTTCTGCTCATGCCACACTTGTTGCGGAATTTATGTGATGAAAAAAACAATAAGAATATCAATAACAAGTACTATTACATCGTTTCTATTACTGTTATCCCCATCAACCTATTCTGCAACAGAATTAATTGGTGGTGATATGGAATTTAAAGGTGTGGTTGTCGCTCATGGGTGCACTATTGTTGCTGGCGATGAAAATAAAATGGTAGATTTCAAACAGATTTCAGCCAGTGAACTTTATTCTTTTAAAAAATCAGAACCAATACCTTTTAGCATTAGCCTAGAAAATTGCAGCCAAGATATTTATAAAAGTGTGACTATTACACTCGATGGCAAAGAACATTCAACAATGTCAAACCATTTAGCGGTAGTGGGAACAGGATCTGAAGATCCCAAAAGTATTGGTATTGTATTTACTGATGCTTATCGCAATATCATCCAATTAAAAAAGCCGAGTTCAACTCGACTTCTTAATCACCAGCGTATTCAATTTAACTTTATGGCTTACGTTGAAGCCTCACCCAGCGCGATTAAAAATCAGACTGTCTTAACGGGACCTTTTCAAGCACAAGCAACCTATACTTTGAATTATCAATAATAAACACTAAAACCAGCTTACTTATCTTCTTGCGATATTTTATCTTTAATACTAAAAATTGGTGCTACTGTTTTTTGTGATTTCAGCTGTTTATTTTGTGCTCTTCTCATCTTGAAAAATTGGCTTAATTGTTGAGAACATTGTTCAGCTAATACACCAGATGTTATCTCAACCTTATGGTTCATTCCCGGATGCTGTAGAATATCAATAAATGAACCTGCCGCACCTGTTTTTAAATCTGAGGCACCATAAACCACTCTTTTTACTCGACTATGTATAATTGCACCAGCACACATAACACAAGGTTCTAACGTAATATAAAGTGTTGCATCAAGTAAGCGATAATTTTCTAAATGTTTTCCACCCTTACGCAATGCCATGATTTCGGCATGTGCCGTAGGGTCGTTATCCACTATCGAGCGATTCCATCCTTTAGCAATGATTTTATTATCAACGACTAATACAGCACCAACCGGGATCTCGCCTATCTCTTGGGCTTTTTGGGCTTGCTCAATCGCTTTATTCATCCAATAAATATCATCTTTAATTTCTTTCACAAGGATATCTCTTTATTATCGTATAGCAGCGTATTGTACCCTGTTTTCTATTGATAACTAAAGATATCACATTGATTTCTTTATTGTGATGATACGACTATTTAACCTTAACTCACCCTAGATTCTGTGGCTAATTTAATTGCCAATCCGCCTAAAATAGTTGCCATAAACCAGCGTTGAATTAGCGCCCAGCGAGGTCTTTGAATAAAGAAACTCGCAATAGAACCAGCGGCAACAACAATCAACGCATTCACAGCAATACTGATAACAATTTGAATACTGCCTAGTATAAGTGATTGATTTAATACACTATCATTGCCAATAGTAATAAATTGAGGCAGTAATGATAAATACATAAGTGCGATTTTAGGATTCAGTAAGTTAGTAACGAATCCCATAACAAAGAGTTTGGTTGTATTGCCAGAAAGTAACTGTTTAGGATGGAAGATAGAACGACCGCCGGGCTTAATAGATTGCCAAGCAATATAAAGTAGATAAATAGCACCACAAATTTTTAATGTGTCATAAGCATAAGGTACCGCCATAAAAATTGCAGTAATACCAAATGCCGCCAATAACATATAGAAGACGTAGCCAACAGCGACACCCAATAAAGAGATAAACCCCGCCTTTTTCCCTTGCGATATTGAACGAGAGATCAAGTAAATCATATTTGGACCTGGTGTTAGCACCAATCCCAATGATAACAACGCAAAAGCCCACATATTAAACAGTGTTGGCATAGATATCCCCTTATGTTATTGCCATTATTTAACATCAATAACAGAGTTATATGTGTGTTTTCTACCACAAAATACATTATTTTTTATAGATATCGCAGGTAGAGAATAAATATCTTTTGTTAATTTTTTAATTGATAATCCATCACAAAAAACTTTATCTGTGTGTATGCGTGTGTATAATGAGTTTCAGGTTAGGAGGTTATATGAGATCAGCTGACCTGATAAAGGAGTTAATAGCCGCAAATTGCGAGTTAAAACGGCATAATGGAGGAAGTCATCAGATCTGGTGGTCTCCAATAACAGGAAAAACATTTCCTGTTCCTCATCCTAAAAAAGACTTACCGATTGGCACTGTTAAATCCATAAAAAAATCGGCGGGGATATAATCTCCCCGCCACTTAACGGAGGTTTATATGTTTTTTTCAGTTGGTGTAGAAACACCACATAATGAAAATACAGCATATGGCATGGTCATTCCGGCTTTTGAAGCATACGGTTATAGTTGTTTTTCTGCTGCAGACACCCAAAAAGAAATTTCTTCAATGGTTCGTGAAGCCATTATGCTGACTGTTGAAGATATGGTACTGAGTGGCAATTTTTCAGTAGAACAGATCCAAGATGCAGGTCATCTTGTATATTCAATGAATCCTGAATATTCAGACTTTGATACTTGGTTTGTCATTGATATCGATTTATCTAATTTTGAAGGTAAACAGCAGAGGATCAATATCGCATTACCAGATACATTAATTAAACGAATTGACAATCAAGTGAAAGAACATCCATCTAAGTACCGCGACCGTAGCCATTTTATTGCAGAAGCCGCACGTCACGAGCTTATTTCAAACTAAATTTATTCCACCTTTTGCTTAACCAAGTAAAGGTGGAATATTTTGTTCCTCAAAATAAAATTTAATTTTCGAACTTTTAAATCCATATGTTTAGAATATTCGGTGTATATGATAGTCTCACTTTCTTTTGTATATGATTGTGTATTTATTTTATATGTAAATACTCTATTCTCTATAGAGAGAGTCGTTATACAACATAGATAACACAAGCAACAGATTAAGAGTAACATATAAGTGCAAGATATAAGTTACTGAAATTTAATAATTTATATACTGAGTGACTGATATGGCTTTACTAATTACGAAGAAATGTATCAACTGCGATATGTGTGAACCCGAGTGTCCTAATGATGCCATTTCAATGGGTGATGAGATTTATGAAATTAATCCTGATCTTTGCACAGAATGTGTAGGTCATTACGATAAACCGACTTGCCAATCAGTTTGCCCGATTACCAATACAATTATTACTGATCCTACTCATACTGAAACTCAAGATGAGCTATGGGAGAAGTTTGTTTTAATTCATCACGCAGACAAAATCTAACCCGTCATATATACAAATGATAATTATGGGTGATAAATTTAAGAGTGTTATTTTTCTAAAATAACCGTTGCACAAGCATAACGTTGTTCATCAGCAAGCGTTACGTGAATAGAATTTATCCCCGCTTTATCTGCCATCTCTTTCGCTACCGCTAAAAAATGCAGTGTGGGTTTTCCTAATTCATCATTACGCACTTCAAAATGATTAAAGGCTAAACCTAAGCGAATTCCTGTACCTAATGCCTTTGCCGCGGCTTCTTTAACTGCAAAACGCTTAGCAAGAAAACGAGTGGGTTGCTTATGCGACTGATAAATATCCCATTCACTTTTAGTCAGAATACGGCGAGCAAGGCGTTCACCTGAACGCCCTATTATCTCTTCAATACGGGATATCTCAACAATATCCATACCAATGCCAACAATAGCCATTAACGACGCGCTTCTCGCATTAAGCGTTTCATCTCTTCAACTGCAGGTGCTAACCCACTAAATACCGCTCTCGCAATAATGGCATGACCAATATTCAATTCATAAAGTTCTGGTAATGCGGCAATACGCTGTACGTTATGATAGTGCAAACCATGCCCTGCATTTACTTTTAAGCCTTTAGATGCAGCATAAGCCACGGCGTCACGAATACGCATAAACTCTTTTTCTTGTTCCATTTCATCTTCTGCATCTGCATAAGCACCAGTATGGATCTCAATAAAAGGTGCACCAACGCGAGAAGCCGCATTGATTTGTTCGTGGTCAGGATCGATAAAAAGAGAAACTTTGATTTCTGCAAGTGATAAACGTTTAATAGCATCAGCAATTTTAGCTTCATTGCCCACAACATCTAAACCACCTTCCGTTGTGACTTCTTGACGTTTTTCGGGCACTAAGCAGCAAAAATCAGGTTGCGTTTGACAAGCAATTTCGATCATCTCTTCTGTTACTGCCATTTCTAGATTTAATCTTGTCTGAACAGTTTGGCTTATCAACATTAAGTCACGATCGGTGATGTGGCGTCTGTCTTCACGTAAGTGAATAGTGATACCATCTGCACCCGCTTGTTCCGCAATAAAAGCCGCTTGTACTGGATCGGGATACGTTGTGCCACGGGCATTACGAAGGGTGGCGATATGGTCTATATTAACGCCAAGTAGAATATCAGACATGCTCTTCTCCTGAAAAATAACGTTGCATTACCATAGTTTACACATTCTATAGAGAAGAAAAAGACAATATTATTGAACCGCGATCTACACCTTTTTTTTCGCTGTTTTTTTAATGGCAAATTGTCTAAAAAGTTCTCTACTTTTTAATGGTTTTCCACCTAAATAAGGCTTTAATGCCATACGTGTAAATCGTTTAGCCGCTTTTAATGTGCCTGGAGTTGGAAATTCACGACTTGCCAAGGATTTTAATTCAAATCCAGTAAAACTATTATGATCAACCACTAAACTCGCAATAAAACCTTTCTCTTCGCGATAACGATACGTCATGGTATCGGCAACAGCCTCACCACTTCCGGCACAATGAAGAAAATCTAGACCATAACCAAGTTGTGCAAGTAATGCGAGTTCAAAACGCCTTAACGCGGCTTCAGGGGTGATTTCACTGGCAGCAAGAATTTGTAAGCAAGAGAGATATTCAAAAAAAAGGACACTATAAGAAGTGCCATTTTCTAATACGCGAGAGAGTAACTCATTAAGATACAGACCACTGTAGAGTACAGTGCCTGATAGTGGTAATGCTAAAGAGATTGGCTCTGCATCACGCAGGGTTTTTACTTCTCCTCGCCCACTCCAACGAATGAGCAAAGGAGTAAAAGGTTGAAGTGCGCCTTTTAAAGGTGAACGTTTACCACGCGCACCTTTTGACAAAATGCGAACTCGCCCTTCATTTTCAGTAAAAAAATCCAGTAACAGACTGGTTTCACTGTAAGGACGAGCATGGATAACAAATGCACGTTGCCAGCCATCCACTTCAGTTACCTATTTTAAGTCGTCCACATAGCCAAGGCTACGTAACGCACGTTCATCATCAGCCCAGCCCGCTTTTACTTTCACCCAAAGTTCTAAATGCACTTTGTTTTCAAATAAATTTTCCATATCCATACGGGCTTCAGTACCGATTTTCTTGATTTTAACGCCTTTATTACCGATAACCATTTTTTTCTGGCCTTCACGTTCAACCAGAATTAATCCATGAATATCATAGCCACCACGAGCATTGGTAACAAATTGTTCAATCTCAACAGTGACAGAATAAGGTAATTCTTCACCTAAAAAGCGCATCAGTTTTTCACGAATAATTTCTGATGCCATAAAACGCTGAGAACGATCAGTAATATAATCTTCAGGAAAATGATGTGCCGCTTCAGGAAGACATTTACGTACTATTTTTGCAATAGTATCAACGTTCATATCTTTTTCGGCACTGATTGGTACTACATCAAGAAAATCCATCTGTTGACTTAAAAAGCCAATATGTGGAAGTAACTTGGTTTTATCAACCACGTTATCAACTTTATTGATAGCCAATAAAACAGGACAACGTAATGATTTCAGCTTGTTTACTACCATCTCATCGTCAGCAGTCCAGTTAGTTCCTTCAACAACAAAGATAACCAGTTCCACATCACCGATGGAGCTACTTGCCGCACGATTCATTAAACGGTTAATTGCACGCTTCTCTTCAATGTGCAATCCCGGTGTATCAACGTAAATTGCCTGATACGCGCCATCGGTATCAATACCCATGATACGGTGACGTGTGGTTTGAGGTTTACGTGACGTAATAGAAACTTTCTGCCCCAATAATTGGTTCAGTAGTGTTGATTTTCCCACATTTGGGCGACCAACTATCGCAATAAATCCGCAATAGGTTTGTTCTTCGCTCATTCAAGCTCCAGTTGTATTAATGCCTGTTCAGCAGCGGCTTGCTCAGCTTTACGACGGCTTGTACCCATCCCCTTTACAGGTTGCTCGATACCGCTTATCTGACAATGGATCGTAAACTCTTGATCATGGGCTTCACCACGAACCTGTACCACAATATAGGCAGGTAATGGTAAGTGACGCCCTTGCAGGTATTCCTGCAAACGAGTTTTAGGATCTTTTTGCTTATCGCCTGGGCTGATTTCAGCCAAGCGATTCTCATACCATTGTAAAATGATATTTTCGATGTTTTGAATATCACTATCGAGGAAAATTGCACCAATTAATGCTTCAACCGTATCAGCAAGAATTGATTCACGGCGATAACCACCGCTTTTTAATTCACCAGGGCCTAAACGTAAACATTCACCCAGTTCAAATTCACGCGCTAATTCAGCAAGTGTATTTCCACGAACAAGGGTTGCTCTCATACGGCTCATATCACCTTCATCAACGCGAGGAAAACGATGATAGAGCGCATTTGCAATAACATAGCTTAGAATTGAATCACCTAAAAATTCTAAACGTTCATTATGTTTACTGCTAGCACTACGATGCGTTAATGCCTGTAGTAATAATTCATTTTGCGTAAAAGTATAACCCAGTTTTTTTTGTAACTGGTTTACTAATAAAGTATTCATGTGCGATAAATTTCCATTACTTAATTTGAAGCACACGCAACAAATCTGTTTAAGTCAACGGGAAATTATCGGGTTGGATAACAGAACTGTTGCGTTTGCACTGGCCCCTGTTTATTACAGGAGCCAATCGTGTTTAAAGAAGTGACATATTCTACACTGAGATAAATCGGAATGCTGTAGCTATTTTGTTAATAATTACTTTATGCCACCGATACGGCTAAAACGAATACCCGTTGGCCATTCATTCTCTTGTTTTTCAAAGCTCATCCAGATAGTTGTTGCTTTACCTACTAGGTTTTGCTCAGGAACAAATCCCCAAAAACGGCTATCAGAACTGCCATCTCGGTTGTCACCCATCATAAAATAATGACCATCTGGTACTATCCAAGTTCCTACTGGCAAGCCCGGTTGAATAAATTCAGGCATCGTCATATCGCCAGGAATAGTCATAATACGGTGTGAGACTTTACCAATGGTTTCTACTCGCTCTTCTTGACGGAATTGAGTTGCGGTAGAAATAGGATCTTCAATTGGAATAGACTTCATACCATTAATACGCTGACCACCAGGAACATTTTGTAAAAGCAGAGTCCACTCACTTGGATAAGCAGTGCCATAAGTCACTGAAATCTCATCGTTACAAATTGCTTTGTCACAGTTTGGATAAATATGAACTTTTTTAGACATCATGTCATAAACAATTTTATCACCCGGCAGACCAATCACACGCTTAATAAAATCAGTAGAAGGATCGCGTGGATATTTGAAAACAGCAATATCACCACGTTTTGGCTTCCCTGTATTAATTAAGGTTGTTTGTGTGATCGGATCTTTTAGCCCATAAGCAAACTTTTCAACCAAAATGAAATCGCCAACCAATAGAGTTGGCATCATTGAACGAGAAGGTATCTGAAACGGCTCATACACAAATGAACGCAGAATCAAAACAATAATCAACACAGGGAAAAGAGAAGCAAGTGTCTCAATCCAGCTTGGTTTATTGATTGATTTTGCTAACTCTTGCTGATCCCCACCGCCTGCGGCCATCTCTTGAAAATGTTTCAATTTTGCTATACGAGCAGGCTTAAGCTTAAAGCGCTCAATTCCCCAAAGAATACCCGTAATCAGTGTTGCCAGTGTTAGGATCAAGGCAAACGTGTTAGCCATGTTTTCTCCTTAAATTATTTATCTTTACCAACATGAAGAATGGCTAAAAACGCTTCTTGTGGTAACTCTACGTTACCTATTTGCTTCATACGTTTTTTACCATCTTTCTGTTTCTGTAATAGTTTTTTCTTACGGCTAACATCACCACCATAACATTTAGCTAATACGTTTTTACGTAACTGCTTAACCGTCGAACGAGCAATAATGTGGTTACCAATAGCGGCTTGAATTGCGATATCAAACTGCTGGCGTGGAATAAACTCTTTCATTTTTTCCACTAAATCACGACCACGATAAGGCGCGTTATCGCTATGGGTGATAAGTGCTAAAGCATCAACTCGATCACCATTAATCAAGACATCAACACGAACCATGTTTGAGCCTTGGAAACGAATAAAGTTATAGTCTAAAGAAGCATAACCACGAGAGGTTGATTTTAAGCGGTCAAAGAAATCAAGTACCACTTCAGCCATCGGAATTTCGTAAGTTAATGAAACTTGATTACCATGATAGACCATATTTGTTTGAATACCGCGTTTTTCGATACATAAGGTAATAACATTACCTAGGTATTCTTGCGGCAGTAACATATGGCACTCAGCAATAGGTTCTCTGATCTCTTCAATATTATTCAGTGGTGGCAGCTTAGATGGGCTATCTACTAATACAATTTCGCCACTGGTCAGTTCAACTTCATAAACGACCGTTGGTGCGGTTGTAATAAGATCGAGATCATATTCACGCTCTAAACGTTCTTGAATGATCTCCATATGTAAGAGACCCAAGAAACCACAACGGAAACCAAATCCTAGTGCTGTAGAGCTTTCTGGCTCATAAAACAGTGATGCATCGTTAAGACTTAATTTACCTAATGCATCACGGAAAGATTCATAGTCATCAGAACTAATCGGGAACAATCCTGCATAAACCTGAGGTTTTACTTTTTTAAAGCCTGGCAGCGGTTTATCTGCTGATTTTAGTGCGGAAGTTAAAGTGTCACCAACTGGTGCCCCTAAAATATCTTTAATACCACATACAACCCAACCAACTTCGCCACAATTTAATGCTGTGGTATCCACTTGTTTTGGTGTGAAAATACCAATACGGTCAATATTGTAAACTTGACCAGTACTCATCACTTTGATTTTATCACCTTTGGCAACTTTACCGTTTTTAATACGGATAAGTGAAACAACACCAAGATAGTTATCAAACCAAGAGTCAATAATCAGTGCTTGTAATGGTCCGTCAGGATCACCTTCTGGTGCAGGGATCTCTTTAACTAGGCGTTCAATAACTTCTTTAACACCAACACCCGTTTTTGCCGAGCAACGCACAGCATCTGTTGCATCAATACCAACGATATCTTCGATTTCTTCAGCGACACGTTCAGGCTCTGCAGCAGGTAAGTCAATTTTGTTTAATACTGGTACAACAGTTAAATCCATATCCATCGCTGTATAACAGTTAGCTAAGGTTTGAGCTTCAACCCCTTGCCCTGCATCAACAACCAGTAAAGCGCCTTCACAAGCAGCAAGAGAACGAGAAACTTCATAAGAGAAGTCAACGTGGCCTGGGGTATCGATAAAGTTAAGTTGATAAACTTCGCCGTCTTCAGCTGTAAAATTCAGTGTGACACTTTGCGCTTTAATAGTGATACCACGTTCACGCTCAAGATCCATAGAATCAAGAACCTGCGCAGCCATTTCACGATCTGTTAAGCCACCACAAATTTGAATAATTCGATCTGATAATGTCGATTTACCGTGGTCAATATGTGCGATAATGGAAAAGTTACGTATGTTTTTCATTCTGAAATTATTTTTCTCTGTTGCCTTGCTCTATAAATCTAGCTTTGGACACATTCATGAACACAAAGCGAAAACTCTATATTGCAGATGAGTTATGATTGATGACGCATTCTACACACTAGAGACATTATACTCAAAGAAACGTTCATCAAACACAAACATTTACGCTAAGAGTTACATTAATTTGTAGTTTTTTGTGTGTGTTTTATTGATATAAAGAATGGTTACTTTATAAGAAATAGTAGAAAACCAAATAAAAAAGGGGCAACAGCCCCGCTTTTCATTTTATATTAAAAAACGATTATGATTCTTGAAATTGAATTCTTAACTCATTTGGTGGAAGCCCTATTTGTAGAATAACAGGTTCAAAGCCTTCATCTTTACTCCACAATGTTGCCACTCTCTTTGCAAGCAAAAAGCCAATGACACCACCAACAAGCCCACTACAAAAAATAGCAAATTCACTAGAAAACCAAAACGTTGAAATTCCTGCAACAATAAACAATCCAATTAATGGCGTTAAATAAACTAACATTGCAGAGAGTAATAAATTATTTTCAGGAATACCGACTTCTACTTTTTGACCTTCAACTAAAGGTTGTTCTACGGGAAGTTCTAGTTGATGAACAGTTTCAGGTCCAATTTTATTAAGTAAATAGGAGCCGCAAGCAGCGCGAGCCTGACAACTACCGCAGCCCGAAGAAGAACCATAGCGTAATAAAGCCCTTCCTTCATGCCAATGTATGACGGTTGCCCACTCTTTAACCATAATTTATACCCTTTACTTTTTCGTAAAAACAACGCTATTGACTATATTTTGCGCTGTAGCGAACGGTAGTTGACCAATAAAGGTTATTTCCTTACCTTCTTTGTCATAGGTATAAATAGTATTACGACCATACCTTAATAATTTATCACGTTCGGGGGAATTTGCTTGTTGCCCGTTTTTATTCACATAAATTGAGAAATCAAATAAGCCATCACTATATAAAATTGACTCGCTAAATTCAGTTTCAGAAATTTGGTGATTGCTGCGTTTCACCTCTTTAAACCCTTCAGGCAACATAGTGACAGACCAGCTATAAGTGACTTCTTTTGCTTTAGGCACAAGAAGTAATGGTGGCATATTAACCGTGCGTAGTGAACTTAGTGCTGTTGCAATATCTTTATTATTTTGATTGGCAGTAATCACTCTAAACTGTTCAATAACATCATTATTTTTATCTAGCAAATCAATTCGAAGTGGTAGGTATCTGGTTTCATCAATAAATAAAACATAGTCATAACGATCATTATTTTTTGAGAGTACTCGCACAACCCGACTAGAAATATCGCCAATATGAGTTCTACCTGCATCGATAAAATTATAATATTCAGATAGCTCATTAAAATTTTGATAAATAATTGCCGGAATATAATCAACAATATGATCATTTCTTAAACTAAAAGCATCTAAGCCTGGTTCAAAATAGCTGATTTCATCGCCACGCTGAACTATCTCACGTCGAGTGCTATCCATTTGCATTAATTGTGCAAGGGGTTTGCCATCAAGCAATGTATGACGATAACGGATTGGAACAATACCTTGAGAATTGATATTGATAAAAGATAATTCATAGGTAGAGGTTTGAGCTGTATTACCCATCTTTTGCAACAAAGCCTCGACACTACCTGTTTGAGGTTGAGCCAAGGCTTGTATCGACATCGATAGGCTGCCCACCAGCAATGTGGTGGATAACCATGATATTTTCATTACGACTGTTCAATTCCTACGCGTTAGGATTTATTCACACTGTTATTTTTACTGCTGTTGCTGAGTAGATGCAGGCACTTCTGCTGTCGCTTCATCTTGTGGTGCATTATAAATACGACGATCCAACTCATATTGTTGCAACATCAAACCAAGGCGTTGATTACGCTCTTGTAAACGTGCTTGTTGCTCACGACCAAGGTTATCATTTTGCAGATTTAAACTCACTGGCGCACCAGCACCCATGATAGGTTGAGTGTTAAATACTGGCGAATCAACTTGGAAATCTTCAGAGCTACTATTTCCGTTATATTGCTGAACCCCAACAATAACAGCCAATGATACACAAGCTGCGACCCCAATTTGGGTCAACTGACTTGCCCAAGGACGTAACGTCTGTAAGAAAGAGTGCTGACGCCATTGTGACGGCGCAGGTTGCTGCTCTCGCGGTTGTTCAGGACTTATGCGGACAGGCTCATTTTCAAGCGCTAAAGCAACGCGACTTGCAATATCAAAGTGGATAACTTCACCGACATCACCACGCATTGTGTCTCGAACTAAATGGTAGCGTTGCCATGTCTCTTGCATTGAATCATCATGAGCAATCGAACCTATTAATTCTTTATCAAGAACTTCGCCATCCATAAATGCAGAAAGTTTCTCTTTTTGCATGTAAAAGTACCCTTCAGTCAATGATGGTTCACCCATGATTATAAATCTTGTATCAATGGTTGAACCTTATTATCAATAGCTTCTCTCGCCCTAAAGATACGCGAACGTACTGTTCCTACAGGGCAATCCATAATGACGGCTATCTCTTCATAGCTCAGTCCGTCAAGTTCCCGAAGTGTTATAGCAACCCGTAAATCTTCAGGTAATGACTCTATGGTGTGAAAAACTACTCTCCGTAACTCTTCAGACAACATTAAGTTCTCAGGGTTCGAAATTTCTTTTAATGCATTCGATGTTTCAAAATTTTCAACATCACTCGCATCGAGATCATTTGAAGGCGGACGACGCCCTTGTGCGACCAGATAATTTTTTGCCGTATTTACTGCAATACGATAAAGCCATGTATAAAAAGCACTGTCGCCACGAAAAGAACCAATAGCGCGATAGGCTTTAATAAAGGCTTCTTGCGAAACGTCTGGTACATCACCCTGAGGTACATAACGAGAAATCAGGCTTGCTACCTTGTGCTGATAGCGGATAACCAACAAATTAAATGAATTTTGGTCACCTTTTTGTACCCGTTCAACCAACATTTGGTCCGTTAACTGCTCGCTCATTAGAGATGGACTCTCCCGAAGTCAAGCTTCGTACTATTTATTGATGACTCCGTCATGTTACTCTCGTTATTCCTTCTCGTTTTTATGAGCTACAAGACTTAGAGCATGAAAATAGTATGAAGTTCAATCCAATCATAATTATAAGAGATGAATCACAAAAAAATCGTTGTTGTAATCACCAACCAAAATCCAATTTGCCAATAAAAACACGACAACACAATGATATAATTTAAAAATATACTTTTATTTACAACAATATATAAAATCTTAAGCAATGTAATATTCAGTACAGTTTAGTAATATAAATAAAAATCTGTTACCAATAATTGAAACTTATCAGTGTAATGACCTTCACTATTACGGATAATAAGTTCATCAACATTACAGTTTACTGTCTCTTGGTTTTGTCGCTGAAATGCTAACAAGATACGATGATAAGGTTTATCCGCACTATCTTTAACATTTACTCGATTAACTAAAACCCACTCTTTTTCTTGTGCGATTTCAATAAATTGCTCACCAATAAAATACGGTAACACCACACAAAAAACGCCATTTTCGGCAATAAGTACTTGAGCGCTGTCGAGCAATCCTTCATGAGTCAATGTTTTGGTATAACGAGCTTGCTCTCGTATATCATCACGACAAGCAACCGCCGGTTCAAAATAAGGAGGATTACTTACTATTAAATCATAACTTCTCTCTGTTTGCAGAGCATAATGATGAATATCACAATGATGAATATGAATAAGAGAATGCCACGATGATCCCTGTGCATTTTCAGTCGCCTGCAAAGCGGCTTGTTCATCAAGTTCAATTGCGTCGATAAGTACTGGTGGAACAGCTCGTTGAGCAAGCATCAAGGCAATAAGCCCACTACCTGTTCCAATATCCAATATTGATTTTACGCTTTCAACAGGTGCCCATGTACCTAGCAAAACACCATCAGTGCCCACTTTCATGGCACATTTATCATGAGCAACAAAAAATTGTTTAAAGGTAAAACCACCTTTGCGTAGCCCTGCTTTCTTTACTTTCTTATGATTCATCTATTTGCTCTGTTTAATCCTATAACCATCTCTTTATCCTTCCTTGTCATTCCATGTTATTGGAAAAGAGATATATGGTAAGATAGCCCTTTATGTTGTCGCTATCTTAACATTAATATTTTTGTATACGTGTCAGGTTATTTACATTAAGCCAAAAAACATCGAATACCATTAGCAATCTCTATTATATAATGTGATAGCGGTAAATCCTCTGGCTTTTAGCGGGGGATAATGTCAAAATCCGCGCCCTAAACAGAGGTATACAATGACAGCCACTACATTTTCCAGTCTTGAACTTGATGAGAGTTTATTGACCGCACTAGAAGAAAAAGGATATCACCGTCCTACCGTAATTCAGGCAAGTGCTATTCCAGCAGCAATGGACGGTCGTGATATTTTAGGTTCTGCACCAACAGGTACAGGCAAAACTGCGGCATTTTTACTACCAGCAATTCAACACTTGCTTGATTATCCTCGTAAGAAATCAGGCCCGCCACGAATTCTTATTTTGACGCCAACACGCGAACTTGCAATGCAAGTTGCCACTCAGGCAAAAGAGTTATGTGCGCATACACATTTAGACATTGCCACTATTACTGGCGGTGTTGCTTATATGAATCACGCAGAAGTATTTAGCGAAAACCAAGATATCGTTGTTGCGACAACGGGGCGTTTATTGCAATACATCAAAGAAGAAAACTTTGATTGCCGCGCTGTCGAAATGCTGATTTTAGATGAAGCAGACCGTATGCTAGATATGGGTTTTGCTAACGATATTGAAACTATCGCGGGTGAAACTCGCTGGCGTAAACAAACATTACTGTTTTCAGCAACGCTTGAAGGTAATGCGATTGTTGATTTTGCACAACGCATTCTTAATGAGCCGATTGAATTAAACGCTGATCCATCACGTCGTGAACGTAAAAAAATTCAACAGTTCTATTATCATGCTGATAACGTTGAACATAAAACAGCATTACTTGCTCACTTACTCAAACAAGAAGATGTAAAAAAATCCATCGTTTTTGTTCGTAAAAGAGAGCGTGTAAGAGAACTTGTTACTGCGTTAGAAAAACAAGGTATTAAATCAAGCTACCTTGAAGGTGAAATGGCACAAACTCAACGTAATGATGCCATTAAGCGTTTAGAATCTGGTCAAATGAATGTACTTGTTGCAACCGATGTTGCATCCCGTGGATTAGACTTAGACGATATCACCCACGTATTCAACTTCGACTTACCACGTACAGCCGATGTTTATTTGCACCGTATCGGTCGAACAGCACGTGCAGGACGTAAAGGTATTGCAATTTCGTTAGTAGAAGCTCACGACCATCCATTACTTGGTAAGATTGGTCGCTATGTTCAAGAGCCAATTAAATACCGTGTTGTAGCAGAGTTACGTCCAGAAACTAAAGCACCGGCTGAAAAGTCAACGTTCAAACCGTCTAAAAAAGTACTTGCAAAACGTAAAGCGAAAAAAGACGAAGAGAAAAAAGCCCCTAAAGTTAAAGTACGTACTCGTGATCGTAAAAATGTTGGTAAGCGCCGTAAAGCAGTCAACGAAGGTGCAGCAAAAGAAGTTTCAGTCGTCACTACTCAAAATAGTGAAAAAGAGTAATTTGCGACCAAGAGATTGATCACCTCATATTAAACGTTAAAAGCCGTAACTATTTTACTAGCTACGGCTTTTTTATTACTTTTTATTAAAAAAATAATTTTAATAAAATTAAAACTAAATTAATTAGCTAACCTATTTCAAACGTAAAAAACCCGATATTATTCATATCGGGTTTCACTATCGACTGATTAGTTATTTACTATTTTAGTGTTGTAAATTACAGACTTTCAGTGAAAGTACGAGTAATTACATCACGTTGTTGTTCTGGAGTCAGTGAGTTAAAACGTACTGCGTAACCAGAAACACGAATAGTTAACTGAGGATATTTCTCAGGATTATTAACTGCATCTTCCAGTGTTTCACGGCTTAATACGTTAACGTTAAGGTGCTGACCACCTTCTACACGTACAACAGGTTTAGATTCAACCGGCACTTCACGGTACTCGATATCACCTAACTCTTTACGGTTAATGACTTGACCTTCTTCAAAGCCTTTTTTAGCACAGATGCAACGAGCTTCGCCGTTTTCATCGTCTAATAACCAGAAAGAATGTAATAAATCATCGTTATCTGCTTTAGTAATTTGGATACCAGTAATCATTTCGACCTCCATCATGGGCACAAAATCAAATTCCGATCTTGTATCAGAACTTGGGTATTTGGTCTAACCAATGTTTCTGCTTACTTATATACCAGTATAAATGGCGTCATTCTTTGATAAATATCAATAAAATTCATAAGTGTTTTCATCCTATTGGTGCAAAGGCTTGTTTTAAATCAACAATCACTTTCTGTGTATTTGCAATTTTTTTTGTAAATTTCTAAAGAAAAGTTGAAAAACCAATAAGTTTCAATTTTTATGCGGGATTATTTTCTTTCCACTTCTGAAGTCGGTAAGCTTAGCAGTAAGATATCAATAAGGACTTTATATTATGACTACACCACTAACCTGGCACGATGTTATAGGAACAGAAAAAGAAAAACCGTATTTCCTACAAATATTGGCACAGGTCTCACAACAACGAGATGCTGGAAAGATTGTTTATCCACCACAAGAAGATATTTTTAACGCTTTTCGTTTCACACCTTTTGATAACGTTAATGTGGTTATTTTAGGACAAGATCCTTACCATGGTCCTAATCAAGCTCATGGGCTCTCTTTTTCTGTACGCCCTGGCGTGCCGGCACCGCCTTCATTAGTCAATATGTATAAAGAGTTAGAAAAAGAATATCCCGATTTCAAACGCCCTAACCACGGTTATTTAGAAAGTTGGGCACAGCAAGGTGTTTTGTTACTCAATACCGTATTAACCGTTGAGAAAGGTCAAGCTCATTCACATGCTAATTTTGGTTGGGAAATCTTTACCGATGCGGTTATTGAACAGATAAATCAGCGCAGAGAAGGTGTTATTTTCTTACTTTGGGGTGCTCATGCGCAGAAAAAAGGTCGCTTTATTGATACAGACAAACATTTTGTCTTAAAAGCACCACATCCGTCGCCATTATCAGCTCATCGAGGTTTTTTAGGGTGCGGTCATTTTAAACAAACAAATGACATTTTGCAGCAACAGGGGCGAACACCCATTAATTGGTATTTAGATCCTATCGCTTAATAGCGATAAGCCGCGCAATATTTACATCATCAATATTACGCGGCTTTACTCATTGATATTATTTAGAAACAATAACCATCGCTGGACGTAATAAACGACCGTTTAGGGTATATCCTTTCTGCATTACATCAACAACATGATTAGCATCATGAGCCGGGCTATCAATTAATGTCATGGCTTGGTGAACTTCCGGGTTGAAGACTACATTTTTTTCATCAACCACTTCAATGCCAAACTTATGAACAGCATCTAAGAATGATTTTAAGGTTAATTCTAAACCTTCAATCATCGGTTTTAACTGTTCATTCTCATGATCTGCTGCTGATAAAGCACGCTCTAAGTTGTCTAGTACTGGCAGTAACTCATTAGAAAACTTCTCAAGCGCAAATTTATGTGCTTTTTCAACATCCAGTAGTGTACGGCGACGAATATTTTCTACTTCAGCTTGAGCACGGATCATCGCTTCACGTTCTGTTTTTTGCGATTGTTGTAGTTGCTCTTCTAACTCAGCAACTCGCGCTAACGCTACAACTAACTCAGCTTGAGCATCAAAGTCTGCCTGAGTTTCTTCTGTTGTTACTTGCTCTTTAGGCTCATTCATTGCAGATTCCATTCCTTCTTTTTCTTTTGAGACTTGCTCTTCATGTACATTTTGTTCTTTACTACTCATGAACATCTCCGCGTAGTTTTAGTATTCATCTTCATATTTAGTTTATTATGGGGATCAATAAACGGGTTTCAAGGAATTGGCGCAAAAACGAGGGTAAAAAAATGCCAGATAATACCGTAACGGAAGAAAAACAATTTAAATGCATTGGCATTGTCGGACATCCCCGCCATCCTGAAGCACTTTCAACTCATGAAATGCTTTATCATTGGCTAAAAGATAAAGGCTATGAAGTCATTATCGATACTCAAGTTGCTCAAGAGCTAAAACTTGAAAATGCATTGATGGGCGACTTAACTCAAGTTGGCAAAGCCGCAGACCTCGTTATCGTTGTTGGTGGTGATGGCAATATGTTAGGCGCTGCTCGCGTATTGTCACGCTATAATATCAAAGTTATTGGTGTTAACCGTGGTAATTTAGGGTTTCTTACTGATCTCGATCCTGATAATGCACTACAGCAACTCACTAATGTTTTAGCGGGTCATTACCGTGAGGAAAAACGCTTTTTACTTGAGGCCCGCGTTTGTGCATCAGGTGAAAGAACGCGCATTGGTACCGCGATCAACGAAGTTGTTCTTCATCCAGGAAAAGTCGCTCATATGATTGAGTTTGAGGTCTATATTGATGACCGCTTTGCCTTTTCACAACGCTCGGATGGCTTAATTATTGCCACACCAACGGGTTCCACTGCCTACTCTCTTTCAGCGGGTGGTCCAATTCTTACACCAAATCTCGATGCCATTGCCTTAGTACCGATGTTTCCGCATACCTTATCAGCGCGTCCTTTAGTCATTAGCAGCGATAGCCAAATTAAGTTGAAATTTTCACAAACCAATATTGATTATGAAGTCAGCTGCGACAGTCAATTAGTTTTGCCTATAAAAGAAGGCGATGAAGTGATTATTAAACGTAGCCGACAAAAATTAAATTTAGTACACCCTAATGACTATAACTATTTTAATACACTCAGTTCAAAATTAGGTTGGTCGAAAAAAATGTTCTGATTTTTGTGCCTCACTACTTTACTGTATAAAAAACCAGTTTATACTGTATGCAATCACAGTTATGTTTTTATACACAGGAGAGGCACTATGCTGACTCAACTAACCATTAGTCATTTTGCCATAGTCCGTGAACTTGAAATCGATTTCTCTGGTGGAATGACCACTATTACAGGTGAAACTGGCGCAGGTAAGTCTATTGCTATCGATGCGTTAGGTTTATGTCTAGGAAACCGTGGTGATGCCAATATGGTGCGTTCTGGTGCGACTAGAGCCGATTTATGCGCACGTTTTTCACTCTCCGATACGCCATCCGCCCAGCAGTGGCTAGAAGAACATCATCTTGATGATCATAACGAATGCCTACTAAGACGAACTATCTCTACTGATGGTCGCTCTCGTGGTTTTATTAATGGTACATCCGTGCCACTATCTCAATTACGAGAGCTCGGTTCATTACTTATTCAAATTCATGGTCAACATGCGCATCAACAACTATTAGAGCCTCGTTATCAAAAACATCTTCTTGATATTTATGCCCATGAACCCGCATTGCTGAAAAAAATGAAAGCGGCTTACCAAACGTGGCACCAAAGTTGCCAAACGTTAGCTGCATTTCAACAACAGTCATTAGAGCGAGAAGCCAGACAACAGCTTATTGATTACCATTTAAAAGAGCTTAATGAATTTCAGCCTATTCAAGGTGAATACCCAGAATTAGACCAAGAGTACAAACGCTTATCCAACTGTGGGCAATTCTTGAGTTTAAGCCAAAATAGCTTACAAATTTTAAGCGAAAATGAAGATCAAAATATTCTTAGTATGCTTAATCTCGTTAAACACGAAATAACAGAACTTACTTCAATGGAGAGTCAGTTCAGTTCTCTACTTGATATGTTAGAAGATGCCACTATTCAAATTAGCGAAGTAAGCGATGAGTTACGCCATTACAGTGATAAATTAGAAATGGATCCTAATCGCTTATTTGAACTTGAAAAACGTATTGCCAAATATATTAGTTTGTCTCGTAAACATAGAGTCACACCAGAAGAGCTATATGAACTTCATCAGCAACTTATTGAAGAAAAAAATGCACTATTACGTCAGCACGATGATTGTGAAACATTAATTGAGCAAGTAAAACAAGATCATCTTGCGGCACTAGAAGTTGCTAAAGAACTACACCAAGTACGCCAACAATATGCCAATGAATTAAGTCAATTAATTACTAGTAGTATGCACCAACTATCAATGCCTCATGGTTATTTTACCGTCGATACGCTTTTTGATGACACATCGCTGCAAATTGATGGTGCAACTAAAGTTGAATTTAATGTCACAACAAACCCAGGACAGCCACATCAAGCGCTTTCAAAAGTGGCGTCTGGTGGTGAGCTTTCACGTATCGCATTAGCTATTCAAGTTATTACTGCTAAAAAAATGGATACACCAGCACTTATTTTTGATGAAGTTGATGTTGGTATTAGTGGTCCTACTGCGGCTATTGTTGGCAAACTACTACGTGAACTTGGTGAATCAACACAAGTTATGTGTGTAACCCATTTACCTCAAGTCGCAGGTTGCGGTCACCAACACTATTTTGTCAATAAAGAGACAAATGGCGAAGAAACTGAAACCTCGATGAAGCTACTATCTAAAAAAGAGCGTCTTCAAGAGTTAGCACGTTTATTAGCGGGCAGCGAAGTAACAAAAAATACCTTAGCAAATGCAAAAGATTTGTTGGCGGCATAACGATTAACAAACTTTTATTGATATTTAAGGTCATAGGCAGAGCGTGAAAGGTTTTCAATTGCTGCGTTGTCGATTATCATCGTCACTATGACCCTAAAAGGAATGTAATAACCATGCGTTTTAAACTGTTAAAAGTTGCCGCCTTATCTTTAGTCGTAATGACTTCAGGTTGCTCTATGTTCGAGAGACTGGTTTATCACCCAGATATCAATCAGGGAAATTATTTAACGCCAGCTGAAGTCGCAAAAGTTCAGCAAGGAATGACACAGCAGCAAGTTCAATTTGCCCTTGGCACTCCAATGCTTAGAGATCCTTTCGGAAGCCAAATTTGGTATTATGTTTTCCGTGAAGAGCCTGGTCATGAAAAAGTGCGTCAAGAAACGCTCACTTTGACTTTTGACAGTAATGGCATTCTGACGAAGATAGATAAACAAGGAAATATGCCAAGTTTTTCTAACTCGACTAGCAAAGAGTAAGACTTAAACGATAGTAATCGGCAAAATGAATTGCACCCCATACGTTAATTAACGATGGGGTGTGTTTTATTGCAGATAATTAGCTATTTGCATAATCAATAAAACTAAAAATGAGAGCACATCCAAGAAGCATTATAACAATATATTAGTCTGCTTTTTTACGCGCTTTCTCTGCACGTTTACGACGCATCTCTTTAGGATCTGCAATTAATGGGCGATAAATTTCGACTCTATCCCCCTCTTTCACCTTATCCGTTAATTTAGCTGGGCGACTATAAATCCCTACTTTATTCTTTTTTAAATCAATATCATTACAAATCATTAAGATATTAGACGCGATAATGGCTTGCTCGACAGTATCCCCTGCAGTTAATTCAACCGGAATAAGATACTGTTTATCTGGTAACGCATAAGTTACCTCGACCCCTATTTTAGTCACGATAGATCTCTTTCGCTCGTTGAGTAAACGCCTGAACCATATTATTGGTTAAGTCTTTAAAAATGCGACCAAAGGCTAACTCAATTAATTTATTTGTGAACTCAAAGTCTAACTGAAATTCGACCTTACACGCATTATCATCTAATGCGGTAAACACCCACCCTCCCGTTAGCTTACGAAAAGGACCATCAACAAGACGCATATCAACACGTTCATTTGTCTTTAAAAAATTATGGGTAGTAAATGTTTTACTGATACCCGCTTTAGAGACCTGAACTGATGCAATCATTTCTTCTGGTGTGCTTTTGATCAGTTTACTTCCAACGCATCCTGGTAGAAAATTAGGATAAGTGAGAACATCATTCACCAGTATAAACATTTGTTCTGCGCTAAAAGGAACTAGAGCAGATCGGCTAATCTGAGGCATAGTTATTCCTGTACGACAACACTGTGTGCGATCATATCATTGAACAGTGACTAAATAAAAATCTAATGGAATATAGCTCAAGTTTTATGCAATTGAAAAGAAAACAGTCGGTTAAATGATTTCTTTCTGTTGCTCATACAGTATAATGTGGACATTATGACAAAGAAAAAATCACACAAACCTGGTTCTGCGACTATTGCGCTAAATAAACGTGCTCGCCATGAATATTTCATCGAAGATGAGATAGAAGCGGGTCTGTCGTTACAAGGCTGGGAAGTAAAATCACTGCGCGCTGGTAAAGCAAACATTAGTGATAGCTACGTTGTTATGCGTGATGGCGAAGCTTATCTTTTTGGTGCAAACATCACACCTTTAAATGTTGCATCAAGCCACGTAGTTTGTGATCCAACGCGTACCCGTAAACTATTATTAAAACAACGCGAACTCGATTCACTTTATGGTCAAATAAATCGTGATGGTTACACTGTTGTTGCTCTTTCACTTTATTGGAAGAATGCATGGTGCAAAATTAAGGTTGGCGTTGCTAAAGGTAAAAAAGATCACGATAAGCGAGAAACTATCAAAGATCGTGAGTGGAAATTAGACAAAGCAAGAATTATGAAAAATGCTAATCGCTAAATCACGTTAAGTGCTAGCTATTACAAGTGTTTTTCTGATATACTTGCGTTTATCAACTTGGGGCTGATTCTGGATTCGACGGAATTTGCGAAACCCAAGGTGCATGCCGAGGGGCGGTTGGCCTCGTTAAAAGCCGCAAAAAGATAGTCGCAAACGACAATCAGTACGAAGCACTAGCAGCTTAATAACCTGCGTAGAGCCCTCTCTCCCTAGCCTCCGCTCTTAGGACGGGGATCAAGAGAGGTCAAAACCAAAAGAGATCGCGTGGATACCTTGCTTGGGGTTGAAGCGTTAAAAATAATCAAGCTAGCTTATTTGTGGCGTGTCTGTCCGCAGCAGGTAAGCGAATTTAAAGATAGACTAAGCATGTAGTGCCGCGGATGTAGGAATTTCGGACGCGGGTTCAACTCCCGCCAGCTCCACCAAAAAATTCTTTATTAATGATTACCAGAGTCATTGGTAAAGTTCGAAAAGCCCACTAACTCAATGAGTTGTGGGCTTTTTTGTGTCCTGCGCAGTCGAATCTTATCTAGTTAAATCCAATCATTTTCGGCATATTGAACTAAATTTCTAAGCTGCCTATGCGGCAGTGAACATTTAAGTCTCGATCTTTTGACCAAACAGTTTGCAAATATTTGATCCGAGCGCTTTGAAATTGCTTAGCAACGCCAAGTCGCTTTTCATCATCAAACCAAAAAGAAAGCCATCCTTGTAGATATTCTGTTGGACGATACTCATTTTGCGGAGTAAACCATTCTACGTCGGTCCCCATGTGCAGAGGTGTACCACCTCCTCCACAAAAACCTACCAATACACCAGCTTGTGAAAGCATTCGCATGGCTGCTTGGGTAATTGATGTGCCATTGCCTAGTAATAAAACGGTAGTATTAGCGATAGGAATATTGAAGTAGAGGTTCTCTTTCTTCGACTTGGTAAGATATAAAACACGACCATCTTTTTACATCACTCGGCAGTATTCCAAGTAGTACATATTGGCCCTTTTAGAATGAAGAATAGTTTTCAAATCGGAGGGGGATAAATCTTCCATTACTTTAGCCTCATTTAGTCATCTCTAAACAATATCAATTAAGGAGTCAGCATGACATGAGCAAGTTGTATATTTGTGAACTGTTAAAGAAAATTTAATTATCAAAAATACCAAATAATTACTTTTAAATATAATAAGGAGGGAATATACAATCGAAATATATTCTAGTAGCTATTGTAGGAGACTTAAAAAAATTAATAATGGGATATTAAAAATGGAATATCTATTGATAAAACTGATTAATTTAGAGCAGGCACAGAGGTTAGTTGCAGAATCAATACAAATTTATAATGAAAGGCGACCGTATTTATCATTAAACGATAAAACGCCCGATAAGGTTTATCGAGCATTTTATGCCTGAAAAGTTGTCAACCCATATCAGAACTAGTCATAATGAAAGTAATAATTAACCTTTTTTAAATCCTGGCTTACCGTTCTGAGCTCTCCATCTTTTAACTGTGTTCAAAATCCCTGCAGGTGAATCATCTTCACCATCCTTAGGATAATAGATCAAACCGTTACCACGAGGATGCTCTGATAATTTAACAAAATGTCGAACCCATGATTTATGCTCTTCTTCATTAGAAGTTGTTACATTACAGATTCCCTGTAACAATTTCAAAAACTCAGCTTCAGTATAATCACTGATACTATTTTTCAGTTCCATGATCATTTTCCTCTATGAATATCAATGTGTCGTTTAGGGGTGACAATGCGGATATTATCCATATCATAAACTCCACCATCTTCAATAATAGGCTTAACATGGTGAAGCTCAAATGTCTCCCTGCCTCCAACTTGCTCTTCAGGGATCGGATAAGGTGCATTACCTTTTTTTATCAATGTTTGGTTAGCTTTACTAAATTGCTTTAACAATTCGGGATCTTTTGAAACCTCTTCCCACAATCTTCGTCTAAATTCATCAAAATTATTAAATTTTTCACCACGTAATTTATCGGCAATACGGTCTGGAATAGATTGAAGGTTACTGCGTCAAAGTTGATTAAATGGCTAATTTCGTCTATTCCGTCACTTTAAATAACAAAAAAGCCTCCGTTAAGAGGCTTCTATTAATTTAACAAAGGTAATAATTAACCTTTTTTAAATCCAGGCTTACCATTTTTAACTCGCCATTCTTTAACTTCTTTAACAACCCCTTCAGGGCTATCTTCTCGATTATCGTTTGGGTAATAAATTAAATCCGAGCCATCAGGATGTTCTGTTAATTTTTTAAATAAAAGAATATTCTCTACATCTTCTTGTTCTGTAGTATTTTCTACATTAAAAATTTGTTTAACAAAGGCTAAAAATTCAGCTTCTGTATAATCACTAATACTTTGCTTTTGACTCATTATTATTTTCCTCTATGAATATCAATATGACGTTTCGGTGTAACAACTCTAATATTATCTATATCATAAACTCCACCATCTTGGTGAATAGGTTTATCATGGTGTAATTCATACTTAATTCTTCCGCCTACTTGATCTGCATTTCTAGGTGTGGGAGCTTTCCCTGCTTTTACATTACCTTGATTTTGAGGATTAAATTGCTTTAACAATTCGGGGTCTTTTGAAACCTCTTCCCACAATCTTCGTCTAAATTCATCAAAATTATTAAATTTTTCACCACGTAATTTATCGGCAATACGGTCTGGAATAGGAACTCCATTTTCTTTTCCGGCATCATTAAGCCATTTATCACCGACTTTTTTGCCTTTACCTGTAGCCTTACCTGGTTGATTGCGTTTATTTTCTTTTTTAACCTTATCCTCAGCAGCTTTTTTCTCACTCTCTGCTTTTTTTCGCGATTCGAGGATTGGTGCTAGACTTTCTTCAGATTTGGCTAGTTGGTTATCATATGATAGTACCTGATCACCAAGTCGCTCATAAAATAGTTTGATTAGATAAGTTTGTATTCTGTCTGGTTTATTTACAGCTATTCTTTTTTCTACTTCACCTAAATATGCATCCATTCCTTTATTTAGAAGAATATTAAGTAAATTTTTATCAGCAATCTTAACTTCAACTTTAGTGACGCTAATTTGTTTATTATTCTGCTTATAAACAAGAGGATTTTTAACAGGATCGGCTAATGCCAAGCCTTCTGGAGTCACTTTGAGTTTATTAATAACAGCGACTTGAGCCTGATATTGCTTATCAATATTGGCTAATCTTTTTTTTGCTTCTTCAAGCTCTAATAATGCGGCTTCTAAAGGGTATAAAGTCGACCATTCTGTCCATTCTTCTTCAACTATTTTCTCTTCGTTATCTACATCAATCACATCAATAATAGAGACATAAAGCGCTTCATGTTTCCCACCAAAATCAACAATTGCATGATGAGTTTTTAATTTAGATGAAGGAATATAGTATCCAGCATTAGGCTTAGAGTTGATGACTACCTGTTTATTTTTATCCACTTTGTTTTCAGAAATGCTAATACGCACTGGCTTTGCGCCAGTAATAACAGGGGCGGTATAAATATTAAGTGTGCTTGTTGCTGTTGCCTTTACGATTGGGATACTAATAGCCTGACCTGTTGATACAATGGTTCGCTGCTTTCTAGTATTTTTATCTAAAGCAGACATAACCTGTGTATGTATGCTTAAGGATGTTTTTTTACCAATATCACTAATTTGATTAGTAACAATTTCAGCAGGCATCGTTGTAACTTTACGTGCTTTGTTTCTATCAAAAATATCTCTATCCAAAATGCCATAGTTCTTTAACAATGCCATTTCAGCTTGAGTAGACATGATGTTACTACTTGGCCACAATCCTTCGACTGCAATCCCAACACCTGTGATCCTAGCAAGCTTTGGCGCAACTAACATTGCTTCAACTGCACTAGTTCTTAGCGCTGTTAATGATTTAGAAAAAGCACTCTTAATATTAGCGGAAACAAATGGACTTGATGTAAAACTAAGGACACCTTGATAAGTAAGAAAACCTAAAGCAGGAAGACCGGCGGATGCCATTACTAACTTCTCAGGGTATTTCCCTAGATCAAAATCTGAAATGTCTTGAACTTCTCTTACTCGCTCATTTTTGTCTCGATCTTCACTGTCGTTATCTGTGTGATTTGAGTTATCATCTTCATCATAGTCATGGCTACTAACACTGGCTGTTATCTCAATACGAACATCTCGATCTTCATTATCACTCATATAAATTCCTTTTTATATTCAATAGCACATAGATGCTGTACATAAACACAGCAACATCAATAACAATCGTAAATCAATCCTCTTACCTCGGCTTTATTAAGAATGATTATTATTAACATTTAATTCTTCTTTGATCCAAATAAAGTAAATCAATCAGTTATCAATTTCTGGTGCGCTATTGGTGTCCTTATTTTCCTCTTCCTGCGTTTCTTCCATCTCACACATTCTCACGTTATAGATTGATTGCTCTGGCATCTGTACACGAACAGAAATAAAACGACTGGCTGGAATATCAATTAGATATCCATTCTTAAAACCGTCAATTTTATTATCCGCAAATGATGGTGCATCAGGATGAGTTCGGTATCACTTCTATTACCATCACCAGCACAACATGCCTTGGCACAAGCGGCGTTGACTTATCGCTTCGGTGAGGGGCATCAGCCTGTTACCAAGGAGCAAGTATTACAACCTCACTGATGAGAAAATAAGAAAGATGATTTATGGACGGTATATCAACGTTTACAGGAAAACTTAATCAAGGGAGGATTATCAGGTAGGAATGTTAAAGGTAAGTGAGCTCGCACTCGTTCAGTGAATGGCATTGATGGGGATATTAAATTGAATAAAGCACTGTGGGTGATGCCGTTTGCATTAGGTATTATAGATCGAGAGTACATGGTAAAAGAAAAGGAACGCAGTGATCTAGAAAAGAGATTAAACATACTTAATAAGCAGTTAGAAATTCATAGAAATGCTCTATCTAATTGGGAGCTGGAAATTGAAATATTGTGGCAAGAATGCATTGAATTAGGCTTAATATCAAATTTAGAAAATATAGATACGCAAGAAAAAATCAATAATTTAAAATTCATAAATAAAAAATACTTAGATGGAAAAATTCTAGAAATATTAAAAAAACCAAATTATGAATACCATAACAACTTAATAAACGACTTAATCCACCAAGGAGAAGAGAAAAAAAGAAGTATTGATGACTTGAAAACACAAATAATAAATTATGAACAATTATTTTCTAAAGGAAAAGAGTTTACGGATGCCATTAAGAGAGAACAAAAACGCACCGTTGGCTTTGAGTGGCTTAAAGAAACATTAGCTCCAAATCATGAATGTATTGCATGTGGCTCAAAAACCAAATCATTGCATGTAGTAATTGATAATTTAGAGAAAAAAGTAAATTCAATTAACTCATTATCAGATGCTTTATTTGATAACCCGATTGAAGATAGAGAGTTAAATAATTTTAAAATACAATTAAGAAATTTACAAAGTGATTTACATTCAATAAGAATAAAAAAAATATCCTTAGAAAACATGGATAAAAAAAATACAGACTCACTAAATAATATTTACATTGTTATTGGAAAAATACAAGAAAAACTACTATCTATTGAAAAAATAAGTAATAACAACTATATAAACGAGCAAATAAAAGAAATAAAAAAAGAATTGACCCCCTTAAAAAAATATTTTGAAAATAAAAATTTTGATAATGATGAATATACTACCTATTCAAAAATCAATAATTTAATAGAGAAATATGCAGATAAATTTAGCCTCAAACGTAGTGGGAAAATTAAGTTTGATAAAAAAGAATTAACACTGAGCTTCGCCAACCCTAGATTAAGAAAATATGAATATCTATGGGAGATAGGTAGTGGCGCTAATTGGATGGGATATCATATATCTACATTTTTAGCATTTCATGAATACTTTTCTAAAAAAGATAATCAAAAATTGCCACCATTCAGTTTTCTAGTCATAGATCAACCTAGTCAAGTATATTTTCCAAGTGCTGAATCTGGAGACAATATTCTAGATGATGCGAATAAAATGAAAACCATACAGAGTACTAGAGAAAATGATATTAGTGCCACAAAAAAAATATTTGAAGTATTAGCTCATGCTATTCAGGAAAATAACTATAACTTTCAAATTATCGTTCTGGAACATGCTGATAGCAGCATATGGGGAGACGTGAAAAATATCCATGAATCCGCGCATTGGAAATATGAGGGTGATGGATTAATTCCATTAGAATGGATTAAATAAAGAAATCAAACCTCATAGTTAAATTATATATGGGGTTTGATTTTACTTTTCCCCAGATAGTGACTCAATTATTCTATTTTCTATTTTTTGCTTTTGATTTAAAGATAAAGAATTCTTTTTTTCTTGAAAAAAAACTATAGAATTATTAATTTTATCTTGGATATAAATAGGTAATTCCTGATCTTTCACTGACAGTACACCAGAGCTATTATTAATTCTAGCGCTTTTCCATCCCCTATTAGAATTTATTTTAATCGGGCATAAATGTAGAAATCTAAGATATTTAACATAAGTAAACAACTCACTCCCCACTTTAATAAAGTCAAACTCAATAGCCTTAGTTAAATATATGTCTAAGTCATCATTAGTATCAGTTTTATCTAAAAGAATCAATAACTGTCGCTGCTCCTTGGGATGAGGATTATAACCTAATAAATACTCCCTCAAATTATTAATGGCTTTAATTATTTCTTTGTTTTCCTTATAAGAAAACTCATTTAAATTAACTTCATATATATATGATAAAACTCTAAAGCTAACTGATGCTAAATATTTATTTAATCTATTATCATATTCAAACTCTTTTTTCTCATTATATTCTAAAGGATAAAATATTTCTTTAGAAAAATAACTCTCCCAGCCACTAAAGATAGATTCACATTTCTTACAAAGAAAATGAACTTTCTTTCCATCTTGAGATACCTTATTTGGGTTTTCAGTTGTCCTAAGATGTCCAGTTAATGCTGATAACTTTGCATATTTAAATATAAACCTAGGGAGTAGATGACTTAGCTCTAATTGATCACTATCCTTACATAATCTACATACACTCATATTCCAAGCTATTTTATCCATAACCTATTCTTGAATTAAAAATACCCAAAAATATATTAACCTTAATTTATCAGGCTAATCACCATTAATAGACTATCTTATTCCATTAACTCTCTGGTAGCTACTAATTTGATAATTATTTGACATTTAAAAACCAAGAGAAATTTTTTTATTGGCACACATAAAATTAAATATTTTTCATTATAATATAAAAAAATAAATGAATAAAGAGTGAATATAATTTTCATTTAGTATAAATACATTCGTATTAAAAAATTTATAATTATAACAGAAAGACTAATAACTCTATTGTGTGCGACTAGTCAAAAAGGATATAATATACACAGATCAATCTTAAGCAATAAGAAGCCCCAAAACTAATCAAATTATTTTTAGGCACCTTATTAGGCACTTTTGAAAAGTTGAATTGAACATTAGCACTATAAAATCATTTAGTTAAGCGACTAATTCAGACTCCACCAGTCCACCAAAAAATTCTTTATCAATGATTACCAGAGTCATTGAAAAAGTTCGAAAAGCCCACTAACTCAATGAGTTGTAGGCTTTTTTTGTCCTGCGCCGTCGAATCTCACCTAATTAAATCCAATTGTCCACTCGTAACTGAAGTAAAAGGGCGATGGCACAGAGAACTCTATTATGCAGCTTCATCTCAGCTATATGATCGTTTGCTGAGCAGCGAGGTATGTTCCTTGTCATATGGTTTGGTAAAATGGAAAGTGTCGCTGGTAGGAAAAAACATGGCTTGAAATCTGCCCAAGAGCTTAAAAGTAGTATTGAAGCAAAGCTCCCTGCTGAACTGCAAAAATTTATAGATATTTTTGTTCTAGACGTATCAAGGAAATAAGCCTCTAACTATAAAATCCATCATTCTATAGTTACACTATTGGTTAACAACATTAATAAAAATCATTCTTATGATACTCAATAAACTGAGGTATAAGTAATACTTTATGAACTTCTTCTTCTCACTCAAATACTAAATGTTGGGCGTAAACCCGGATATTCTTCTGATTCCATTTGTATAGCTAAGTCTGAAGTAGTTATTCTACGTAAAGTAGACGCTGCTATAAATTGTACTCCTAGCGCCAATCGAACAACCTGAAGACGCTTAAGCCCTTCGGGCTTATAGCGGCTAGCTACATAATGAGGCATTTTATCAATCACAGCTTTAATTTGTCTATCGTCACGATGGGGAATTTTCTCCATCATTAATTGTGCCAAATTGGTAAGATTATGACCATTCTTACCTTTCAAAGTGTTTAAATCGACGCCACTCCAAACTAAAGCCGCTTTGAAGGAAAGCTCTGCAACCATGCAAATAGGCTGAATAACTGAATCATGACTAAAGCTGTTAGGTAGCGTATTTGCTATATCTTCAAGATTAGAGCGAGACATTTTCCAGAGTGTTAATGCTTCTGAGGCGCAATCTTCTATTTCATTCAAACCCATAGTAAAATCATGAAGATCAGCAATAGCAAAAGATACTTCTGCTGCAATTACCCTATCTTCTCTACACCACTCCCACCACTCTTGATTACTTGAAAAACCTGCTATTTGCCAAACTTCTAGTACATTCTCTCCATATAGGATAGGAAAGATTGTTTTTCTAACTTGATCCATGGATGCAATCATACCTATTCCGGCACCAGGCCTGCTTGTTTCCACTTCAGGCATCATGACAATGTATGCATCTACTATACGTTGAACCTCTGGATTACTGAAAAATCCAAGGATAAAATCTGTTCCTAGTATATCCATTGCAGCTGTCAACGGTCGTTGGTGAACATGAACGCCATCCTCAGCATATTTCTTATCCAATCTGCGCAGATCATCAAGCGTCCACATGCTCATATCTATTTCCTTTTATTTTTGCCAAATTTTTATATGAATATGTTAAAGAATCACAAAATAAACAATCATTGCTTAATACAAATGAATAAATATGGTAATTAACTTTAAACTCCATATTCAATCCTTGCAAGATTATCAGCAATTGAAGTAGTAATTTTTACATTAACTGGTGTAATATTAATTACAGTGTGTAATTAATCCCATACTTGGAAGATAATCAAAAATAACTTAAGCTCCTTATTAGGTGCTTTTCAAAAATCAAACATTAGTACTATAAAACCACTTAATTAAGTGATGAGTTGAAACTCCTCCCGCCCACCAAGTTTAATAACTTAGTGTAAACATAACAATTCCAAAAATACCAAGTTAGAGAAAACAACAGAACTACACGCTAACAAAAAAACCACTATAAATAACACATAAATGACTAATGGATCATTTAAGTTTAGAAAAGCTCATTTCTGCAAGCCTTTTTATTATCTATATTTTATGCGTACTAATACGTAATTAATTGAATAATAACAATTAATATAGTTAATAGTGCACATTAATAAATAATAATCCTCTTCAAAACAGTTTGGTTTTATTTTAACAATGATACAACGCTTCCCCTTAAAAATACTCTTTCATTCTTTTTCAAGTTTCCAATATATATTTCACTTCTTATTAACCCTGTATCATTTCCATTACTCTTCACATAAAAATAAAAACCAATTAATAGAAATATTGAAAAAATAAACTCGTAAAAAGTGTAATAACCTTCCACAATAAAAATAAAACCCATCTTATTATGATAATAACAAGCTTAATATCTCTTATGTTTAGTTAATAAAGTGAATTACACCATAAAATAATAACATTTATAATAAATAGCAAAATAAAAAAATGAAATATGTTGATTTAAAACGATTTTATTTAAAACACTCTCTTATAGAAAATATCTATCATTATATTTTATTGCATAGAAACAACCTACTTTATTAATTTTTAAAAGCATATAAATTAGTAAAATCTTTATCATCCTAAAATTTAAAGATAATTATTATTTGTGTCTCCAATTATTTAAAACTGCTACTTAAATTATATATAAAAAACAACAACTCAGAGGTAAGGAATGAATAAAAAACTTTTAAGCCTATCACTTATTACGATGGCATTAGGTTTAGCTACTAGCTCTGCATTTGCGGCTGATAATACAGGTACTGTTACATTTGATGGTCAATTAACAAAAACAACATGTAAAGTTGATATTGAAGGACAAGGTCCTGATGCCACTATTACTTTGCCTACAGTAAGCACCAATACACTAACTCAAGCAGGGCAAGTAACTGGTCGAACTGCATTTAATATGAATTTACATGATTGTGAAAATATAATCCCGGAAATTATTGATTTTTCATTACCTCTTACAAGAAATACTACAGTAAGTACAACTCATGCACTTGTATCTGCCTTTTTTGAAGCGGGTATGACAGTTGATCCAGTAACTGGACAACTTAAAAATATGGATACGAGTGCTACGGGAGCCACTTTTGTTAATTTGCAGTTATTAGATGGCAGTAATAATTTTGCTCCGATTAAAATTGGTAATACCAAGCAAGTCACTGACACAACTTATGTAAGCATCAATATTGACACGTTTTCAACAACGCTACCTTATGCCGTAGAATACTATGCAACAGGTCTAACTACAGCAGGTAAAGTTAACAGTAGTGTTATTTATACGCTTCAATACAAATAACAGAATATCTATTTTATTAACATCAGAGGAGTTATGCTCCTCTGTTATTATTAACGATGAATTTAACATTTAGCCTCCCCTCTTTTTCCATTTATCAGTATTTAGGGGTAACGATGAGTGATCATACTGAACATAATGGTACTCGTATTTCAGGTAAAGGCGAAAATAACATTCAGACCCGTCTTGGTGTGAGAGCATTTGGTCTTGGTCACGCATCTCTCGATAATAAAACTGATCGTGAGTTTCAACCATTTATTGAAGCCAACTGGATTTACAATAGTAAAATAACTGGAGTTTCAATGAATGATGTACGAATAAGTCAATCAGGCACTCGTAATATAGGCGAAATTAAGGTAGGAATCGAAGGTAGAATGTCGAAAAATACCGATGTGTGGTTTAACGTAGCGCAACAAGTTGGCGATAATAGTTATATCGATACACAAGGAATGCTAGGTATAAAAGTTAAGTTTTAAAGAAACGATAAAAAAATAACTTGAATAAAAATAAGTGCGATAACCACCCATATAGTGGGTGGTTATCTATTTAAGAAGCATTGTTTCTTACGCAAAATAAATCCATTAACAAAAAATAAAGGTCGTTACCTTGCGAACTCTATTAATTAATATTACTAATCTAAATACAAGCTCTATTTTTAACATCAAATAGGTTAAAATCAGTATAAATATTTAATAGTGATATAAACCTTATCTTTATTAATAAAGACAATACGAAAAACACATTAAATATAATAGATAAAAGATGTTATATTTTATTGTGGCAATGTATTACCACATTGGTTACAAAATTTAGCTTCTTTATTTTGACCAGTTCCACAAGAAGAACAATATTTATCATATTTAGTCGATACAGTTACTCTATTATCAGGCTGTTCTTGCCCATAAGAGCCATTATTGTAACCTTGATTATTATATTCGTCATGATGCCCACCGTTATTTGAGCGACTATGCCCACGCGAGTTCTTATTACCATGAGAACTGCTATACTTATTACCAAATTGGTTACCAAATAGATTTCTTAAGAATCCCATAATTACCTCCACTCTCTAGATTTAATTCAATTATAAACCTTAGAGTTAACTTCAGGGTCAAGTTATCATAAGATAATTTACTTGGGTTTACATTAATTCCTATCATTCTTTTATAATATCAATAGTATGATTAATTCTTCTTGTGGCAATAAAGTTATTATAAGGCATAAGAACAATTATCAGAAACCCCATTTAATCCCTGCTGTCTCTGTTCAAATAAAACGTTTTTACTACCATCACTATTTCGGATTATTTTTAAGATATAAATACTATCAAAATCACTACTTTTCCATTTGGGAATTAAATCAGGGTCGCCCCCTTCTTGCTTCATGATATCTTTAGCGACTTTAACTAAATTATCATGCTCCCATGCAATAAAAATCACTGAGTTTTCATATTGTTTATTAAGTAACGCTTCACGTAACTCTGTTATCTCTTTTGCATGAAAATTAAGGTGAATAGGTAAGGAAATTCGAATTGCCGTTGGCGTTATTGTTTGTAGTGAACGTAATGAATTACCTAACTTACTCTGTTTAGGTGCAGCCGCAAATAGTGCGTCAGGTTTACCAAATTGATTAATTAATACATCGGGCAACGATAAAGCGCGGTTTAAACCCTTACAGGTTAGCTGCCCGCTATCGTTATCAGGTTTCTCACCATGTCTCACAAAAACAAGTATTTGCTCTGAATATGCCATATGACTAAATCCCAAAATAAATACACTCAAAAATAGTAACACACTGCGCATACCTCTATGCCTTTTAGTAAATTAAGTATAAGTAACATTAATAACTAAAATATTATCCAATTGAAATATAACAATATTTTTCAAGTGTTATTAACGCTTTCAAAATAGAGAATTTATTAATGTTACTGAAAAGATAATTTTAATGGCTAAATAGCGTTAAGCTAATTTCTCAATAAATTTAATGTCTAGCAACTCAATTTTATCTTTTAGATTTTCAACAAATGCTTTCATATGTGCCGTTTCATTATGCTTATCAACAGCACTTTGACTTTCCCATATTTCAAAGAAAATAAATGCTCTTGGTTGAGTGGTATCTTTATGAAGTTCATATTGGATACAACCTTCATCTTGATGACTTGGTTTTATCATTGCCTTGCAAGCGGACAAAACATCATTTTCATAATTTTCTTTCGCCACGATAGTGGCAATTAATCTGATATTATTCATCTACACATCCTATAACTCAACTCTGAGTATTATTGAGAAACGAAGAAAGAAACTGAAAACACTCTAACATAACGTTCAAGATATTCTTCATTTTATTATTTACATTTACCCAAAAATAAATTGCCAATATTAATATTATCTCTGCAATTTTCTTCTTTAGTATCAAGTAATCTGTAAGCATAAATCTCAATAAGGATTATTGTTATTAACGCAATAGTCTATTGCTTTTCCCCTTATTTATTGCTCCTGATTATCTAATTAAACTGCCACATATCAATTCTTGAGTTTCTCATTCATCTTGTTAGGAATAATAATGAAAGCCATTCTTCCTTTATTAGCACTTGCCACTGGCGCTTTTGCAATCGGCGCAACAGAATTCACACCTATGGGACTGTTACCTAACATCGCCTCAGGGTTAGATACCTCAATCACAATAGCTGGCGGATTAATTACTGGCTACGCAGTGGGTGTTATGATTGGTGCACCAATAATGACATTAGGTCTAGGGCGATTAACAAAACGTCATGCCTTAGTTTTTCTTCTATTACTCTTTATTATCGGCAATTTATTAGCCTCACAAGCAGATAGCTACTGGGGTTTAATGATGGCTCGTTTAATTACGAGTCTTAATCATGGTGCATTTTTTGGTATTGGCTCTGTGGTTGCAGCAAGTCTTGTCGAAAAACAGAAGCAAGCGTCAGCCGTAGCAGCTATGTTTATGGGATTAACAATTGCAAACTTAGTGGGTGTTCCCTTAATTACTTGGATTGGTCAACAATATGGTTGGCGTCTAGCATTTGTACTTATCTCAGGATTAGGCTTTATCACTTTAATTGGTCTATTTATGTTCCTGCCTGTTATTCCAAAAGGGAACAAACCTAATATTAGATATGAATTAAAAGTACTGACTCGCTTACCTGTTGTGCTTGCGTTATTGACAACCGTATTTGGTGCTTCTGCTCTTTTCGCACTTTATACTTATATTGCACCCTTTTTAATTAACATCGTGCATGTAAACGAAAGCGACGTTGCCATGTTACTGGTAGTTATTGGCTTAGGATTTACTGTAGGGAATTATTTGGGTGGAAAGTTATCAGCAAATAACATCGATAGAACGCTAGTGACATTTTTTGTGTTACTGATTTTATCTATGTTAGTACTCCCGTTAGTTTCAAGTAATTTGTACCTCACTGTAGCGACTATTTTTATTTGGAGTGTGGCAAGTTTTGCGCTTGTTCCCCCACTGCAGATAAAAACGATGCAAATAGCACATGATGCGCCAAGTTTAGTCTCTTCTGTAAATATCGGAGCATTTAATTTAGGTAATGCAATTGGCGCAATTATTGGTGGTATTGCATTAAAATATAGCTATAACATTGTTCCTTTAAGTGCCGCTTTAGTCGGGATTATCGGTTTGTTACTGGTTTTCTCACAATTAAAGATCAAAAGAGAGCCAGAACAAAGTTTAGCTTAACCTGCTTATCCCCCATTCAACTCAGTTAAGAAAGGATCAAGTTCACACTTTGATCCTTTTTTTATTCCCCATAGCACCATCATTCTTACTTACGCGAAATATTAATTTCTACACTACCGATTTTAAAGACACACTATTGTTTTGATAGTTAAGTACAACCTCAAATGTTAAATCCTAAAACATCGCTAACATAACCGCTGATATTTTTTATCAACTAACGATATAAATTAGGATCAAAAAGTATTACATCCATGGCATCTTTTACGTTTTGGTTACAAAGATAACGCTATTTATTATTGAAATAAGTAACATTTTCTTGATAAGCATTTATCAGCGATTGATTAAGTGAAAAAGAGTGACAAACAAAATGAAACCAAAGCGTAAAAACATGCTCTAGGCAAACTCATGTTGATTATTGACTAATTGATTTTCGTCTTCTTTTGTTTTGTTGACAATAAAAACGGATAAAAACTAGCAAGTATCATAATGGCAATCAAAATCAGATGAAGCAAAACAAAACCACTTATTTTTATTAACACGCTTAGTTAAAACAAAAAAGAGTTAATTTAGCTCTCAATTTAAAATAAAAACGATCAAGAAAAAAGCAAAGCTTAACAATTGTATAAATACAATAAATTATATAATAAAAATAAAATACTTATAATTATCACTAGTTATATTTTAATTTAATTATAAATATTAAGCCGCAAAGAGAAAATTAGTTATTTTAAAATCATCACTAACTATCACCTCACTAGCCTGATTTGTAATACAAATGATAATGCAACCAACATCCGATCTACAGCCAAGTTAACGGAAGTGTGAAGTTTATCACTGATGGAAAAGTCGTTTTTAAGACCATATAAAAAATTAATATAAATTTAGTAAAAACGTATAATTACCTATTCAGAATAATTAATTATAAATAAAATTAAAAATAGAGTTAATCATAATAATAAAATGATAGCAGATACAAATATTCGATACATAAAATATAAATAAATATAAAAAATAAAATGGTCAATTAAAAAGCACAAAGAAAAATAAAAAACAAACAATTTTTTACACTATTTAATGTTATTAATTATAATTAACAAAAATCAAATATAAGAAAACAAAATAGAATAGGAATTAACAAAAAAATAATAACATAAATCATATATATTTAATTCAACTTCAATAAAAATATTTTCATTATATTTTTAATAAAAAAATCTAAAAATTTAAATTAAATAAAAAATTAATAACATAGCTAAATTTATATTTAAAAAATAGTTTAAAACCATTACCTAATAACCATTGATAACTAATGTAAATCAATAAGAATACCTTATCATTATTAATATAGTGAAAAGCTCACCTTTCAATAAATAGTACTTTTCTTACTTAGTGTATCCATTAAGTTACTGTGATGAAAAAAATAATATTGTGTTTTTTTTCATCTATAACAATATTCGCAACAACATTAATAACTCAATTACATTGATAAAAGTCAAAAAATAAGCCAATTAATAACCAAATTATAACAAAAAAGGAATTTTTTTATATTTGTCACACAATTGATTTTATTCTATTACATCTCTTCAAATTTTCCCTACAATAGCCAACCAATCTAACCTGACAATCTCCTACGTAACTATTACGAGCATTGTTTAGTTGGGTAACTATCTTTTTTTACTTATACTTTATCGTTTCAGCAAAGTAGAGCATTAATAAAACCGAGTACCCTACACAATAAAATAATGACCAACTTATAGTTTTGCCGACGCAGTAATAAACGATAAAAATTGCAAACTTAAGGATAAAAATAACATGTCAGACTATCTATCATTTTTATTGGGAATAGTTCCTTTGGCTGTTCTGATTTTTATGATATTAAAAATGAAATCTGCGGTTCACCACGCCGTACTGGTCTCTTTAGTGATTACTGTCGTTCTTGCTATTTTTCATTGGAACAACACCATTCAATTTGCCTCAATGTCTGTGCTTTATGGTGCAGTAAAAGGATTGTGGCCGATCATTATCGTTATTCTTGCCGCTATTTATAGCTATAACCTAATGTTAAAAACAGGTGGCATGGAAGTTTTAAAAGATGTGCTAGCAGGCATCAGTGATGATAAGCGTATACAAGTGCTGCTTATTTCATGGTGTTTTGGTGGTTTTCTTGAAGCGGTTGCGGGATACGGCACTGCGGTTGCGATCCCTATCGGGATTTTAATCGCATTAGGATTTGATCCGTTTAAAGCAGCGGTTGCCTCTTTAGTTGCGAATACCGTACCGACAGCATTTGGTGCAGTTGGGATCCCCGTTTCAATTCTGGCGCAAAATACGGGTCTTGATGTACTGATTCTAAGTGAAACCATTATTATTCAGTTGGGATTATTTAATATCTTGCTGCCTTTTGTCATTGTCGCGATAGCGGGTGGTGGAATTAAAGCAATCAAAGGCGTGGTATTTATTACATTAATGTGCGGTATCAGTACATTAATCCCACAATATATTGTAGCGGCTAATTTAGGTGCCGAGTTACCTGCTTTTGCCGGTAGTTTAGTCAGCCTTATTGTGGTTGTTTTCCTTGCTAAACGTATGAAAGGTAAAAATAACAAGGGTAAAAGTACCAAAAAATACAGTGCTAAAGAGCTGCTTGTTGCCAGCTCTATCTATCTATTCACCTTTATTTTTATTCTCGCTTGTTCACCACTTTTTCCTACACTGCAAAGTGCAGCAGGCGCTATTTCCACCAAAATCCCATTTGTATTAAGTGATTCGCAAACTGTCTATCAAACGATTGCTTGGTTAAGTACGCCCGGCGTGCTGATTATTTTAGCCAGCTTTGTGGGCGGTACTATTCAAGGTGCAAGCGTTTCAACACTGATTTCAGTATTAGTAAAAACAACCATTCAACTTAAGAACTCAATAATTGCCATTATGGCGATAGTTGCAATGGCAACCGTAATGGATTTCAGCGGCATGATAGGCAGTATTGCTGAAACATTAGTCGATTTAACAGGTTCTGGTTTTATCTTTATTGCCCCAGTTATTGGTGCCTTAGGAACCTTTGTAACCGGTAGTGATACCAACTCTAACGTGCTGTTTGGTAAGTTACAAACCAGTGCCGCAGCCAAACTTAATATTGATCCATTCATTCTTGCCGCAGCAAATACCTCTGGTGCAACCGGCGGTAAAATGATCTCCCCTCAAAGCATAGCGATAGCGGTTTCAGCAACCAAAATGGATGGGCAAAGCAGTGCCATTATGCGCGAAACCTTAAAATACTGTATCGCTTATATAATTATTCTTGGGGCAAAAATTGGCATTATTTATCACCTAATGAACTAACTCATAAAGAGAGGTGAGTTTATCGATTTCACTCACTTCTCTTAAATAAATAACACAGTAAAAAGAATTTTATTTTAAGTAAAAATGACAACATCTGAGCGATGTTTTGGAGTTCAATTAATGAAAGTTAATTTTTATGCAACCTGTCTTGGCGATGTACTGAAGGCAGATTCCGCAAGAGATACCGTCTTGCTACTTGAGAAACTAGGTTGCGAAGTGCTATTTCAAGAACGCCAAGGTTGCTGTGGTCAGCCCGCTTTAAATAGTGGCTATGTGAATAATGCAAAACCAGCAATGAAATCTTTAATTGAAACATTAGAAGTTAATGATTATCCGATTATATCACCCGCAGGATCCTGTACTTATGCCATTAAAGGCTACCCAACTTATCTTGCTGATGAACCACAATGGGCATTACGCGCACAAGGTGTCGCAGATAGATTAATCGACTTAACTAGCTTTATTGTTAATAAATTAGGCGTTGTGGATGTAGGTGCCCGTCTTCCGGGTAAAGCAGTTTATCATCCATCATGCAGTTTAACGCGAAAATTAGGTGTCGTTAGTGAGCCTTTAACACTACTAAAACATGTTGAAGGGCTTGAAATGCTGCCTTTTGCTAACTCAGAAACCTGTTGCGGTTTTGGTGGTACGTTCTCCGTTAAGATGTCTGAAATTTCGGGTGAAATGGTAACGGAGAAAGTCAAACATATCATGCAAGTAAGTCCTGATTATGTTATTGGTGCAGATACAAGCTGCTTAATTAATATACAAGGTCGTTTAAGCCGTGAAAAACGTCCTGTAAAAGTGCTGCATATTGCACAAGTATTAATGAGCCAATAAGGGAGCCCACAATGTCGATTAAAACCAGTGATATAAATTTCAGACCCCGCCTAGAACATGAGATGAAAGATACTATCATGCGTAATGCTGTCGTCATGGCGCAAGAACGCATCGGGGCTAACCGTGAAATTATGGTTAAAGAATTGGGCAATTGGGAAGAGTGGCGAGATCGCGCTGAACAAATTCGTAACCATGTTCTTGAAAACCTAGATGCATATCTTTATCAATTATCAGAGAAAGTGACTGAAAATGGTGGTCATGTCTACTTTGCTAAAACCGCCGAAGATGCATCTCGTTATATTTGCGACGTTGCCAAAAAGAAGAATGCTAAAAAGATTGTAAAATCTAAGTCGATGGTGACTGAAGAAATTGGTATGAACAAAGCCTTACAAAACGAAGGCATTGAGATCATCGAAACCGACCTTGGTGAATATATTCTTCAAGTGGATAACGATCCACCATCACATATTGTAGTGCCAGCAATTCATAAAGATCGTTACCAAATTCGTAAAGTGTTAAATGAAAAGCTGGGTTATGAAGGCAGTGAAAACCCTGAAGACATTACGTTGTTTATTCGTCAACGTATTCGTCAAGATTTTCTTTCTGCTGATATTGGTGTCACTGGTTGTAACTTTGCGGTTGCTGAAACAGGCTCAGTCTGTTTAGTCACCAATGAAGGCAATGCGCGTATGACAACAACATTACCAAAAACCCATATTGCAGTGATGGGAATGGAACGTATTGCGCCAACCTTTGAAGAAGTTGATCCACTTATTACTATGCTATGCCGTAGTGCGGTGGGATCACGTCTTACCAGTTATAACACTTGGGTAACGGGTCCTCGCGAAGCAGGTAATGTTGATGGTCCTGAAGAGTTTCACTTAGTCATTGTCGATAACGGTCGCTCTGAAATTTTAGGCTCACAATTTAGAGATATTTTACGCTGCATCCGTTGTGGTGCTTGTTTAAATACCTGCCCTGCTTACCGTAATATTGGTGGTCATGCTTATGGCTCTATTTATCCCGGTCCAATTGGCGCAGTGATTTCGCCTTTATTAGGCGGTTATAAAGATTTTCACGATCTTCCTTATGCATGTTCACTATGTAACGCATGTAATGTTGTTTGCCCTGTTAAAATTCCTTTAGCGCAATTAATCCTTAAACATCGCAGAGTTATGGCTGAAGGTGGCTTAACACCAAAAGCTGAACAACGGGTTACTGGTATGTTTAACTACCTGAATGCGCATCCTGCACTGTGGAAAGTGGGTATGAATGTAGGTGCTAAAATGGCAGGGTTAATGATCAAAAAAGGCACCACACCAATCAAAATCAGTGTATTGAATGATTGGATGGCATCACGTGATCTACCAGAACCTGATGGCTATAGTTTCCGTAGTTGGTTTAAACGCCATAAAGCAGAAGGAAAAAAATAACATGTTAAATGAACAAAATCGTAATGAATTTCTGCAAACTATTGCTCAAAAATTAGGTCGCCCTGTTGCACATACACCGCAGCCACAAGATAAACCAGTAAATGATTTAGCAAAAACACGTTTAGCCAATCTAACACAAGATGAGTTATGTAAAGCATTTACTGAGTTTGCACAAACTCAAATGGTGAAATGTGTTGTTAGCAAACCCGAAAATCTTATTAATAGCCTAATTGAGTTATGTGAAAGCTACGATTGTCAGGGGTCAGTGGTAATGAGTGGTGATAAGCGCTTATATGATCTCGGTGTTACCCAAGCCATTAGCGAAAAATATGAAACCTACGTTTGGGATCCGCAATTAGGCTATGACAATATTACTCATGCTGAAAGATCGCAAATCGGTATTGTTTTTGCAGAAGCAGGATTGACTGAGTCAGGCGGGATCGTACTGTTTTCATCTCCTGAAAAAGGGCGTGCGGTTAGTTTATTACCTGAAACATCCATTGTTATTCTACGTAAAAGCGATATTTTGCCTCGTGTTGCTCAAATTGCAGAACGTTTACATAAAATGGCACAAGATGGTATCAGAATGCCTTCATGTATTAACTTAATTGGTGGTGCAAGTTCAACCGCAGATATTGAACTGATAAAAGTATGGGGCGTTCATGGACCTGTACATGCCGCTTATCTTATTATTGAAGATTGTTAATTACTAATAGAATCAGTTTATTACAATAAGATCGTTAACAAGCAAACTAAGGTCATGGTCAAAGGATTGACCACTTAACAATATAAAAGGCTGATAAAAGCCTTTTATATTTATACTCTATTTTATTATTGCTCTTTATTTTTCCTTTATCTCTTGCTAGATAGCTATTCGGCAGTATGGTTAATTGTCTAACAGCACTTTAGCGCGCCACTGATTAAGTTTAACCTCACAAGCTAGCAACACATCACCCGCCCCCGTTCCTCCGAGAACCAATGTTGATTGTCGTTGACACTCTGCACTTCTGAATTTAATAAAATGTTCTTGTGAACTAATCAATGCTTCTATCGCACTTTTTACAGCAACAGAATCGATATCTTCAAGGTCACTTTTACTTTTTTCATAAATCAAATTCATTTGCCGCTCTGAGAGTTTTAGCTCTTCTAGCAAACAAACCTGAATTTCAGTTCTAGGTGCTTGAGAAGTGAGTTCATAACATTTCGTTAGCGGATCACTTTTTACTTGTGCAATAGTAGGAAAAGAGAGAAAACTCATCGTGAATAAACTGCAAGAAATAATAAACGCACCAATTTTCATGCTAACTCCCAATGATAAAATATAAAATAATGAAACTATTATTAGCCTAAAGTATAAATTAATATTTACCACTGCTATAAATGCGATAGGCTAAAAATAGGATATATCGCATCTAAAAATAAAAAAATGACATATCAAAAAGATAAAGAAATTATTATCAATAGGTTTTTTTTATCTAGAGTATAAGAGATGAGATTTTGTTAAAAAATAATAACCAACTACAATATCAACAAATTATTTTCTTTAAAAAAAGAGAGTAAACATCATTTTTGCGACTAATAGCCAATTTTTCATCTAAATGAGGAAAAAAACATTTTTATGTTCTCTGTTTTTACGATGAAATCTTGTGATTATTTTTATTTAAGTTAATAGAAAAATATCTTTTTTTGCAGTAATCTCATGCTCTCATTTAGGCACAGTTTGCCTTACTCATTGCTTGTGGTATCGCTGATATGTTCTACAAATTTGCCCCTATTATCCTGCTGATCATTTCAAATATTTTTATGACTTTTGCTTGGTATGGACATCTTAAATACGGTAATAAACCGTTAATTGTCGTTATTATTCTGAGCTGGCTTATTGCTTTTGTTGAATACTGTTTTGCTGTGCCTGCAAATAGAATTGGTCATAATTACTACAGTGCAGCTGAGCTAAAAACAATTCAAGAAGTTATCACGCTTACTATTTTTGCTATTTTTTCTGTCACTTATTTAGGGGAAAACTTCACATTAAACCATTTTATTGGTTTCCTTTTAATTGGCGCTGGTGCACTGTTTATTTTTAAAGGACCTTTTTAAAATCACTTAGCGAACAAATCATTGACTGCTGATTTCTGTCACTCGACCTCATGATAAAAAATGAGGTTTTTTTATACTTTCGATACCCTTTATTGATTGACTTAAGTTAAATTTCGTACTCACTCCGTATTTATATACGATAACAACACCACTTATCATTAAGTTATATAGTTTGCTTAATTAATTTATATAAAATAATAGCCTAATTTATTATAAATATAGTTACGCCAAACCAGACTTTCCTCTTGAAAAAACATTTTCACTCAGCGCATAATGTTCATTCTTAAGAGAAGCACTGTTTCTCTCTTTTTTATTGCCTCTCTTAAATAAAAGCGCCCTTAAAGCGCATCCCTTGTTACTTTAACGTCAGATAAAATGGTATCTGGTATGAGCAAACAGTCTAACGATTTTATTTATATGCAGGATAATCCCTGTATGCATTGCGGTGCTTGCTGCGCCTATTTTAGAGTCTCTTTCTATTGGGCTGAAATGGTCAGTGGTGGCGGTGTTGTTCCCGATGAATTAACAGAACCACTAACGCCATTCTTATCTTGTATGAAAGGAACCAATGAGAAAAAACCTCGCTGTGCAAAATTAGTTGGTGAAGTGGGCGAGTGTGTGAGTTGTACTATCTATGAACAACGACCTTCACCTTGTCGTGAGTTTAACCAATCATGGGTAAATGGTATCCAGAATGAAGCTTGTGATCGTGCAAGAGCAGCTTATGGACTTCCACCATTAACCAGAACGACACTACCGCATTCTGCGTAACACATCAGAGGGGTTAGCCCCTCCTGATCCATCAAGATCACACTCTTCATATTTACTTACTAAAAATAGGAAAAATCGTACAAAATATCATTATTAAATAATGTGTTAGTTTGACTTTACTTTTAAAACATCTAGTATAGATAGTAATCAGGCAATAATGTGTATTTAGTGAGGTTTTTTATTTAAAAATAGTCGTCATCTTGGAGGGCATTATGATTAGTAGCTCTTTTTTTATCCTTTTCTTATCTTTCATCTGTTCTATCGCCGTCGTTAGTATGTTATTAGGTGGCTTAGAGGATTAATTATGAATATTTCTGATGAAAATATTCTTTCCCAACAGTAACGCCCATACTTATTTTATTTAAAAAAGCATGGGCGATTATTTAAAACTTTATTTTTAAGAGAACTACACGCTATCCATTTATTACCCGGAATTGATAATTTAGTTTTCTCTAATATCACTCTCTTTCATTTTTTAATTCTATTTTTTATTTTATCCAACAATTTATTGATAAAATATTTTCTATTAATAGCTGTATCAAATTCTCTATATTGTAGTTACGAATTTTTAATAATTATAGCGATCTTAATAGCTATAGTGCCTTTAATAGCTATGGTGCCTTTAATAACTATAGTGCCCTATGATTTTCCAAGAAAACAGAACATCCTCAGCCACTTGCCCATAACCAATATTATGCATCACCAAATAACGCTTGTTATCGCGGCTTTTACTATCCACCACAATACCAATATGTGGACGACCATTGTCTAAACGCCAACTGACTATATCGCCAGGAAGATAATCAGCCCCATTCTTAGTAATTGGTTTCACTTTTCCTTTACGTGAAAAAAACACCTCTAAATTAGGAACTCTTCGGTGATCAATATTTGTATCAGGCTTAGTTAATCCCCACATACGATGACTAGGATAAGCAGAAAAATGTGTTTTTATATCTTCATGCAACAATTTCTGTAAATCTATACCAACGCCTCGATAACTACGAATAACCACATCACTACACACCCCATAATACTCAGGCACATCGCCATTAGGGTAATCAATCTTACGATAAGCCGGATCGTAAAAAACAGCTTTTGGTAAATTGCTAGCGTGCTCCACCAGCTGTCTGTTTTGCTCTGGTGTTAGTGCTTGCGCATTAGAAAAAGAGAGAAGAAATAGGGCAGATAAAACTGGTGCGATGATCTTCAATAGAGTGTCTCCATGCTAATTAGGTGTCCATAATGACTTATTGTGTATTATTGTTAGTAATGATAATTGGCTAAATTGCCTAACAAAAAAATGAGGTAACTCTTAATTATTACGGTATAAAAAAACCGAGCCCTCTTTTATAAGATAAGCTCGGCATACAATAAACAAGAAAGAGAGATTAAAACGAAAAAATTGGTTAGTTCAATACAATATGGCTCTTACGTCGTAAGCTTGCAAACAGCATATAAACCGCCGTTGCTAATAACACCACAAAGAAGAAATTCATAATACCGTTATGTGCTTGAGACATAAAAATGCCCGCACCTAATGGACCTATTGCCGAACCGATACTATAACTTAGCAACATTATTTGGGTAATAGCCACAATGTAGCTCGCATTCACATGGTCACATGCCAAAGTTATTGCGATAGGATAAAGTGCAAAAGAGGACATTCCTAACAATCCCAGTGCGATTATTAACACAATATAATCGTTAGAAAGATAGGTCACTCCCATTGCAAACACACCCACTAAACACATCATTGCTAATAACAGTGTCTTACTTATTATCACTGACAATTTACTGATAATAGGCTGAACAATCATCCCACCTAAAATAATTGCTGCCATCAGTACACCGATTTGATCGGTAGTAAATTGCCCTTGATTTAATGCAAGCGGCATCATGCCATAAATACTGCCCATCACAACACCAGAAACCATACAGCCTACTAAAGCGGCTTTATTTAAACGGCTTATCTGTTTTAATGACAAACTTTTATGTACATGCCCTTGTGGCTGCCCTTGTTTAAAAAACAACGGTGGTAATACCGCAATTAATAACAGAGCTAATACCGCCATAAAAGGAATAGTGCCTTGTGTGCCAATTGCACCAATCGCTAATTGCCCTAATGTTGTTCCGCCATAAAGCGATGTCATATAAAAGCCCAAGCGTTTAGCTCGTTCTTTCGGATTATCGCCAATTAATAGCCATGACTCGACAACAACAAAAATACCTGCAACCGCCATACCGCCAATAAAGCGCGATACCATCCATACAGATAAATAAGGCAACAACGGTAATATACTGACAGTTACAGCCAGTAATAATAAAAATACAACAAATGAAAGACGATGCCCTATTCTTGCAATAACAGGTTCGATCATCACTGAACCTATTAATAATCCGATAAAATAAATACTTGCTAACCAGCTCGCATAAAGAGTATCAAAACCAAAACTATCCATTGATAGTGGTATTAAACTCATTAAATAGCCTGATGCGATAGCAAATACCGTTAACCCAGCCACAGGTACTAATGTACTGTCGCCCTTGCGTACCAAAGTAGTGTTCTGTTTCACTACCCTCGTCTCCACACTCAAACGGTTGATAATGCGCTGCTTTCTCGATGCCAGATAGTGGCAAAACAGTCATCTAGGAAAGATGATTGTTTAAATGATAAAAGCAGTGGATGGCGTCCCTAATTTTGGGAGACGCGAATATAGCTTGTTACTCATCATAAATAAAATTATAAAATCTAATGCCAGAAAATAATTTTATTTATCCTATAAGTTATTATCGCCCTTTCTTACAAAAAGAATAGCCTCTCTAGTGATTTTATTTTTGTAAAATAAGATTAATTCTATATTAATAAGATTACGATAAAATACGTAGCGTGGATTAATCACTATCCTACCTTTATAAGATAGGATAGTTAAAAATAAACTATTGCAGTAAATTACTCTGCACTTTTACTAATTGCCGTTTTAATTGCATCAGGGATAGAACCACCATGTGTTTTTCCAGCAAAAAGCTGAAAATCACACTGTTTTCCGGCATCAGATAAATAACGGCATAATTGCCGAGGTGTTAGCCAACTACTACGACCGTTATGATTTTGCTGTTGCTCTTGATTCATATTTGCAATATCTGGTGTCTCTTCTTTTTCGCCAAGGGTAATTGTCAGCGTAATATCATTAGGAATAGCTTGCCATTTCTCTTTTGTTAACCACTCCCCTTTCCCCCACCATAATGAAGGACTAGCCGCAGTATAGTGCTGAAACGCTTCTGGATGATTAAACAAAACATACAGTGTAAATACCCCGCCAAAAGAGTGACCAAATAATGATTTTTTGGTAATTGTTAAATTGGATTTTTCAATTTGACTATCTGCATAAGGTTTTACCTGCGTTAGGATAAACTGGTAAAAATTCTCTGCATTACCGCCTTGTTTAAATTCATCACCTTTTACACTAGGTGTGTAATCACGAGTACGCTCAGGAATAAAATAAGCGTTATCGCCAACATAACCCACACTCACAACAACAGGTCGTGGTGCTATATTCTGTTCGACAATTTCATTAACAATTAATGGAAATTGAGCATTACCATCAACTGAATAAAGCAGCGTGGTTTTCGTCGTTGCTTTAGGAATAGCAAGGAAAATACGATACTGTTTTCCTTGATAATCCATCTCTTTTTCGGTGATTTGATAATAGTGTTGAGCCTGAGTATTTATTTCAGGAACCACTTGATTAGGTCTAGCTTGCACGACAGAAGATAACATCATCATTCCACACAAGATTAGTATTCGCATAAGTCAGATACACTGTAAGTAATAAAAAAAGGCGTATTCGTTAATAACGATATATAGCGATAGAAAAAATAAACCCCATGCATAACATGAGGCTTATTTAAATAAGAAAAATTAGAAGCTATATTTTACATTAGCCCAGTAACGACGACCTTCATCAACAACCCAGTTACCGCCTTTATCATTTACAGCAGGACCTGTTTCATCGGTAATATTTAATACCGCCATATTAAACAGGGTGTTTTTATTAATGCTATAGGTCATACCTAAATCAAATGTGGTATAGCCACTACGATAACGAGCGCCTGTATAACCATTACGCTGTGCAGCCCAGATCTGTTTTCCAGTATAGGCTGTATTGGCATAGAAACTCATGTCTTCATTAAAATCCCAATCTACACGTGCATTAGCACTGTGTTTTGGTGTCATATCCAGTGGATAACCTTTTAATGACTCACCTGAACCGAGTTTCTCATCATCACTTTTACGTTTTGAATTGATATAGGTGTAGTTAGCATTGACGCGCCAAGCTTCTGCAATAGGGAATGCAACGGCTGTTTCAATCCCTTTTATATTCGCTTTTCCTACGTTATCGTATTGATAGAGTTTTAAGCCTGTAATCGGATCATTTTCACCCGTATCGTAGTTGGTCAGTTTATCCTTAAACTCAGTATTAAAGAAAGTCAGGCTTGCTGTAATGCCATCACCATTATCATAGCCCACACCAATTTCTTCACTCACTGATGTTTCAGGTTTTAGGTCACGATTACCATACATAATCGCACGACCTTTCTCGGTTGAAGTACCATATTCTGGGCTTAATTCACGTAAACTAGGTGCTTTAAACGCTTTTGCAACACCACCTTTTAACGTAAATTCGTCAGTTAAATGATAAACAGCGTAAGCTCTTGGGTTCCAGTGATTACCATAATATTCATGATCATCAAGACGCAATCCACCTGTTAAGGCTAGATTATCAGTCACGCTATACTCATCTTCAATAAACAGTGCTTTTTGATCTGCCGTGACTGTTGATTGTTTGATTTCATCTTTACCAAGCGAAGATTCATCTTTTAAGCGCGCATATTGATACTGACCACCAAAGGTCATGACATTGTCAGGCAAAAATGCAGTGAATTTTGCATCAAACACAGTATTGGTGATTTCAGGGCGACGATCTTCATAAAACTCATGGCGATCTTTCGTTGTTTTATCAATTTCTTCTGTTTTAGTAATACGTTTAGTCTGTTCTTGATAAACGCTTAACTCAGAGTGCAGAATATCCATCTGATTTTTATACGTTAAAGCCCAATGATTTCGGTCATTATTGGTCTCTAACATTTTATTTTCATCCGCTTTACCACCACGGATGGTGAATTCGCTCATTGATTTACCCGGTGTGGTTGTGCGCTGTTGCGTAGTACGACCGGCTTCTAATAAAAATGTTTGGTTATCTGTTGGTGTGAAGGCTAATTTCGCAGTAACGTTTTTATTATCATTTCTGCCCTGACCATAGGTAATTTTATCTTCAGCTCGTAAATAACCACCACCATAAAGCTGTAAGCCTAATTTATCTTCAATCAGAGGTCCTGAAAGATAAAAATTACCATCGACAGAATCCCCTGCATCACGGTTATGTTGAATAGTTCCGCCAACACCAATAGAGCCATGCCACTCTTTAGTAACTGGTTTAGTTATAATGTTGATCACACCACCCATAGCGTCAGAACCATACAGTGATGACATAGGTCCACGAATAACTTCAATACGCTCAATTGCTTCTACTGGTGGGATAAAACCACCTTCATAACCACCACTACCATTTGGACGAGATTCACGACTATTTTGACGTTTACCATCAACCATGATCAGTGTGTAGTCGCCTGGTAAACCACGAATTGTAATTTCTTGTTTATTAGCATTACCGTTCACACTTACCCCTTCAACACCTTTTACGGCATCGGCAAGATCGTGTACGGGTTTTTTGGCAAGCTGTTCTTTGCTGATAACAGTGATACTTGCTGGTGCATCGGTGAGTTGCTGTGCAAAGCCTGAGGCAGAAACAACCAATCTTTCCTCTTTGTTTTCTTGTGCATAGAGAGGATAAGAGGCAGAAAAAATACAGGCTGCTAAAAAGCCTATTTTATAATTCATAATAATTCCCTGAGATTATAACGATTATATAAATGAGAATGATTAATATTATCTTAATCAAATAATCATGAGAATGATTTTCTTTATCTATTAGCTATTTTTTTTTAATCTGCATCAAAGTAAATTAGCGTGATTATTGGTAGCAGTGAGCGCATATCTTACGGAGATCACAAAAAGGGCAAGTGACTTAGCCACTTGCCCTTTTTGTGTAGGGGATTATTTTAACTTTTTGCTATTACCAGAAAACGGCATACAGCACACAAAGAACGATCATAATGATATAAGAAGAGATATTAAATCCACTTTGTGTTTTAAAGGTTGCATCAGTTAGTGCAATAGCACCAATGCTGTCATCGGTTTTGGTTGAAGTTAAGCTCACTAAACCAATCACAACTGATGTAAAGATAAAGGTGTACATCATCTGATCAAGGAATGGCATTCCTAACGGCATTAATTTTAAGAATAACGCAAAAGGAATGGATAATACGACCCCCATAATTGCACCTTTTGCATTGGTTTTTTTCCAAAATAGACCTAATAAGAATACCGCTAAAATACCTGGGCTAACTAAACCGGTATATTCTTGAATATATTGGAATGCCTGATCAATGCCGCCTAATAGTGGTGCGATAAAGCAAGCAATAATCAATGCCACAACGGCACTAATACGCCCCACATTCACTAAGCGGGTTTCAGATGCTTTTGGACCAATATATTCTTTATAGATATCCATAGTAAAAATCGTCGCGATAGAGTTAAGCATTGATGCTAGTGAAGAGACTATCGCAGCCGCTAATGCAGCAAATACCAGACCTTTAGCACCAACAGGTAAGAACTGTGTTAACCAAGGATACGCTTTATCGGCTTGAGCCATCGTTGGAATATGCTCTTGTGCCATTGTTCCTAAACCTGCCATTAATTCAGGATTAGTCGTAATAACAAAAGCCGCGATACCCGGCACGACAACTAAAATAGGGACAATCAGTTTCAGGAAGGCGGCAAAAACTAAACCTTTTTGCGCTTCGTTAATAGATTTAGCCGCTAACGCACGTTGAATAATATATTGGTTAAAGCCCCAATAATACAGGTTGGCAACCCATAACCCACCGATAAGCACAGCAATACCCGGTAAGTTCATAAACTGAGGACTTTCTTTTTCCAAGATCATTTTAAAATGATCGGGTGCCGCAGCGGTCATTTTTGCTAAACCTTCAGTAATACCGCCATCACCACCGATATAACTCACCGCTAATATTGTTGTAAATAAGCCCCCTAAAATAAGGAAAAAGACTTGTACAACATCAGTCCATGCAACAGCAGAGAGACCACCATAAAGGGAATATACGACGGCAAATAGCGCCAGACCGATAATTGCATACATCATCGGCACACCAAGAATGGTTTCTAACGCCAATGAACCTAAATAAAGGACTGAAGTTAAGTTAACGAAAATAAAGAGTGCTAGCCAAAATACCGCTAAAATAGTTTTTAAGTTACGGCTTTTAAAACGATTTTCGACAAATTCAGGAATGGTATAAATACCTTTCTCAATAAAAACAGGTAAAAAGTATTTAGCAACAATGATTAATGTGAGCGCTGCCATCCATTCATAAGAGGCAATAGCGAGACCAATAGAGAAACCAGAACCAGACATACCAATGAATTGTTCTGCTGAAATATTAGCGGCAATAAGAGAAGAACCAATTGCCCACCAAGGTAATGTTTTACCTGCTAGAAAATAATCTTTTGTCCCTTTTTTTTCACCGTTTTTAGTACGAGATACCCATAATCCCACACTAATAATGATAACAACATAGAGGGCAAAGATTGCATAATCTATTGTGCTTAATCCAACACCTTCTGTATGCATAATATTATCCTTTCAGACCCAGAGTAAGATAAAGAGGAAATCAATGTAAACGTTTTCACACCCTTTTTCCGTTACTCTCTTCACAATTTCATTGCTAATGTTACGAACATGCATCAGAAAACAGCTAAACAAACGATTGCGTCACAAAAAAAGGTAATATATCTATAGTAATAGAGTATTAATAACTCAGCTCCAGTTAGTAAAAAGAGATTTTTACATGGATAATACAGCATATTGGTCATTAAATTGATAACGATTACAATGTATAACCATATAATAATAAAATGATTTTTATATTGCTTTTGTGGGAGGTTATTCAGGATCGTAATATAAAGTGAAACAGATGACTTCTAGTAGGCATAAGTAAGCAAGAACTACTAAAAGTCATAGATTACTATGAATGATTAAGATGACTTAAATTAAATACGGAATTTCTTTGAACTAATGTCGGAGAAAAAATACGCTGTTTTTGCTCAAGTATTTCACCACGGGAAAGTCGAATTGCCAGCGTTGCCGCTTGTTCCGCCATCATTTGGATGGGATAACGCACGGTAGTTAATCGTGGATGAATATAGCGAGCAATTAGTACATCATCAAAACCAATCACTGAGATCTTTTCAGGAACAGGAATTTCATTTTCATCTAATACCGACAGAGCCCCTGCCGCCATAAAATCGTTATAAGCCACCACAGCAGTGAAATCTATTGATTTGGTTAGAAGATGCGTCATGGCTTTCTCACCACCCTCGCCTTCAGGCTCACCATATTCAATATAACTGGCGGGTAAGTCAATTTTATAAGCCGCTAAAGCAGCTTTATATCCTGCTAGTCGTTGTGTTGTATCTTCAATATTATGTGTTGATGAGATATACGCTATTTTACTATGACCTTGTCTAATAAGGTGTTCCGTCGCCATCCATGCACCTTTGTAGTTATCAAGTGCAACACAGCGCTCTGCAATTTCAGGAATAAAACGATTGATAAGCACCATACTTTTAACTTCATTAGCATAGGCAAGCAGTTCATCATCACCTAATGCCTTGGAGTGAATAACTAAACCATCGCAACGACTATTAATTAGCAGCTCAATAGACTGGCGTTCATCTTGTGCATCGTGATAACCATTGCAAACTAGGATGTGTTTTCCCGCGTCTCTAGCAATATTATCAACCGCTTTAACTAATGTACCAAAAAAAGGATCTGAAACATCATGCACAAGGACACCTAACGTTTGTGTACTTTGATTAACCAACGCTCTCGCCGCGGCATTAGGGCGATATCCTAATTTCTGCATTGCCGTGTTCACAACATCTATTGATGCACGACTCGCTTTTGGCGAGTTATTAATGACTCGCGATACCGTTGCAACAGACACGCCAGCTTCTTTTGCCACATCCTTGATAGTCGCCATATACACCTCATAAGGTCACCCTTATTCACTATCAAGGAATAACCTGAAATTTAATCCAAAGACAAAAACGAGTTCGCTATAAAAGCAATGGTAGGGATTATCAGTGAAGATGGGGAATTTAAAAAGTAAAAAGATCAAATAAGTGATGAATAGGAAAGCGTTTACACTTCCCTATTCTATTTACTGATAAAATTTATAGATTGTTTGGCTATGCCATTGCTGATTAGCAGGAAGGATCCCTTGATTTTCACCCCATTCAGGATGATTTGGGCCATCAGGAAAATACTGAGTCTCTAGAGCTAACCCTGAATAGTTACCATAACGACGGCTTTTTCCTTTCGTTTCAGCCAAGAAATTAGCCGTGTAAAATTGAATTGATGGCATCGTTGTCATCACATCCATTTTTAATTCACCCTCTGGCGAAATAACCGTAGCAAGTACCGTTTTTCCATCTATTTTCTGTTTATCTAACACAAAAGCATGATCATAACCATTAGCGGCTTTTTGACACTCATCTGTCATAAAATCGAGCCCAACTCGTTTTAACTTACGAAAATCAAAGCTTGTTCCTGCAACATTAACTAACTCACCCGTTGGGATATTGCCTTCACCATTTTTTAAATAGTCATTCGCAGATATCATTACATCATGCTCAAGAGCGGTACGTAGTGTGTGCTCACCAGCAAGATTAAAGTAGGCATGATTAGTTAAGCTAAGTGGCGTCTCTTTATCACTTATCGCTTGATAACGAATACAAACTTCGTTGCTATCCGTTAAAGTATAAGTCACACAAACGTCAACATTACCCGGAAATCCCTGATCACCATCGGGTGATTTTAATGTAAAGGTTACAGATTGCGTTGATTTTTCAGCAATACTCCAACGACGGCGACTAAAGTTATGTTTTCCACCATGAAGTGTATTTTTGCCTTCATTGGCGGCAATTACATACTGTTTTTCCGCTAACGAAAATGTACTACCCGCAATTCGGTTAGCAAAACGTCCTACAGTGGCACCCATATATGCAGTTTGTTGTTTGTGAGCATTCATATCTGGAGAACCTAATAGCACGTCTCGACGAACACCATTGACAGGAACAATACACGTTAACCATGTCGCCCCAATATCCATAATAGAAATAGACATACCGAGGCGATTTTTTAAGGTAACTATCTCAGCTGGTAACCCATCCCACGCAGGTTGAACTGTCATTTGTTCAGGTTCAAAAAAACGAATATCATTAACTGCCATTATTTTGCCTCCGAATAGCCCGCTCCTTGACTTGCCGAGCAGACATAAATAGTTTCTTTTAACCCTGTTTTACTATGATATTGTGATCCAACCGCATCAGTCACTTTGCTGACTAAATCAGGCGTCACAAGTGCAACAACGCAGCCGCCAAATCCGCCGCCAGTCATTCTAACGCCACCTTGTTCACCAATAACAGACTTAATAATATCAACTAATGTATCAACTTCAGTTACTGTAATTTCAAAATCATCCCGCATTGACTGGTGAGATTGTGCCATAAGCTGACTTAAAACGGGTAAATTCCCTTGGCGTAGTGCATCAGCAGCTTGTAGTGTTCTCTCATTTTCAGTAATAACATGGCGAGCACGGCGATATACCACATCACTCATTATCGCTTTTTTAGTCTGTAAATCCGCTAATGATGCATCTCTTAAAGCCGCTACATTTAATATTTTTGCCGCGTCTTCACACTGTTTACGACGAGTATTGTATTCGCTATCTACTAAGCCGCGTTTTTTATTACTATTAACAATCATGACCACAATATTTTCAGGCATTGTCACCGCGGTTGTATCTAAAGAGCGGCAATCAATTAAAAGAGCATGATTCTCTTCACCACATGCCGAAATAAGCTGATCCATAATGCCACAGTTACAACCGACAAATTGGTTTTCTGCTTTTTGACCATTTAAGGCAATCGCCTTTTGACTAATAGGAAGCTGATACAATGCCTTAACGGTTTGTCCAATAGCAACTTCTAATGCAGCCGAAGAACTCAGCCCTGCACCTTGTGGAACATCTCCTGATATTGCGATATCCATTCCATGAAAATCGTAATGCTCTTGCTGTAAAAAATGAATCACACCACGAACATAATTAGCCCACATTTTATCGGCTAAAAATTCAATGGGTTTATCAAGATAGAATTCATCAATTTCATTGTGATAATCGACAGCAATTACACGAATAAGATTGTCATTTCGCTTTGCAGTAGCAACCACCATTTGGTAATTAATGGCACAAGGAAGAACAAAACCATCATTATAATCAGTATGTTCGCCAATAAGATTAACTCTTCCTGGCGCTTGTATAAAATGGGTTGGTGTATAACCAAAAGCAGCCGAAAATGAGCGAGTCACATTATTAATAAGTGCCTGCATAATAGTTCCTCAACTTAAAATTAAGTAATAACAATCCGTTACATCACAATTAATGAGATGTACGCTTTTATTTGTTTAATCATAAAATTATCGCGCTAATTAAAACCTAGCTTAATTAGGCATCTGACAGAATTAAGGTTGTTCTTTATAATGAATATCGCTTAATTGACGCAAATTAGCCGCAGCTTGTTCTGGTGTTAAATCTCTTTGTATTTCAGCAAGCATTTCATATCCCACCATAAACTTACGTACACTGGCTGAACGCAATAAAGGAGGATAATAAAGCGCATGTAATTGCCAATGATCGATATTTTCATTATTTTTAAAAAATGGCGCAAAATGCCATCCCATAGAATAAGGGAATGAACAATGAAAGAGATTGTCATAGCGACTTGTGAGTTTTTTCATTGCAATAGCAAGATCGTCTCGCTGTATTTGCGTTAATTCACGCATTCTACGAATATGCACTTTAGGTAATAACATGGTTTCATAAGGCCAAGCAGCCCAATAAGGAACAATAGCAATCCAATGCTCAGTTTCTACCACAGTACGGCTGCCATCTTTAATTTCAGCATCAACATAATCCATTAATAAATTACTGCCTTGCTGAGTAAAGTAATCTCGTAAATAGTGGTCTTTGCGCGCTAATTCATTCGGTAAAAAATCACTAGCCCAAATTTGACCATGAGGGTGCGGTTGAGAGCATCCCATCGTTTCACCTTTGTTTTCGAATACTTGGATCCAAAGGTACTCTTTACTTAATTCTTCGATTTGGCTATCCCATGTGTCAATCACTTTGCGTAATTGACTAACCGGTAATTCAGGAATGCTTTTTCCATGATCTGGTGAAAAACAGATAACTCGGCTAATACCTCTGACTGCTTGAGTCTGAAATAAAGGATTATCAGAAGGCGTTACACTATATTCATCAGGTAGCAATGCGCTGTGATCGTTATTAAAAACATAAGTCTCTTTGTAATCAGGATTTTTATCACCTGAAACACGCGTATTATTAGGACACAAATAACAGTGTGGCTCATAAGAGGGAAGTGTCGCAATCTGAGGCTTTTCATCTTTGCCATTCCAAGGTCGCTTCGCCCTGTGTGGCGACACTAAAATCCACTGACCTGTAAGTGGATTATAACGACGATGTGGATGCTCAACAGGATCAAAAATCAGTTTCGACATAATCTTCTCTCTTATTTATTAGTGATTATCCGATAGCACTTAATTGCTTATTTCAGATAACCATTTGGATTTTTCAACTGCCAACGCCAAGCGTCTGCTGCCATATCATCAATAGAGCGGATTGCTTTCCATTTTAAATCTGCGGCAGCTTTTGCTGGGCTTGACCAGCACTCAGCAATATCACCAGGACGACGAGGTTGCAGCTCATAAGGAATATCTTTACCACTGGCTTTGCTAAATGCTTCAATCATCTCAATAACGCTAGTACCATTGCCTGTACCTAAGTTATAAATATGCAAACCCGCTTTGCTACCTAATGCATTTAATGCTGCAATATGACCATCCGCTAAATCCATTACATGGATATAATCGCGCACACCAGTGCCATCTTTCGTTGGGTAGTCATTGCCAAAAACAGCAACTTTTTCACGACGGCCAATAGCAACCTGAGCAATATAAGGTGTTAAGTTATTTGGAATACCTTTAGGATCTTCACCCATAGTCCCTGATGGATGAGCGCCGACTGGATTGAAATAACGTAATAAGCTAATTGACCAATTTTCATCAGCAACATACAAATCAGATAAAATACGCTCTACCATATATTTACTGGTGCCATAAGGGTTAGTTGTACCACCCACCGGCGAATCTTCAGTTATAGGTACTGTTTGAGGATCACCATAAACCGTTGCTGATGAACTAAAAATAATGCTTTTCACACCCGCATCACGCATGCAACGTACCAACACTAATGTGCCATTAACGTTGTTATCGTAATACTCAATGGGTTTTTGAACTGACTCACCAACTGCTTTTAATCCAGCAAAATGAATAACAGATTGAATGGTGTGTTGAGCAAAAATTGATGCTAATAGTTTGTCATCACGAATATCACCGTTATAGAACAGTGGACGCTTTCCTGTTAGTGCTTCAATTCTGTTAAGTACTTCTTCATTGGAATTACTTAAGTTATCCAGAATAATTGGCGTCATCCCTGCTTCAATCATTTGTACGCAAGTATGACTTGCGATATATCCCATTCCACCTGTAACTAATATTTCCACATTCACCTCTTTTGATTCATTTCAAAGGAAAGCTAAAGACGGTTTCTGTTCATTGACAGAGAGTTTAACAAGATCAATAAAGTCTTTTCGTGATCAAACCGACATTTAATGTAAACGTTTACACTCATTCCCTATTATTTAAACTTAAAAAAATAATTTTTTTTATACGCATTACAATCAGTTGGATATCTTGATGAAACATTCTCTATTTTTAGAGTTGTATTATCACAATAAAAAAGGGAACGATTACACACCATTTAATGCGCTAATAACCTGATAAAACTGACATTACCTTAGATTTATCATACCTTATTAACTCCCCTTGTAATATGTATAAGAGGGCTGAGAATATTCTCAATAACGATTTTAAAATCGATAAATAAGAAACAGCAAGCCCTATAACACCCTTGCGTTAGGAGAACATCATGAAACCGATTGTTGTGCTTTATCAACAGCTACCAGAAGACTTACACCAAAAATTAGCCCATTTTGCTGAAATAAAACAATTTAGTTCACTCTCTTTAGATTCAGCAGATTTTGCTACCGCACTCGCTAGTGCTTCTGGATTATTAGGTGCTGGTGGAAATATTAATAAGCACTTTATCGAACAAGCTCCTAAATTAAAGGCGGTTTCAACTATCTCTGTTGGCTATGATAATGTTGATGTGCAAGCACTTACAGAACGCAATATTAAATTAATGCATACACCAACTGTGCTCACTGATACCGTCGCAGATACCATGATGGCGCTTGTATTATCCGTTTCAAGGCGTATTCCTGAACTTGCCGATAATATTAAGCAAGGTTTATGGGTAAAAGGGATAACACCAGATTGGTACGGAACCGATGTTCATCATAAAACAATGGGCATTATTGGTATGGGCCGTATTGGTAAAGCCTTAGCGAAACGCGCTCACTTTGGCTTTGATATGAATATTCTTTATCAATCTCGGACAGAATATCCTGAAGTAAATGAGCGTTTTAATGCCACTTATTGTTCATTAGAGACAATATTGCAGCAATCAGATTTTATCTGTATCACACTTCCGTTAACCACAGAGACTCACCATTTAATCAGCAAAGCTCAGTTTTCACTGATGAAATCTGATGCTTATTTAATTAATGCGGGTCGTGGTGCAGTGGTTGACGAACAAGCCTTAATAGAAGCGCTAGAGCAAAAAGAAATTGCAGGCGCAGGACTCGATGTCTTTGAACAAGAGCCGCTGTCAGCGACATCACCGTTATTATCTATGAAGAATGTTGTTGCTGTACCTCATATTGGTTCGGCAACCAAAGAAACGCGCTATGCAATGGCACAATGCGCTGTTGATAATTTAATCGCGGCATTAAAAAATGAAGTCAAAGAGAACTGTGTTAATTTTTAAACGAAGATAATCTCTCTATTAACATTACTCAAATAAGAAAAAAGGTAATGAATAACGTTCATTACCTTTTCTTGGTATTGGTTAATAAACAAACCTTTTAAGCCGGATCAACGTGCGCCATAACACTTAGTATCTGTTTATTTTGCAAAACTTTATTACGCGCATTAACCACAATGTCATGACTCTCTCTAACCGTTAATTCCCCAGCCACTTCAATATGAACATCAACTAAGAAATAGTCTCCGGCACGGCGAGTTTTTAAATCATGGATACCTTTAACGCCCGGTGTCGTAATTAACAAATTAGATATTTCTTGAAGCGTTTCTTCATCAGCACCTCTATCCATTAAATCTTGCAGTGCCTGATAGGTAAAACGCCATCCCATTCTACCGACAAAGATACCAACAATAAGTGCCGCTAGTGGGTCAAAGAATTTAAATCCTGCAAGACTTCCGATAATACCAATAGCAACAACTAAAGATGAAGCAGCATCAGAACGCGCATGCCATGCATTAGCAACTAACATATTTGAATCGACTCTTTTCGCTACACGTAACATATAACGAAATAATCCCTCTTTGGCCGCTAATGCCAATAACGCAACATATAAAGCAATACTGTGCACTTCAGGAATAGATGATGGATCAAACATTTTATGTACTGCTGACACCACCATACCTAAGCCAACAATTAATAAAATAGTTCCCAAAATCAGTGAAGCTGCATTTTCATAACGAAAATGCCCATAAGGATGATCGGCATCTGGTTGCTTTTGGCTACCTTTATTTGCAATCAGTACAACAAAATCAGCAATAAGATCAGACAAAGAATGAATTCCGTCAGCAATTAAGCCTTGGGAGTGTGAAAAAAAGCCAATAGCTATTTGCCAAATAGACAAAACAATATTAACAAACACACTGACTAGCGTGCTTTTTTTCGCTGCTTTAAATTTTTCTAACTGAATATTATCAGCCAGATCTAACTCAATATCATCAATGTGATTATGCGCCATAGTAATTATCTTATTCTGTTTTAAATAGCCCACTCTATTAACAGGTGAAAAATAGAGTTCCATAGGTTATTTCAGGATCCATAACTCATTGGTGAGGATAAAGGACGACTCTGAATAACAATCCAGTTTAAGGACTAAGATTGCTGTCCAGACATCATGTTGAGATGTCATTCGTTATTAATATGCCATATTTAAACCTTATTGTCTTTAATTTTTACCAATAAAATCCTATAGATACATAACAATAATATAATTGATAATCATTCTTTTATTCATTTTATATTTTTTATTAAGATTAATTATAGGCACTTTTAAAAAAAATGTATTTATATGTATACTGTCAATAAGTTAAGTCGTAGGCTAATTTAACAAGTATTAATTGTCTTAATTTATTTCTTGTTACACTACGGCTATAAACCGTGAAAATAATCATTCTCACTATTATTTAGAACATAGATCACAGCTATTTTTTTATATTAAGCGATAATAGAAGATATCCTTTGACTAACGTTAAGTGAGGTTTGTAATGTACAAAAAAATTCTAGTTCCAATTGATATTTTAGAAGACGAACTTTCTCAGGAACTGATCTCTCATATTGAACAAATTGCAAAGGTTGGTAAGCCAGAGATCCACTTCCTCACCGTTATTCCTAATGCTGAACTTTTCTTTGGCATCGAGTTTGCTGCAATTCCAGAAAAATTTAAAGACTCAGCAGAACGAACCCGTCTTGCCTTTATCGCTCTGCAAGAGATGATTAAAGATGCAAAAATTCCTGATGAGCAAATTAAATGTAATGTGGGAGTTGGTAATGCAAAAGATGAGATCTTAGAATATGCTCGCCATATCAATGCTGATTTAATTGCTATCGCCTCTCATCGCCCTAATGTTTCATCTTATCTATTAGGTTCGACGGCATCATCAATTGTGCGTCATGCAAAAATGTCTGTACTTGTTATTAGATAACATAAAAAAAGCCCTCGGTTTACACCAAAGGGCTTTATCTTTTTCTAACGACATTCTAGCTTAAGTTAAGTTAATAAATTCTATTTTTTAGCCGCATCTTGCATTAGATCTGCTGCAGACCAGATACGATATTTAACATCAACGCCAGTCGGTGCATAAACAACAATGGGTAATTTGCTGTTGTAACGAATAAAAGCATCTTGTCCCATATTTGCCTGAACAAACGCTGCTTTTTTCGAATTATCAGGGCATCCCATCATAGTAGACATTGGGCCATTTAAATCACCAACAACATAATAGTTGTAGCCCCAGCCTTCTAAATCTTTTTTATCTAACTCAGCACCGAACCATTGACGATTACAATCTACCATTAACTCTTTGCCAACGATTAATTCGACTTGGTAGTTACTCTCATTATCCTTTTGCTCTAGTTCGATAACATGACGGATTTGATTTTCTTGTGCTTTAGGGTAAGGAGCCACTTTTTCTAAACCATCAACTGCTTGAGCGCAAGCAGATAAAGACATTGCTGCTACTAAAGATAAAATTACTTTATTCATCACGTTCTCCATTTTACAACGATATCTCGCTGGTAATCAGTTTAGCCTAGATGTTTCTATTAATAATCATCTTATGACTACTATTTTTATTAGTTGAATGCTAACACCTTAGCAGATATCGCTATGAGAGGATAATTCCGAATAATTTTTTAAAGAAAACAGCAGTTAGCGTGATGAAATGTAAATTTGTGATATATCACCATGCAGACAACGGCTCAATGATTATACTGAAATAGAGATCCCAATTTCTCTTTTTAGGAGGTTCTATGTTCTCAGACCAACAAACGTTAGTTTCTCAGTTAAAAGATAGTAACCCTCGCTTTCAAGCCCTCTTTGATAAACACAATCGGTTAGACCAAGAAATAGCTAAATTAGAAGGTCCTAATGGTGCAGGCTATAATGATGAAGTGGTAAAACTCAAAAAAGAAAAGCTTCATTTAAAAGATGAGATGCAAAAACTACTTCAACAAGCTGGAAAATAATCCGTATTTAAAAGCGATGGCATTATGTCATCGCTTTTATGATTAAAAACAAAGTTGACCACAGCAAAAGATGCATAATTAATATATCTTTATTTTTAGGGTGCTAATTATGTCTTCTATACATGGTCATGAAGTTTTGCATTTTATCTTATCATCTGAAACTGCATTCACAAAAGCGTCGTTGGTTGAAGCCATTCATCAACAATTTGGCAATGACTCACTTTTTCACACTTGCTCTGCTGAAAATATGACAGCCTCTCAGCTAGTAGATTTTTTAGAGAAAAAAGGGAAGTTCATTCCTGCGAATGGTGGATTTACAACAAGTGAAAGTAAGATTTGTCGCCACTAACCGCTATAAATTGCCAGTGATATATTTTAAAAATCGTGTTAGCTATTATGCGATTTTAAAAATCTTTTATTACTGGCAATTTTTTTAATCTATTTTTAGAGAGTATTATTCATCGTCTGTTTGTAACCAGCCGTCATCTTCCCAGACACCTTGAATAAGTTCCATAATATGCTCATGCTTAGTTTCGTCTTTTACACCTGTAACTTGAATTGAATTCATACTGCTAAAAGCGATACGATATTGCATATCAGGATATTCAGGTGCGATTTTTTTTCTTAGCTCTAACTCTAACAGCGGAAATAATGACTCTGTAATTTTAGATTGTTTACTAAATAGAATTTCCACACGCATGGTTTTCACCGTTCAAAGGCAAATAAACTGTATATAAATACAGTATTATATTCTAAGAAAAAAGAAAAGTGTTTTTAATAAAAAAATTCACTTTATTGCGCTAAATAAGTTTTTAGCATCAAACAAAGGTAAGTGATAAGATGTATTTGGAATGAAACATATTATTTAGAGAGAAATATATGTCTGGTAAAAGAATCGAACGTGAGAAAAAAACAATTCAAAAAATGGTTATGCTTTATGCCCGTTCACACCCAGAGTTTGATCAAAACTATTATCAGCAACTTATTGATTACTCTTATAATCGATTAGATAAATGTCGCTATGGCGAAGAAAAACCAGCATGTAAGCAGTGCCCTATTCATTGTTATCAGCCAGTAAAAAGAGAGACAATGAAACAGATTATGCGTTGGGCAGGTCCTAGAATGCTAATTTATCATCCAATTTTAGCAATCAGACATCTTATTGATGATAAAAGACCGGTGCCCCCAATACCTGCTAAACGCCGATCTACTCGTTCGATGGAAAAATAAAATTCTGCTTATTTAACTTATATAACACATGCCGCGCCAAAGAATGGTCTTTATCTAGTGCCGGATGTAAAAAATACCCAGTCTGAGTCATACCCAATTTTTTCATAACACCTTGCGAAGGTGTATTTGCTTGTGCTGTAAATGCGACAACTTCATTGAGAGATAACTGTTCAAAAGCAAACTTTAGTACGATTAATGCTGCTTCATAGGTATAGCCTTTACGCCAATGTGCCTTTGCTATACGCCAGCCGATTTCAACACAAGGGTTAAAAGGCAATGCCGCTTGAGGAATATTAAGGCCAACAAAACCGATAAACTCTTGAGTTTCTTTTAATTCCACCGCCCAAAAACCCCAGCCATTTTGCTGAGTAAACTTATTTATAAGGGTATCAACCATATTATCGCTTTCAGCTTGTGTTAACACTGAAGGGAAATAGCGCATAACATCAATATCGGAATTAACATGATAAAAAAATGGCGCTTTATCACTTTCACGCCATTTTCGCAGTTGTAGTCGGGGAGTTTCTAATTTCAACGTTATTCACTTTATATTCAACGCAAAACAATAACGATAAAATAGGATAAACAACGAGCAATGAAAAGGCGCTTTTATTTTTTATTTTCTTTAAGTGGCGTTTCTACTGGTGCCGCATCTTTCTCTTTATTTGTATTTGCACCTTCTTTAATAGAGACAACACGCTGCTGAGCAACCGCTTTAGCCTGATTCTCTACTTGTTCTGATTGTCCAGTGAAAATGCCACCACGTTTAATTGACATGCTACCACAGCGACTTGTACCACGAAGTTCACCATGTTCTAAAATATCCAAGTTATTTGCTGCACAAATTCCTTTAACAAAACCATCTATAATAATATCTGGTGCCGATAATTCACCCTCAACTTGACCTGCGTGCATAACGCGGATTACACCATCTTTTACTTTGATATTTCCAGCGACTTTTCCCCATATTTGGATATCGCCTTCAACATTAATATCTCCCTGAAACACAGTCCCTTTAGCAATAATGGTATACAGACGTTGCTCTGGTGCTGGTTTTTTCTCTTCGCTAATTACAGTGGTAATTGGCTCTGCAACTTTTGGTGCCTCAGTTTTACGACTAAACATAGCTGTTTTTTTTAACCTCATAGTCATAGAATAAATAATAATACTAAAAATTAGGATAAGGATAATCAAAAACTCGCCTGCGATTCTATAACGCCAAAAAGCAATTAATGCGATAACCCAAATAATCCATATCCCGCTAAATATAATATTTTGCTGTGTTCGCCTATTATCCATATTAGCTACTGCTTTACCTCCCTGAAAATAAAGACACTAATGCATTCACTATATTAATAAATAATCACCTAATATAATTGCAATAGTAGGGCTACTATTTCTATTTAGTTTACTGGTTTGTTTTTAGATAAAATTAACGTTAAAGTTACTACTAATCACCATGTTTTAAATAAATTAAGCTTCGATATGATTTTTTAACATTTACTAGATGTATTTTATTGATATTTTTTATTTAAAATTAACATTTACCACTCAAGCTAACATTCACAGGAAAAACCATTCAAAAAAACCAATCATTTAAATTAATCTTTTTCAGTAAAAAAAATTAGCCTCAAAAAAAAACATGAGACATAAGTCATATAATAAAGAAATTAATATATTTAAAGTAGGTTCTTTGATAAATTGTCACACCTGCAAAACACACAGTCACCCATCACTGTTTGTTCTATCATGTCATTAAAATAAACATTTACACTTTAAATTTAGTGGACATTGCGTTCATATAAAAATTTAAAATTGTAGAAAAAAGACACAGGTGAAACTATAATCATGCAAACTATAATCATGTAAACTATAATCCCTAGTTCTTATTTTAAATTGTTACTTAGTTAAAATATTTCACTCATTTTAATTTACATTAAATCAAACTATATTAACAAAATACAAATAAATCACGCTATTATTAAATATAATAAAGATGGTCATTTTTTGCATTCACAATCAAATAATTTACACTGTAAACAAATAAGCCCGATATAACCTATTGTAATTAAATTAATTTAATTACTCATCAGTTTATTGTAAATAATAAATTACAAATATTTATTGCTATTAATCTTTCCCTTTCTCTATGAAGTTCCACTTAATTATTTTTTTTTTGCAATTCATTAAAAATGACTTTAAATTAATAAAAATTACTTATCTTAAATTACCAATGGTTATATCAATGTCTAATATCTAAAAAAAAACCACATTAGAATAAAGAAAACATTCTCTTTTTTACTTTTAATAATGGCACAATAATAAAGAGACGTTTTCTAAAAACTCTCTATTTATTAAACTTTAAAATATAGTGATACTTATAAAATAAATTTTGGGCGAAACATGAATACAATACAATGCAGTGAAAAAAATCTAAATGATTGTGCTATTCAAAAAAAAACTTATTTATATCCACAATATCAAATATTAGAAAGTGAGCAAAAAGCTTTATATATTATAAGAAAAAATGGGCTTATATTACAAAACTGTACTGATACCGTTTTGGTAAATCAAGATCAAGTTCTTTTCCTACAGCAGGGAAATTATACAATAAAAACGCAGAATGCAGAATCTTGCGAAACTATTTTCATTCCGCTTACTGATGACTTTCTTCGAAGTTTCATGTCAAAGTATAGTGATATTCTTAGTAATATAGAACGCGATGAAACGTTCTCTTCGGCTTTTATCTGCTTTCAAAATTCTCCTTTAATTAATTTTTGCAACAATGGTTTTGAATACTTATTATCTCAAGATTGTCCCAATGCTTTTACACAATTACGTATTGAAGAGCTTTTAATTTTATTACTTTCAACAGAACAAGGCTCTGATCTAATGGCATTGCTACGCCAGTTAAGTCATCGCCAAGTTGACCGCTTACAGATTTTTATGGAAAAAAATCACTTAAGAAATTGGAAATTAAAGCAGTTTGCTCGAGAGTTTGGAATGGGGTTAACAACATTTAAAGAGTTGTTTAGCCATGTTTATGGTACATCACCAAGAACATGGATATGTGAAAGACGGATTATTTACGCACATCAACTGCTGCTAACTACAGAAATGAGTATCGTCGATATCTCAATGGAATCTGGTTTCTCTAGCCAATCTTATTTCACACAAAGCTATCATCGTCGTTTCAACATGACACCAAGTAAAGCGAGAAGCCTTAAGTTAAAATTATAAAAAATCCAGACGAATATCATAATATCAAAAATTTATTCATCGTTAGAATATTCAAAATTTATCCTTACGAGAGAGTGAATATTGTGATAGAAAATAACAAACATCATTATTATCGAGACTTAGACTTACTAAAGCGAATGATGGTTAGTGACAATAAGAAAACTGTAGATGACTTGTTTAACCTTCAGTTTTCTTTGTTTTTCAACAATGAAGATATTAATGAAAAGCAGATAAAAATATTATCACGTCTTTTGTGTCGAGAAGATTTAGATAGCTTATTGCAATCAACGTGGTTTTTGCGAAAAAAACATTGCTCTGTTGCTATGTCAAAAAAAGATATCAGAGATATTATTGAACTAGCTCGTATATCAAGCCTTTCATCTGATCACTCATTTCCTTTACATATTAACTGGAATGACGATCTTGATGCTACAGTGAACATTACAGAGCACCTACGCCTTATTCAAGCCGTAATCAAGCCACTTTTTATTTGGTGGGTAAACCATATCACTCCACAGTTATTCTCTCTTTACGAAACCAAGAGAGAGTTAGAATTACAGATTAATCAATGCAATAACATTAAGCTATTTGAAGAAAAACAACCATCAAATAATGGTGATTCTTTTTTATCTTTAGACGATATTAATATTAAATTAGATGCTGATAAGATAAGACTAATACTTATTAATGAATTATTAAACAAAGACATACAGTTATTGTTAAATGCATGGAAATCTGAGCCTATTTTTACTGTAGAAATAAAAAATACACTTGAGTATATCCAAGCGGTTTCACCACGCTCTGAGATATTAAAACCGCTTTGGGTTATATTAAGAAGTATTCCTGAGCATCCTGAAAACTGTCAGAAATTAAAAAATTGGCTACTAGAAAGATCGCTATGCTTGAATAATGATAATTTTTTATGGCGTGAATAACAAATCAGCTCATCTAAACCCAAAGGAATAGAAGAGCTGAAATAGTTTAAAATTACTTAATTTCTAATATTTCAACAGTCACAATAGACATGGATTCTGGTGGTATTTGACCAGGTACACCATTTTTACCATATCCTCCACCAGGTTTGATATAGATTTTAGCTTTACCATTGATACCTGCTTTTGCAATAAAGGTATTCAATGGTAGTGGTAACTGACGATAAGGTAAGATAAGTGGATTAGATTTATCATAATTTAGCGTCACCGTACCATCTGTCAGCTCTTCATGCATAACGAATACGACGGTCTTATTATTGATAGAATCAACGGGTTTACCCTGTTTCAATATTTTAAAATAGGTATTGTCATCATACTGGGTGTAATTTTGTTTTTGTATATCTGAAAGAATACTTTTATTTCGTTGCGCATTGTCTTTTCCGATAATGGAATAAGCATAAGCAAGTTGCCCAGAGATCATTTGTCCTTCACCCATTACTTTTTCTAGTTGTTCTTTGAGTGATTTATTCTCTTTCTGGATTTTTGTTGTATCAGTATTTGTTTGAGCTAATTCTGCTTCTTTTACTTTAATTTGCTCATTTAGCTTCAACTCTTTCTCTTCAAGAGTTTTAGTTAACACTCGCTGAGCTTCAAGCTGTTTAGTGATATCAATCAACTCTTTTTGAGCATTTGTTAGCGTGCTTTCTTGCAGTTTTACTTGTGCTGTAGATTCTGCCTGTTGCTGTTTTAATGAAGCAATTAATTGTGCATTCTCTGTATTCTTTTGCTCTGACTGTACTTTGGCTTGTTCTAACTGAGTCGCTAATTTATTAATAGCGTCTTGTCTTTCAGCAAATTGTTTTTCTAGCAAAGCATACGCTTTTTCATTTTCTGTTTTGCTAACATTTAACTGAGCAATAGCAATATTGCTTTCTTTGTATTGATTATCTAATGCCTGATATTTAGTTGATAAATCGCTTTGTGCTTTCTCTAATTTAGCAATTAGATTGTTTTTATCTGAGACTAAAGTATCTATTGCTTTTTCACCGGCAGATAAGCCTTTTTTGAGATCTGCGAGTTCTTTTACTTTATTTTCTAACTGTAGTTTTAGCTCAGGAATTACTTTTAGCTTTTCATCAGAGTCAGCAACTTGTTGTTGTGCCATTAATAATGATTTATTAATTTGCTCTTGGTCCTGCTGGCTCTTCGTTAATTGTGTTTTTAATTGTGTTACTTCTTGCAACTGGGCATCAACTTGTTGCTTATTATCTTGTTGAGTTTGTGTCAACAAAGCTTGGTTATCTGCAAGTTGTTTAGTAACGTCTTCACGCTCAGAAGTGAGTTTCAATATTAAACTTTGAAGTCTTTCTAACTCTTTTTTAGCGGTATTATCTTTTAATAAAGTCTGAGCTTGTGCATATTGAGCCTGCACATCCTCTTTTTCTTTCTCGATTTGCGCAAATTTAGTTTGTGCCTCAGTTAACTGAGCAGTCAGTTTTTGTTGCTCACTTTGTACTGTCGCTAAAGAAGTTTGTAGTTTATCTATTTCTTTATCTTTTAATGCCTGCAATTTAGCAATTTCTTTATCTTTTTGCTCACCACTTTGCTTTAATAACACTTGAGCATGTGCATATTGACCTTGCACATCTTCTTTCTCTTTTTCTATTTTAGCCAGCAATGCTTGTTTTTCATTTAATTGACTGGTTAATTTTTCTTGCTCATTAGTGATAGTTGTTAATGAGGCTTGTAGTTTTTCAATCTCTTTTTTAGCTGTATTATCTTTTAATAAAGCTTGAGCTTGCGCATATTGCGCTTGTACTAGCTCTTTTTCTTTTTCAAGTTGTGCCGCTTTGATTTCTAAGTTTTTGAGCACTTCTTGTTGTGACTCAAATTCTTGTTGTTGTTTTACAAACTCATTATTTTTTTCTGTTGATGCCTGCAGCGCTTTCTCTTTTTCTGCCAGTTGTCCTGCTAAGGTATTACGCTCTTTTTCTGTGTTACTTAATTCATTTTGCAGATTAGCAACTGACTCTTTTAGAGTGTCATCTTTTAACAGATTATTCGCCAGAACAAGTTTCTTTTCTGTTTGTGTTAATTCTGTTTGTAGCTGCTGTATTTGAGCATTGGCATGTAATAGCTGCTCAGAATAGTGGGCAATAGTGCTTACTTGTTCAGTAAACTGTTTATGTAATGTTTGATACTTTTCTCTGGTATTTGCCAGTCGATTTAATAACTCTTTATTAAATAGTGGTTGTTTATGATCGAGTAAAGAACGATTAAATTGATAAGTAAAATGCAGAGGAATGGCAGTTATTGAATAAAATGCGCCAGGGAAAATATCGAGTAGTGGATTTTCATTACGTGATTGTTGTGGGTAACGTGCACCCGTATAAAGAGAGAGCGGATTATAAACAGCGGGTTTATTGCTATAACTATACCGATTTAAATCTGCCGCTGAAAACTGAGGGTTAATAGGAACAAAAGAGAGCAGCGGAGTTAAATAACGAGTGTAATCGCTATTCACTTTGGAATAATCAATTTGTGGTGCAGGACAATTTTCAGACAAGGTGACATCAGGTGTTTTAGTTGATGCTATCACCTGATTATCCGTTTTATTTGTCGATGGTCTTACTTGCGGATCTGTTTTTACTTGTTGAGGTTTGATTGTCGAATTATTCGCCCCTCTAACCTGCCCCGTTCTTGACGATGAAGATGAATTAACAGCAGATGGTTTAGGATCAACTTTAAGTGGTTTCTGAGGCTCTTGAGTTTCAAAATAACGGTCAAAATCTTCAATGACAGAATTAAACTCATTATTAGCAAATGACAACGCCGGAAACAACATAAAAGCAAGACAAACACTCTGCTTTAATTTCATGATTATTATTCACCTAGTTTTTTTAATGTCGAATTCACTGACATTACAGAGAGGTAGCGAACTTTCGCACACAACACTTCAGTTTTCGACTCAATACTCATTTTCAAAAGATCTAAGCTATCTTTGCTGGCTGTGCCTTGAACACTACGGTACATCGCATTGATTTCACTAATTTCTTTAAACGCACCCATCATTGACTGATAGTCTGAGGGTGAAAATGTTTTTAAGGAATCAAGTTGCTTGATACAAGCACTTTGTGGTGCTAATCCTAATTTTTGTGTATCCAATCCACCATTACCTGATTCTAAGGTCGGTGTCATAGAAAGAGGTTGTGCCGTCGCCATTGGCTGTGTAGTGCTATTAGGTGCAGAATATTGTGCCGCTACTGGAGCTGGCGTCTCAACTGGTTGGCTTTGTGATGACCAAACACACCCCGATAAAGCAATAGTGCTAGTTGCCATAAACACAGCAAGAACATTCTTTTTATATTTTAATAAGGACATCATTTTTCCTTAATTCCGATCAGACTTAAATAAGAGCGTATGAGTTGTCGCATTTTAAGCCATTTTATTATAATTTTCTATTACCTACTGCATACTAAATAAATAGGCTAAAGCCTCAGGTTGCAACGAGCAACCTTGCTGTTTTGTTTATTTTTTCTAAAAACACTACGTACATCACACTAAAAACATCAAAAAATGAACACAACCTTTATTTAGCAAAAATAAGTACTCAATTTTAACCGTTATTTAATATTTTTAATTCTATCTTGAGGAAAGGATACCAGATAATAATAAAAATAATAATAGTAAATTTATCATTTATTTACGCAATTTACGTGTGTTTTTTTTATTTAATTTTTATTGCGGATTCTTATTATGAGGATAATATCAGAATACGAATATCAAAATTGTAATTGATTTTCGTTTTGTCCTTCAATATAGGAGAGCTAAAATGAGTAGAATTAAAATTGGTATTGTCGTAGGAAGTTTAAGAAAAGACTCGTACAACAAACAAACAGCGAATGCACTAATTTCGCTATTTCCAAAAGATTTTGCATTTCAATTTCTCGATATTGGCACTCTTCCCCTCTACAACCAAGATGATGATAGTAACACTCCTGAAGCGGTAATCCATTTTAAAAAACAGATAACAGAGTGCCAAGGTATTATTTTCGTTACCCCGGAATACAATCGCTCAATTCCTGGTGTGCTAAAAAATGCACTTGATCAAGCCTCACGCCCTTATGGTACTAATGCATGGAATAATATCCCAGCAGGTATTATTGGTGTCTCTATTGGCAATATCAGTACTGCTATCGCTCAACAACATTTACGTAACTCTCTATCTTTCTTAAATATGCCAACATTGAATCAACCCGAATGCTTTTTAAAATGGTATGACGGTATGGTTGAAAATGGACATTTTTCAGAAAAGAGTGCCAGTTTTATGCAAAATTGGGTTGATGCTTATGTTGCTTTTATTAAGCACAATCACAAATAAAAAATAATAAAAACGAGCCCGCTAATAAATTACTGGGCTCGTTTTTCAAGCTGAAAGTAGCATGATATTTAAGCATGTTGATTATTCAATGGTTTAGTTTTATTGTTTTTTATGCTTTACAACATGAACAGATAAAAATAAATTACCTCCCCTTAGCAAAAACGATAAAAAATATCATTTTTAATAGAGTCATTAGTCTAATTTCGACCCAAACGATCACTTATAAAAATCTTAGTTCGTTTTAATTTTTTGGTATTTTAAACAGTAACCAACATAAACAATCAAAAAAGGACTAATTTTATTTTTAGTTATAACTAGTTTTAGTGCCATATCAAACAAAAAATAACTAAGCCAAGCAAAATATCAGTAAGATCAAAAATGACAAATTTATGTCATTTAAGTAAAAGCAATAATTATCAATAAATTAAAAACGATAATAAACAGAATAGGATAAATACTTGATAATTATTTTTTGTTAATTAACATTAATTAAATTATTAGGCATAATGTGCGATATATCTCTAAATAATATACTTCACTAATTGTTATAGGTGAAAAATTTACCTATATTACCGAACCATTAAATACTGGCAGGTAAATCATGGATAAAAATTTAAAAGAAATCGAATGCGAGATCGCTGCACTAAAGATTGTCATCAAATCTTTACTTTCCACTTTAAATGATAAACAGCGACGCGATATGCTAGGCAATATATCCTTGGTCATTGAAGATACTTCAAACAAATATCCTCAACTTAATGAAGTTATCAATCTTACTGAACAATATGTAAAAAAACTTACCCAAGCCTAATTTTATTTTTATCACTATTGATAAAATTATAGCCAAATTGTTATATAGGATGCAGCTCAAAGCATCCTACCTATACTTACTACTACTTTCAGCCATCACTTGCTTATTTTATTCTTTATTACTCCATCACTTCACTTAAGCTAAATTTACTCTTACTGATTTTCCTTTATAAATTTCATATTAATACCAGTATCAACTTGATACTAATTTTTATACCAACAAAAAAATTTGACATAAAAATTATCATCTTATCCTCTATGACACTTTTTCCTTGGAATTATTTAAATAATTAATTACTATGCAAAATAAATCTTCCTATAGCAGAATAGATACAAAATTCTTGAGGATCTTATGGAAAAAAAAGTCATCAATATAGAGTATGAAGTTGCCGCCTTAAAGGTCGTTTTAAAGTCTCTATTACTAACCTTAACAAGTAAACAAAAAGAATTAGTTATTCGAGATATTGATAAAACTATCAGTGTAGCTTATGTTGATCATCCTCATCATAAGGATGTAATAAACAAAACAGAACAATATATAAAGAAACTGCTCTAAGATTACGGCGCTATATTTTCAATATCACAATAATTATCTTTATATTAGTTATGATTCTATATCAGCGCCTTTAGTATAATAATGTATCACCTCAGTAACCGAACACCATCACTGATTGATTAAATAACAATTAATACAATTGAGTTAATATAGAAATCTTTTCAATAAAGATTGGTAAAAACGGAGAATAAAAATAAGCAATCTTCGCGACTAATAGAAAATCCCCTTCTATTTTTAAGATAGTGGGTTCTTTTACATAGCTTAAAATAGCATCTAATTGACCTTAAATCACAAACATTAAATCAATATTTAAGTTATTAATCAAAATAAAATCATAATAATTTTTTATAAATAAAATTAAAACATATGATTTGTATTACATTTAAACGATTCAATATAATGTATCTAACGAGTAAAAACTTACCACCTTAGACACATTTTTAAAGTATTGCTCTATATCGCTATAAATTAATAACGATTAACAATATTAAATTTTTGTACTGATAATTGTAAGCCTTCGGTTTGATGCTCTAATGAAACTGCGGCAGCCGAAACCTGCTCAACCAACGACGCATTTTGTTGTGTAACACCATCCATTTGAGTTATTGCAACACTCACTTGTGCAATTCCCTTACTTTGCTCTTCTGAAGCCGTACTGATTTGCTTCATTATCGTTGTTACTTGATTAACCCCAATCAGGATCTCTTCCATTGTTGACTCCATATCATTAACGAGTTTGGTTCCTTTATTTACTCGTAATGCAGAATCTGTAATTAACACTTCAATTTCTTTCGCCGCTTTAGCACTATCAGCAGCTAAATTACGGACTTCATTAGCGACAACCATAAAGCCTCTACCATGAGAACCTGCTCTTGCCGCTTCAACAGAGGCGTTTAATGCTAATATATTGGTTTGAAATGCGATATTATTTATAACATGGATAATATCTGCTATTTTCTTTGAACTATCAGAGATCCCATTCATGGTTGTTGCAACAGATACCGCTAATGTATTACCACGAGCAACGGTTGTTGAAGCACTATCTGCAAGCCCACTCGCTTGATAAGCATGTTCCATATTTTGATTCACTGCTGCAGTAATTTGTTCCATACTTGCCGCGGTCTCTTCTAGTGCTGTCGCTTGTTCTTCTGTTCGAGATGCAAGATCGTTATTTCCTTTAGCTATTTCAGATGCACCTCGATAAATACTTTCACTTCCCATACGAATAGTGCTTACAGCTTCGTGTAGGCTATTTTGCATTTCCATTAATAATGGAATTAATCTACCCGCGCAATTATTACCAAAAGGTTTAAGGGATTGGCTTAAATCACCTTGTGTGATTTTGATAAAATGCTGACGAATGCTTTCTAATGGTTTTTGTAACATCGAGACTAAATAGCGATCGGTTAGAATTAATATGATCACGCCTAAAATAACGCTAATCATAATCACCATTTGAGTTAAGCTTATCAACTCATCAACTTCCAAAATAGTGCTATCAATTTTGGCATTAGCAGCAAGATTAAAGTTTTCGGTTACTGCGCCTAGTTCTCGGCTTAATGCAGGTGTAACAGTTTTTGCATGCTGTTCATATTCAGCAATAGTACCGTTTTTTGCCAGATCCATTTGGCGTTTAACACCTTGCTCAAATAGTGCTTGCCAAACTGTCATTAACTCTTGTGAAACTTTTTCATCCATGGGACCAGGAGAAACAGATTTCATATATTCTAGCTGTTTTTCCATGTTCTCCATGGCAATTTGAGAAGGCGTGAAATCTACCTCTTCACCTGCGGCTTTTTGCTCAACCACTCGATTTAAACGAGTGACAAAACGGAAATATTGATCATTTCCCTGACTTAACGCAGCCATCTGCTTTATTATTTGATTATCTGCTTGATTACCTTTGGAAATTTGTGATAAAGACCAAGCACTATATGCGCTTACGCCACCAAATATCGAACATAAAAGGCCAAGTATCACTAACATCATCAGACGAATAGTAATATTTCGAAGTTTCTGCATTTAATTTCTCAACTAACAAGATAAAGTAATCCCAATAGGGGCTAATCTATTCTTATCGACAATTTTTCAATTAATTTTAATTTTTTACTAAAGTTTTTTATAAATTGTTTTTTTATTTTTCTACATAAAAAGAGTTATTAGAGGGAAGTAAAAGTGTTACTTATATAACAAATTTTAAAACTTAGTTTATAAATTAAAAAACAGTTAAAAATCAATGCATTGTATTTTATGCTGCTTGAGAAACAGTAAGGTAAGTTGAAGGGATAAGAGAGTAATTGAAAAATAAAATTTGGTTAACTTCTTATCACCTCTTTGGTGCTGGCTTCGTCTATTGGTAAGTGAGGGCGGTCATTCGCCAGTTGTAACACTCTTTAGATTGTATTGTCTGCACTTCCCCCTTATTTTGAGCTTTGCCATGTATTCAGACAGTGACACGACGCAATAATATGCTTTTCCGATTTTACAGTAAGTTACCTTACTCTATAGTCTATCTCTTATGTCTGCTGGAGCTATGTAATGCGTTGACCTTCCAATTTTTATTGGAAGAAAAATATTCATTGCCATGTTTATCAAATACGCCGATATTTTTTTTCACTTGTTCTCTGCGAAATTTAATCGCCCAGCAAATATTCTTGGCTTTCTTGCTTGGCACTCTCCACTTCAGCTTACACCAAGGTAAATATCTACCTTTATCATCAACAATTCCCCATTGACTGAGGTATGGATATATTTCAGAAAAATTAGGGGCAAGATAGTCTAGCTTAGGTGATTGTTCTACAGGATGTTTTGCCTTGTTACCTCAACTTTTTAAATTTGATGTTTCACTTAGTATGTCAGTTTTCATTTGTACAAACCAAGGCATAAATGTGACGTTAGAAGCCTCTTACATAAACTAATCCCTCCATCTTCATAGTTAAATTATCTTGCACTTAAAATTAATCAGTAATTTTACATTTTCTAATCTGTATAACACGGTTATACGCAAATATAATAAGTATTCATTGAGTTAATAACAGGTGCGTATCGCTGAACGAATTAATGAGGCTAGTTATCAAACTAAAAGCGGTAAATCGAGGGATAAACATATTTATTTAGTGCGGAAACGTCACAAAGATATTGCTGGAAAATTAAGTAGCTAACTACTTTTGTTGCGCTGAGTATTTCGTTGCGAAAAGACCTAGCAAATATTAGCCTTAATTTATCAGTAACTTGGAGACTTTAATAGATATTACTAGAGGTTTGTTTGGAGCGGGCGAAGGGAATCGAACCCTCGTATAGAGCTTGGGAAGCTCTCGTTCTGCCATTGAACTACGCCCGCAGTAGGATTTTCCGATTATACGCCCACAGATTTGAACAGCAATCCCTTGATAATTTAACTGCTTGTTTATTCACCTAAATAGATATAACTCATTATAATCAAAAATAAAAAAGCCACCTTACGGTGACTTTTAAACTATTTAATAACTCGATAATAATCAAGCTTGAGCTGGTTTTCCTGGGCGCATTGCCGGGAATAAAATAACATCACGAATAGTATGACTATTAGTAAATAGCATCACCATGCGATCGATACCAATACCTAAACCTGCTGTTGGTGGTAAACCATGTTCTAATGCCGTGATATAGTCATGGTCAAAGAACATTGCTTCTGCGTCACCGGCTTCTTTTTGACGTACTTGCTCTTCAAAACGTTCCGCTTGGTCTTGAGCATCGTTAAGCTCAGAGAAACCATTACCAATTTCACGACCACCAATAAAGAATTCAAAACGGTCAGTGATAAATGGATTGTCATCATTACGACGAGCCAAAGGTGAAACTTCAGCTGGGTATTCAATGATAAATGTTGGTTGAATTAAGTGGCTTTCAGCAACTTCTTCAAAAATCTCACACTGAATACGACCTAAACCCCAGCTTTTCTCAATTTTAATATCAAGTGATTGAGCAATAGCAACGGCTTTATCCATATCATCAAGATCCGCCATTACGGTTTCTGGACGATATTTGCAAATAGCTTCTTTCATGGTTAGTTTTGCAAATGGTTTCCCAAAATCAAACTCTTCATCACCATATTTTACTAAAGATGATCCTAATACATCACGTGTGATAGTACGGAATAACTCTTCAGTCAGCTCAATAAGGTCACGGTAATCCGCATATGCCATATAGAGTTCCATCATTGTGAACTCAGGGTTATGGCGTGGAGATACACCTTCGTTACGGAAGTTACGGTTGATTTCAAATACGCGATCAAAACCACCTACAACTAAACGTTTTAAATACAGTTCTGGCGCGATACGCAGATACATATCGATATCCAGCGCATTATGGTGAGTGATAAACGGACGTGCAGTTGCTCCACCAGGGATAGTTTGCATCATCGGAGTTTCAACTTCCATAAAGCCTTTATTCACCATAAATTGGCGAATTGCTGACATTACGTTAGAACGAATTTTAAAGGTCTTACGTGACTCTTCGTTAGCAATCAGATCTAAATAACGTTGACGATAACGCATTTCTTGATCTGACAAACCATGGAATTTGTCTGGTAAAGGACGCAGTGCTTTAGTCAGTAAACGTAACTCAGTACAATGAATACTTAGTTCACCTGTTTTCGTTTTGAAAACACGACCACGACCACCAAGAATATCGCCAAGATCCCATTTTTTAAACTGCTCGTTATAGATGCCTTCTGGCAGATCATCACGAGAGACATAAAGCTGAATACGGCCACCCATGTCTTGCAATGTTACGAAAGATGCCTTACCCATAATGCGGCGGGTCATCATACGACCTGCAATAGCCACTTCCACATTTGCTGCGGCTAACTCTTCTGTACTCATTGCATCATATTTTTGATGTAACTCGTCAGACATTGCATCTCTGCGGAAATCATTTGGGAATGCGTTACCGTTTTCACGTAAAACGGATAATTTTTCACGACGTGCTTGCAGTTCGTTATTTAAATCAGGTGCCTGCTCCGCACCTTGTTGCTGTTGCGACATGTTTTTCCTCACAGGCCCGCTTTTAAGCTAGCTTCAATAAATTTATCAAGATCACCATCTAATACAGCTTGTGTATTACGTGTTTCCACACCGGTGCGTAAGTCTTTAATACGCGAATCATCGAGGACATAAGAACGGATTTGGCTACCCCAGCCAATATCTGATTTATTATCTTCCATAACTTGCTTATCAGCATTTTTCTTTTGCATTTCCAGCTCATACAGCTTTGCTTTCATCTGCTTCATTGCCTGATCTTTATTCTTATGTTGAGAGCGATCATTTTGGCATTGAGTGACTAAACCTGTAGGAACGTGGGTAATACGTACCGCTGATTCTGTTTTATTGACGTGCTGACCACCAGCACCAGAAGCGCGATAAACGTCGATACGTAAATCTGCTGGGTTAATTTCAATATCAATATCGTCATCAACTTCAGGATAAATAAATGCAGAGCTAAATGAAGTATGGCGACGACCACCTGAGTCAAATGGGCTTTTACGCACAAGACGATGAACGCCAGTTTCTGTACGTAACCAACCATAAGCATACTCACCGATGATCTTAATAGTGGCTGATTTTAATCCAGCGACATCACCGTCTGATTCTTCAATAATCTCAGTTTTAAAACCTCTAGACTCAGCCCAACGTAAATACATACGCATTAGCATACTTGCCCAGTCTTGTGCTTCTGTACCACCAGAACCCGCTTGTAAATCTAAATAACAAGCTGCGCTATCATATTCACCAGAGAACATGCGGCGGAATTCTAATTGTTCTAGCTTTTGATTTAAACCATCTAATTCTGCTACAGCTTCATTGAAAGTTTCTTCATCGTCAGCTTCAACAGCGAGTTCAAGTAAGCCAGAAACGTCTTCTAGCCCTTGATCTAATTGATCAATTGTTTCTACGATCGCCTCAAGAGATGAACGCTCTTTACCTAATGCTTGCGCCCTTTCTGGCTCATTCCAAACATCGGGTTGTTCTAACTCTGCGTTAACTTCTTCTAAACGCTCTTTCTTGGCATCATAGTCAAAGATACCCCCTGAGGACGTGAGTTCGTTCTGACACTTCCTCGATTTGGTGTTTTACTGGATTGATTTCAAACATGCTTTTTCGTCTTTATGTTGTTTTTAAAAACAATTGGAATAAATTTTGAACCGCATATTGTAACGGATCTGTCAGTGGGATTATAGCATTTATATTCAATTGGCTATGGGATTGTCACAACCCGTTCCACACTGCTGTTTATGCCAGCAAATATTATTATTTTACTCATATTAACAAGGCCAAATATGTTCAACTAAAAGTTGAGCATTACGCTGACCTCTAAATTCATTAACATCTAATCGATAGGCAATTTCAACCATTTTAATACTGTTATCTGGCCATACATTTCTATCAATATTAAATGCAATAGCATCTATTAGCAGGTTGCTATTTAATGGCTGAAGTATCATTTTCAAGTGTTTCTCACCCACAATACGAGGCTTTAATAACTGAAATTTGCCATCAAATAACGGTTCGGGAAATGCTTGCCCCCAAGGACCCGCTTCTCGCAACATGTCAGCCGTTGGTAATGATAATTGGCTGTCTGTTAATTCACCGTCAGATAAAATAACACCTTGCAGTTGTTCATCAGAAACAAGCTCTGCCATCAACGACGAAAAATGCTGTTGAAAAAGCGTAAATTTATCTTCTTCAAGTGAGAGCCCTGCTGCCATGGCATGTCCACCAAATTTAACCATTAAGCCCGGATTTAAGGTATTTAGTCTTTCTAATGCATCTCGTAAATGCACACCATGAATAGAACGACCTGAGCCTTTTAATAAGCCATCACCACTTGGTGCAAAAGCAATAACAGGACGATGCAATTTTTCTTTAATACGAGAAGCCAAAATTCCAACCACACCTTGGTGCCATTCAGGATGGTAAATCGCTAACCCATTGGGTAAATCATGTTGAGTTCCCATAAATTGGCGAAATATTGTTGATGCTTCTTCTTGCATTCCTGCTTCTATTTCACGACGTGTTTGATTTAATCCATCAAGTTCATTGGCAATTTGACGAGCCGAACCAATATCATCGGTTAATAACAGCGCCACACCTACTGACATATCATCAAGGCGTCCTGCGGCGTTTAATCTAGGTCCCAAAGAGAAACCAAAATCACTACTAACAAGTTGAGATAACTCTTTACGAGAGACCTCTGTCAGCGCTTTAATACCCGCGCAACAATGTCCAGCTCTAACTCTGCGTAATCCTTCATAAACAAAAATACGGTTGTTTTCATCTAATGGCACGACATCCGCAACGGTTCCTAATGCCACTAAATCGAGAAAATCAGCCATATTAGGGCGTTTTAAGTTTTGCTGTTCAAACCATCCCTGTTTTTCAAGCTCTGCTCTTAGTGCACTCATCAAATAAAAAGTAACACCCACACCCGCTAATGATTTAGAAAGAAAAGAGCAGTTATCAAGATTGGGATTCACTATGGCATCAGCAGCAGGCAATGATTGACCGGGTAAATGGTGATCAGTAACCAGTACAGAAATACCATATTCATGAGCAACATCAACACCTTCAAAAGAGGAGATACCATTATCTACCGTGATAATCAGCTCTGCGCCTTTCTTCGCAACATCATGAACCACTTGCGGGCTTAATCCATAGCCATCATCAAAACGATTTGGAATATGATAACTAACTTGTTGATAGCCCATTTGACGCAATACTTTTATTGCCAATGCGGTACTGGTTGCGCCATCAGCATCGAAATCGCCAACAATTACAATGTTTAATTGCCGCTTTAGTGCATCAACCAATAATGCAATTGCCGTATCAATTCCCGTTAGTGATTGATAATGCAGTAAACCTTTTAAGCTTCTTTCTAGTTGCGAATCAGAAGTTATGCCTCGATTAGCATAAATTTGCCGTAATAGTGGATCTAAACTTTCAGGCAATTGTGTTGATTGCGCAGTACGACGGAGTAATTTGGGTTCAATAGTGACCATAACGCGTTATTACTTCTCTTGTTTATCAAGTAGTTCAATAAGATCTTTAGCAGAAATATATCCACCATAAATACTAGAATTTGGTAAAATAATTGCCGGTGTTCCTTGAATACCCATCATCGTACCTAATTTAAAATGCTCATTAATATTGATTTTTTTGCATTCATCAATGGATACAATAGCATCACCTTTAAATGCACTATCTAATGATTTTTTAGGAAAACCGCTACACCAAACCGCATTCATCTGTTTACTAATAGCATTATTGGTTACACCATTACGTGGAAAAGCTAAATAACGAACGGTAACACCTTGATTATTTAATTCAGGTACTTCTTGATGTAACTTTTGACAATAAGGGCAACTAATATCAGTAAATATTGTAATAACATGGCGCTCATTATGTGCTTTATAGACAATCATTTCATTTTTTAACGAATCAACTTTTTTCATAATTATCTGATTAGCAATACTAACAGGCTCACCATTACTAATATTATAAATAGGTCCAGCAGTTAAATACTTTCCATCATCAGTAATATAAAAAATACCTTTATCTGAAAGCACTGCATTTAATCCAACAATGGGTGTTGGTTGAATACTTTCAGCTTTGATTTGCATTTTTGCAAGTTGCTCTTCTATTGAATTGTTGTCTGCTAAAACAGGCATTGACACCATACTCAATAATATAGGCAACCATAGTATTTTCTTTTTCATTCTAATTCCTATTCTACGCCTACAAGTTAAGGCTAACCCCTTGGATGATGCTGCTGATGAAGCGTCTTTAAGCGCTCGGTAGCAACATGGGTATAAATCTGTGTTGTAGAGAGGTCACTGTGCCCCAATAACATCTGTACAACGCGCAAATCTGCGCCATGATTTAAAAGATGTGTCGCAAATGCGTGTCTTAATACATGAGGAGATAATTTCTCGCTATCTATTCCTGCAATCACTGCATAATGTTTTATACGATGCCAAAAGGTTTGTCGTGTCATTTTCTGCCCTCGTAAACTAGGAAAGACAATGTCATCTGTTTTTCCTTGCATCAATGCAGGTCTTCCATATTGCAGATATTGTTCTAGCCAGTAAATAGCTTCTTCACCTAAAGGAACTAAACGCTCTTTATCACCTTTACCAATAACACGTAATACACCTTGTCTTAAGCTAATATCGGGTAAAGATAATCCGACTAATTCAGAAACACGTAACCCACAGGCATAGAGGACTTCAAGCATTGCTTTATCACGTAGTTCAATGGGTTCTTCGGTACAGGGTGCGTTAAGTAAATCATCAATTTGTCGTTCACTTAAATCTTTTGGGAGTCGTTTAGGTAATTTAGGGGTTGATAACAGCGCGCTAGGATCATCTAAACGTAATTTTTCACGATAAAGATATTGAAATAATCGACGCATAGTACTGAGCAATCGCGCCGCACTACTGGCTTTATATCCTTCATCAAGTCGCACAGCGAGAAAAGCTTGTAAATCTAATGTAGTGACTGATAGCCAATCAAGCTGGTTTTTCTCTAACCACTGACCTAATGCTCGTAAATCTAAACGATAGGAACTTAAGGTGTTTTCAGATAATCCCTGCTCTAACCAAATATTATCTAAAAATTGCTCAATAATGAGATCAGTTTTGTCTTTTACGCTTAGTGTATGCGCTGTTGGTTGTTTTATGTCACTCACAGGCTTTCCCCTTATGTTGCTATGCAAGCCTTACATTATGCCTCATCAAAAAAATTTTCTGGTACAATAGTGACCTTTATTGGCAAAAATATCTTAAAACTTTCATGAAAATTGGTCTATTTTACGGTTCCAGCACCTGTTACACCGAAATGGTGGCAGAAAAAATTCGTGACATTCTCGGTGAGGAGTTTGTTGACCTCCATAATGTCCAAGAGTGTGATATTACACTTATGGAACAGTACGACATTCTTATTTTAGGCATTCCTACTTGGGATTTTGGTGAAATACAGGAAGATTGGCTAAATATTTGGGAAGTGCTGCCTACATTGAATTTAAAAGACAAGCTAGTCGCCATGTATGGTATGGGCGATCAGGTTGATTACAGTGAATGGTTTCTTGATGCACTGGGTATGCTTTATCATCATTTACTTCCAATTGGTGTTAAATTTATCGGTTTTTGGCCTGTTGATGGTTATGAGTTTGTTAGCCCTAAACCGCTATCAGATGATGGTAAATATTTTGTCGGTTTAGCGCTTGATGATGTAAACCAATTTGAAGAGACGGATGAACGTTTATCACAATGGTGTATGCAAATTTTGCGAGAAATCGAAGAAAATCTATAAAGATGACGATGTAAAAACAAGTACATCAACTACATCAACTACATATTGTCATCTTAACTGCCGATATAATTGCATAATTGACTACCTACAAATACCCAGTATGTCATTTTCTGGGTATGAGATGCTTAGGTATTAAATATCTGGATATTGCATTAATAGTTGTGAAAAATTTCGCCATTCACTTTCTGTCATGCTATCAAAAGCCACCCACAGAGTTATCTGTTTTTTATTTAAAATAGAGGTTAACGTTATTTTAGTACCAAAGCGACTTATCCATGGCTGCTTAGTTAATTGCCATTCATGAAGCTTCCACTGAATACGATTACCATTAAGTAAAACTAAATCACCCTTGATCTTACTGATGTTTTTTTGGGTAAAATACCAACTGGCTATCAGTAACAGTAACAAAGGAACCCAAATATAAATAAAATCAGCTGGCCATGGGTAAAGTAAAAGCGCTATTTCAAAAGCCACATAAATAGCTGTTGAAAATAGCTGTGTAAACCACGAGACCGTGAGATGCGATTTCCATAAAATCACGAGTTATATCAACTCCGTTTTAATAAATAATTTAATAACAAGTGTACTTTAAAATAATGATACACGCTTTATCATCAAACTGCTTTGTTAAGCTAAAAAATAATTGGCTAATAATTCTTTTTTTATTTTTAGCTATATTCTTACTATTTAATACTTAATCAAAAAACTACAAATAAACACAACTCAATTCATCGCTCATCGCTGTGATTAAAATAAGCATAACCTATCTATTTATGATAGAAAAAAAAAGAGAATAAAAAAGGGAATTGAATAGCATTTTCTAGAGTTAACACGCAGTTTCATGATAAGAAATAAGGTAATTTCATTGAAAATTATAGATCTATTGTTTCTGGTTATTATTTATCGCATCGCATATTTAACTTAAGATAGTTTATTTCAATGAGTTATTTTCCCTTGATTAACCATTAAAGATCTCTTGCAATCGATGAAAAAACGCCCTTATTCGTTTAATAATAAAGGCGTTATTTTATTATGCTGTTTTATAATCTATTTATTATCGATATTTATCAACAATATCAGACATTCTTACTTTATTACGCTCTTGAATTAACTTAACGATATAATAAAGTTTATCGTCTTCTGGACGACCATGGTTCATTAACCAGTTGAATAAATCAGGATCAGCGCACTCTAGTAAGCGAACAAACAGCGCTTTATCCTCATCAGATAGCGTATCATACTCGTTTTCGAAAAAAGGCATGATGGAGATGTCTAGTTCGCGCATTCCGCGACGGCATGCCCAGTTAATTCGTGCTTTGTTCTCTATATCGATAGTCATACTCTGCTCTTTGCATTGTTCAAATCAAGAAATACCACTATTTCTTCCTATCATTGATGATAGTCTTATCATGAAATTTTTAACATCAAAATGATCACAGTTTGACGGTTTAATCTCAATATCTTTTATCAGCAACCCTTTGAAGGTAAATAGTTTGTTCTTTATCGATATTATTTTTACGCTCTATAAATAATAATGGCTTGCATTGTCTTGTGACTCTTTTACCATAAACAACAATATCTGATTAATTAAATGGCTGGTGATGTCATGACTCAAAATTCTATTCAAGCTAAGCGCCCTCATGCAGCAATCAATCTTCCGTTAACTCTGATCTCCTTAGATGAATGGTCACTAATAACAGCAACAGGTGCTGATAGTGAAAAGTATCTACAAGGTCAATTAACGGCTGATATTGCAGCACTTGCAGCAACAGAACACACTTTAGCTGCACACTGTGAAGCAAAAGGGAAAATGTGGAGTACGCTGCGTTTTTTCCACCAGCAAGATGGTTTTGCTTATATTCTGCGTAAAAATGTCGCACAAAAACAACTCAGTGAATTGAAAAAATACGCAGTATTCTCAAAGGTTACCTTAGCCGAAAAAACAGATGCCGTATTATTAGGACTAGCCGGACAAGGTGCCGCCCAAGCTTTAGCCGAATATTTCCCTAATATTCCACGTAAAGCCAATGAGGTGATTAACCATGAAAACAGCTATATTCTTCAATTACCTTTGCCTACAGAGCGTTTTCTAATTGTCACTGATGAAGAAACGGCAAAAAATCTTGTTACCACGCTAAAAGCTGAAATAAGCGATAGTGAACAGTGGTTAGCATTAGACATTGAAGCAGGTTACCCCATTATTGATACGCCAAATATTGAGCAATTCTTACCTCAAGCAACCAATTTACAAGCTTTACCGAACAGCATCTGCTTTAAAAAAGGCTGTTATACAGGTCAAGAGATGGTATCTCGCGCAAAATTTAGAGGTGCTAATAAGCGTGCAATGTATCTGTTATCAGGTGGTGGCACTGAATTACCTGAAATTGGTGGCAGCGTTGAATGGCAACTTGGTGAAGATAAATGGCGTAAAACAGGTACTGTATTAAGTGCAGTACGTATGGCTGATAATACTATTCTCGCTGAAGTTGTCATGAATAATGATATGCCAGCAGATAGCGTATTTCGTATTCAAGGCGATAGTATCAGCAAGTTATCCATTAAATCACTGCCCTACTCTTTAGCAGAAGAGTAATCTTTATTCCAACCAAGAACGGATTTTTATGACTCAATTACCTCAGGGGGCTTTTGGCCCCTTCTCTGATACGATTAACTTTATTATTGAATTAGATAAGCTCAAACGTGTTTATCGTAAAAATAATGTATTAGATAACAGTCGTTCTGAAAATACCGCAGAGCATAGCTGGCACTTTGCCGTAGCGGCGATGAGCTTTCAACCTTATGCAGGTGATATTGATATTGGTCGTGCTATTCAGTTAGCATTAATTCACGATATTGTTGAAATAGATGCTGGTGATGTCATGGTTTATGACGTTGCCGCTCGTGAAGCAGTAAAAGAGCAAGAGCAGAAAGCAGCAAGACGTATTTTTTCTTTATTACCATCGCCTCAAAGTGACTACTTTTTGAATTTGTGGCTTGAATATGATGCGGCTGAAACACCAGAATCGCAGTTTGCTAATATTCTTGATCGCGCAATGCCAATGCTGATGAACTTGCATAACGAAGGTCAAAGCTGGGTAGAAAATAATATTCGCTTAGAGCAAGTATTAGAACGTAATCTATTTATTGAAAAGCAGTGGCCTGAGTTCTGGCAATATCTTTATCCGCAACTGTTAGCGGCAAAAGAAAAAGGCTGGCTGAAGTAAACATCGGCACTATTTATTATCAAGTATTATGTTTTATTAAAAAAATACCGATGGAGGATCCATCGGTATTTTATTTTAAGAATAAAACTAAATTATCGTTTATTCGTAATCACTAATTGGCGCACATGAACAGTGTAAATGGCGGTCGCCATAAACATCATCAAGGCGTTTTACCGCAGGCCAATATTTGCTATTTTTCGTCGCTTCAGTTGGGAATACCGCACATTCACGACTATAACTATGTGACCACTCTTGTACTAATTCATATTGTGTATGTGGCGCATTCACTAATGGGTTGTCATCAATCGACCAAACACCTTTATCAACTTGAGCAATTTCTGCACGAATTGAAAGCAGAGCCTCAATAAAGCGGTCGATTTCCACTTTGCTTTCAGACTCTGTTGGCTCAATCATTAATGTACCCGCTACAGGGAATGACATGGTTGGCGCATGGAAACCGTAGTCAATTAAACGCTTCGCCACATCCATTTCACTAATACCGTAATTCGCTTTTAATGGACGAATATCGATAATACATTCATGGGCAACATAGCCATCAGCACCGGCATAAAGAATGTCGTAATCTTTTTTCAGATTTTGTGCAATATAGTTCGCATTTAAGATTGCCACTTGGCTAGCTTGTCTCAGCCCCTCAGCGCCCATCATACGAATATACATCCAGCTAATAGGTAATATAGATGCACTACCAAATTGTGCTGCTGACACTGCACCTTGAGTAGTGACATGTTCCATTTCAACAACAGAGTGCCCTGGTACAAACGGTGCTAAGTGCGCTTTAACACCAATAGGTCCCATACCAGGACCACCACCACCATGAGGAATACAGAACGTTTTATGTAAGTTAAGGTGAGACACATCCGAACCAATAAAGCCCGGTGTTGTAATACCCACTTGCGCATTCATATTGGCGCCATCAAGGTAAACTTGCCCACCATATTGATGAATTATCTCACAAACTTCACGAATACCTTCTTCATAAACACCATGCGTTGAAGGATAAGTCACCATCACACAAGAGAGTTCAGCTTGGTGCTTTTCTGCTTTTGCTCTTAAATCAGCAATATCAATATTACCGTGATCATCACAACCCACAACGACAACGGTCATACCCGCCATATGTGCCGATGCAGGGTTAGTGCCATGAGCCGAACTTGGGATCAAACAAATATGGCGTGCGTTTTCGCCGCGGCTTTGGTGATAACGACGGATTGCCAATAAACCAGCATATTCACCTTGAGCACCTGAGTTTGGCTGCATACACATGGCATCGTAGCCTGTTAATGCGGCTAACCACGTTGAAAGCTGCTCTATCATTATCTGGTAGCCTTTAGCTTGATAAGGCGGGCAGAATGGATGAAGTTCTGTAAATTCAGGCCATGTAATGGGGATCATTTCAGCAGCAGCATTAAGCTTCATGGTACAAGAGCCTAATGGGATCATCGCTTGATTCAATGCTAAATCTTTATTTTCTAAACGATGCATATAACGCATCATTTCTGTTTCGCTGTGATAATTATGGAAATTCTCATGAGTTAACACAGTGTCAGTACGCAACATAGATGCAGGTATCGATGTTGATGATGCAGCGACTTGCGCATCTAAAGTATCAATATCAACGCCAAGCGCCTTACCACTAATAATTTTAACTAGTGCTAACACATCTTCACGGGTTGTTTTTTCGCTTAATGTCACACCAACAGCACCAACAATATCAGTGCGTAAGTTAATTTCAGCATCTTTAGCACGCTGTAATACAGCCGCTTTATCTGCGCATTCAATGGTTAAAGTATCAAACCAAGTTTGATGACGTAATGTCATGCCATTTTGTTTTAAACCCGCAGCCAAAACATCAGTCAATCGATGAATTCGCTGGGCAATTTTTTTCAACCCTTCAGGACCATGATAAACCGCATACATCGCTGCAATATTGGCGAGTAATACTTGTGATGTACAAATATTCGAGTTGGCTTTTTCACGACGAATATGTTGTTCACGGGTTTGCATTGCCATACGTAATGCACGATTACCAGCAGCATCACGGGAGACGCCAATAATGCGTCCCGGCATTGCGCGTTTATATTCATCACGACAAGCAAAAAATGCGGCGTGAGGTCCGCCATAGCCCATTGGCACACCAAAGCGCTGAGCTGAACCTAAAACAATATCAGCACCTTGATGTCCCGGTGCTGTTAATACCACCAGCGCCATTAGATCAGCAGCAACGCTAGTAATAATTTTACGGTTTTTTAATTCTGTTAGTAGTTTACTGTAATCATGCAACTCACCCGTTGTGCCAACTTGCTGCAATAGCACACCAAACACACCTTCAAGCTCTAATACTTTTTCGGCTTTATCAACAACGACTTCAAAACCAAAGGTATCTGCACGTGTTTTCACGACATCGAGTGTTTGTGGATGAATATCATCAGCAACAAAAAAACGCTCAGCATTTTTTAATTTACTGACGCGTTTTGCCATTGCCATTGCTTCTGCGGCGGCTGTTGCTTCATCAAGTAATGAAGCTGACGCTAAATCCATCCCTGTATAATCAATAGTGACTTGTTGGAAATTTAACAGCGATTCAAGGCGTCCTTGAGAAACTTCAGGTTGATAAGGCGTATAAGCGGTGTACCAACCCGGATTTTCTAATAAATTACGTAAAATCACCGGTGGAAGTACAGATGGTGCATACCCCATACCAATATAAGACGTGAAGCGTTTATTTTGGCTAGCGATGGCTTTTAATTCAGCTAACGCAACTTGTTCTGTCGCCCCCTCGCCAACATCAGGCAGAGTTGCTAATTGAATATTGTCAGGAACGATTTTTTTAGTTAATTCATTCAATGAAGAGACACCAACCGCACGGAGCATCTCTTTAATCTGTTCTGGGGATGAACCAATATGGCGACGAATAAATTCATCACGATATTCTAATTGATGTAAAGTCTGTGTCATTTCGAGTAATTTCCTGAATTTCACTGTGGGTTTATAAGCAGTTACGTGATTAACAACGGCTTAATAGACAAAGAAAAACGCCCCGTCATTTTCATGGACGAGGCGTTATTTTTACTCTTCGTTATCTACCAACTCTTGATAACCTTCAGCACTGAGTAAGTCATTTAATTCGCTTTCATTATTAGCTTTAATACGAAATAACCACCCTTCGCCATATGGTGCGCTGTTTACTAACTCAGGAGAACCATCTAACTCTTCATTTACAGCAACAATTTCGCCTGATAATGGTGAATAAATATCAGACGCCGCTTTTACGGATTCAGCGACTGCGCAATCTTCGCCTGCATTCACTTCTCTACCTACTTCAGGTAAATCAACAAACACCATATCACCTAAAAGCTCTTGTGCATGTTCAGAAATTCCCACAGTGTATTCGCCATTGCCTTCAGAACGAACCCACTCATGAGATTGTGCATATTTTAATTCACTCGGTATTTGACTCATTGACCATACTCTCCATTTAAAATAGTTGTGCGTGTTATACCAATGCTTTACCAGAACGAACAAATCCTGGTTTCACTACTTCTACTGGCATTTCACGATTACGCATTAATACAATTGCGCTATCTTTAATACCTGCTGGGACTCTCGCTAATGCAATACTAAAGCCTAATGTTGGAGAGAAAGTTCCACTGGTAATAACACCTTCTCTTATCTCACCCAAATCATCAGTAAAGTGAACGGCAGTACCTGCACGTAGCACGCCTTTTTCTCGCATCACTAAACCCACAAGTTTATCTGTGCCTGTTGCGCGTAATTTTTCTAATGCTTCTCTACCAATAAATTGACGATCTTCAGGTGCCCACGCTATCGTCCACCCCATATTAGCTTCGAGAGGATTAATTGTTTCATCCATCTCTTGACTATAAAGATTCATTCCCGCTTCTAAACGTAATGTATCTCTTGCACCTAATCCTGCTGGCTTCACACCAACAGCTAATAATTTTTGCCAAAACGCAACGGCTTGCTCTTTTGGCATGGCGACTTCATATCCTGCTTCGCCGGTATAACCTGTGGTAGCAATAAATAGTTCATCTAGTTGCACACCATAAAATGGTTTCATGGCTGAGACGACTTGGCGCTGTTGTGGTGTTAATAAGCTTTGGACTTTTTCTGGCGCATGGGGTCCTTGAATAGCAATCAAAGCGAGATCGTCACGCACCTGAATATCAACCACATAATCTGTGGCATGTTCTGTTATCCATGCGAGGTCTTTTTCTCGAGTTGCTGAATTCACCACTAGGCGGTAGAAGGTTTCATCGAAGTAATAGACAATAAGGTCATCAATAACGCCACCTGATGCATTAAGCATTCCGGTATAAAGTGCCTTACCTTTTTCAGTGAGTTTAGCGATATCGTTCGCTAATAAATAACGCAGAAAATCACGAACCTGAGCACCATGTAAATCAACAATGGTCATATGAGAAACATCAAACATACCTGCATCGCGACGTACAATATGGTGTTCATCGATTTGAGAGCCGTAATGTAACGGCATCATCCAACCATGGAAATCAACCATACGAGCACCGCAGGCTACGTGCTCATCATACAACGGAGTCTGTTTTGCCATTCTTCCCTCTTTCTACTTTACTTTAGATTATTCAGAGAACGCATATTGTTAAATATAAAATAAAACGTAATTAAAAATCATAGAATTAACCACTAAATCAACGCTAATTCTAAACATACATTTAACAATTATGAGCAATTAACATATAACGCAAACGATACCTTTCCCTTGAACTTATCATTGTGAGAAAAAATAAACCATAAGTTAAAATAGGGTATTCCCTTATTCAATGATAAAGGAGAGCTATAAGTATGCAGAACTAATGATTGCAAATATGCGGTTCAACACTCATTTTTAGCGAAGAATTACTGAAAAAGGGGAGGTATCACAAAGAATAGGCTGAAAAAATAGATTTTTTTAGTTCTATTTTTTCAGCTAAGCATAAAAAAAAGTAATGTGAAATGGGCGGTGAATTAGATTTTTTCAACTGAAGTGGAATTTTTACCACTTAACCATTCTGGCAAATCAGAAACCCCCATCGCTTGCTCAAGCAACTTAGGTTTTACGCCCGGTAAACTATCTGCTAACGAAAGACCAATATCTCTTACTAACTTTTTGACGGGATTATTACCAGCAAATAGCTCTCTAAATCCCTGCATACTTGCTAACATGACCGCAGCAGCATGTTTACGACGACGCTCAAAACGTCTTAAATAGAGATATTCGCCAAAATCTTTGCCTTCTGCTTTTAAGCGACGGATTTCACCAATAAGTTCTGCGACATCCATAAACCCAAGATTTACACCCTGTCCAGCTAAAGGATGAATGGTATGTGCCGCATCTCCTAATAACGCTAAGCGAGGAGCCGCAAATTGACGAGCATAACGCCCCGTTAAAGGAATCGTCATGCGTTCACTTATCAGTTCACATTGCCCTAAGCTCATATCAAAAGTAACGCCCAAGGTGCGCTCAAACAGGGTTTTATCTGCATTTTTATACTCTTGAGCAAGATTTCCCGGTAAAGACCAAACGATAGAACAGGTATGTGGATCTGATAATGGCAGAAATGCCAAAATGCCTTCACCATGAAAGACTTGGCGAGCGACATTGTTATGAGGCTGTTCAGTGCGAATAGTCGCAACCAACGCGTGATGTTCATAATCCCAAAAAGTGAGTGGGATATCTGCATTTTTGCGTAACCAAGAGTTAGCGCCATCAGCGCCGATGACTAATCTGGCGGTTAGCATCTCACCATTATCAAGTGTAATAAAAGCATCATTTTCACCCCACACAATACGTTCAATTTGAGCGGGTGAGTAAAACGTAATATCACTGTAACTTTCGCATTTTTGCCAAAGTACTTCGCGGATTAAATGATTTTCGATGATAGAGCCTAGATGAGTAAACCCTTCTTTTTGAGCAGAGAATTGAATGCGACCAAAACTATCTTGATCCCACACTTCCATACCTTGATAGGGTGTTGCTCGTAATGCATTGAGATTTTCCCATACACCTAATTTTTTAAGCAGTAACTCACTTGCCGTATTAATTGCTGATACCCGTAATGAAAAATCATCTTGCGAGTGAAAATGTTCCGTTACAGGGTGATTTTCTATTATCGCTATACGTAAACCACACCCGTGTAATCCGCAGGCTAATGCAAGCCCTACCATTCCACCACCAGCAATAACAACATCAAATGATTTCATAATAAAAGTATCCTAAAAACAATTATACTTAGTCTGTCCAACCTAAGGTTTGGTGTGCCAATCTATTACGTAGAGCAGGAATAAGTTCCATCGCCATTAATCCAATATTGCGCGATATAATTAAAGGCATGCAGCGGTTAGCAAATACTTTAACTAACCCATCCGTTATTCCAATCGTCTCTTCTCTATCGTTTTGGCGAAGTTGCTGATATTGAGATAGCACTTGATAGCTACCGATATCAACATCTGAATTAATTGCTTTGGTTAATGTATTAGCCAATGCCATCACATCTCGTAGACCAAGATTAAAACCTTGTCCTGCAATAGGATGAAGCGTTTGTGACGCATTTCCAACTAGCGCAAGGCGATGGCTGATAATTTGATTCGCTTTTTGTAATACTAGAGGATAGCTATTGCGCTTACCTATATGCTCAATGCGTCCTAATCGCCAGCCAAAATCACGCTGTAAATGAGCAATCGTTGTTTTATCATCCCATTGCGCTATTTCAGCCTGTTTCGCCATTGGATGACACCATACAAGGGAACTGCGCCCCTCACTCATGGGTAACATCGCTAAAGGACCAAATTCAGTAAAGCGTTCAAAGGCTTTACCTTGCGGATCAATTTCTGTTTTTACATTGGCAATAACCGCGACTTGCTCATAACGTTCACGTTGCCATTGAATATGGCACTGATGTGCTATTGCTGAATGTGTTCCATCGGCGGCAACCAATAAATCACCTTTTAACCGAGTACCATCATTAAGCGTCACTTCAACAGCGTCGATATCACGATGCACATGCTCAACTTTAGCTGGGCAATATAACTGAATATTGGACTGTTTTTTTAATTGAGCGAAAAGCTGACGACCTGCGTCGTGCAGCTCTATTACGTAGCCTAACGCTGAAATAGCGTAGTCTTGCGCACTTATATTAACAAAACCACAATGTCCTCTATCAGAAACATGAACATGATTAATTGGTGTAACAAAAGGCTTAAGCGTTGACCAAATACCAATTTGTTCTAATCGCTTTGCAGTACCATGGGCAAGTGCTATTGCTCTGGCATCAAACCCCGGATGACCTTTGTCAGGCTCTGACGTTTCAATTAATGATATTGAAATTTTACCTTTATTTAGCGCAGAAAGCGCGAGTGCAAGTGTTGCTCCCGCCATTCCACCACCAACGATAATCACGTTCATGTGGATATTAGCCTTAAATTTTTCCTGCCATTAGTGCTTCAATGTCATCAGCATCTTTAACTACAGATGCGGTGAGATTCTCATTGCCCGTTTCTGTAATTAAAATATCATCTTCGATGCGAATACCAATACCGCGATATTCCTGCGGTACATCAGCATCTGGTGCAATATAAAGACCCGGTTCAATAGTCAGTACCATTCTTGGTTCTAAAATACGGTCACGTTCGACGCCATAATGACCAACATCATGAACATCAAGCCCTAACCAATGACTGAGGCTATGCATAAAGAAACGCTGATAAGCTTTTGTTTCGATCAAATGTTCGACTTCACCGTGCATAATGCCCAGTTTTACGAGTCCTTCGACCATGATATACACCACATGCTCGGTGACTTCTTTGATACTTGTACCAGGTTTGTACAATTCGAGAGAGACATTGATTGATTTTAAAACAATGTCGTAAATTTCACGTTGTTGACGCGTAAATTTACCATTAACAGGGAATGTGCGCGTAATATCACCGGCATAGCCTGCATATTCACATCCAGCATCGATTAGGACCAAATCCCCATCACGCATTTTGGTTTCATTTTCGGTGTAGTGCAAAATACATCCGTTTTCACCACTGCCAACAATACTGTTATAAGACGGAAAACGTGCACCATGAGAAACAAACTCATGCTCAATTTCACCTTGAAGTTGATATTCATACATACCCGGTTTGCATTTTTGCATTGCGCGAGTATGTGCAAGTGCCGAAATTTCACCTGCTTTACGCATTAAATCAATTTCAATATCCGTTTTAAATAGGCGTAGCTCATGAACCATTGGACGCCAATCAATAACTGTTTGTGGCGCTTTTAAATTACGACGAGAGCCTTTTCTTAAGGTATCTAAAGCACTAAACACGATTTCATCCGCAAAAGCATATTCACCTTGCGCATGATAAACAACATCCAATCCATTAAGTAATTGATATAACTGTTCACCAACATCTTCATAAGGTAACGCTTTATCAACGCCTAGTTTTTCAGGTGCCGCATCTTGACCAAGACGGCGACCAAACCAGATTTCTGCGGTGAGATCTCTCACACGATTAAACAGCACACTATGATTATGAGTTTCATCGCTTTTAATCAGCACAAGAACCGCTTCTGGTTCACTAAAACCGGTCAGATAAAGGAAGTCACTATGCTGACGATAAGGATATTCACTATCAGCGTTGCGTTGCGCTGTTGGTGCAGCAAAAAAGATAGCCGCACTAGCAGGTTTCATCTGAGCTAATAACGCCTGACGACGGGATAAAAATTCTTGCTTATTCATACCCTCTCCTGTCTTTCTTTTATCTTTATGATTTCTAATTAATGATGTGATTAATGTAAAATACGTTGTTCATCTTGTTCATCACTTTCCTTGCCTTTTGGGGCAACAAATGTAATGTAGCAAAGTTGAACCGACACTTTTACATATTCGGTAACTTCTTCAAGTGCATCTTCAAGTTCTTCTTGATTTTCGTCTTCTTCATAACCTAATGCACCAATATTACGTAAATCAGTAATAACTTCGAGAAGCTCTTTGTGCTCAGATAGTTTAGGCTGTGCAACACCTAAACCTAAAAGAAAATGGTTTACCCAACCAGCAAGTGCATCTGCTCTTAAAAAAATAGAATCTGATTCAGCAGGAAGTAGCATAGAAAAATTGAATACGCTGTCATCGAGTTGCTCATAAGTTACATGATACAGTGCTTCAAGTGGGTCTAATAACGTTTTAGGAAATGCTAAACCTTCGTTAGTCAGATCATGTAACAGCGTTTTCCAACTACTATCGCGGACAGCACCACAAATAAAACCTGTTATCAACCCATGCATTTCTGCAGCGGTTAAAGGAACAGTATGTTGCTGTAATAAAGCGTCGATAGACTGATAACTCGGTAATGTGTTTTCTTTTGACATAAAATAAACGTCGCATTTAGGGGAATAGTTCAAGATATGCTACCATCAATAGAAGTCGCTGTACCAGTTAAGCTATGTTAATCATTGGAATTTTTGCTGTAATAGCGTTTAATACAGCGTTATAACCGTATACACTACTCAGTACGTAGCACAGATTTTATGTCAGGAAGGAATCATGTCCGCACAACCCGTTGATCTTCAAATTTTTGGGCGCTCATTACGAGTCAATTGCCCACCAGAACAAAGAGATGCTTTACTGGCTTCTGCTGCTGAACTTGAACAACGATTACAAGATCTCAAGGAGCGCAGTGGTGTTTCCAACACAGAGCACTTAATTTTTATAGTGGCATTGAATATGAGCCATGAGTTGGCAGAAGAAAAGCTAAAAACGAGAGACTATGCCTACAATATGGAAGAGAAAATAAAAATGCTACAACAGTCCATTGAACAAGCTTTACACGATCAAGGCAAGCACCATGATCGCACTTTTTCAACTGCAAAGTAGATTTGTTCAGAAAGCATGCGTACACCACGAAATTAACAGATAATAGGTTGCTTTCTGCAATTAAAATAATACAATAGTTTATAGATAAGGTGCTTAACGGCACCCACCAAATTTCTCTGAGATGTTTGCCAGCGGGCCAGTCCCCTGAGCCGATATTCGAAACACATAGAACGTGGTGATCTGTTACTTGTGAGCATACCCGATTCGTTCAGGCAGCCTAATGGTAACAACACTATGTTCACCTTGGACCATGGGTTCAAGGGTTACAGCTTGCGGCGGCATCTTGGAGACCTCCATCTAAGTTCTAAACATTAAGTATTTTTAAATGCTTAGCGTTTAGAGCTTTTTTTATATCCTTAGATTTATAGATTGATGAGAATGACAACTCCTCATTAAAACTGACAATTTACTGATGGGCTGATAAATGACAAACGCCTTGCTTTTTCAGCAAAGAGACCAAATTCGCAAAGCTATTCGTCAACAGAGGCGTTCTCTTACTCCTGAGCAACAACAACTTGCTGCTCAACAACTTAGTGACAACGTTCTCTCTCATCCCAAAATCAAAGATGCTGATACCATTGCCCTTTTTCTCTCTTTTGATGGTGAAATTGATACTGCACCTTTGATCTTACAATTATGGGCACTAAACAAAAAAATTTGCTTACCGATTTTGCACCCTTTTCATCGCCATCATCTGCTTTTTTTGCGTTATACCCACAAAACGCAATTGATAAAAAATCGATTTAACATTTCAGAGCCGCCTCTTAATGTAAATGATGTTATTCCGTTATCAGAGATCGACATTATATTTACACCACTTGTTGCGTTCGATTCATCAGGTCAACGCTTAGGCATGGGTGGAGGTTTTTATGATAGAACATTAGAAAATTGGCAACAAAAATCGTTTTATCCAATAGGACTTGCACATACTTGCCAGCAAGTTGAACAACTTCCGGTTGCTGATTGGGACGTACCATTACCTGAAATTATTACACCAAATAAAATTTGGCATTTTTCATCTTAATTTATCAATGTATTAACTCAATTCATTACCAATAAATATCTTTGTTTTTTTATATCTAAAAAAATAACAATAGGGTTAACTGCGTTTTTATATCATTAATTCACATATTGAGGATATTAACGCCAGGATGGATAATAACAAGAAAAACAACCTAATAAATGCGATTAATACTATTTTTCATTTATTGGAAAAAGATCCAATTAATCTAGATATAATAAAAGAAACAACACATATTAAAGAAATAGAAAAACTTTATAAATTCAAAATAAAGAAAAAACAAATAAGTTCCATTTTAAATAAAAATATCACAAGTCCTGTTATTTTTTTTGATAAAAATAAAAACATATTAATCTTATTAAAAAATAACAAAAATGAATTTCTTATTCTTGATACCAATTCCAATAAAACAAAAAAAATAAATCGAAAAGAGTTTATTACACTCGCAAAAGAAACCTACTATCACATTGAATTCAAGAATAATAGTAGCTTTAATATTGCATGGTTTTATCCAGTTTTTATGAAATATAAAGCTACTTTTCGAAGTGTTCTTTTTTACTCATTTATCTTGCAAATTTTAGCACTGACGACACCTTTAGCCATACAGATGGTTATGGATAAGGTCATTATACATCAAGCTTTTTCTACACTTGATGTATTAATTATTGGTTTAGTATTTATCGCTATTTCAGAAGGAACACTAAAAGGAATAAGAGAGTATATCTATCATCACACGGCAAATAAAATTGACATGTCACTGAGTTTAAAGCTAACAAAGCACTTATTTAAACTTCCACTTAGTTATTTCAAACATAGACAAACTGGCACTATTGTTGCCAGAGTAAAAGAGTTAGATATTATTAGAGAGTTTATTACTCGTACCTTATTACTACTTGTAGTAGATTTTTTATTTATTTTTGTTTTTATTTTTATAATGGCTATTCTCTCTTTAAAACTAACACTACTCTTTCTTGCCACCATTCCACTTTACTTTATTTTAGCCAAAATAATCTCACCAAAAATAGAACAATCAATTCAACAGCTATATCATAAATCCGCGATTAATACTGCATTTCTAACAGAAAGCATCGGTGGAATAGAAACCATAAAAAGTCTTTCTCTTGAACCACGATTTACACAACAATGGAATAATCAGATTCATCAATTGATTTATCAAAATTTAAAATCACAAAATATTGATAATCTTTCCAATTTTATTGTCTCTTCGCTTCAGAAAATAACTATTGCGTTAATTTTATGGTTTGGTGCTTATGAAGTTATTAATTTATCGATGACAATAGGTCAGCTAATTGCCTTTAATATGTTATTAAGCCATTGTTTATATCCACTAAGCACCGCAGTTTCTACCTGGGGAAAATACATAAGAACAAAAATAGCCATTTATAATTTACAAGATATTCTTAATCTTCCTAAAGAAAAAGAGATAGCAACACTATCCCTAGATATTAAAGGCGAAATTATTTTTGATAATGTTAGCTTTTATTATCAAAGCAATACAGTCCCTATTTTAAATCAGATCTCACTTAATATAAAAGAACATGAAGTTATTGGTATTGTTGGTACATCTGGTTCAGGAAAAAGTACACTGGCTAGAATGATTTCTGCGCTTTATATTCCTCAACAAGGTCATGTTTATATAGATGGCACTCCTGTTTCACAATTTAATCCTATGGTATTACGTCAACAAATAGGCTTTGTATTACAAGAAAGCTTTCTATTTCATTTAACCGTTTTTGATAATATTCGCCTTTCTGTTCCTGATGCTTCACTGGATGAAGTTATCGTTGCAGCTAAATTAGCGGGTGCTCATGAATTTATTCTAAAATTATCGCTCGGTTATGACACATTAATTGTAGAAGGAGGCAGCTCTTTATCTGGTGGTCAACGCCAAAGAATTGCTATTGCAAGAGCACTTTTAGCAAAACCTAAAATTTTAATCTTTGATGAGGCAACAAGCGCCCTAGATGATGAATCTCAATCTATTATTCAAAAAAATATGCCATTAATCGCAAAGGATAAAACTGTTATTATTATTGCCCATCGACTTTCTAGTGTAAGAGAGTGCCAACGCATTATAGTATTAGAAAATGGCGAGATTATAGAGCAAGGAAATCATCATCAGCTAATTAATAAAGAAAGTCACTATAAAAAGCTTTGGGATATTCAACAAGGATGTTAATAATGAAGTTAAAAATAAAGTCGGTAATATCACGTTTTTTTTCTCATAAAGGAGTAAACAGTAATTATGATTTTTATCCTAATCACATCGCCATCATTAAAAAACCGCCGACACCGTATAGCCACTATATAGCAATAACTCTATCCTTAAGTGTTATTATTTTTATTGTTTGGGCATATTTGGGAAAACTTGATGTACAAGCATCAGCAACAGGTAGATTAATTATTACAGGGTATTCACAACATATCCAAGCTTATGAACAAAGTCGCCTCACACAAATTCATGTTAAAAATGGACAATATGTAAAGCAAGGTACACCTTTATTAACGTTAGATATACTAGGTATCGATGAAGAAATAAAAAGTATAAAAAACAAACTTAATCATTCAATGATATTAAAAATTCGCTATCAAGCATTAAGCCAAGACAGCCCATTAGAATCACTTTACCAATTTAATAAACTTGATAATAAAATTAGAAAATCTATTTTAGTAAGTTATAAGAAAGAAAAAAATGAATTTATTTCCAACGTTAACAATATAAATATTGAAATAGAAATAAACAATAAAAATAAAATGTCAATTATAAACAATCTAACCTCACTAAATAAACTAAAAAAAAATATAGATGAAAGATTAGAAATAAAGAGTATCTTACTTAATAAAAAAGTTATTAGTAGAATGGAGTATTTGGAAAATGAGAAAGAATTACTTGATATAACAAGGCAGATAAATTTAAAGCAGTCTGAACTCATACTTATGACTAGCAAAAAAAATCTATTAACAGAGAGCCTAGACAAACTAATTAAACAAAAATCGCTAGAGTGGCACGATAAATATAAGCAATATGAAAGTGAGATATTAATATTAAATCAAACTCTTAGTCATTTAGAAAAACGGCAACAGTTGAAAGTCATTCGTTCACCAGTAACTGGTACTGTTCAGCAATTAACAACTCATACATTAGGAGGTGTATTACAACCAGCACAAAGTGTGATGGTTATTGTTCCTGATACTAACAAAAATATCGCAGAAGTGAATGTTCTTAACAAAGATATTGCCTTTATTTATAAAGATCAAAAAGCAATTATCAAGATTGATGCTTATCCTTATACTCGATACGGCACCATTGAAGGTAAAGTGATTAATATTGCAAAAGATTCAGTACAGCATGAACAATTAGGCTTAGTCTATCCAACATTAATTGAATTAAATACACAATTTATCAATATGAAAGGGCATGAATATAAACTTACAACAGGTATGTCATTAATTGCTGAAATTATTATAGATAAACGCAGAGTTATTGATTATATACTTAGTCCTATTGAAGTTTATCGTCATGAAGCACTTAGAGAAAAATAATAGTGAAAAATATATGGATATTAATGAAAAAGAAAATTTATATCACTCATCTATTCTTGATGGCTTACTCTACTATGCTAAATTACATAGAGGTAAAATCACCAAAAAACAGATTATTCATCTTATAGGTAAAAGTAACAACTTAACCAAATGGAAAGTTATTGAAGCGGCTAATCATCTTAATCTAAAATGTGAATTTTCCACATTAAATAGTAACAGCAGTGAAGATATCGCGATTAATACGCTTATTGAAATTAATAATTACTGGTATATCTTAAAAAAGAAGAAAAAAGATAAAATTGTTGTTTTAGATACAAAAAGTAAAAACAAAAAAGAATATATATTAACAAATAAAGAGATACTCAAAACATTACTAACCATTTATCATAAAGAAAATAACAAAAATAGTACATTTAGCTTAAGGTGGTTTATTCCATCTGTTTTACGCCAAAAAAAATCACTCTTTCTTTTATTTATTCTTTCATGTGTCATTCAATTATTTGCCTTAATTAACCCTATTATTTTCGAAAAAATTATTGATAAAGTATTAACAGGTCGTAGTCTTTCAAGTTTACATGTCTTAGGTGGTGTATTGTTTCTTATTGCTATAATAGAACCACTTTATCTACTATTAAGAGATAAACTTTATACTTTTATTTCTTGCAAGTTCAGCGCTGAGTTTTCAGGTAAAGCTTATCAGCACTTAATTCATCTCCCTAATCTGTTTTTTAATCAGCGTCAATCAGGGCAAATTATTGCTCGTATTCAAGAGCTATCACATATCAGACAATTTATTACTGGTTCTGCTTTTATGATGGTACTTGATCTGATTTTTATTACGCTCTTTATTGCTGTTATGTTTTCTTACTCTATATTATTAACATGGATAACGGTTGCTGCTTTAGTACTCTACTTTCTTCTTTGGTTAATTATTGGTCCTATTATTCGTTATTGGGTTGAGCTGGAATATCAAGCCAGTGCAGATAACACTAGCTTATTAACCGAAGCAATAAATGGTATAGAGAGCATAAAAGTTACGGCAACTGAACAACTATTTATAAAAAAATGGCAATATAAAATAACTATTCATATTCTTAATCGTTTTTCTGCCGCGAAGACAGCGCTTTTAGCACAGCAGCTAATTTCAATTATTCATAAGATTACTACCGCTATTATTTTATGGTATGGCGTAAAGTTAATTATAAATTTACAACTCACGGTAGGTGAACTTGTTGCCTTTAATATGTTTGCCGCTCATATTACCCAACCAATATTACGATTAGCGCAAATATGGCAAGATTTTCAGCAAACAACAATCTCACTACATCGCATTGGTGATATTTTAAATTCCCCCACAGAGCACCAACATCAAGGGCTTGCAACCATGCCCAATATCCAAGGAAATATTGTTTTCTCTAATGTTCGCTTTCGTTACGCTCTCGATTCACCTGATGTTATCGAGCGACTTTCATTATCAATCCCCGCGGGTAAATTTATTGGTATTACTGGACCTTCGGGTTCAGGAAAAAGTACGCTTACGCGTTTAATTCAGCGATTTTATACACCACAGCAGGGTCAGATATATATCGATGGAATGGATCTCGCTATTGCGGATCCTTTATCTCTACGACAGAGCATTGGTATCGTACTACAAGAGAACTTTCTTTTTACGGGGACTATTGCTGAGAATATTCGTTTATCAAAACCTCACTGTACTGAAAATGAAATAATAGATGCAGCAAAACTTGCGGGTGCTTTTCATTTTATTGAACAGTTACCTAAAGGCTTTAATACCCAAGTTGGCGAAAGAGGTGGCTGCTTATCAGGCGGGCAGCGTCAGCGGATTGCCTTAGCAAGAGCGCTATTAACTAATCCTTGTATTCTTATACTTGATGAGGCAACTTCAGCACTTGATTACCAATCTGAAGCTGAGATTTTAGCGAATTTACCCACTATCTGTAAAAATAGAACCGTGATTAGTATTGCTCATCGATTAAACACAATATCTCGATCAGATTATATTTATGTTATTGATAAAGGCCGAGTGCTAGAAGAGGGAACACACTCTACTCTATTAAAAAATCACTCTCTTTATCGCCAATTATGGGATAAGCAAACACAGTGACTTTTTACTAAAAATAAAAAAGGCTCGATAATTAACTCGAGCCTTTCATTATTGCTTAATGTTATTTATTAGCGAATATAAAAGTAAAATTAATACAACATACGAGCACGAATAGTACCCGGTAACGCTTTAATTCTTTGTAACACTAATTCAGCTTGTGCTTTCGTTTGTGTGGTGACGTCAATAACCACATAACCTACATTGCCTGATGTCCGTAAATATTGTGCTTCAACGTTGATATTCTCTTCTGTGAATACTTTGTTGATGCTATTCATCATACCAGGGCGGTTTTCATGAATGTGCAATAAACGGTTTACATCTTCGTTATGGCTTGGCAATGATACTTCAGGAAAGTTAACTGCGGATAACGTTGAACCATTATCAGAATACTTCGCTAATTTACCTGCTACTTCGTAGCCAATATTTTCCTGTGCTTCTTGTGTTGAACCACCAATGTGTGGTGTCAGTATCACATTATCAAATTGAATTAATTCTGAAATAAAAGGATCGTTAGGATCATTATTTGCACCCGGCTCTGATGGGAATACGTCAACAGCAGCACCTGATAAGTGTTTAGATTCTAATGCTTGAGCTAATGCAGGGATATCCACGACCGTACCGCGTGAAGCATTAATCAAAATAGAGCCTGGTTTCATACGTTGAATTTCTTCATGACCAATCATATTTTTGGTCGATGCTGTTTCTGGTACATGAAGACTGACAATATCACACATATTAAGCAATTCAGACAGATGACGAATTTGTGTTGCATTACCTAAAGGCAATTTGTTTTCGATATCATAAAAATAGACATCTAAACCAACACTTTCCGCTAAAATACCTAACTGAGTACCAATATGACCATAACCAATAATTCCCAGTTTTTTACCACGCGCTTCAAAACAGCCTTTAGCTTGTTTATCCCACACACCACGGTGTGCTTTAGCATTCGCTTCTGGAATACGACGAAGTAAAAGCAATAATTCGCCTAGTACCATCTCAGCCACGGAACGGGTGTTTGAGAATGGCGCATTAAAAACAGGAATACCACGACGGGAAGCCGCATCTAAATCAACTTGGTTAGTCCCGATACAGAAACATCCAACAGCAACCAGTTTTTCTGCTGCTGCAAAAATTTCTTCTGTTAAGTGAGTACGAGAACGAAGACCAACAAAACGAGCATCACGGATAGCTTCTTTTAATTCTTCGTCCGATAATGCGCCTTTGTGATATTCAATATTGGTATAACCTGCTGCTCGTAAATTTTCTACTGCGCTTTGATGCACACCTTCCAGTAGTAGAAACTTTATCTTTTCTTTTTCCAAAGATACTTTAACCATTTACCCTGCCCTATCGTTGTTACATGTATGAAAACTGAATCCTGTCCCATCAACATAACAAAAATAGATTTTGTCGCAATACAACCGATTGCCACAATGGCAGAATAAGCGATAGATAAAGTGATTTTCTACCGAGCAAAATGATTTTGACTGGGATAATGACAGAATTTTAGGTAGAGATATAACTATCGTGTGATATATATCACTGTATTTAAGGTTTTTGAAATAATTTGAAAAAAATAGGTAACCGCTGTTACCTATTTTTCTATCAATTACTTGATTGTTTTAACGCCTTGTGAGGTTCCCATCAATACGATATTTGCACCACGATTAGCAAATAATCCTACCGTTACCACACCGGGGATACTGTTTATTTTATTTTCTAACTCAATAGGATTAAGAATTGTTAAATTATGTACGTCTAAAATGATATTACCATTATCAGTAACCACATTTTCACGATATTCAGGTAGACCACCTAGTTTAACTAATTCGCGCGCGACAAAAGAGCGAGCCATCGGAATAACTTCAATAGGGAGAGGAAATTTACCTAATACATCAACTTGTTTAGACTCATCAACAATACAGATAAACGTTTTTGCTACACCCGCGATTATTTTTTCACGCGTTAATGCCGCACCACCGCCTTTAATCATTTGCATTTGATGGTTGATCTCATCAGCACCATCAACATAAATATCTAAAGAATCCACTTCATTACAGTCAAAAACAGGAATACCGTAGCTTTTCAGTTTTTCAGTTGATGCAACTGAACTTGAAACGGTTCCTTCGATTTGACCTTTCATTGTCGCTAATGCATCAATGAAATGAGAAGCAGTTGAACCGGTACCCACACCAACAATCATGCCGGGTTTTACATAATCAAGCGCCGCCCAACCTACCGCTTTTTTTAATTCATCCTGAGTCATTTAAAAAAACCTTATTTATCACATTAATGGAATAAGAATAGCATATTGCATTGAAAACTAGCAGGAGACACATCAAAAACTGAGAAGCAACATTTTAACTCATTACAAACAAAAATATGGCATAGTAGGCAATAGAATATAAAATCAAAGAGAGTCTGTTAATGAAACGTCCTGATTATCGGGCACTACAAGCCCTTGATGCTGTCATTCGAGAGCGTGGCTTTGAACGAGCCGCGCAAAAGCTATGTATTACTCAATCTGCCGTTTCACAGCGTATCAAGCAGTTAGAAAACTTGTTTGGGCAACCTTTACTGGTACGCACTGTCCCACCGCAACCGACAGAGCAAGGACAAAAACTATTAGCATTATTACATCAAGTAGAATTATTAGAAGAACAGTGGTTAGGTGATGAAAATAGTGGTTCGACGCCTCTTTTACTCTCTTTAGCAGTGAATGCGGATAGTTTAGCAACATGGTTACTTCCTGCTTTGCACCCCGTTTTAACGCAACTTCCGATCCGTTTAAATATCCAAGTTGAAGATGAAACCCGTACTCAAGAGCGGTTAAGACGCGGTGAAGTTGTTGGTGCTATCAGTATCCAACCTCAAGCATTACCAAGTTGCTTAGTAGATCAATTAGGTGCGCTAGACTACTTATTTGTCGCCTCACCTGATTTTGCCCAACGTTATTTTGCTAATGGTGTAACCAAATCATCGTTATTAAAAGCGCCTGCGGTCGCCTTTGACCATCTTGATGATATGCATCAGGCATTTCTACAACAAAATTTCGGACTCTCTCCTGGTAGTGTTCCTTGCCATATTGTTAACTCTTCTGAAGCGTTCGTACAATTGGCTAGACAGGGTTCAACCTGTTGTATGATCCCACATCTGCAAATTTCAGATGAACTAAAAAATGGTCAGCTCGTTGATTTAACTCCGGGGCTTTGCCAACGTCGAATGCTCTATTGGCACCGTTTTGCACCTGAAAGCAGAACCATGAGAAAAGTCACCGATGCATTGATTGATTTTGGTCGAAAAGTATTAAAACAAGATGAAGAGTGATACTCATTATTTCATCTTCTTCACACAAAAATAGGCTTCCAATTGAAGCCTATTTTATTTTTATGACAACAAGATTATTTAGTGCGTTTTAATTCAAAGACCACATCAACATAATCTTTAAATTCGATACTTTGTTGTTCATAAGTTTCCTGTACCGCAGCGGGTGCTTGAGCTTTTAATGCCATTGCATCCATACGAACTTGTGCGATTGGATAAGGTGTCGCTTCTGGTGCACGATAGCTCACACTATAGACCGCACCTAAATCAGCACCAAAACCTTTTGCCACTGAGCTGGCTTGGTCTATCGCATTTTTAATCGCAACTTCACGTGCTTTTATTTTGTATTGCTCTGAATTATTAACACCAAACTCAACACTATTAATTTCATTTAAGCCTGCGGCTAATGCACCATCAAGCAACGTATTAAGTTGTTCCAATTTTTTAATTTTGACATTGACTGTACGTGTTGCGGTATAGCCGTTAATCACGGAACGTTCCGTTTTTTTATCATATTCATAATTTGGTTGAGTACGAATATTGGCTGCATCAATATCTTCTTTTACTACGCCATTTTCTTTTAAGAAAACAAAGTATTTTGCAACACGCTCATCAACTTGTTTTTTAGCCTGAGCTGCATCTTTTGCTCTTTCGCTGACCTGTATATTGAGTGTTGCCATATCAGGAGCGGCTTTAATAGTTGCATTACCCGATGTTGTAATATGTGGTCCTTCTGGTTCAGCAGCAGCAAAAGCCGCGGAAGGTAACCCAAGCGCTAACACGGATGCTAATACAGTCGCTTTTAATTTCACAAAAACCTCCTGACAAGAGAATAAGTTACACCATCTTATGACGGATAAAATGAACATTAGCACATCTCGTGTAAAGATCTTTAAGATTGAAAGATAATTTTCCATCCCTGAGCCGCTAATTGCACAGCAATAAACCACATCACACAGCCAACAAAAAGATTAATAATGCGTTGAGCGCGCGCTTTGCTTAACACAGGAGAAAACCAAGCGGCTAATAATGCTAAAGCAAAAAACCAACAAATTGATGCCAATATCGCACCAAACGTAAACCAAGGACGCAGTTCTGAAGTTAATTGCCCCCCTATACTTCCAATTACAACAAAAGTATCGAGATAAACATGAGGGTTTAACCAAGTCACAGCAACTAATGTGACAATCACACGCCAGCGGCTTTTTACCTGATTTGCAGTTTGAGATAATTCAATATCTTTTGAAAATACCGTTTTAAATGCACTCCAGCCATACCACAATAAAAACGCAACACCGCCCCAAGTAATAAGTAACAGCAATGTTTCTGATTGACTAAGTAATGCACTACCACCAAATACACCTGCAGTAATTAATACAACATCACTTAATGCACATAAAAATGCACTCATTAAGTGAAATTGTTTTTTGCTGCCTTGTTGAAGAACAAATGCATTCTGGGCACCTATAGGTAAAATCATTGCTGCACTTAATATAAAACCCTGAAAAAAAGTCGTGAACATGCAAAATACCTTAATAATTATTCGTTAAATATTTGCTGAATAATAAGTGTATTTTGATATTAGAGGAAATGAATCATTCTTATTGTTAATAAGAGAAACTAATACGTGTAATCCAGTAAAATAATACAAAAAAGCCACGTTGTTAACGTGGCTCTATCGCATCTATTTTAGTGAGATTACTCAGCTTTAGCTGTCGCATTTTGTGGCTGATGCATATAAATATCCATTTGTGGGAATGGAATACCAATATTATGAGCATCTAACGTGCGTTTAAAATCTTCCATTAGATCCCAATAAACAGGCCATGCATCGCCATTTGTTGTCCAAACACGAACGACAAAGTTTAATGAAGAAGGCGCCATTTCATGTAAACGAATAGTCACACCTTTCTCATGCTGAATTCGTTTATCTTTAGCAACAACATTACCCAACACTTTTTTTACTGTATCTATGTCAGCATCGTAAGCGACACCAACCATAATTTGTGTCCGGCGATCAGGTTCTCGCGTTAAGTTAATAACTTCGCTGCTGATTATTTTGCTATTTGGAATAACGATAATGCGGTCATCTGCTGAGCGTAAAGTGGTTGAGAAAATCTGTACATCTCTCACGGTACCTTCTACAGCACCTATCATGACATATTCACCCGCACGAATTGGGCGGAAAATAACAATTAATACACCCGCGGCAAAGTTAGAAAGTGAACCTTGTAGCGCTAAACCAACCGCTAAACCAGCCGCACCTAATACCGCGATAACAGAAGCAGTTTGTACACCTAATCTGCCTAATACCGCAATTAAAGTGAAAGCAACAACCGTATAACGTACTAAAACAGACAAGAACGTTACTACCGTTGCATCGATATGACGTAGCGTTAAGACTCTAGCAACCCCTTTTCCAATCATTTTGGCAACAAAAAGACCAACAAATAAGATAAGAAACGCTGCAATAATATTCACCGCATACTGAATAAAGAGGTCTTGATTTGCAACAAACCAACCTGTTGCTTCATCTAAACTACCCGGTAATTCATTCATTAGGCCACCTTTTTCAACTTAAAAACGTAATAACAAGAATAGCAACAAAGAGCATATTGTGGCAGATTCATTCTAAAAATATATAGGAATTGTTAATTTTTACTATTTTCTAGAATAAATAACCGATATTTTTGTAGCATAGTAGCGAAATCATCTAGCCCACAAAATGAGATACTTTCGTTGTCGTAATAGCTCATGCCTTCTTCCATTTCATCGGTTTCAAAATGAAGTGTATTAGCTCTTATCATGATTTCTTCATCATCAATAAATAGGCTGTATTCTTTACCGATAAGTTCCCATTGCCTCTCGCTTCCTTTAACCGCTTCCATCTCTTCAAAAATTTGGTCTATCTGGCTTATATCACCCTGAATTTCATCATTAAGCCAATAACCAATAGCTTCATGATCCATCGAAAAACGGGCAAAAATACCGCCAGTTAAATCTCGCTGAAATTCATAATCCATGGTGTACGCCCCTTATTTGATTTATCTCTTTTATAGAAAAAAACATCTTATTCTTATTATGACAAAAATAACAAAAAACGGGAGGTTTTATCCTCCCGTTTGTTCATATTAAATACGCTTAAAGCGAATAAATAAAAGTATTACACCGTGGTTTGAAAAATAACTTGATCTGCTTTGTCTGTATATTGCTCTAATTGATCAAAATTCAGATAGCGATAAGTATCTTCAGCGGTTTCATCCACTTTATTCATAAAATCAAGGTACTCTTGTGGCTCAGGTAAACGACCTAATAAAGAAGCAACCGCCGCTAATTCAGCCGAAGCCAAATAGACATTAGCACCAGTACCTAAACGGTTAGGGAAGTTACGTGTTGATGTAGAAACCACCGTTGCACCATCAGCAACACGCGCTTGGTTACCCATGCACAATGAACAGCCCGGTACTTCAATACGTGCACCACTCTTACCAAAGACGCTGTAATAGCCCTCTTCTGTTAATTGAGCAGCATCCATTTTTGTAGGTGGCGCAACCCATAAACGTGTAGGTAATTGACCTTTATGTTGGTCAAGCAGTTTACCCGCCGCACGGAAGTGACCAATATTGGTCATACAAGAACCGATGAATACTTCATCAATTTTACTGTTTGCGACATCAGATAATAAACGAGCATCATCAGGATCGTTTGGCGCACATAAAATTGGTTCTTTGATTTCATTTAAATCAATTTCGATCACCGCAGCATATTCAGCATCTGCATCTGCTTCTAATAGCTGTGGATCATTTAGCCAATTTTCCATTGAAGTAATACGACGCTCAATAGTACGACGGTCACCATAACCTTCTGCAATCATCCATTTCAGCAATGTAATATTTGATTGCAGATATTCAATAATTGGCGCTTTATCTAATTTGATAGTACAACCAGCCGCAGAACGTTCTGCTGAAGCATCCGCTAATTCAAATGCTTGCTCAACTTTTAGTTCTGGCAGACCTTCAATTTCTAAAATACGACCTGAGAAAATATTTTTCTTACCTTTTTTCTCAACCGTCAGTAAGCCTTCTTGAATCGCATAATAAGGAATAGCATGAACCAAATCACGTAAAGTGACACCCGGCTGCATTTCACCTTTAAAGCGTACCAGAACAGATTCTGGCATATCTAATGGCATTACCCCAGTTGCAGCAGCAAAAGCCACTAAACCTGAACCTGCTGGGAATGAGATGCCAATAGGGAAACGTGTATGCGAGTCACCACCAGTACCAACGGTATCTGGTAATAACATACGGTTTAACCATGAGTGGATAATACCGTCACCCGGACGCAGTGAAACACCACCACGGTTCATAATAAAATCAGGTAATGTGTGATGTGTTGTCACATCTACAGGTTTTGGATAAGCGGCGGTATGACAAAAAGATTGCATCACTAAATCAGCAGAGAAACCAAGGCAAGCAAGGTCTTTTAGCTCATCACGAGTCATAGGACCCGTAGTATCTTGTGATCCCACTGAGGTCATTTTTGGCTCGCAATATTCGCCAGGGCGAATACCAGTACGTCCACATGCACGACCTACCATTTTTTGAGCTAAAGAAAAACCACGCTTACTTTCTGCAACTGGCTTAGCATGACGGAACAGTGTACTTACTGGTAAACCTAATGCTTCACGTGCTTTAGAGGTTAAACCACGACCAATAATCAGTGGAATACGACCACCCGCACGAACTTCATCGACCAGCACATCAGTTTTCAGTTCAAAGGTTTCCAGTAATTCATTCGTTTCATGATCACGGATTTCACCTTTGTATGGGTAAATATCAATTACATCACCCATATTTAATTTAGAAACATCAACTTCGATAGGTAATGCACCTGCATCTTCCATAGTATTAAAGAAAATAGGGGCAATTTTACCGCCAAGCACAACACCACCACCGCGTTTATTTGGAACGAAAGGAATATCATCGCCCATAAACCACAGCACTGAGTTAGTTGCTGACTTACGAGAAGAACCGGTACCAACAACATCACCAACATAAGCGAGTGGGAAGCCTTTTTTATTTAGCGCTTCGATCTGTTTGATTGGTCCTACATTACCTGGTTGATCAGGTTCAATACCTTCTCGCGCATTTTTTAGCATCGCTAATGCGTGTAATGGAATATCAGGACGAGACCACGCATCAGGTGCTGGTGATAAGTCATCGGTGTTGGTTTCACCCGTGACTTTAAATACGGTAACCGTGATTTTTTCTGCTAACGCTGGGCGCTCTGTAAACCACTGCGCATCAGCCCAAGATTGCATAATTTGTTTAGCGTAGGTATTACCCGCTTTCGCTTTCTCTTCGACATCATAGAAGTTATCGAACATTAATAAAGTATGAGAAAGCGCTTTGGCGGCGATAGGCGCAAGTTTGTTATCATCCAGAGATTCAATTAACGCATGAATATTGTAGCCGCCTTGCATTGTACCTAATAATTCAACGGCTTTTTCTGGAGAGATCAATGGTGATGAGGTTTCGCCTTTAGCCAGTGCGGTTAAAAAACCAGCTTTAACATAAGCGGCTTCATCAACACCAGGGGGAACGCGGTTAACAATAAGGTCTAGAAGGAACGCTTCTTCACCTTTAGGGGGATTTTTTAATAGCTCAACAAGTGCTGCTGTTTGTGTGGCATCGAGAGGTTTTGGAACGACACCTTCAGCTGCACGCTCTGCTACGTGCTTACGGTATTCTTCTAGCACGACTTTCTCCTCGCTTCTTTGTCATTTATATACCCGGCTGTCTGCACCCTAACTATTGGATGCCAGGTCAGAGGATCTTTTGCTCGCATAAAACTTAAGAGGTTGTGAAATTATGCTTAGCTAAGGACCATCAGCATAGCAAATCTTCAACACGATGTTAATTCGTTCACATAAAAGTAACATTAATAAGATTCAAATATCTACTTATTCAGATTAAATCACTTAAACAAAATCTATAACAGGCACTTTTAACCAATATTTTAGCTAATAACCACACTTTTAATAGTTTCTTTGATTCAATTTTTCACCATTAAGTACAATATATCGGCAAAACAAGCAGCGAAAGGAATAATAACAGCGGAGAAAATAACTAACCATGATAAAAGGTGAGAAAAAAACGTAAAAAAAGAGCCAAGTTCTAGCAAGAACTTAGCCCTTATCATTTAAACTACTTTAGTAAACTGTTTTCAGCAAAACTATTTTCAGTAAAGCTGTTTTCAGTAAAGCTGTTTTCAGTAAACAAGTCGCTTATTTTTTCTTTTTCGCTTTTGGATTTGGCAGGTCAGTGATGCTACCTTCAAATACTTCCGCTGCCATACCAATTGATTCGTACAGCGTTGGGTGAGCGTGGATAGTTAATGCGATATCTTCAGCATCACAACCCATTTCGATAGCCAGACCGATTTCACCTAACAGTTCACCACCGTTAGAACCGACAATAGCACCACCGATAACTCGGTTAGTTTCTTTGTCAAAAATCAGTTTAGTCATACCATCAGCGCAATCTGAAGCGATAGCACGACCAGATGCCGCCCAAGGGAAAGAAGCCACTTCATAGCTTACGCCTTTCTCTTTCGCTTCTTTTTCTGTCATACCAACCCATGCAACTTCTGGTTCAGTATAAGCGATAGATGGAATAACTTTCGGATCGAAGTAATGTTTTTTGCCAGAGATAACTTCTGCAGCAACGTGACCTTCGTGAACACCTTTGTGAGCCAGCATTGGTTGACCAACGATGTCACCGATAGCAAAGATGTGAGGTACATTTGTACGCATTTGTTTATCAACATGGATAAAGCCGCGATCATCAACTTCAATACCAGCTTGACCTGCATCTAACAATTTACCGTTAGGTACACGACCGATAGCAACTAAAACGGCATCATAACGTTGTGGCTCTGCTGGGGCTTTTTTGCCTTCCATCGTTACATAAATACCATCTTCTTTTGCTTCAACCGCAGTCACTTTGGTTTCTAGCATCAGGTTAAATTTCTTGCTGATACGTTTGGTAAATACTTTAACCACGTCTTTATCGGCAGCAGGAATGACCTGATCAAACATTTCAACCACGTCAATCTGAGAACCGAGGGCGTGATAAACAGTCCCCATTTCCAGACCGATGATACCACCACCCATTACCAGTAAACGCTCTGGTACATTTTTCAGTTCCAGTGCATCTGTTGAATCCCAAACACGTGGATCTTCATGTGGAATAAATGGCAGTTCAATTGGACGTGAACCTGCTGCAACAATCGCATTTTCAAATGTAATTGTTGTTGTGCCTTCAGCACCTGCAACAGAGAGAGTATGAGAACCTGTAAATTTAGCTTCGCCGTTAACGACTGTAACTTTACGGCCTTTAGCCATGCCAGCCAAACCGCCAGTTAACTGAGAAATAACTTTGTCTTTCCAGATGCGAATTTTGTCGATATCTGTTTTAGGGGCATCAAAAACAACACCGTGTTCAGATAATGCTTTCGCTTCTTCGATAACTTTAGCAACGTGGAGTAACGCTTTAGAAGGGATACAACCCACGTTCAGACAAACACCACCCAGCGTAGAGTGACGTTCTACTAAAACTGTATCTAAACCTAAGTCAGCGCAACGGAACGCCGCGGAATAACCCGCAGGACCTGCACCAAGAACCACTACCTGTGCTTTAATTTCAGTACTCATCGTGACCTCATTATTTATTTGTCCGGCGAGTCAGACGATAATCCATATTTAACACCGAGACTTACATACCGCATGCAGTTTACAGAAATGTTAATAAACTGAAAAGCGCTCTAACATGATTGATCTCACAACCTAGGATGTATGGTTGTAAAATCTATCACGACAATCAGAGAAACCGGCGCTAAGCACCGGTTTTAATGATTACATTACCAAACGACGTAAATCGCTCATGTACTGATTAATCAGAGTGATAAATCTAGCACCGTCAGCACCATCAATCACACGGTGATCGAAAGATAAAGACATTGGTAAAATCAAGCGTGGTACGAATTCTTTACCGTTCCATACTGGTTTCATAGAAGAACGAGACAGCCCCATTATCGCAACTTCTGGTGCGTTAACGATAGGTGCAAAACCGGTAGTACCAATACCACCAAGGCTAGAAATTGTGAAACATCCGCCTTGCATATCAGCAGCGGTCAGTTTACCTGCACGTGCTTTCTTAGAGATTTCAGCCAGCTCATAAGAAAGTTCAATAATGCCTTTTTTGTTAACATCTTTGAAAACAGGAACAACTAAACCGTTAGGTGTATCTACAGCAATACCAATATTGATGTATTTTTTCAGGATCAGTTTCTGTCCATCTTCAGAGATAGAGCTATTAAAGCGTGGCATATCAGCCAGTGCTTTTGCAGCTGCTTTCATCACAAAGACTAACGGAGTGATCTTAACATCCAGTTTTTTCTTCTCTGCTTCTTTATTTTGCTGCTTACGGAATTCTTCAACCTCAGTGATATCTGCTTCATCGAACAGATTAACGTGAGGGATCATTACCCAGTTACGGCTTAAGTTAGCACCAGAGATTTTCTGGATACGGCTTAATTCAACTTCTTCAATTTCACCAAATTTGCTGAAGTCAATTTTCGGCCAAGGCAACATGCCTGGTAATCCACCACCTGCATTCGCTGGTGCAGATTCAGCACGTTTAATTAACTCTTTCACGTAAGACTGAACGTCTTCACGTAGAATACGACCTTTACGACCAGTACCTTTTACTTTTGCAAGGTTAACACCGAATTCACGCGCTAAACGGCGAATGACTGGTGTTGCATGAACGTAAGCATCGTTTTCAACAAACTCTTCTTTCGCTGCTGGTGCTGCTGCTTTTGCAGGTGCTGGAGCAGAAGCGGCTGGCGCGGCTACTGGTGCAGGAGCTGCTTGAGCAACAGGTGCTGCACCTGCAACTTCAAAGATCATGATCAGTGAGCCAGTTTTCACTTTATCGCCCACTGCAATTTTGATCTCTTTAACCACACCTGCAAATGGTGCAGGCACTTCCATAGAAGCCTTGTCACCTTCTACAGTAATCAGTGATTGTTCTTCAGTAATGGTATCACCTACTTTTACCATCACTTCCGTAACTTCAACTTCATCACCACCGATATCAGGTACATTAACTTCTTTCACCGCAGAAGCTGCTGGTGCAGATGCCGCAGGAGCAGGCGCTGCTGCTTGAGCAACAGGTGCTGCACCTGCTACTTCAAATACCATGATAAGTGAACCGGTGTTAACTTTATCACCTGTTGCGATTTTAATTTCTTTCACTACACCAGCAAAAGGTGCAGGGACTTCCATAGATGCTTTATCGCCTTCTACAGTAATCAGTGATTGTTCTTCAGCAACGCTATCGCCCACTTTCACCATCACTTCGGTAACTTCAACTTCATCACCACCGATGTCTGGTACATGAACTTCTTTTAGTGCGGCTGCTGCCGCTGGAGCTGCTACTGGTGCAGCTGCGGCTTGAGCTGGTGCAGCTTGCGCCGCACCTTCTGCTTCAAAAACCATAATAAGAGAACCCGTCTGGACTTTATCGCCCACGGCTATTTTGATCTCTTTAACAACACCCGCTTGTGGTGATGGGACTTCCATAGACGCTTTATCGCCTTCTACGGTGATTAAGGATTGTTCTTCCTCAATACGGTCGCCCACTTTCACCATCACTTCGGTGACTTCAACTTCATCTGCACCGATATCAGGGACTTTAATTTCAATAGACATTAACTTTACCTCTTACGCCAGACGTGGGTTTACTTTTTCAGGGTTGATGTTGTATTTATTGATTGCTTCTTCAACAACCTTCACATCAATCTCACCACGTTTAGCTAATTCACCTAATGCAGCAACAATCACATAAGAAGTATCAACTTCGAAGTGGTGACGCAGGTTTTCACGGCTATCAGAACGACCGAAACCGTCGGTACCTAATACGCGATAATCATCAGCTGGAACATAAGTACGAACTTGTTCTGCAAACAGTTTCATATAGTCTGTAGAAGCAACAGCTGGTGCATCATTCATAATTTGAGCGATGTATGGTACACGCGGTGCTTCAGATGGATGCAGCATGTTCCAACGTTCACAATCTTGACCATCACGAGCCAATTCAGTGAATGAAGTTACGCTATAAACATCAGAACCAATACCGTATTCAGCAGACAGGATTTCTGCTGCTTCACGTACATGACGCAGAATAGAACCTGAACCCAGTAACTGAACTTTACCTTTAGCGCCTTCGTGTGATTTCAGTTTGTAGATACCTTTACGGATACCTTCTTCAACACCTGCTGGCATTGCTGGCATATGGTAGTTTTCGTTTAGTGTTGTGATGTAGTAATAAACGTTCTCTTGTTTATCGCCATACATACGCTCTAAACCGTCTTGCATGATAACAGCGACTTCATAAGCGAATGCTGGATCATAAGAGATACAGTTAGGAATAGTCAGTGATTGAATATGGCTATGACCATCTTCGTGCTGTAGACCTTCACCGTTCAATGTTGTACGACCTGAAGTACCACCAACTAAGAAACCACGCGCTTGTTGGTCGCCTGCAGCCCAACATAAGTCACCAATACGTTGGAAACCAAACATTGAGTAGTAGATATAGAATGGGATCATTGGCAGATTGTTAGTGCTGTAAGATGTTGCAGCAGCTAACCAAGATGCGCCAGCACCCAGTTCATTGATACCTTCTTGCAGAATTTGACCTTTAACGTCTTCTTTATAGTAAGCAACTTGCTCACGGTCTTGAGGCGTATATTGTTGGCCATTCGGGCTGTAGATACCGATTTGACGGAACAGACCTTCCATACCAAATGTACGCGCTTCATCCGCGATAATTGGTACTAAACGATCTTTAATTGATTTGTTTTTCAACATCACGTTCAGTGCACGAACGAATGCGATAGTGGTAGAGATCTCTTTAGATTGCTCTTCCAGTAACTGGCTGAAATCTTCCAGTGTAGGAATATCCAGTTTTTCTTCAAAACGTGGACGACGAGCTGGCAGATAACCACCTAAATCCTGACGACGAGCATGCAGGTATTTGTGTTCTTCTGAGTCTTTATCAAAAGTGATGTAAGGCAACTCTTTAATTTGCTCATCAGCAACAGGAATGCTGAAACGATCACGGAAATGGTGAACGCCATCCATGTTCATTTTTTTCACTTGGTGAGCAATGTTTTTACCTTCGGCAGTTTCACCCATACCATAACCTTTGATGGTTTGAGCTAAAATAACAGTTGGTTTGCCTTGAGTCTCTTTTGCTTTTTGGAATGCAGCAAATACTTTCTTCGGATCGTGACCACCACGATTTAATGCCCAAATCTCATCATCAGTCATATCTTTAACTAATGCAGCAGTTTCTGGGTAACGATTGAAGAAGTGTTCACGAACGTAAGCACCGTCACGTGATTTAAATGTTTGGTAGTCGCCATCCAGTGTTTCGTTCATTAACTGAACGAGTTTGCCAGAAGTGTCTTTACGCAGCAGTTCGTCCCAACGGTCGCCCCACATCACTTTAATCACATTCCAGCCAGCACCAGCAAAGATACCTTCGAGTTCATTAACGATTTTACCGTTACCTGTAACTGGGCCATCAAGACGCTGTAAGTTACAGTTAACAACGAAGCACAGGTTATCTAATTTTTCGCGAACAGCGATGGTGATAGCACCTTTAGATTCTGGTTCGTCCATTTCACCATCACCTAAGAACGCATACACAGTTTGTGCCGTTGTGTTCTTCAAGCCACGATGATTCAAATATTTCAGGAATTTAGCCTGATAAATTGCAGATAGCGGTCCCAGACCCATAGAAACAGTCGGGAACTGCCAAAATTCTGGCATCAATTTAGGGTGTGGATAAGAAGATAAACCTTTGCCACCAATTTCTTGACGGAAATTATTTAACTGATCTTCAGTTAAACGACCTTCTAAGAATGCACGTGCATAGATACCAGGGGAGATGTGACCTTGGAAGTAAACCAGATCGCCACCGTCAGTGTCATTTTGAGCACGGAAGAAGTGGTTAAAGCAGACTTCATATAAAGTAGCAGAAGACTGGAATGATGCCATGTGTCCGCCGAGCTCTAAATCTTTCTTAGATGCACGCAGAACCATCATCACCGCATTCCAGCGAATAGCAGAACGAATACGACGCTCTAACTCCAGATTGCCAGGGTAAGCGGGTTCATCTTCAACAGGAATAGTATTGATATAATCGCTGTGAGCAGAGCCACCTAAAGCAATATTAAGTCCACCATTACGGGCTTGTTTTAATACCTGATCAATCAGGAACTGCGCACGCTCAACACCTTCTTCACGGATGACCGAATCAATCGCTTGTAACCAGTCGCGAGTTTCAATCGGATCCACGTCATTTTTCAGCATATCTGACATGGTGTATTCCTTATCTGTTATCTGTTTCTAATGGTTTTATGGGAGCCTATCTTCCCGTTATACCTATTGGATATGACGGGAAGATAGGCCCTGCTGTTATTACCGCTACCCCTGAAAAATCGCAGGGAGATAGGTAGTACAGACTCAGCGGTCAGGATCTGTCCTACTAAAATAAATCAGGGTGTTGTTGGAGCCGGCGCAAAGAGCGCTCACGACGAGTGTGTTCACGACTCATATCCAACAAAACATCCTCAATAAAGGCCAGATGGCGATGTGATGCTTCACGTGCAGCTTCTGGTTCTCTATTCATAATAGCCTGATAAATCTGTGTACGATGCTCACTTACAGCAACTAACATCTCTTTACGGGTATAAAGAAATTCAAAATTCTGGCGGATATTCTGCTCAAGCATCGGCACCATACAACGTAATAAGTGCAATAAAACGACGTTATGAGCAGCTTCTGTAACAATTAATTGGTATTGCAACACGGCTTCAGATTCAGCGGCTAAATCGCCTTTTTCATGGGCTTTTATAATCAAATCATGACTTGCTTTAATACGAGCAAGATCTTCATCAGTACCACGTAACGCTGCGTAATAAGCAGCAATGCCTTCAAGGCCATGACGGGTTTCTAATAGATCGAATTGAGATTCGGGATGTCCGCTGAGTAACTGGGCAAGAGGATCACTAAAACTTTGCCAAAGGTTAAGTTGAACAAAAGTACCGCCGCCTTGACGACGCAGTAAAAAACCTTTTGCTTCTAACTTTTGGATTGCTTCACGCAAAGATGGGCGAGATACATCAAACTGTTTTGCCAGCTCACGCTCGGGCAGGAGTTTTTCTCCTGGGCGCAGGGTGCCTTCTAAAATGAGATGCTCAAGACGTTGCTCTATCACATCAGAAAGCTTAGGTTGGCGGATTTTAGTATAAGCCATATTGCTAGAAGCCATTATTGGATAACTATTACCTTAGTTATTGAGTTGTCAATTGGTAATACCAATTTACTGTAATGGATAATAAAGTAACAAAGTATTCACTAACTGTCCATACAGTTGTTGAGCGAAATCATAAAAACCTGCAAATTTTAACAAATTATTTTAAAAATTCATCAAAATTGATAACTAGATCGCATAATATGGAAACGATGAAATTAATGTTTTTTAACCTTTTTTAAACACATATTAAGTCAAGCTGAAGCGTAACAGCCTTTATATTTAGAATATAAATTCAAATTATATGATTATACATTCAAAATAAAGCCATTATTTTCTTAATAATGACCGATAATAAGCCCAATCAAAGTGAGGTCCCGGATCTGTCTTTCTATTCGGAGCAACATCACTATGTCCTGTAATATTCTCCTTTATCTCAGGATAAAGTGAGATAAGTGCACAGGTAAGTTTGGCAAGTTGCTGATACTGCGATGAGGTAAAAGCACAACTATCTGTTCCTTCAAGCTCTATGCCGATAGAAAAGTCATTACATTTTTCTCTTCCTTTATAGAGAGAAACACCAGCATGCCACGCTCTATCCGTAAAAGGGACATATTGCACAATCTCCCCATCTCGACGAATAAGGCAATGGGCTGAAACTCTTAATCCACTGATCTCACTAAAAAAAGGGTGATCGTTTTCAGACAATGTATTGGTAAACAACTGATCAATATAAGGTCCACCAAACTCACCTGGAGGTAAACTAATATTATGAACAATAAGCAAAGAGGGGATCACGCCATCAGGTCGTTTATCATGATTTGGAGATGGAACCTGTTTTGCATCCACTAACCAACCTTGTTTAATTTCCATATTACCCTCTTAATTGATGCTTACTTAAAATAAGTATTACTGATTTTTCTAATCAGTATTCGTCCATAAATGCGGATCTTATCCCAATAATAACGATTAATTCTGTATCACACTTTTTTCTTTTCGATATTTTACGCAAAGCAATACTTATCTATTCGTCAATAAAGCGCTTTTTTTTCATACTTCTGTGACTTATCTATCAAGGAGAAACAGAATATGAATACACTAAATTATCACTCATCAGAACACGGCTTTACCTTAATGGAACTCATGATTGTTATCGCAATTATTTCCATTTTAAGCTCTATCGCTATTCCTGCCTATCAAGGATACATACAAAAAGCAGCATTAACTGATGTATTGCAAACGCTCTCCCCTTATCGTTCCGCCGTTGAATTGTGTCAGTATGAAATGGGGCAATACAACACTTGCCAATCAGACTCTGCGTTTATACCGAAACAATTTCGTAGCCGTTATATTGAAGACATTACCGTGGTTAATGGTGTGATTAGTGCCATAGGTAGCGCTCAACTTAAAGGGCTCTCTATTGTTATGACACCGGAGCAAAATAGTACTGACTACTTACCTGAATGGAAAATAACCTGCACCTCAAGTAATGAAACATTACAAAATCAGTGTGCCGGAGTGCTTAAATCCCATTAATGCCACCTTTATTGCCTATTTTGTGATACAGGAATAAGCCCCTTTTCATTATTCCTGTATTTAAAGTATCGACATCACGCGAATTGAGGTCATTAATGAATACAGCACATAACGCAACAGAATTTATTGAACAAATACTACAAAAAAGTATTTTACAACGTGTTTCAGACTTACATTTTGAACCCCAAAAGTACGAATTTAGAATACGAGCCAGAATAGATAACCATTTATATTTGTTCCCATCGCCATCAGACAGCTTCGCTAAAGAGATAATTACCCGCTTAAAAATACTTGCTGATTTAAATATTGCAGAAAAGCGATTACCACAAGATGGACAATTTAATTGGTCTTATGATGAAAAGTCTTATTCAATTCGTATTGCAACACTCCCGACACTTTATGGAGAAAAAGCAGTTTTACGATTAATAAACAACTTACAACAACCCGAACTTACTCAGTTAGGTTTTCAGCCCGTTCATTTAACGTTACTTAAAAAATATCTAACGGCACCCCAAGGGATGATTTTAGTAACTGGACCAACAGGAAGTGGAAAAACCCTCACACTATATAGCTGTCTACAATATTTAAATAAAGACAATCACAATATAAGTAGTGTAGAAGATCCGATTGAATTACCCCTTGATGGCATTAATCAAACTCAGATTAGCGAAAAAGCAGGGATTACTTTTACAACAATATTACGTGCACTATTACGCCAAGATCCTGACGTTATCATGGTGGGAGAAATTAGAGATCAACATACCGCTGAAATTGCGATTAAAGCGGCTCAAACGGGGCATCTAGTATTATCAACGCTTCATACTAATTCAACTCGAGCCACTTTGATGAGGCTGCATAACTTAGGAATTGCTGAAGATCTAATTTACAGCTGCGTTAATCTCATTATTTCACAACGACTCGTGCGTTGTTTATGCCAACATTGCAAAATACGACGCCCTGATAAACAAGTCGTAAGCCTAAAAGATAACATCATTAACTTACCCCATTGGCACGCTAAAGGCTGTCAGCACTGTTTTTCTGGCTATATAGGAAGAACCGCTATTTACGATTGTCTTGAATTAGCAAAACAACAAAAACCTTCATCGTTTGCACTACTCAATTCAGGTATTGAACTAATAAAGCAAGGAATAACTTCATTAGAAGAAGTTTATCAGGTTGTGGGAGATATTGAATGAAACTCCAGTATATCTATCAATATGACGCATTTACTTATCAAGGAGAATACTGTTCAGGAAAACTCATTGCTTCATCTAAGAGTGAGGCATTTATTAAAATTACTCAGTGGCAAAAAACCCCTTTAAAAATTCGGTTATATAGAGCTATTTTATTAAAAGAAAGTGATAGCCAATACCGTATTCAACTGCTAGAACAGCTCTCTCTATTAATACATTCTGGTTTGGCACTATTACCCGCATTAACATTACTTAAAAATGAGTGCCGTTATCTGCATTGGCAATGTGTATTAGAGGAGATTACTTATAATATTGCTCAAGGAGGGGCATTTTCAAAACAACTAACCCTTTATCCACTCTACTTTCCACCATCATTAACCTATTTTATTTATATTGCTGAAGAGAGTGGAAAGTTAGATGAAATTATAAAATCACAAGCATCTCAATTAAAAAGTAAAAAAGAGTCTATTGATAAAATAAAAAAAGCCTTTAAATACCCTACCTTCTTATTCTCTGTATTGATTATTACGACTTCGATCATGCTGCTTTATGTACTTCCTGAATATCAATCACTCTATAATGCTTTTAATACGGACTTACCCATACTCACATCTACACTTATTTCCGTATCTCAATGGGTTATTGACTACAGTTTTATTATTTTTAGCTTATTTATTACGCTAATAATAAGTTATCATTGTGCCAGAATTTATTTCCCTTCATTTTTCCTCGCTGAACAGCATTTGCTTATTCGTATTCCCTATATAGGTATTTTATTTCGATATCACCAATTGCAGCTTATATTTCAAACATTGACGATTACACAACAGGCGGGGCTTCCGTTATTAAAAGGACTCAACTTTATTACTGAACAATTAACTCATCCACTTTATCAATGTGCACTCTCAAAAATGATAGAACATATTACTCAAGGAAAATCGCTAAGTTCATTTATGAGAGATGAGCCACTTTTTCCACCGATTTGTCATCAATTCATTGTTTCAGCAGAAAATTCCGGGAAATTACTCTTTTTTTGCCAAAAATTAAGTGAGTGGTTTGCTCGTCAATTTGAAGAGCGTCTAAATAGACTAAATTCTTGGTTAGAGCCTCTGTTAATGGCTGTTATGGCTCTTATTATTGGCACTCTAATTATCGCTATGTATCTTCCTATACTACAATTAGGTGATACTATAAGATAATTACAATTTTTATGAGTATTTCACATAGTTGTAACTTTGTATCTCAACTTATTGATTGTGGATAGTTCTATTACTCAGCGTGAGGTACAATTTCAGGGTAGCAGAAAATTGCACATCACAATAACCGAATAAAACCTAAATATTGCGGGTATTATCTTGTGATAAAAACAAAATTAGGCTTTAGAATAACGCTACTACTAGTAAACTTTCATTAATCAAAAATAGATAATTAGAATGACTTATACGGTTGCTCTTACAGGAGGAATTGGTAGTGGAAAAACCACCATTGCCAATGGATTTGCCTCGCTGGGTGTTCCTCTTGTTGATGCGGATATCATTGCCAGATTAGTGGTAGAACCTTTATCACCCGGATTAACAGCAATACACCAGCATTTTGGAGACGCAATCCTACACCCTGATGGCACATTAAATCGTGCTCTATTACGTAATATTATTTTCAAACACCAAGAGGAAAAAGCATGGTTAAACCAGCTTCTTCATCCTCTTATACAGCAAGAGACACAAAAACAGATCCAACAAATCAAAGCACCCTATTTTATATGGGTGGTTCCGTTACTTATTGAAAATAAACTGACTCACCTAGCCAATCGTGTTTTAGTTGTTGATGTGACTGAAGAAGAGCAGATCACTCGAACTATGCAACGCGATAATGTTAGTAGAGAACATGTAGTTAATATTTTAACGGCACAAGCCAGCAGGCAAGAACGATTAGCCGCTGCTGATGATATTATTGAAAATCATGATAACAATCAGAACATTACTGGTTTGATTAAGCAGCTTCATCAGCACTACTTAGCATTAGCTCACCAAGCGTTACAGGACAACTGCCATGAGTGATGACATCACAACTATCATCTTCGAACATCCCCTTAATGAAAAAATGCGTTCATGGCTTCGAATCGAAAATTCATTAACCCAGATTAATAGCTACCATATTATTGATACGCTACCTTCTGCGATGTCTTTTTTCCGTTCTATCTCAGAATTTATTGAAGTACTTGATCGTGGTGAAATTCGTGCCGAATTATTAAAAGAGCTAGAAAAACGACAAAAAAAATTACACCAGTGGCTTTCATTTCCTAATGTAGATAAAGCTATTGTTAGTCAAATAATTGAAGAACTTGCACAAAACGCATCAATACTAAGTAAAGCCCCTCGTATTGGTCAGCATTTAAAACAAGATAAAATTATTAGTTTAGTCAAACAGCGCCTGAGTATTCCTGGCGGATGCTGTAGTTTTGATGTTCCTGCATTACATTTATGGTTAAGTTTGCCTCAAACAGTAAGAGACGAAAAATTACAAAGCTGGCACCAAGGCTTACAGCCGCTACAAAATGCATTGACGAGTTTACTCACGCTTATTCGTCAGTCTGATACCTTTAAACCTGCACTCAGTCACCGTGGTTTTTACCAAGACAGTGCTGAAGATGCAGAGTTGCTGCGATTAAAAGTATTTATTGACCACCAAATTTATCCTCAGGTTTCTGGTCATAAAAATAGATATGCTATACGCTTTTTACCTCTTGATAGTGAAAATGGCACTGTACCTCTTGAACTACCTTTTGAGATAGCTTGTTGCTAACATTGTATTTATTAATTTCAGTAGCAATATAATGAACAAAAAAATAGCCAATAGAATTCAGGAGAGATAATGAGCGAAGAATTAATAGTAAAATGCCCGACATGCCAAGCAAAAGTGGTTTGGAATGAAAATAGCCCTTATCGCCCTTTTTGTTGTAAGCGTTGTCAATTAATTGATTTAGGTGAATGGGCAGACGAAGAGAAACGAATTCCTAGCCAAGGCGATATCAATGAAAGTGATGACTGGAGTGAAATGCCGTCATCAGAGCAAGAGCCTAAAACATTCTAGTCCACCTAAATAATGTGCGTACTCTTTTGCAAAAAAAAAGCAGCCACGATGTAATCTGTGGCTGTTTTTATATAACAGAAACGAACAATTATTTCTGTAATAAAGCAACGATAGTGCGATTAGCGGGTGGAAAATCATCTGCATTTAGAGACACAATAGGTGTCCAACGCGACAGTTGCCCTTCTTTTCCATAAGGCTCATTATCCCATTCCGTCACCAAGAAAAATGACAAGGTAATATGCCTATCTGGAAAATCATGTTCTACCGTATCAAGAAGAGTGCATTGTGTAACATCGATACCTATTTCTTCTTGTAATTCACGTAATAGAGCTTGTTCCGGTGTCTCGTTATCTTCTAATTTTCCGCCTGGAAATTCCCAAAAACCGCCCATATGAGACTTCAGAGGACGTTGGGTAATAAAGACATTATTGTGATTATCACAAATAACACCCGCAGCAATATGTAGCTTTTTTTTATCAATCATAGACAACCTATTGAATAACAGCGTATTTATAACATTTTCACTTTATTATAACGTATATCCAATAGCGCTACTCTGGTTTTCTTTTCCCTGATTTGACTTATTCATTAACGATAAATTGGCAGTAAATTAAACTGCGCAAGCGATTGGCAAATAATGCCAAAAACACCAAATGCAATAACTGCATAAATCAGTTTTTTACCACCCCATACTTTAAATCCTGAGTTAGGAAATTTCTCTCGTGCTTTCAGTGCCATTACTGCAGGACAGATAATTGCCCAGACACAAGCCGCAGTACCAGCATAAGCAATAGCAATTAAGAAACCATTAGGGAAAAACAGGCATAACAACAGTGGAGGAGTAAAACAGAGCACACCTGATTTTAAACGTCCTGTTTTATTATCCTTAAATTTTAGTGATGCTAAAATATAATCAAATAGACCTATCGCAACACCTAAGAAAGAACAGAAAACAGCACTAATAGAGAACCATAATAAAAAGCCTTCAATATATTTACTATTTAATACCGTATAGAGTGAGTCAATAAAGGCATCTAAGTTACCCCCTTTTTGGATAATGGTAATAAATTGATCTCTGGGTAAATTCCCCATAGTGCCAATCATCCAAAGTAGATAAATAACTAATGCTAATAAACAACCGATCACACAACTCTTAACAACTTTTCTTTCATTCTGATTATATAGTTTATAAAGGCTACAAACATTACCATGATAACCAAACGAGGTAATTGCATAAGGAATGATGATGAAAATAAAAGGATAAAGATATAACTGATTTTTCCCTTCAAACGTTGCACTAAATAATAAATCACCTTTTGCTTTAAAGAATAAACCTGAAAATGCCAATACAAACAATACAATCTTAACAAATAAGAAAATCGAAGTTAGACGACTAGCACAAGCACCGCCCCACCATATTGTTGCACCAAGTGCGATAGTAAATATAAAGAATATCGCTCTTAGATTGAAGTTAATACCATATAACAATGATGCTTCATAAATAATAGAACCTGCCGCAGAGATATACGCATAAATTAATATATACAATACGAATATCAATGAGGCATTGGCAAGATAACAAGCCCACTTTGGTAATAAGTCTTTGGATATATCAAAATAGTTTGTTCCTGCTCCATATTTTGAAATACATTCAAGGATATATATCCCCGAATGGAACATAAAGAAACAAACAATAAACAATATAAATAGTGAGTTAATAAACCAAGCGCCAGACATTATTGTTGGCAGGCTAAACATACCTGCACCTATCATGGCGCCGCCCAGAACAAATCCCCCTACAATAATTGAGGGTTCTTTATTTACTGAAGTATTTCCCATTTTGTATCCCTTAAATAATATTAAGGATAGGGCTCTCGCATTGCACGAGAGCCATTATTTTATTGTGGACGGTGACTTATTTGATAGGTTTTAATCTTGCAGTAAAGTGTCTTAATACAGGTGGTTCATATTCGAACTCAAGACCTTTAAGTGTTGCAAACTTCTCTTTTAACCCAATTAATGCATCCGCGATATAATCCATATGGTCATTGGTATAAACACGACGTGCAATAGTTAAGCGCATAAATTCCATATCAGCATGTTTTTGTTCACCCGTTGCAGGGTCACGACCTAATAGGAATGAACCAATTTCAACAGCACGTACACCGGACTCCAGATAAAGTGCATTAATAACCGCTTGAGCTGGGAATTGATCACCTGGGATATGTGGTACTAATTTTTTACAGTCAACGAAAACCGCATGTCCGCCAGTAGGATATTGAATTGGAATACCCGCTTCACGTAGACGATCCCCTAAATATTGCACCTGACCAATACGATAGTGCAGATACTCTTCTTCTGTACCTTCTTCTAAACCTTGTACCATCGCAGCCATATCACGACCTGCTAAACCGCCATAGGTAACAAAGCCTTCCATAGGAACACAACGTTGTCTTGCTAATGTGAAAATTTCTTCATTATCACGAATAGAGACTAAACCACCAATATTTAACAATGGATCTTTCTTCGCTGACATTGTTAAAGCATCAGCATATTTATACATGTCTAAAATAACTTCTTTAATGGTGGCATTTTTATATTTTGGATCACGCTGTTTAATAAAATACGCATTTTCACAGTAACGAGCCGAGTCCATCACAACAAAAATACCGTGCTGTTTTGCTATTTCATAAACTTCTTTTAAATTACTCATTGCAACAGGCTGACCGCCCGCACTATTACAAGTTACGGTTGATACAATAGCAACAATATTGTCAGCACCATGTTGAGCAATATTTTCTTTTAATTTTTTAATATCGAAATTGCCTTTCCAATCATCATAGGTTTCTGAATCGAAGGCTTTTTCAGTAACAATATTAATCGCTTTACAACCATTTAATTCTACGTGAGCTGCGGTTGTATCAAAATGGAAGTTAGAAATAAATACTGGTTTTTTTGCTTTCCCTTCATTTTGTTTATATTTTAATAATACCGGGAAAAGAATATTTTCAGCACCACGACCTTGGTGAGCTGGAATAATATAATCGTAGTTGAAAAGTTCTTTTGCTTTATCTTTTAAATCATAATAGTTTCTCGAACCCGCATACGCTTCATCACCTGTAATCATCGCAGCCCATTGATGATCACTCATTGCGTTAGTTCCAGAGTCAGTCAGTAAATCAATATATACTGCACTGCTTGGTAATAAAAATGGGTTATATCCTGCTTCTTTTAATGCTGCTTCACGCTCTTCTCTTGAAGGAACACGGATTTTTTCTACCATTTTAATACGGAACGGTTCTACGATTCTTTTAGCCATGATAATACCTTTAATATAAATTAAATAATAAATAAAGCATAAATAAAATAGTCTTCCCATTTAAATAAACGGAAAAAGATTATTAAATTAAGTTAGATGTATATAAAAAAGGGATTATTTGTTAGGAAAGAAAAAGGCGAGTTCAGAGTCAATATTAAACCATTTCTTCAATCTGAAGAAACCTCTTAATATTATCAATACATTAAATGATGAGAACATACTTTAACCCTTCTAGTCAGGAAATAGTACAATTTACCTAATAATATATATAACAGTTGAGTCAATATAGTAATATAACAATAGTATAATTTGGATAAAAATCACACTATTTATCGTTTATTATAAATTAACGTGATCATTATCACTTTATCTAAATAACAACAAACTAAATTTTAGTGTTTAAATTTTTTTTGATAAAATAGAGTAGGATTACATGTATATAAATTACCTATTTACATTCTATTAAATAGACAAGTTGCTTTGAATTTTTAAATTAATAAATAAAAAGATTTTTAAGATAATTTATTGTTCACTAAATTATAAATCTAATAATATTATTTTTATCAGTATATTTTTATTCATTTTTAATAAATAAAAATTCATAATTTATTATTTGTTTATCTAACATAGATAAACACATCTATAACAAATGAAAAGTATTTATCGTTTTAATTAAAGTTGGACCTATCTCGAAAAAAATAAACCATCTGTTATGAAACTCGCCAAACTGTTATAAAAATATAAAAATCAATGCTAACTTATCCCTAACGAGAAAGTCACCATTAGCATTATAACCTTACAAATCAATAGAATGTGAATTAAATCATAATATTTAGCATTAATAGTCAATATTATCAGCACAGTGCATTTTACTTATGTCAATATTAAAACCTAAAACAAGAAATAATTTACCTTTATTTCTTTGATTTTTAATTTCTTTCCATCTTAAGAGTAACGGGTATTTATTATTTTAATTTTAAAGATAATATAAAAACATCAATTAATTATTTTTATATTTAAGCAATATTATTTAATCTAAATTAATACCTTTATAATGAGGTAAAATGAGAAATAAAGTTATTTTATTAACACTCTTAAGTGGATTTTCAACCAGTGGATTAACGGCAAATGATATTGGTTATATGGGTTCAATGGGTGAATCGCGACGAGCATTGCAAGATAGTCAACGTGAAATTAATCAACTCATTGAGCAAAACCGTTATCAACAACTTCAAGAGAATGCACTTGAAACCTCATCAACGCCCATACTTATAACAGAGTCAGATAATTGTCTGCCTATAAATGGTGTTTATATTCAAGGTATTACCTTATTAAATGAAAAAGATCTCGATTTATTATCTCCGTTGCCAAAACAGTGCATTAAAAGTGTTCATATTAATCGTTTAGTTAAAGAGCTCACGCAGTATTACCTTCAACGTGGCTATATCACAGCTAGGGTGCAATTTTTACGCCCTAATGAAAACCAAGAGCTGGGTTTATATGTTATTGAAGGATTTGTTGAACGTATTGAAGGTGATGATAGAGGTGTAAATACCACACTTTTATTTCCTCATATTGAAGGTAAACCGCTTACCCTTTCGATGTTAGATCAAGGGCTTGACCAAGCTAATCGCCTGCAATCCAATAAAGTAAAGCTGGATATTTTACCGGGTACACAACTGGGTGGTTCCGTCATTCAATTGTCAAATCAGCGCCAAGCGCCATGGCATTTAAATATATCAACAGACAACTATGGTCAGAAAAATTCTGGTCGCTGGTTAGTTCGCACTAATGCGAGTTTAGATAGCCCACTAGGGTTGTCTGATTTTGTTAGCTTAAATGCCAATATCACAACAGATAATCCCAATACCCGTTTTAACCGCTCTTATACACTGCTCTATTCATTACCTTATGGCGCATTTACCTTTAGCACCTTTGGCAGTTATTCAGAATATGAGTTCCACCAGCAACTACAGACACGAACGGTGCGCTTGCATGGTGATACCACACAAATAGGGATAAGAGGCGATTACGTTCTATACCGTAACCAAAAACAGATAGATGCCTTTAATATGCTGGTTACTCATAAGCGTATTCGTAACTATTTCAGCCAGATACGCCTAGATCTTAGTAGTCCCGCCTTAACAACCGTTGAAATGGGCGTCAACCATTTACACATTATCCCAAATGGCGTTGCCAGTATTAATTTTAGTGTGGAAAAAGCAGTCAGTTGGTTTGGTGCCGATGACACACCAAACCAAGCTAATGGAAACGGCAATGATTACCGCTTTACAAAAGTAAAGCTATTTGCCAATTGGCAGCAACGTTTCTCATTATTAGATTCTACATTCTTATTCAATAGTGTGTTTATTGGTCAATATAGTCCAGATACGCTACCGGGTGTTGAATGGCTGAGTTTAACCGACAAAAGCGCCATTCGAGGCTTTGATCAAAGTACGCTTTCGGGCGATAACGGCGGCTATTTACGCAACTCACTTTCTTATCCTTATCGCATTAACACCTTCGCAATGACACCTCGGATTGGCTTAGATGCTGGTCGTGTTCAACAGCATGGCAATTTTGAAGGGTGGCGAAGTGGTTATGGTGTCAGTTCAGGTATTAATTTCCAATATCATCAAGCGCAATTCGATGTAGAGGTCGCTAAAGGCCATCTGCTCTATACCCAACCTAATTCCAATAAAACCAAAGACCCTACTCAAGTGCTAGTTAGATTTTCATATTTATTTTGATTCACACTTATAGCAATAAATGGAGATAACTCAATGAAATCAAAAAACTTCAAGCTCTCTCCTTCGGGTAGGCTTGCTGCATCTTTAGCGATTATTTTTGTATCGCTAAATGCATATGCTGGCAGTATTGTTCCAGACTCGGGTACTCAAGGACCAAATGTTTCTTCGGTCAATGGTGGCACTCAAGTCATTAATATTGTCACACCTAATAACGAAGGTATTTCTCATAACCAATACCAAGATTTTAATGTTGGTAAACCGGGTGCTGTTTTTAACAATGCGTTAGAAGCAGGTCAATCTCAGCTTGCGGGTCAATTAAATGCAAATAGCAATTTAAATGGTCAAGCCGCATCGTTGATACTTAATGAAGTCGTTAGCCGTAATCCGTCGTTTTTATTAGGGCAGCAAGAAGTCTTTGGTATCGCTGCCGAATATGTTCTTTCTAACCCTAATGGTATCAGCTGTGATGGTTGTGGATTTATTAATACCAGCCGTTCTTCTTTAGTGGTTGGTAATCCACTGTTTGAAAATGGGCATCTTTCTGGCTATAGCACACTCAACAATACCAATTTGCTTTCTATTGGTAAAAATGGCTTAAATGCACCAGGTTTGCTAGACCTTATTGCCCCTCGTATTGATAGCAGAGGAAAAATAACGGCGGCTGAGATTTCTGCTTTAACAGGGCAAAATACGTTTTCTCAACGTTTTGATATTCTCTCATCACAAAAACCTGTCTCAGCCTTAGACAGCTATTTCTTTGGTAGTATGCAATCAGGACGTATTCGGATTATCAATACCGCAGAAGGAAGTGGTGTTAAATTAACCGGGAAATTTGTCGCTGATAACGAGCTTAATGTTAAAGCTGATAATATAACCACGGATAGCCAAGTACGTTATAGTAACCACGATAAAGATGGCAGTGATAACTATCAAAATTACCGCGGTGGAGTTGCTATAAATGATAGCGGTTCGAGTCAGACATTAACTAAAACCGAGTTAAAAGGTAAAAATATCACGCTGGTTGCTAATAATAATAACCAAATTAAAGCATCTGATTTAATGGGTAATGATATTTTACTGCAAGGTGCTAATTTAACGGTTGATGGTAAACAGCTTCAGCAAAAAGAGACCAATACCGACAACCGTTGGTTCTACTCTTGGCAGTATGATGTCACCCATGAGAAAGAGTTAGTACAGCAAGTCGGTAGTCAAATTGATGCTAAAAATAATGTCACACTTACGGCAACAAAAGGCGATGTCACGCTAGAAGGTGCTAAAGTCAATGCTGGTAATACATTAGCCATTAATGCTAATAAAGACATTAATATTAATGGATTAGTTGAGCAAGAAAACCGCAGTGAAAATGGCTATAAACGTAACCACACTTCTCGTTTAGAAACCGGAAGTTGGAGTAATAGTCATCAAACTGAATCGTTAAAATCCAGCGAATTATCAGCAGGAAAAAACCTTGGGCTAAATGCGGAAGGCTCGATTACTGCACAAGGTACTAAACTGCACTCCGATGAGAATATCGTTGTTAATGCTAAAGACAGCATTCATCTCAATGTTCAAAATACCAATAACGATAAAACAGTCACTGATAATCACGTTGTTTGGGGTGGTATTGGTGGAGGAAACAACAAAAACAATAACAACAAACAGGAAGTGAGCCATTCGACTCAACTTACTGCAGATGGTCAGTTAGTACTTGCAGCAGATAATAGTGTCAAAATTACTGGTAGCCAAGTTAAAGGCCATCAAGGTGCTTTTGTCAAAACAGCACAAGGTGATGTGGTTATTGATAATGCAATCAGCGAAACCATCACTAAAACTGATGAACGCACAGGCACAGCATTTAATATCACTAAAAATTCTCATAAAAATGAAACTAATCAGCAACTCTCAACCGGTAGCGAGCTAGTTTCTGATGCCGAATTAACCGTATTAAGTGGTAAAGATGTTAATGTTATTGGCAGCTTAATTAAAAGTGCTGATGAACTAGGCATTCAATCTTTAGGCGATATCAATGTTAAGTCTGCTCAACAAGTGGCTAAAACTCATGATGAAAAAACATCATTAGAGGTTACAGGGCACGCTAAAGAAGTTGAAGACAAGCAATATAGTGCTGGTTTCCATATCACTCACACATCAAATAAAAATGATGCGAAAGAAACTGAACAAGTTGGTTCAACGATTAGTGGTGGTAGCGTAAATGTTCAGGCCGATAAAGATGTCACTTTTACAGGCTCAAATCTGACAACAACAGCAGGTAATGCCACGGTTTCAGGTGATAATGTAGCTTTTGTTTCTGCTGAGAATAAAAAACAAACTGATACTACTGATACCACAATTTCTGGTGGTTTCAGCTATACCGGTGGTGTTGATAAAGTAGGCAGCAAAGCTGATTTCCAATACGACAAACAACATAATGAAACTGAAATCGTTAAAAACAAAGGCAGCGAAACACATGTTGCTGGCGATTTAACAATTACGGCAAATAATGACATTACTCACCAAGGTGCAACGCATCAAGTTGATGGCGCATACAATGAATCTGGCGAAAATGTAAATCACCTTGCTGTTAATGATAAAGCGACATCAAAAACTGACACTTTAAATATTGGTGTCGATGTTGGTGTTAACCTTGATTATAGCGGTGTCACAAAGCCAATTAAAAAAGCAGTAGAAGAAGGTGTTGAAACAGTAAAACCGGGCAACAGTACTAATCTTGATAAAAAAATCACCGCTAAAGATGCCATTATGAATTTGGCTAACTTAGGTAATTTAGAAGCGCCTAATGTTGGTGTCGAAGTCGGTATTAAAGGTGGTGGCAGTGAAAAATCACAAAGCGACAGCCAAGCGGTTTCCACTTCAATTACTGCAGGTAAAATTAATACCGATAGTAATAATGCACTGCATGATCAAGGAACTCAGTACCAATCTACACAAGGTGATATTACCCTCACTGCAAACTCTCATACTAATGAAGCTGTCAATAATCAGCACCAAGAGCGCGCCCATGAAACCACGGGTGGTGGTCAAGTTGGTGTTAGTACCAAGACAGGTAATGACATTACAGTAGGTATTAAAGGTGAAGGTAAAACTGACAATAGCAGTTTAAGCATTACCAAAGCAGAAGGTAGCCAACTTAACTCTGCTGGTGGTATTAATATTAATGTGCGTGAAGATGCGCATTATGAAGGGACTCACTTTAATGCTGAAGGTGGAAAAACCGTTATCAATGCAGGTGGCGATTTAACGTTAGCGCAAGCAACTAATCAACACACTGAAAAGCAAAACAGTGTAAATGGCAGTGCTAACCTAAAAGTAGGCACAACACCAGATAGTAAAGATTATGGTGGCGGTTTTAAAGCTGGTGGTGCAAACCATCAAAAAGATCAATCAACTGCACAAGTAGGTTCAGTGAATGGCTCGCAAGGCGTTGAGTTAAATTCAGGTCATAACCTGACATTACAAGGCACTTCAGTCACTAGTGAACAAGATGTTTCGTTAACGGCAAGCAATAAAGTTGATTTCCAAGCAGCAGAGTCTCAACGTACTGAAACGGGTAGTAACTTATCCGGTGGCTTGCAAATTGGCGGCGGCAAAAAAACGAGCGATACCGCGTCTTCAATTAACGGTTTAGGTGGTGCTGAATTTGCTATTGGTAAACAAGATGAGAAAAATGTTTCTCGTGAAGGTGGCGCTATTAATAACCAAGGAGATTTAACCATTACGGGTAGTTCGGTTGATCTTCAAGGCACACATATTGAGAGTAAAAACACCTCACTCACTTCTCAATCAGGTGACACCACCATTACCTCAGCACAATCTAGTGATTACAAAAATAATTGGGGAACCGATATCTCCTTAAACGGAAAACAGACTAATAATACACCAAAAGAGATCACGGAAGAGAAACCCGCAACGGCTATCCATGATTTTGGTGGAAAAGTCGCTGTAAATGTTGAAGATCAACAAAAATCTTCACACCAAAATGCCACATTAGAAACAGGCACATTAACCATTAATAGTGATAAAAACCTCACGCTTTCTGGTGCCAATGTTTCTGCTGATAATGTGACTGGCAATGTGGCAGGTGATTTAAATATTACTAGCCAAAAAGAGAGTGACCGCCATGTTAATGTTGATGTGAATGTCGGTTATAACCACACTAATGATCCTAAATCTAGCCCAGTAGATAAAACCGCTAAAGCGGGTGGTTCGTTATTAGAAAATACCCTTAAAGAGACTATCGATTCTGGTATTAAATCGGCTACAGATGCTATCTCTAATAAATACGGCTCTGTATCAAAAACCATCGCAGATAAAGCAGGTATCAGTGAAGATACTAAAGCTAAGTTTGATAAAGGCGTTAACTACGTTGGTAATGGCATTAAAAATATCGTAACAGGTGCCGAAGGGCATACTGCTAATGTAGATATTAACGTATCGCATATTGATAATGATTCAGTCACCAAAACAACCACATTGAACAGCCAAAATGATATTTCACTCAATGTTGGTGGTAATACCACACTCACAGGTGCTGAAATTAATAGTCGCCAAGGTGAGGTTGATTTAGGTGGTAGTAATGTTCAGCTGAAGAATATTGAAGGTCATCAATATGAAGCAGGTGCAGATCTTGATCTGAAATCTTCAGCTGTTGATTTAGTGAAACAACTTGCTGGTGGTGACTTATCATTAAAATCACCAGTTAAAGTTAATGAAACTGTGAATACAAAATCGTCTATTTCTGAAAAGTAATAGACACCCCATAAAAGAGTAATGCCTATTCTTTTGTAAGCCAAACCCACTTATTGTCATGATAAGTGGGTTTTATTTTATCCATTTAATGGTTAGACCCTAGAATGGAAAATCGCAACTAAAAAGCCCACTTCATGATGAAGTGGGCTCTCTTTTTAATCAGTGTATTACACACCGATTATTATTACGAAAAGGTAATTAATTAACCTAACTGACCATGGCAATGTTTGAATTTTTTGCCTGAGCCACAAGGACAAGGTTCGTTACGCCCTACTTTTTTACCCGCTGCAACTTGACCATCTACCGCTGACATTTGCGACTCTTTAGTCACTTCATGACTTAATTGCTGCTGTTTCGCTAAACGTTCAGCTTCTTCACGGCGGCGACGTTCTAACTCTTCAACTTCTTCTGGTAAACGAACTTGTACTTTGCTTAATGTACTAATCACTTCATATTTCAGTGACTCTAGCATATTGGCAAACATGGCAAATGATTCACGCTTATACTCTTGCTTAGGATCTTTTTGAGCATAACCACGTAAGTGAATACCTTGGCGCAAGTAATCCATTGCTGCAAGGTGCTCTTTCCACAGAGTATCTAATGTTTGTAACATGACGCCTTTTTCAAAGTTACGCATCATCTCTGGGCTAACAATCTCTTCTTTCGTTTTATAAACTTCGATAGATTTTTCTAAGATACGCTCACGCAATGTCTCTTCATGCAGTTCAGGCTCTTTATCCAACCACTCTTTGATTGGTAAATCCAAATCAAAGTCTTTTTGTAGACAGGCGGTTAAACCTTCGATATCCCACATTTCTTCCAGTGATTGAGGTGGAATGTAGTTATCAATCGTGGTTTTGAAGACGTCTTCACGAATACTATCGATAGTTTCGCTAACATCAGCAACATCCAGTAATTCATTACGTTGTGTATAAATAGCACGACGTTGGTCATTTGCTACATCATCATACTCAAGTAACTGTTTACGAATATCGAAGTTGCGGTTTTCAACTTTACGTTGTGCATTCGCAATCGCTTTAGTCACCCAAGGGTGCTCGATAGCTTCGGTTTCATTCATACCTAATTTACGCATCATGCCAGAAACTTTATCTGAGGCAAAAATACGCATTAAGGAGTCTTCCATTGATAAATAGAAGCGAGAAGAACCTTCATCCCCTTGACGACCAGCACGACCACGCAACTGGTTATCAATACGGCGTGATTCATGACGCTCTGTACCAATAATATGTAAACCACCTGAAGCTAATACAGCGTCATGACGCTCTTTCCACTTTGCTTTGATCTCTTCGATCTGCGCTTCGGTAGGCTCTTCGAGTTTAGCAACTTCAGTCTGCCAGCTACCACCTAACACGATATCAGTACCACGACCTGCCATGTTAGTTGCAATAGTTACCGCTGATGGTAAACCTGCGTTTGCAATAATATCAGCTTCCATTGCGTGGAATTTCGCATTCAGTACATTATGGTGAACATTTGCTTTTGTCAGTGCGTTAGAGATCTCTTCTGATTTCTCAATTGAGATAGTACCAACAAGGACTGGCTGACCATTTTTAGTACGTTCACGAATATCTTCGATAATTGCAGCAAATTTACCTTGTTCGTTCATATAAACTAAGTCAGGTAAATCTTTACGCACCATTGGACGGTTAGTTGGAATAACAATAGTTTCTAATTTATAGATAGAGTTAAATTCAAATGCTTCAGTATCCGCAGTACCTGTCATCCCCGCTAATTTTTCGTATAAACGGAAATAGTTCTGGAAGGTAATAGAAGCGAGAGTCTGGTTCTCATTTTGAATTTTCACACCTTCTTTTGCTTCAACAGCTTGGTGTAAACCATCAGACCAACGACGACCTTGCATTGTACGACCAGTATGTTCGTCAACAATGATTACTTCGCCATCTTTAACAATATAGTCTACATCTCTAGTAAACAGTGCATGCGCACGTAATGCGGCTGTAACGTGGTGCATTAACATAATGTTTGCAGGAGAATAAAGTGATTCCCCCTCTTTCATCATGCCTTCGTTAGCAAGTAACTCTTCAATTTTAATCAGACCACGTTCAGTAATATTAACTTGGCGAGATTTTTCATCAATAGAGTAATCGCCCTCTCCTTGGAAAGTGTCTGAGTCTTCTTTCTCTTGTGAAACTAAATGAGGGATGATTTTGTTCATCTGCTTATACAGTTCAGAACTGTCTTCAGCGGGTCCTGAAATAATCAGTGGTGTACGTGCTTCATCGATTAAGATGGAGTCAACCTCATCCACTAATGCATAATGCAGTTTACGTTGAACTCGCTCTTCAGGGCTAAATGCCATGTTGTCACGCAGGTAGTCAAAACCAAATTCGTTATTTGTACCGTAAGTGATATCGGCACCGTAAGCTTGGCGTTTCGTTGGTGGCGCCATATTAGGCAAGTTAATACCAACCGTTAGACCTAAGAATTCAAAAAGAGGACGGTTATTTTCCGCATCGCGCTGTGCTAAGTAGTCATTGACGGTAACAACGTGAACACCTTTACCTGAAAGCGCATTTAAGTAAGCAGGCAGTGTTGCTGTTAATGTTTTACCTTCACCAGTACGCATCTCTGCAATACAACGCTCATTAAGCACCATACCGCCGATTAACTGTACGTCAAAGTGACGCATACCAAATACACGTTTACTTGCTTCACGTACTGTAGCAAAAGCTTCTGGCAGAATATTTTCTTCTTTCTCACCGTTTTTCAGGCGCTCACGAAACTCTTGTGTTTTTGCTTGTAATTCTTCATCTGTCAGCTTTTCAAATTCAGGTTCTAATTGATTGATTTGAGTAACTGCTTTACGCATACGACGAATAGAACGCTCATTACGACTACCAAAAATTTTGGTTACAATTTTACCTAACATAAATAATTATTCTCAATTATGGCGTAGTAACGCCGAAAAAAGCCTCTGTTTTTAATCACAGAGATAATCAATAAAGTGAATAAATTAAGCTGTTAAGTGAGGTCCGGCGCGGATACCCCGAATTTGAGCGAGCCATAGTCCGGTACGATAAGAAGGGGTTATTTGCGCTAAGGTATAGGTAGATAAAGGCAAATAAGTGAGTGTAACAGGAGGCGCATCTGTTAATAATGCATACAGAGTATCAAGCATGACCTCTGCAACATTGGAAACGGGTAACGGTTCATCTTTGGCTTTTACCGTCAATTCAGGAGAACTAATGGTAAATGCAAAAGACAACTGGCGTATTACATTCTTAACAGCATGCTGTTGCCAATAATTAAAGGTGAAGGATGACGCGGGATTCTGTACACTTTGGCGTAAGAATAAATTATCAAATGCAATAAGCGCCTGACTTTGGCGATTTTGAGATGATGGTGTATCAGTTTGTTGTGGATTTTCAGCATGGGCAGACAACAGCGAAGGCATTCCAATACCTGCTGCTACCATACCTAAAAGCAGATGCGACCAAAAATATCGTCTGCCAAATTGTCGCCAAAAATTTATAATGCTCATTAACCTTCGTTACTTACTTTATTTTCGTTTTCATTTTTGTTGGAGTCAAAATCTATGCGGGATAGTTACCCACAATCATTGGAAAAAATCCTTAACGAACTTGAAGGTTCCAATAAGAGCACTCTACAACTTATACAACAACGTGCAACAATTTTACTAAAATTAAATCGAGCTGTTATTGCACTTTTGCCCACGCCTTTACAAGATAAATGTCGAGTGGCTAATTATCGCAATGCTATTTTAATTATTGAAGTAATAAACGCAAGTTGGTTAACAAGATTACGTTACGAAACTCCCGCTTTACTTTCAGCATTGAGACAAGAAATTTTACCATCCTTATCCTCAATAGACATCAAAATAAATCCTAGTTTTAGAGCAAAAGAGGAAAAAAGACCTTTAATATCATCAATAAAAGAACAAAACCCAAAAGCCAAACGTCACTTGAGTTTAGAAAGTGCACAATCATTGATGTATTTAGCAGAAAAAAGCCCGAAGAAATTAAGAGAGAAATTAGAACGGTTGGCTGCACTTGCCGGAGAGAGTACAAGTACAGCCAAAGATGACGTTAATTAGAGATAACTAACGTTCTTTCCTTTACAGGATTAAGCAAAAACTGCAGAAGGCGCTTTAAATGCAACAGGCATTTCAGCTTCATCTTCAAATGTGACGAATTCCCATGCAGACTCTTTTGCTAATACAGCCTGTAGTAATTTATTATTTAACGCATGACCAGACTTAAACGCGGTGAATTCACCAATAATGTTATAGCCACACATAAATAAATCACCAATTGCATCTAGCATTTTGTGACGAACAAATTCATCTTCAAAACGCAAACCATCATCGTTGAGCACACGATAGTCATCAACAACGATAGCACAATCGAAGCTACCGCCTAAACACAATCCTTTGGATTGCAGGTATTCGATATCACGCATAAATCCAAAAGTACGAGCACGACTAATTTGGCTCATAAAAGATTCTGCGGAGAAATCTAATTTATAACGCTGAGTACTTGTATCAATAGCTGGATGGTTAAAATCGATAGTGAAATCTAATTTAAATCCATTGTATGGACGCATTTCTGCCCATTTATCGCCATCTTCAACGCGTACAGTTTCTTTAATACGGATGAATTTCTTCGCAGTACGAAGTTCTTCAATGCCCGCATCAAGCAACAAGAATACAAACGGTGCTGCACTGCCATCCATAATAGGAATTTCAGGTGCATTCACTTCAATTACAATATTATCAATGCCTAAACCAGCCAGTGCTGCATTTAAATGCTCAACGGTTGAGATGCGCACATCATCTTCGTTCACTAAACAGGTACACAGCATAGTGTCACGAACTGATTTTGCGTCAGCTGGGAAATCCACCGGTGGATTTAAGTCAGTACGACGGTAGATGACCCCAGTGTTAGCAGGTGCCGGACGCATTGTAAGCGTAACTTTTTTACCCGTGTGAAGGCCCACACCAGTTGCTTGTACAATTCGTTTTAATGTCCGTTGTTTGATCATCATTTTATCTCGCAATGTTATCCGTCCTACCAATCATTATACTTATAATTGGCAGGACAGTTTAGCACAAAAAGCGGAGATGCCAATCTTTTTGGCGATTAATCAGCCTGCTTTCTTAAGAATGCAGGGATATCTAAATAATCCGGCTCTTTATTTGTTTGTGTAGATTGTTCGTTAACGGCTTTTGCAGCTGGCTTACTTTCTTCTGTTGTTGCAGAGAAAGAAGACATGCTGTTTTGCATTTGCTGATAACGATTTTCCATTGCGCTTTGCTGATTTTGTTTGCTTGTTACGAGTGTGATTTCTGGACGTTTGTCCATACCAATACCCGTTGCAACAACAGTTACACGCAATTCATCATTCATTTCAGGGTCAAGAGATGTACCAATAACCACTGTTGCGTTATCTGATGCAAATGCACGAATGGTGTTACCCACTGTTTCAAATTCATCTAAACGTAAGTCAAAACCTGCAGTGATGTTAACCAGCACACCACGAGCACCAGAGAGGTCGATATCTTCCAATAATGGACTTGAAATCGCCATTTCTGCGGCTTCTTCTGCACGATCTTCACCTTTCGCCGCACCGGAACCCATCATGGCATAACCCATTTCTGACATCACGGTTCTTACGTCAGCAAAGTCGACGTTCATTAAACCAGGACGAGTGATCAGTTCTGCAATACCTTGAACTGCACCTTTCAGTACATCATTAGCAGCACCGAATGCATCTAATAATGAAATACCACGACCCAGAACTTTCAATAATTTGTCGTTCGGAATAGTGATTAATGAGTCAACATGCTTAGATAGTTCAGTGATACCCTGCTCAGCAAACGCCATGCGCTTTTTGCCTTCAAAGTTAAAAGGCTTAGTCACAACAGCGACAGTCAGAATACCCAATTCTCTTGCAACCTCTGCAACGACAGGGGCTGCACCAGTACCTGTACCACCGCCCATTCCGGCAGCAATAAAGACCATGTCAGCGCCTTCAAGTGCTGCACGTAAAGCTTCACGGTCTTCTTCTGCGGCATTACGACCCACTTCAGGATTAGCACCTGCACCAAGGCCTTTCGTAATGGCGTTACCAATTTGGATGGTTTGTCCAACCGCTGTTTTACGTAATGCTTGAGCATCCGTATTGACTGCGAAGAAATCGACACCTTCAATACGCTCGCGAACCATGTGCTCAACCGCATTACCGCCGCCGCCGCCAACGCCGATGACTTTGATCACCGCATCGTTGGTTAATTCCATAGGTTCAAACATAATTTCTCTCCGTTTTGTGCCTTTTCAGGGCCGCTTGCTCAAACGACCTCTTTTTAAATTTGTCTGATTATCAAAACTCTCTTTTGAGCCAGCCAGTCAGTTTTTTTAACCAACCACTTACTGCCGAGCGTTTTTCGGTTTCTGTTTCCTCACCAAAGTGGGATTCTTTACCGTAATGCAAGAGCCCTACTGCTGTAGAATAGAAGGGATCCTGCGCATAATCTGTTAGCCCGGTAATATTTAACGGTTTACCGATCCGTACTTGCGTGTGGAAAACACGTTGAGCACACTCAACAAGTCCGTCAATCTGTGCAGCACCACCTGTCAAAACAATACCTGCCGCTAAATGGTGCTTAATCCCTTGCTGGCGTAACTGTTCCTGAACTTTCAAAATCTCTTCATTAACCAGATTAAGCAGCTCGGTATAGCGAGGCTCAATAACCTCAGCAAGGGTTTGTCGTTGCAGACTTCTTGGTGGTCTGCCTCCGACACTTGGAACTTCAACATTTTCATCTTTACCCACTAAAGATCCTAATGCACAACCATGACGAACCTTAATGGTTTCTGCGTCATTGGGTGGTGTACCAAATGCATAAGCGATATCACTTGTTACCACATTGCCAGCATAAGGGATCACGCGGGTGTGTCGTAATGCGCCGCCAGTATAGATAGCGATATCCATGGTACCGCCACCAATATCAACAACACACACACCTAATTCACGTTCATCTTCAGTTAATACAGCGAAGCTCGAAGCCAGTCCTGCAAAAATCAGTTGATCCACTTTTAACCCACAGCGTTCAACTGCTTTAACAATATTCTTTGCCATATCGTTATGGCAGGTAATTAAATGCACTTTTGCTTGCATTCTTACGCCTGACAACCCAACCGGATTTTTAATTCCTTCTTGGTAATCAATAGCATATTCTTGAGGTATTACATGTAAAACACGATGTTCATCTTTTACTTTGACTGATTTCGCGGTGTGTACCACGCTATCTACATCGTCTTGTGTAACCTCTTCTTCTGAGATTGGCACCATTCCAATCTCATTTTGACAACTGATATGTTTGCCTGATAACGCCAAATATACTGAAGATATCTGACAATCTGCCATCAGCTCAGCCTGATCTACCGCCCGTTGCACACATTTCACGACGGATTCGAGATCGTTAACTCCACCTTTATCCATGCCACGAGATGGACAACTTCCCACCCCGATAATATTTACAACACCATCAGGCAGGATCTCACCGACAAGGGTGGCAACTTTGGCCGTACCAATCTCAAGACCAACTACTAATTTTCTGTCCGTCGCTTTGATCATTATTGTTCTGCCTTTGCCTTCATCGTGTCATCTGCCACGTCTTGTTTATTCATTTTCAAGTAGTAAAGGAGCCCATCCAACTGCACCACCACTGTCATAACGGAGATCAACATAATCAACCCGTTTATCTGTTTGCTGTTGCAGTATTGGATACAACTCAATAAAGCGAGCGATCCGTTTTTCGTTATCCTTACGACCTAACTCCAGTCGTACATCATTGTCTAAAACTAACTGCCATCCTTGACGTGCCGACATTGCCGCTGCTTTCAAATTCAGATTATTTGCAAGAAGTTGATCTCTCATTGCGATATAACCTGATAACACGGTTTTTTCGCTTCCTTGTGGACCATATAACAGTGGATAATTCCCTTGTGCTTCAAGCTGCACTGGCAAACTGAATATACGACCATCTTTATCAAGAAAGTAAGTATCATTCCAACGGGTAAATGGTACATATTCTACCAGATGGATTTTAAGCTCATCAGGCCACTGTTTACGTACAGTGACTTGCCTTATCCATGGCATACGTTCAATTTGTTGCTGAATGACATTCACATCCTGTGTCATAAATGTGCCTGGTTGTCCTAAGGACAAAATTGCCTGACGCACATTGTCATTCGTTGTGTAATGCCGCTCCCCAGTTAAAACTAGCTTTGAAATAGGAAGACGGTTTGCATCTTTCATCCAGTTAACGACTTGTATCGCGCCCCAGATAATCGTTGCTATTACACATAAGAAAAAAACTAATCCCGATAAATAACTGCCATTACTTGGTCTGTCAGAGTGCTGTTTCTCTTTATGCTCTTTAATATTTAGCGCCGCTTGTGACATATCAACCCACTAACTCCTGAGCAACGTTTAAAGAAGAGAATCGCCCATTCTTTTGTCCGATATTCTCGCGATTAATACTTTTCCTACATATATATACTTTATGAACACTTTTAGGTTTGATAATTAAATCACTAAATTGTTCAATCTGTTGAGAATTATTTACTCTAAAAGCAGAAATAGCGAATTTTTCTTCGTTTTTTCGTGTTTTTAACTGAAATTTTTTCTCAACACGTTTTTGGGCAAGTGAATCTCTGTGCATTTTTTTTGCTGAAATAGTGTTAATTTTTACGTAACACTCCATCAATACAGTGCTTTGTTGTGCTATTTCACCATAAAAGATGTTCACTTGCTCAAACATCTGTCTTAATCCTCGCTTAAAGAAGGCTGAAATTTTGTTTCTGCTAAGCGACGCGCTATTTTACCAATATTTCCAGCACCTTGAACTAAAACAAGATCATTATCTGTTAATACACCCGCTAATATCGATGTAATATTGTCCACATCGGAAACCCAGATAGGATCAAGCTTTCCACGCTGGCGAATAGTTCGACATAATGAGCGACTATCTGCACCTGCAATTGGCGCTTCTCCTGCCGCATAAACATCGGTTAATAATAAAATATCAACCTGATTGAGAACAGTAGCAAAGTCCTCATATAAATCACGAGTACGTGTATAACGGTGAGGTTGGAAAATCATTACCAGACGTTTATCTGGCCAACCTGCACGGGCTGCTTTAATCGTGGCATCCACTTCAGTTGGATGATGACCATAATCATCCACCAGCATCACTTTGCCTTCTTGCCCATTGACATGTTCAAGACCGTAATTGCCTAAGAAATCAAAACGTCGTCCAGTACCTTGGAAGTTAAGTAAAGCGGCTAAAATATGTTCATCCGCAATACCTTCTTCTGTTGCTACAGCAACAGCAGCAGTTGCATTTAATGCGTTATGACGACCAGGTGCATTTAAAACCACTTGTATATCAGGCATATCTTCACGACTTATAGTGAAAAATCCTTGAGCACCTTTCTGTTCATAATGAGTAATACGCACATCAGCATCTTCACTAAAGCCATAAGTCGTAATATAACGCCCTACTTTAGGCAGAATGGAACGAATGACATCATCATCGACACACATCACTGCACGACCATAAAAAGGCAAATTGTGCAAAAAGGTAATAAACGTATCTTTAAGATTGTCAAAATTACCGTGATACGTATCCATATGGTCAGCTTCAATATTTGTAACAACGGCGACCATTGGCTGTAAATGTAAAAACGATGCGTCACTTTCATCAGCTTCTGCAATTAAATAGCGACTACATCCTAAGCGTGCATGTGTTCCTGCTGATTTTACTAGTCCACCGTTAACAAACGTTGGGTCTAATCCAGCCTGAGCATAAATATTTGAGATCATTGCTGTGGTTGTGGTTTTACCATGAGTACCCGCTATCGCCACACCATGACGATAACGCATTAATTCAGCCAACATCTCAGCTCGGCGAATAACAGGGATACGCGCTTCACGAGCGGCAATAATCTCTGGGTTTTCTGCACTAATGGCTGTCGATACCACCACAACACTTGCACCATGAATATTTTCAGGGCGATGATTAAAATAAATTGTTGCACCCAATGCAACGAGTTGTTGTGTAACTGCGTTAGGTGCTAAATCAGAACCGCTAATTTCATAGCCTTCATTAGCCAAAACTTCAGCGATCCCACCCATGCCAGCACCACCGATACCAACAAAGTGAATATGCCGAACTTTTCTCATTTCGGGCACAAAAGATCTTAATTTCGCCAGTTGTTGTGTATTCACAATTTACTTCTTCACTCTAAGTTAATGGTTACAAGTTACGTTTATTTTTTTGCCACTTCGATAATCACATTTGCTACACGCTCTGTGGCATCCGTAATCGCAACACTTTTTGCTTTTTCTGCCATTGTTAAAAGCTCTGGGCGATCCCATCGTTTCAGGGTTTCAGCTATTGCTTCAGGTGTTAAATCATTTTGCTCAATGATTTTTGCCGCCCCAGCTTTTTCTAATGGCAATGCGTTCCAATATTGTTGTCTATCTTTGTGTTGAAAAGGAACAAAAATAGCGGGTAATCCCGCAGCTGCAATTTCACTGACTGTTAATGCTCCTGAACGGCACACCACAACATCTGCCCATTGGTAAGCTTGCGCTATATCATCAATAAATTCAGTAACTTTATATTCAGATTTAACTGAATTTTTAGCTAATTCGTTCTGATAGCGCGTTTTTGTATCACTTTCACCACCTTTTCCTGCTTGATGCCAAATTGTTACTCGCTCACCGAGTAATCCAGCCACCACAGGCATCGTGTGATTTAAGATACGAGCACCTTGGCTACCACCAATAATGAGTACGCGAATAGCGCCCGTTCTCTGTTTTAATCTTTCTATTGGCTGCTCAAGTGCCAGCACATCTTCTCGTACAGGATTACCAACAACAGGTGCCTGAGGAAATGCACCAGGAAATGCCTGTAACACACGCGTCGCTATTTTGGATAGCCAACGGTTAGTTAATCCCGCAATACCATTTTGCTCATGCAAAACAACAGGCACACCGCTCATCCAAGCGGCAATACCACCAGGACCAGAAACATATCCCCCCATACCAAGAACGGCATCAGGTTGATAACGTTTGATAATTGCGCGAGCCTGAAAAATAGCTTTTATAATCCGTGCCGGTGCCGCTAATAAAGCTTTAATACCTTTACCACGCAAACCAGAAATGCGGATAAATTCAATCTCAATACCATGTTTTGGTACTAAATCAGCTTCCATTCTATCAGCAGTACCCAACCACCGAATTTCCCAACCTTGAGATTGAAGATAATGAGCAACTGCTAACCCAGGAAAGACATGCCCCCCTGTTCCGCCGGCCATCACCATTAATCGGCGTTTACGCTCGCTCATTTAGGACTCCTTACAAACGCCTGTGCTTGTGCTAGGCGTGTTTCATAATCAATTCGTAACAACATTACGATGGCGGTTGACATAATAATCAGACTCGAACCACCGTAACTAATAAGAGGTAGTGTTAACCCTTTAGTTGGCAACATACCTGCGGCAGCACCAACATTGACCAGTGTTTGGAAAGTAAACCAGATCCCGATGGAACAAGCTAAAAAGCCAGAAAAACGGTGATCGAGAACCAAAGCACGTCGTCCAATTTGCATAGCACGAAAAGCGATGAAGAATACCATTAAAAGCACTAAAACCACACCGATATAACCAAGTTCTTCGGCAAGAATTGAGAAAATAAAGTCAGTATGTGCCTCAGGTAAATACTCCAGCTTTTGCACTGAATTACCTAGCCCTTGACCAAGGAAATCACCTCGTCCAAAAGCCATTAAAGATTGTGTAAGTTGGTAGCCACTACCAAAAGGGTCGTCCCAAGGTTCTAAGAAAGAGGTGATGCGACGAACACGGTAAGGTTCGACAATAATCAACATCACAACCGCAGCAATTCCTGAACCGATAATAGCTAAAAATTGCCAAATCTTAGCGCCGGCTAAAAAAAGTAGCGCAAGTGTTGTTACAAACAACACAACCACCGTTCCTAAGTCAGGTTGCAGTAACAGTAAAACGGCAAGCACTAACATCACGCCCATTGGTTTACAAAAGCCCCAAAAGTTATTTCTCACTTCTTCGACTTTTCGTACCAAATAGCTTGATAGATAACAAAACAGTGCCAATTTAGATAATTCTGCGGGCTGAAAATTCAATGGTCCCAAGGCTATCCAGCGTGATGCCCCATTTACCGAACTCCCTACACCAAGCACCACTAATAAAAGCAATATCGAACCAAACAGCATTAAGCTGCTATAACGCTGCCACACTGCCATCGGAATGCGCATTGTGATTAAGGAGAAGCAAAACGCGACAATTAAGTAAATACCGTCACGTTTAGCAAATAAAAATGGATCTTCTGCAAGACGTTGACCAACAGGCATCGATGCAGAAGTCACCATGACAAACCCAACAACTGCTAACCCGAAAGTAAACCAGAGCAAAGTGCGATCATAAGGAACAAATGCGGTGTTCTCAGTTTGATAACTGCCCACTAGCCACTGTTTTAATCTTCTCATTCCGGGTAAGCGCATTAGCCAAGCTCCCTCGCTAAACGAGCAAAATCATCGCCTCGTTGTTCAAAACTACGAAACTGATCTAAGCTTGCACATGCTGGTGAAAGCAGTACCATATCGCCAGATTTTACGGTTGGAGCTAATGCACGCATAGCTTCTTCCATTGTTACTGTAAGTAAAGAGACATCAGGTCGTAAATTAGCAAGTGCTTGACCATCTTGACCGAAGCAGTAGAGACGAACATTGCTTCCACTGATATAAGGTAATAGCGCAGTAAAATCAGCAGATTTACCATCACCACCTAATAACAGGTGCAAAGTGCCATCAACTTCTAATCCTCTTAATGCCGCTTCCGTACTACCTACATTGGTTGCTTTAGAGTCGTTAATCCAACGCACACCTTGGTGCGAATAGACCAATTGAAAACGATGAGCAAGCCCATGATAGGTTTTTAGAACTTCGGTTGCTGCTTGGCGAGAAATTCCGACAGCATCGGTTAATGCTAATGCAGCAAGGGCATTAGTGTAATTATGCTGACCAGAGAGATACATTTGTGCAGTAGAAAGCAGTTTTTCACCCTGTACTTTCAACATACGGTTTGTATTATCTAACTGATAATCACCTTGCCCAACACCAAAGCTCACACAGCGAGCATCTTTACCTGCTAAAGGTAATGTTAATGTGTCATCTTCGTTATAAACGCAGACCTTAGCATGTTTATAAATACGCAATTTAACTTCACGATATTGTGCTAATCCCAGCGGATAACGGTTCATATGATCTTCGCTGATATTCAATACCGTTGCTGCTGCAGCTTTTAAGCTATAGGTTGTCTCTAACTGAAAGCTAGAGAGCTCTAAGACATAAAGATCATATGGCTGAGTTAATAGCGTTAATGCAGGCACGCCAATATTGCCGCCTACACCAACACGAATACCGTCAGCACTTGCCATTTCACCAACCAATGTGGTGACGGTGCTTTTACCATTAGACCCTGTAATCGCAACAATTGGCGCTTTGGCTTCGCGGCAAAATAGTTCGATATCACCGACAATTTCAACACCCAAACTAGCCGCTTGAGCTAATTCCGGTGTTGATAGTGCAACTCCTGGGCTAGAAACAATTAAATCAGCATCATTCAACCATGCTTGATGAAAACCACCAGTATAATACTCGACGGTAGAAGGCAGTTTATCTAAGCCGCCTGGGTGTTTGCGAGTATCAATAACTTTAGGTGTAACACCTTGGCGAATAAAAAAATCAACGCAAGAGAGACCTGTGATCCCAAGCCCTACGATAACGATTTTTTTTCCCTGATAATTTGCCATTTTAACGTACCTTTAATGTAGCCAGACCAATAAGCACTAACATTAGTGAAATAATCCAAAAACGCACAATAACACGAGGTTCAGGCCAACCTTTTAATTCATAATGATGATGAATAGGCGCCATTCGGAAAATACGTTGCCCACGAAGCTTAAATGAACCAACTTGCAAAATAACAGACAGCGTTTCGACGACAAACACACCACCCATAATCACTAATAAAAACTCTTGGCGTAATAACACCGCAATTGTGCCTAATGCACCGCCTAATGCGAGGGAGCCTACATCCCCCATAAACACTTGAGCTGGATATGTGTTAAACCAGAGGAAACCAAGTCCAGCGCCTACAATAGCAGTACAGACAATCACTAATTCCCCTGCATGCATTAAGTAAGGAATTTTTAAATAACTAGCAAAATTAACGTTACCTGTCGCCCATGCGACTAACGCAAAACCAGCCGCAACAAAGACTGTTGGCATTATTGCCAAACCATCTAAACCATCAGTTAGGTTAACTGCGTTACTGGTTCCGACAATAACAAAATAGGCTAGCAAAATATAAAGCATACCTAGCTGAGGCATCACATCTTTAAAGAAAGGTACGACTAACTGAGTTGCAGCGGTATCTTTACCAATGGCATACATACTAAAAGCGACAACCAGTGCCAGCACTGACTGCCAGAAGTATTTCCAACGCGCAATTAAGCCTCGTGTATCTTTGCGAACAACCTTACGATAGTCATCAACAAAACCGATAACGCCATAGCCAATTAACACCAGTAATACACACCAAACATAAGGGTTATCCAACCTTGCCCATAGCAGGGTAGAAATAGAGATAGAGAATAGGATCATAATCCCACCCATTGTTGGAGTGCCTCGTTTACTAAAATGCGACTCAGGTCCATCATTACGAACAACCTGTCCAATTTGCATTTTTTGTAACCAAGCAATGAGGTGCGGCCCCATCCACAACGCAATAATTAATGCCGTCAGTAAGCCAACAATCGCCCTGAATGTCAGATAAGAAAAAACATTAAAAAATGTATGGTATTTAACCAAATATTCGGCAAGCCAAACTAACATTCAAAGCACTCCTTTAATGCGTTCACGATATCTTCCATCGCGGAGCTTCGTGAACCTTTTACTAGAACTGAAACGACATCATGCTGCTGTAATAATGGAATTAATTGCAAAAGTAGGTCAGCTTTAAATATAAAATGCTGACCAACTAGGCTTTCTTCACTAATAAACTGACTGTGATGTCCCACCGTTAATACGCTATCAATACCTGCATCATGAGCAAAACGACCTACATCGCGATGACATTTTTCTGAATCTTTACCTAATTCAGCCATATCTCCCGCAACGAAAATTTTATATCCTGGTAGTTGCGATAACACCTGTAAGCCCGCAATCATTGAACCATCATTTGCGTTATAGGTATCATCTAGCACTATTTTCCCAGCGGATAATTCAATCGGATAAAGACGCCCCGGTACCGCATTTAATGTTGCCAACCCTTGTTTTACACTCTCTAATGTAGCCCCAACAGATAACGCTAAAGCACTTGCGGCTAAGGCATTGGCAATATTATGGCGCCCCGGTAAAGGCAACGTTATTTCCACACAGCCTTCTGGTGTATGCAGTGTAAAATCGGTGGTTAATTGATTAACAACGATATCGGTAGGATAAAAATCGGCTTTACCTTGAGAAGATAATGAGAAAGTCCACTGGGTTTGACGTTCATTTAAATGATGTTGCCAAAGTGCGATATCATTACTTTCACCGTTGATAATCGCACTACCTTGCTCTTTTAAGCCTGCGAATATTTCGCCTTTTGCTTGAGCAATACCTTCTAGTGAGCCAAAACCTTCAATATGCGCAGAAAAGAGGTTGTTTACAAGCGCACTATCTGGTTTCACCATATCAACAGTATAAGCAATCTCACCAATGTGATTAGCACCTAACTCAATCACAGCGAAGTGATGTTCAGGTGTTAGACGAAATAGTGTTAAAGGCACACCAATATTGTTATTTAGGTTACCGTGGGTATAAAGTGTTTCACCGCAATGACGAAGAATTGATGCCGTCATCTCTTTAACTGAGGTTTTTCCAGAAGAGCCTGTAAGTGCAACAACTTTGGCATGACTTAATGAACGGACATGTGCAGCAATAGCGCCCATTGCAAGCTGAGTGTCTTTCACTATTACTTGCGGACAATTAACGTCTATTTGACGATTAACTAATACTGCAACTGCGCCCTTCTCTTTTACATCAGCAATAAAATCGTGAGCATCAAAACGCTCACCCGCTAAAGCAATAAATAAACAGTGCGCTTCAATATTGCGACTATCTGTTGAAATCGAGTTAATTATCTGCTGATTAGCTTGGCTTTGCGTAATATTACACAACGTGCCTTGGGCAATTTGGGCAATCGTTTCTAAAGAGAGTGCTATCATGCCATCACCCCCAATAAACGAGCAACGGTTAAGCGGTCTGAATAATCAAGACGACGAGAACCAACCAGTTGATAATCTTCATGACCTTTACCAGCCACTAAAATCATATCATTTGCATCGGCTTGCATAATAACGTTAGTTACCGCTTCAGCACGCCCTTCTATTGCTAATGCGCGGCCAGGATCCATTAAGCCTGAGAGAATATCTTGAATAATGGCTTTTGGCTCTTCACTACGCGGATTGTCATCAGTGATAACAACTTTATCGGCAAATTCTTCGGCAACTGCTCCCATTAGTGGGCGCTTACCTTTGTCTCTATCACCGCCACAACCAAATACACACCACAATTTACCTGTGCAATGTAAACGAGCCGCTTGCAGCGCTTTTTCTAATGCATCTGGCGTATGTGCGTAATCAACAATGACGGTAGGACGATTTTCAGCGCTGAACACTTCCATTCGACCACAAACAGGCGTTAATGCTGATGTAGCATGAAGTACAGCATCTAATGGATAATCGAGCGCAAGAAGTGTTGCAAATGCACACAATAAATTACTGACGTTAAATGCCCCCATTAATGGGCTTTCAATCTCACCTTCACCCCAGCTTGAAGTAAAGTGAATGGTGGCACCTTCATCGTGATAATTAACCGCAATTGCGCGTACATAGCGACCTTGCCAACCCTGTGGCAATTTATTTTCCATGGTCACTGCAACTGCATCAGGTAAGCGAGATAACCATTTTTGTCCTACGTTATCATCAGCATTAATAATTTTCTGCCCACTCTGATGAGTAGAAAATAGTAACCATTTTGCTTCTTCGTAGTTTGCCATATCACCATGATAATCAAGATGATCACGACTTAAATTGGTAAAAACTGAAGCCACAAAAGGTAATGCACTTACACGACCTTGAACTAATCCATGGGATGACACTTCCATTGCAGTTAATGTCGCGCCCTGATTGAGTAATTGCTGTAACTCTAATTGGATATCAACGGCTGAACCTGTGGTATTCACTGCAGGTACAACGTTATTTAGTAACCCATTTCCCACTGTACCCATTACGGCACTGGTTTCACCTAATCCTTGAGCCCACTGTGCTAACAATTGCGTTGTTGTTGTTTTTCCGTTAGTTCCAGTAATACCAATAAGTTTCAGTTTTTCAGCAGGTTGATGATAAAAACACCCTGCTAACTTAGATAATTCACGATTAAGATCTTGTATATAAATAACGGGTATACCATGGCTTTCTCTTATTTCACCATGTGAAGCAACATCTTGAGCTTCCGCCAACACAGCAGAAACGCCCTGAGCTATTGCTTGAGGAATATAGCGCCTACCGTCTGTTTCATGGCCTTTAATTGCCACAAAAAGATCACCACAAGCCGCTTTGCGGCTGTCTAGTGTCATTTCTCTAAGCGTTAATGACGGTGCTTGTATCCCTAGTGCCCTTAGTAGGTCACTTAAGTTAGGATCTGCCACTTGTATCCTCTTCTTTATTAATTATTAATTACAAATTCACTTTTATCGTCTGGCATCAACGCATCTGGTTCTACGTTCATTGTACGTAAAACCGCGCCCATAATTGTGCCAAACACCGGTGCAGACACGGCGCCCCCATAGTATTTACCCGCTTTTGGCTCATTAATAATGACAACTAAAGCAAAACGCGGACGACTTGCTGGAGCAACACCTGCAGCATAAGAAATATATTGATCGATATACTTACCGTCAGGACCTACTTTTTTTGCTGTCCCTGTTTTAATAGCGACGCGATAGCCTTTAATCGACGCTCTTACACCACCACCACCTGGCAGTGCAACGCTTTCCATCATATGAACAACTGTTTTCATCACAGGTTCAGGAAAAACGCGAGTCCCCGGAACAGGAGGATCAACTTTAGTAATTGAAAGTGGACGGTAAATACCAAAACTACCAATGGTTGCATAGACACGCGCTAACTGTAATGGCGTTACCATTAGCCCATATCCAAATGAGAAGGTGGCCCTTTCAAGATCGGACCACCGTTGTTTTTTTATTGGAAATATGCCACTACTTTCACCAACTAGCCCCAAGTTAGTTGGTTTCCCGAGTCCAAACCGTGAATATACATCCACTAATTCAGACGCAGGCATCGCTAACGCTAGTCGTGAAACACCAACGTTACTCGATTTCTGTAAAATTCCAGTTATCGATAGTTCATGATACAACGCAACATCTTTTATTTGATGTCCACTAATACGATAAGGAACGGTATTAATTACACTATTTTCTTTAACGATATTATTTTGTAATGCGCTCATCACCACCATTGGTTTAACGGTAGAGCCCGGTTCAAAAATATCGGTAATAGCACGATTACGCATAGCATCTTTAGGCGTACCCGTTAAATTATTTGGGTTATAAGAGGGGCTATTAGCCATTGCTAATACTTCCCCTGTATTAACATCAACTAAAACAGCAGTGCCTGATTCTGCTTTATTCTCAATAACCGCGTTGGTTAATTCACGATAAACAACCGACTGTAAGCGTTCATCAATACTCAGCATCAAATTATGTGCAGCTTGGCTGTCAGTTTGAGCTATATTTTCGATAACACGATTAAAACCATCTTTACGAACAACACGCTCACCCGGCGCACCAGTTAGCCATTGATTAAAGCTTTTCTCAACGCCTTCAATACCATCGCCATCAATATTAGTTACACCAATGATGTGAGCAGTCACTTCACCTGATGGATAGTAGCGTTTAGACTCTTGACGCATATTAATCCCAGTAATTTTCAACTTACTAATGTAGTCGCTTATCTCTGGATTAACTTGGCGAGCGAGGTAAATAAATCGAGCTGAAGGTGTTGTTGCAATCTTTTGTTCAATTTGGTTAATCGGCAACTTCAGTGCGTCAGCAAGTGCTAACCAACGTGAATCACTCATATTTGGGTTAGCTTCCAAAACAACTTTTGGATCAGCCCAAATAGCATAGACAGGAACACTAACTGCCAGAGGGCGTCCCATTCGGTCACTAATCATGCCACGTGCAGTAGGCACTTTTTGAACACGTAAAGAACGCATATCCCCTTCTTTAATCAAGGGATCAGGATTAATAATTTGTAAATAGGCAACACGTATTAATAACGCAACTAAAGCGATTCCAATACCGCTACAAAGCAATGCAAAACGCCAACTCACAAACCCTGTTTTTTCTTCAGGTTTGCGAAGTTTGGCATTTGACTTTGTCTTTGCTTTCGCTTTCGCTGAACGTGAAAATTTCATACTTGCCTTTATTATTTGGTTACAACAATGTTCTCTTTGGCTGGATCAACATGAACCATTCCCAATCTTTCACTTGAAAAGCGTTCAACACGGCTATGATCTGCCAACGCATTTTCTTCAAGAATAAGGTTCCGCCATTCGATATCCAGTACGTTTTTCTCCAGCACTAAACGCTCTTTCTCTGCGGTGAGTAAGCGCGTTTTATGTGCAGTAGTGACGACATTCACAGCCGAAATAATCACGGCAACCAATAAAATTAAAGGTAATTTGCCATGCCGCAGTAAATCCTGCCCAATAACGCCGGTTAGTGTGTGCCGTTCTGTAGACATTTATTCCTCTATACGCTTTGCTACACGTAATACAGAGCTTCGTGCCCGTGGGTTCTCTTCAACTTCAATACCTGTCGGCTTCATTTTATGTACACTGGATAAACGTGTACTTCCTAAGGCTTTAATTTGATCTTGTGTCAACGGAATGCCCGCTGGAACCACTGGACCTTTACTTTCATCACGAATAAAGCGTTTGACTAATCTATCTTCTAAAGAGTGAAAGCTAATCACCGACAAACGCCCTTCAGGTGCTAAAACAGAGACCGCGCCTTTTAACGCTTTATCTATTTCATCTAACTCGCTGTTGATATAAATGCGAATCGCTTGAAAGCTTCGTGTTGCTGGGTGTTTATGTCGCTCTTTTACTGGGCTTGCATCGCTAATTAAATCAGCAAGCTGTTTTGTTCGAGTTAGCGGCTCTTCTGTTTTGTTACGAGCAACAATGGCGCGCGCAATACGTTTAGCAAAACGTTCTTCACCAAAGGTTTTTAATACCCATGTGATGTCGTCTTCTTCAGCTTTCATCAACCATTGTGCTGCGGATATCCCCGATGTTGGGTCCATTCGCATATCAAGAGGTCCATCACGCATAAAAGAAAAACCACGTTCAGGATCGTCTAATTGTGGTGACGAAACCCCTAAATCCAGTAAAACGCCATCAATTTTTCCCGCTAATCCCAGTTCAGTAACATAGTGCTCAATGTCTGAAAAAGGACCATGTATCACTGAGAATCGAGGGTCTTTAATTTCATTAGCAACTGCAATTGCTTGTGGGTCTCTATCAATAGCAATAAGACGACCTGTTTCGCCTAATTGAGATAAAATCAGACGAGAATGACCACCACGGCCAAATGTTCCGTCGATATAAATACCTGAAGGTTTAATATTCAGGCCATTAACTGCTTCATCCAGCAATACACTGGTATGACTAAAATTATTTGTTGTCATTATTTAAAGTGATAAATCCAATAGTCGTGTCGATAACGGTTCCTGTGAGGTCTGCTCGGCGATAATGTCTTCTTGGATCTGTTGATACCAAACTTGTTCATCCCACAATTCAAATTTATTGAATTGACCGACTAACATGACCTCTTTGGTTAGCCCCGCATGCTGTCTTAGCGTGCTAGCTAACAAAAGGCGTCCTGCGCTATCCATCTGACACTCACTGGCATGCCCTAACAATAACCGTTGAACACGTCGCTCTGCAGGATTCATTGAAGAAAGTGCAGCCAGTTTTAACTCAATTTTTTCCCATTCAGGAAGCGTGTAAAGCAACAAGCACGGCTGGTTGAGATCAATGGTACAGACCATTTGACCTTCAGATATCTCACTCAGCGTTGTTCGATAACGGGAAGGAACTGTTATTCGCCCTTTGCTGTCGAGATTAACGAGTGTTGCACCACGAAACATCCCCATTATCCTCAGCTTTGTAATTTACACCACATTGTCCCACAAATCCCCACAAATAGAGTTTACGGATGGTATGAAAACGTTGTCAAGCCAGTTATAGGGAGCTTTATTTATATTTACAGTAAAATGATTAACTAACCGGAATGAGTAAAATATCGACAGAGGAAAAATCAGGAATATTAACATTATGATTAATATCGATTATTTTATTTTTTTATCATTTAATCTCTAAAAATAATGATTTATCACGATGAAAAACAAAAAAATCAGAAGAAGAAATCATAATAAGCAAATTATGATTTTAATAATAAAAATCTAATTTATTGCAGTTCATTTACCTTAAGCCAACATAATAACGGAAGAGTATTTTAATACAGGTAAATAAAATTTTATCCGAAAAAATAATTCTATATCATGGAGATAGTAAAATTTTTTTATTCATTTCCTCCATAATACAAATAAGTAACAAAGTTTATTTAAGCAATATCACTTATAGAAAAGTTAAAATTTAATCTTTAAATCAAATTAATTGCAATAAATAGTAAAAAAACGCTTAAGATTAATCTCAAATTTTATTTTTTCTTGGCTACCCGACACTCTTTAGTCAAATAAACTCTCCCCATTTTAATTTAATAAAACAGGGAGACTCTTAATAAGAGCTATTAAGGATTATAAATAAGGAGAGATTTGATTAACGAGCTCGACCTAAGCTACCTCGTCGACATAAATCACGACGAATTCGAGTGATACCTGCTTGTGGTTTTTGCTCTTCTTCTAGACTGGCTAAAACTAATTCCAATACACGCTCCGCAATATCACGATGGCGTTGAGCAACAGAAAGTACTGGGCACTCTAAGAAATCGAGTAACTCGTGATCACCAAAAGTAGCAATAACAAGTTGTGTTGGTAAACGACCACTTCTTTGTAGAGTCACATCCATTACACCTTGTAATAGCGCAAAAGACGTTGTAAATAGCGCATCAGGCATTGGATTATTATTTAACCACTGCGAGAAAGCAGCCGCTGCGGCTTCTCTTTCGTAGCTATTAGCATACAAATAAGTGACTTCTCTAGGGTCGTCTTTCCATACACTGCGAAATCCTTGTTCTCGCAAGAAACTCACTGATAATTCAGGCAGTGCGCCTAAATAAAGTACAGATTCTGAAGGAAAAGCTTGTAACTCAGTAGCGAGCATTTTTGCATCTTCTAAGTCATCACCTACAACACTGATAAAGTGTTCACTTTCTAATGCCCTATCAAGTGCAATAATGGGTAGTGAGCGATTAGCCCAACGCTGATAGAAAGGGTGTTCTGGTGGTAACGCAGTAGAAACAATAATGGCATCAACTTGACGTTGCAGTAAGTGTTCAACACAACGAATTTCATTGTCGGGCTGATCTTCTGAACAGGCGATCAGTAACTGATAACCACGTTGGCGAGCTTGTCTTTCGAGATAATTAGCGATTCTTGTATAACTGGTATTTTCCAAATCAGGAATAACCAAACCAATAGAACGCGTGCGTCCAGCGCGTAAACCTGCTGCAACCGCGTTTGGGTGGTAATTATGCTCTCTGACCACCGCCATCACTTTTTCAACAGTCTTGTCACTCACACGGTACTGTTTTGCTTTACCATTAATGACATAACTTGCTGTTGTTCGTGAAACACCAGCCAAGCGGGCGATTTCATCCAGTTTCACATTAACCTCTTTTAATTATTAAATGTGTTATTTATTACATTATTACTATGGTTTTCAGTCATCATACTGATCTGAGTTTGCATTTTAACACAATTTACTGATAAAACCGTATGCGTCAACGTTTCCGTTTATCTCTTTTATCAATCATTGCAATCATTCTTATCAATCAAACAAAGAATTAATAAGAAAAAAGCACCTTAAAGGTGCTTTTAAAATGGCTTAACGGTTAGTCTTGATACATCAATTCGATTTCATTGCGATAACGCTCTGAAATGATTTTACGACGAAGTTTTAATGTTGGTGTTAATTCACCAGACTCCATCGTAAAACCTTCTGCGAGTAAGGTAAAACGTTTAACTTGATGAAAACTAGAAAAGTTTTTTTGCATTTCACGTAAGCGCTCGTCAAACAACTCTCGAATTTTAGTGTGACGCAATAATTCAATTCGATCTTGATATTTTAAATTCAATGCACGCGCATGCTCTTCAAGTGCATCAAAACAAGGCACGATCAATGCTGAGACAAATTTACGAGTATCAGCAATAACAGCAATATGTTCGATAAAACGATCTTGCCCTAATGTGCCTTCAATCATTTGTGGTGCAATATATTTACCATTTGATGTTTTCATCAAATCTTTTAATCTTTCAGTAATAAACAGTGCGCCATCTTTATCTAATGCACCAGCATCACCAGTACGAAGCCAGCCATCTTCAGTGAAAGCCGCTAGCGTATCTTCAGGCTTGTTAAAATAGCCTTTCATCACAATGCTGCCACGTACTTGGATTTCGTTTTCTTCACCAATACGAACATCAATACCAGGTAACGGAGTACCAATAGAGCCTAGTTTATATTTACCCTCTTCCCAGCAAGAAACTGTGGCGCAAGTTTCCGTCATACCATAACCATATTTAATATTGATGCCTGTCGCTAAAAAGAAACGAATAACAGCATCATCTAAGCGAGCACCAGCTGCTGGTAGAAAACGGACACGACCACCGAGGATATCACGTAAAGGTTTAAGTACTTTTTTATCGGCAAAGCGATAACAGAGACGAGAAATAAAATTAGGGCGACGCTGATTTAGCGCTGCATCATGCTGTTTTTCACCCTGTTTGATTGACCATTTAAAGATAAATTGGCGCAAAGCAGATGCTTGAGAAACTTTATCTTGAATTGCACTGTAAACTTTCTCGTAAAAACGAGGTACGGCACACATTACCGTTGGTTTTACCGCACTCATTGCTTCTCTAACCGCATGAGTATCTGTTAGATAAACGTTTACCGCGCCTGTATGCATCACATAGAAGCTCCATGCTCTTTCAAAAACATGAGATAACGGTAAGAAGCACAATGAAACGTCTTTATCAGATAAACAAAGGCGCTCATCGTGTAAATAAAGCTGAGAAGCGAGGTTAGTGTAATCTAACATCACGCCTTTGGGTTCACCGGTTGTACCGGAGGTATAAATCAGGGTAAAAAGATCGTCTAAACAGCACTCATCAATGCGCTGTTGCAAAATAGCATCGTAAGAAAGAGGACGATTTAATAAGCTTTCAAGGTAACATGATGATGAATCTGTGTTTAAAACCACATCAGAATTAAACACAATAATGTGTTCGAGTTGAGGACATAAATCTAATAACTCGGAAACAATGTCATATTGTTTTTGGTCACCAACAAAAAGAATACGAACTTTTGCATCATTTAAAATATAAGCGGCTTGTTCAACGCTACTCGTTGCATAAAGCGGAACAGTAACAGCACGCAGTTGTAATGAAGCAATATCAGCCAAAGACCAATCAATAGTATTTTGAGAAAAAATACCTATATTTTCTTGAACTTCAACGCCCATCTCAAGTAAAGCATTTGAGAGTGCACGTGTTTTCTTTTCAACCAATTCCCATGACATTTCAATATGTTGCTTAACATTCCATTGACGATAAGCAATGTTGTTTCCGCTGTGCAAAAAACGCATTTGCAATCTTCTAATTATATGATAATCCTGAAGATTATTTTTAGTTATCATAATTTTCCTGCTATTTATGGAAAAGCGATAGGTCAATGTGCCTGAAAGTAGAAAAAAACGCTTTTCTACATTTTCAGCTTACACCTGTTCGCTGACTCGAATAAAAGTCTAAGTGATCCATAAAAATAAAGGAATCCAATTTTACATAAATTTGTAAAATTGTGAGTTATGAAAAGTTTTGCCAACACAATCTATCTCATTACAGTCAGTAAAATAGGTAGTAGCATAGTTATCTACATTCATAACAAAAAATATAATTAAAACAATAAATAATGAATGAAAAGCAATAATTTTAGAGATAATAATAAAGAGGATAATTGAATAAAATACAGGAGAAATAGCAAAAAACTCAGATTAGCGTTATATGATTAAGTAACCTACGAAAAAGCGATGGGCAAAAATAGTGGCAGCAATCCAATCGGTTTTATCAGTAACATAAAACACGCTTTTTGGTTATTAGCAAAGGCTAACAATATCTGCCACTATTTCTGCATAATTAGCATAAAATACTAATTATGAGTGGGAATTACACTCTAGTTTTGACAAACTTCACTTAGCAAATCTTTCATCCACAAGTGACCTTTATCACGTGCCGTTGATTCATGCCAAATAAGGTAACATGGGCGTGTATTTTGCTCCCATGGCAACGACACTGCTTTAATATCAAGTTGCTGTGAATAACACTCAACTAACCATTTTGGTGCGATAGCAACTAAACTTGTTTTAGATACAATATTTAATACACTATTTAAATCTGTCCCTTGATAAGTAATTAAATCCTCAAGTACGGTTCCTTTATAATAACAGGAACTAAATGAACCAATATCATCTAAAGAAACAATAGAGTGATGTTCATTTAATAACATCTCTTCAGTTACACTCTCTTTAATACTAGGATGTTTATTCGATACAGCTAAAACAACTTCATCATTAAATAATGGGTGTGATTGAAACTCCATTTTATCGAATTGTTTATAATTAATAAAAAACTCGACTTCCTGATATTTTAATTGATGTTCTATATTATCATTTAAATAAGAATTAATATTAACGGTGATATTAGGTGTTTGTATTTTTATTCTTTCAACTATTTTGGGTGCTAATTTTATATCAATTGGACTACATATTGATAAGTTAAAGATGCGATCACTTTTTTCAGGTTCAAAACCTGCGCCAGGTAATTCATTATGAACGAGTTGTAATGCTTGACGAACAGGTCCAAACAGTTGTTTGGCTCTTAATGTAGGTTGAATTCCTCGCCCATAACGAACAAATAATTCATCATTAAACATAACCTTAAGTCTAGAAACAGCATTACTTACTGCTGGCTGAGACATGCCAAGTACTTGAGCAGCACGCGTCACATTTTGCATTTGCATAACAGCATCAAATACCGTTAATAAATTAAGATCAACATTGCGTAAATGCATATCTGCTGAGTCTTTACTGGTAACTGTTGCTGATGTGTAATCCGTCATTTTTTACTCCACTATGTTAGCATAATGGTTATTTAAATATTATTAATAGCCAGATATAAATCAGCATTAAGAATATATTAGATTAAGCCATTAGTTTAACTATTTATTAAAATTTATTATTCATCGTCCATGCATAGAACTAAACATATAAAGTATTTTGCCAATCGATAAGTTTCCCACATACAATCATATTAAAAATAATATTATAATTACATGTATAGAGAATGATTATATCAACATATATTACAACCTGTTTTATCTTCTGCCTTGCAAATAATAAAACAAAGCATGATAAAAATCATAATAAAATTATACATTTTGATATTTTAAATAAAAACTCAAACTCATCACAATATGTGATACAACTATTTTTATGCATACATTCAAAATGTTGTCCGGTTTTATTGTTTGATCATCTCTTCATATAAGTTCTTTTTCCGCTCACTGACTGATTAAAAAAAAAACAAACATCTGTTTAATTTTTCATTTCACTCCTTTTGAAACATTATTCAGAATATTAACCCGATCAATGAATACGAGATAGATATAATCATTGATAAAAATTTAGATATTAGTCAGTACCACTAAGAAATTTATATGAATACGGCAAGTGAGAAAATTTAATAAATGCCAATGCTTGACATATTTATTAGTATCTAGTATCAATAAATACAGATTATTGAGAACTTATCTAAGGATGTTTCATGTTGAACGCAATTTTACTATCAAGCCTACTACTACTCGCAACTATTATGCGCGGTCGGCTTATGGGTAAAAAATGAAACAAACCTGCCCTTAGAGAGAAACCCGCGCTAGTCGCGGGTTTTTTTATACCTGGGAGAGCGCAAAAAATTAGATAAAAAAATGAAAGGAACAGATTATGAGCAACAACGTTATTATTTTCGATACTACCTTACGTGATGGTGAACAAGCCTTGCAGGCAAGCTTGAGTGTGAAAGAGAAATTGCAAATTGCTTATGCATTGGAGCGTTTAGGCGTCGATATCATTGAGGCTGGTTTTCCTGTTTCTTCTCCCGGTGATTTTGAATCAGTGCAGACTATTGCACGCGAAATTAAAAATAGCCGCATTTGTGCCTTAGCACGTTGCGTCGATAACGATATTGATGTTGCCGCTGAATCTTTAAAGGTTGCAGATGCATTTCGTATTCACGTATTTTTGGCAACCTCAGCACTGCATGCTGAACATAAATTGAAAAAATCATTCGATGACATTATTGAAATGGGAATGCGTTCAATTAAACGTGCTCGCCGCTATACCGATGATGTTGAGTTTTCTTGTGAAGATGCAGGTAGAACTCATATCGATAACTTATGTCGTATTGTTGAAAGCGCTATTAATGCCGGCGCAACCACCATCAATATTCCTGATACTGTCGGTTATACCACGCCTTACCAATTTGGCGGCATCATTACTAATTTATTCGAGCGCGTGCCTAATATTGATAAAGCGATAATCTCTGTTCACTGCCACGATGACTTAGGCATGGCGGTTGCTAACTCAATTACAGCGGTTCAAGCAGGTGCCAGACAAGTCGAAGGCACAATTAACGGATTAGGTGAACGAGCAGGAAATTGTGCATTAGAAGAAGTGATAATGGCAATAAAAGTACGTGAGCAAATGATGAAGGTGCAAACGGGTATTAATCACCAAGAAATTTATCGTACAAGCCAATTAGTTAGCCAATTATGTAACACCCCTATTCATGCTAACAAATCGATAGTAGGCACAAATGCATTTGCCCATTCATCAGGTATTCACCAAGACGGTGTGCTGAAAAATCGTGAAACTTACGAAATTATGACACCAGAATCTATTGGCTTAAAAGAAGTGCAGTTGAATTTAACGTCTCGTTCTGGTCGAGCGGCAGTTAAGCATCGTATGGAAGAGATGGGATATCGCGAGACAGATTATAACTTAGATAATTTATATGCTGCATTTTTACGCTTAGCGGATAAGAAAGGACAGGTTTTTGATTATGACTTAGAAGCATTAGCTTTTATGGGACAACAGCAGCAAGAGCCTGAAAAATTTGTCATGAACTACTTTAATACTCAATCAGGTTCATCAACGGTTGCAACAGCGAGTGTCAGCATTACATGTGCTACAGATGAAATCACTGAAGCGGCAACAGGAAATGGTCCTGTTGATGCTGTTTATCAAGCGATATCTCGTGCAACAGGCTACCCATTACAGTTAGTTTCTTATCAATTAACAGCAAAAGGCGAAGGAAGAGATGCCTTAGGTCAAGTGGATATTGTTGTCGAATATCAAGGTCGTAAATTCCATGGAATGGGATTAGAAACCGATATAGTCGGATCATCAGCCAATGCCATGATGCATGTTATCAACAGTATTTGGCGCTCAGAGCAAGTCGAAATAGAAAAACGCAAACAACATACAACACAACAAGAAGCGGTTTAATTATGTCAAAAAATTATCATATTGCAGTATTACCTGGAGATGGTATTGGTCCTGAAGTAATGGCTCAGGCACAAAAAGTGATTAACGCTATCAGTGAACGTTTTTCGCTGAAGATCACCACAAAAGAATACGATATCGGTGGTGTTGCCATCGATAATCACAACACACCACTGCCAGCAGAAACATTAGCAGGATGTGAACAGGCGGATGCAATCTTATTTGGCTCTGTAGGGGGGCCTAAATGGGAACATTTACCCGCAAATGAACAACCAGAACGTGGTGCATTATTACCTTTACGTAAACATTTTAAATTATTTTGTAATTTACGTCCTGCCCGTTTATATGAAGGTTTAGAAGCCTATTGCCCATTACGTGCAGATATCGCACAACGCGGATTTGATATTTTATGTGTTCGTGAATTAACTGGTGGTATTTATTTTGGTCAGCCTAAAGGTCGCAAAGGTGAAGGTGCTGAAGAGCATGCTTTTGATACTGAAATTTATTACCGATATGAAATTGAGCGTATTGCTCGTTTTGCTTTTGAATCAGCACGTAAACGTCGTAATAAAGTCACATCAATAGATAAAGCGAACGTGTTACAAAGCTCTATTTTATGGCGTGAAGTTGTCACAGCAATAGCAAAAGAGTATCCCGATGTTGAAGTACAGCATATGTATATCGACAACGCAACGATGCAGTTAATTAAAGATCCCTCTCAGTTTGATGTAATGCTGTGCTCCAATATTTTTGGCGACATTTTATCTGATGAATGCGCCATGATAACAGGCTCAATGGGAATGCTGCCTTCTGCGAGTGTTAACGAAGAGCGCTTTGGATTATATGAACCCGCTGGTGGTTCAGCACCTGATATCGCAGGTAAAAATATTGCTAATCCTATTGCGCAAATATTGTCTGCTGCACTGTTGCTGCGTTATAGCTTTAATGAAGATAAAGCAGCACAAGCTATTGAAAATGCGATTACTCAAGTATTAGCAAAAGGCTACCGTACTGCAGATTTAGCCGGCGATGGACAAGCAATCACAACGACTCAAATGGGTGATTATATCGCTCAATATATTCGTGAAGGGGCATAACATGGGAAAAACATTATATCAAAAAATTTATGATGCACATGTTGTCAGAGAAGTGAGCGATGAAACACCTATTTTGTATATCGACAGACACTTAGTGCATGAAGTGACATCACCACAAGCATTTGATGGATTGAGAACCAAAGGCAGACCGGTTCGTCAGCCGAATAAAACCTTTGCCACAATGGATCACAACGTATCAACACAGACAAAAGATATTAATGCTTGTGGTGATATGGCGCGAATTCAGATGCAAGAATTAATGAAAAACTGCCAAGAATTTGGCGTGACGTTATATGACTTAAATCACCCATTACAAGGTATTGTTCATGTAATGGGACCTGAGCAAGGGTTAACCTTACCCGGCATGACTATTGTTTGTGGCGATTCACATACAGCCACTCATGGTGCTTTTGGCTCATTAGCTTTTGGTATTGGTACCTCTGAAGTTGAACACGTATTAGCGACGCAAACCTTAAAACAAGCTCGAGCCAAAACCTTAAAAATTGAAGTAAAAGGCAAAGCAGCAATAGGTATTACCGCAAAAGATATCGTTTTAGCGATTATTGGCAAATTAGGCAGTGCTGGCGGTACAGGCTATATCGTTGAGTTTACAGGCGAAGCTATTGAAGCATTAAGCATGGAAGGTCGAATGACCTTATGTAATATGGCGATTGAGATGGGTGCCAAAGCAGGTTTAGTCGCACCTGATGACACCACATTTAATTACTTAAAAGGTCGTCAATTTACACCTAAAGATCAAGCGTGGAATGAAGCAGTCGCTTACTGGCGCACCTTAAAATCTGACGATGATGCTCAATTTGATGCCACCGTGACCTTAAATGCGGCTGACATCGCGCCGCAAGTCACCTGGGGAACGAATCCCGGACAAGTTATCGCCATTGACCAAATAGTCCCGCTGTTAAATAGCTTTGACGATCCGGTTGAACGCGCATCAGCTGAAAAAGCATTAGCGTATATGGGATTAAACGAAGGCGTTAATTTAACGGATATCGCTATTGATAAAGTTTTTATCGGTTCTTGTACTAATTCACGCATTGAAGATTTACGTGCAGCGGCTGAAATTGCCAAAGGGCGTAAAGTAGCTTCTCATGTTCAAGCGATAGTGGTACCGGGTTCTGGTCCTGTAAAAGCGCAAGCCGAAGCTGAAGGGTTAGATAAAATTTTTATTGATGCAGGATTTGAATGGCGTTTACCGGGTTGTTCTATGTGTTTGGCTATGAACAATGACCGATTAAATCCAGGAGAGCGCTGTGCTTCTACCAGTAACCGTAATTTTGAAGGTCGCCAAGGACGTGGTGGTCGCACTCATTTGGTTAGCCCAGCAATGGCGGCAGCTGCGGCAATTAATGGTCATTTTGCTGATATTCGTACCTTTGCTTCAACAGTATCTTAAAGGAGAGCACCATGAATAAATTTACTCAACATACTGGTATTGCGGTTCCTTTAGATGCGGCAAATGTCGATACTGATGCCATTATTCCTAAGCAATTTTTACAAAAAGTCACACGGACTGGATTTGGTAAACATCTGTTTCATGACTGGCGTTTTTTAGATGATGAAGGAACACAACCTAATCCCGCCTTTATTTTGAATCAACCTACTTATCAAGGTGCTTCTATTTTATTAGCACGCGAAAATTTTGGCTGTGGTTCATCTCGTGAACACGCACCATGGGCATTAACTGATTACGGTTTTCATGCTGTTATTGCCCCAAGTTTTGCAGATATTTTCTATGGTAATGCTTTTAATAATCAATTATTACCCGTCAAACTGACTGACGATGAAATAGACCAGTTATTTGTTTGGGTAGAACACCATGCAGGCACACCTATAACGGTAGATTTAGTTGCTCAAGAAGTACATGCGGGTGAATTATGTTTTTCGTTTGATATCGATACATTTCGCCGCCACTGTATGATTGAAGGGTTAGATAGCATTGGTTTAACCCTGCAACACCAAGATGATATTAGTGCTTATGAAGCAAAACAGCCTGCTTTTATGCAGTGATTAAACTGAATTAACGCCCTTCTTCTATTTTCTGTGATGTTTAAACTTTGTCATTCTTGCCGTAAATTCGTTTACGGCTTTTTTTTATTTAAATCGACCAACTCAATAACAGTCATCAACAATATTAAACAATAAAAAAGCCAGTAATAAATTATTACTGGCCGGTAATCACCGCATGCTCAAATGGGGGAGTCTGTCAGAATTCACAACATTGAATCACTAACAAGAGAGCTAACTTTAAACACAGCCATTATCCAGCTAATATAAGGAAATTAAAATTGATCACTTTAGCAAGGGATTTCCTCTTTTATGACCTCACCCCGTTTAGAGTTACAATTTATTCGCTTATGGCAAGCGTTTCAGGGAAAAACCGCAGAAACGACATTGCAGGAGTTAGCTCAAACACTGCACTGTACGCGTCGCCATGTACGATCTTTATTAAATAAGATGCAAGAAATAGGTTGGATAAGCTGGCAAGCGGAAGTGGGTCGAGGTAAAAAATCTACGTTAATCTTTCATTCAAAAGCATTAGAGATCCAACAAAACCGCGCAGAAAGATTAATTGAAGAGAACGATATCGAAAAACTTGTCGCACTAATGGGCGATAAAGACTCGGTTAGACAAATGGTTCTGGCTCAAATAGAGAAAAGCTTTCTTCCTGGTCAACAATTACTCCGTATTATCTACTATCGTCCTTTCTATAATTTATTACCTGGTACGCCATTAAGGCGCTCAGAGCTACATTTAATGAGTCAAATTTTTAGCTCTCTGGTTCATTTAAAAGAGGAAAATGGGGAAGTAGAAGCAGAATTAGCACACCATTGGCAAATGATAACAGAGCAACATTGGCGCTTTTATTTACGCCCCGCCATCTATTTTCATCACGGTCGAGAATTAACGTTAGAGGATATCAGTACATCTTTACTTCGTATGAAGCAATGCAATCCGCTTTATGCTCATATTGAACATATTTCATCACCTCAACCTTATGTACTCGATATTTTTTTAACCACTCCTGATAAGCAATTTGCAACCTTATTAGGCAGCCCTCAAGCCGTTATTTTACCTCAAGAATGGGAGACTTTGCCTTCTTTTGCACAACGTCCTATTGGTACAGGGGCTTATCAGATTATGGCTAATGATAAACATAAACTACAAATTAAAGCCTTTAATCGCTATTTTGGGCTAAGAGCTTTATTAGATGAAATTGATATTTGGGTTGTACCTGAGCTAAATAATAAAATGGTCTGCTCAACGATCCATTTAACGGATGACGATACCAACAAAGACTCATTAGAGAGCCGAAAAGAAGAAGGCTGTTATTTCCTACTCTATGACAGTCGTTCTGAGTTGTGTCAGCAAACAGAGATTAGAGAGTGGCTTAGCAGCGTATTAACGCCAGTAAACATGCTAAGCCATTGTGATCCCTTTTATCAACGTCATTGGTCACCTGCCTATGGTTTATTGCTTCATTGGCACCACAGCAAACTTATTCGACAACATCCAAAACCAGCCTCATTAACCAAGCTAACACTCACGCTTTATAGAGAACACCACGAATACAGTACGATAGCGGACTTTATTAAAAGCATCTTATTGGAATATGATATTGAATTAGAGATCCAATTTCTCGATTACGAACAATGGTATTATGGCAATGCCAAAAGTGATATTTGGCTAGCAACCGTAAACTTCTACAAACCGCTCGAATTCTCTATTTTTGCAGCACTTTATGAGCTTCCTTTATTTCATCAATGTTTAGGCTCTTCCTTTACACAAGAGCTAGAACAATGGCACCAAAAAACGTTACCTCTTGAAGAGTGGTGCCGGCAACTAACACAAGAGATTTGGTTATATCCTTTATTCCATCACTTACTTGAATTACAAGGGCAGAGAACTATTCGTGGCGTCAAAATGAATACTTTTGGTTGGTTTGATTTTAAATCAGCATGGTTTACACCCGATATCGAGACAAACTTATCGAAATAAGATAGTTAACTTTAAATTGGTGATTAAGTATTCGCTTATTGATGTTAATTCACAGAAAACATCAAAGTTATAAACACCAACACAAATGGTCGGGGGATTTATTCACTTTTTCTGTGGATATCTATGTGAAAAAGAGTGAGATAATCAGGGTATAGTTTTATCACCATTAAAAAAACCTTTGAAACAAAAATAAAAATATCACTTATAATTCAAATTAGTAGACCTTTAATTGTGCCTATTTCAGCGATTGGATAAACCAATAAAAAAAGAGCAGACCTCAAATCGTATAAAAAACGACCACAGGCTGTTTTATCCACAGGTTATGCTGGTAAGTTAGCCGAAATAGGATAATTTCGAGGAAAATATGCAAAAGTCAAGGCTGTAAATCAGAACAGTGATCTCACTTTAGCAGAGTTATCCAATAAAGCTGTGGATAACCTAGTGCACAAGCCTGTTTATGAATTCGGGATAACAGTGAACAACCTTTTTGGCTTAAAGATTAATGACGCGATTAAGCCTAAAAAATGATGATATATCATGCTATTATGATTTAAATAAATTACCCTAACAGACATTATCAACAGGCGCTTTTTTTCTGTTTGTTTTTTATACAAGAAGATAAACACCATGTTTACATCACCTCTACCACCTAAAAATGAACACGTTTTATTTGAAAGAGCGCAAGCCCTTGCGGGTTATACATTTGGTGAACTTGCCGCTCATGCTCAACTTCCCATTCCTGCCGATTTAAAACGAGATAAAGGCTGGGTAGGCATGCTGTTAGAGTATTATTTAGGTGCCAATGCTGGCAGTAAGCCAGAACAAGATTTCAGTGATATTGGTATTGAATTAAAAACAATCCCTATTGATAGATTTGGTATGCCACTAGAAACCACGTTCGTTTGTGTTGCCGCCTTAACAGGAAATAGCGGGATAACATGGGAAAACAGCCATGTAAGACATAAGCTATCAAGAGTGTTATGGGTCCCCGTTGAAGGAGAAAGGGAAATCCCTTTGGCACAGCGTAGAGTTGCCTCACCGCTACTCTGGAGCCCAAATAGCGCTGAAGAAGAGTTACTACGTCATGATTGGGAAGAACTCATGGATATGATAGTGCTGGGTAAAGTAGAAAGCATTACCGCTCGTCACGGACAAGTACTACAAATCCGCCCTAAAGCAGCAAATAGCAAAGCGCTAACTGAAGCAATTGGTGAAGATGGTCAACGTATCATGACATTACCTAGAGGCTTTTATTTAAAGAAAAATTTCACCGCACCTCTTATTGCTCGCTATTTTCAGCTTTAATTTTTAACGCTCAAAAATAGTTAATTTATACATAGATAGAATACAAAAAAAAGCGATACCTAACAGATATCGCTTTGTCTTTCTTTTTGGGATTAACAAAAATTATTTTTTTGCTGCTTGCAGATAGAGCATATCTAACGCAATAGTCGCCCCCGCTAATGCGGTGATATCTGATTGGTCATAAGCAGGAGATACTTCAACTAAATCCATACCCACTATATTAAGTGGTTGTAACGCACGAAGTATTTTCAGTGCTTTATCTGTCGTTAATCCACCGACAACAGGTGTACCCGTTCCTGGTGCAAAAGCAGGATCAAGACAATCGATATCGAAAGTCAGATAAACAGGAAGTGAGCCAACAATACCTTTGATCTGATTAACTAGATCATCAACGCCACGATCATTAACTTGTGCGGCATCTAACACGGTAAATCCGTTATCACTATCATGATCAGTACGAATACCGATTTGAACCGAATGGTTAGGATCAATAAGCCCTTCATTTGGTGCGTGGAAGAACATGGTTCCGTGGTCGAATTTACTGCCATTACCATAAGTATCGGTATGGGCATCAAAATGCACTAATGCCATTTTGCCAAAATGTTTTGCATGAGCACGTAACAATGGCAGTGTAACAAAGTGGTCACCACCAAACGTTAAACATTTTTTACCTGCGGCTAAGAGTTTTTCTGTATGAGCTTGTAATTTATCACTCATATCTTGTGCATCACCGAAGTTAAACACTAAGTCACCACAGTCAACAACGCTTAAGCGCTCACGCATGTCAAAATCCCATGGCCAGCGATTACCTTCCCACGCTAAATTGGTTGAAATTTGGCGAATAGCGCCTGGTCCATGACGTGTTCCAGCACGACCTGATGTTGCCATATCAAAAGGAACACCCGTGATAACCCAATCAGCATCACTGCTATAAGGCTGAAAATTGAGTGGAAAACGTAAAAAACCAAATGCATTAGAGATCAATGAATTATCAGTCTCATTACCTAACGTACTATTTTTCATGCTTTTACCTCTGTTACTTATTCAAAATAAGCAACAATAAATCAATATGATAGATAGAGAGTGATGCCCTAAAGCACCACTTTTGCATTGGGAAGTTAAGCGCTTACTCTTCTTCTTCCAGATATGTGTAACCGTATAAGCCACTTTCAAATTCGGTCAAAAATTGCTCTTGCAACGCTTCATCTAACTGTGCATTTTTTACTTGAATACGGAAACGTTCTAATAATACTGCTGGGTTAAGTTTCACATACTGAAGCATATCAGCCACTGTATCGCCTTCTTCACTTAACTGATAAGTTAGATTTCCTTTCTCATCAAGATAAACGTCAACGGCTGCTGTATCACCAAATAAGTTATGCATATTACCCAAAATTTCCTGATAAGCCCCTACCATAAAGAAGCCAATCATTGGTGGATATTCAGGATCATAAGCGGGCATTGGCATGGTGGTTTCTACGCCATCACCATCAACATAGTGATCGATAATTCCATCAGAGTCACAAGTTATATCTAATAATACTGCACGGCGATCTAATGGCTTATCTAAACCTTCTATTGGTAAGACAGGGAATAGCTGATCAATACCCCATGCATCAGGTAAAGATTGGAACAGTGAAAAGTTCACATAGAACTTATCTGACATACGTTCTTGTAACTCATCAATAATAGGACGATGAGCACGATTACTTGGGTCTAAATCATATTGAATATGACGACAAATATTCAAATAGAGCTCTTCTGCCCATGCACGCTCAGTCAGGCTTAACATACCGTGCACATATTGTGTATGCACATCATGAAGGTCTAATTGACTATCGTGCAACCATTCACGTAATGAACGGCTATGTCCTTTGGTTTGCATCTCTTCCCATGTTTCCCAAAGGCTCGCAATAGGTCTTGAGGCATCTTCTTCAGGAGGGGTAATTGCCGTAAATTCATTACGCTCAACACCAATAACATTAGAAATTAACACCGTATGGTGAGCGGTTAATGCACGTCCTGATTCAGTAATAACGGTTGGATGTGGCAATTCATTTTCATCACACGCATCACCAATAGCCCAAATGACATTATTAGCATATTCATTAAGACCATAGTTTACAGAGCAATCAGATTGTGAACGTGTCCCTTCATAGTCCACACCTAAACCACCGCCAACATCAAAATATTGAATATTAACGCCTAATTTGTGCAGTTCTACATAAAAACGAGCTGATTCACGTACACCCGTTGCGATATCGCGAATATTTGCCATCTGTGACCCCAGATGGAAATGCAATAACTGTAAGCTATCAATGCGACCAGCTTGGCGTAAAGTATCAATTAATTGTAATACTTGAGTCGCAGCCAAACCAAATTTTGACTTTTCACCACCACTTGCTTGCCATTTACCCGAACCTTGAGATGCAAGGCGAGCACGCACACCTAAGCGTGGAATAACTTCTAAGCGTTCAGCTTCTTCTAATACCATTTTTATCTCAGACATTTTCTCAATAACTAAGAAAACTTTATGTCCAAGTTTTTCACCAGTAAGCGCTAAACGTATATATTCACGGTCTTTATAGCCATTACAAACAATCACTGAACTTGTCATATTTGCATGAGCAAGTACAGCCATAAGCTCTGCTTTAGAACCCGCTTCTAAGCCTAAAGGTTCACCTGCATTGATCAACGATTCAATCACACGGCGTTGTTGATTTACTTTAATAGGATAAACTAAAAAGTAATCGCCTTTATAACCATAAGCTTCACGCGCTCGATGAAACGCGGCATTAATAGAACGTAAGCGATGCTGTAAAATTTGAGGAAAACAAAAAATCGCAGGAAGGCGTAAATTTGAATACTCTTCTTGTACTTGCTTCACTAATTCGGTTAAGTCCAACGTTGACTCAGGAACATCAGGATTAGGGCAAACACTAATATTTCCCCGATTATTCGCTAAATAGTACCCACCACCCCAATATGTGATGTTATAGGTCTGCTGCATCTTACGAGCGATGTTATCATTCATGGTATTCTCCTTAGGGAGTATGAGTTTATACCTTGCCTGTCACTATAGTAGTCAATAATTTCGCAGATAGCTGAAACGACTGATAAATAACAGTTGGAAGTAATGACTCACTATATATTTTTTATATGATTATCCAGCTTCATGCAGGATATAATAATAGAAAGCGCTTAAGTTAACCTATAAGAAGTTAACACAATCACCTATTGGCAAGTAATAGACAACTTCGCTCTAAAGAAAAAGAGTTCAAAGAGGAAATTACTCTAAACATACTACGGGCATAGTATTGGCGAGTACTGTTTTGGTTTTTGAATAAACTAACCTGTAGACAATGGATCATTACCCATTCACTCCACACATGGCTTAAGGCTATAAGCCATTTCCCTAACAGAGAAACAGGATCTTAGATAATCCTGCGGTTTACACTGTGTTCAGATTTCACAGTAACCGCGAGTTTATACCTGTAGTTAGTCCAAAATGCAAAAGCAAAATGCACGAAAGTGATTTTTTTCTTCTTTTTATTTCATCTCAAGCAGAAAATAGTGTGTAACAAAAAATAAGATTAACTGTTTGATTATGCTTCATCCCTATAATTGATTAAAAAGAACTGGAACTAAAGAGAAAACAGTCATAAAATAGACGTCTAGATGTTAAAACATCCATCCTTAAATCATTCGTATCGTATTAAGGTAACGAAATATAATGACTACACATCTTTTTACTTCTGAATCAGTATCAGAAGGTCATCCAGATAAAATTGCAGACCAGATTTCTGATGCTGTTTTGGATGCTATTTTAGAACAAGATCCAAAAGCGCGCGTTGCCTGCGAAACCTATGTTAAAACAGGTATGGTAATGGTTGGCGGAGAAATTACCACCAAAGCTTGGGTCGATATCGAAGAGATCACACGCAACACGGTTCGTGAAATCGGCTACACCAGCTCAGATATGGGCTTTGATGCTAATTCCTGCGCAGTTATCAGCGCCATTGGTAAACAATCACCAGATATCAACCAAGGTGTTGACCGCGCTGATCCATTAGAGCAAGGTGCTGGTGACCAAGGCTTAATGTTTGGTTACGCAACTAACGAAACTGATGTTCTAATGCCTGCACCTATTACTTATGCTCACCGTTTAGTTCAACGCCAAGCACAAGTACGTAAAGCAGGTACATTGCCTTGGTTACGTCCTGATGCAAAAAGCCAAATTACTTTCCAATACGACAACAACAAAATTGTGGGTATTGATGCAGTTGTTTTATCAACTCAGCACTCTGAAGATATCACTCAGAAAGCACTGCATGAAGCCGTTATGGAAGAGATCATTAAACCCGTTTTACCTGTAGAATGGTTAAATGAGCAAACCAAATACTTTATCAACCCAACGGGTCGTTTTGTTATTGGTGGACCAATGGGTGACTGTGGTTTGACGGGTCGTAAAATTATCGTTGATACTTACGGCGGTATGGCTCGTCACGGTGGTGGCGCATTCTCAGGCAAAGATCCGTCTAAAGTAGACCGTTCTGCTGCTTATGCTGCTCGTTATGTTGCTAAAAATATCGTTGCTGCTGGTTTAGCTGATCGTTGTGAAATTCAGGTGTCTTACGCTATCGGTGTTGCTGAGCCAACATCTATTATGATAGAAACTTTCGGCACTGAAAAAATTCCAACCGCGCAACTGATCCTGCTCGTGCGTGAGTTCTTTGATTTACGCCCTTATGGCTTAATTCAAATGTTAGATTTACTGCATCCTATCTACCAAAAAACCGCTGCTTATGGTCACTTTGGTCGCCCAGAATTCCCTTGGGAAGCAACAGATAAAGCAGAAATCTTACGTGAAGCAGCGGGTTTAAAATAACCATTAAGCTGTTTTAACAATGCAATCTCTTAATAAACTGCATCTTTACTGATGCAGTTTTTTTATACTCTTTTCACCTCGAATTTTTTGATATAAAAAACCCCGCAATCAATACGGGGGCCTCAAGTGAGGAAGCGAGAATCGAGGTATAAATAAAAAGTAAGTACGATAAAAAGCTAAATAAAATATCAGTTAGGATAATTAATCCACTCCCCTCCATTTAACTTTATATAAGATTGACCTTGATAATCAATAACGATAGTGGCTTGGTTTTCTGACACTTTAGCGGTTTGAGGTAAATCCGTTGCGAGTGCATTCCAATCAACTGATGTTTGGTTAAAAATTTCACCATTCACATTACGTGCAATCAACTCAGAGAGTGCCAAATAGCTACTTGGTTCTTTTACAATCACAGGCGGATGAAACTGAGCTCTATCTTTTATTCCTGTAAATCGGATCCCCACAGGCACTGTCGTAATGCTTTGGCTGGGAATATCACGCAACCCTGACATCTGTGTTTTATCGCCTTGTAAAGCGGCACCATGTTCAGGTACTACTATCACCATCACTCTTTTGCCTTTTTCATCAAGGTCATCTATAAATTTATCTAGATTATCCAGTAACGAAGTGGCTCTTTTGCCATAATCAGCTGTGGTATTTTCACCGACAAAACGGTTACCATCGTGTAATGAAACGATATTAACAAAGGTAACAGCACGTTTGTCGCCAGCTTTTTCATGCTTTTCTAGCCAACGATCTAGCGTCTCTTTATCGTTATAGATTTTGGTGCCATCAAACGCTGTTATTTGATTTGATAACCCCTCTTGCTCTTGCAGTGAAACATTAAGATTGCCTAACTGTTGGATCTCTTTTAAATAGTTACCAAATTGACCGTTATGATCCAGTACTAGCTGTTTATCAAATCCTAAAGTGGCTAAGTTATCCATTAACAAACACTGAGCATCAGCGGGATCATACAAATCAGAGTGATGAGGTTGTCCACAACTTGAACGCAATAAGCGCAAAGAGGAGGGACCACTATATGAAGCAACGGTATTAAAGTGGCTAAAGAGCACGTCAAAATTGCCCCAGAGAGGATGTTGTTGTAACCCCACCACTTCTGCATCATCTGTTGATAATGAGCAAATATTAATAATTAAAATATCAAAAGGTTGAGCATCAGAAGATAAGCTTTTAGGAAATGATGTTACCCGTTTTCTCTCGTAACTATAAAACTGAGCTAACCAATCGTTTAATACTTTATTATTTGCATTCAGTTTTTGAAGAGGATAAGGCGCATTTATTCTATTTTGTTCAACAACTTCATTTTCTGGTGCAATAGCAACATGACGTTGTTCTTGGGGTTGAGGTGGCATCTGTGGTTCTTTAGCCGCCTCTGTGCGACTTGCCATGCTATTCTCTTTAGCATTTACATCTATCGTATTAGCAGATACAACGGGTACCATTGATTGAGAGAAATGTGTAAATCCCCCCAAATTAAGCCACAAAACACCCGCAATAATAAAAATAGAGACTCTCATCCATTGCTCAATAAAAAGGTAACCAACCAATAGAATAAATGCCACACCAACCATTTTTAAATTAATAAAATTTACTGTTAATTCAATAAGATAATCAAAAGAAAACTGCTTAAGCTGACTACCTTGAGTTAATACCGTAGAAATACTTGGTAACCAAGTATCATGATAAAATAAAACTATTCCGATAGGGATAGCAATCCAATTGCGCAACTTATGCCAAAACTTCTTTGGTAATGGAAACAACAAAAAAGCCAGAAAAAGTAAATTATTAAAAGCATCAAAGTTTAAATAACCATACCAAAGCAATACAAACTTTAATAAAAAATAGAAATTCCATGCACCCAACCCATGCCAGTAATGTAAAAAATCAAATTGGGTTGTTTTTGACTTGTTCATTTTAATTTCCTACTTATCAGTATAAATAAATCACACTCGACAGTTCAATAATTAATCACACCTGTCTTTTTATTAGTTAATAATAATTAGAAACCATAGAGAACCTCTCTCTATAGAATATTAATTAAACATTCAAGTAAAAATACCTAATTTAAAATACAAACAAAAAAACAAATGAAAAATTAAAAATAAAGCCATCTAGAGAAATTAATTAATAACTAAATGAAAATATAAAATCATAAGGTTTGTTTTTATATCATAGCTACTATTTTTAAAATCGGTTTTTTATTTACATGAAATAATAAAACACAGAGTTATCTTATCTGCACACATCAAAATAGAAACGGATATATTTATAATAATTAACAACCATCACCATTAATTAAAACAAAACAACAATATCAATACATTTAACCATAAAAAACAGCATAATAATTCATAAAAAGAGCAAGTGAAGATCTTTTTTAGACTATAAATGATGACAATCAAGTTACAATAATGACTATCGAATATGAATAATTTAAAAAATTGTTATAGATTCATAAATTGCATTTATTTTTACTTAAGCAAGAAATATGAGTTTATTTTTCTCTTTTTATATTAAATAAAATATCAATCATTATTTAAAAACAATTAAACCAAAGAATAAAAACAAAAATAAATAATGAATTTAGATTTTGATAAATTAAATTATGTATCTTTACGTAATTGTAATTAATAAATTTACCGCCTATCCTAAAATGTAAATAGCGATAAAACCCTTATTATTATCTCAATCCAAAAAACAGAACACGACACATTTATTTCGTTTTTTATTTAAGGATATAAAATGGAAAATAAAATATTTATCAGTCACAAGATAAAAATAGAAAAAAACAATCCAAACCAAGATATAAACCAGCTAAAAAATTTATTTTCATTAAACAACTATCACTATAAGGATATTATTAATGATAAAAAAAATTTAGAGATTATTTATCGTTGGCGATTACTCCGCGCTTTTAATTACAATACTAAGCGAGGTTAATATGCCGCTTATTGTATTAAAAGGGATCAGAGGCGGTGTCGGAACAACATCAACGACAATTGCACTTGCTCGCCAATTTCATCAACAGCATAAAGAAGTGCTTATCGTAGATAATTGCATCGATAACCTATTAAATTTTTATTTTCCCTCAATAAAGCAGCAGCAAAAAATCACTCTTCATCAAGCATTATTGGCTAGAACACCAATTACGGAGGCGGTATATCAGTATCAATCGGGTTATCACCTATTACCTTTTGGTTTAGCAAATACAAAAGATGATTTGCTCTTACAACTCTCATTTTCAGCCAAAAATCAGTTTAAAAATTTTATAACGGCATTTTCTAAAATACACCCACAAGCCGTTATTTTAATGGACTTACAAAATAGACCCGATACGCTTTTCTCTCCTTGGGTAGAAAAAGCAAATATTTGTTTAACGACGGCAATGGCTGAAAGTAATTGCCATATTCGATTAAGCCAACATATCTTTGCTGACAACGAATACGTCTTAATCAACCAATTTAGGTCTACCAGTCAAATTCATCAAGACTTTTACCAGTTTTGGCAAACAACCCATTTTCCATTATGCCCAATAAAACTACATCAGGATGAAGCCGCACTTGAAGCAAGTGCTTCACGTTTACCTCTACAAGATTATCGAGCTAACTGCATGCTTGCACAAGAGATAGCGCAACTCACTGATTGGTGTTCATCCTTATTTGTAAGAGAAGAAGGACAACCATAATGCCATCATCTTACAATTCAACTTATAAGACTGAGAAAGAGGCTCCGCCTCATATTCTTATTCGCTACTATAAATTTTATCGTCGCAACGGTGCTTCTCGTAGTGGTGCCATTATCAGTGAATTATTTTTGGGTTTGATGTGGCTTATTCTGCGTATGGAGTCACCCTTTTGGCGAAAAATAGCGCGCAAACAACGTGCTTTATTTCCGCACATAGATCCTCGCTGCCCTAAAGTTTTTGATCCGTTGCGTTATTTATTACAAAGTATCTGGCTTATTACTCATTACATTGCGCTATTCTTAGTAAAAAAACCAACACAGATAATCACCTACTTAAGACAATTATATCAGCGGCTTTTTGCACATGTATCACCCGTTGCCGTTGAAATTATTCATCATAAAAAACAACGCACCTCATTTTGGCAACGTTTTCTCTTTATTTTTATTGGAATTTTAGCCACTTTTACGATTTTGCTTTGTATTACTCAACCTTTTGACCTCACTTTTCAGTTTATTTTTGTCGTCGTTATTTGGTTAGCAGCATTGGCTATTCGAGATATTCCAGGGAGATTTGCCGCAATTACCATGGTGATATTAGCGCTCACTATTGCCTGTCGTTATATTTGGTGGCGATATAACGCTACGCTCTATTGGGTAGATAACGTTAGCCTTATTTGTGGATTGTTATTATTGCTCGCTGAAACTTACGCCTGGAGTGTGCTGTTTCTTAGCTTTATGCAATGTATTTGGCCGCTTCATCGTAAGCCCGTATCAATGCCTGATGATATAACCCAGTGGCCAACCGTCGATATTTTTATTCCAACCTATAACGAAGCACTACAAGTAGTAAAACCGACCATTTATGCCAGTATGAATATTGATTGGCCAAAAGATAAGTTAACTATTTATTTACTGGATGATGGTTCACGACCTGAATTTAAAGCGTTTGCACAAGAAGTGGGTATTCGTTATATCGCTCGTGAAAAACATGATTTTGCAAAAGCGGGAAATATTAATCATGCATTAACACAAGCAACAGGCGAATTTGTGGCTATTTTTGATTGCGACCATATTCCTACACGCTCATTTTTACAGTTCACAATGGGTTGGTTTTTAAAAGAGGAAAAAATAGCGCTAGTTCAAACCCCACACCATTTTTTCTCGCCTGATCCTTTTGAGCGTAATTTAGGTAACTTTCGTGAAACGCCTAACGAAGGCACCCTATTTTATGGTTTGGTGCAAGATGGCAATGATACGTGGAATGCGGCATTTTTCTGTGGATCTTGTGCCGTTTTACGGCGCACCGCTTTAGATGAGATTGGTGGCATTGCGGTTGAAACCGTCACCGAAGATGCTCACACATCATTACGCTTACATCGTCATGGATGGACTTCAGCGTATATTCGTATTCCACAGGCTGCTGGCTTGGCAACAGAATCACTCTCTGCACATATTGGTCAACGTATACGTTGGGCTAGAGGAATGATCCAAATATTCCGTCTTGATAATCCGCTACTTGGTAAAGGGCTCTCTTTGCCACAACGCCTCTGCTATTTAAATGCCATGTTGCATTTTTTATCAGGCATTCCTCGGATGATTTTCTTACTAGCACCACTCACATTTCTTATTTTTCATGCCTATATCATTTATGCCCCAGCAGTGGCGATAGCCTTATATGTAGTTCCCTATTTAATTCATATTTGGCTAGCGAGCGCCAAGTTACAAGGTCCTTATCGACACTCTTTTTGGGGGGAGATTTATGAAACTATATTAGCGTGGTATACCACTCGCCCTGTTCTCAGCACGCTTTTCTCTCCTCATAAAGGCAAATTTAATGTCACTGAAAAGGGGGGAATAATGAAAGAGGATTTTGTTGATTGGCAAATAAATCGCCCTTATCTGATTTTCCTTAACCTTAATCTACTCGGCGTTATCTTTGCTTTTTGGCGCATTGTTACGGGTGATGCAGATGAAATTTGGGCGGTTGTTATGTGCCTATTATGGGTTTGCTATAACTTGATTTTATTGGGTGTTGCTATCGCGGTTTCTGTTGAAACCAAACAACAGCGCCACTTTCCGCGCGTTCGAGTAAAAGTGCCTGCGATGTTGCTATTAAACGATGGTGCGTTATATCCCTGCCATCTTTATGATTTTTCTGATAACGGTTGTGCCATTTTATTACCTGACAACCTAACACTCTCACTGAGGCAAGGTGACGATTTAACGCTGCTATTAAATCAGAATAATCACGAGTATCCATTTAAAGCCGCTATTTCACACATCGATGGCAAAGTAATTGGCATGCAATTAATTGAAATGGATACACAAAAATCCATTGATTTTACAGCTTGTACCTTTGAAAGAGCAGATACATGGGCAAATTGGCAACAAGCACTTCCTGAAGATAAACCCCTAAATAGTTTAAAAAATATCATTTATATCAGCATGCAAGGTTATGGCACGCTGCTTAAACAAGCACCTTATCCATTTTTTGCGACCTTTCGCTTACTCGGTCTATTGCTGCTGTGGTTTTCATCATTACTTCCTCAGCGCGTCAATATTTCACAGATTTTTCAACAACATTGAAAATAAACCGCTTTTTTAGACGTTTATTAATAAACAATAAGATTGATGGGTAACAATAATGAAAAAACGCTTTTTAATATTCACCTTATTTATGCTGACTTCCTTATCTTATGGTGATGAACTTCAAGAAGTACAAAACAATACGCCAGAGCAAGCGGCGACAACGTCTGAAATCACACCATTGCCATCAATGTCAGCCACATCGGCATCACGCCAAGAAACACTAAAGTTTTCACATACGGCGCCAAGTTATGGTGCATTGCATTTACGAGGCGTTAGCCCTGATGGTTATTTAGAATTTGGTGTACGCAGTGATGAGTATGTTTCAAATGCCTCGTTAGATCTGGAATTTACGCCATCGCCTTCTTTGTTGCCTGTCGAGTCTCATCTAAATGTCTATTTAAATGATGAAATGATGGGTGTTATTACCTTAAAAAAGGAGGATTTAGGTCATAAAAACCAAGTCACCGTGCCAATAGATCCTCGTTTTATCCAAGACTTCAATCATATAAAGTTCTCCTTTATTGGGCATTATCGTGAAATTTGTGAAAACCAAGCGAATACCACAATTTGGCTCGATATCAGTCAAAATAGTCAGCTAAACCTTACCTATCAGTCATTACGCTTAAGTAATGAATTAGCCAATTTTCCTGAGCCATTCTTTGATAGTCGCGACTTTGGTGCGTTAACGTTACCGATGGTCTTTAGCCAATCACCAAATCTTGAACAACAAAAAGCAGCCGCAGTACTCAGCTCATGGTTTGGTAGTCAAGTCGATTGGCGTAAACAAAATTACCCGGTTTATTACAATACATTGCCCAATAAACACAGCATTGTATTTGCGACAAATCAGCAGCGTCCCGCTTTTTTAACCAACCATCCTGCTGTAACCGCCCCTACTATTGAAATGCTGACCCACCCTAATAATCCCTATGTGAAGTTACTATTGATTATGGGACGTGATGATAATGACTTGCTTACCGCAGTAAATGGTATTGTTCGTGGACAAGCTATTTTTAGAGGTAATGCCGTTACAATTAATCAGGTCGATCTGTTGGCACCTCGCGAACCTTACGATGCACCTAAATGGGTACAGCTCAATAAACCGATCTACTTTAATAGCTTACAAAGTTACCAAGGTCAGTTGCAATCTCGCGGATTAGAACCTGCACCTATTAACTTAAATATGACCTTACCTCCTGATTTATTTATGTTTAATAATACGGGGCTACAAATGCAATTGCGTTATCGATATACCGCACCTGCATTTAAAGATGACTCTCGTATGTCTATTTCGGTAAATGATCACTTTATTAAAGCGTATCCACTTGAAAAAGATAAAAAAGATAATCTCGTTATCGCTTATTTACCATTAATTCAAGGTTGGATTGAGCATAAAAACCTGCTGAATATTCCAGCGGTAAAACTGGGCGAACGTAATAAAATCAGCTTCACTTTTGATTACACCAACCCTATTCCTGCGGGCTCAGTCGAGCAGTGTATAACTTATCATCCCGTTCCTAACGCAGTGGCAATAGATGAACTCTCAAGCTTTAATTTTACAGGGAGCTATCGACACTATATTGCACTGCCGGATTTACGCGTTTATAGCCATGCTGGATTTCCATTTAGCCGCTATGCCGATCTCTCTGAAACCCTGATTTTTGTTAATCAACAACCTTCACCAGAACAACTATCAACCCTATTAATCTCTACGGGTAATATTGGTGCACAAACAGGTTATCCGGCATTAAATGTTTCATTAACCAGCTCGTTAGAACAAGCTCAACAAAAAGATGCTGATTTACTGCTTATTGGTACTATTCCACCAGCACTCAATAACGATAAGCAAATGAATCTGTTAATTGATAAAGCACGCAGTGAAATCACACTGCCTTCTCGTGAAATTAGTGTCTTTAGCCATTCAAATTATCAACCATCCGACAGAAAAGCAGATAGCCGAACCTCTTTAACAGCAAAAGGATCACTGGGTGCCATTATTGCATTTCAATCACCCATTCATTCTCAACGTAGTGTTATTGCACTACTAGCTGATAGTAATCAAGGCTATCGCTTATTAAACGAAGCCATCAGTGATAGCGGTAAACGCGATGCAATGTACGGTTCTGTGGTGCTAATCAGAGAGTCTGGTGTTAATAGCTTACGAGTTGGGGATACTTATTACGTGGGTTATCTACCTTGGTGGGAAGAGGTTTGGTATCTCTTTGCTTCACATCCCGTTTGGCTTGGTCTGGCTGCCATTATTGGTATCGCCTTAGTTTCCCTGCTGATTTGGCGCGCAATGAAAATCAGAAGCCAACGTCGATTGTCGGCTAAGGACTAAGCTATGCGGCAATTTCGTTATCGCTATCACCACACCATAATTACACTACTGCTACTGACAGGCTACTCGCCTGTCGCACAAGCCATAAATGAAACCAGTGAACACTTTTTACAACAACAGGTTAGGCTTGGCGAATCATCGGGCAACGACACTTTAGTTGCCCAGTCATTACACCGTTTATCGTTAATCAAACCCAACGATCCTGATGTGCTTTTAATGCAAATTCAGTTTGCTGTAAAACAGCAAAACAGTGCAAAAGCACAGCAGTTATCAGATCAATTGGCGTTGCAACATCCTCAATCTGAGCAATATCAACGGGCAATGAAGCTGTTATCATTAATCACAGAGCAAGGACGCCAAAAGCTGCAACAAGCGCATTTATATCGTACAGCAGGTCGTTATGATGAGGCTTTAGCCTTATATGATAAGATTTATCAAGGTATGCCACCTGATGAAATATCCGCGCTAGAGTATCTTCAGGTGCTAATGCAATCGTCATATGAGGAAAAAACCCCGCGTATTAATGCTATTTACCGTATTTACCCTAGAAATGCACAGATAGCAGCGCTTTACCAACAACAGCAACAGCAAAAAATAGCAGTGACTACCAACAGCATACCGCAGCAGAAAGAGATAACATCACTGCCCATTGCAACCTTGAAACAACAGTTACGTCAGCAACCTAGTAATGCCGAAATTGTGGGTGCATTAGGTGTAAAATATTCTCGCGCTAATCAGCGTAGTGCGGCTATTTACTATCTTTCTCAAGCAATAAAATTAGCACCAGAACATGACAATAACCATCAGTGGCGCACGCTGTTACACTCTAATCAATATTGGTATTTACTTTCAAAAGCTGATGATGCGTTATTAAAGCAAAATTATGATTTAGCAGAAAAATATTTCACTCAGGTGAATAAAATAGCCCCTTATGAAAGTGAACCGTATATTGGATTAGGTGATATTGCACTTGCACAGCAAGAGAGCGATAAAGCTGAAAGTTACTATTTACAGGCACTTAAGTATCAACCTAATAACGCTGCAACATTACATAGCTTAGCCAAGCTTTATCGACAGCAATCTTATGAAAAAGCGACTCAATATCTTGCCGCATTAACGCCAACACAATATCGAAAACTGTCTGAAGATTATGGCTATATTATTTCAGCTATAAGACAAGATTTAGCCGCAGATGCTGAACAAAAAGAAGATTATTTAACAGCAATAGAAATACGTATAGATATTACTAAAGAATATCCTAATGATGTTTGGAATATCTACCGACTTGCCGATGATTTACTGATTACAAATCAACCTCAACAGGCTGATATGTATTTTAATCAACTTAATAACCGATTACCTAACGATCCTTCTCGTCTCTATGCTTATGCGCTCTATCTCAATAAAACGGGTCGTGAAACACAAGCGCTCAATACGTTAAATTTAATTCCACTGGCACAACGTTCTGAAAGTATGAAAGCGCTAGAGACACGCTTACGCTTTGGTCAAACAGTTGACCATGCTGGATCTCTACGGGCTAAAGGCGATGAACAACAGGCAGTGGATTATCTTTTTACACATATTCCACCAGAACAAAAAATACAGACTTATTTATTATTAGCGCAATGGGCACAAGAGCGAAATAATCCCGCTCAGGTAGTGAATTATTACAATACTGCATTAAACTTAGAGCCGAATAATGAAACCGCACTATTAGGTGCAACGGAAGCCTTGCTAGAACAGAACCAAAAAGGACAGGCAAAATATTATCTTGCTCAAATAGAAACACTCGCGCCAACACAATTTAATGCAAATTCACTTCGACGTTTAGCGAATGCAGAAAAAGAAGTTGGAAATAGTGAAAAGGCTCAACACTATTTTGTCTATTTAGCGCGCCAAATTGAATTAGAACCCGAAAATGCTGATGGATTAATACTACGCGATATGGCACGTTTTCAACGTGATACCCAACATCCTCAGCTGGCACAACACTATTATCAACAAGCAATGGTGAAAGATGGGATCACAGAAGTACCCCCCAAAGAGAACAATCAATACACCAAATTGATGCGTAATAACCAACAAGATAATTGGTTAACTCGGAGTTTACGTTCAGATGCACACTCCCTTTATCGTCAACAAGAGTGGCGATTTACCCTTGAACACGATTACTGGGGCTCAAGTGGCAGTGCGGGTTACTCGAAATTACGCGCTCACACTACAATGTTGCAGCTTGATCATCCTATTTATGATGGGCGATTTTTCTGGCGTGCTGATTTAGTTAATCTAACCAGTGGCACATTAGGCACATCACCTTATGACTCAAAATTTGGCACTTGCTATAGAACGGGTTGTTTTGCGCTAGAACAGAAAGCCTTTGGTGTTAGCCCTGCAATAGGTTGGGAAAATGAGCGTTGGCAATGGGATATTGGTACAGCACCATTAGGGTTTGAAGTCACCGATTGGGTTGGTAAAGTGGCTTATAACTACGATTTTTACAATGTTGGGTGGACATTTGATCTTCATCGTCGCCCGGTTAATAGCTCTCAACTTGCTTTTGCTGGTCAACGAGATCCTTTAACCAATCAAACTTGGGGAAATGTCACTCGCACTGGCGTTCGTTTAAGTGGAAGCTATGATCAAGGTGGAAAAGAGGGTTATTGGGGTGAACTATCCATTGATAAATTAACTGGAAAAAACGTTGAAGATAATAGCAGTATACGAGGAATGGGAGGCTATTATTACAAGCTAATTAATGAAAATAACCGTCGTGTTTCTATCGGTCTAAACACTATGCTTTGGCATTATGACAAAGATCTCAGTGGTTACACTTTAGGGCAAGGTGGATATTATAGCCCTCAAAAATATCTCTCTATAGGATTGCCCATTAATTATCGTCAACGTACTGAAAATTGGTCTTGGGAATTATCGGGCTCGGTTTCATGGTCTTACTCACAAACAGACGATCAAAAACGCTACCCGTTAAAAAATTTGGTTTCTATTGATAAATTCAATCGTTATATGAATGGACTTAGCCCTGAAGATCGAGAAGAGATGATGAAGCGCTATTATCAAGAGCGTGATGCGGTAGATAAAGGCGATGCCAGTAACGGTTTTGGTTATACCGCAAGAGCCTTAATTGAACACCGAATTACACCCCATTGGTTTATAGGTGCCGCCGTTGATATTCAACAAGCCAAAAACTACACACCAAGCCATGCGTTAATGTATTTACGTTACTCATTTGATGGCTGGAATGGCGATTTAGATTTACCCCCTAATCCGCTAATTCCTTATGCAGATTTTAAATAGCAAATGGGAGGCATTGCCTCCCATTATTTATTCTACTATTCGCGCTGACTTTTGTACGTACTTATACGTTCTTACGAAATAATCCGACCAGTAACCAACCTGCGATCATAGCCAAGACAAATAAGCCACCTTGGTAAAGCCCAGCACCTGCTAATACCAAACCAGGTCCAGGGCAAATACCCGCTAATCCCCAACCAATTCCAAATAACACACTGCCGATAACCAGCGGTTTATCTATCACTGAATTAGTGGGAATTGCCATAGAACACGCTAATAAGCTTTTTTGACGACGACGGGCTAATTGATAACTAATGATACTGACACAAAGACCGGCTCCCATAATAATTAATAAAGAGGGATCCCAATTACCTGTAATATCAAGAAAGGCGATAATTTTTTGTGGATTACTCATGCCACCCACAATTAACCCAGCACTGAATAGTAGACCACTTAGAAAGGCAACGAATTTAGTCATTTCATTAGCCTCCTATTACATGACGTTGTATATAGACGGTAATGAATGCCGTGATCATAAAAACCATAACAGCAACAATAGAGCGACGCGATAATCGCGCTAAGCCGCAAATACCATGACCACTAGTACAACCATTTGCCAAGCGAGTACCTACACCCACCAGCAATCCGGCAACAATTAACATCCTAGGTGATGTTTCAATAATAGGTGTTAGCGGTTTATCCCATAAATAGAACAGGGTAGGTGCAATCAACATGCCGAAGAGAAATGCCCAACGCCAACCATTTCCTTGTTGCTTTGTTGATAATACGCCACCTAAAATACCGCTTATTCCAGCAATACGACCATTAAAGAGTAATAAAATTGCCGCAGCTAGACCTATCATAAGCCCACCTATCGCCGCACTGAGTGGCGTAAAGTGAACCCAGTCAATATTCATAAATTAACCTGCTATAGGACAATAAAGCTGATAAAGCGTATTGAGCAATACCAACACTTTTTCATCAGCAATAGAATAAAAGATACGTTTTCCATCACGACGAGTCTCTACAAGTCCTTCATTACGTAAAACGGTAAGTTGTTGAGAAAGTGTTGGCTGACGAATGCCTAAGCTCTCTTCCAATTCACTTACACTTTTCTCTCCCTGACTCAATTGACACAATAGTAGTAAACGGTCGCCATTTCCCAGCGTTTTAAGCATGGTAGAGGCTTCATTAGCCGCTAACTTCATTGCATCCAATAAATCAGGTTGAACTCGTTGTGTCATGGTAAACTCCATAATCAATATACTTTTTAATAATATGTTAATTTATATATTGTGCAAGTTTTCTTTTTATTGCGTGTTTTTATAAGGCGCTATATGCTCTCTAACATGAAAACCGTCAGAGTCCCTATCGCCTTAGTGCAAAATGTTATGCGAACATTGCGTGAAAAGTTGCAGCAGGCCAATCAGTATCTTAATACAAATTACCCAGAACCCACTCTACATTATAATCAGAGAGGAACTATTGCAGGCAGTGCCTATTATGCAAATTGGGAAATCCGTCTTAATCCTACATTATTGATTGAAAATAAACAGAATTTTATTGAAGAAGTTATTCCCCATGAATTGGCACACTTATTAGTGAATCGTCACTTTGGGCGCGTTGCCCCTCACGGAAAGGAATGGAAATGGATGATGGAGACGGTATTACAGGTTTCAGCAAAGCGAACACACCACTTTGATGTCAGTAGTGTAAAAACCAAAACGTTTACTTATGCTTGTCAATGCGAAGAACCTCACCGCTTAACACTTCGTCGTCATAATAAAGTACAACGTGGTGAAACACAGTATCGCTGCCGCCGCTGCCAAGAGATTTTAATATTTACCACAACTTGATGTTATCAGCTAAAAATTGCCGCCTTAAAAACAAAATCGGCGATAAAGTTAAATATCGCCGATCCTATTGGGGTATTCGATTTGTTGCTGCTTTAAGCAAACTCGCTCATCACATGCGATGCGATTTCAAAATAAATAATAAGACCGGTTCCATCAATTAAGGTGGCAATAAAAGGAGCTGATACAACAGCAGGATCAACACCCACACGCTTTAATACCATTGGAATAACAGAAGAAACGACCGCACTCCAAACGGTGATTGATACCAGTGTTAAACCAACAACAATCATCACTTCCATGCCTACACCTAAGAACCACGCACGTACAAAACCAGCGATCCCCATAGTCAGTGCAACCATAATTGATGTGGTTATCTCTTTTCTTAATACTGACCAAACATTGCGTAAGCTCACCTCTCCAAGCGCCATTGCTCGTACTAATGTTGACGTAATTTGCGTACCACTGTTTCCGCCCGTACCAATCAGCAATGGAATAAAAAAGGCTAAAGAAATAGCAGCTTCAAGTCTATCTTCAAAAGCATGTAATACCGTGCTGGTATAAGCTTCAGCAACAAATAACATCAATAACCAAACAACACGCTTACGCCATAACGTCACTGGGCTGGTTTCTAAATAAGGCTGCTCTAATGGCGATGTCGCACCTTGCATCTGTGCATCAAGTGTATTTTCATCTTCAATCAGTTCCGCAATATCTTGAGGACGTAATACACCGACTAATTTACCAAAATGCATCACTGGCACGCTGTCTAATCCGCTATGGCTTATTAGTTGATAAACATCATGTCTATCTTGCTCAGGAGATACTGAGAAAAAAGTTTGACGCATAATGTCTGATACAAATAAGTCATTCTCTGCCGTTAGTAGTGATTTAACTGGTAAAACCCCATTTAAATAATTATCTTTATCAACCACATAAAGATAAGTTGGGATTAATTCATCTTTTAAATCATTAACAAGCTGTGCTTTCACATTTTCAACAGAATCTGCAACAGAAACGGCAATATAAGACTGGCTCATATAAGCGCTTACTGTGGCATCGTCTTTTAAACGACTGTATTGATCTTGTGCTGAATTATTTTGAGGTGTGTTTAAGGATGAATCTGCGACTAATACAGCATCCATTTTATTTTGAGTTGTGAATTTCATTGTTGTGGTTCCCTATTACTGTTTGTGTTTAGCAAATCAGTTCTCCATAGGGGCGAAACCAGAAGCGAGAATGCAAAAGCTATCTACACGTCTCGGTTTTAGCACTATACAACGTATCCAATGAATACAGGAAGTTACATGGGGATATACCTTCGGTCGATATATCCTGTCCTAATCTTGGGCGTCTCTCGACGTCGTCAGATCAGTAACCTATGTTTGTATAGGAGCCTCGCCTAACGAGATACTGCACTTTTCTTGCGAATGCGGCGCGCATTATAACCAGCCACAACATAATGAAAAGCACCATAACGATTCTGTTTAAGTTCTATTGATGAAATACATGACCAAAGTATTCACTTGGAAATTAAATAACCAAACGCCATTCAAAAATGAAATAAAGAAGTACCACGAAGATTAATATCGTGTCTCAATAAATAATCGGTTTATTAATTGATTATTTGAATGCTAATTTTTGCACTTTGATTTGTTCCGCTTGTGAAAATATCTCTTTTACTGTTTTACCATCTAATGATTGACACATTTTTTGTGTAATAAGGTCTGCATTTTTATTACGACCAGCAATAACAAGATCATTAAAGTTAATATCATTTAGTATCGCAAGCTCTATTGCTTCATCGAAGCGTTCTTGTTCATCTAAAGGTAGCGAGTTGCGCATTTCAACAATCGATATTCGTAGTGTCTCAACGTTAGAGCCATCAAGGGTTGGAGATTTTTCACAGCCGGAAAGCATGACACTAAATAAACAAATAAATAACATTTTTTTCATATATCCCCCCTTACTCTATCGATGAATTAAATCATAGCAGAATGTCTATAAGGAAACTGCCTATAACCTAAAATATATTTTTATATTGAATGTTGATTTCATACTTCTATTATATTGAATAAATAAACATCGGGCTTTTAATATAAACCTACTTTGGTATTGTCCTGATGATATCAACATTTAATTGAAGATGTAGACACAAAAAACCCTGCTAATAAATTAACAGGGTAGAAAAGAGAACAAAAAAGAAAGAAGGAGGGGGAATAGTAGAATATTAAGCGAGCTCAACATCCCCTTTTAAGCGACAGCTACATGCTAAAACATAACCTTGAGCTATCTCTTGTGCTGTTAATGTACTGGTACTAGTGACATCATAATCACCACTAACAATACGTGTTTTACAGCTACCACATACACCAGCACGACAAGCAGCAAAGACAGGAACGCTGTTATCTTCCATTGCAGATAATAACGATACACCGACAGGGACTTTAATTTGCGATAAAGGATGACGAATAGTCATTGTGAGTTGTTCATTATCATCAACGCAAACTGGCTCATCACCAAAACGTTCCATAAAGATATTTTCAGCACTTACGCCAAGATTTCTGGCAAAACGTCCCGTGTCTTCCATATAGCTATTTGGACCACAACACATAACGGTACGGCTCGCTATATCTGGCACTAATGCGGCTAATTTTTCTTGAGAAATACGACCACTAAATAACCCTTTATTATCAGGTAATTTAGACATCATGATAAAATTAAGATTGTAAGGATAAGCATTGGCTAATTCAGTCCACTCTTTCTCAAAAATAAACTGACTTTGTTCACGAATATTAAAAATAACCGTAATATCTGCTTTTGGCTGATTATTTAGCAACCAACGAGTCATTGACATCACTGGGGTTACACCACACCCAGCGGCTAACATTAAATAACGAGCACCCTCTTTACCTGCACAAGTAAACTCACCTTGTGCATCAGATAACCAAAGATAATCACCTACTTTTACCTTTGAGGTTAACCAGCCAGAACCAACACCATTTTCTATACGGCGAACAGTTAAGGTAATAAAAGGGCTTAATCCCGGTGAAGATGAAATGGTATAAGCTCGCATTGTTTCATCACTATTATTGATACTCACCAAAGCAAATTGTCCTGGCTGATAAGAATAAAAGTCATGATTAATTAAATTTAGTGTCCACACTTCAGGCGTTTCCTGATTAATAGAGTGAACTTGCATACGATTAGGGCAAAGAGAAGTAGGCATCGTCATGGATATTGATTCCTCACCGAAGCCCGCAGGCTTCGGCAATGATGATGAATTAAAACATTAAGCAGAAAGAATATCTTTAAGATCTTGTTCTGGCGTAGTAATAGAGCGCATACCAAATTTTTCATTCAATACCGCTAACAGATTATCTGTTAAAAATGCAGGTGCTGTTGGACCGGTATAAATATTTTTAACGCCCAGTGAAAGCAGAGTTAACAAAATAACTATCGCTTTTTGTTCAAACCACGACAAAATCAGAGATAGTGGTAGATCATTCACACCACAACCCAATTTTTCAGCTAAGTGAACCGCTAGCATAATCGCAGAGTAAGCATCATTACACTGACCCACATCAAGTAAGCGTGGTAAGCCTTCCAAGGTACCAAAATCTAATTTATTGAAACGATACTTACCACAAGCCAATGTCATAATTAAGCAATCTTGTGGAATTTCTCTTGCTAAATCAGTGTAGTAACTGCGTTCATCACGACTACCATCACAACCACCGACTAAAAATACGTGGCGCAGTTTTTTCTGCGAGACTAAATCAATAACCGTATCAGCAGCATTTAATAGCGTTTGACGACCAAAGCCCACCGTAATTAAGTGTTCAATCTCATCATAAGGAAAACCGTCTAATGATTGAGCTTGTTCAATCATTGCTGAGAAATCATCGCCAGTAATGTGTTTTACACCCGGCCAACCAACAATACTACGGGTCCAAATACGGTCGCCATAATTACCCACATTAGGATCGATAATGCAGTTTGAGGTCATTAAAACAGGACCTGGGAATTTAGCGAATTCTACTTGCTGATTTTGCCAACCACTACCGTAGTTACCCACTAAGTGTTTATATTTTTTCAGTTCAGGATAACCATGAGCTGGCAGCATTTCACCGTGAGTATAGATATTGATACCCTTGCCTTCCGTTTGCTCAAGTAACATCTGTAAATCTTTAAGGTCATGACCCGAAATCAAAATCGCTTTACCCGCAACAGGACGCACATTTACGCTAACAGGCACCGGGTTGCCATAAGCATCTGTTTCGCCTTTATCCAGTATTGCCATAATACGGAAGTTCATTTGACCAATACCCATTGCGTTTTCTAATAATTCATTCATGTCAGCGGGATCAGTACCTAACCACGCCATATAGCGGTGGTACTCTGCATAAATTTCATTATCGTATTGACCTAAAACATGTGCGTGCTCCATATAAGCCGCAGCACCTTTTAAACCATAAAGGCAAAGCATACGTAAACCATGAAGATCTTCACCAATTTGCGCTTTATCGCTATTTAGCGCAAAACGCTGTGCTTGTTTTTGCAAGCTAGCAAGATCGGTACCTTCTAACTGAATTTCAGCTCTTGGATGAGTCACCTGAATGGCGGCATTTTTAGCTAATGTGCGCGCTTTTAAGCTCTCACGAAAATAGATAGCTTCTTTGGCGTAACCAACAATACGATCAGAATCGAAGTTTACGTTAGTTAATGTAGAGAAAAAGGCGAGAGGCGCAAAGCTATCTACGTCATGGTCAATAATATCCACGCTACGAGCAGCAATTGCCCATGCAGAAAGTCCTTCTAATACTGCAACTAGTAAATCTTGTAAGTCAGATGTTTCCGCTGTTTTACCACACATACCTTGCGCGTAGGCACAGCCATTGCCTACAGGGGTTTTCATTGTTTGTTCACATTGCACACAATACATATCGTATTCCTTCTAAATAAGAGATAACGCTTTTTTTTATAAGTTGCATTTTATATACAACATAAGAATACGCCATTTTGATAAGAGAAAAAGTGCAAAATTAAACAATCTGAATGTTGTTTGATCTAAAGCAATTTTCTATCTATTGCTTAATATCACTTTTTTACATCCCTTGATTTCGCTTAATTCAATCAAATTTATAAAACCAAGAAGTGATTTCCATTAACGCACGAGAAGATAAATAGAAAAGGAAAATTAAAGCGTTTGAAACAGGAAGGGGCGCTATTGGATTAGAGGTAAGGAGTAAAAACGTTACTCACGCTATATCACTTTTTATTATAAGTGTAACTTTCATTATTGTTTTTTATAGTTAATATCACCTATTGCATTAATAGCTAATCAAATTACTTCAATTGATATATTTTATTAGCATGAGCATAACAAGATGTATTAAATAAAACTGATGATGCTCACCCCCTACACTGGAGATTAAAAATGATTAAATTAAATAATGTTCCATCACAATTTCGCCCTCTAGAAAGCTACAAAATGTTAATTGGAGGAGAATGGGTATCCAGTACATCGCAAAAAACAACAAAAACCTATAGCCCCGCAACTGGCGAACTTATTAGTGAATATCCATCAGGTAGCGCTGAAGATGTCGAACGTGCAGTCAGTGCTGCACGAAAAGCCTTTAAATCATGGAGCAAAAGTTCTCCTGCTGAGCGCCAAGCCCTGCTATTAAAAATTGCCGATAGATTAGAGCAAGAACAAGAGCGTTTCGCTTGGATTGAGTCCCTTGATAATGGTAAACCTCTCAATGAGTCGAAAAACATAGATTTACCTGCCTCTATTGACCATTTTCGATATTTTGCAGGCGTGATACGCTCTCATACCGATGAAAGTGCCGTCCTAGACGAAAATACCATTAGCCTTGTTATTCGTGAACCTATTGGTATTGTCGGACAAATCATTCCATGGAACTTCCCATTACTGATGGCAGCATGGAAATTGGCACCAGCAATAGCAGCAGGTGATACCGTTGTGATTAATCCAGCAACATTGACATCGCTTTCATTATTAGAGCTAGGTCGTATTTTAAATGAAATATTACCAGCGGGAGTTATAAATATTGTTACGGGTCGCGGATCTGTTGTAGGACAAGCTATTTTAGAACATCAAGATATTGATAAACTAGCATTTACAGGCTCAACCAATGTGGGCTATACCGTTGCAGCGGCGGCAGCTAAAAAAATGGTTCCTGCAACGCTTGAACTTGGTGGTAAATCAGCCAATATTGTCTTCCCTGATGCCAATATGAAAAAAGCAGTTAAATATTCTGCGCTAGCAATATTAATGAACCAAGGACAAGCCTGTGAATCAGGTTCTCGTCTATTCTTACATAAAGATATACATGATGAATTTTTGAAAGCATTAAAAGCTGAATTTGAGAGTATTCGTGTCGGTGATCCCCTTGATCCAAATACACAAATGGGTACTCAAGTTAGCCAAGACCAAATGGATACCATTTTAGGTTATGTTGAATTGGCTAAAAAAGAGGGGGCAACTGTTTTAACGGGCGGTGAACGTATTACTGGTGAAGGTTATGACGATGGTTTCTTTGTTCGTCCAACTATCATTATTAATGCCACTAACCAAATGCGTGTTGCAAGAGAAGAGATCTTCGGACCTGTTTTATGCGTTATTCCATTTGATAACGAAAATGAAGTTATTGATATGGCTAATGACTCTGAATATGGGTTAGGTGGTGGAGTTTGGACTCAAGATATCAATCGCGCATTACGTGTTGCAAAAGCGGTAAGAACAGGTCGTATGTGGGTTAACACTTATCATGAACTACCTGCTCATGCACCATTTGGGGGTTATAAAAAATCGGGCTTAGGTCGTGAAACCCATAAAATGATGCTAGATGCTTATAGCCAAGTGAAGAACATTTTTATCAGCATGAAAGAATAATCTATCTCTATTTTAAAATTCTAATAAATATAATATCTATACTCATCTCTTTCGCCTTCTCCCCAGAAGGCTTTTTTATTTATACTCGTTATGCTTCAGTCGCAGCGTTGTTGACTACATTTATTCACATGCGTCTAGTAACTCATTGACTTGTTATCTAACTACACCTCGAAATATTTAGAGTATATCGGTTAGTGATACCGGCATAAAAAAACCGTATACCCAATGTCTATGATGCATACGGTTTTTTCGTTGTGTTTTTGCGTTAGCTGATAAGTAAGAACGACTTACTCAGATTCAGCCTCATTTTTTAGTTTTGAATTTGTCTCTTTATTTATTTCGATATCATTAGCGTTAACGTCTTTTATATACTCTTTTGTTAGACGATAAACAACAGGGCTTAATAATGCCAATGCAATTAAGTTAGGGATAGCCATCATTGCATTTAATGTATCCGCTAATAACCAAACAAACTCTAATGACTGAGTGGCACCAATAGGTAACGCAATTAACCACGCAATACGAAATGGCATAATCGCTTTAGGTCCAAATAGGTATTGCACACATTTTTCACCGTAAAAACTCCAACCTAAAATGGTAGTAAATGCAAAAATTGCCAAGGCGACAGCAACAATATAATTACCACCCGGAATGGCGACTGAAAAAGAAGCGGCGGTTAGTGTTGCTCCACTTTGCCCGGTTAGCCACTGTCCTGTAATAACAATCGTTAATCCTGTGACCGAACAAACAATAATAGTATCAATAAAAGTTCCCAACATCGCAATCAAGCCTTGGCGAATTGGATTTTGTGTTTTAGCGGTAGCATGAGCAATAGGCGCACTTCCTAAACCCGCTTCATTAGAGAACACACCTCTAGCGACACCAAAGCGAATTGCTGCCCAAACCGCAGCACCAGCAAAGCCACCTTGTGCAGCAACCGGGGTAAATGCCGATTTAACAATAAGAATAAATGCATCAGGAATTGCAGTTGCATTCATGGCTAATACCACAATTCCAGCACCAAAATAGCCCACAGTCATAAAAGGCACTAATTTACCTGCTACATCAGCAATACGTTTAATACCACCAATTAATACCGCACCAACTAAAACAACTAATATCGCCGCTGTAATTGTCGTAGAAATACCAAAATTACTTTCTAGTACATCAGCAACCGAGTTTGCTTGTACTGTATTACCAATACCAAACCCTGCAAAGCTACCAAATACGGCAAATAGTGTTCCTAACCATACCCAATTTTTACCTAAGCCATTTTTGATGTAATACATGGGACCACCAACATAGTTGCCGTTTTTATCTACTTCACGAAAACGCACAGCTAATACGGCCTCTGAATATTTTGTTGCCATTCCCACTAAAGCAGTCATCCACATCCAAAACAGCGCACCTGGTCCACCAAGAACCACCGCCGTTGCTACCCCTGCAATATTACCTGTTCCTATTGTGGCAGAAAGCGCGGTCATTAAGGCATTAAATGGCGATATTTGCCCTTCACCTCTTTGGTCATTCTTTTCAAATAGCAGCTTAAACCCTGTTCCTAACTTTCTAATGGGTAAAAAAGAGAGCCTAATCTGCATAAAAAGACCGATACCAAGAATACCAACTAGCATTGGTACTCCCCACACCACACCATTAATAGTGCTTAACATATTAGTGATAAAATCCATAATTTACCCTTTCAGTCCAAATGTTATAAAAATATGTATTTTTTGTTATCATTTAAACTAAAGATTAAAAAAGGTAAATACGCTAGAAAAAATGCCGACTTAATCTAAGAATGATTACGTTATGTGAGTAATATCACTTCATTATTAAATTGCGCTATCATTACATTCATCATCAACCCCATAAAATTAAATTATGTATAAGCGAAATTTTTTAAAACAATCTATAAATGTTCAGCGCTTTAATGTGTTTAAAAAAGCCAAAGAAACTAACCTTGCACCCGTTAAAGTACTTATTCTTTCGGCAATAGTTGGCTCTCTTGCTGGTTTAGTGGGTGTGTTATTTGAAAAAAGTGTGAATTGGATTATTCATTTAAGACAAGAAGAATTAAAAACAGCGCTAACTAATCCTTATTTATTAGGAATAGTTACTTTGCTGTTTTCCACAGCATTAGCAATGCTCGGTTACTATTTAGTAAAGAAATTCTCACCGGAATCAGGAGGCTCTGGAATTCCTGAAATTGAGGGTGCAATGATAGATGTACGCCCTGTTCGTTGGTGGCGGGTATTACCTGTAAAATTTTTTGCGAGTATCGGTACACTAGGCTCTGGCATGGTATTAGGGCGAGAGGGTCCTACTGTGCAATTAGGGGCAAATATTGGTCAATTAATTAACGATATATCACGAATAAAAGATACAGAATCTCGCCATACATTACTGGCAACAGGAGCTGCTGCTGGGTTAACAGCAGCATTTAATGCCCCTCTTGCAGGTATCTTATTTATTATTGAAGAGATGCGTCCTCAATTTAAATACAGTCTTATTTCAATCAAAGCGGTATTTATTGGTGTTATTATGTCTTGTATTGTTTTTCGTCTTTTCAATGGTGAAGGCGGTGTAATACATATAGGACAATTTTCCTCCGCTCCTTTAAATACCCTGTGGCTTTATCTTGTATTAGGCATGTTATTTGGTTTTATTGGTGTTATTTTCAGCCGATTACTATTTTATGCTCAAGCCCAATTTCAACGTTTTTACCAAGATAAAACATCACGATTTGTATTAACAGGAGGGATAATTGGGGGACTTTGTGGCGTATTAACACTTGTTATTCCAGAGATAACAGGGGGCGGTTTTAGTCTTATTCCTGCACTAAGCACTGGGCAATATTCTCTTCTCGCATTATTAATTTTCTTTATATTACGTACTATCACATCCATTATTAGCTTTGCTTCAGGAGCACCTGGGGGGATTTTTGCTCCCACATTAGCATTAGGAACACTCTTTGGCAGCGCATTCGGATTAACTGCAACATTACTCTTTCCTGATTATCAAATAGAAATTGGTACATTTGCAATTGCAGGTATGGGGGCTTTATTTGCTGCAACAGTACGAGCACCATTAACCGGTATCGTGCTAGTGCTAGAGATGACAGATAATTATCAACTTATATTACCGATGATTATTACCTGCCTAGGTGCAACTATGTTGGCTCAATTATTAGGTGGTCGCCCTATTTATACGGTGTTGTTAGAAAAAATATTACAAAAAAATAAAGAACAAAACACAACAACAACTCAAGGCGATGAGACTAATGAAATAAAGCCAACACCGACACAAAATTAAGCTGTTCTAAACCATTTATGCCACTCAATAAAAATGCACCCAATGTCTATTATTGGGTGCATTAATTTTATAAACATAACATTAAAGTAATGGCGTAATAACTTAATAACGCTATTACTTTTTGCGTGCAATTAACGTCGCAAAATTAAGTTCGATTCGATTGCCATTAGCATCTGTTTTATGAAGATGACCAGGATTTTCATTATATTTAATAATCTCCCAATCCTTATAACAATCCGCCAACTCACCTTGATGTAAAAAGGTTTTAAATGGAATTTCAGCAGGATCACACCCTTGCGTTTCAACAGGGCAAACAATAACGTTAATACCATTAACGTTTGTACAATTTTGCATATTTTTGATAATAGCTTCAATACGCTCACGTTGGCAAAACATCAATACAACCGTAGATAAAATAATGTCATATTTTTCTGTTAATGACGCTTCATTAATATCATATAAACCACTTTTTACTGCCAACCCCGTTTTAGCTTTAACCGCTTCAATCGCATCAATATGAGAAGCATTAATATCTAATGCGGTTACATCATACCCTTGAGAAGCTAAATAGAAGCTATTACGACCACGACCAGCCCCTAAATCTAATACCTTACAAGGTTGCGTAAAGGTTGACATATAACGCACCTCAGAATGAGGCAATGAAAGGTCATTTTCTTTAAAAAGTTTATCTTCTGGTGCACATAAAAAAGAGAGCTGGCAACGTACATCATCACTTGCCTTATCAATTTTATGCCACTGTTGAGGTTGAATTAAAGGAGGTTGATGTTCGCTATCACAGTCAACCGATACTTGTGAACCATCATCATTAAACACGACAAATGTCATGCTGCCTTGTAATACCTTCATTTGGGCATAAGTACCTTCCTTAGTATTATGGCGCTCTAACAACATTAAAGGTATTGATGTACGACTCCACTCAGGCATCGCTTTATAACTAACAAGTTCCATGATCCAACCTCACTTAAGATGTATTTTACATGCATCTTATGATAATCATTATCTTTCGTAAAGACGGTTTGATTAAAATTACGATTTTAAATATTTATTTAGTAATAATTCCGTCACATCTGTAGATGATATTGTTTCACCACATAAGACTTTCATCATAATTTCTTTTCCTAATGACGCCAAAGAAAATAGCATATCAGGTCGTAACCGACTGATTTTCTCTCTATTTTCATCCTGATTAATTATTGTTATTAGTTTTGCTTGAACATTAGGGCACTCTTGGATCGTTAATAATATAAATGTATTTTCTGCATCGCTTTCTGATAATGTAGCAACCCAACTCGCTTTAGCGATATTGGCAGCAAGCAACGTTTTGGTATTTGTAGGATCACCTTCAATAACACTGGCATGCTCATCATAAGAGGATGAATCTTTATCACAACAAATAGCAATGACTGCTTTGCCCTGCTCTCTTAATCCTTTTTCCAATTGTGAAGCTAATACTGATGAGCCAATAATAATAAAATGATTGTGCATCTTTGCGATCCTTTTCTTAACTATATCGCGCGTTCCACGAGCAAGAAATCCCATTACATAGACTATAGAAGTAGTAAAAACCGTAATTCCTAAAATAACAACGGTGAGTGTAAATACTCTTGCATTAGTGCTAAGTGGAACAATATCGCCAAATCCTAGCGTTGTCATACAAACAACAGAAAAATAAAATGCATCCATCAATGTTGTGATATGGGGTCTAAATTCATCACCAATATAAAGGCTACCTAGCATTGAGAATAACAGTAAAGAAATAATACAAATAAATGCAACAAATCCTGCGCTCGTTAAACTATGGTGAGGAAATGCTCGCCAGCTAATTAGCAACCCTATCGCCAATGCTAAAGAAAAATAGACCTGTAAATCAATTTGCTGATAAACCGCAATATCTAAGAATATAATGGTAATTAACAAAATAAGAGAAACACACCACGCTATTCTTGCACCAAGATACATAAATATTGAAAGTAATATCAAAGCACAAGCAAGCATTACTTTAGGGATATCGAGTAACTTCAATACCCCTAAAGATTTTAACCATTGAGAAAAACCATGTAATTCCCAATCGAGATAAATACCCCGCGCTAACAATATGGAGTAGATAATAAATATGCCATTAAAAATAAGTAATAGAGACATCACTTTTCGGGTTAATTTTGATGTCTCTATAAAATTTAATATCTCAGATAATTTCATATTTTAGCTATCGTTATGATTCATTAATTATTTAACGGAATATTATCTAAACCTTGAAATTTGAAGGGTTCTGCTGGCTGGAATTTGCTCGTAGCATCGGCAGAGTAAATCACTGATTGTTCTTCGCCCAGTGATAACATCATGACTTTCCCACTCTGTTTTGAAAAATCAATTTTCTTTAAATCCACCCAAAAAGTATTTGGCGATAATGCAGATTCAAAAAAATAAAGTTGATTTTTATGATCAGCAACTGTTCGCCAACGGGTTGATGATATTTCAGGTGATTCTACCGTACTTAACCCATAAGGAACGGAAACATTTCTTATTACGCCAAAAACACTGGCAAGCGATTTTTTACTCGATTGTGCTTTAGGAATTGCATTAACATAAAATGATGCTCTAGCAAAACGATCTGAGGCACGATTCGTTCCTGGTAACATCACTGTACCACCAATTTGTTTCCAGTAACTATTTAACGCCAACTGCTCTGAGAAAATAGGGGAATTAGTCATCACTTGATACTCTCTGCTATGATGAATAACTTGCTTGCCCTCAATATATTCAATAATTGCACTATCACCTGTCGAATCTGAAAGTGATAAATGCAATGTTGCCATTCTATCTTGCCCTGGTACTTTATCTGTTAATACAATAAATGGCTCATCTTTTAACGCATTAACGGCTTCTTCAACCGTTGCAAAATTATCTAATACATATTGCGCCCAAGCAGAAATAGACATAGCTGGTTTTTCTTTGGTATACACTGGGTAATCAGATTCCGCTAGCCACAATAAATTGGCAACTAATCCTTTTTCATTTAAACCATCGGTGGTTGAAATATCATAACCCGATGCAATTACACTTCCGTATTTAGATATCCACTTAACTGAATTATCACCAGCTTCACCTGAGCGAGCCATTCCTTGCGGAAATATCCATAAATTAGTGCCAATATCATATTTCCAATCCATTGAGCGAGCGGTGATAATTTGATTATCATCACCAAGATAAACTAATCGAGTACAGGCATCTGCCTTTGTTGTACCACCAAGAAAAAAGCTAGAGATAAGCAGCGTACTTAAAAAAGCATGTCGTAATTTTTTCATCATGGACTCTTTCTTCATTAAATAAATGGATTGAATTGTTGCCTATTCTCTTCTTTTTTATCCCTTCTAGCTCAACTTAAAAAAGATGAAAATACTAATAAAGACATATTTTTCTATTCTCACTAGAGAAGAAATATTACCTAAGTATAAGACAATTAGTCTATTTTGCGCATAAAAAAACCGACGCTAATCTGCATCGGTTTATAAATCATATAGAAAATCTTTATATCGATAAAAAACTAATTAGCCTTTTTTCACGCCTTCAACAGAAATAATTAATTCTGCTTCTTGAGATTTAGGTCCTAAATCTGATTTAAAATTAAACTCTTTCAGATTTACTTTACCCGTTGCTTCGAAACCCGCGCGATAACCTTTCCAAGGATCCGTTCCTTCACCGATTAATTTTGCATCTAATGAAATCGGTTTAGTCACACCATTTAAGGTTAAATCCCCAGTGACAACATAATTCTCACCATTACGAGCGACATTTGTTGAAACGAATTTTGCTTCAGGATATTTACTAGCATTAAAGAAATCTGCGCTGCGTAAATGTTTATCACGCTCTGCATGATTGGTGTCTAAGCTGCCTGTTTTAATAACAACATCAACTTTGTCTTTAGACGGATCCTCTTTGTCATAGCTAAATGTACCGCTAAAATCTTTAAATGTGCCATATAGCCAACTATAACCTAAATGCTGAATACGAAACTGAACAAAAGCATGCTGACCTTGTTTATCAATTTCATAATCTGCGGCTAATGCTGAACTTGCATTAAATAACAGTGCACCCGCAGTTAAACTTAATAGTGCTTTCTTAAACATTGTTCTCTCCATAATTATATCGTTATAAATTTAATTATCTATTTCGTATTCCTAACATACGTTTTAATGTCACATCTTTATCTACAAAATGATGTTTCAATGCACCAGCGGCATGTAATAGCGATAACAAAACAACCGCCCATGCTAAATAAAGATGAACATCCCCCGCTAAATCAGCTTGTTCTGCTTGACCAGTAAAAATGGCAGGAATAGAAAACCAGTCAAATACTGATATAGCTTGACCATCAGCGGTTGAGATTAAATAACCGCTTATAACAATTGAAAATAAAATTAAATATAGAAGCATATGAGCAATATGCGCACTTATCCGTGTCAATTTGCTATAACTAGACAACGCTTTAGGCGGTGGAGAAACCCAACGCCATACCGCTCGGATAATTAGGATAATAAATAAAATGATACCAATACTTTTATGTATTTCCGGTGCTGAATGATACCAACTATCGTAATAACCCAGTGTCACCATCCATAAACCTAGAGCAAACATGCTATAGACCGTTAGCGCTGTGCCCCAGTGTAAAAGAAGCGACAAGTGCCCATAGCGATTAGTCGTATTTCGCCATTGCATAATAATTTCCAATTTAATTTATTCATTAACAATATGTTATCTATATTAGTCGATTAAACATAAAATGTTAGTCTATTTTTCAACAAATTATTTGTATATCTTTATCAATAATAATCAATAAGTAACCACATCTTATTAGTCACCATGTTTATTATTCAATATCGCTTTTGATTATAAGGTATAACAAAAAATAAAATTTTTAACTCATTTTATTAATTCAACTGTCATAATTTTGTTATTACTAATTTAATCAACTGTTTTTTCTTCAAATAAAATTGGGGGAAATAAAAAATAAGAAATAAGAAATAAGAAATAAGAAATGAGAAATGAGAAATGAGAAATGAGAAATGAGAAATGAGAAATGAGAAATAATTAAAAATATCTTAAAGAAAAATATTCACCCTCTAATTTATTATACAAATAGTGAATTTTGCTACCCCTAACCTAAATAGAGGCAATTAAGCAAAATATAAATATCAACAAAGGAAAAGTAAAAAACACTGATAACCAACGCATCTCACGAACAACACCAAAAATAATACCTATACAACAAACAATAAAAATAATCGGGATCACTTCTGAGTAGTGATCATGAAAATAGTGCATTAAAAAACCAATCCATGATTCGTCGTTATACATACTCTGTGTATTAACCCAATAATATTAAATTTAAATTAAGATAGTGATAAATTACTATTATTAGATAATAAGGCAAGCGCCATATCACAAATATTAGCCATTGCGCACAAAGATGGTAAAATCCCTTATAATTAAACTAATCATTTCATTGTTAATGAAAAATAAAACCCTAAGTTAAATTTTAAACAAATATTATCGCTTTAGATAAAATACGAAAAATGAGGAGTAATAGAAATAAAATAATTAAGTTAAAACCAAAAATATGAAATAATAATTTCATTTAAATTAAAATAGAAAAAATAATTTCACTAAGTGATAATAATTTCATAAATAAAAAAATAAAATAGAGTTTTAAACATCAAATAATTACCTTTAGTATATCCATTTATTTAAATTCAACCATTTATTTCATTTTAATTACTATTAGCTAAAAACATTCAACTCACCTTAAAAAAACATTACAATTAGAGTAGTATTTTTATTGAGGGCACTATGTCTACTGCAACAAATCTGAATGAACTACAGGAACAAGTTCGCTCCCGCTATAATGGATTAAGTAAAAGGCTACAGCAGGTTGCACATTATCTACTTGATAATAAAAACAGTGTGGCATTTGATACAATTGCAACGCTTGCAGATAAAGCAAATGTTCCTCCATCGACATTAATTCGTTTTGCTAACGCATTTCATTTCAATGGATTCAATGAAATGAAACAATTATTTCAACATCACTTGATGAATGAAATGGTTAACGAAAATGAAAATTTAACTTATAAACACCAATATAAAGAGGATCCACCTAACCTGAATGAGCCTGCATCTATTTTGCAAGAGTTTGCACAAGCAAATAGCCACTCATTGCAACAATTGGCAAATCAGACCAATAGGGAAATGCTGAGTAAAACATTACAACTACTTGAATACGCAGAGACTATCTATATTTGTGGTTTTCACCACTCATTTAGTGCGGCTAGCTATTTCTTTCATGCACTTTCCCACATCCCTTGCGAGACTGTTTTCGTTAACAGCCTTGGTGGAATGTATCGAGAGCAAATCAGAAATATTACTCACCGAGATGTACTTTTTGGTATTCACTTTCATCCTTACTCAGATGAAATGCAGAAAATGTGTGAAATTGCAGCATACAAAGAAGCGAAACAAATTATTATTACTGATAGTCCAATAAGCCCATTAGCCAGCTTAAGTGATGTCTGCTTAACGGTAAAAGAGGCTCAAATAAAAACCTTTCGCTCACAAACGTCTACAATGTGTTTATTACAAGCTATTTCTGTTGCTTTTGCATTTAGAAAAAAATATTAACCTTTCTCAATATAACGCTGCGTCTTTTAAAGATGCAGCATTTATAACTTCACTTTCTATTTTAATTTCAACATTACCATTACAATTAAAACATAACATTAAAAAAGACAAAAACACTTTAAATATAAATTAAATTGCAAATGGTTTTATTGATAACTATTTTTAAGACTATTTTTGATTGGTTTTATTTGTGATAAAAAAAGAATCATTTAATATTAACCGACCTTTCCTTTATTATTTACAGGATTAAATTAAATGATATTTAAAAAGTTAGTTTTATTACCACTCTTATTTTCATCCATCGCTTATTCAAATACTACTCCAATAGAAAATACACCATTAATAGAAGGGGTTAATTTAGGCAATAATAGCCAAGCATCCGGCAATCAATCTATCGCGATAGGTCCAAACAGCAAAGCTCAGAATAATCGTTCTGTTGCGATAGGCTACAATGCATTAGCAACTGAAGAAAACACGGTTTCATTTGGTAATAAAGAAGAAAAAAAAACATCGCGATTAGTTAATGTTAGCGAAGGTAAAGCAAACACAGATGCCGTGAACTTCGCTCAAACCAAAGCATGGATAGATAAAAATAAAAGAATAACAGATCACAGTATTAGTCAGTTAAAAAGAGATTTTGCTCATGAATTAAAGAACGCAAATATTGCCGATTTAAATGATTACGTTAAAAAACGTCAAGATATACTTTCAAACTCAATTGCAACGCTAGATAAAAAATTCATTGATTTAGAAAAAAAAGTACTTGCTGCAATAGCCTCTTCTGTTGCAATGTCGAGTATTCCTTATATTTCTCATCAACAATTTAGTAGTGGTATTGGTATTAGTAATTACCGTACTGGTGCCGCTGTTGCGGGTGGCATTCAATATATACCAAATGATAATATTGCATTTAGATTAAACTCGTCACTCAATAGCGAAAAAGAGATAACTATCGGTGGTGGTATTGCTTTAGGTTGGTAATACATTAACAATTATATAAAAACAATAAGGCAGTAGTAATTAATTATTGCTGCCAAACATAGATCGACTAAAAATAAAAATCATAAATAAAAAAGAGAACTAGTTTAAACCACCAACAGCTATATAATATACATTAACAGATATAAATTATAGCAAGGTGTAAAATGGGTTATATCTTTAGAAAAATGACATATGACGATCTTTATGCTGTTACACAGTTATTGCAAGCCAACGCAGAATCTCAGCAAGGTGGTTTGTATGGGGAATACCCGTTAAATAAAGTCGAAGCAATGTATCAAAGCAGTACAAACACAGTTGTCGCACTATTTAAGCAACATATTGTTGCTGTTGTTTTTAGCTTTCCTGTTACCTCGTTTTCACTTCCTCCTATCGCACAAGAAATTCACCGCCGTTTTCCTGCTATTACACAAAATAATTGGTTTTATGGTCCTGTCTGCATAGAAAAAGCTCACAGAGGAAAAACATTACTGCACGATCTTTACCAGTTTATCTGCGCTTTACATGGTGGTCACCCTATTGCATTTATCAATGAAGGCAATATTCGTTCATTAGCAGCCCATAAAAAAATAGGTATGCATCAAGCAGCACAGTTTGAATTTGAAAATAAATCATGGTGGATAATGGTAGGACAGTGAAAGCAAACGAAAGAAAAACCTTTCCGTTTTATACCAATGTATCCAAATAAGAATAGATCTCAACAAACTCTATTTTTGCCCACTACATCACACTTTTATTATTTTCCAATAAAATCAATAGTATATGAAATTTAACAAAAATTTTATCTATTCTTAAGATAATTTTAATCTTATTTTTTCTGTCTAATTACCTACAAAACGACACCATTCTGTGATCTCCCTTTCAATTCTTGATCTTTCGTTAACTTACTTTTTGATCTTATACAAAAGTATAAATAAGATAAAAGACACCAAATCGAAAGTAAACGTAAAATAGGAGGAAGCAATGACTGTTTCCCGCAGAACTTTTATCAAAGGACTCGCAGCTAGCGGTGCAGCAATGTCAGTTTCTACACCTGTTCTTGCTAATTCAGGGGATATTGCGGCTAAAGCAAATTCACGACCAGCAGATGCACCGAACTTATTAATTATCTTTCCAGATGAAATGCGTGCACACGCCCTGCAGTTTATGGGAGAAGACCCATCAATCACACCTAATCTTAACAAATTTGCGAAACAGGCCAAAGTAATGACTCAAATGGCCTCTAACTACCCATTATGCTCGCCGTTTAGAGGCATGTTTATGACAGGGCAATATCCTGTTCGTAATGGAATTACAGGTAATGCACATGATTATGGTGGAAAGGTAGGAATTGATTTATCACCTTACGCTAAATGCTGGTCTGATGTTTTAAAATCATTAGATTACAGTACTGGTTATATCGGTAAATGGCATCTTGATGCACCTTACGAGCCATTTATTCAGAGCTACAACAATCCAATGGAAGGTCGTTATTGGAATGAATGGGCAGCACCAGATCGTCGTCATGGTTTTGATTTTTGGTACTCCTATGGCACTTATGACTTACATATGAAGCCGATGTATTGGGCAAACGATACACCTCGTGATAAGCCGATATATATTGATCAATGGGGACCAGAACATGAAGCCGATATGGCGGTTAAATTCCTCAAAAATGAAAATGGACAGTTTCGTGATGATTCAAAACCATTTGCATTAGTGGTTTCAATGAATCCACCTCACTCCCCTTATGACCAAGTTCCTAAAAAATATCTTGAAGCTTATCAAGGAAAAACTTCAAAAGAGCTCAATACTCGACCTAATGTGAAGTGGGATACTGAATACCAAGAAGGCTATGGTCCTCAGTACTTTAAAGAGTATATGGCGATGGTTAATGGGGTTGATGCGCAATTTGGTCGTATCGTAAATGAACTTGAACAACAAGGGTTGGCTGATAATACACTGGTTGTTTTCTTCTCTGATCATGGCAGTTGCTTAGGCGCTAATGGGCAAGCAACAAAAAATAATCCTTATGAAGAGTCGATGCGTGTACCGATGATGTTTCGTTTACCTAGTAAAATTAAACCTGGCACTGATGATGCACTAATGTCAGCACCTGATATTTATCCAACTATTCTTGGTTTATTAGGTTTATCGCCATGGATCCCTGATTCAGTAGAAGGCAGCAACTTAGCAGATAGAGTTATTACAGGTAAAGGCGACACAGCAAATTCTCAACTTTATCTATTTATTCCTTATGGTGAACCTTCTTTTGGTAAAAGAGGCGTAAGAACAAAAACTCACACTTTAGTTATTGATCGACAAGATGGACAATCACTGAAATATACTCTGTATGACAACGTTAACGATCCTTATCAAATGAAAAACGTTGCTGATAATAATAAGCCTCTTATTGAGAAACTTATTAAAGAAGAATTAATCCCTTGGCTAGAAAAAACAGGAGACTCTTGGCGTCCATCTGAATTTATTACAGCGACAACGAATAAATTAAATAAAACAATATCAACATGTGAAGAAAAATAATAAAAATATCTGCGCCATAGTTTTATGGCGCTATATATAAACCCGATTCGCTTATATAAACACTCCTTTTTATTATAAAAGGAGATAAATGTCTTATAACTAAAATTCGACAATACAGCGAATAAAGAATTGGATATACACCATGAACAAACTTCGTATTGCTCTTTTCTTACCTCTTCTTGGCTTAGGTTTAACTTCTTTTCATTCTTATGCAGCAAATGTTAATGCAATGTTTTCTTGGGAATCTGCCGATTACGATACACCAAATAACTATGCCGGTTACCGTGTAGATTTTAATATTAATCCAGATAAATCTAACTGGTATTTTGATGTTGGCTTTCGTCAACGTGAGCATGATAATAAAAACCGCTATCAACGTTATGACTTACAAGGTAGCTATCGTTTTAAACTTAATAATGGTTGGATCCAACCAGGTTTAAAAGTTCGTCAAGACATTACCAATTACGATAATGGTAGCCGTTTAACGATGGATTTTTATGAATCAAAAACAAACTATCAATTTCCTATTAATAAAGACTGGGTTTTAACGGGTAGTGTTTTATTTGGCTTACAAAAGAAAGAAGATAAACGCAGTAATGGCGTCACCAATACCGATTATTTAGGCTGGGAAATTGAACCTGGCATTCGTTATTTTATTACACCGAACATTAATACTACCGTTGCTTATTTTGATGGTGGAAAGCAAGCAATACGACATGATGAATATGACACTAAAGAAACAAATCATAACCAACAACTGCGTATGTATGTTAACTGGACAACGCCAATAGGGCTAATTGTTTCGCCTTCAATGCGTAAATCTATTTTTGGAAAAATAGAAGATAGAACCAGTAAAGGTGAATATCTCGATAAAGATATGACTCGTTATACATTACAAATGGCTTATCAAATTAGCCCTCAATGGCGACTGATGACTGAATATTATAATGAACGAGTTGAAAATCAAAATAATGGCAGTAAATCGACTCAGAATTATTACAAAATTTCATTCCGAGCGACGTTCTAATAATTGAAATCATAAAATTATTCATGGAGTTATATTGTGAAAAATAAAAAATTGTTATTGCTGAGCGCTGCTATTCTTTCAGCTATTTATGGATCCGCATGGGCAGCTGATTGTGATCCTACTTTAAACTTTTGTGAAACTGTTAATATTAATGATGGAAGCAATGCACAAATAAATAAAGATGTTACTGTTTCTCAAGGCGATGGTGTTGTATTTAATGCATCCCCGACAGAGTATAAAGCTCAGGCAATGACTAAAAATATTACCGTTACTGGTGATGGTGCCAATGCAATTAAAATTAATCAAGGTGCATCCTTTAGTAGTAATATTAACTTAAATGGTTCAAACGTTACCAGTGAAAATGGCACCGCTATTCTTGTTGAAGGTAATTTCCCAAAACGAGGTACAGGTATTTATATTCGAGATGGCGCCATTATTCGTGGTAAAACAGCCGCTATTGATTTTAGAACATTGAAAACAGGTTTTCGTAGTGACGTTAATGGTGAAATCTACGGAGATATATTAGGTAATAATCATGTAGATACTAAAATTAACTTTGCTTACCAAGGTGGTGGTCAAAGTGCTTTATTTGATGGCTACCAAATTACAGGTGTTCCATTAATTGAAAACCACGGTAATTTAACTATTCAAGGTAAAGATAAAACGATTCATTGGGAAGGTAATTTCATGAATAAGGAAAATAGTCAGCTTATTTTTCGCCTTGATGATAATACCAATACTGATGACGCTATTCTTCACGTAGACGGTGATGTTACTTTTAAAAAAGGAAGCCAAGCTAAACTTGATTTTAAAGGTAGTAGCGTTGAAAATATTATAAATAAAGATATTGTTTTAATTTCCTCAAACTCAGCTATTAAAGATGAAGCTGGTATTACCGTTACTGACGCTAATGCAGTTGCCCCTGATGTTTCACCTTTATTAGAAAAAACAGACTCATGGTTAGAAACAACACCACCAAATATTAGCGGTGGTGTAAGTGGTAATCAATTGGTTGCTCGTTACGGTATAAGTTACGAAGGTGGCGATAAATTTATTAGTGCCGCAGAACGTGGTGGCGCAGGTGAAAATGCATTGGCAGCAACAAACTTTATTATTCCTACCGTACTTAATGAGTTTAATAATACACGTAGCCAAGTCTCTGATGAAGCATTAAGTTTATTAGTGGCTGCTGGTAATGATGATAATAATATTGCAGCTTTATCTAATGATATAACACCTATTGCTGATGGTAGTGATATTCAATCTGGCTTAATAATGGTTGAAGATATGCGTAATAATATTAACCATCGTTATTTACGCTATGATAATCAATTGCCAATAGAAGAACGTGAAGCAGGTTGGAATAGCTGGGCTAATCTTTTATATGGTTATGGCACACAAAGCCAGCAAGGTGAAATAAATGGCTATAACACCTACCGTACTGGTATTCAAATTGGTGCAGATTATGAAATTGATCAAAGCGCACTGATTGGCGTCTCTTTAGCTTATAACTATGCCAAAGCGGATGCTAAACAGCGCAGTGCAAGTAAAGAAATTAGTCACTTTGAATTTATGCCTTATACCGGTTGGTATAGTGATACATTATTCTTAAATGGTAATTTAAATATTGGCTATTACACCGTTGATAGTGAACGTGATATTGGTGCAAATACTGGCTGGCAAGGAAATACAAAAGCTAAGGGAAGTTACTCTGGTGTTCAGTTAGGTTATCAAATTAACGCTGGTACTTATCTTGATTTCGAATTTATTCATATTAAGCCAATGCTTACCTATCAATATCAATGGTTAAATATTGACTCATGGGAAGAGACAGGCTCTGCATTATCAATGAGAACTTATGGTCAGCGCTATGCCGTTAATCAATTAGGTAGCTCTGTCTCTTTTTGGAATAGTTATAAAACTAGTTATGGAAAATTAACACCCACATTAAATATTGCCTATTACAAAGCATTAGGTGGCAAAAACAATATTAATCAGCGCCATAGTTTGACCTATTTTAATACTGCTGGAAGCACTTTTGACATTATCGGTAATAGCGTAGGTGGTGATGTTATTAATGCTGAATTAGGCGCAAATATTGATATTACAAACTCATTAAATTTGGGCACAACAATGGGATATCAGCGTTATGACAAATTCAATGAAGGACGTATTGGCTTTACTGTTAGCCAGCGTTTCTAAGGAGAGAAAATAATGCCAATATTTCGCTTTACTGCATTAGCAATCACACTGGGGCTTTTATCAGCCCCTTATCATAGTGCTATTGCAGCAACTAATAGCCCTGCATTTAATCCAGATAATCTGATGCAATCTGAAATTTATCACTTTGCACAAAATAATCCTTTAGCTGATTTTACTGCTGAAAAAGGCTCTGAGCTTTTATTATCAGATAAACGAAGCATTATGGGAGATAAGTCATTACTGTGGAAATGGCAAGGTGGCAGTAGTTTTATTTTGCATAAAAAAATGCTTGTTCCAACAGATAAAGAAGCTTCAAAGGCGTGGGGGCGAGCTTCTACACCCGTACTTTCATTTTGGATTTACAATGAAAAACCCGTAAAAGGCTATCTCACTATTGATTTAGGTGAAAAACTAAATGCAATTAATGATGCTCAAGGCGGTTTTAAAGTAAAACTCGATTTTACTGGTTGGCGCGCAATAGGTGTATCACTAAACAACGATCTGGAAAATCGAGAGATGTCGCTGAATGCAATACATACCTCAGCAGACAGCGGTCAAGATTCCATTGGTCGCTCTTTAGGGGCAAATGTGGATAGTATTCGTTTTAAAGCACCATCCAATATTAGCCAAGGCGAATTTTATATCGACCGCATTATGTTTTCTGTAGATGACGCTCGTTATCAATGGTCTGATAATCAAATTAAAACCCGTCTATCTGAGCCAGAAATCCAGTTTCATACCATACAACCCCAATTAGCAGTAACGCCTGAAAACTTAGCCGCAGTAGACCTTATTCGCCAACGGTTAATCAATGAATTTGTAGGTGGCGAAAAAGAGACAAATCTGGCATTAGAAGAGAACACCGCTAAATTAAAAAGTGACTTTGATGCACTTAAGATCCATCGTCTTGCTGATGGAACATTACAAGGTCGCCATTTAATTACCGATAAGCAGACCATTATTTATCAACCAGAACATCTAAATACCCAAGATAAACAACTCTTTGATAACTACGTTATTTTAGGTAATTACACGACCTTAATGTTTAATATTAGTCGTGCTTATGTGCTTGAAAAAAATCCGGCACAGAAAGCACAACTAAAACAGATGTATTTGCTAATGACTGAGCATTTACTTGATCAAGGTTTTGTTGATGGTAGTGCTTTGGTGACGACTCACCATTGGGGATATAGCTCACGTTGGTGGTATATCTCGACATTATTAATGTCTGATGCATTAAAAGAAGCCAACTTACAGACTCAAGTCTATGATTCATTACTTTGGTATTCACGGGAGTTTAAAAGTAGTTTTGATATGAAAGTTGGCGCAGATAGCTCTGACTTAGATTACTTTAATACACTATCACGCCAACATCTTGCATTGCTATTATTAGAGCCAGATGATCAAAAACGCATCAACCTAGTTAATACATTTAGCCACTACATCACTGGTGCATTAACACAAACCCCTCCGGGCGGTAAAGATGGTTTACGCCCTGATGGCACGGCTTGGCGACACGAAGGTAACTATCCAGGTTACTCCTTTCCTGCTTTTAAAAATGCCTCTCAACTTATCTATTTATTACGCGCAACGCCTTTTTCTGTTGGACAAAGTGGCTGGGATAATTTGAAAAAAGCGATGGTTTCAGCTTGGATTTATAGCAACCCGGAAGTGGGATTACCGCTAGCAGGGAGGCATCCTTTTAATTCGCCATCATTAAAATCGATTGCTCAAGGTTATTATTGGCTTGCTATGTCAGCACCTTCATCACCTGATAAAACGCTTGCTTCTATTTATCTTGCTATCACAGATAAAACAGTGGGTGAATCTAACGCTATTTTTGGTGAAACTATTACACCGGCGCCATTACCACAAGGCTTTTATGCCTTTAATGGCGGTGCTTTTGGTATTCATCGCTGGCAAGATAAAATGGTGACATTAAAAGCCTATAACACCAATGTTTGGTCATCTGAAATTTACAATAAAGACAACCGTTATGGTCGTTATCAAAGTCATGGTGTGGCTCAAATAGTAAATCGGGGAGATCAAGGCGAACAAGGCTTTCAACAAGAGGGTTGGAACTGGAATAGAATACCAGGTGCAACCACAATTCATCTTTCGCTAAAAGAGCTAGATAGCCCAAAACCTCACACACTAATGCAGCGAGGAGAACGTGGGTTTAGTGGTACTTCAGCTCTTGAAAACAGATATGGCATGATGGCGTTTGATTTACTCTATCCGGCTAATCTTGAGCGTTTTGATCCCTATTTCACGGCTAAAAAAACCGTGCTTGCTGCTGATAATCACCTTATTTTTATCGGCAGTAATATTAATAGTGGTGATAATAATAAAAATGTAGAAACTACGCTTTTTCAACACGCCATAACACCAAGGCTCAATACCATTTGGGTTAATGGGCAAAAAGTAGAGAGTTTCCCCTATCAAACTACGCTAAAACAAGGCGATTGGTTAATTGATAGCAATGGAAATGGCTACTTAATTACCCAAGCGGAAAAAGTAAATGTAAGCCGCCAACACCAGACTTCGGCTGAAAATAAAAGTCGTCAACCAACACAGGGGAATTTCAGTTCAGCGTGGATTGATAACAGCACTCAACCAAAGAACGCTAGCTATGAATACATGGTCTTTTTAGATGCAACACCAGAAAAAATGGCTGAATTTGCTCAAAGATTCCATAATGGAAATGAGTTATATCAAGTGCTTCGTAAAGATAAAGATGTCCATATTATTTACGATAAACTTAGCAATATCACAGGCTATGCATTTTATCAGCCGACAACAATTGAAGATAAATGGGTTAAAAAAACCAATCAACCTTCAATTATTATGGCGCACCAAAAAGATAATATCTTGGTAATCAGCGCAGTTACACCAGATTTAAATATGACGCGTCAAAAAGCAGCAACACCTGTAGCTATCAATGTGACAATTAACGGAAAGTGGCAATCTATTGATAAAAACAGTGAAGTAACAAGTAAAGTTTCAGGTGATAACACTGAGCTAACTTTTACTAGCTATTTCGGTATTCCACAGGAAATTAATCTTTCACCTCTTCCTTAATTAAATGCAAAGGAACGCAACGGCGTTCCTTTTTTATTTATTGCAGGACATCTTATTATGCTAATAAAAAATACATTAGCGAGCGCTATTACAGTTAGCCTCTGCTTATCTTTACCTGCTTTCGCATTACCGTCTCTATCACATGAAACCTTTGGTGATGTTTATCTTTTTGAAGATGAGATGCCAAATACCATAACAACCTCACCAAACAATCAACTATCACTAAGTACGCAACATGCGAAAGATGGTATTCAATCATTAAAATGGCAATATCAACCAAATACAGCACTAACTCTTAATAATGTTGTGAATTATCAAGATAAGGAAAACACGGCGACACCACTTACTTTTATGATGTGGATTTATAATGAAACGCCACAATCATCCGCGTTAACGTTTCAATTTAAACAGGGGAATACCACAGCGCTTAGCTTTGATTCTCAATTGAATTTTACGGGATGGCGAGGTATTGCGGTTCCTTTTCGTGATATGAAAGGCAGTGCAGTAGGGACTTTTGATCAATTAGTCATCATGGCACCTAATCAATCTGGAACGCTGTTTTTTGATCAAATAATTCTTAGTGTGCCATTAGATAATCGTTGGCCAATTCCGGATTACAACATCCCCTATGTTAATAACGCTGTAAATTCCATGGTGAGTAAAAATTGGAGCGCGTTATTGATGTACGATCAAATGTTTAAAGCCCATTATCCTACGTTGAATTTTGATACTGAGTTTCGAGATGATCAAGCAGAAATAGCCTCTATTTATCAGCGATTTGAATATTATCAAGGTGTGAGCCGCGATAAAAAAATCACAGCTGAAATGATCAATAAAAACCTAGCGCTATGGGAAAACTTGGGATTAACCCGACACGCTGATGGCACAGTTACAGGGAAAGCGCTTGATCACCCTAATCGACAAAATTTTATGAAGGTCGATGGCGTTTTTAGCGAAGAGACTAAAAAAGCGTTACTTGATACTAATATGTTAAGAGACGTCGGTAAAACACTCCTTCAAACCGCCATTTATTTACGCAGTGATTCTTTATCAATACCAGACAGAGAAAAACTTAATGCCCTCTATTTATTAGGTACTCGCTATGTACTAGAACAAGGATTTACACGAGGAAGCGGCTATCAAATCATTACCCATGTCGGTTATCAAACAAGAGAACTTTTTGATGCTTGGTTTATTGGTCGCCATATTTTGGCTGAAAATAAGCTATTAGCACCAACACAACAGGCAATGATGTGGTACAACGCAACGGGACGAATATTTGAAAAAGATCATCAAATTGTTGATGCTAACGTTGATATTCTCAATACTCAATTACAATGGATGATCAAGAGTTTATTGATGCTACCTGATTATCAACAACGCCAACAAGCCTTAGCACAACTACAAAGTTGGCTAAACAAAACCATTCTTAGCTCAAAAGGTGTTGCCGGTGGTTTTAAATCTGATGGCTCTATTTTTCATCACTCGCAGCATTATCCCGCCTATGCAAAAGATGCGTTTGGCGGCTTAGCACCTAGTATTTACGCCCTTAGTGATTCCCCTTTTCGTCTTTCTACTTTTGCTCATGAACGCTTGAAAGATGTACTCTTAAAAATGCGTATCTACACTAAAGAGACTCAAATTCCGGTGGTATTAAGTGGTCGCCATCCTACAGGATTACATAAAATAAGCATTTCCCCTTTTAAATGGATGGCTTTAGCAGGTACACCTGATGGTAAACAAAAATTAGATATAACCCTTGCTGCGGCGTATGCAAAACTGGATAACAAAGAGAGTTTTGAAGGTATTAAAGCTGAAAATGAGCCTATTGGTGCGTGGGCAATGAATTATGCCTCAATGGTCATTCAGCGCCGAGCTTCGGTTAAATCACCACAACAGAGCTGGCTTGCTGTTGCTCGTGGTTTTAGCCGTTACCTTGTCGGCAATGAAAGTTATGAAAATAACAATCGTTATGGTCGCTATTTGCAATATGGTCAACTTGAACTTATACCCGCGGATTTAAATCAATCAGGATTTAGTCACGCCGGATGGGATTGGAATCGCTACCCAGGAACAACAACTATTCATCTTCCTTATGAGAAACTTGAAGCAAAATTAAATCAATTACCAAGTGCAGGTATTGAAGAGATGTTGATCTCTACAGAACGTTATTCTGGCGCTAATAGCTTAAATAATAACAGTATGTTTGCCATGAAATTACATGGTCATAGTAAATATCAGCAACAAAGTTTAAGAGCCAATAAATCATATTTTTTATTTGATAATAGAGTTATTGCTTTAGGATCTGGCATTGAAAATGATGACAAACAACATGACACTGAAACGACACTATTCCAATTTGCCGTTCCTAAGTTACAGTCAGTCATTATTAATGGTAAAGCAATTAATCAATTAGATACCCAACTTACCTTAAACAAAGCAGATACCTTAATTGATCCTGCGGGCAATTTATATAAAGTAGCCAAAGATCAAAGAGTAGAGTTTAGTTATCAAAAACAACAATCTGTTGATGATAGAAACGCCAAACCAACAGAGCAATTATTTGCGACAGCTGTTATTTCTCACGGTAAAGCGCCCACCAATGCAAGTTATGAATATGCGATAGCCATTGAAACACAAGATAATAAAGCTCCCGAATACACCATATTACAACATAGTAATCAACTTCATGCGGTAAAAGATAAATTAACCCAAGAAGAAGGCTATGCTTTTTTTGAAGCATCACATATAGATTCACCTCAAGCGACGTTATTATCTAGTGATTCTCCTACTATGGTAATGGCTAAAGTAGAAAAAAGTAAATTAACACTAAGTGTAGTTAATCCTGATTTAAATTTCTACCAAGGCGTTGAAGATGACCAAGTTGATAATAATGGTAATCAAATTGAGGTAAGTGTTTATTCTCGCAAATGGCTTACTGCCGATTCTCAACCAATAAGTAGTACGATTATCGTAAAAAATTTATGGAAATTATCGACGCCTCAATCAGGTATTATTATAAAACATCAGAATAACAATACTCTTATTACCACCACTACAACACAAGCAACACCCGTAGTTATTCATCTAATTAAATAGTTTTAATTAAGTAAAAATAAAAGTAAAAATCCTTGGTGTTAAAAAATGCCAAGGATTTTATTATTACGTAACTTACTTAATAATGAAAATAACAAAGAGAAGCAAAGATAACTTTCCATCACCAAATAAAAATAAGCTTAAATCACCATATAATTTATTTTAAAAACACTAAATCAATTACACATTTAAAATAATAAATACTAATAAACATATTCATTATTGATAATAAATGCGTTGCCTCAATATCTTATTTTGTTATTCTCTGCGCGGGTGCTTGGATCAATCTGGTTCAAGCATTTCGCAAACGCCAGAAAGAGAAAAGCCCCGGAAAATATATTTAATATTAACCGAGGCAGCCTCAAAACCAAACAATTTGATTCTGCCTCCATTTTAATCGGAGTGCAATAGGAAATGAAAAAATATTCTTTAATCGGGCTAATGATCGTTACTATGATAATACCCAGTAACCTATTATTAGATAATAAACCTATCGTTTATTTCTCCCTAATAATGAGTATTTAATCGTTCAGGTTAGTACGAAGTAAAAACGTATTAATCTTGTGGGGGAGTGATCCCCCACAATTTCCTTATTTAATTGCGGTGTTTGTATCTAAGCACCCTAACCTATAATAAGAGGTAACGGATTCATGTTACCTCTTATTTTATTCAACACACCACTTAACAAATCAATTATTTTATTCAAATAATAGAGAGTAATAGCTTTATTTATTATTAATAATAAATGTGTTGCCTCAATATCTTATTTTGTTATTCTCTGCGCGGGTGCTTGGATCAATCTGGTTCAAGCATTTCGCAAGTACCAGAAAGAGAAAAGCCCCGGAAAATATATTCATATTAACCGAGGCAGCTTCAAACCTGAGAACTTGATTCTGCCTCCTTATAGAGGAACTGTCAAGAAAATGAACAAATATTCTCTGACTAGTGTGATTATTATTAGTATAAACATCACCATATTACTGATTACTTTATTCTATAATAATCCAATTGAGAACTTCACTATTAATAGTGAATATATAAATGTTCAGGTTAAGTTTATCAATAATAGAAACTAACCTTGTGGGGGAGTTATCCCCCGCAATTTTCTAATCAAGTTATTACGTTTTAATCTAAGCACCCAATTTTATAATAAGAGGTAACGGATTCATGTTACCTCTTATTTTATTCAACACGCCACTTAACAAATCGATTATTTTATTGAAATAATAGAGAGTAATAGCTTTATTTATTATTGATAATAAATGTGTTGCCTCAATATCTTATTTTGTTATTCTCTGCGCGGGTGCTTGGATCAATCTGGTTCAAGCATTTCGCAAGCGCCAGAAAGAGAAAAGCCCCGATTATGTCATTAAACATTAACCGAGGCAATTTCCAACCTAACAATTTGATTTTGCCTCCATTTTAATCGGAGTGCAATAGGAAATGAAAAAATATTCTTTAATCGGGCTAATGATCGTTACTATGATAATACCCAGTAACCTATTATTAGATAATAAACCTGTCGTTTATTTCTCCCTAATAATGAGTATTTAATCGTTCAGGTTAATACGAAGTAAAAACGTATTAATCTTGTGGGGGAGTGATCCCCCACAACTTCCTTATTTAATTGCGGTGTTTGTATCTAAGCACCCTAACCTATAATAAGAGGTAACGGATTCATGTTACCTCTTATTTTATTCAATACTCCACTTAACAAATCAATTATTTTATTCAAATAATAGAGAGTAATAGCTTTATTTATTATTAATAATAAATGTGTTGTCT
>NZ_JBEEUB010000004.1:0-328492 GCF_040139125.1 Proteus hauseri
AATAAAAGAAGCGGATCCTTTCTTTAGTGATATTCATTACCCAAAGTTACAATCTAAATTATTCGCCAACAATAATATTATATTAAATGCTGCTCGTGATATTGATTTAACTTCAACTGTTTTGTCTTCACAAGATAAAGCGATTGTATTATCAGGTCGAGATATAAAACTGGGTGCAACCGCTTATTCCACTATCGAAAATCCCCATGAGGATGATCAAGATATTCAGTATGTCACCACAGCTATTACGGGAAATAAGGGTATTACACTTGCCTCTAATGACGCCATTACAACTCAAGGTAGCACCATTAAATCAGAGGGTGACATCACAATATCGAGTGGTGGAAATATTCAATTGGGATCGGTAAGAACGCATTTTCGTAAAGGATCAGGTTCTGATCTAGAAGATATTTATAAACATATCGGTACAGATATCTCGAGTGGTAAAAATTTAACCCTATTGTCTGAAGGCAGTATTTTATTTCAGGCATCAAAACTAACCGCTAATAACGCAATAGATATCGCAGCAAAAGGCGGATTTCTTTACGCACAAGCGATGGAAGAATCGAGTTATTACAAAGAGAAAAAGAAAAAATGTAATTGGTGGACTTTGTGTATTACCAAAAAGAAATACACGAAAACATTTTATAATACAAATAATAAAGTCACCGAGTTTATTGCCAATGGCGATATTAGCTTATTTGCTAAAGATGATATCACGTTAGAAGCAACCAAAATTAACACGGCAAAAAACGCCAAAATTACCAGTAAAACGGGAAAAGTTAATTTTAAAGCGGTAAAAAATACGGCATTTAAACAAGTTATTACCCATTCAAAAGATATTTATATCACCCAACGTAATCAGGGATATAACAAAGAAAACTGGGCATTACCTGAGCTTTATATTGGTGGAAAGCTCACTATTGATGCCCCAGCAGGTATTTCCGCTGATATTAAAACTAAGAAAAAACAGACGTTAGAACAGGTATTAACGGTTTTAAGTAATACCCCTGAATATGCTTGGCTTAACGATCTTCAACAGCATGAAAACGTCAATTGGAATTTAGTTAAAGAGACATATGCCAGTTGGGATGAAAAGAGCCAGCAATTAAATCCGGTTGTGGGTGCCATTATTGCGATAGCCGTTGGTGTTGCGACTTATGGAACATCTACTGCAGCAACAATAGGGGGAATGGCAAGTAAAGCAGCAACGGCTGCCGGTGCTTCAGCAAGTATAGCCTCTACAGCATCGGTTGCCGCGCAAGCAGGCTTTGCCTCTTTAGCATCACAAGCGGCTGTTTCTTTAGCTGAAAACAGAGGCGACCTTCTTAAAACCGTAAAATCTCTTGGTAGTAGTGACACCGTAAAATCGATTGTTACCAGCATGGCAGTTGCTGGCGCGTTGCAAGGTCTTGACCAATTTATGGGATGGGATAAGGCAATCCAAGGGGGAACATTACCCTCGACAGGAAAGTTACTTGCGACCGATAACGCCACTTGGAATCAAGTTGCACAGCGTGTTGCCGCTCACTCTGTGGTGAGTTCAACCCTTGGCACCGCAATCCAAGGCGGCAATTTTATTGATAATTTTAAAACAGCATTACTTAGCAATATTGGCAGTCAATTTCATGCTGAAGGCGCGAATTTGATTGGCAATAACGGTGCGGTATTAGGGCATGCAGGTAAGATTTTAAGTCATTCTGTGGTTGCAGGTATAAGTGCGGAAATTGCAGGAGGCAGTGTTACCGGCGCAGTAGCAGGCGCTTTGGCAGCAGAGATAGCGGCGATATCGCTACAAAGTAAATTATTTGAGCCTCAATTTGAGAGCGAATCAAATAAACAACTATATGAATTTAATAAATTTCTTAAAAGTAATTCTGAATTTAATCCTCAGATTGTTAGATTTATTGGTGGGCTAGCGGGTGCATTAGCCACTAATAAACCAGAAGGTGCTTATAGTGGAGCTAATAGTGCGGAGACTGTTTATCGATTTAATGATGAAACACATTATATCAGCCCATCTGATATAGAAGCAGGTGAAGATTTATATCTCGCAATGCGAGGTGATAAAGAAGCACAAAAAAGAGTTGATGCACGAAAAGAAGCATTAACTTTTTCATTAACAGTTGGTGCGCTTGGTTATTCTGTTCTTTATGTAGGCGCATATGTAATTGCTGTTGCCCCTCAATTATTAGCAACAGCTAAAACAGCGATTAGCACTTGTAAAACAACACCTTTTATTTGTTTAAATAATTCTTCTGTTCACCTATATAACGTTGTGGGAGCAGAAGCAACTGTAGCAGCACCTGCCGCAACTACAGGTTCATTTTATATAGCCTCTAAAAATGCGCATGAAATAAAAAATGTGCTCCATCAGGCAGAAGAACTTGTTACTACGTTTAATGAAGTTGCTAAGGTCGATGCTAAAGGTGCTAAAGAGGCTCTTAGATATACAGCGCAAGAGCTACGAAATGCGACCATAGCAGGAAAACCAGTTTTAACAAATTATCGAGTATTGGATTTAAGTAAGCTTAATAATACTGCATTGGATGTTGATAAGATTAGAGCTCAGACTTTTAGATATCTTAAAGCTGATTATAAAAAAGATAGTTCCGCTGTTTCTTATGCTATTGCGGCTGTAACTAAAGGGGAAAATACAGAGTATTTTCTAGCCGTTAGTGGAAAGGCATGGAGTGGTAGATCACCTCAATTAATTAATATTAATGGAATAATATATAAAGTAATTAGTCAAGATAAAAAAACAACACCTAGTGTATTAACAACAGATAATAATTTTAATCATGCTGAGCAAAAAATATTTGACTACTTACACAGAAATAATAATGGAGAAAAAATAAAAATAGCATTATCTATTCAGAACACATCGTTAAATATTCCAGGAATGTGTATTGGTTGTAATAAAATGAGTTTAAATTTTGCAAAACTAAATCAAAACTATGATATAACTATATATCATGGAACAATAGGAACTAACCCATGAAAAATAATAAACTAATAAATTATTTACATGCTATATATCCAGAGCTCTCTATCGATATTCATAAAATAAAAGGGTATTCTGATGATGAGATAAAGAAAATAGAGCGTCTTTATGATATTAAAGTAACAGATCAACTATATAATTTCCTAAGTTGTATGGGGCGTTGTGGCGGCGGTTTTTTTTGTGATTCTTCATTGTTGTTTTATCGACATAGTTTTTCTGTTAGGGGATATGTACAATTTCAAATTGGCAAATGTATGGACCTATACAATATACAACAATTTGATTTAATTAGACAGAAGCCTTTTTTCATCTCTATAGAATCAGAAACTCAATATCTATTTTTATTAACTTATTCAGATAATCCAAACCAAGTTTATCATTATGATGAAAATGAAGAGATAGTAAATAGAACAGATTGGACGTTTTATCAATATTTAAAAAGACTAATTAATATAGAGACTAGAAAGTGTGTAAACAAATATTGTGTTACAGGCGAGCTAATTAATATTTTAAAATAAATATAGTAGCGATCTTTTACTATTTCTTTATAAGTATTAAGGATTTTTATGAAAAACAATCAATTAATAAATAACCTACACTCCATTTATCCAGAGTTATCTATCGATATTCATAAAATAAAAGGGTATTCAGATGATGAACTGGAAAAAATAAGATGTTTCTATGATATAGAAATAATAGATCAACTATATTATTTTTTAAGCTGTATGGGTCGTTGCAGCGGCGGTTTTTTTGATGATTCATCTCTTTTGTTTTACCGTCATGAATTTTCTGTTAGAAATCATGTTCAATTTCAAATTGATGCATGTGAAAACTTGTGTATTATACAACAATACGATTTATTAGATCAAAAACCTTTCTTTTTTTCAATAGAATCAGAAACACAATATTTATATTTATTAACTTATTCAGATAATCCAAACCAAGTTTATAGTTATGATGGAAATAAAGAAGTGATAAAAAACACCCCTTGGGATTTTAATAATTACCTAAAATACTTAATAGAAAAATCAACTAGAAAAAATATAATTAATATTTTAAAGTATGATTTTATTGGTGAGTTGATTGAAATTTAATGATGTGAAATTATATGGTTTAAATGGGTTATAAATAAAATCACCTTATGCTAATTTTATGTAAGGTGATTTTTTATCATATCCATATAAAAATATTTTTTAACAATTGTAAATAATTAAATTAAAAATAGAATTATCTTAGCTGGTTTTATTTTTGAATAAAACTAATTATGCTAATAATTAACAAAGAGTAGCGATAATTACCTGAGCTTTATATTAGCGGAAAGCTCACAATTGATACACCAAAAGGCATATCTGCGGATATTAAAGCCCAGAAAGAACAATCACTATTAGTGCGGCTAATTCAGCAGAGTTAGTAGAACGTTATAATCGACAACTTTATTTAGAAGAAACAAAAGCAATTAATAAATTAGCCAATGGAGATAAAAATAAATTAGAGCGCTTATTAGCTGCGTCTTGTCGAAAAGTTTATTGCATTGCTCAGGAATCATTAGATTCATCTGAAAGAAATTATTATGAGTCTTTAATGAAGAAATACCCATATACACATGTGGAAGATTCATTACTTTCAGATTATTGGATCACAAAAGAGAGAACCAGGATAGGTGGAAATTATCCCCTATTTAGTGGTTATGAAAAAATTAAATTATTTACTTACACTGAAGCAGATAAATTAACCGATAGTGAAACATTTTCAAAAAATCAATGGATTGAAAATGTGAGTAAATTTACTGGATGGGATAAAAAAACACTTGAAAATTTAACTTCAGTAATTGCAATAGGTGCGTCAATAACTAGGCGTAATGGTAATAGAATTTATAGTCCTATAAGTTTTAATGCCAACAAAACGCAATTTATACCAATAAATGATATTTATTTTATTGACAAGTTGGGAAATAAAATCACAATGAAATGGATGTACCAAGGTACAATAGTAGAGCAAGGAATGACATTTGAGAATTACATTGGTCTATCAAATAAACGACTGACACGATTACATCTTAACGCTAAAATATTTGACTATTATGATGGTAATACAGGTGAATATATTAGTGTAAAGACATTAAATACCCAAACAGCCTCACGGATTAAAAATCCAAAATCAATAGAAAATACATTAAATACATACATTTCAAAAATAGATGGTTATAGTGGTGATGGTCGTGGAACTACAGAAATTTCTAAAAAAGATGTAAAGTTAAAAACATTAGAATTGGGGGTTCCAGAAAAAACCAATAAAGAACAATGGGATGCTATTAATAATTCTATCAAAAATGCATCATCAAAAAATATAAAAGTTAATATTACGATTATTGAGGAATAGTTGATGTTTAAATTAAAAAATAATAAATTAAGAGCAAGTGTTTATTATAATGATACTCATTATATTTTATTAACTTTTTCTGGTCATTCTATCTATATAATGGATCTAAAAAAAGGCTATACAGTTTTACCTAATCATATCATTGAAGCAGAGTTAGGTCATTATGCAAAAATTGCTCTGATTAAAAGCGAACAGATAAAAGGAAATTCAGATGAGTTTCATCAAATGTATAATGATAAAAAATCTTATCAAGACTGGATAAAAAAAATCATTAAAGAATATGGTTACAAAAATAAAACAGCACTCTTTAATAATATGAATCGATGTAGCTTAGAGCTTGTAGATGGTGAAATTACTATTAGTCCTCTAAACCATTTACGTATGGATCATTGGGTAGGTGAGGGAATACCCGATAGTGCAATTATTACATTAAAAACTAATTGTAGTGACGAGGTTTTAGGTGAGTCAATAAAAGAAGCATTTACACGTTGTATTAGTCGAAATACTTAATTTAATACTAAAATCATCTTATAGAAATTATATGTAAGGTGATTTTTTACTATATAAGTTTACCCATGAAAAATAATAAACTAATAAATGATTTACATGCTGTATATCCAGAGCTCTCTATCGATATTCATAAAATAAAAGGGTATTCAGATGATGAGATAAAGAAAATTGAACGTCTATATCGTATTAATGTAACAGAGCAACTATATGATTTTCTAAGTTGTATGGGGCGTTGCAGTGGTGGTTTCTTCGGCGATTCTTCATTGTTATTTTACCGTAATAGTTTTTCTGTCAGAGATCATGTGCAGTTTCAAATAGGGAGTTGTTCTGAACTTTGTAGTATACAACAACACAATTTATTAGTACAAAAACCTTTCTTTTTTTCGATAGAATCAGAAACGCAACATCTATTATTATTAACTTATTCAGATAATCCAAATAAAGTTTATCAGTATGATGAAAATGAAGAGGTGATAAAAAATACCCATTGGGATTTTAATAATTACCTAAAATACTTAATAGATAAATCAACCAGAAAAAATATAAGTAATATTTTAAAGTATGATTTTATTGGTGAATTAATCGAGATTTAATGATTTTCAAATATATATTTTAACTGCAAATGATTATAATAAATGGAAATAACCAATTCCGTTTATTACGTTAAAAAACAATACAACTTGGTTCCCATCATTGATGATCGGTACATTATTTATGTCAGATGGTAGGTTAAAATGAAATTAATTGGTTCTAGAACGGAAAGTATTATTCATGATAGCTTAATTAAAAGTGAACATTCTATTTTAAATAACAATATTATTAATCACTTTTTAAAGGCAAGGTTTAACAAAATAATAAGTGCATACTGTTTGGAACACACTATAGGGGAAGATTATGATCTATATACATTATTAGTCAACAGAGAATATGTTGTTGAATTTGAATTATCTAGGATTGATAATAAATTTAAAGATATTAATATAGATTCACTAAGTGTATATTCAAAAAGAATAAAAGATAAGCATTCACGGTTAAAATTACTTGTTGCAATAAACTTATCAAAATAGGATAGATAAATACTATTCCGTCGATTGTGATCGATAAATTAATAATTATTTTTCTCAAGTATATTTTGAATGAATGAAATCATCTTACAATAATAATATATAAGATGATTTCTTATTTTTATCCAGCATGACTTGTAATGTAATAAATTTTCCATTGGTTATTATTTGTATGTCTTAAGGTTATTCTGAGATCAGAGGGTCCTTTAAATTCTAGGTTAATATCACGCATTTCCACTTCCGTGCCATTAAACCAACGGCGTAAGCGATTTCCATTCGTCTGGTTTGGAAAACTATAAGCAAATTTATAATCAGCACCTCGTATCTCTTTGAGCGCATGATCTTTAAACTCTTCTAGCGTTTTTCCTGTGTAGCTATTTTTTTGTGTTAATTCAAATGCCCGTTCATACTCTTCATTGTTAATGTTATTAATAAAAGCAGTAGCAATTTGTCGCTGAGAAGAAAAGGAGTAGGGTAATTTAAGCCAATAAATAACGCCTAAAACGAATAGAGCCAATAAAAATAATAAAGAGCAAACAATCTGTTTGTATGATTTTTTCATGATGTATTAGATACTGAGTATAAGAATATTGTTAAATTATTTCATAAAAAAAAAGAAAAACTTAAATTTTTTATTAATAACCATTAGATATAGAAAGATTTAAGCTTTAATTTTACAGATGAAATTGTTTTTTTCTTCCAAGGTGATAACGATTTTCTGTGCATCAGAAATAATTTGCCAATCGCTAATTCATCATTAAGCTGTAATTCATAAACGCGTGATTTTTCTTGTAAAACATCTAACCACGGTTTTGGAACTATAGCGATATAAGGTGCTGTAGTAATAGCAGGGATCACCTGTGAATAGTCATTACATTTAAATCCAATACTTCGATTTAAACCTCTTCTACGCAATTGCCTATCTATCTCATTTTCATCTTGTCCCCAAGGTAAACAATATACATGTTGATAAGCAACTAACTGTTCAAGGCTTATTTTATCCATACCTTCAAAATTGGCACGTAATGGTTCGCCATAAATTACGACTAATCTTGCGCATCCCACATCATCAAAACGTAATGAAGATACCGGGTTTTGATAATCGCCAACAGCTAAAACCAAATCAACACTGCCATCCAACACTTCTTCTCGCCACGAACGTCGTTGAAAAGGTATGCATATTACCGAAAAATTTAACTGTGAAGATAAACTCGCTAACGTTGAAGTGACTACTCCCGTCAGTGCGGGAGGAATAACTATTTTAAACTCCTTTACTTCCTCATTGTTGTCTTTGAATAAATCATCATTTAGCGAAATAAATAATGGTACTAACCGCGTTTTTAGCGCTAAAGCAAAAGGCGTTGGTACCTGACAGTTATTTTCTCTTTTAAATAGTGGATCATTTAAAGCAACCCTAAGCCGGCTTAATGCATGACTTACCGCGGAAGAAGATATTCCAAGTTTTAGTGCAGCATCTCGGGTTGATCCTGTCTGAAGAAGGGCATACAGAACTTTAAGAAGATTAAAATCAAATTGAGCAATATTCATTTTAGTTACTTACTAATGAGCAGGATTCATTTTCTTTATACTAAAATCAGCTTTCAATTACAAATGATTAACGGAAAAAATGAAAAAACTAACACTATTAGCATTGGGAATGATTTTTACGCCGATAACAATGGCGGCTTTAAATCCAGCACAACCATTATCAGAAGTACCACCAATAAGCATATTTCAAGAATGGGCAAAACCTATTGCGCCTTTTAAAATAGCGCCTCAAGTTTGGTATGTCGGTACTAAAAATCTGACATCTATTCTGCTAACAACAGAAGATGGTCATATTTTAATTGATGCAGGGCTTAATGAAAGTGCATTACAAATAAAGGAAAATATAGAAAATATTGGTTTTGATGTGAAAGATATTAAATATATTTTAAATAGCCATGCAAGATTAGATCAAGCAGGAGGAATAGCATTACTTAAAGAACTTAGTGGTGCAAAAGTTGTATCGAATAAAATCAATGCACAACAATTAAAACTAGGTGGCGCAGAAGATTTTGCATTAGGTGATGCGTTATTATTCCCATCAGTAAATACTGATATAGAGTTGTTAGATAACGAGTCATTTATACTTGGCAATATTATTGTTACTGCTCTATTTACTCCGGGACATTTGCCGGGTAGCACATCATGGAAAGTAACATTCAAAAATGATGATGTCTTAATTTATGCAGATAGCTTAGCAACACCTGATTATTTTTTAAAAAACAATTTAAATTATCCGAAAATAGTAGAAGATCTAAAATATAGCCAAAATATTTTAGCTAATCAAAAGGTCGATATATTTATTGCCAGCAAAGGTGATAGATTTAATCTTGAAGATAAGTTAAACAAACTAAATAACGGTGATAAAAATGCCTTTTATGATAGCGAGGGATTAAAAGAATATGTTGAAAAATCCAAATCATCTTTAATGAAACAATTAAATCAATCACTCTAAAAATTATTTATTTTTTATTATTACTTTCTCTTTTTGTTAACTATTATTTCTATTTTATTATTTCTGTATAGGAACATTATGTCATTTAAACATATTGCAGCTACGCTGCCGCTTATTATTTCATCACCTTTAATGGCGAGTGATATTCAAATTGGATTAGGTTTGGGAATGTCCTCAGCTTATGAAGGATCTGATAAGTACATTGTTATTCCTGATGCTTTAGCACAATATACAGCAGCAACAGAAAGTTATGGCATTTTTAGCATCGGAACTCAAGGTGCAAAATGGCAATACAATCTCTTTGATAACTTCAATTTCGGAATAATTGGTAGTTATATGCAAGGAAGAAAAGAGGAAATAGGCTTTGCTGGCAATAAAAACAAAGATCTAAAAGGAATGGGGGATTTAAAAGGTGGTGCTGCCGCGGGAATAGAACTTAGTTATATAATAAATAAAAATATTATTTATATTAATTCACTTACTGCTCTGGGAAAGCGAGAGTATGGTGATGTTAATGTCGATAATGCAACACGCATTGAATTTGGTTTAAATTCACATTTTGATATAAATAGTGATTGGTCAATTGATTCAAATATCTCAACACGTTATGTAAATAAAAATTATAATCAGGCTTATTTTGGTGTTAGTTACCAACAATCTTTAAACACTGAATTTACAGAGTACATTCCAGAGGCGGGTTTTAAAGATGTAGGCGCTCTATTTGCAATAAACTACAGAATAAATAATGGCTTCTATTTGAACTTTAAAAATGGAGGGTACTATTTATTAGGAGATGCTGCCAATAGCAGCATTACTAAACAAAAACAGGGTCTAATAACTATTATTGGTTTATCATATTTATTCTAAATTAAGTGTATACAATGAAAGCGTTAAAGATATCTATTCTTATATCATCAGTACTAATATTATCTAGTTGTGTTGTTGGTCCCGGATGGTATAAAGAGGGAGTGCCTTATGATGATGCTCAAAATACATTAGCTAAATGTAAATTTGATATTGGCATTGCTAAAGTTAATTCTAATGAAAAAACAGAGCTTATTGCGGAATGCATGAAGTCTCAAGGTTATCGATATAAAAACTATTCACATAGTTATTAAATCAGCTATCGACTATAACAAGATAGCTAGAAAGTAAGCTATTTATCGATAGCAACATAAATTCATAAATATAACTAAATAGGTTTAGTGTTTTTACATTAAGCCTATTTTTATTCTTTAATTTTCACTTGCTTTATAACATTTACTTATAATAACTTTTCTTCTTTTAAAAGGTTTACCATAGTCTCCCTTAGCCAATTTAACGCACTGTCATTATCACTTCGTTGATGCCATATCATCTGAAACTCTAAGTCTGGGATCTCAAACGGTGGCTTAAAAATAGAAAAGTTTTCACTTATATTCTTTGGAAGTGCTTTCTTAGCGATGGTAAGTATTAGGTTAGTATTCTCTAATAGCTGCGGTGCAATTTGCCAATAAGGCACAGTAACAGCAATACGGCGTTGTTGGTTAATTAATTGAAGATGATGGTCGATTTCATTAGCATCAAAAGGCTTCATACTCACTAAAATATGAGGGAATGAAAGCCATTCGGCTAGATTTATTGTTGGTTTAGAATAAACCGTTTTATCGATAACACTGACTAAATTATCGGTAAATATTGTCTGTGAACAGAGGGTGTAATCTAGTGAATTAAATACCCCGAATGCGAGATCTAAGCTACCCTCATGTAGTTTACTTTGCATTTCTTCTCGACTGCAATGCCATATTTTTATATCAACTTCTGGAGCCTGTGAACACAAATAAGGGATCAACTTTGTTGAAATAAGTGCGGCACCATAATCAGACATCGCAATATTAAATCGTCGATGACAATGAATAGGCTGAAAGTCTTGCTGCTCAATAATGCTATCTAACTGCATTAGTGCTTGAGTTAATGGCTGATATAGTGATTCAGCTTTGCTTGTTAGCTGATATTGCCCATTTTGACGAATAAGTAGGGGGTCTTGAAATAGTTCTCGAAGATTATTTAGCGTATGGCTAACTGCTGGTTGGCTTTTATGTAGCACTTCTGCGGCTCTGCTAACATGGCGCTCTCTTAATAAAAACAGCAAAGTAACCATTTGATTTAAATCTAGTTTTCTTAAGTTATTCATTTCACGAATAGCGCCTTATAAAATTGTTCATTTCCCAATATAAACATCTCTCACTAATATAATGTTAAATCAATGTCGATAAGCCATTAGTCATGAGGTTTTTATGTCAACTCTTTCATTATCAGGGATTTTACTCGCAATGTTTGCACTACTTGCCGGTGCAGTTGTTCCTATTCAAGCTGCAAGTAATGCTATCTTAGCACGTCAATTAGGTCATCCATTATGGGCAAGTGCAATATCACTATTAGTTAGTATTATAGTATTAATTCCGTTACTCTTTATTTTTAAAGTACCAAGACCTAATTTTAGTGTAGAGCTTTTTAGTCAGCCAATTTGGATTTGGTTTGGTGGTATTGCAGGTATGCTTTATCTTACTTCTGCTTTAATTTTAGTACCTAAAATTGGTAGTACGACCTTTTTTGTGATGGTTATTGCTGGGCAATTACTTATTTCAGCATTGATAGAGCAGTTTGGTTGGTTTGGTATGAACCAAAATCCAATCCCATTAAGTAAGATTTTTGGTATTGGTTTAGTTATTTTAGGCGTTTTATGTGTGCAGTTTTCAAGAAAATAGATCTTATAGTTAAATAGATTTCGATCTAACCGTAGATAATCAATAAGGATATTGAATTAAAGATGATAGCTTTTTACCTAAAAAATATAATGAAAATTATCGGTTTTTTATTTTTAAGTGGGATGTTTGCTTCTATGGGATATGCAAAACAGACCAACACACCTGAAGAATTAGTATTAAATTTTCAAAATGATTATTTTAAGTGGAATAATTATGCCTATCAATTAGATAGCAATAACGTAAATGAACAATATTTATTAATTGAAAAAGAGTGGAATAAACTTTTATCTATCTACACATTACCAAATTTTGCAGGAGAATCCATTGCTTATGGTTCTGAATCTTCCCATGACTCTAATCTTGAAAATATCACATCGATAGAGATAGAAGGGACTACCGCTAAAATAAGAACACAGATGATAGAAAAGCATATTTCCTTAGTCTATGAATATCATCTAATATGTAAAGAGCATAGGTGGTATTTAACACAAGTTTATTATGTAGATGAGGATAGTGGAGAATTATACTCAGGGTTGTAGCGATAATATTATTTACTCTCTATCTGAAGACAGATACAGAGCGCAATATACGCTCTGTATCCATTTTAGTGCAGAAAAATCCATGCTGATTTACTCTGAGTTGCTGATCACCAGATATTCGAATAATGTTTGGAAATATCTCATCAGGCTATTTTAAAATTTTAACTTCCCCATCTAGCACCTGAGCTTTATTAACAACATTACCATTTTCATCCAATTGTTTTACAACACCGGTAATGGCACCATTTTCCATAAACCCTTGTAGATAAACACCATTTTTTGGTGTGTCATGATAAAACTTAAACGCACCATAAGGTACACCATTACGTATTGTCATTTCACTGTTTATCCTACCATTAGGCTGATATTTTTTTATCACACCGTTAACTTGGCAATTTTTCAGTGGCATGCTCATTTGTAATTTACCATTATTATAGTAAGCATTAACATAGCGATCGTAACAACCTTTAGTTACCCATGATTTATACTTCAGTTCTCCGTTAGGATAATAACGTAAATATTCACCATCTTTTGTTCCTTTAGGAATAGCAGGAACCTGAATTTGAGTCACTTCAATTGACTGCAAATTATTTAGAGATATTTCAGAAGTGTCAGCTAAATTAAGAAGAGCTGAACAACCAGAGAGTAATAATGTTGAACTTAATATTACAGAAAGCAAAATCCTCATATTTATCCTCGCATACTATAAAAGTACTTAATCATATTTAGAAAGAATCTTTGTTATATATTGGTATTATTAAAATAGGCACCAGAATAAAAAATCAAAATGAATATAGCTATAGGAAAGGGATTACAAATTAGGTAGCAATAGGATTAATAATTTAGTGAAGTGTTGAAGTTATCGGATTTATGTTATCAATTAATAAAGTGTCGTCCTAACTCAAGTGATTGCTCTTAGGTTATATTTTTTGATTTTGTTAACGGAATGTAATCGATGAGGAAATAAAGAACATCAATATATGAATGGTTTTCAGTAACCAATTTAACGCACTGTCATTATCACTTCGTTGATGCCATATTATTTTAAATTCTAAATATGAGCTCTCAAATGGTGACTTAAAAATAGAAAAGTTTTCACTAAAATTTTTGGGGAGTGCTTTCTTAACGATGGTAAGTATTAAATTAGTATTCTCTAATGTAAGCCGCTTTATCAATAACACTGACTAAATTATCGTTAAATATGGTCTGTGAACAGAGGGTGTAATCGAGTGAATTAAATACCCCAAAGGCAAGATCTAGACTGCCTTCGTGCAGTTTACTTTACATTTCTTCTCGACTGCAATGCCATATTTTCAAATCAATACTCGGTGCATGTTTACGTAAATATTGGACAAGTTTTACAGAGATAAGCGCAGATCCATAATCTGACATCGCAATATTAAACCTCCGCTGACAATAAATAGGTTGAAAGTCTTGCTGCTCAATAATGCTATCTAACTGCATTAGTGCTTGAGTTAATGGCCGATATAATGATTCAGCTTTGCTAGTTAGCTGATATTGCCCATTTTGACGAATAAGTAGGGGGCCTTGAAATAATTCTCTAAGATTATATTGAATTAAAGATAAGAGTAGTGTCATTAGGGTTAATTTTGGTAATTTAACAATGACGAGTGTTAAATCTCAATCAAGTGTGCATCTTCACTTATAGGAATGCTTCAATATTTAATATCTGCCATTCTAAACTATTTTATTAATCTGATTTCAGCCATTATCTACCAATTACCTTTTTTCTATGTTGTTTTTAGGTATTGCATTACTTAAGGTTAAAAAACAATAAAATAAACATTTTAGTTTAATCCTGAGAACAATACTACCCACTATTAAGTGGGCAGTATTAACCGAATAAGGTGTTATAGGGTGGTTTAAGGAAAAAGAAATGGGATGATAATTATGACATTAAACCATGTTGAATCAGGGCAATAAGAGCAATGGTTAATATCTTATTTATTTAAAATAAATTCATAACAATTAAGTTCTATTATATATGTCAAAAAAAAGTTTACCTAGCAAAAAATTATGATATTTATTTTTATCAAACCGTAGTATGAGAGCTTCACTATTTTCATTAAAATGATCTATATTTGCATGACTGATACTATCATACTCTTGTTTTGCATTAGCAAATTCGATAGCTTCCTCAAGTAAAAATTCATAACGCTCTTTTAGCAAAAAGGTTTTTAATGTGTTTTTTGATAAACAACACTGAGAATCATTAGCTATAATATCAATAGAGTGTGTTTCTGTACTAAAGATAGTTTGATTACCTATGTTGGTTATAGAGGAAGGAAAAAGATTAAAGCTTAATTTTTCTTGATCCCAAAGAGGATTGAGATGTTCTTTAACAAAGAAATCAATACTTCCTTTTAAGGTTGAATTACAAGTATTACAACTAGGTATTAAATTATTTAATGCTAAAGCAAGATGAGGGTAGTTGTCTTTATTATAAAAGTGGTCAAGTGTAGGTCTAAAACCTCTCCCATGTTTCTGATAAGTAAACGCATATGCTTGGTTACAATACGGACAAGTTCTTGTTTTTGATTTATAACAGAGTTTATAAGCATTCCAATTTCCTGTTTTTTTAATAAATTTATTATAGTTAAAAACAAATTTAATTTTAGTTTTAAACTCATCCCTTTCATTTTTATTTAAAAACCTTTGAAGATAATTGTTATATATAACAATACTTTCATACAAATTTTGCTGCGTTGAATTTATGATTAGCTCAGAAATTTCACGAATAAAACTCTTAACTATCATATCAATTGGCTTAAAAACACCTACATCATTAAGATACTGCGCTATTTTTTCCTCTAAAAAACGGGAATGTTCTGAATGTGCATTATCCCAATTTCCTATTATAGATATCATCATTTAAAATTCACTCGATATGTTATATTGAGAAAGCAAACGTTTAATTTCATTTTTAACCAAATTATTATCAATCTGTTCAATTAAATATTTGTCAGTATCCGTTATTTTTTTATTTTTAATATTTTCTATCAACTCATTGATTTTTTCACTAGAAAACTGACCTATAGTTTGTGTATCAAATGAATCATTCAATAATTGATAAAGTGGGGCTGCAAAACCACTAGTATTTTTATTTCTATTTAAACCTAACCGACAAATAAAATCTTTAGGTATATCTGTCGCAAGTATTGGAGAATGAGTTGCTAGTATTAACTGCAAACACTCAATATGAAGAGATTTTTTTATTTCAGAAAGCATTTTATTTAATGTATATACATATTGCCTTTGCCAGTCTAAATGCAGATAAGCATCCCCCTCATCAATAAGTAGAATAATTTTATTGATTCCTTTTTTATTTAATTTATGAATAGCTTCACTAATAGAAATGATTTGCTCTAATAATGCTAACTGACCTGAACTCATATCTGATAGTATAATATTAAAAAAATTATATATTGATGAGTTTTTGAAGGAGTCGTAATGCGGTATTGATTCTATATCTATATCAATAGAGTTATTATAATTAATGTTCTCCATTATATCATATTTCCCGAGCATCAAGCGGCATTCTTGTTGATTATTAAGAAATACCAGTAGATCTTGGAGATCTTGGAGGTCTTGACCATAGTCATATTGATTTGAAGAGTTTTTTATAATCCGTCTTGAAGTCAGGGGGATTCCCAGTTCTTTATCAAAAATACTCATCAATAGTTCATTAGACAATTGAGATTTTTGCATTATAGACTCAATAATACAAAAAACACAAAATACATGAATTTCATTATTTTTATTCATTATATTCAAGAAAAGATCATAAGCAATACTATTACGTATAGCCTTTATTTTCTTTTCAATAATTGAATTGTTTTTATATATAAATTTATTTTCTTCTATATCAACAGATAGATCCGAAATGTTTTTTTTATCCTTATAAAGATGTTTAATATCTTTTAATGAATAATCATAGTTATACAGATAGGCATCATCACCTTCATCATGAAGAGTTAACATTTTATCAATAATTAATTGCAATGCTTTATTGTAGTTTAAATCTATTCTTGCAACTAACTTAGGTTTTATATTAAATATATTGAGTATTTTATGATATTTATTACTATTATAATCTTCATATGATTTGCGTTTTTTAGGTGAAGCATTAATAAATGCTGAGCTTTTTTCATTTATTTCTGATCTATAGTGCAATGATGTAAAATAAATAGTTCCCCACTTATTTAATTCATTTTTTGATAACTCAACTCCATTTTTGTTGTATATAGAACAACCTTTATAATTTATAATATTGTTTTCATTATGACCACCATTAATTGCATTTATTATATTTTTTAATGTGTTGGTTTTTCCAGAACCATTGATGCCAATTAATAATGATATTGAGTCTATACTAAATATATCAGCTCCATTTTGTAACCTCATATTGATGACACTATCATCAAACTCTATTCTACTAATCATATCTGCCTCATAAATAAAAAACATATAAAGTACTAAAACTTTCCAATATATCAATTTCTACTCAAAATGTATTGCACTTATATGATTTGTTAGAGTTTTCGAAAGCATTATATAGCTTTTTAGGAACGTTTCCACGTCAACATTTGAAAATGAAAGTAGGGTGGTGCTATGCGGTCTATACACGGAAATAATGTATCTAATGGCGGTACAGTGTGTTTTTTCAGCCAAAGATAAGCTAATCCATATAGGTCGATACGGGTTTGTCCCTGAAGTGCTGTTAAACATAATTTGATGTTTGACTGCTTAGAATTGCATGTCCTGAAGGACTACACCACATCGTATATAAAGCTGTACTAGATCGATTATGAATAATAACAATAAGAAATGAGATACTTAATAAAATCTAACTACCTGAACTGGTAAAAGATTTTTTATATTTATGAACCAGAGAATTATTGATGCTTTTGTAACCTTTGAACATGTAACTCACAGTTTTGGTTCATAGATATAATGTTAGCTATAAGATCTTGATAAAATATGATATAAAATAATCAATGCAATAAGATATTAAATATATTTTCCAAGGAAATAAAATGGCAGATATAGACTTTAAATAAATTCCATAAGCGCATATCGCTAACAACCAACAGGATTGTTTTGAATTATTTTTGGTGAATTAAATTACAAAAAATTAAATTACAATTATTGACTTTAAGGAATTGATATGTCTGTATACATAACAAGTTTAGATATAAATAACTACCTTTCATGTAAAAATACTTCATTAGAATTATCTTCATTTACACCCCTTGTTGGATATAATAACGCTGGAAAATCAAATATTTTATCGGCAATAAAATGGCTATTAGAAAAAAGAACATTAACTATAGAGGAAATATTTAATAACCAAGAGTGTGAAGTTTCTGTATCTGCAGTTATAGAGGGTATTGATAATAATGCGCTCGCATTAATTACTAGTGAAAATAGGAAAAAAATCATCCCTTATATCTCTGAAGGAATGATAAAGGTTAGAAGAATTCAACGAAAAATATCTGGAGCAAAGGCTTCTGATATAAAATTTGAGGTTTTTGATACTAATAAAAATCCATCATCATGGGTTAGCAATCCCGGAGGAATAGAAGAATCTATTAAGAATATATTCCCAGAGATAATACATATTAAAGCTATGACTGATGCCGTTGAAGATTCTACAAAAAATAAAACCTCTTCAACAATTGGTAGATTATTATCCCAAATAATTGAAAGTGTTCAAGAACTTCATGCAAGTGAATTTAATGATTCTATAAGAAGATTAAGTGATTTGTTAGCATATAACGGTAGTGAAAGGTTTCAAACAATAAATGAAACTGACAATGGAATTAACTCAATAATAGGTTCGTATTTTCCTGATATTAGTGTAAAAATACATTTTCCAACCCCTAGCCTTGAAGAAATATTTAAATCAGGAACCTTAAAAGTTTTTGAGCATGGACAAGATATTCGTGATATGTCAATGTTTGGTCATGGTAGCCAAAGAACTATTCAGATGGCATTGATTCAATATCTTGCTAAAATTAAATCCGAATCCTCTACAAAGAAAAAACCTAATATTTTATTACTAATTGATGAGCCAGAATTATATTTGCATCCTACCGCCGTAGAATTATTAAGAGAAGCCCTTATAGTTCTATCAAAGAATGGATATCAAGTAATTATCACTACTCATTCAGGATTAATGATAACCTCCAAACAAGCAAATGTAGCTGTTCTAGTCAGAAAATCTCAAGAGAAGTGTACTGAAACAAGAAAAACACTTAAACAAGCTATTGCTGAAAAAATGAAAGATACAAAAGAAGCTCATCATTTTGATAAGATATTCAGTCTAACAAATTCATCTCAAATTCTTTTTTCAGAAAAAGTGATCATTGTTGAAGGAAAAACAGAACTAAAAGTAATTGACCCCATATATAGAGTTATTAAAGGTAATAGTCTTGGTGCAAACAAAATAGCATTATTATCTATTGATGGGAAAACAGCAATAAAGCGAACCAAAGAAATATTAAATTGTCTTGATGTTCCACATCGTGTAATTACTGACCTTGATTATATTACATCGGCTGTTGCACATGGTTATATTAAAAAAGAATGTGAAGATATAATAAAAATAAAGGCAATATTTATCAGTATGCAAAATGAAAAACCTGATGAAATAAGAATAGATAAGACTACCGGCTTTCCTTCTAAAATAAAAAATGGTAATACAGCTGCATATGCTTTTTCATGTTTAGCTAAACATCCTGATGCAACTATACCAATTGCTAATATAAAGGAAGAACTTAAAAAGGATAACATATACATATGGTCTTATGGTGCTATAGAAGATGTTTTTGGTTTTGATGAAAAAAACGAATCTGAATGGTTTGATTTTAAATCCAAACTGGATGACTCCGAAAATGATGAGTGGAAAACAATTGTAGAAAATCCTGATGATATTGAAGGTTTTATTAATTGGATTTAATATAAGGTAAATATCTTAAGATAATATTTGCCATCACAATAGAGTGGTGGCAATCATACGCTTATGATGATTTTATTAATTCCCGTATGAGGTGAGGAGCCAAAAGATTTCTACTAGTACAAATAATGAATGACCTAAGATATTTCCTCCACACTCGCTAGGGCTTTGAAGCGCTAAATCATTAAAAGGATCCATATCATGAAGTTATTGGTTATTACGTCCCGTTTAACATAATATACATTATGCGAACCTAAGTATCTAAATACGGATAGCCTCTAAAATCTCTGATTTGGGCTGGTTGACTATGTTGGTTCTTTTAAACTTAAAACTTATTGGCCAATGCTTTTTCTAAGTCTTGCAGATACGTTTTCTGCCTTTTCTTTTTCTGCCTTTTCTTTAAATACCACTTCACTAAAGGTTTTAATAAAATCTTTTTAGATATCACGACTTCAGTAAAGTCGATTTCAGTAACACTATTGTGAGAAGTAAAAACACCAATCCAATGACCTTTGATATTGTCATTTTCCATATCAAACTCCCATCGTCGATATGGCACTTTGGCAGTTACTGTAAATATGGTCGCAAAACCATCTTTGGTATGTTCGATAAATTTATGATCGTTTATCACTTCAATATTGCGTAAATCACTTCGCCACAGATAATTTTCTGTTGATGTGATTACTCGCCACAATTTTTCAATATCACACTGAAAAGTCGCTTTTATGTTTAGTGTTGCCATCAATACCCCCTAAACCACCTTTTCTTCTTATTCTATATTTTTACTGACTATTTATGTTCAGAAATTAGAAATACGATACCTAACACTATCCAATACATAAGAATATGTTATATTAAATTTAGCTAAGGTTTTTGATGTGAATGATTAATTAATATGGTTATTTTTTAGTTATTTATACGGAAATCTTGATATTTCCTTGAGACTACCCCCGTGGTATAGGACGGGGGTTCTAGATTTAATCCTTTAGAGCAGAGAAAAGATGCAACTCTCATTTGAATTATTAAGTTTTATCCTATCAATTGTTTCATTAATTGTTTCAGGCGGTGCTGTATGGCTATCTTTTAAATTCTATCAAATGTCTGACAATGCATCTAAAGAAGCAAAGAGATCATCTGACCAAATTAAATCAAGCACAGAAAAATTAGAAGGTTTATTTAGCCGCTTATACACCGATACTTTCACCATGATGAAAGATACAGTAACTGATATGAGACAGCATATTTATCACAATTCTGGAAATGGAGAATCATTAGAAGATAAATTGAATGAAATGAAAGAAAGTATTAATAGAGAAGTTAAAATGACTTTTGAAGAAACTATAGATGAAATAAATGAAAATGACAGTAAAATCAATACAATAGAGAAAAAACTAGAAGAAATCATAAACCAACAAATAAATGTTGTAATCGAAGAAAGATATAATCAGATTGCAGATGAAATACTTAGAATTTTAAATGAAAGTCAATACTACATGGTGTTTGAAATAGATAGTTTATTATCTCAAAAAGTTAAAGTTGATATGAGTGAAATAATAACTACTCTTGAAAAAATGAGAGAGCTAAATTTAATTAATACTGACGATAAAGAAATAAACCCATTCACTCAAATAAAAAGAATAAAATAATTGATTCGCACAATGCATTCTATGTGTAAAATAAAGAGATTTAGCATTCTGACTGGCTAATCGTATTAACCTACCAAAGGATATTTTATGGGCAACTATCAAGCATCATCTACGTATAAGCACCTCTATCAACAGTATGAAAATTTCATGGCTGCTATTGATGAAAATAAGTATCTTAAAAATGAAGATATCTTGTCATGGCTTAAAGAAATAAGAACTTATATCTTTGATCTTTATCCAGTTGAAAATGTCTTACATAGAGATATAGAAAATGACATTAAAAATTTTGGTTCAGAAACACAAGAAAAAACAATTCAGTTAACTTGTGCTACTCTGAAAAAAGCTTATGAAGATTACACATTTTAAATTACCCCGGAGGGGAAAAAAGATCCGCTAAAATGGTGGAGTTCTCCCCTATTATATTTATTATAGTGTTAGTTATAATCTGTAAGATATATCTTATGAATGCGAAAAAAATATACAAATTACATAGTTAAACCATAATCCATTTTACTACAGATATTCCCACATAAGTTATTGACCCGCGTTTGACACCAAACAAAAATATAACGGTGCATTACTTCTATAATTACCCGCTTATTTACTAACATAGATGTGGTCACATGGTTAATAAACTGAATCTTAACTGGCCTGAATTTTTAGAAAAATACTGGCAGAAAAAACCCGTTGTATTGAAAAATGCATTTCCTGATTTTGCCGATCCTATCACGCCAGATGAACTGGCTGGCTTGGCTATGGAGCCGGAAATTGACAGTCGCCTAGTCAGCTTCGCGGATAACAAATGGGAAGCGAGTCACGGCCCGTTTGAGGACTACAGCGAATTAGGTGAAAAAGGATGGTCACTGCTGGTACAGGCTGTCAACCATTGGCATATGCCTGCCGCTGAACTGGTGAAGCCGTTCCGTGTGCTGCCTGAGTGGCGCCTTGACGACCTAATGATCTCCTATTCAGTACCTGGCGGTGGTGTTGGACCGCATATTGATAACTATGATGTCTTCATCATTCAAGGAATGGGACGCCGCCGTTGGCGTGTGGGCGATGCCCTTCCAATGCGTCAATTCTGCTCACATCCCGCATTATTGCATGTTGATCCATTTGAACCGATTATTGACGTGGAAATGGCACCGGGAGATATTCTGTATATTCCGCCGGGATTCCCTCACGATGGTTTCACCTTCGAAGATACCATGAACTATTCTGTTGGCTTTCGCGGACCAACCGGACGTGATCTGCTAAGCGGTTTTGCAGACTACGCACTGGAAAAAGATCTGGGTGGGATAAATTATGGCGATCCTGACCTAACCGTGCGCGAAAATGCAGGAACCATGGAAACTTATGAGGTTGAACGCCTACGTGCCATGATGATTGAAATGATCAATAAACCTGATGATTTTGAACAGTGGTTAGGTCGTTTTGCAACCACCTTACGCCATGAGCTAGATATTGCACCTGCGGAACCTCCCTATCAGCCAGAAGAAGTGCTGAGCGCTTTGAATGCGGGTGAAAAATTGATACGACTGAGCGGACTGCGTGTTATGCGTATCGGAGAGCGTTTCTTCGTTAATACGGAAGGCTGGATCACCACAGAAATAAAGGGTGCAGATGCATTGTGCCAGTTTACCGAAACTGGAATAAATGAACTCGGTGAAGCGCTGGAAAACCCCGTTTTTGTTGCGGAATTAACCGATTTTATTAATCAGGGATATTGGTACTTCGAAGAATAAGTCACCTCTACCTGACAAGATAAAACACCTGCTAATGGGTGTTTTATCTTAACGTTCCAATATAACCTAGAAGCCTTCGGCAACACAGCCCACACTTTCAAGTTCACCATAAAATCCAAACCTAACCAAAATACCAAAAACAACACATTGTCGTGACCTATATCAATAAAATAAAATTAATTGAATCGATTCATCTAATAGGCTGACCTCTGCTATTGACTTAATAATTAACGAGGTGAAAATAAACTAATACTTTAATTTATCTGAATAATAATCTGATATTGGGAAGGTTTATAATGAGCTATCGTATGTTTGATTATCTAGTACCGAATGTTAACTTTTTTGGTCCTGGCGCACTTTCAGTTGTTGGTGAACGCTGTAAACTATTGGGGGGTAAAAAAGTCCTGCTGGTGACAGACAAAGGTTTGCGAGCGATTAAAGATGGCGCAGTAGATAAAACCGTCAGCTACCTGAAAGAAGCGGGTATTGATGTTGTGATATTTGACGGCACAGAACCCAACCCAAAAGACACCAACGTACTCGAAGGTGTTGCACTGTTTCGTAAAGAACAGTGCGATATGATAATTACCGTTGGTGGTGGTAGCCCACATGATTGTGGTAAAGGTATCGGTATTGCAGCAACACATGAAGGCGAACTTTATAGTTATGCTGGAATTGAAACGCTTACAAATCCACTGCCACCCATTATTGCAGTTAATACAACCGCAGGAACAGCCAGTGAAGTAACACGCCATTGTGTACTAACTAACACAAAAACTAAGGTAAAATTTGTTATTGTTAGTTGGCGTAACCTCCCTTCTGTCTCTATTAACGATCCGTTGTTGATGATCGGTAAACCTGCGGGATTGACTGCCGCAACGGGTATGGATGCCTTAACTCACGCAGTTGAAGCCTATATTTCCAAAGATGCCAACCCAGTAACTGATGCCTCTGCTATTCAGGCAATTCGCTTGATTTCCCGTAACTTACGTCAAGCAGTGGCACTGGGCACTAATCTTAAAGCGCGTGAAAATATGGCTTATGCCTCTCTTCTCGCTGGGATGGCATTTAATAATGCTAATCTTGGTTATGTACATGCGATGGCTCATCAGTTAGGTGGTTTGTATGATATGCCACACGGTGTGGCTAATGCCGTATTACTCCCTCATGTATTACGTTATAACCTGATTGCTAATCCAGAAAAATTTGCGGATATTGCTGAATTTATGGGTGAAAACATTAGTGGATTATCTGTGATGGATGCCGCAGAGCGTGCTATTGCAGCTATTGCTCGTCTTTCTGCAGATATTGGTATTCCACAACACTTACAAGAGTTAGATGTCAAAGAGTCTGATTTCCCATATATGGCTGAAATGGCACTCAAAGATGGCAATGCATTCTCTAATCCACGTAAAGGTAACGAGAAAGAGATTATTGAAATTTTCCGCCAAGCATTCTGATTTTTAAAAATATCTGCCAGTATCTTTTCTTTCGTGCTGGCAGACTTATTTACTCATTAGAACCCATTTCAGCCCTTTTCTTATCCATGTTTTTCAATTAAACACCACCCAATCAGCTCGACAAAAACCCTCAACAAAATCCAGTAGTTCTAAAACAAGCTCTTCATTTTCAAGGATACGCAATTGATTTAAACAGTCTCGCATGCTGACTTGAGATAAGCCTGTCTCTTTGTAAGTAATAAGTATTTCTCTTAACTCTAGTAAACTCTTGTTTAATGAGATATTTCTTTTTATATCACTAATAAATTCTTGCTGTTGATGCATTGTTGTAACCCATTGTAATAATGATATAGACTGCCACCATTCTAAAATAACCTATTTTTTGTTTAAGCTTTTTATTTATTTTTTAATAGTAAACTGGGAATTAATTATTCTATTTCTACATTGGTTTCCTGCACAGAAAACAACTGCTTTACACCTTTTAAGATCCAGAATAATGAACCCAAAATAAGGAGTAAAATTATTAGGTTTGAAAAAACAAATAATGATATTGATAGCAGTTTAATAAAAATACTGTCTGATGCCATACTCATATTTAATGAGGATTTAGCTAATGCAGAAATACCAAATGAAAAACTCCAAAAAGGTAATGAAAATGGCTGTTTAAAAAGCCAAGGCGCTAAACGTAACATAAAGAAAAGTTGCAACAATCCATAACCTAACAACATTTTGGCGAAAAAATCGACATGATTGTTATTTATCGCAAGATAAGCGCTACATGCAACTAATGCTGGCGCTAATTGAATACCAAATGATAATCGTGATTTCTCATCCATTAGCCCCTCGCTTCTTATTCTCTTTAATATTGCCGGCTCTAAACTTAACCAAGAAAATACACCGGCACCAAAAAAGAGAATACCTAAGTCATTAAAACCAAATGCACCACATGCCATAGTACAAATAAAGTTATTAGCAACAGTAGGTAAATATAAAGCAGGGGTTGTCGCTGCTTTAGGGTGTTCCCCTTTCCACTGATAACCCACTAACCAACAGGCATACAGTAATTGAACCGTTGCTCCGAGACTAAAAAGTACTAGCGAAATAACAGAAAAATAAGGGGTCAATCCTATCGCAACTAAAACGGTTGTTGCTGGTAGCAAACTAGAAAAACCACTGGCTACTGGATGTTTAAACTCATTAATAATACTCTGTTTATTGCAGAACAACTTAGTCAAAAAAAATAGCACCAAAACTAACCAAATAACACAACCGGCACCAATAAATATCTCGCCAATAGAGGAGGGATAATTATGCTCTTTAGCCGCGTATCGCCATGCCATTCCTGTTCCAATCATACCTAACACAACACCAAAATAACCTGATGCAAATTGTGATGAGAGGGATTTTATTTTATTTATTAATATCATATCGCTATTTTTACCCTAGTAATAATCATAAAGGTCTGTTACTCAATAACTGAAAATCAAATAATAATATAATTTATAAAATTTATTTTGATAAAGCGCATTTAAAATATATGTTTATAAGTGTCGTTTTAAGACTTTTCACCCTCTTCTTCCCGATTATTCTGATCCAAGTAATAATACTATAAGGATAGCTTTATATTGTCCTTTGTTTTGGAGTTTATAAAAATGAATATCATGGCAAAAAAAGTCGGGTCACTCGTCATTGTCTCTGTGATCCTTTTTTCGATTACCGCTTGTTCTAGCATGACTAAACGTGATCGTAATACAGCAATTGGTGCAGGTGCTGGCGCTATCGGTGGGGCAATCTTAACGGATGGCAGCGCTCTTGGTACTATTGGTGGCGGTGTATTAGGTGGAGTGATTGGTCATCAAGTGGGTAAAAAATAAACCTATCTAAATTATGCTAAGCTGGGTTTATCGTTACTGATAAATCCGGTTTGCTCTGTAGTATTTTTCTATTTAAATTAATAAAATAGATGAAATAAATGCCCATAACAGAGTGAGCAAATAAATAAAGAATTAAGCACTATCATCAATAGTTAAAAACAAAATTTCATTTGAAGATTTAAGATGAATATTTTTCTCTTTAGCAAAGTGCTTTGTTTTTAAACTGATTTTTCTTAAATACCTCTTTTCAACTTGACTCTTTTTATCGATAGCTTTCTACTTTCATTATTATAACGATTGAGGGTAATGAAATGATTATATTTATCACTGGTGCTTCTGCTGGTTTTGGTGAAGCAATCGCTCGTCACTTTATTAGTCATGGTCATAAAGTTATTGGTACAGCACGTCGTCTTGATAAGCTACAACATTTACATAAAGAACTTGGCGAGCAATTTTATCCTTTACAACTTGATGTGACTGATAAAAAAGCAGTAGCTGAACTCTATTCACATCTACCAGAAAAATGGCAAGATATTGATGTATTAGTTAATAATGCAGGTTTAGCATTAGGGTTAAATACCGCAGATAAAGCCAACCTTGATGATTGGGATACCATGATCGAGACAAATAATAAAGGTCTGGTTCATGTCACTCGCGCTATCTTGCCTTTAATGGTAGAAAAAAATAAAGGTCATATTATTAATATCAGCTCTACCGCTGCATCTTGGCCTTATATGGGTGGCAACGTTTACGGAGCAACAAAAGCTTTTGTTAAACAATTTAGCTTAGGATTACGTGCAGATCTTCAAGGTAAAAAAGTGCGTGTTACTGATATTGAACCAGGTCTTGTCGGTGGTACAGAGTTTTCATTAGTTCGTTTTAAAGGTGATAGTGATAAAGTTGAACAAACTTATGCTAATGCAAATGCATTAACACCTGAAGATGTGGCAGAAGCGGTATATTGGACAGCAACATTACCTGCCCATGTTAATATTAATACTCTAGAAATGATGCCAGTAAGCCAGTCATTTGCTGGATTAAGTGTTCATCGACAAAGCTAAGCGCACTGAAAACTCATTTTTCGTTAAGAAATAAGATATAATTGTTAGTATAGAATAGTCATTGGCATTGTAGCCGCATTTATTTTAGAGGATAGCAACTATGATAACTGTTTTTACCAAGAAAAAAACCACAGGAACCTTATTGTTCCTCTCTCTATTTTTTGGTTTATCTGTATCTTCTTTTTCTACTGTTGCCTCAACAAATGTCACCGTTAATGGTAATGGCTATGAAAACTCTTTAGATAAAGAGCAAGCAAGACAATTAAAAGAAGATTGGGATCAAAAACGTGACCTTCGTTCTCAAGTTAATCAACGTGAGAAAATTGAATTTAATAAGCTAGATAAAGCAATTGATGAGCGCGATGCCTGTTTGAAGAGTGCCAATATCTATGCTTATTGGGAGTCAGAAACAAGACGTTGCTTAGATAGCAATACAGGTCGCCCAGTTAACCCATAAACTAAATCTGTAAAACAATGATGTTTTGCAAAAAAACAAGGAGAGATTATTATGAAAAAATATCTATTTGCTGCCATGGTATCAATGTTTGCATTTGCACCATTAGCCGCTAATGCCGGTTGTGATGAAGTTGTTGATGCCATCCAACAAAAAATCGTGAATAACGGTGTACCAGCCGCTAACTTTACACTTGTCGTGGTAGAAAATGATCAAGTTGCACAAACTGAAGGTAAAGTCGTAGGTACTTGTGAAAGTGATAGCAAAAAAATCATTTACACCCGCCATTAATCATTAAGATTTTTATGACCATTTAAATAATAAAGGGCGTAATAATAATTACGCCCTTTTCAATGATTGAACCTATTGATTTTAAATGTGCTAATGCTTTTTGTGTGTTGCTATTATAAATTTTTGTCATTTTATATAAGCTAAAAAATAAAAACACCCAATGCGTTTCTTCATTAGGCGTTTAAATGTAGCGAGTTATGGTAAAGTTCAATGGAACATTTTACGCATATCTACCCATCTACTTATTTATTCTTTATACATTTTTTATAGCGAGTAATAATTTAATTCTATTCAATTACATCTTTATCTATTGATTCTAAGCAGGTTGAGCAATTTCTAACTGACTCAAATCAAGATAACAAGAGAGATCTCGTTCTTCAGGACGTAATAAATAAGGGATTTCACCAATTAACGGCGCTTGAATATGTTGTGATAATCTTTCAACAATTTTCGCGTAGTAAGGTAATCCTGGGTTAATTCTATTAGCAACCCAACCAACTAATTTTAAGCCATCATTCGCAATAGATTGTGCCGTTAAGATTGAGTGGTTAACACAACCAGGTTGAATACCAACAACCAAGACAACAGGTATTTGCTCTTTAACGACCCATTCAGAATAAAAAGTTGTATCATCAAGTAAATAGCGCCAACCGCCATTACCTTCAATGACAACACATTCTGCTTTTTGACTTAATTTATTTAATTCATTTGAAATCTGATCAAAATCAATTTCATTTTTACTTAAATAACAATTCTCTAGCAAAATAGGATTAATTTCGTCGTAGCGAACTTCAACGGGTGAAGAGTTATGAATAATCTGTGCATCACGATTACGTTCACCCTCTACCGTTTCATGTGATTCGGTTGCGATAGGCTTAAAGCCCACTGCTGTTGACCCGCTGCGATTTAATGATTGAAGAAGTGCTCGGGTTACAACAGTTTTACCTACGTTGGTATCTGTCCCCGTAACAAACAAACGTGTTAACATATAATTTACTTCCGTTATGACAGATAAAATCAGGTTCACAAAAAATGACAGAGATTACAGTTTAGGGTAACACTGTTTCTTGTGGCTTGAGATAGCTCAATTTTTTGTTTAATTGCTCTAAAATAGAGAATTCGTTAATGATCAATTGTCATATTTACGCATGTAAAACACTTTTGTTACGTTCTATTATGCTTATTTTATCCTTGCATCAATTCAATTAACAAAGAACCGTTATATAAGGCTTCTTTCACTAATGCCGCTGCGGGTAGCGTACCTTTATTACGCAGCTCGGTTTCTTCAATAATTAATGTCTGTGCATAACGAGGTAATACATGATTTTGGATATTACGCAGGAGTAAAGGAAAGAATATCGATTTAGCTCGGCAAAGTGGCGAGCCAATTAAGATCTTTTGCGGATTAAACGTATTTACCATAACAGCAAGAATAAAACCTAATCTATTAGCTACGAGGTTAATAATCTCAACCGCTTGTTTATCACCAACCAAAATCGCATCACACAATGATTCAGCGGTAATTGGGTAACGGTTTAGCAACGAATCTGGATTCGCTATTGCTAACACTTGTGCTTTTTTCAGCAAATAAGGAAGTGCAACTTCTGTTTCTAAACACCCTTTTGCACCGCAATAACAGCTATTTTGAGAATCGATAACTTTTGTGTGCCCAATTTCAACCGCACTATGGCTATGAGAATGAAGTGTTCTACCACCGGTGATTACCCCGGCACCCACGATATCATCGATAACTATTTGCAAAACATCCGTTGTTTTTTTAGCGCCACCATAAAGCGACTCAGCCATTGTCCATGCCGTTACATTGTGTTGTAAAAACACAGCAACACCTGTTTTTTTATGGATTTGTTCAGCAAGAGGAATATCTTTAACGCAATAATAAGGTGAACTATGAATAACACCGCTGATAGGATCAACAATGGCATTCATAGTGACGCTAATTGCAGTTAAACGCTCGACATAAGATTGATAGCGTTCAAAAAATTTATCTATTACCACTAAGAAATGATGTAGAAAATCATCACTGTAACTTTTAGGAAAATCAAACGTGTCTTCAACCACAAGGTTGCTATCTAGTTCTCGTAAACTAAAGAGTAAATTACCATCGTTGATCCGAATACAGAGAAAATGCCACCCTTTGCTCTCTAATTTTAATCCAACAGCGGGTCTACCACGAAAACCTAAACCAGGAAATTCAGTTTCATGAATAAGATGCGCTTCTACTAATTCACGGGTGATTTTAGTAATACTTGCAGGTGCGAGTTCAGCTTTTTTAGAAAGAGAAATACGGGAAATTGGACCATGTTCATCAATTAATCGGAAGACGGCTCCCAGATTAAACTGTTTTACGTGATCAATATGGCTAGGTTGGTTCCCCATTACGTGTCATCCTTAAGTAGAAGCTTTAATTAATCCGCAGCTCCAAATAAATATTTTTATCGATTATGTCGCTAATTTGTGATCGTTGTACAATACTACATAAAAATCGTGTTCTAAAACACAAGTTGATCAAGATTTTTGATAATCATAGATATTTTTTAATAGCATTTGTGTCAGTCTATTCGCGGCAGCAGGAATAGTTCTTTTTTTGTGAGACACCAACCAAACTTCAGAAAACGCCTGAGAATTTGCAAAACGTAAGTAATGTACCCCATCGACTTTCATTCGTGTAAACGATTCAGTCACAATTGAGATACCCAATCCAGCGGCAACTAATCCAAGAATAGTCATTGCTTCGCCAGCTTCTTGGGCTATTGTCGGCGTTATTCCCGATAAACTGAGTAACTGTATTATCTCATCATAAAGCGCGGTACCGACATCTCTTTCAAAAAATACGAAGGGATATTGTCCAATATCATGAATATTTACCCCAGTCTCTTTATAAGCCAACAAAGGATGGCCTTCATATACAGCAAGAATAAACGGTTCACGAAATAATAGCTGGTGGTGCAGAGTATCAGGTAGCACGGTGTTTCTCATAATACCGAGATCAATACGACCAGTAACTAATGGTGGGATTTGTTGTTTGGTATTCATCTGTTGCATATGAATGCCAACTTCAGGATAGTTTTCTCTGAATTGTCTCAGACTTAAAGTGACGAGATGCATAAAAGGCGTGGTAGAGGTGAATCCTATTGAAATCTCACCCAACTCACCTTTTTCCATACGTGAAGCTCGCATTGCAGCAGCACTTACTTGCGTTAATACCTGATAAGACTCTTTTAAAAACATTTGTCCAGCGGGTGTTAAAGAGACTGAACGGTTTGTTCTTTCAAGCAATCTAGCACCAATTTCTTTTTCAAGTGATTGTATTTGTTGACTTAAAGGTGGTTGAGAAATATTTAATCTCTCAGCAGCTTTACCAAAATGTAGCTCTTCAGCCACCGCAATAAAATAACGTAAATGCCTAAGTTCAATATTCATAATAGCTCACCCAATTAATGATACTTTAAAAGTATTATTCTTAATAATTAATATATTAGACAAAAAAATCAAATATTTCTAACATTGACATAAATCAAATTTAACTAATGGATGCTAAACTAACATGGACACTCGCAAAATAAGTAGCAAAAGCATAAAGTTATATGCAGATATGTCATCAGAACCCTCCCGTGCTGGTAATCCTAAACACTATATTCAACGAGATGATGCCCTTTACATAAAAGTGACAGTGTCATTTTTTATGGTAGGTCTCGCAACTTTTGCTTTGCTCTATTTTGTTCAACCTATTTTACCCGTGTTATCTACGGAGTTTTCAATCAGCCCAGCAACCAGTAGTCTTGCGCTTTCGCTTTCAACTGCATTAATGGCGTGTGGTTTATTAATCACAGGTCCTCTTTCTGATGCTTTTGGTCGTAAAAATGTCATGGTGATCTCCCTATTTTGTGCTGCATTTTTTACGTTATTAAGTGCAACAATGAATAGTTGGACAGGTATTTTAATCACACGAGCATTAGTGGGTCTTTCGTTAAGTGGTGTCGCTGCCGTTGCAATGACATATTTAAGTGAAGAAATTCATCCCGCCTATTTAGCGTTATCGATGGGTCTATATATTAGCGGTAATTCAATTGGTGGGATGAGCGGACGCGTATTAACAGGTGTATTAAGTGATTATTATTCATGGCGTTTATCTGTCGTTATTTTAGGTGTATTTGCTCTTTTGGCTGCGATCATATTTTGGAAGATATTACCCGCTTCCCGGCATTTCAGGCCGACGAAATTGAAACCACGAAACCTTCTTATCACCACCAAATTACATTTCAGAGATAAAGGTTTGCCCTTACTGTTTATTGAGGGTGGATTATTAATGGGTGGCTTTGTCACTTTATTTAACTACATTGGATATCGGTTATTAGATGCACCCTATTACTTAAGCCAAACCACCGTTGGCTTAATCTCTCTGGTTTATCTTAGTGGTACTTATAGCGCTTCTAAAGCAGGCTTGTTAACAACCAAATATGGTTTAGGTAAAGTGTTTATTACAGGTATTAGTATGATGTTAATCGGAATATTAATTACACTGATTGAATCATTACCTATTATTTTTATTGGTATGTTAATCCTCACAACTGGCTTTTTTGCTGCGCATGCTGTTGCAAGTAGCTGGGTGGGTCGCCGAGCTAAACGAGGTCGTGCTCAGGCGTCATCATTATACCTATTTACTTATTATGCAGGTTCTAGCTTGGCGGGCACTTTAGGTGGGATCTTTTGGGTTCACTCTGGTTGGCTTGGTGTAGGATTATTTATTGCATTATTGATGTCAGCTGCATTATTAATTGCATTACATCTTAATAAGGTTGCGCAGTGATTTTAGGCATCTACTATAAAATAATATAAAAGGCAAAAGTGAACTACTAATAAAGGAAATTGCTAATTATATCCGCTCTTTTTAAGGTAATAGGTGTGTATCTATCAATAAGGATAACAATATACCCTATTACCAAAACAGTTATTGTACTCTCTTTCTTATTGTTTGCTTCTTTTTCTATCGCATCAATGAAAAACTGCCCACCATCAAAACCTGATTGTGATAAATCAGTTGTAAGTGAAATGATGCTTTATTAACGGATGATAAAACAACCCATTATTGTACTAAAAATAATCAAAGTGACCTTTTAAAAAGAAATATGATAAGAAAAGTGCCAATTTTACGCCATACTGTGTTTATATACAGTATGGCGTTTTTTTGTTTTATTTAATCCCCTGTTGAACAATGTACTTAACGCTGAAGGTAATGTATGATTTAGACTTAAGGTTAATTGTATGTTGTAACTAAATTAGGTAAGTATAATGAGTAAATATGATTTAATCGCACAATTCAATAGCTGTTTTAAACACCTAGAAGATGAAATAGATAATCTAAATCAGCAGCTTAAATCGCTAACGTTGTTATCTTCTGCCGTTTTTGAATTACCTGATGTAAGTAAAGATGAAGAGCATGATGAAGTCTCACAAATCACGGTATCTCCATCTTACGATAAACAAGCACTTGAATTAGCCTTAAAGCTAATCGCTAATTTGTTTATTTATGATAATGCGCCTCATATCAGTAGCAAACGCGCAGTTCGTTTGCCTGGTGCCCTCTGTTTTAGTACCAGTAATAGTGAGTTTAAAACGGTTGATGCATTAGTTAAGCGCATTAATACTCTCAAAAAACAGTTGTCTGTTATTGTGACAAAAGAATCCGGTATTTCTAAAGAGGAGCGATTCGATTTTGTACATAATCAATTAAAAGGATTAATTACGTTAAACGCTTATCGTACCCTCACCCTACTTTCTGATCCCGATACTGTTCGTTTTGGCTGGGCGAATAAGAATATTATTAAAAATTTATCGCGTGCAGAAGTGTTAGCCCAATTAGAAAAAAGCCGTGAAGCAAATCGTGCCGTTCCACCTTATACCAGCGAACAATGGGCTGAACGCCTCGAAAAAGAGATTATTACTATTTCTCAGTTACCTGAAAATGCAAAATTAAAAATAAAGCGACCAGTTAAAGTGCAACCTATTGCTAGGGTTTGGTACTCTGAAATTCAAAAACAGGTTCAATATGCTTGCCCTCTACCTTTATTAGTATTTTATATTAATAAAGAGCAAGATTTTAAACCTGTTATTGGTGATCTTCCTGATTATGATGCGGATAACATCCAAATTCGTCATCGCCCTAAAGCAAAAAAGATAGAATTGCTTATTCCAAGAATGCATTTGTACCTTGAAAAATAGAGAGCCATTTGGCTCTTTCTATTTTTAGATGTTAGTTATCTTGTTATTTTTCAATTAATTGAATTGAGCTATCTTTGATAATAAGTAATAAATATTCGAGTAAATGTGCAAAATGACTATCATCAATATCTAAATCGATAGTAATAGTCTCTTCTTTATTTTGTTTATTGGGCTTAAAGAAGAAACAAATTTTATTACGTTCAAGCGTTATCTGTTTAATTGAATTAATCATTTCAATATCAGATAAATGAGTCATTAAACCAATTGAGTTATCAATGTCTTCATCTTCATCAAATCGTGACAAAATAATGAAATTATCAGGTGTACTAGGATCATCACCAATACCAATAACAGTGACATCAATTTCTGTATAACAATTTACTTCATTTGCTTTAAAGCGCATTGATTCATTCATAAATTTACCCAATTAAATTTGATAGCTTTAATACTAGATTTATTACCATAAAATCACACAATAGCCACTACGGTAAACTAACTAAAAATCCCGCCATAATGACGGGATTGAGCATTTGAATATTAATAGCCAATAAGAGATTTTATACTCTTATTTTTTCATGCTACCAACCATATCTTCTGGACGAACCCAGCTATCAAACTCTTCAGAAGTTAGGTAGTTCAGTTTCAATGCAGATTCTTTTAGCGTTAAGCCTTCTTTATGTGCGTTTTTCGCAATTTCAGCCGCTTTATCGTAACCGATATGAGTATTTAACGCTGTTACTAGCATTAATGATTCATGCAGTAATTTGTTGATACGTTCGCGGTTTGGCTCAATACCAATTGCACAGTGTTCATTGAAGCTACGCATACCATCAGCCAATAAGCGTACTGATTGTAAGAAGTTATCAATGATCATTGGGCGATAAACGTTTAGCTCAAAGTTACCTGATGCGCCGCCAATGTTAATGGCAACATCATTACCCATAACTTGAGCACAAAGCATCGTTAATGCTTCACACTGTGTTGGGTTAACTTTACCTGGCATGATTGAGCTGCCTGGTTCGTTTTCTGGAATAGCGATTTCGCCAATACCACAACGAGGACCAGAGGCTAACCAACGAACATCATTGGCAATCTTCATTAATGAAGACGCTAAACCTTTTAATGCACCATGTGAATGAACTAATGCATCACAAGTTGCTAATGCTTCAAATTTATTAGGTGCAGTCACAAAAGGCTGACCCGATAATTCTGCGATACGTTTAGCAACACGAACGGCGTACTCAGGATGTGTATTTAATCCTGTACCTACTGCTGTACCGCCAAGAGCCAGTTCACAGACATGAGGAACAGAATTATCAATATGTTTAATGCTATTTTCTAGCATCATAGCCCAGCCAGAAATTTCCTGACCTAACGTTAATGGCGTCGCATCTTGCAGGTGAGTACGACCAATTTTAACGATATCGTGGAAAGCTTCTGCTTTCTCTTTGAATACGTTCAGTAGTGATTTTAATTCAGGCAATAAATCCTGACGTAAAGCAATAACAGCAGCGACATGCATGGCAGTTGGGAACACATCATTCGAGCTCTGACTTTTGTTAACATCATCATTCGGATGGATTTTGCGCTCCATGCCACGGATACCACCAAGTATCTCACTACCACGGTTAGCCAACACTTCATTCATATTCATATTTGATTGAGTGCCAGAACCGGTCTGCCAGATTGCTAACGGGAATTCAGTTGGATGTTTACCAGCAAGAACTTCGTCTGCCGCAGCAATAATTGCATCAGCACGTTCTTTGGGTAACAAGCCTAAATCCATGTTAACACCGGCAGCTGCTTTTTTAGTTAAAGCAAGTGCGTGGATCAGTGCAACAGGCATTTTTTCTACTGAAATACGGAAGTGTTCTAGAGAACGCTGCGTTTGTGCTCCCCATAACTGGTCAGCTGGTACTTCGATTTGCCCCATTGAGTCTTTTTCAATGCGAGTGGCTGCCATTTCAATCTCCTTAAGTACACAGAATAATTGATTAATTCCGAATCACTTTATAGTAAATAACTCGGATACAGTTATCATGCCATAAATAGAATAATAAATATGAGAGCTAAAGCGAGCTTATGAAATTTATAACAGAATGAAATCTGTTGATTTTTTTGATGAAATACGATTAGCGCACTTATTTCACCTTACTCATTTTACGCTTTTAGCTATCTTATTTATATCCACATTAATTATAGGTTTATATTAAACTTCATACATAGCAACTCATCACAATTAAATATTATTTTAATCTGAAAGTGATAAAAAAGAGTGTATTTAACTAATATCCTATATTGATTAATGCCCATAATCATTTGGCTTTAAACTCATTATGTTAGCGAGTAACTAAGTAAGTTCTGATTGCGATTTTATTCCACTAAATCTATATTTACGGTTAATATAGGTGGCGATGTATATATGTAGATTATCTATATCAAAATTTAGTAATATTTATCACCAATTTATCGGGTTGTTTAAGGGTTACAAAACAGCTTTTATAACGTACATCGCCAGATGTACACTGAGGATGGACTAGAATTATGAAGAAATCACTTGTCGCTGTTGGTGTCATTGTTGCACTGGGTGTTGTTTGGACCGGCGCATCTTGGTACATGGGCAGCAAAATTGAGAGCCGCTTACAACAAGAAACAGATCGTGCAAATGTTCAGTTGGCTCAATTGACTCAAAATAACCAATTGGGTATTGATGTTAAATTAGAAGTTCGTGACTACAAAAAAGGGGTTTTTACCTCTAATGCAAATTTAGCTGTTGTTATTACAACAAATTCAGATTCAGACCAAGCATCAGATAACAAAACTGAAGAGATTCTGATGGCGACTGATATCAATCATGGTCCTTTCCCTCTTTCTGATCTGGCAAAATTTAATTTAGCACCAAAATTAGCAGCCGTAGATGGTACTCTGGTTAATAACGAAACCACAAAAGAGCTATTTAAGCTGACTAAAGATAAATCGATTGTTGGTACACATACTTCTTTAGGTTTTGATGGTTCTGCATCAGGTGAAGTGACAATCAGTGCTATCGATTTTGCTGACACCAGCGATAAAGTTAAGACATCACCAATTGCTATCACTTTCTCATCTGATAAAGATGCAACTAAAGTTGCAACTTCTATTAAGAGTGATGAAATGGTTATCACTAATCGTGATTCTGAAGTATTCACCATTAAAAATATCAATGGTGCGATTTCAGGTACTAAAGTTAACAATGACCAATATCTGTTTAACGAGCAATCACTAAAACTTGCTGAGATTTCACATACTAGTGAAGATAAAGCATCTAATTTCTCGCTAAAAGATATGTCTATCACGACCAAAAGTGATATCAAAGATAAGCTATTCTATGCTTCACAAGCTTACGACTTTAAATCACTAACTATTGGTGGTTTAGAATTCGGTGCTGGTAAATTTGCTTACTCTATTGATAAAGCAAATACAGATGCAATGTTGTTATTAACTAAGGCTTATAACAACTCATTACTACCTTGGAATAAATACAATTACGACAGTTCAGATGAGATTGAACAAGCGGTTCGTGATGTATTAGAGAAAGGGTTAGTTTTCCGTATCGACGATGCTTCTTTAACTAATACTAAAGGTACCACTAAGCTTGATTTTGCAATTGACCTTAATGCCTTTAGCATCAAAGATTTAGATAGCGTAAAAGACCCTGCTGAACTCTTTAATAAACTGTTCAAAAACATCAAGTTAAACGTTGATTTATCAATGCCAATGATGACTGATTTCCGTAATACGACTCAGTACCTTGATGCAGCGCGTTATCAAGACACTGCACTGACTGATGCTGATAAAGCAGAAATTCAGAAAGAAACTGCCGCTGATATTGAGAAAGTCAAAACTGAGTTACAACAAAATATTAATCAGATGTCTCAAGATGAAAAAGATGCACTACCACTGATGCTACTTTCTAAAGATGGTAATGCACTGAATCTGAGCCTAGATTATGCAGCTGATAAATTTACCATGAACGGTAAATCTTACAGCTTCAACGAATTTATGGAAGTCACTCAAGCACCTCAGATGTTAGGTCTGATTGGTATGTTAATTGGTGCTGGCGCGTCTTACAGTGATTATGATGAGTCTGACTATTCTGAATATCCAGAAGCTGAACCTGAAGAAATGACTGAAGATCCAGCCATTATTGAAGAGCAAGAGATCATCATTCCAGAACAACCTGCACAAGCTAATTAATTTTATTTCTTGTCAGTTGGTTTGAACTAAATATAACACCCCATCAGAACTGATGGGGTGTTTTTTTATTTATTGTTTAAACAGCAGAACAGCGCAATATCACGTTAACAATCGCGACAATCTTTATGACGCCCTACATCATCATGACAACAAGCATCTATTGTTTTATTGATTATTTCAGCAAGCGTATTTACTGTCGATATGATTGTAGAGAGTTGAACACAAACATGACTACAGTTTGAATCTCCTGTATCGGGATTAGGAATAACAGGCGGCATCAAACTATCACAGAGAATTTCTTGTAAAACTAATAAGAAATTAGCGATACCGGTGGTGTAAATATAAGAACGCCCACCTGTCTGTTCAGCTAAAAGAACATACTCTTTGGTTATATCATCTTTTGCTTTAATTGATGGGAAACGGTCTACATTTGTAACGCGAGCATCAGGTGTACCTTGGTAAGTGTGTACTTTAACACCCGACGTTTGCGCCACTAAAATAGCCTCACGGTTTTTAGTCATCGCAGCACGAGTTAAAACACCACCACCGCCTTCCATTCCCTCATCACCTAAAACGAAAATAGCGCGACGAGCACTATCGCGCCAATCAAAGTGTTTACATACATCAATAACAGCGCGGCATAAGTCTTCTTTATTTCCGGCATGATCGCGACCATCCGCCTCTTTAAATGGTTTTCTTGCCTGTAAACTGCTTCTATTAACACCTAATGCTACCAAATAGTCACTGACCGATTGATCGAATTTAGTGCCATCCCATACGCCTTCAATACCCAAAAATGTTACACGAAGACTTGATGGACAAAGTTCTAACGCCTTTTGAATCGCACCATCAATCTGATTGCTTAAATCTGTTGATTCATCAGACATCGAACCGCTGGTATCAATCACAACAACTAAATCTAATGCAACAGCCCCACTACCAGTAACAACCTGAGAGTCATAACTAGCCCCCATCGAAGGTGAAGGAGAAGTATTAGCTATATCACCATTTTTTTCAATTTCATTATTTGAAATATTATTCATAACCATCCTTTATATTTTGTTTATTAAATATAGATAACCACTCGTTATAAAATAATTTAATTATTTTCTAAAATTAACGAGAGCGTATTATTAAGGATTTTTAATTTGATTTAACCCTTATTTAATAAAAGAGAATTCTTTTTTTATATTTAAAGATAAGTAATTATTTATTGCGGTTTAAAATCATAATAAGTAATTTAATAGCGAACTAAAAAACAGTTAACTATTAATCAATGTCTGTAAATATTGCTCAAGTCACCATCTATCAAACCAGCTGATAGCTTGCATCAAATCTTATGATAGGTTTATTTTTCAGTAAGTTATCTAATGTTTCAATTGAGCTGATAATAAACGTCAGTTATATTGAAAAATGTGTTCGAAAAATAAGATAAAAAACAGATTTAATAGTATCTATTTGATAAACACCAATAAAAGTAATTCTATTTAGTATTAAAAATAGACAATATCGATTGAATTGATGGTGAATAATATAAAAATAGCCCATAATAATGCGCAACTATTTCTTATCATCCCAATTATAAGAAAATCACTTTAAACGATAGATTTTCATTATTATTATTAAAAAGGAAAATAACGCGTGATTGACACACAGTTGCCTTTAACCGATTTACATCGTCATTTAGACGGAAATATTCGTCCACAAACTATTTTAGATTTAGCACAACAACATAATATTGCACTGCCTGCTTATGAATTGGAAGCGTTGCGTCCTCATGTGCAAATTACTAAAAATGAACCAAGCTTGGTAAGCTTTTTACAAAAACTTGATTGGGGTGTTGCAGTTTTAGCTGATTTAGATGCTTGCCAACGCGTTGCATATGAAAACGTGGTTGATGTAGTTAATGCGGGTATTGATTATGCAGAGCTGCGTTTCTCCCCTTATTATATGGCGATGAAACACCAATTACCTGTTGAGGGTGTTGTTGAAGCTATTATTGACGGTGTTCAAAGTGCCCTACAAACTCACGATGTTGATGTTCGTTTAATTGGTATTTTAAGCCGTACCTTTGGTGAAGATGCTTGCCAACAAGAACTTAACGGGTTGTTACAACATCAAGACAAAATCACCGCGCTTGATTTAGCCGGTGATGAGCTAGGTTTCCCTGGTCACCTATTCTTACCTCATTTTAATCGCGCGCGTGATACAGGTTGGAACATTACTGTTCATGCTGGTGAAGCTGCTGGTGCTGAAAGTATCTGGCATGCAATTAAAGAGTTAGGTGCTACACGTATTGGTCACGGTGTTAAAGCCATTGAAGATCCTCGTTTAATGGATTATCTCGCTGAGCACCAAATTGGGATTGAATCTTGTTTAACCTCAAACATTCAAACCAGTACCATTAGTTCACTTGCCGAACATCCATTAAAAACCTTTTTAGCACACGGTATTTTGGCATCACTTAATACCGATGACCCTGCTGTTGAAGGTATTGAGTTAAAACACGAATATAACGTTGCAGCACCTGCGGCGGGTTTAACACCAGAACAGATCCGTCAAACTCAAATTAACGGATTAAAAATGGCGTTTATTAGCCAAGCTGAACGTGATGCATTAATTAAAAAAGTCAGTTCTCGTTAATATTTAATGAGTTCCACATTAAAACCACCTGTAAATCAGGTGGTTTTTTTATTTATTGAAAATAGATAGAAGTATTAATGCCTTTTAGACTAAAATTAATCTTTAAAGAGGCATTTTTATCATTAAGGGAAAACCATGTGGAATATTCACCCAACAAGAGGTCACTATAAATTGTTAGCTCAATATTTATCGCCAATCGATGCTTCAATTGAAGCAGGACTTCTTCAATCTGAAGGCATTGATGCCATTCTTTTAGATGAAAATATTGTTTGGAATAATCAAGTATATGCTCAAGCAACTGGCGGCGTGAAATTACTTGTTAATGATAAAGCATTTGAGCAAGCGCAAACCATACTTAATGAACTCTACCAAGGTAAATATAATATTAACGAACAACTAGAACCCATCGATTGTGAATTACAGGTTGCTGTAAAAAATAATAAAACAGATTATTTAAATATGGGTTTTGTTTTTTTAATTTACGCTGTATTAGGTTTACCCCTTCCCTTTAAATCGCAACAGCCATTATTATCAAATAACAAAGAGAATAGCGAAGAACATAATGAAAAAAAAAGCACCGATAAATAGTTAAATCGGTACTTTCTCATATTGAGTTAACAATCAATATTTAATGAATGTTATCGTTCACTACCCGTTTTAAATACGTTATTTCTTTTCAACTTCTTTACTTTGATTCGCATAACGTTGTGCTAATACAGCACAGACCATTAATTGAATCTGATGAAATATCATTAATGGTAGCAACATTATACCTACCGTTGCCGCAGGAAATAACACATTCGCCATAGGTACGCCATTTGCTAAGCTTTTTTTAGAACCACAGAAAACAATGGTTATCTCATCTGCTTTATTAAAACCAAGTAATCGTGCGCTATAAATATTAATTGCGATAATTATTGCTAATAGCACACAACTCACTATTGCAATAATCAATAGCGACCAACCATCAATTTTATGCCAAATACCTTCAACAACCGCTTCGCTAAATGCCACATAAACCACCAGCAAAATAGAAGAACGGTCTGTTCTATTCACTAATTTTTTATGCTTATCGACCCAACGACCAATTAATGGTCGAGATAAATGCCCAATGATAAATGGCACCATCAATTGCAGTAAAATAGATTGAATTGCACCCGCTGTATCAAAATCATCCGCAGAACCTTGGGTTTGCATTAAAAAACCCACTAGAACAGGTGATAGAAATACACCAAGAATACTTGACGCTGATGCACTACAAATAGCCGCAGCAACATTACCACCAGCAACAGAAGTAAAAGCAATGGCAGATTGAACCGTTGCAGGGAGTGCACAAAGATATAAAAAGCCCATATAGACCGTTGGTGACATCCATTCGGGCACAATCACTTGTAATCCTAGCCCTAGAATTGGAAACAGAATAAAGGTGCTGGAAAAGACAGTAAGATGTAATCGCCAATGACCTAACCCTGCGAGTATCGCCTCTCTAGAGAGCTTGGCTCCATGCAAGAAGAATAGCAGCGCTATCGCCCCTGTCGTTAGATATTGAAAGATAACTTTGATATCGCCTTGTGCAGGTAATAGCGTTGCCAGCGTTACCACACCAATCATTATCATTAGAAAAGGGTCTAGTTTTAGTTTTTGCCACCAAGACATTAGATTTTGCTCTCTCTTTAGCTTATAGCGTAATGGTCTGTTTTAAACGATTAGAAATTTCACCCGCTTCAATCAAACGCATAATTGCGGTTGCTTGTGTTGGTGTCACCGGATTTTCTTCACCATAAGCAATTGCACGATAAATTTGATCGTAATAGGCAGCGTAATTACCTGCAAGTGTAGGAACTGTTGTTGTGACTAATTCTCCTGACTCCGTCAGCATAGTGAGTTCACCATCATGATGTTCCATTCCCCAGTTATATGTCTCTGTTGGTAGATGACCAGCTTTAAGTGCATCTTCTTGGGGATCAAGACCATATTTTACATAACTACCTTTGGTACCATGAATAGCAAAAATAGGCGTAGATGATGCAACAAGCATAGAAGCATGAAGAACAACTTTAAGGTTGTCATAATCTAGTAGCGCATGAAAGTAATCTGCATTTTTGGCATTAGGGCGTAATTGTGCAATCTCAGCCGTAATGGCTTTAGGTTCACCAAATAAGCAAATCGCTTGATCTAAAAGATGAGGGGCTAAATCATACCAAAGCCCACCACCAAGACCGGCATCTTCTCGCCAACGTTGACGAACTGTTGGGCGGAAACGGTCAAAATGTGCTTCATAGGCAGTGACATCCCCTAACGTTTTATCCGCCAAAAGTTGTTTAACGGTTAAAAAGCCTGAATCCCAACGACGATTATGAAAAACAGAGAGTAACTTTCCTGCATCAGTTGCTTGTTGAGTTAGTTTTTCAGCTTCTTCAAGTGTTAGCGTAAAAGGTTTATCAACAACAACATGTTTACCTTTTGCTAATGCCTGAGAAGCGAGTGAATAGTGGGTATCATTGGGTGTTGGAATAATAATGAGATCTAACGAAGGATCATCAATTAATGCCTGAGGATTGTCATATACCGTAATATCAGGAAAATCTGGTTTAACTTTATTTTGGTCAGAACTTGAAATTGCACTAAGGTGCAAACCTTCTGTCGTTTTTATTAATGGTGCATGAAAGGTTTTACTTGCATAGCCATAACCGATGATCCCTACATTAAGTTTATCTGCCATTACCCTATCCTATTTTTTATTTTGGTTTGTTTTTTCTGTTAGCTAAAAATCACTTTACCTTTTACAGCTAACTAAATAATAACAAAGTTTGTGATAATATCGCGTTTAGTTACTTGCACCAAAATAGAGATCTTTAATTAATGAAATTAAAACCTACGTTAAACTCTGATTATAGTTCGTCATCAAAAGCGCCTATCTCCGGATGGTTACTCGCACCATTAGCTTATATGATCTTATCGATTATAGGCTCAGGGTTGATGTCTGTGCTGTATGTGATGAAATATTTTTCAGACTTTTCGATTCTCCACCAGCTTCCTATCCATTTAATGTCTAGCTGGTACCTTTCGGCATTAACCACTTGGGTAATGTTTGCCTTTACCGTTTATCTAGTTAGACAATTTTTTTATCGTGCAAAGAATTTTCCGCGTCTGTTTATTATCTGGTTGATGATAAACCTGTTACTCGCCATTAAGAGTTTTGGCTTTGCGCCGGTTGATGACCAACTTGCAGTGAAATCTCTTTTATGGTCTGTGGCTTCAACAGTCTGTTTTGTTCCTTATATCAAGTACGCTAAACGCGTTCGTGACACTTTCACACAAGATCGATAACTTCATACATTTCAGCTTGATATTATACTTGCCCGTTTAGCCTCTTTATTTTATGAGGCTTTTTCTCCATTTTTAACAATTTTGGCATAGCAATGACTGATTACTTGCTTCTATTCGTTGGCACCGTATTGGTAAACAACTTTGTACTGGTCAAATTCCTTGGTTTATGCCCATTTATGGGTGTATCAAAAAAACTAGAAACCGCAATAGGAATGGGGTTTGCAACAACTTTTGTCATGACATTAGCATCTATTAGCTCTTGGCTAATGGATAACTTTATTTTGGTCCCTTTGGACTTACTCTATTTACGGACACTCAGCTTTATTTTAGTGATTGCTGTCGTTGTACAGTTTACTGAAATGGTGGTTAGAAAAACCAGCCCGACGTTATACCGCCTATTGGGGATTTTCTTACCTTTAATTACCACTAACTGCGCAGTACTGGGTGTGGCATTACTTAATATCAATCAAGCACACACCTTTATGCAATCAGCAGTTTATGGTTTTGGCGCCGCAGTAGGTTTCTCACTGGTAATGGTATTATTTGCTGCTATTCGCGAAAGACTCGCTGTTGCTAATATCCCAGCACCGTTTAAAGGTTCTTCTATCGGTTTAATTACCGCCGGTTTAATGTCTCTCGCCTTTATGGGTTTTAGTGGTTTGGTGAAATTGTAATGAACTCTTTATGGATAGCAATTGGTGTACTTGGTGCACTAGGCCTTATTTTTGGTCTTATTCTGGGCTATTCCGCTCGTCGTTTTAAAGTGGAAGAAGATCCTATTGTTGAACGTATTGATGAAATTTTACCGCAAAGCCAGTGTGGTCAATGTGGACACCCAGGTTGTCGCCCTTATGCAGATGCAGTTGCTAATAATGGTGAAATGATTAACCGTTGTGCACCCGGTGGCGAGCAAGTGATGTTAAAAATCGCTGAGCTAATGGGGGTAGATCCACAACCACTTGATGGTGATGAAGAAGCATTAAATCCAATTCGCAAAGTGGCAATTATTGATGAAGACAATTGTATAGGATGCACTAAGTGTATTCAGGCATGTCCTGTCGATGCCATTGTAGGTGCAACACGCGCTATGCATACTGTGATTGAAGATTTATGCACAGGGTGCGATTTATGTATACCGCCTTGTCCGACAGACTGCATCACACTCGTTCCTGTAAAAGTAACAACATCAAACTGGAAATGGGATTTAAACACTATTCCTGTTAAGAACATTCCAGCAGAACCAGAAGAAACACCCGAAGATGAACCGTCTTTAAAGACGGAGGATAACACTCATGTTTAATCTCTTTTCACTCTTTAAAAAAGATAAAATCTGGGATTTTAAAGGTGGCATTCATCCTCCTGAAATGAAATTGCAGTCAAGCCGCACACCTATGCGTATCGCACAATTACCTGATGAAGTGATTATTCCTATCCATCAGCACTTAGGTGTACCGGGACAAGTATGTGTGAATATAGGTGACCATGTATTAAAGGGTCAGCCACTAACTAAAGGTGTTGGTAGAACCTTACCCGTCCATGCCTCTATTTCTGGTACTGTTACGGCAATCGAGCCATTCCCTAGTACACACCCTTCTGGCTTACCTGAAATTGCGGTCAGAATAAAATCTGACGGTAAAGATGAGTGGCGTGAACAATTTCCTCTTGCGGATTATCAATCACAAAGTAAAGAGACTTTGCTCACACGTATTCATAAAGCCGGCATTGCAGGATTAGGTGGCGCAGGTTTCCCTACAGCAGTAAAACTTAAAGGCGGTGGCGATTTAGTTAAAACATTAATTGTTAATGCGGCTGAATGTGAGCCTTATATCACCGCGGATGATCGCTTAATGCAAGAACATGCAGATGAGGTGATTGCAGGTTGTCAGGTATTAATCCACTTACTTTCTCCTGATGAAGTGTTAATTGGTATTGAAGATAACAAACCCGCAGCTATTGACGCATTGAAACAAGCATTAAATGCACAACCTGATGAAAAGCGCATTTTCATCAGAATTATTCCAACCAAATATCCATCAGGTGGAGCAAAACAACTCACCAAAATATTAACGGGCAAAGAAGTCCCTTCTGGTGGTCGTTCATCAGATATTGGTGTGTTGATGCAAAATGTTGGGACTGTTGTCGCAATAAAACGCGCCATTATTGATGATGAGCCACTCATTGAACGTGTTGTTACCATAACAGGTAAAGGCGCTAAAACACCGGGTAACTTCTGGGTACGATTAGGTACTCCTATTTACAAGGTGTTAAAACAGGCAGGTTTTGTTGCTGGCTCAGAACAGATGGTGATTATGGGTGGACCCTTAATGGGCTTTACCCTACCAGACTTAAATGCCCCTGTTGTTAAAATAACAAACTGCTTATTAATTCCATCTGTTGATGAGATGGATGCAGACAATCTTGAAGAAGCGTGTATCCGATGTGGTCATTGTGTTGATGCTTGCCCTAGTGGTCTATTACCTCAACAACTTTATTGGTTTAGCCAAAGTAAAGAACATGAAAAGGCAGAACAACATAATCTGTTTGATTGTATTGAGTGTGGTGCTTGTGCCTATGTCTGTCCTAGTAATATTCCGCTAGTACAATATTATCGCCAAGAAAAAGCTGAAATTCGTGAAATCGCGGCTGAAGCCAAACGAGCCAGTGAAGCTAAATTACGCTTTGAAGCGAAGAAAGTACGTATGGAGCGTGAAAAACTTGAACGTGAAGCTCGCCATCAACGTGCCGCAGTTAAACTTGACGATAAAGAACATAGCGAAATTCAGTCCGCACTTTCTCGCGTAAAAGAGAAACAGAGTATTGGTAAAATTATCTCTGTTAAAGCGGGTGAGTTACCTGATAACGCGGCGGCTATTGCTGCACGTAAAAGACGTAAAGAAGAAGCAAGAGCGAGACAAGCCGCTAAAGTGGCTGAACAAGAAACAGTTACAGTATCAGCAACAGATAATAGCACTGCTGAAGAGTCTGATCCGCGCAAAGCGGCGGTTGCTGCAGCATTAGCACGCGTTAAAGCTAAAAAAGCAGCTCAGCAAGCAGAAGTAGCTCCTGCTGTTGAAACATCAGCAACACACAGTGATACGCCGGCTGAAGAAGTTGATCCGCGCAAAGCGGCGGTTGCTGCGGCATTAGCACGTGTTAAAGCCAAAAAAGCAGCTCAGCAAGCAGAAGTAGCTCCTGCTGTTGAAACATCAGCAACACACAGTGATACGCCGGCTGAAGAAGTTGATCCACGCAAAGCGGCGGTTGCTGCGGCTATTGCGAGAGCAAAAGCCAAAAAAGCAGCTCAGCAAGCAGAAGCAGCTCCTGCTGTTGAAACATCAGCAACACACAGTGATACGCCGGCTGAAGAAGTTGATCCACGCAAAGCGGCGGTTGCTGCTGCTATTGCGAGAGCAAAAGCCAAAAAAGCAGCTCAGCAAGCAGAAGCAGCTCCGGTAGTTGAAACGCCAGCAACACACAGTGATACGCCTGCTGAAGACGTCGACCCGCGCAAAGCCGCTGTCGCTGCGGCTATTGCACGCGTTAAAGCCAAAAAAGCAGCTCAGCAAGCAGAAGCCACTCCCACTGTTGAAACACCAGCAACACACAGTGATGCACCTGCTGAAGAAATCGACCCGCGCAAAGCCGCCGTCGCTGCGGCTATTGCACGCGTTAAAGCAAAAAAAGCCCAACAGCTCGGTGCTAAAGAAGAAGTTACCTTGGATTAATAACAGATGAAATTTAGACCAATACAAAATAACAGTAGTAAGCTAAAAATTGCGAGCTCACCTTTTACGCACAATCAGCAATCCACCAGCCAAGTGATGTTGTGGGTAACGCTTGCTGCGTTACCAGGTATCTTTAGCCAAATCTATTTCTTTGGCTTAGGTACAATTTACCAAATAGGGTTAGCAATTATTGTTGCACTGGCGGCAGAAAGCCTTTGTGTCTGGCTAAAAAAAGAAGATCCTCGTACTTATCTTAAAGATAACTCTGCATTGCTTACTGGTGTGTTATTAGCCATCAGTATTCCACCATTAGCACCTTGGTGGATAATCGTATTAGGAACCTTCTTTGCTATCGTTATTGCTAAACATATTTATGGGGGATTAGGACAAAATCCTTTTAACCCAGCAATGGTTGGCTATGTGGTATTACTGATTTCATTTCCAGTACAAATGACTTCATGGATGCCACCAATGGAACTGCAAGCCGTCTCTTATAATGTAATGGACAGCTTAAGCATCTTTTTTAGCGGTCATACATCATCAGGCTTAACACTTGAAGATTTAAGACGCTCTGTTGACGGCATTACACAAGCAACACCTCTCGATAGCTTTAAAACTGGCTTACTGACGCACTCTATTGATGAAGTATTAGCAGCGCCAATATTACAAGGTGGATTTGCGGGCATTGGCTGGCAATGGGTTAACATCGCTTATTTAGTGGGTGGAATTATCCTGCTTTATAAACGTATTATTAGCTGGCACATCCCGGTTGCAATGTTAGCGCTATTAGCCGTGTGCTCTGTCATTAGTTGGGGAATTGACCCTACTCGTTATTCTCAGCCACTGTTACAACTTTTCTCTGGTGCAACGATGCTAGGCGCATTTTTTATTGCAACCGATCCTGTTAGCGCATCAACCACACCTAAAGGGCGTTTAATTTATGGTGCTATTATTGGCTTATTAGTTTGGATTATTCGTGTTTATGGTGGATATCCGGATGCGGTCGCATTCTCAGTACTATTAGCCAATATCGCAGTACCTTTAATTGATAGCTATACACGCCCTCGTGTTTACGGGCATTAATGCCAAGGAGAAAATGATGATCGATATTCTAAAGCGTCATGGGCTAACATTAGCTATCTTTGCAGCTTGTACAACCGGACTTACTGCCGTTGTTTATCATTTAACGGCACAGACCATTGCAGAACAAGCCGCATTAGAGAAACAAAAATTGTTGGATCAAGTGATCCCTCAATCTCTTTATAATAATAATCTCTCTAACGACTGTTATATTTTAACTAATAAAGCGCTAGGTAATGAAAAACCTCATAAGCTTTATGTTGCCCGTTTAGATGGTAAGCCTGTTGCTGCGGCATTAGAATCAACAGCTCCTGATGGTTATTCAGGGGCTATCGAGCTATTAGTGGGTGCAGATTTTCAAGGGAAAGTACTTGGTGTACGCGTAACAACCCATAATGAAACACCCGGATTGGGCGATAAAATCGAAACGCGCATTTCTGACTGGATCTACTCATTAAGTAATAGATTCATTACTGAAGAAAACGATCCTCACTGGGCGGTTAAAAAAGATGGTGGAGATTTTGATCAATTTACTGGTGCGACGATCACGCCTCGTGCTGTTGTTAATGCATCAAAACATACAGCATGGTTAATGCAATCATTACCTGAGCAAATAGCAACACTTCCTGTTTGTGAGGCAAAATAGAATGAATTCAGTTAAAGAACTATTTTCACAAGGGTTATGGAAAAATAACTCAGCACTGGTACAACTGCTTGGTCTGTGCCCTTTATTGGCGGTTTCTTCTACCGCAACCAATGCATTAGGATTGGGTCTAGCCACAACATTAGTGCTGGTATGTACTAATGTTGCCGTTTCTAGCTTACGTCGTTGGGTTCCTTCTGAAATTCGTATCCCAATTTATGTTATGATAATCGCGTCTGTTGTTAGCGCTGTTCAATTACTCATCAATGCTTATGCATATGGTTTATATCAATCTTTAGGGATCTTCATTCCACTGATTGTAACTAACTGTATTGTTATTGGTCGAGCTGAAGCCTTTGCTGCAAAAAATGAAGTATTTCCATCCGCAATTGATGGTTTAGCAATGGGATTAGGCGCAACAGCAGCACTGTTTGTATTAGGTGCACTACGTGAAATTTTAGGTAACGGCACTCTGTTTGATGGTGCTGATTTACTACTGGGTGAATGGGCACAAGTGTTAAGAATTGAGATAATTCATTTAGACTCTCCTTTCTTACTTGCCATTTTGCCACCGGGTGCCTTTATTGGTTTAGGCTTTATGTTAGCCGCTAAGTACCTTATTGATGAAAAACAGAAAAAACGTTCATCATCTGCAACTAAAACCTACGAAAAAGAACAAGGTTGTGGCAGTCATATCGTTAAAAATTAATTTGTGAGCATAATGAATCAAGTAAAACGTATTGAAATTCTAACTCGGTTGCGCAATGACAACCCGCACCCTACGACAGAGCTAAAATTTGACTCTCCGTTTGAATTATTAATCTCCGTGTTATTATCAGCGCAAGCAACTGATGTGAGCGTAAATAAGGCAACAGCAAAACTGTATCCTGTTGCTAATACGCCTCAAGCAATCCTAAACTTAGGTGTTGATGAGGTAAAAAAATATATTAAGACTATTGGCTTATTTAATACCAAAGCAGAAAATGTGATTAAGACCTGTCAAATTTTGGTAGATAAACACAATAGTGAAGTACCCGAAAATAGAGATGCATTAGAAGCATTACCCGGTGTAGGAAGAAAAACAGCTAACGTTGTTCTTAATACCGCATTTGGTTGGCCAACGATTGCCGTTGATACTCACATCTTCCGCGTCTGTAACCGAACAGGCTTTGCCCCCGGTAAAAACGTCAATGAAGTTGAACAAAAACTGTTAAAAGTTGTTCCTGAAGAGTTTAAAGTAGATTGCCATCATTGGTTTATCCTTCATGGTCGTTATACCTGCATTGCACGAAAACCACGGTGTGGCTCTTGTATTATTGAAGATCTCTGCGAATTTAAAGAAAAAACAGATCCGGAATAATATTTTACCGTTTTATCTGTTTTTCTGATGCATACTACTTGCGTCACTACGCACAATCGAATAAAACTATTGCCCACTTTTATTATTAAAACTGCCGACTTTCCGGAAAAATATGTTTCAAGACAATCCGCTGCTTGCACAGCTAAAACAGCAACTCCATGCCCAGACACCGCGCGTGGAAGGCCTTGTAAAGGGAACAGATAAAGGCTTTGGCTTCCTTGAAGTTGATGGTCAGAAAAGCTATTTTATCCCACCTCCTCAGATGAAAAAGGTCATGCATGGCGACCGTATTCTCGCCGCTGTTCATACCAATAATGATAAAGAGTCTGTAGAGCCAGAAGAACTTGTAGAACCTTTTTTAACGCGTTTTGTCGGACGTGTTCAAAGAAAAGAAGGTGATAATCGTCTGTGGATCATTCCAGATCATCCTCTATTAAAAGACGCGATTCCTAGCCGTCCAGTTCAAGGCTTAGAGCACACTTTTGTTGATCAAGATTGGGCAGTCGCAGAGATGCGCCGTCACCCACTTAAGGGTGACAAAAACTTTCAGGCTGAACTCACGCATTTCATTACTGATAAAGATGACCATTATGCCCCTTGGTGGGTAACATTAATGCGTCATCAATTAGAACGTGATGCACCCGAAATGGGAACAGAGCCGTTAACACTGCATGATGTTCAACCTCGGGAAGATTTAACCGCCCTCTCTTTTGTCACCATTGATAGTGCATCGACAGAAGATATGGACGATGCACTCTATATTCGCAAAGAAGAAAACGGTCAACTAACACTGTTTATCGCTATTGCTGATCCTACTGCTTATATTCTGCCAAATAGTGAGTTAGATAAAATTGCGGCACAACGCGCATTAACTAACTATTTGCCGGGCTTTAATATTCCGATGTTGCCACGTGAGTTATCCGATAACATCTGTTCATTACGTCCAAATGAAAAACGCCCTGCATTGGTTTGCCAAGTCTCTATTGCCCAAGATGGTGCGTTACTTGAAGATATTCATTTCTACTCAGCATGGGTTGAATCTAAATCAAAACTGGTTTACGACAATATCTCTAACTGGTTAGAAGGCGAAGCCACTGACTGGAAACCTGAGAACGACGTTGTTCATCAACAAGTGATGTTATTAAAAGAGATGTGTGACAAACGTCATCAATGGCGTGAAACCCATGCATTAGTCTTTAAAGAGCGTCCTGACTACCGCTTTATTCTTGATGAAGGCGGTAATGTATTAGATATCGTTGCTGATAAACGCCGTATTGCTAATCGTATTGTTGAAGAAGCGATGATCACCGCAAATATCTGTGCCGCTAAAGTGTTAGAAAAAGAGCTAGGCTTTGGTGTTTATAATGTTCACACTGGTTTTGACCCGCTATATATCGACCAAGTTGTACAGACATTAAAAGATAATGGCGTAGAAACCACATCAGAAAGTCTATTAACCTTAGAGGGTTTCTGCCAATTACGTCGTGAACTCGATAGCCAACCTAATCAGTTCCTTGATAGCCGTATTCGCCGTTACCAAAACTTCGCTGAAATAAAAGCAGAGCCAGGTCCTCACTTTGGTTTAGGTCTTGAAGCTTATGCTACGTGGACATCCCCTATTCGTAAATACAGTGATATTTTAAATCACCGTTTACTTAAGGCGATTATTAGCAAAGGCAATGCAGAAAAACCGCAAGAAGATGCTTGTATCCGTATTGCAGAGCGTCGTCGTGCAAACCGCATGGCAGAGCGCGATGTCGGTGATTGGCTATATGCCCGTTTCTTAAAACCATTTGCAGGTACTGAAACCCAATTTAACGCGGAAATTATCGATATTACTCGTGGCGGTATTCGTGTGCGTTTAGTTGAAAATGGCGCGGTTGCCTTTGTTCCAGCACCATTCTTACATGCTGTGCGTGATGAAATTCAGTGCAGCCAAGAAACAGGTACTGTCATTGTTAAAGGTGAAACCGCTTATAAACTCAATGATATCATTCCGGTACGCATTGAAGATGTTAAGCTTGAAACCCGAAATATCGTTGCCCGCCCTATCTAATAAGCATTAAAACGAGATACAATAAAGCTGATAGTTCACTTATGACTATCAGCTTTTTTTATGCCTCTTAGTTTTTTATTTTGAAAAATGAAGAGTACTAAAAGGAAATGTTTTTATGATGCCGTTGCACCATAAACTCAGTAAATAACTAATGGATTAAATAAATGAAAGACAATGTACAAATTAGCCGCTTTTTAAGTTATATCTTACGCCATTCACCTGAAAGTATTGGTTTATCGCTTGATAAACAAGGCTGGGGTGAAATAGCACAGCTGATTAAATTAGCGCAAAAACAGGGTAATCAACTCACTTACGCACTGATTGAAGATGTCGTTAAAACCAATGATAAAAAACGTTTTGCGATCTCCGAAGATGGGCTATTTATTCGCGCTGTTCAAGGACACTCATTAAAAACCACCGTTGAATATCAACCTATTACGCCGCCTAATATGCTTTATCACGGCACAGCGAGCCGCTTTATTGATAGTATTTTTGATAAAGGCTTAATTCCTAACGGTCGCCAATATGTGCATCTTTCTGATGATTATAAAACCGCCGTCAATGTTGGTGATCGTCATGGAAAACCCGTGGTATTAAGAGTAGATAGCCAACAGATGTTTAAAGAAGGCATCGAATTTTATCAAGCTGAGAATGGTGTTTGGTTAACACTTGAAGTACCCGTGAAATATCTGAAAATAGATGAGCGGTAATAAACGAAAAAAGGTGACATTGTCACCTATATAAAACACTATTCTATTATTTAACTATAAACATGGTATTCATCATCACAGCCTAATCAGGGTATCCTGTAATGGTTATTTTGGTTCCTGCCTTATCTTCTTCTAAAAGAAAATCAGTGCTTCCACCTGAGAACTGTTGCTCAATCACCAAACGACGTGGGTTTTCCCATTTATAAACGACTGAGATACTTCCATCAGCATACTCTTTTTGGTTGTTCACATTCCGTTTTAACGTTTTTTCAAGATACGCTTCATCATGTTCACTAACATATTTTTTATAAGCCGCAAGAAGATCCATACCTTGATAAACACAATGAGTTAATGCGCCATTTTCATAAATTTCGTCCATGGTTTGTTTTGGTGATGTGCAATATTTATCATTCACAACAATCATGTCAGTTTTATCTTCTGCAAAAAGCGCAGAAGAGTACAACACCGCAAATATCATCAAATACGCTTTCATAAAATACCTTTTAAAAGAATTATCTATTTAGTGTGATAATAATTTATATATAACAATAAAAATGCGCCAATTTTTATTAAAAATCAGCGCACTATTCATTCTGTTGTTGGTGAATAAATTAATCAGCCACCAGCAAGTTTAACTTTCATACCTTTGGCTTCTAATAGCGATTTAATTAAGTCGCGTTTATCACCTTGAATTTCTATCATGCCATCTTTAACACTACCACCACAACCACACTTCTTTTTTAATTCAGCGGCTAATTTGGCAAGTTCAGCATCATCTACATCAAGGCCAGAAACAACACAAACCCCTTTGCCTTTGCGCCCACTAGTTTGACGCTGAATGCGTACAATACCATCGCCAGCAGGACGTTCTGGCTTTTGTTCTTCTTCTTTAATTCGTCCTGTATCCGTGGAATAGACCAAACGGGAGTTATTATCCACGTTGAACTCCTTTTATTGCTGTATTAATTTGATGTAATGTTTCTAATGGATTTTCACTGCGAGTAATTGGTCGCCCTATTACCATATAATCAACACCAGCAATAATGGCTTGTTCTGGTGTCATCACTCGGCGCTGATCGCCCACATCACTACCTGTAGGTCGAATTCCGGGTGTGACTAATAAGAAATCATCACCGCACACCTGTTTAAAACGCGTTGCTTCATGCGCTGAACACACCACACCATCAAGACCACACGCTTTAGTTAACAGAGCCAAACGTTCGGCTTGTTCAGCAGGCGTTAAAGTAATGCCTAATTCCGTGAGATCAGATTGATCCATACTCGTCAGTACCGTCACTGCCGTTAATAGCGGTGCATCGTTACCAAATGATGCAAGACTCTCTTTTGCGGCTCGCATCATACGGCTACCACCACTGGCATGAACGTTAACCATCCACACACCTAAATCAGCTGCGGCAGCAACCGCTCTTGCGACTGTATTTGGAATATCGTGAAATTTTAAGTCTAGAAAAATTTCAAATCCTTCTTTTTGTAACTGAGTAACAAATTGTGGACCAAAACGGGTAAACATCTCTTTGCCTATTTTTAGACGACAAGATGAAGGATCGATACGCTGGGCAAAATCCAACGCACTTTGCTGATCTTCATAGTCTAATGCCACAATAACTGGCGCGCAGGTGAATTCGGGCGATTTTTTATCACAAGAAAATGACATTTTAGGGCCTTTATTTATCAAGAGACGGTTTCAATAAAAGTGACATCGTCACTGACCATCTAAGCCACGGATTGGCTTAACGGTATCCCACGAACGGCAGGATGGACAATGCCAATATAATGCATGAGAGGTAAAACCACATTTATGACAACGATAATCCGGTTTAGTACGAATTTGCTCACCGACCATATAACGTAACAAAATCAGGCTCTCTTTTGCTCTGCCTTCTTCTGCTTCAGATAAGTGATAACGCATTAAACGGTAGAAAAGCCGCATAGTAGGATGACGTTCTAATTGGCGATTAATATAAAGCTGCGCCGCTTCAATGCCTTCTCTTGCTTCAATAATATCGGCAAGATAAAGCTCTGCAATTGCCCCACTATTACTTTCAACGCATTGACGTAAATAATTTTCCCAACGTGGGTCATTATCATTTTGAGTGTTAAAACATTCAAATAGCATTGGCAGCGTTTCACTTACCATCTCTTTATCTTGCTCAATCACTCTCATCAGTACATCAATGGCTTTTTGTTTCTCGCCTCGAGCAATATAGATACGTCCATACATAATAGAGACACGTGCACAGAGGGGATCCATTTGCCCTGCTTTTTGTAAAAAGCTCAGTGCGCTATCAAGATTATCGCTACTCATTTCTTGCAACGCTAATTCACAATAAAAATGGGAAATTTGCTCTTTTAATTCATGTTGACCGAGTTTAACTAGCTTCTCTGCTGTTTCTATCGCTTTACCCCAGTCACTAGTCAATTGATAGATAGCTAACAACGATTGCAATGCGCTTTGACGAAAGTCTTGTTCATCAATAAGTTGTTGAAACATATTTTCAGCGCGATCATACACACCCGCGGCAACATAATCGCGACCAAGCTGCTGAACAGCCAAAAGGCGTTGTTCAAATGACAACGCGGCACTTTCCATTAAAGATTGGTGAATACGAATTGCTCGTTCGACTTCGCCACGAGAGCGAAAAAGATTACCTAAAGTGAGATGAGCTTCAAATGCAGAGCTGTCTTCTTTTAGCATCTCAAGAAAGAGATCGACCGCTTTGTCTTGTTGATCAGAAAGTAAAAAGTTAACACCTGCCACGTATTCTCGTGATAAGCGGTCGGCATTCTGCTGTTTATCCTGTTGGGCACCACGGCGTCCCATATACCAGCCGTAAGCCGCTGCGACAGGTAATAACAGAAACAGCAATTCAAGCATCAGCTATCGTCCTTATTTCGCTGCAGAAGCAACAGTTGGACGATGTTCTTGGCTTTCTTGTTTAGTTTGGCTACTTTCAAGACGTTTAATCTTACGTTTTGCTCTTACTAAAGACAGACGCACTCGCAGATAGAAAAGACCACTAACAATCCAACCGAGTACAAAACCAACACCAAACAATGTTGCTAACAAGGTAGAGATACGATATTCACCTTGTGCAATAAGATAATTAAAAGTAACTACCTGATCATTATTCGAGCCCAAAGTCATGGCGATCACCACGAGGGCGAAAACAAGAATAACCAAAATAAAAAGTAGGACTTTTTTCACATTATTTCCTTTTTTATTCGCTTTTCTTTAGAGGACAGATAAAGGTAGCATTTTCATCACTCACAAAGAAAGTCATTTCTTAGAATCATCTGATTTTCGTATATTTTTTCACATAAATAGCGAAAAATAAATTCTGTATCTTAAAAATACGGCTTATCGTCAGGATTTGAGTAATAAACGTCGCTCAATCAACTTAAATGCCCCCCAGACAAGCACACTACTAATAAGAATACCGACAATAACATCAGATGCCCAGTGCATTCCCAATACAATACGCCCAATAGTGACGTCCATTCCCCATAATAACCCGAATGACGCTAAAAAATAATGACGGCGCAACATAAAAAAGGTAAAAACAAACAAAGCAAGTGTTGCCGCAAACAAACTATGCCCTGAAGGGAATGCATATCCCGTTTCTGCTCGCCAATGTTTTAATTGCCATAAAGGAACAACGGCTGAATCAGCAAATCCATCATGTAACAGTTGTTCTCTTTCAGGTCTTGATATCTGATAAAAATAGTCTGTCGAAATATGCAGATTATCACTTACCCAAACGACATAAGGACGGGGCTCTTTTACACTGTTCTTTACCACCACTTTGATTAATTGCCCTATTGCCAATGTAGCTATCATAATCACAGCTAATTGAATAAAAACTTTTTTAGGCAATTTCAATATAAAAAATAGTAATGCTAAACAGATAACAAGGGTCAATGCCCCCCAAGGTTTTGCAGCGCTATCAGCAAACCATAGCGTGGTAATTCCGCCAATAGGATGTTCTATAGGTTGCCAATGCCAACCTATAGACAACAGCACGACCGGAGGTAACAACAGCAGTATGCTTCCTAAGAAGATCAAAAAAGTTATTTGTCTATTCAATCAATTAATCCTTTCAAATCGCCATTGCTTACGAATCTGTTGACGAAACTCAATCACCATAAACAATGTTTATTAATAAATAAACCATTATGCAAAAAGGCTTAAAATCTGCTAGTTTAGAGGCGTGTGTATTACAAGTGTGTGTTAGCTTTTTCCTTGTTTATCAGACATGGAAACATTTCAGTGTTTTATTTCTCTTCGTTCATATTGCTAAAGTGTATAGTATGAATGAGAGTATCACCTGAAATTACGAGTCAAAAATAATGAAATTAAGACGTATCGCAGAAGCAAAACTACCTACTCCATTTGGTGAGTTTTTAATGGTCGGTTTTGAAGAAATCGCAACTGGAAAAGATCATGTCGCCCTTGTTTATGGCGATATTTCAGGCACTGAGCCTGTACTATCCCGTATTCATTCTGAATGTTTAACGGGAGATGCACTTTTTAGCCTACGCTGTGATTGTGGTTTTCAACTTGAAGCTGCACTTTCTCAAATCAGCAAAGTAGGTCGTGGGGTATTACTATATCACCGCCAAGAAGGTCGCAATATTGGGCTGCTAAATAAAATCCGTGCTTATGCACTGCAAGATCAAGGCTTAGACACTGTTGAAGCAAATCTTGAGTTAGGCTTTAAAGCAGATGAACGTGATTTTACGCTATGTGCTGATATGTATAACCTTTTAGGTGTACATGAAGTTCGGTTATTAACCAATAACCCGAAAAAAATTGAAATTATGAAAGCTGCGGGTATTAATGTTATTGAGCGCGTGCCATTAATTGTTGGACGTAATCCTAGTAATGCGCATTACCTTGATACAAAAGCAGATAAAATGGGGCATCTGTTATTTAAAAAAGCACAGTGATCCATAATTAATTTTTTTCATTCCGGGTAGCCACTACCCGGATTTTATTTTTTACTTTATTCGTTATTTCTTAACGAAATCATTGTCTCCCACTCGGTTTTCTCTATATTCCTGACAATTTTTTATTATTAAATTATATCATGTGCCTTTTTATCATATGCTATTTCATTGACTATCTATCTGATTTTCAGCTATTTTTTAATAAATAACTTATTGATTTAGGAATGAATTATGCCAATGCAATTTTCAGGTAGGCTTTTAGGCGCGTTTTTATTAGCGAGTACATTATTAACGGGTTGTGATAACAGCAATAAAAGCGGTTATTCAATTAAAGTTGGTGTAATTAATGGTGCAGAACAAGATGTTGCTGAAATTGCAAAACAAGTCGCCAAAGAAAAATATGGTTTAGATGTTGAGTTAGTTGGCTTTAGTGGTTCTTTATTACCCAACGATCCAACAGCAAATAATGAATTAGATGCGAATGTTTTTCAACATCGTCCTTTTTTAGCCCAAGATAACCAATCTCGTGGATATAATTTAGTGGCTGTAGGTAATACCTTTGTATTTCCAATGGCGGGTTACTCTACCAAAATAAAGCACCCTTCTGAGCTAAAGCCAGGTGATACCGTTGCAGTACCTAACGATCCGACCAATTTAGGTCGAGCACTGTTACTATTACAAAAAGAAAAGCTGGTTACACTTAAACCTGATAGTGGTTTATTGCCGACTGCGCTTGATATTATTGCAAATCCTCTTAACCTAAAAATTATGGAACTAGAAGGCGCACAATTGCCTCGTGTACTAAACGATCCGAAAGTGACGGTAGCAATAATTAGCACAACCTATATCCAACAAATTAATTTATCACCGACCAAAGACAGTATTTTTATTGAAGATAAAAACTCGCCTTATACCAATATTATAGTGACAAGAGAAAACAACAAAGATGCTGATAATGTGCGCGATTTTATAAAAGCATACCAATCGCCAGAAGTCGCCACAGCCGCTGAGAAAATCTTTAATGGTGGTGCAATTCAGGGTTGGTGATCCACTAAAGATATGGCTTCAAATCTTAAAGGAATTCCATACGGTTAGGTAAGTTATTCCTTTATTTCTCCCCTATTTTGTCTTTCGCCGTGTAGATGATTTAACAATACTCAATATCCCAGTATACTGGCTAAAATTCGTATCTCATTTAGATATGAATTGATAGCTCACTCTTTTTAATTCACAAAACTAATGAGAATACGCTAACACCCCATTTACAGGCTAATGGAGAATCAAGTGAGTAAAATAGATACACTAACTATTAGCGGTTTTAAATCTATCCGTAAATTGGATCAGCTAAAACTAAATCGCCTCAATATACTTATTGGCGCTAATGGTGTTGGTAAAAGTAATTTTATTAGCTTTTTTCGTATGTTACATGAACTGGTTGAAGGACGTTTACAAATTTGGGTAAGTAAACAAGGTGGGGCTGATCGGATCCTCACTTATGGCGTTAAAGAAACAGAAGAACTGCAATTTGATATTCGTTTTAATAACAGTGGTTACAGTGCAATATTATCGCCTACTTTAGATGATGCATTTACATTTATTAATGAGAATCTTTACTTTAGTTGTTCTTATAAAACAGATGATCTTCCTGTATTTAGTTCTGGTCATAAGGAATCCAACCTAAAAAACACATCGAGTGCTGTTGCATTAGCCTGTTACAACAGCATTGCTAGTTGGAAAGTCTTCCATTTTCATGATACTAGTGAAACAGCGACAGTTAAACGATTAGGCGCTGCTCATGATAATGAATATTTACGTCCTGATGCTTCCAATTTAGCTGCTTATTTATTCCGACTACAGCAAGAATACAGCGATATTTATACTCAAATATGTAAGATTGTTCGCTTAGCTGTTCCCTTTTTTGATAGCTTCATTCTAAAACCAACCCAATTAAGTTCAGGTGAAGAACAAATTCGATTGTTTTGGAAACAAACCGACAGTGATTATCCACTATGGCCAAGCCAATTATCTGATGGTTCTATTCGCTTTATTTGTCTAGTAACTGCGCTACTTCAACCTAATCCACCGTCAACCATTATTATTGATGAACCAGAGTTAGGATTACACCCTTATGCAATTACGCTACTTGGCGCATTACTAAGAAGTGCATCAGAACGTATGCAGGTTATCGTTTCAACTCAATCAGTCCCATTACTCAATGAATTTGAATTAGAAGACTTAATCGTTGTTGAACGTAAATTGGGCGCTTCTGTATTTAAGCGTTTAGAAGCTAAACAATTTGAAGATTGGCTTGAAACCTATTCTGTTGGTGAACTATGGGAAAAAAATATTATTGGTGGGAGACCGTTAAAATGACCTTAGTTCATGTTATTTGTGAAGGGCAAACTGAAGAAGCTTTTGTACAAAATTTATTAGTTGAGCCTTTTGCTCATAAAGGGATTTATTTAATACCTGCATTAATCGGTAGACCTGGTCATAAAGGAGGAAACTTCAAATTTGACCGTCTTTATCCTGATATCAAAAATAGATTACTAGCTGATAAAAACTGTTATTGCACAACCTTCTTTGACTACTATGGTCTACCTGAATCTTTTCCTGGAAAAATTGCGTCTTCATTAATGCCTACAATGATAGATAAAGCACGGGAACTCCAAGATATCCTAGTACAAAAATTAACAGAAAAGCTGGGTGAACAAGCAATGCTTCGCTTTATTCCTTATATACAAATGTATGAATTCGAGGCGCTTTTATTTAGCAATACACAAAAAATGGCTCAAGGTATGGATAAGTTTGAATTGGCAGATACTTTCTCCAATATATTAAGAGAATTTGACTCGCCTGAGCATATTAATAACTCCCCTCAAACTGCCCCTAGTAAACGTATTGAAAATCTAATCCAAGGTTATGAAAAACCATTATTAGGTATTTTAGCTGCGCTTGAAGTTGGATTAGATTCAATGCGAGAAAATTGTTCTCTATTTAATCATTGGTTAACAGAAATAGAATCATTATCCTAAAATTATAAATATAAACGCCTTAATAATAAGGCATTTATATTATCGCTATGCTACAACACATTAATCACAACATATTACGAATAACATAATGCAATATGCCACCATGTTGGAAATAGGCTAATTCAGTTTGGGTATCAATACGGCAACGTGCCATAATAGTTTCCGTGCGATTATCTGCGAAAGTAATATTTACCGCAACCTCTTGCCCCGGTGTTAAAGCATTAAGTCCTGTGATCTCAATTTTCTCATCACCTTTTAAACCTAATGTCTTACGAGTTACCCTTTCAGGAAACTCTAACGGTAAAACGCCCATACCGATTAAGTTAGAACGGTGAATACGCTCAAAAGAGCCTGCGATAACAGCTCGCACGCCTAATAAACGCGTTCCTTTTGCCGCCCAGTCACGACTAGAGCCAGAACCATATTCACTCCCTGCGATTATCACTAATGGCGTTGCATCTTGCTGATAACGCATTGCGGCATCATAAATTGCTAATGTTTCACCACTTGGAATATAACGCGTAAATCCACCTTCTACTTCGGGTACCATCTCATTACGAATACGGATATTGGCAAAAGTGCCTCGCATCATCACTTGATGGTTGCCTCGTCTTGAGCCATAAGAGTTAAAATCTTTAGGCTCTACACCATGCTCGCGTAAATAACGCCCAGCAGGGCTATCCGCTTTTATATTACCCGCAGGTGAAATGTGGTCAGTAGTTACCGAATCACCTAAAATTGCTAAAATATTCGCTTGATGAATATTTTTTACTGCAACCGGCGTTTTCGTCATTCCTTCAAAGAAAGGAGGATGTCGAATATAGGTAGAATCAGGTTGCCAATCATAAACTGGGATATTTTGCGTTTTTAGTGATTGCCAAGTCTCATCACCATCAAATACCGCAGCGTATTCTTTATGGAACATCTGCGTTTTAACTTTTTCAACCGCATCAGCAATTGCTCGGCTATCAGGCCAAATATCTTTTAAATAAACAGGATTACCCTGCTTGTCTTCCCCTAATGGCTCTTGGGTTAAATCAATATTCATATTACCTGACAACGCATATGCCACCACTAATGGCGGTGAAGCAAGCCAGTTGGTTTTGACTAACGGATGAATACGCCCTTCAAAGTTACGGTTTCCTGATAATACAGCGCCAATAGTTAAATCATACTCTTTAATTGCCGCCTCAATAGGTGCAAGTAAAGGTCCTGAGTTACCAATACACGTAGTACAACCATAACCCACCAGATTAAACCCAAGCGCATCAAGATACGGCGTTAATCCAGCCAGTTTTAAGTAATCAGTAACCACTTTCGAGCCTGGCGCCAACGACGATTTAACCCAAGGTTTACGCTGTAAACCTTTCTCTACTGCATTTTTAGCCAACAATCCTGCTGCCATTAATACATTTGGGTTAGACGTATTGGTACATGATGTAATTGCTGCAATCACAACGGCACCATCGGATAGCTCAAAGGCAGGTTGTGAATCGATTTTAACGTGGGGATATTGAGAGAGTGGTTTCTTATTGGTTTCTAGCTCAACTGCCGCTTTAAATGCTTTAGGTACATTAGAGAGATTAACACGATCTTGTGGGCGCTTAGGTCCTGCTAGACTTGCTTCTACTGTGCCCATATCTAAAGATAAAGTTGAGGTAAATATTGGCTCATCACCCGTATTACGCCATAAACCTTGCTCTTTGCTATAGGTTTCAACTAATGCAATTTCTTGCTCTTCACGCCCTGTAAGACGTAAATAATCCAGTGTGATGTTATCAATAGGGAAAAAACCACAGGTTGCACCATATTCTGGTGCCATATTGGCAATTGTTGCACGATCGGCAAGAGGTAAAGAGGCTAACCCATCGCCATAAAACTCAACAAATTTACCCACAACACCATGAGCTCGAAGCATTTGGGTAACCGTTAACACTAAATCCGTTGCTGTAATGCCTTCACGTAGTTTTCCTGTTAGTTTAAACCCAACAACATCCGGAATAAGCATTGAAATAGGCTGACCTAACATCGCAGCTTCTGCTTCAATTCCACCTACCCCCCAGCCTAATACACCAAGACCATTTATCATGGTGGTATGTGAATCAGTACCGACTAGAGTGTCAGGATAAGCAACATTGCGACCATTTTGTTTTTCATACCAAATCGCTTTACCAAGATATTCAAGGTTAACCTGATGGCAGATTCCCGTTCCTGGTGGCACTACCCGAAAACGTTGAAATGATTGCTGACCCCAACGTAAAAAGAGATAACGCTCATAATTGCGTTCCATCTCTATCTCTACGTTATCGGCAAATGCACTTTTAGTCGCGTATTCATCCACCATAACGGAGTGGTCAATAACTAAATCAACGGGAGATAACGGGTTAACCTTTTCAACTTGACCACCGAGTGACCTCACCGCTTCACGCATTGCAGCTAAATCAACAACCGCAGGAACCCCCGTAAAATCCTGCATTAACACCCTTGCAGGTCGATACGCTATTTCACGGTCTGCATGGGCTTTTTTCTGCCAAGTAATTAATGCCTTGATGTCATCTTCAACAACAGTATCGTCATCAAGATAACGCACTAAGTTTTCTAACAACACCTTTAGCGATTTAGGAAGACGCGTAATATCGCCTAATTGACGGGCAACTTCAGAAAGACGGTAATACTCGTATTGTTGAGTGCCAACAAAAAGCGTAGCAAGGCTCTCTTTTTTTAAGCGTAACGACATAGCTCCTCTCCTTCTTATTTTTTACTGACAGCAATCTAAACCATCAAAATAGGTAAGGTTATCTATTAAACATACCATAAAAGAATAATTTCGCTTAATTACCACACATTTTGTTAATGCGATGTTATGAGCGTTATGGCGCTAACAAAATTTAATCTCTTTCTTTATGAATACTTAGGATTAAATGGCTACGTTATAGTAAAAAAAAGGATAATGAGATATGAATAGCCAACAACCTGAGTTACTAAAAAAAATCATGATGGCAGATAACTATTTTGCCGCTCCTATCACACCTCCATTCCCACAATCTATTTCTATTAATCCATTACATACGCAAAATATACGAGATACAGAAGGCTTGGTTCAATTTATTATCGCCTCGCCAAAACCTTTCGACCAAAAAGAATTAGCGCGTATGACACAATTGAAAGATATCCAAATCGCACTAATTTCAATTATGGCAAATCATCTCCATGCTTTAAAAAAACATGACGATGAAGCTTATTACCATCCTGAACACTGGCTAGAAACATTAAATCACTTACCACTTTTAGGCAGAAATAAAATAGAGACAAAAAAATTAGATAAACAAACATTTGATTTTTCTATTGCTCAAGCCTTTGTTCAGCTATTACTGGGCGCAGCAATTAATGCCGCCTCTCCATCACTCACGGAGTTTATAGAATTTTTACGTAAACAAGGGCAACAAATAGAGATTGGATTACGCCGCTCTTTTGATAGTTATAAAACCATCACCATTGCAGGTATTACTGAAATATTAAATCATAATAATCATCTTATTTTTGTACCGAAGCTAAAAATTATGAGCCTGCGTTTTTCAACACAATCAGCAAAAATGCTATTAGCAAGTTGTGCAGGAAAAAAATTTTCGCTGTCGTTGGAATACACCACTATTACGTCGGTGTTTGATGTGGGTGCACTTGACGATCCACTCGTTAGTCAACGTTTTTATGCTTTCTTACAGAAATATCGTCAACTTAGTATGGAAAAATCAGATGCATTTTTTAATGGGGATTTTTATCTAAAATAAAATCATTACTTGAAGTTTAACAACGCTTGAAGGCGGGAGAACCCCGCCCTTCAGTATCAAATTTATTCAATACCAAACTTATTGAGTATCAGACAAGTGGTAGTTCAATATCTTTAAATAACTCATCAATCTCTTCATGTGTACGTAATGCAACAGCTTGCTCTACTAAATTGCGAGTTAGATGAGGCGCAAAACGCCACATAAAATCGTACATATAGCCACGTAAGAAACCACTACGGCGAAATGCAATTTTTGTGGTGCTATAACTAAACTTATCGCGCATATCAATAGCAACCAAATCGCTATCAAGTACCGGGTCAAATGCCATACTCGCAATAACACCAATTCCTAGATGTAATCTAACATAGGTTTTAATTACATCAGCATCGGTTGCAGTAAAGACAATCTTAGGTTTCAGCCCTACTTTACCAAATGCGTCATCAAGATCGGAACGTCCTGTAAAGCCATGGGTATAAGTAACGATATCGTAGCAAGCTAACTCTTTTAGCGTCACTTCTCGTTTTTGTGCTAGTGGATGATCTTTTGATACCACGACAATACGGTTCCAGCGATAACACGGCAGCATGACTAAATCGTTATAAAGGTGCAGTGATTCTGTCGCTATCGCAAAGTCACTTTTTCCTCTGCATACATCTTCTGCAATTTGCGTTGGTGAACCTTGATTCATATGCAAAGAGACATCAGGGTAACGCTCAATAAAACCTTTAATTACGGGAGGTAACACATAACGCGCTTGTGTGTGTGTTGTTGCAATAGAGAGCGCGCCTCTATCAGGATAAGTATGTTCTCCTGCAGCAGATCGAATAGCTTCTGTTTTAGCTAAAATTTCACGAGATAGCCTTACAATTTCTTCACCCGCTGGCGTCACATGCGTTAAATGTTTACCACTACGAGAAAAAATTTGTATACCTAACTCATCTTCTAGCATACGGATTTGCTTACTGATCCCCGGTTGTGAGGTATACAAACGTTCAGCGGTGGTTGAAACGTTTAAATCGTTATTTACAACTTCAACGATATAACGCAACTGTTGTAATTTCATAGAGACGCTATCCCTTCAACAAAAAAAGCAATTATTCTGTTATTCCGTTTATATTGATATAACTAAAAAGAATAATAAAGATGTGATATATAACCACTATATCACTTATTTCATTTCGGTCTAACGTAATTGATAAGGTTATTTAGCCTTTGTTATATCAAATAGTTATAAGCTATAAAAATTAGTACAAAAATAAAGCCGACTAAAGTCAGCTTTAAATGAGATTAATTTATCGTTGAAAGATCATTTAATTACACCACATGCCATTCTAGCACCGCCGCCACCTAATGCTTCTGGGTTATCTGAATAGTTATCGCCGCCCACATGAACCATAAGGGCTTTATCTTTTATCTGCTCAAGTTTTGTCAACCTAGGTGCTAGAACAGAATAATCGGCAACACCTTTATCATTAACCACCAAGCCGGGCAAATCCCCTAAGTGTCCATCTTTACTATAAGGTCCTAAATGCACGCCTGTCTTTTCAGGATCTAAATGACCACCCGCTTTTAATGCAGGAACGGGTTTCCCCTCTTTCATATCAGGCTCACATGAACCATTTGCGTGAACATGAAAACCATGAAACCCCGATGCTAATCCATTCAGTTTAGGGGTGAATAATAGTCCATAATCGGTTTCTGTGATGGTTACAACCCCAATATCATTGCCAGCACCCGTTGGTAATGCTTCTTTTAACGTAACATCTAATGTGGCTGCACTTGCTATAGAGGTAAATAAAAAACCTGATAATAACCAAGGTATCAGTTTCATAGCATCTCCGTTTTATAATTAGCAATTTAAAATATCGATTAAACAAAAATTAATTGTTAATACTATTTCTACATACCTTAATTAGCATAACTGTAGATGCAAAAAAAGCGACTAACTCACGCTAGTCGCTTTTCTGTTTGTCGAGAGAGGTCAACGTTACTTGGTTTTTTCAACCCACTTGCCATCTACATAAAATGCAGACCAGCCAGTTGCTTTGCCCTCTTTTTCTGAAGAGACATATTGCTGTTTTGTTTTACGGCTAAAACGTACAATTGTCGGGTTGCCTTCAGGATCAGCGACAGGTGCATCTGCTAAATAACGCAGTTTTTCTGCCAATCTGTCTTTAAAGCGAACCAACTCTTCAACTTTAGGTGCGCGTGTTTCTCGTGATTTAGGGAATGTATTTGCCGCTAAGAAAACACCCGCAGCACCATCTCTTAATACGAAATAAGCATCTGATTTTTCACATGGTAATTCAGGAAGCGGTACTGGATCTTCCTTCGGTGGTGCAATTTCACCACTTTTTAAGATTTTACGTGTGTTTTTACATTCATCGTTAGTACAACCCATGTATTTACCAAAACGCCCCATTTTCAGGTGCATTTCAGAACCACATTTGTCACACTCAACAACAGGACCTTCATAACCTTTTAAGCGGAATTCACCATCTTCGACTTCATAACCATCACATGCTGGGTTATTACCACAAACATGTAATTTACGATGTGTGTCGATAAGGTAGCTATCCATTGCAGTACCACATTTCGGACAACGACGACGTGCACGTAATGCATTGGTTTCTGCATCATCCCCTTCAAGAATATTCAGTAATTCATCTTCAGGGATAAGGTTAATGGTTTGCTTACAACGCTCTTTAGGTGGTAATGCATAACCAGAACATCCTAAGAATACACCTGTTGTTGCCGTTCTTATTCCCATATGACGAGAACAGGTTGGGCATTCAATCGAGGTAATAATCATTGGATTTGGTCGCATACCGCCTTCTTCAGGATCTTTTTCTGCGACTTCTAATTGCAGACTAAAATCTTTAAAGAACGCATCTAATACCGCTTTCCAATCTTCTTCGTTATTGGCAACATGGTCGAGATGGTCTTCCATTTGCGCAGTAAAATCGTAATTCATTAAATCGCTGAAGTTCTCTTCTAGACGATCAGTAACGATCTCACCCATTTTTTCTGCATAAAAACGTCGATTCTCAACTTTCACATAACCACGATCTTGGATCGTAGAGATAATCGATGCATAAGTTGAAGGACGACCAATACCACGTTTTTCTAATTCTTTAACTAACGTTGCTTCACTAAAACGTGCTGGTGGTTTAGTAAAATGCTGGCTTGGCTCTAACTCAGACAATGACAACGTTGCGCCAACCTCAACGGCTGGCAAGGTTTTATCTTCATCTTTGCTACGCATAGCAGGCATGACTTTAGTCCAACCAGCAAAACGCAGAGTACGTCCTTTAGCACGTAATTTATAGTCACCTGATTGTACCGTTAATGTGGTTGAATCATATTTTGCAGGTGTCATTTGACAAGCTACAAATTGATTCCAAATCAGTTGATATAAGCGTTGAGCATCGTTATCCATATCTTTTAGCGATTCAAAGGTCACGCTAATATCAGAAGGACGAATCGCTTCGTGCGCTTCTTGTGAATTCTCTTTGCTTGAATAAACATTTGGTTCTTTAGGCAAATATTTATTACCAAATTTTTCACCAATATAATCACGCGCCATTTGAATTGCATCCTGACTTAAGTTTGTTGAGTCAGTACGCATATAGGTTATATAACCTGCTTCATAAAGGCGTTGTGCTAACATCATGGTCTTTTTCACACCAAAGCTTAAGCGAGTGCTTGCCGCTTGTTGGAGTGTTGATGTTATTAATGGTGCACTTGGCTTGCTTGATGTCGGTTTGTCTTCACGATCTTTTACAACAAAAGCGGCATTTTTCAATGCATCAACGGCAACCTGAGTTTCAGATCCTGAAACTGGGTTAAAGGCTTTATCGTTGTAATGTGTGACTTCCATACGCAACATTTGCTCATCAGGTGTAAGCAAAGAAGCATGTAATTGCCAATATTCTTCAGGAACAAAGGCTTTAATTTCACGTTCACGCTCAACTAATAAGCGAACAGCAACAGATTGCACGCGACCCGCAGATAATCCACGAGCCACTTTTTTCCAAAGCAAAGGTGAAACCATATAACCAACAACACGGTCCATAAAACGGCGTGCTTGTTGCGCATTAACGCGATCTATATTTAATTCACCCGGCGTTTGGAACGCTTGTGTTATTGCATTTTTAGTGATTTCGTTAAAAACCACACGACTAAATCTATCATCATCACCGCCGATAACTTCGCGCAAATGCCACGCGATAGCTTCTCCTTCGCGGTCAAGGTCCGTCGCGAGGTAGATGTGATCAGCTTTTTCAGCCAATGATTGAAGCTCAGCCACCACTTTTTCTTTGCCGGGAAGAATTTGATAATTCGCATCCCAGCCATTATAGGGATCAACTCCCATGCGGCTAACTAAGGCTGATTTCTCATCCTTTTTTACTTTTTTTACGCCTTTCGTGGCGGATGAGTTTTCGCTCTTCTGGCTGCCAGATCCACTCTTTGGCAAATCACGAATATGACCCACACTGGATTTAACCACGTAGTCATTGCCAAGATATTTATTGATCGTTTTGGCTTTAGCCGGGGACTCCACGATAACAAGAGCTTTACCCATAATTACCTTTACCTAATTAAACTTTGTCATGACGGCATCGTTTTATGCCATCAACTCAGAAAACTTTTAGAAATCTCTTTTTTATATTGCGTTAGTTTTGCAATATATCAACCTGTTTTTATTCAAAGCTTTTGTTTAAACGCAAAACTCGTTAAATTTTTTGAGGTATTTTAAACACCTCATCACTTTTTTCAGGTAACAGGCAACACACTGTTTGCTACATATAGAGTAGCTGAGTTTTAAAAAAGCCACACTCTACCTGATAAAAAGTGAGGCGCAACAAATTATTTTTCTAAGGAGCACAAATTATGCAAAATCAAACTACACCTATTACAACAGAGATGCTACTTGAAAAAGCGAATAAAATCATACGTGAGCATGAAGATTATATACAAGGAATGCGTGCTGATTCTGTTGAACAAAAAGGTAATGTACTCGTATTTAAAGGTGAGTTTTTTTTAGATGAGCAAGGTTTACCCACTGCCAAAAGCACCGCAGCATTTAATATGTTTAAACATTTAGCACATCTATTCTCAGACAAATACCATTTAGAATAAGGTATTTTTTAACATTTAGCTTTCCCATTACTATCACAATTAGAATGGTGAGCGAAATTGCGTCATTTAATTATTTTTATAGCGAATATATAAACATTAAATAATGTATGCATTGAATGTATTCTAAATTTGAATAATAAAGAGTGGGATTATCGTCGTTATAATTTCGCTAAAGAACCATTTACGATACTGGATAAGACACCACTTTCCAGTATCGTAAAATAACCGCTAAATTAAGATTGATACCGGCACTACAGCAGCGGTTTTTGACCTCGTTGTAACCAACGCATCATAAGTTTATCCACGCTTTCCATTGCACCACCCGTAATGCGCTCAACCATGCGTTTTTTCGTCACGAATTGAACAGCGAATACTTCATAGTCATTGATGCGATTAATTAGCCAGTCGTCACTCACACCAACTGCATCAATTAAACCTCGATTTAAGGCTTCTGAGCCATACCAGTATTCACCCGTTGCAACACTATCAATATCTAATTCTGGGCGATATTTGTGCACAAACGATTTAAACAACAGATGTGTTTCATTCAAATCTTGTTTAAATTTCTCACGTCCTTCATCGGTATTTTCACCCATCAAGGTGAGTGTACGTTTGTATTCACCTGCGGTATGCAATTCCACATCAATATCGTTTTTCTTCAGTAGACGATGAATGTTAGGAATTTGTGCAACCACACCGATAGAACCAATAATTGAGAATGGTGCCGCAACAATATGGTCTGCAACACAAGCCATCATATAACCACCACTTGCAGCAACTTTATCGACCACTGCGGTAAGTTTAATGCCTTTCTCTTTTAAACGAGTTAATTGAGCAGCAGCTAAACCATAACCATGGACCATTCCACCCGGGCTTTCAAGACGTAACAACACCTCATCTTCTGGTTGAGCTACAGATAAAATAGCGCTTATTTCTTCACGTAGTGCGCCCACTTCATGAGCGTCCATACTGCCATTAAAATCAAGCACATATAAACATGGTTTAACAACACCTTTTTTACCTTCTTTGGCATCGCTCTTACTCTGTTTATTCTCTTTTTTCTGCTGCTTTTTAAACGCCTTAGACCAAACTTTTAACTCAGCATCGTCCATTCTTGCTTGTTGCATAATTCGCTGTTTTTCTTGGTAAGCTTCACCAATATCAGTCACCTTTAACGTGCCTTTACGATTTTGCTTTTTATTACCAATAATGACAAAAAACAATACGATAGCGATGATAGCAACCACCACAGTGACAATTTCTGCTAAAAATAGCCCATATTGCAAAATATACTCCACAAAGACCTCTTTTTAAGGTTAATCAAACTCATTGAAACATAATATGCCCTAGTTTAACGAAATTCTGCTTTAGCGCCACCAGCGAAAGGAAAATTCTGTTAAATACCTTAATGTACTAAGAATAAAACCAGCAGAAACTGGTCGTTAAGTGAATAAGGCGTTACACTTTATTAACTTTCTACCAAACAGGATCCCTCTATGTTGCAATATCAACCTACTCATGCCGTATTAAAAGATAAAATTATTCTTGTTACTGGTGCTGGTGATGGTATCGGCAAAGAAGCCGCGCTAACTTATGCTCGTTATGGGGCGACATTAATCTTGTTAGGTCGCACTTTATCTAAGCTTGAAGACGTACAAACACAAATTACAGCCTCTGGTGGGCAAAAACCGCTGCTGTACTCATTAGATTTACTCACTGCCACAGAGCAAGATTATCAACAGTTCGCTAAGACCATTGAGAAGCAATTTACTCATCTTGATGGTGTATTACAAAATGCAGGATTGTTAGGTGTTGTTGAGCCTATCATCAATCAGCCTAGCACGCTTTGGCATGATGTGATGCAAGTCAATGTTAATGCGACTTTTATGCTGACGAAAGCGCTTATTCCATTAATGTTAAAAGCCCCTCATGCCAGCTTGATTTTGACAAGTTCTAGTGTTGGTCGCCAAGGGCGTTATGGTTGGGGTGCTTATTCTGTTTCTAAATTCGCAACAGAAGGCTTTATGCAAGTGTTAAATGAAGAGTATATCAATAGTACTCTGCGCATTAACTGCATTAATCCTGGTGGCACTCGCACAGGTATGCGAGCAAGCGCTTTCCCTGAAGAAAATGCACAAAAGTTAAAGACACCTAAAGATATTATGCCGTTATATCTTTATCTAATGAGTGATGACAGCATCAATGTACGTGGTCAATCTTTAGATGCACAACCCGGCAGAAAAGCAGGTCCCGCAGAGTAATCGATAAAATATCCTTTAAGGTAAAACTATGAATGAAGCACAACACCAACAACGCCAGCAACGTTTAAAACAGAGAGTAGATGCCAGAATTGAACAAGCTCAACGTGAGCAAGGTATCTTTATGATTTTTACAGGAAATGGCAAAGGTAAAACAACCGCAGCAATGGGCACAGCAACTCGCGCTGTCGGTCACCAAAAAAAGGTGGGTGTTGTGCAGTTTATTAAAGGAACGTGGGAAAATGGTGAACGCAATCTTTTAGAGCAAGCGGGTGTCCCTTTTTATGTAATGGAAACAGGATTTACATGGGAAACGCAAGATAGAACTGCAGATACACAAGCCTGTTTAAATACATGGCAACATGCACTTAAGCTGCTTAATTCTCCACAATACGATTTAGTTATTTTGGATGAAATCACTTATATGATCACCCTTAATTATTTACCACTTGAAGACGTTATCAACGCGATAACGTCTCGCCCTGCTCATCAAAATATAATTATTACAGGTAGAGCTTGCCATAGAATGTTGATTGAATTGGCAGATACAGTGACAGAAATGCGCCCAGTTAAACACGCATTTGATAGCGGTATTAAGGCTCAAAAAGGAATCGATTGGTAACCTACCATTATAATAACAAATTAATACTCTCTTAAATGATGATTGGTTCGCCTAAAATACCCGCACCAAATAGTCGACCATTGTTTTTAATAAATTCAAAATAAGCATCTCTATCTACAAAAATATCATTTTGTAATTGTTGATTGTAAATTATTGCCATTCTTACTAAATATTTATGATATTCATCATAAAACATCTGCTTTTCATTAGGATCTCTGGATGCTAGATATTTTTCCATTATTTCATAAATACTATTTGCTTCTTTTGCTAATTTTTCATTACGAAATTGAATATTATGTTCTAGCGGAACTAAATTATCTGTTCGTGTGTTCAGTTTATCTATCCAATTAAACTTATCCATTGCTAAATGTTCAGTTGAAAAGTCACGTTCAGAATAAAAGTGAATACCGTAGGGGTATCTAGCGATATATTGAAAAAAATCATCTTTTGAAAAGCATTTAGTCAATACATTTACTTTTTCATTACTTTCCCAGTCAGGTAAATAAGTAGGTAATGATTCATCTAATGGAATATCACAATTGAATATATTATTATCAATGAAAAGAGAATCTGAACTATTAATAGCTCCACTAACAAGCATACCGTTAATCCATACCGTTCGCTCATCTATATGGAGGTTCTCAGGTGCATCTTCTTGTTTAAAAACCGTGGTGAAACTATAATATATATCTCTATTTGGATTAATTATCCCGCCTCGGTTACCAGGATAAATCATAAACTCACTCTGTTGACCATGGCTATCAACTAACAGATGTTGTCCATTATTAAGTTTAATTTTTTTGACTTCACCTTTACCCATCACAAAATAAGCATTATCAACTTTAAACTCCAAAGGTTCTAATCGATTATTACTGATGTAAAAAACACCATTCTGCTTTTCTCTTTTTGCAGGGTTATCGCATCCCACGATCAGAGAAGCTATATATAGCACTGTTGTTAAATAAAAATAACGATACATATTATTTTGAATACCTTATCGTTAAATATAAAATTATTAATATGTCTGCCGTAATAATGTAAGTATCATAGATATATTTATAATAAAAAGAAAGTCATCAAAAAAAGAAGTCCTCATAAAAATATGAGGACTTCTCTATTAATAATGAAATTTTAAATTAAAAAAATAAATAATTATTCGTTTTATTAATTTTTATTTCCTGCTGATTGACGACGACTTGATACTCTTTTTGCAGGCGATGTTGCAGATGTACGAGTAGACATTTTAGTATGACGTTTCACTGCGCGACGAATTTGATTCGCTTTGAGTCGGCGCTGATCTTTCTCAACGGCAACTTTAGTGATGGTCTCATCGTTAAGCTCAACAAGTTGGCGCAAATAGTTAATTTGATCCAGCCCTAATTCAACCCAACCACCACGTGGTAATCCTTTTGGTAAATCAATATCACCATAGCGAACACGAATAAGGCGACTAACTTGTACACCTACCGCTTCCCACATACGGCGAACCTCTCGGTTACGACCTTCTGTAAGCGCAACGTTATACCATTGATTGATCCCTTCGCCGCCACGGTAAGAAACAGTGCGGAATGAAGCAGGACCATCTTCCAATTGTACGCCTCGAGTTAATTGACGAATTTTAGCATCATCAATTTCACCAAAAACACGTACCGCATATTCACGTTCAACTTCACGGCTAGGGTGCATTAAACGGTTTGCTAACTCACCATCAGTTGTAAATAACAATAATCCGCTGGTATTTACATCAAGACGACCCACTGCAATCCAGCGAGCACTGTTAAGACGAGGAAGACGTTGGAAAACAGTAGGACGACCTTGTGGATCACTGCGAGTACACAATTCACCTTCAGGTTTGTAATAAGCAAGCACACGACAAACATCTTTTTGTGCTTCGCGAATATTTAAAACACGGCCATCTAAACGGATTTTGGCTGTAGTGGTGACATCAATACGATCACCTAATTTCGCTTTTGTACCATCAATGCTAATCCGTCCTTCTTGAAGGTAACCTTCAATTTCACGGCGAGAGCCGTGACCAGATCGAGCAAGGATTTTTTGTAATTTTTCAGTCTGTTGCGATTTATCGCTCATGGAACAACCTCATGTGTCGCCTTCACAGGCGTCATAAAATAAAATTAATTTTTTTAAATCAATTAAGTAAAAAACAACCTGTTTTTATAAAATGTTTTAACAAACACAGATCTATTGATTCAGGGGTGAACGATGCTGATAACAGAGATAAATATCAACATCGCTGACAAAAATAGTGCCAACAAAAGTCGCCTTTAACCGCTTAAATGCGCCTACTTTACCGTTAATTGCCATAACTGAGTTTAAAGGCATATACCGTGACTTTTGTCGCAATGTATAAATTTAACACAAGCAGCAGCTAGCTTCACGTTTTATATCTTTATCACGCGATAAAAAATCGTTCGCCACAAGAATACTGACTTGCTATTTAATACTTATTGAAAAGGAGTTATATCACCAGTACCTTCTCGAACAATCACAGGGCTATCTTCAGTTAAATCAATAACGGTTGTTGGTTTTTGCCCTAAATAACCACCATGGATCACTAAATCGACCTGTTTACTCAGTAAGTCGTTGATCTCTTCAGGATCAGATTCTGCAAAATCATTACCCGGTAAAATCAGCGTGGTTGACATTAATGGCTCACCGATTACTGCCAATAACGCTAATGCAATAGGGTTAGAAGGAACACGCAAACCTATTGTTTTACGCTTCTCATTCATTAAACGCTTAGGTACATCTTTGGTCGCTTTTAGAATAAAGGTGTAATTTCCCGGTGTATTATTTTTAATTAACCGAAAAACGACATTATCCACATAGGCATAGTTCGCTATCTCAGATAAATCACGACACATTAAGGTAAAGTTGTGGTTTTTATCTAATTGACGAATACGGCAGATCCTCGTCATTGCATCTTTGTTATCTAAACAACAGCCAATGGCATAACCAGAATCTGTTGGGTAAATCACCACGCCGCCTTTGCGTAAAATATCAGCACTTTGTTCAATTAAACGAGCCTGCGGATTATCAGGGTGAATATAAAAAAGTTGGCTCATACATCCCTCAACGACTTTCTGATGTTACTCCTGCCATAGCGTCCAAACAGGTTCGACGCCACCGGGTAACCATAAATTACGCCCTAATTCTATCCACGAACAAGGACGATGAAAATCAGAACCTAACGACGCTTTTAGCTCAAAAGATTGTGCCAATGCACCGTGTTGTTCTCGTTCTTGTGGTGGCTGTTGGCATTGTGCCACTTCGATAGCATCGCCACCTTGTTGTTTAAAATAAAGCGTTAAACGCTTTAACCACTTAGAAGATAGTCCATATCGACCAGGATGTGCTAACACGGCAACACCACCAGCAGCATGAATTGCCGTGACAGCGTCACCAATAGAGCACCATTGCGGCGGAACATAACCTGTTTTGCCTTTTGCTAAGTAGCGTTTAAATACTTTATTAACAGAGTCTACATGTCCCGCGTTAACTAAAAAGCGAGCAAAGTGCCCTCTGGTAACTTGCCCGTCTTGTGCCAATGCTTTAGCACCTTCCCAAGCGTCTGGAATGCCGGCTTTTGTCAAACGTTCGCCTATCATTTTGGCACGTTCTTCTCGGCATTGGCTTTGTGAAGCAAGACAGCTTTTTATGTCATCATGCTCAATATTAATATTAAGCCCCACAATATGGATTTCTATATTCTCCCACAAAGTCGATATTTCGACACCTGATATCAGGGTAAGAGGCAGATTTTTTTCTGCAATATGACGAGTTGCTGGTTCAATTGCCGCTGTTGTATCGTGATCGGTTATCGCTAACACATTAATTTGACGTTCTACTGCTCTTTCAACTAGCTCTTCAGGTGAAAGTTCGCCATCTGATGCGGTAGTGTGGCTGTGTAAATCATATATCACTCGTAAATCAGATAGCCGTTCTGTCATTGGTTCTCCTTTTATAACCGCTAACAACACAATAATTTTTAAAGAGTATGCCACAAAGTACTTGACGAACCCAACGCAATCCAGTTTACTAGTACGCAATACGAGCTAGTTCGTTAATTGCTATTTATGATTATCTTTAAGGAGATCTTATGAACACCTATCAACATCTTATCGCTCTTTGGTGGCGCAATCCTATGTTATGGGCGGTTTGATCTCCTGCTTAGAGTCAGTGATATCTATAACCCGCCTAGGCGGGTTTTTTTATGCGCCAAAACAAGCACTGAAAGCCACAAATAAAGACCATAAAATAGAGCGATAATAATGAATACATTACAGACATTCTCATTTAAAACGAAGGCAATGCCTTTACCTTATCACAGCGAACCTGCTTTAATTTTCAATACATTATGTGAGGATCGTGACCATACATTGCTGTTAGAATCTGCACAAATAGAGACTAAAGCTAACTTAAAAAGTTTATTAATCGTTGATAGTGCATTACGTATTAGCGCATTAAAAAATCAAGTCACTATTGATGCATTAACGGCTAACGGACAAGCACTATTACCTGCGATAAAAATCGCACTAAAAGAACAGGCAACGCTAACATCAGAATCGGCTCAACAGTGTATTTTTACTTTTTCAGCGGCAAAACAAGATATTGATGAAGAGAGCAAACTTAAATCAGCTAGCGTATTTGATGCTCTGCGTTTCTTCTTAGGTAATTCCAACGCTAAAGATGCTCACTTTGTCTTTATTGGTGGCCTATTTGCCTATGATTTAGTGTGTGGATTTGAACCTATTGCTGATTTAGACAGCGTTTTTTCTTGCCCAGACTACTGTTTTTATTTAGCAGAGCAGTTAATCGTTATCGACCATCAAAACCGTGATAGTCAGTTAGTCTCCATTACATTTACTGATGATAAAGCAGAGAACCAACGCATTCATTCACGCCAACAGCAGCTTATTGAACAGACAAAACAGCCGTTAAAATCGCCTATTCCACGTACCTTATCAGCGGAGGAAGCGGTGGTACGCGGCAATATGACCGATGATGGTTATGGTGACATTGTTGAAGCGATGAAAACCTACATTCGTCGCGGCGATATTTTCCAAGTTGTCCCTTCTCGCCGTTTTCAAGTCGCTTGCCCTTCACCGCTGGTGGCTTACCAAATGTTAAAGGCAAAAAATCCAAGCCCTTATCTATTTTATATGCAAGACCCACTATTTACGGTTTTTGGTGCTTCTCCTGAAAGCGCATTGAAATACCAAGCGATAGATCGCCAAATTGAAATCTATCCAATTGCAGGTACTCGCCCAAGAGGTCGTAATCCTGATGGTTCAATTAACCAAGATTTAGATAGCCGAATTGAACTGGAAATGCGTACTGACACTAAAGAGCTTTCAGAACACTTAATGCTCGTTGATTTGGCTCGTAATGATTTAGCGCGAATTTGCCAAGCCGGTAGTCGTTATGTTGCTGAATTAACTAAGGTTGATCGCTACGCTTTTGTGATGCATCTGGTATCGCGCGTTGTCGGTAAATTACGTGATGACTTAGATATTTTTCATGCTTATCAGGCATGTATGAATATGGGAACCCTTTCGGGCGCACCAAAAGTGAGTGCCATGCAGTTAATTGCCCATTATGAAAAAACGAAGCGTGGTAGTTACGGTGGCGCGATTGGTTATTTTACTGGCGCTGGAGATTTCGACACTTGCATAGTTATTCGTTCAGCCTATGTCGAAAATAATATTGCGACCATTCAAGTTGGTGCTGGAATTGTGCTCGATTCCGATCCAAAAATGGAAGCAGAAGAGACGAGAAATAAATCACAAGCCGTTATTAATGCCATTTTACAAGCACACACCGTAGTTCAAACAGAGGAGGCTTGCTAATGGCGACGATTTTACTGCTCGATAATATCGACTCATTTACTTATAACCTAGTTGATCAATTACGCAGCCATCATCATCAAGTGGTGATTTATCGCAATAGCGTAAGCGCTGACTTTATTGAACAAAAACTGAGTGAATTAACTGATCCTATTTTATTGCTATCACCAGGACCTGGAGCACCATCACAAGCAGGATGTATGCCTGAATTATTACAACGTGTATTAGGTACCTTACCTGTTATTGGAATTTGTTTAGGTCATCAGGCAATTATTGAAGCTTATGGCGGCAAAGTTTCCTCTTGTGGCGAAATTTTACATGGCAAAGCGACGTTAGCTCAGCATGATGCCAATGCAATGTTCGATAAATTACCTAATCCGTTACCAGTAGCCCGTTATCATTCACTTTCAGGCGAACAAGTACCAGAAGAACTGATTATTAATGCGTGGTGCGATAACACCGTTATGGCGGTGCGTCACCGTCAACATAAAACCTGTGGTTTTCAGTTTCACCCTGAATCAATTTTAACCACAAAAGGCGCACAACTATTAGAACAAACTATCGCATGGGTACTTACTCCTAAAGGAGACGCATAAAATGGATACTATCTTCAATAAATTATTTAGCGCACAACAATTAACGTTGGAAGAGAGCCAAACTCTGTTTAGCGCCATTATTCGCGGTGAATTAACCGAATCGCAATTAGCGGCAGTATTGATTAGTATGAAAATGCGAGGAGAACATCCTCAAGAGATAGCGGGTGCCGCTCGGGCTTTACTCGACAATGCACTGCCTTTTCCACGCCCTGATTATACGTTTTGCGATATTGTTGGTACTGGCGGTGATGGCGCGAACAGCATTAATATCTCAACAGCGAGCGCCTTTGTTGCTGCTGAAATGGGGCTCAAAGTAGCAAAACATGGTAATCGCAGCGTATCAAGCCGATCGGGTTCTTCTGATTTATTAGCGGCATTTGGTATTGCACTTGATAACAGCGCAGATGATGCTCGTCGACTACTCGATGATATTAATGTCTGTTTCTTATTTGCACCGCAATATCATAGTGGTTTTCGCTTTGCGGCATCCGTTCGCCAGCAACTTAAAACTCGCACACTCTTTAATGTGTTAGGGCCGTTGATTAATCCAGCTCGTCCACCATTGGCTCTGATTGGCGTTTATAGCCCAGATTTATTATTACCGATTGCCGACACCCTTAAAGTATTGGGTTATGAGCGCGCAGCCGTCGTACATAGTGGTGGCATGGATGAAGTTTCATTACATGCCCCAACACAAGTCGCAGAACTCCATAATGGTAAAATTACACGTTATGAATTAACACCAAGTGATTTTGGTCTACGCCCTTGTGCAATGTCTGATCTTGAAGGTGGAGAGCCAGAAGTAAATCGTCAGTTACTGGCAGATTTATTACAAGGTCAAGGTAAACGCGCACATACTGAATCTGTTGCCGCCAATGTGGCGTTATTAATGCGTTTACATGGTCAGGAAGATTTAAAAATAAATACCGAAATTGCCATGCACACCATTTACAGTGGTAAAGCAATTAACCGTGTTAATGCACTCGCAGCAAGAGGATAAACCAATGACTGTATTAAATGCCATTGTTCAAGATAAAGCGCAATATTTGATTGAACGTAAAGCGGCTCAACCACTAACGACGTTTCAGCATAAAATAACACCATCAACACGTTCGTTTTATCGGGCTTTAACGCAAGAGAAAACAGTATTTATTTTAGAGTGTAAAAAGGCATCGCCATCAAAAGGATTAATTCGTGCTGATTTTGATCCGGCAAAAATTGCCAAAGTTTATCAGCCTTATGCTGCAGCTATTTCGGTTCTAACCGATGAAAAATATTTCCAAGGTAGTTTTGATTACTTACAACAAGTGAGTAATGCGGTACATCAGCCTGTATTGTGCAAAGATTTTATTATTGATGAATACCAGATCTATCTCGCGCGCTTTTATCAAGCTGATGCCATTTTATTAATGTTGTCAGTATTAAATGATGATGAATATCGTGCCCTTGCAGCGGTTGCTCACCAATTAAATATGGGTGTATTAACCGAAGTCAGTACAGAAGAAGAACGTCAACGCGCAATAAATCTTAATGCCAAAGTGGTTGGTATTAATAACCGTGATTTACGTGACCTCTCTATTGATTTAGCACGTACACAACGACTAAGCCAAGGTTTAGCTAAAGAGACCATTATTATCAGCGAATCGGGTATTCATACCCGCCAACAAGTTAAACAGCTCAGCCAATATGCTAATGGTTTTTTAGTGGGAAGTGCGCTGATGTCGCAAGAGAATATCGACCAAGCAGTAAGAGCTCTTATTCTGGGAAAGCATAAAGTGTGCGGTTTAACCCGTACACAAGATATTAAAGCCGTTTATCAAGTGGGAGCTTATTATGCTGGGCTTATTTTTGCTGAAAAATCACCACGTAAAGTGACATTGTCACAAGCGCAAGCATTGATTACGCAAGCTCCCATGAACTATGTCGGTGTTTTTCAAAATCAACCGATAGCACTTATTTGTCAATATGCAGCGAGTTTAGGTTTATCTGCAATACAGTTACATGGGCAGGAAAATACACAATTTGTTGAGCAATTACGTCAACAACTTGATCCAAACTGTGAAATCTGGCAAGCAATAAATATGACTAAACAAGACGATATACACCCCATTGTCTCTGTCGATAAATATGTTCTGGATAATGGCGCGGGTGGCACAGGAAAAGCCTTTGATTGGCAACATATTCCTAATGCATTACGTGAAAAAGCATTACTTGCAGGAGGTCTTAACAGTGAAAACTGTTTAAGTGCGGTTAAAACAGGTTGTATCGGACTTGATTTTAACTCAGGCGTCGAATCTGCGCCGGGCATAAAAGATGCTCAACTGCTAGCTCAAGTATTTAATCAATTACATTAAGATAAATTGTCACAAAGATAAAATTTTAAACAGGATGACAGCATAATGAGAAAACTTAACCCCTACTTTGGCGAATTTGGTGGCCAATATGTACCCGAAATCTTAATTCCAGCACTGGATCAACTTGAACAAGCTTTTATTGATGCCCAAAGTGACCCTTCATTTCAGCAGGAGTTTCAAGATTTATTAAAAAATTACGCCGGTAGACCAACCGCACTCACGCTTTGCCGTAACCTGACTGAAGGCACTCGTACACGTTTATATTTAAAACGTGAAGACCTACTGCATGGCGGTGCTCATAAAACTAACCAAGTATTAGGGCAAGCGCTGTTAGCTCGACGTATGGGTAAAACAGAAATCATCGCAGAAACAGGTGCTGGTCAACATGGTGTAGCAACTGCTTTAGCTTGTGCGCTGTTAAATATGAAATGCCGTATTTATATGGGCGCAAAAGATGTTGAGCGCCAATCACCTAACGTATTTCGTATGCGTTTAATGGGGGCTGAAGTTATCCCTGTTCATAGTGGTTCTTCTACCTTAAAAGATGCCTGTAATGAGGCGTTACGTGACTGGTCTGGTTGTTACGACCGCGCGCACTACTTATTAGGTACCGCAGCGGGTCCTCACCCTTATCCAACAATTGTGCGTGAATTCCAGCGAATGATTGGTGATGAAGCAAAAGCACAAATTTTAGCAAGAGAAGGTCGTTTGCCGGATGCTGTTATTGCCTGTATTGGTGGTGGCTCAAATGCAATTGGTCTATTTGCTTCGTTTATTCCTGAAACCTCAGTGCAATTAATTGGCGTAGAGCCAGCTGGTAAAGGGATTGAAACCGGTGAACATGGCGCACCGTTAAAACACGGTAAACTTGGCATCTATTTCGGTATGAAATCACCTATTATGCAAACCGATGAAGGTCAAATTGAAGAGTCTTACTCTATTTCAGCCGGATTGGATTTTCCCTCTGTCGGTCCTCAGCACGCACATTTAAATAGCATTGGTCGCGCTGATTATGTTTCTGTAACTGATGATGAAGCCATTGATGCATTTAAAGCACTTTCTCGTCGTGAAGGCATTATTCCAGCATTAGAATCATCACATGCACTTGCCTATGCATTGAAATTAATTGCACAAAATCCAGATAAAGAACAATTACTGATTGTGAATTTATCAGGGCGTGGCGATAAAGATATTTTTACTGTAAATGATATTTTGGCAGCACGAGGAGAAATCTAATGAACCGTTATCAATTGTGCTTTAATGCACTAAAAGAAAAAAACCAAGGTGCATTTGTTCCCTTTGTAACATTAGGTGACCCAACGCCCGAACTTTCATTACAGATAATTGAGGCATTAATTGCGGGTGGTGCTGACGCATTAGAAATTGGTATTCCATTCTCAGATCCTTTAGCAGATGGTCCGACAATTCAAGGTGCCAATTTACGTGCATTAAATGCCAATGTCACACCAACCGCTTGCTTTGCACTATTAGCTCAAGTTCGTGAAAAACATCCTAATATTCCTATTGGGCTACTGGTCTATGCCAATTTAGTGTTTAGTAATGGTATTGATAATTTTTATGCTAAATGCCAACAAGCAGGTGTTGATTCGGTGTTAATTGGTGATGTGCCACTGCGTGAATCGCAAGAGTTCCGAGAGGCAGCACAACGCAATAATATCGCCCCTATTTTTATCTGCCCACCAAATGCAGATGAAGAGCTGCTAAAAGAGTTAGCAACATCGGGTAAAGCCTACACTTATTTACTTTCTCGTGCTGGCGTAACAGGTACAGATAAACGAGCAGAACAACCATTAGCGCATTTAACAGAAAAACTAAAAACCTATAGTGCGCCACCCGCACTACAAGGATTTGGGATTTCTGAGCCAAATCAAGTTAAAGAGGCGATAGCCAATGGCACAGCTGGGGCTATTTCAGGTTCTGCTGTTGTGCAAATTATTGAGAAAAATCTTCATCAACCAGAAATTATGCTAAAAAACTTAACTCAATTTGTAAAAGAGATGAAAGCGGCGACACGCGCGGCATAATCGCGCAATAATTTTATGCAAAAAATCCGCTTTAGAAGAAGATACCCTTCTTTTTCTGAGCGGATTATTCTCAATTTCTGTTTTAAGCACTTATCCTCCCTCCTGCTTATTTTAATAACAACTTATTGATCTAGCGTGATATTGCTATCTCTCATTTTCCTAAACAGAAAAACATTATTTTTAGTAAAAATTTGGCAATATTCTATTTTTTGCACATACTTTACACAGAGCTTTATCTTTGCTTTTCTTAAATAACCCACCACATCGTAGTAATAGGGAGTTTAATTATGAAACTATGGGCAAAAATTTCTGCTGTATTTGCAGCAATGGTGATGGCACTCGCTTTATCTGCATGTTCTCCGACACCAACCTCAGAAGGCACTGGTGGATACTTTGATGACTCGGTAATTACCACCAAAGTAAAAACCGCACTTATTGGTGAAAAAAATCTGAACTCAACACAAATTAGTGTTGAAACCTTTAAAGGCAAAGTTCAACTCAGTGGTTTTGTCTCTTCTCAAGCAGATGCTAATAAAGCAATAGAAGCCACACGTAAAGTTTCCGGTGTTAAAGGCGTAATTAACTCTATGGTTATTCGCTAATCTTTCTTTTCTGTTTTTTCTTTTTCCTTTATTTTTCACTAAGACCACTTCGGTGGTCTTTTTTATCTCGCCATAACCTAACTTTTACTCGCTAAAACCCCAATTTAGGCAACAAATCAATTTCTGTAAAAAAACCAATTTTGATAAAAACAACTGCTTTTTATTCCAAGATAAATTAAGAGCAAAAAAAGAGCAAAACACAAATTTAACTAATCATTTTGCGAGTAAAAAAACATCTGCTTATTTAGTAGAAATAATCTAATCATGTTTTACTGCTACTTTATTTTTTATTGTTTGCTTTAGCACTCACCCTTCACTTTGCGATATTTAACTTTATCAACATTAGATAAAGATGCATTTAAAATACACCTAATCAATGGTAGTATTTACAACTATTAGCTTCTAATTTTAATAAATATTATTCACCGAATTTATTGGTTTAATAGAGTCAAAAATAATAAAGTGCATTTAAAATACAATTTAAATATAAACTAAAAATATTAGTCCCATATAAGATAAATCTTACACTATAAAATGTATGTTTTTCTTTATTACTATTAATAGGTGTATTAAATATAAAAAGTCACTATTCAGTTTAGATTTTTTTAGAAAATTGAGATATAAAAAAAGCGAAGACAGTCTTCGCTTTTTCATTATTTGATATTCTTTTAAAGAAAGAATAATTAGAAACGGTAACCAACACCGAACATAAATACAAATGGGTCTATACGAGTACTGATTGATTGTCTATCGTCACCCGCTTTGAATTTAACATCAGTTTCGATATTCATCCACCAAACTGAAGCATTCAGCATCCAGTTTTTATCTAGGTTATAATCTAAACCAGCTTGTGCTGCAAAGCCCCATGAATCCTTAAGATCTAAGTCAGAAAGGCCAGCACCTTTACCTGCTGAATTGAATTTTTCATCAAAGAAGGTGGTAAAGTTAAGACCCGCACCTAAATAAGGGCGTAATTTATCTTCGCCATTACCGAAATAGTATTGTGCCATTAATGTTGGTGGTAAATGTTTAATAGTAGCAATTTCACCAAAGTTTGTTAATGAAACCTTGTGTTCAAAAGGCGTAGCTGCTAATAACTCAACACCAAAATTATCAGTAATCATATACCCAAAGGTTAAACCTAATTGAGTATTATTGTTAGCTTCAAAATGACCAATATCTAATACATTATCAGAACCTGCATTAGGACGAACTGTTGCAGTACCCGCACGGAATAAAAAATCCCCTGCTTGGTGTGCAAAAGAAATAGAAGGCGCAAGAGTTGCAGCCGCTAAAATAAGCGCAGAAAGCTTTTTCATTATTTAACCCATTCCTGTAATAAGTAAAATCTCCGCTAAAATATAACCATTAATCATAAATTATGATCTAATGCCGATCACAACTTTGGAATTATTTTTGCAGAAAATGTTATTTCGTTATTTATTATTTATGAAGCCGATTATTTATAATTGATCCACATCAAATTACCTGTTAATACCATTTTTTCTTATAAATTAATTTATTATTCCTGCTAATTTTTGAATAAAAAACATCCTAAAAAGATATTTGAATAAATAAAGTTATTAATGTGTTAATTTTATGTTTTATTTAATTTAGGTAATGAATATTACCTTAAAGAAAGTAAATGGCTTTATGTTTGAATTGTACTGGCAAGATAAAATATCCCTTTTTGTTGTATGAAAAGGTACAATAGCGCAAATTGACTTAGTCTATCTTTAATAGGAGCCGTTTTCATGCCTACCACGGCAAGCACAATCTACCGGGACAGCCTTAATTTTTATAAGAATGAACTACGTAGCCTTGTCATACTTTCCGCCTTTCTGGCGGCTATTTTAGCGGTAATTACTTCATTAGTGGGACCAAATACCCAAGAATACCAATTGATGATCGACTTTATTGCCGATTTTCAAAAAACAAAATTAGCCAGTGCTTCACCTGCTGAATTAGAAGCAATGAGCAACAGTGTCGTAGGCGTTGCTAAAAAAGTATTGGTGCTATATTCATTTGAAACACTACTACAAAGCATATTGGTTCTTACACTGCTTATTTTTGTTATGGGGTTATCTTCGGGTCATAACCCTACTATCAGCCAATCATTTAGCTCAGGGCTGCCACGCTTACCTAAGATGTTTTTATTAGTTGTGCTTTGCTCAATTCTTATTAGCGCTGGTTTTATGGTAATGATTATACCAGGCATTATTCTGCTAATTGGTTTTGCGATGGCACCGGTTATTTTGATCCGCCAAAATAGCATCGGTAATGCGATTCGATTAGGGTGGAAAATAGGCTTTAGTGAATCAAGATTGCTAATCCCTGCGTTAGGGATTTGGATCTTGCTGCAATTTGGTATTGGTTTTCTTACTAACATCACCCTGCAGCTACCCGATTTTGTGCACAATTTCTTATACTACCTATTAAAAAATATGGCGTCTGCTTGGGTTATTATTTATCTTTTCCGTTTATTTATGTTGGTTAACGACAAATATATGGCTAACACACATTAAAAAAATATCCCGTGATAGGCATTTACTTATCACGGGATTATTGTGTATTTCAACTCATAACAACATTACATATCTATTTTAACCAGTCCCTTTAGGCACCGATAAATTATCTTGTGTCGATAAGGCATCTTCCACTGTAGGCTCTGTAGAGTGCTCTTTTTCTGCATTATACTGTTGTGCTTGTAATGCTTCCTTTTGTTTCTCTTTAATTTGTAAGCGACTCTGATAAAGCCGAATAACAAAATAGAGATCCGGTGCAATAATTAAGTCGTCTTCATTAGAAGACATTTTATTTCGCTCAAGCCAACGATTTAATTCTGTTCTACGCCCCGCTAAAACTAATTTAACGCCTTTTATTTTAAGCTCACGTATTAGCTCATCAATGGCGGCAAACACGCTTACATCGTCATAGGTGAAGCTTACCGCTGCATCAACAGCAAGCCATGCTGGTCTCTGTGGCGCGCTATCAACTAATTGCAATACTCGTTTTTTAAAATAAGCCACATTAAAATACGTTAAAGGTGAATTAAAACGATACATCATTAAGCCATCTATCGGCACTATGTCATTATCTTTATTCATTGAATGAACCATTCCCTGTTCATCAACGCCTAATAATTGATCACTAGGGCGAAATACAATACGCAGAAATTGCAATAATCCGAGTAAAACCGCAAATCCAATACCGTTAATTAACCCAGCTAACAACACCGCTAATAAAGTAAACGATGCCAACGTAAAGGCTTGACGATTACGTTTACGATAAGACCAAATATGACGAATACTGAGTAATGACCAAGAAGAAACAATAAGTACCACGCCTAATGAAGAAAGCGGAATATAAGCAAGAAAGTCGGTCATAAATAACAGTACTAATAGGATCACTAGCGCTGCAATAATCGAAACTAACTGCGTTTTACCACCAACAGAATCATTAACCGCAGTACGACTACTTGCCGCACTTACAGCAAAACCTTGTGAAAGCGCAGCAGCAATATTGGCAATACCTAATGCTTTTAGTTCTTGGTCTGCATCAACTTCATAGCCGTTTTTACTCGCAAAGCTTCTTGCTGTCATCATAAAACTGACAAAGCTAATTACAGCAAGGTTAATAGAAGGCACCATCAATTCACGCAATAAACCGGGATGAAATGTACTCATTGAAACCACAGGTAAAAACATCGCAACATTACCTGCATCTTTATTGACGATAGCAATACCATAATTAACTAAATCAAACTGCCAACTTAAATAAGTCATTACAACCATTGCAATTAAAGGCGCAGGCCAACGGCTACGAAAATGACGGATCCCAAGTAACAATGCCAAGGTGACTGTTGACATTAACAGTGTCTGCCAATGTGCATCCATCAGCCTAAACGGCACTTCAATTAATTTTTCTATTAAGTATTCAGGAGAGGTATCAAAACCAAAAACTTTACTGATTTGACCAACCATAATAGTGATAGCAACACCATTTAATAGGCCTTGTAAAATGGGACGAGAGAGGAAATCGGTAAACGCACCTAAACGGAAATGGCTTGCGAGAATACACCAAAAACCCGTCATTGCCGTCATTATAATGGCAAGTTGCCAGCGCGTGTTTTCATCTCCCGCTGATAACGGAATGACGACCGCCGCAATAACAGCACAAGTAGCGGCATCGGGTCCTGTAATTAATTGTCGTGATGTACCAAAAAGTGCATATATAATCATTGGTAAAATACAAGCGTACAATCCAACTATCGCATTGATACCTAATAGTTCGGTGTAAGCAATAGCAACAGGTAATGCAACGGCAGCAACAGAAAGCCCAGCTTTAAGATCATAACCAAAATAAGCACGCTTATAATTAAACAGTAAGCCTAATCCTGGCATCCATTTTATTATTCTTTTCCCGTTCATTGATTTCCTCTTATCAGAAATACGTTCTTACTTATGCATTCATCAGGCTGTGCCACTAAAATTGATGAATTATTGAATCATATACTAGAGTGATGTTTAAATCTCCTATCATTAACATGGCTTGATTATTGACTTTCCATAAATGCAATTACATTTATTTTTCATTTAGTTATTTGTCATAAAAGCGACTATTATTATATAAATTAGCGCTATGACATTAAAGATATGCAATTGTTTACCCATTCATGTCGCTTTGCATTAGAATAGCGTTGTTTCCGAATTTAATTACAATAGGTTCCCATCAGTTATGAAAAACGGCTGGCTTAAGCAACTACTTGATTTTGCTCCACTTTTAGTGTTTTTTGTGTTTTATAAATGGCAAGATATATTCTATGCTTCTGGTGCATTAATTGTAGCAACATGGATTTCAGTCGTTCTAACATGGCTTATTTTCCGTAAAGTTGAAAAAGCACCACTGATTACTGCGGTCGTTGTTACTATTTTTGGTTCATTAACTATCGCCTTCCATTCTGCTGATTTTATTAAATGGAAAGTGACCGCTATTTATGCCATTTTTGCGGCAGTATTAGTAGGGATGCAACTCTTTACACCAAAAACATTAATAGAAAGAATGTTAGGTAAAGAGTTAAAAATGCCAGCCGCAAACTGGAAGAAACTCAATATTGCGTGGGTTATTTTCTTTGTTACCTGTGCATTAGGTAATATTTATGTGGCTTTTTCACTCTCTTTAGAGACTTGGGTTAACTTTAAAGTCTTTGGCTTAAGTATTTTAACCTTTATATTTACTATCGTGAGTGTGGTTTATATCTGGAATAATCGTTTACCAGAACCAGAAGAAGAGCCAGAAAATAGCACAGAACAGAACGCATCAGATGAAAACCTAGCTCAAGCAGCCAAACCTCTTCATCATGATGCAGATATAAAATCTAAATAATACAACTTATTCTTGGGAGATCTTATTAAGATCTCCTTGGTTTTAACACTTATAGATATCATTTCCCATGACTGAACAACAATCTCTTCCTAATGGTGAGCTCGTTTTACGTACCCTTGCCATGCCTGCAGATACTAATGCCAACGGTGATATTTTTGGTGGCTGGTTAATGTCTCAAATGGACATTGGTGGCGCTATTTTGGCAAAAGAAATTGCATTAGGTCGTGTCGTTACTGTTAGCGTAACAGGCATTACCTTTCTAAAACCTGTCGCTGTTGGCGATGTTGTGTGTTGTTATGCACGCTGCTTAAAAACAGGTAACTCATCTATTACAGTCAATATTGAAGTATGGGTGAAAAAAGTTGCCACAGAACCTGTAGGTCAACGTTATCGTGCCACAGAAGCTGTTTTTACTTATGTTGCTGTTGATGAAAATAACGCGGCTCGTCGCTTACCTGAAGGCAAAGCCCAGTTTACGTTAACAAGTACCATGGAATAAGCGTTAAACCGTTTTAGCAAAATCCGCCAAACGAGAGAACTAAGCTACAACAACCAACGCGATAAAAACTAAAGCTAAAAAAGGCACTTTATAAAGTGCCTTTATTTATATAAACGATGTGTGCTATCTCTATAAGTGACTAATGCTAATAGCTTATCGCGCTTTCTCTTTTACACTAACCACTGGTTGATATACCCGTTAGTTTAAAATCGATAACCAGTACTTTTCCTTTATAAGCAATTTTTTCATAACGCCACTGACGCATAGCTCTTTTAATATCTCTTTCAAACACATTTTTGGGATCAGCAGAAATAATTTCTACATTTTCCACTCGCCCATCAGCATCAACATCAAAACGTACTTTAACGGAACCTTCAATACCTACAGCTCTTGCTCTTGGTGGATATTCAGGTAAACCTTGTCGAACAGCATTAGGTGCTCTACCTTCACCACTACTTGCCGTTGCAACGGGTTTATCTTCGCCTTTATCACTTGGTTTGGCTGTTGGATTCAGATTCTTTTGATCATTCCCTTTATTCAACACCAATTGTGGACGTTCAACTGGTGGCTTAGGTTTTTCCACTGGTTTCGGTTTTGGCTTCGGTTTGGGTTCTGGTTTTTTCTCTATTGGTTTTTCAATAATAGGCTTTACATCAGGAATTGGCTCTGGTTCTGGCTCTGGTTCAATCACAGGCTCGGGTTCCGGTGGTGTTACCTCTTCAACCACAGGATCAGGCTCGCCAGCAGGCTCATCTGCTGCAAATGCCAACATCTGTATGGATATCGGTTCCGGTTTTGCCGGTTCTTCTTCCACAACATACAAAACGGCAGCCGCAACTAATGAGGCGTGCAAACATAGTGATATGAATACCCAAAGCTTCCAACGCATAACTTGTCTTATTTCACCTAAAGAAAAAATAATGCCTACAGTTTAAATGCAAATAGCAATCATATTCAATAACGTTTATCAAAATGATTGACATAAACAGTTAAAAAAGGAAATTATTAGCTCCACTCAGCGAGTTGCACAAACAAAAGTGCTCTATGTTTTTTAGAAGTATCAAGCTTACGTAGTTGATAAATGCGTAAATTACGACGCGATTGCCCTTCTAACCAACGACGACGCTTACGTATTGCTTGTCTCATCATTCGCCAACGTGCAACTTCGTTCCTGCTATGTCTCATGCTTTCAACACCTACTTTTTCAAATAAGTGATGTATTATAGGACGTTCATTTTGTGATCCAAGGGGGTAATTGTTTTTTGTACTAAATTTATTCATTCTTTGCGCATTTCTCACAAAGAAAAAATAAACAAAGAGTTGTATCGTTCTACTAATTTAATGCTTATCTCTCAAGAAACAGATTTGACAGCGATAATAATCCTGATTTAATAGCAACATTGTACAAATAACAGCGATAATGAACTGTTTTTTATTAAATTGCCTCTAGCCTGTCCATGTGGTTTTTTTTCAACGGAAAATAGCTCTACTATGACAACATTTTATACTGTATTAAGCTGGCTAACATTTTTCTTTTACTGGCTACTCATTGCCGGGGTCACTTTTCGTGTCCTGATGCGTAGACGCCCTGTCGCCTCAACCATGGCTTGGCTACTTATTATTTATATTCTACCTTTAGTGGGTGTTATCGCCTATTTTGCTTTTGGTGAATTACACCTTGGTAAACGCCGAGTTGAACATGCCAGACAAATGTGGCCCTCTGTTGTTGCTTGGCTTGAAGAGTTAAAAAAATATAAACATATTTTTGCCAAACACCATAGTGATGTTGCATCTCCACTTTTTCAATTAACGACAAAACGTCAAGGTATTGAGGGTGTAAAAGGCAATAAAATACAGCTTCTCACCACTTGTGAAGACTCATTGAATGCCATCACACGAGATATTGATAACGCTCGTGATAATATTGAAATGGTCTTTTATATTTGGCAACCTGGTGGATTAGTTGAAGAAGTGACAGACGCCTTAATTCGAGCGGCTAAACGCGGTGTAAAATGCCGGATTATGGTTGACTCAGCGGGAAGCTGGAACTTCTTTCGGACCAAAGGCCCTGAAAAAATGCGTGCCGCTGGTATTGAATTTATCGAATCACTTCACGTTAATTTATTCCGTTTCTTCTTACGCCGAATGGATTTACGCCAACACCGTAAAATTGTACTTATTGACAACTATGTTTCCTATACAGGAAGTATGAATATGGTTGATCCTCGCTATTTTAAACAAGATGCGGGGGTAGGTCAGTGGATTGATATTATGGTGCGAATGGAAGGTCCCGTTTCTACCACATTAGGTATTATCTATGCCTTTGATTGGGAAATGGAAACAGGTGAACGTCATTTACCACCACCACCTGACGACAATATTATGCCTTTTGAAAGCGAAAGTGGTCACACAACTCAAGTTATCGCTTCAGGACCTGGTTTTCCCGATGAATTAATTCAACAATCATTAATTACTGCTATTTATTCAGCAAGAAAAGAATTGGTACTCACCACACCTTATTTTGTGCCAAGTGATGATCTTGCTCATGCTATTTCTACTGCCGCCATGCGCGGTGTTGATGTCACCATTATTGTGCCGCGTTGTAATGACTCATTTCTCGTTCGCTGGGCGAGTCGAGCATTTTTTACTGAGATGCTTGAATCCGGTGTGAAAATATTTATGTTTGAAGACGGATTGCTGCATACAAAAAGTGTGATGGTAGATGGTCAATTAAGCATGGTAGGTTCAGTCAATCTTGATATGCGTAGCTTATGGCTCAACTTTGAGATAACTGTAGTGATTGATGATGAAGGCTTTGGTAGCGATTTAAGCATTGTACAATATGATTATATTGCACGTTCTACTGAATTAACGCTTGAGGAGTGGGAAAAACGCCCATTTTTCAATCGCGTTTTAGAACGCATCTGTTACTTCTTTAGCCCACTGTTATAACCAGAAATGTTATACTCAGTAAAGCGATAAAAAAGTAACGTATAAGTTTGGCTAAAATAGCAAAATACGCTATAAACAACGCGACAATTTTAGAAACAATAACAGGCATTACCATGAATGAACCAACATTGATCAGTGAAGATGAAGCCCTTGAACAAGCCTATGATCTATTTTTAGCACAAGCGGCTGATAATTTAGATGTTGCAGACCAACTCCTTTTTAACCTGCAATTTGAAGAACGAGGCGCTGCTGAAGTGGTTCCATTAGGTAATGACTGGCAGTTTATTGTTGGACTTCCGATAACATCAGCACGTTTTAGTGAAGTGATTATTGGTCTTGCTCCAGATAACGATGCCGATATCGATGATATTTTTGGTCGAGTCTTAATTAGCCGCGATCCGTTACAACCTATGTTTCATATTATCTGGAAGTCATAGCATTATTTTTATTTTCGCCAGCCTTCTATTTTTATTTGGCTGGCGATTTTAATTTTAGGCAACCAATCTTATCTTTATCTTAATTCGCTGTTCTGCAATCACTATCACATAGCTATCTTAACGTGATTTTCTACGCCTGATATCATTATTGGCGCAAGCTTACTGCAATACGATTAAATGCATTCATTAAGCCGATAGCAACGGTTAAATCGCTCATTTCAGCATCCGTAAAATGTGCTTTAACTTGTCGATAAATAGCATCATCGGTAGTTACTGCTGAAAGATGAGTCACAGCTTCAGTCCAAATTAAAGCGGCACGTTCTCTTGGTGAAAAACGTTCGCTAACTTGCCAACCATTAAGGGCATCCAATTTATTTTGCGCCACATCGTGTTTACGTAATGAAGTACTGTGCATTTCAAGACAAAAAGCGCAACCGTTAATCTGCGATATTCTTAAATATACTAATTCAATAAGCGGCAACTCTAACGAGCTACCTTCTAGTGCAGTTTTGCATTTTATTAAACCAGAATAGGCTTCTGCACTGAGTTTTGGATATGACAAACGTAATTGTGACATTTTCTACTCCATAATAAATAACGAAGACTCAACAAGAACTGGACATAAATACAGTAAAAATAATATTCCATTAGCGCCTTATCATTTATCAATTTTGTGGTATTGCAAAAAATAGCCACATCTTAAAAATGGCTAAAATCACTTAACCTCATAGTATAAAAACAAAAAAAAGCGCCTAAATGCGCTTTTATGTAGCCAAATAAAATAGAAATCATTCAAAACAGTGCGACGAATGTGCAATAGTTAAAAACATCATTCCCTCTTTTGTTAATTCAGCTTCTTTTCTCTTGGCGGGAGATGTCACCATATTATCTATTTCTGTTGATGAGAATTTTTTCTCAGCGTCATTATAAAAACAGATACACTGCTCTTTAGTTACTTTACTATAAACACTCAATGCATCCATACAATATGCAATGACTCTATCCTCTTGTGATTCAGAACAAGCAGTAATAAAAAATAAAGATAAGATAGCTGCAAATTTTTTTATCATCGTAATCCACCTTAATTTTAGAATTATTTTTAGTGTGGAAGAAATCACCCTGCCATTTACTTACACAATATGTTGTTATTAACTAAAATTATTTCATTAAACGAGAGGGATTATTACGACATAAATCAAATTACATTGTGAGATTAATCTATAATAGTTATTTTCAGTACTTATACTTATCTCTATTTAACTTTAAATGTAACAATGGATATGGATTTCCCTGTCCATCCAATTCAGAACGCCCTATTTGATCAAATCCCATATAATAATAAAAACCGACGGCTTGTGGATTTTGTTCATTGACATCTAATTCATCAATATTTAGTTTTTCGACAGCAAATTTTAATAGCTGCTTTCCACATCCTTGACCTCTTGAAACAGCAGCAACAAATAACATTTCCAATCTATTTTCAGCCGTACCTAATACACCACCAATAACCTTATTTTTATCCATAGCAACGTACAGAGTAAGCATCGGTAAATATTGCGATAAGATATCTGCTTTTAGCGATTGAATAATTTCTTGCGTTAAAAAGTGATGTGTCGCCCTCACTGATGATTCCCATACCTCCATTATCTCATCATAATGTGAAGGGTTGGCTTTTATTATTGTCAACATAATGACTCCTTAAAAACTGTTATATTAAATTGAGATTAACAACAGTCAATAATAAATTAAAAAGGCCAGCGATTAGCTGACCTCTATTTCTATCTACATTCTCTCTTTTTTTTACCACTCAAAATTCACACCCGCACCATACATTAAATCACCAGAATTTGATGTTGAGGTAGATACACTGGCTTTAGCGGCGATATTTTCATTAAAACGGTAACCACTTCCCACTGCAATCGCATTTTCAGAGTTATATCCTCCGATAGCTGCACTGACATTAAATTTACCCACACTATAAGGTTGGAATAAATTAGCCGTTGCGGCTGACATTGCAAAACCACGTTTCATTTTGTCATCAAAATCATTCATTCTATTTTCTAACTTATCAATACGCGCACTATTATGTGTTGCTAAGTTCCAAGCATTATTTGCGGTTTTATTGGCAATATTTGCCGTATTATTTGCCGTATTTGCCGTATTATTTGCAATGTTAGATGTGTAATTGGCATTATTAGCGGTTGTATTTGCCGTATTGGCAATATTTTTTGCATCCACAGCCGTGTTTTGAGCATTATCAGCACTAGTTTGTGCTTTATCTGCGCTAGTCTGAGCTTGATTAGCTGTTGTTTTGGCATCGGTTGCCGTTGTCAGTGCCGTATTAGCTGTTACTTTTACCTCATTAACAGAGGTCAGCGCTGTATTCGCGGTTGTTTTAGCTTCGTTGGCTGTTGTTAACGCTGTATTAGCGGTTGTTTTGACTTCATTAACCGTTGTTTTAACCTCATTAACTGAGTTTAATGCAGTATTTGCTGTTGTTTGAGCGCCATCAGCGGTTTTTTGTGCATTATCCGCAGCTGTTTTGGCTCCTGTGGCAGTGGTTAGCGCTGTTGCTGCGGTGGCTTTCGCTTCATTTGCGGTAGTTAAGGCTGTTCCTGCTGTGGCTTTAGCATCCGTTGCAGTAGTCAATGCTGTATTAGCTGTATTTTGAGCATTATCAGCGGCAGTTTTAGCCTCATTTGCCGTTGTTAACGCTGTACCCGCTGTCGTTTTAGCTTCTGTTGCTGTTGTTAACGCCGTATCCGCTGTCGTTTTGGCATCATTCGCCGTTGTTAATGCTGTACCGGCTGCTGTTTTGGCTTCTGTTGCTGTCGTTTGAGCATTATCGGCGGCTATTTTTGCGCCATCAGCCGTTGTTTTAGCTTCAGTTGCGGTTTCATTTACTGCTTTTAATTGAGCAATATTAGCAACATCTGTATCTTCGGCACCGCCAGCAACATTAGTGATACGCCGATAGGTATCTTTTTCACCCCATTGGCTATTTTCAGCACTTTGTCCTACTGATAACTCACCAACATTCTGTCCTGCTCTATTATTCTCATCTAAAAATAGTGCTTTTTCTGTAGACATTTTTCCTGCGACTGAATTAGCACCTAATGCAATAGATTCTCTTGCATTATTCACGACTTTGGCATCCGTACCAATTGCAACACTTTGATTACTTTCAAATTCAGAGCCATCAGGTGCTGTAAGTTTACTACCAACACCGGCATTTGAATTACTACCGATGCTTATCCCACCATTATTTTGTTTAGATGCATCACCAATGGCTATGCCACCTAAACCATTTGAAACAGCTTTTGAACCAATAGCGACAGAACCTTCACCTTTAGAAACTGCCGCATTACCAAACGCTAATGCCGGTGCTCCTGATAACTGACTATCAGCATATGCACTATTACCAATAGCAATATCAGAATCAGATTTAGCAACAGGAGGTCTTGGTTTATCTTTAGGCAATAACTTATTTGGATTTTCAGCGGGAATATCTTTATCGTCCGCTGTATTACCAATAATAATTGAATTGTTATCAATGGGATCGATAAAACCAGATCCTACTTTAACGCCCCCAGATTGTTCAACTAAACTGGTTGAAACATTTGGCATTGAAACTGGGACATCAAGATCATTATTGTCATCGATAGACGCGGCTTGAACAAAAAAAGGAGCGAGGGCTAGTACGATCAAAGATTTTTTAAACATAGATAAGACCCCAATATATTAAGTAATACAACATTAAATAAAGGAGTTTTGAATATAACTTTATTAAAGGAATACTTTCGGCTAAAGATAAATCAATAAAAGATTAGAAGTAGTCGTTTGTACTTAAGGTTTAACTAATTATTTTTTATTAAAAATCTCATTTAGATTAAAAATGATTTTTAATAGAATTAAAATTAAAAATCGACCAAAAAGGCAGCTAATAAAATGAAGAATTTGCAATATCTCATCATTTAAAGCCAGGAAAAAGACTAGTGAAAAAATGGCTCTATTTTTACCTACTTGGAGATAAAATACTTTTTCAACTCAAAATAAGTTAGCAAACCGAATAACCACCTTATTACAACCTTCTTTTTTAGATGTAAATTATTCTAGTTATTGAACTCTATACTTATAAAAATAAAGCCACATAATGTGGCATTATTTAAAAATAATTATTAGAATCTGTATCCAACACCAAAGACCCAAGTGCCAAAATTAATGCCTGCAATTTGAGAGTATTCATAAGAAGCATCCACAGCTAAATAAGGCAAGGGATTAAACTGCATACCTACCCCATAACTATTCGAAAATTCAGTTGCTTCTTCTTTACTTCTCATATTTGTATTATGCTTATTAACTTTAGCGCTCATACTACTCATGCCAACTAAACCATATAAATTAATATATTGATTAAAACGATAGCTTGGACCTGTGCTTAATAAATAATAACTTAAATCTAATTCCGTTGTTAGATTATCAGATGCAGATTGTTCATAAGCCCGTTTATTATAGGAAAACGAGCCAATAATACCAAACCCATTACCTATTTCACGGTGATATTTAAGATTAAATCCTCGTGGATCTTGTTTCGATTTTACCCCATCAACTTTAAGACCACTCTGAGCATAGCCTACTGATACTGTATTTTTTAATGATGCAAATGCGTTAAAAGAAAGTGTAGAAAAAACGATGATTATAGATGAAGAAATAAATAATTTTAATTTCATTTACAGACTCAATATTATTAAAAAAGAGAAATAAGTAATTAATCAATATTGTTTGAATATTAATCAATAAAAACTCAATTTAAATAATAAAACAAGCTTAAAAAATCACAAATTACTTATTAACCAAATAAGAACAATAAAATAATAATTTTATTTTAAAAGAAATAGGCGAGACAGAGCACTATAAAAAACACCCTATGTGAAAGATTTAATTAGATAGCTTAGTTAATTGAATTATCATTAAATAAATAATTATAAAAAAAGAGATCATCAAGATGATCTCTTATGATAATACTTATTTATTTAGTGGTATTAGAAACGGTAACCTACACCTAATACCCAAGTACCAAATTTAGCATCGTCTAACTTAGAATATTCATATGAAGCATCAATAGCAATATTAGGCAGCGGATTTACTTGTAAACCTAAACCATATGCCATTGACGTTTTATTATAGTCATCTTTCTCACCATAATATTTATCTTCTTGATTTACATGTCCAAGACCAATTAAACCATAAGCACTAACATAGTCATTAAAGCGATAGCTTGGACCAGCCGTTAGTGAAAAGTAATTAACTTCTGAAGAACCTACTTTGCTCCAATACTCATAGTAGTTATAAGTGAGTTTGGTATAAGTTAATGAGCCAATAACACCCCAGCTATCATTTAACTCATAGTTATATTTAAAGTTAATACCTTTTGGGTTGTCATCTATTTTATCATCATCAAGCTTGATGGTAGTCTGCGCATAACCAACGGAGAAAGTATTATTTAATGCCGCTTGTGCGCCAAAAGAGATTGTGGAGATAGCTAATACAGTAGCAGAAATGAGTAAATTACGTTTCATCTTTATTCTCAATATAATAAATAAGCCAAAATGAATATATAAGAAGGCAACTAAAATAAAACTTTAGCTGTTAATTTTCTTATCATTCAATAATATTGTGCTTAAATAATACGACAACAAACCAAAATAATAAAGATTTTCTTATTAATGAAGTGACAATAGAACAACTATCTTAATCAAAAATAAACTTACCATACTTTCACCTATCACCAATAAAATATTAAGACTATAAAATCAAAGAAAAAAAACCAGTTAAGCATAAAATAAATTAAAAGTTCGATTTTCAATCAGTAAATTATACAATATAAAAAATATCAAAACTTAAGTTAAATTAAACAAAAAAAACATGTAAGATAACCCTTATGACAGTAGTTTAAGTATAAAAAAAACAGTTAAATTCAAGCCCGATAAATAAAAAATAAAAAAGCCACTTCAACTGTAGTGGCCATCATTATTATTGAATTTTCACTGTTCTTATGTTGCTCTGCTATTTTATATGGCAGTAATGTCACCAAATAAAAAAGCTAATCTACCAATTGAATATCTAAATATCTCAACAGTTCTAACGCTTCAAATTTGGAAAATTTAGCTTTTGTTATTTTATTTTGGCGAATATCAATATCAAATGAGTGCGAATCACTAAAATCAACAAATTCCAAATTTGTCTGCATAAATAAACTATTTGTTAAATCAGAATTAATCATAACTGATTTTTGCAATTCAGCATGTCTAAAATCAACATCATGCAGGCGACAATCTTCAAAAATAGATTCATGAAGCTTCAATTCAAAAAAATTACAACCACTTAAAATACTACTTTTAAAACTTAGCTGAGAATAAAAATCAAATCGTGGCCAATAGGCTTTTGTCCAATCAATACCGACAAGTTTACACCCTATAAACTCTAGATTAGAAAACCGCGTATTTCTTACCTCAATCAAACTTAAATTACATTGGTTAAATAAGCAGTTAATAAATTTGCAATAAGTTAAACTTGCTGATGAAAAATCACAATTATTGAACTCACACTTCTCAAATACGATTTCTTTAAATGTAAGCCCCGCAATATCTAACTTATCAAAAACCACATCTAGATATTCTTGCTCGTTTTCTATTTTCCCCATGCGAACTCCCTTGTTTAAATACCTTTTATGCTCTATTTGCTAGTTGCATTTTTAACCAAAAAGCTTGCTGGCATAAATTAAAAAACTCTTTCCGACGTGGTGAGATCGGTTTATGGTTTGATTCAATAATTTCCCACGTTATCCAATGTTCGGGGCACTGAGCATCATTATCATAATGCTCAGTTTCTATCTCTTCGACACACTTAAGAATAACACCATCATTAAACTGCCAAGTTTGTGTAGACGTTATAACCTCTTTTAACTCATCATGCTGTTTAACATGCGTTAAATTATGATAATTATTATCCATATTGATAATATGGGATATGTAGTTTGCTAACATAAAGTCTGTTACCTAAAATCTTTTCATACAAATAAGCACTATTATGCTCTATTTAATGCGCTTTCCATCAATATAAATTTAGGTTCTGCTTTTATATATTGGTTAATCATTGGTACTAATCGCCGGAAATGTTCACTATTACAGTGCGTATCTAATGCCGCGTGATCTGGCCACTCTTCAATAAAAATAAAATGACCCGGATCTTTTTCATCAATATACAGATCATAACTAATGCAAAGAGGCTCTTTTTTTGTTGCTTCAACGAGCTCACGATAAAGTGGTAACACTATATTAATAGCTTCTGTTTGAATAAAATCTTCTGCGATAACTTTTAGCATGATATTTCCTTTAGTGAACACTCAACTAAAACACTGTATAAATCCACATTAAATATAATTCACTTATCCTTGCATATCCATCACATTTACCTTAAAAAGGGCTCAATTGTTGAGATAAAACACCACATCTTATTAATAGATGGTAACAATTTGTTTTTTATGGCTTTTTTATTTAACTGTAAATATAGTCCACTATTTTTTGTAACAGAACCATCTCCTAATATTTTCTACTAAAATCATTAAATATTTCCAAGAAAAATACTTAAGTTATAAATAATTATCCTGATTATCGAGAAAAATATACGTTTAAATTGGCTAGATTATTTTTATATAATATAAAATTGAATCTACTTATCCGAATAAGTAAAAATAACTATTAGCGTGGAGGTTAAACGTGTGGCTTGAGCAATTTGGGGTACTTAATATTTGGACATATCTAGCGGGTATGTTTTTTATTATTATTGTTCCTGGTCCAAATTCACTCTATGTACTTAAAACCAGCGCCTCACGCGGTGTTGCTGCCGGTTATCGAGCTGCATTGGGGGTATTTATTGGTGACGCCATTTTAATCTTTTTAGCCTTTATTGGTGTTGCATCTGTAATAAAAGCATCGCCTCTCCTTTTTACCATTGTTCGCTTTCTTGGTGCTTTTTATCTGCTCTATTTAGGGATAAAAATAATTTACGTTAATTTCTTTTCACGAGAAAAAAATTCAGCTGAAGCAATGAGTCTACAGGAACATGTATTCAGAAAAGCACTGACTCTTAGCTTAACCAATCCAAAAGCGATCTTATTTTATATCTCCTTTTTTGTGCAGTTTATTGACTTTAACTATGCACATACTGGCTTATCTTACTTAATTCTTGCCTCAATGCTTGAAACATTTAGTTTTATCTATCTTTCATTTTTAATTTTTGGTGGCGTTGCTCTTGCTCGATTTTTTGGTTCTCGTAAAAGCATGGCTAAAGCAGGAAATGGAATTATTGGATTATTCTTTATGGGATTTGCGACTAAATTGGCATTGATTACCTCTTAAAGAATAATAATTCTCTTTAAGGTAAAATAATTTTATTAATAACTACTTAACCCACCTAAGTTTGATTAATATTATTAAAACATCTCAACACTCGTTATATCATAATAGATATAACCAGAGAAATAGGTAATGAGATAAATAGCCTAATTGTAATTGACTCTCAAAAATGTATTGGTTGTAAAACGTGTGAAATTGCTTGTTCTGTCAGCCATACATCAGAAAAGGATGGGGGGGATTTTCTTGATAAGAAAAACTTTCATCCTAGAATACGTATTATTCGATTAATGAATTACTTTACTGCTTCTGTTTGCCATCAATGTGAAGATGCGCCTTGTGCCGAAGCTTGCCAAACAAAAGCGTTAATACTTGGGGAAAATAGTGTAGAAACTCACCCTGATAATTGTATTGGTTGTCGAGCATGTCTATTAGCTTGTCCATTTGGTGCGATTGAATTGATAAAAGGCAACCATAGCTCTCAGCGCTCTTTTTTAGAATTAGGGCAGCAAATTCATATGGATATTATAAAATGTGACTTATGTAAGCACCGAGAGCAAGGTCCTGCTTGTGTTGAATTTTGTCCTCAAGATGCGCTTACTTGTGTTTCTGATAACACATTATCAAAACTTACAGAACAACGCAGAAGAGATTCTGTATTGAGAGAAAATCATTCTGTAGATGGATATTATCTTTAAAAAATCATCTAGCCTCATAATATTGTGAGGCTATAAAACGCGTTATATTAACGCCTAAACGGTTTCCATTTTACTTATCTGCATCGAATCTATATCGAAACTACCCTACCATCTGCTATCATTGCGGCTTATCAATTTCCTTGCCATAAATAACGAGTATTTTTTGCCTATGAATTATTTATATCTACATTAAATCTAATTGATCTTTATACCATTTTTTAAAATTTCAGATCGACTTAAAATAGGTGTTGATAGAAATAACATCGGTTAAAAAAAGATATTTATCAGCAAATTACAGAACAATCAGCAACAATATAGAAACGTAAAAATGAGCATTCCAAAAGAGCAGTATAATTTTAACAAATTACAAAAACGCCTACGCCGTGATGTTGGGCAAGCTATCGCTGACTTTAATATGATTGAAGATGGCGACAGAATTATGGTCTGCCTTTCTGGTGGTAAAGATAGCTATACATTGCTTTCTATCTTAATGAATCTGCAAAAAAGTGCTCCGATTCACTTTTCACTTATTGCCGTTAACTTAGATCAAAAACAACCTGGTTTTCCTGAGCATATTTTACCTGAATATTTAGAACAGCTTGGTGTTGAATATAAGATTGTTGAAGAAAATACTTATGGGATCGTAAAAGATATTATTCCAGAAGGTAAAACTACCTGCTCTTTATGCTCTCGTTTACGTCGTGGTATTTTATATCGTACAGCAACTGAAATTGGCGCAACTAAAATTGCTTTAGGTCATCATCGTGATGATATTTTAGAGACGCTATTTTTAAATATGTTCTATGGTGGAAAACTCAAAGGTATGCCACCAAAATTAATGAGTGATGACGGTAAACATATCGTTATTCGCCCTCTTGCTTATGCTCGTGAAAAAGATATCGAGCGCTTTGCTCAAGCAAAGCTATTCCCAATTATTCCATGTAATCTTTGTGGCTCACAACCAAATCTACAGCGCCAAGTTATTAAAGAGATGCTAAGAGATTGGGATAAACGCTACCCTGGTCGAATTGAAACCATGTTTAGAGCGACACAAAATATTGTTCCATCTCATTTATGTGATACTCAATTATTTGATTTTGTCGGTCTCAAACATGGCGATGAAGTCATTAATGGTGGAGATTTAGCATTTGATAAAGATGAAATTCCATCAACGCCACTAATTTCACCAGAAGAAGATGAACGACCTAATTTTAGCCAAGATAGATTAGATATTATTGAAGTTAAATAAATCATCGGATCCCTAGAAAACGATATTCTCTTTTCTGGGGATTTTTATGTTCAAAAATCATTATGAACGAAAGATAGATACAAAAAAAAACCGATGTCATTAGACACCGGTGTAATAATGGTCAATTATTCTGTATTAAGAACTCAATATGAGAAAAACTACAATTATGGAGCACAACGTTCATCGCTCAACGTTGTATTCACCTGCGAGAGTTATAGTGCCAGATGTTTCACTTTTAAAAATTGATATATCTCAAACAGAGTTAGAGAATTCTTTTTTAAATCCATTTAGTTACGATTAATTTTCTGAATATTTACAACCATCTACTACGCTTTAACCACCAGGTAACAATAATAATTAAAAACAGTAGCGACATACAAAAAATAGTGAAGCCATAAGGAAACTCATTTCCAGGGATCCCCCCTAAATTCACACCAAATAATCCAGTCAGAAAAGTTGTAGGTAAAAAGAGCATTGCCATTAGCGACATAGTATAAGTCCGTCGATTCATTGCATCAGCCATCATTGAAGTAATTTCATCTGCAATAACTGCGGTACGTGAAATACTGCTATCCAAGTCTTCTAAACGCCGGGAAAGTCGTTCTGATATTTCCAACATCGTCACTCTGTCACTATCACTCATCCAAGGTAGCTTCTCTATTGATAATCTAGAGAAAACATCTCGTTGGGGCGCCATGTAACGACGTAATACAATAAGTTGTTTACGCAATAATGCGAGTTCCCCTCTTGCTGGAATTTGCTGATCGAGGATCATATCTTCTAGTTCAATTAATTGGTCATGAAGTGTTTCTACAAATTCACCAATTTCATCCGTGACAGCATCAGCCATAGTAATAAGCCAATCACCACTACATTCAGGACCATCACCTAATTCTAAAGTATGAATAACAGAATCTACCGAATTCACCCTACGATGACGGCTAGAGACAATAACTTGGCTATTAATATAAATTCTAAACGCCACGAGTTCATCAGGACGGTCATTAGGATTATTATTAATTGTTTGCAGATTAATAATTACACCTTCGCCAATACGTTGTGCTTTTGGTCTAACGTTTTCCGCCAAGAGTACATCTTTTGCAATAGGAGGCAATAGAGCCGTTTCTTGTATCCACTGAGCGCTTTGTGATTTACGATAATCTAAATGAATCCAAAAAGGTTGCTCGCTACTCGCTATCGAATCTGAAGTTATTTCTTTTGTACTGCCATTGCCACTAAGCTGAGCGGCATAAATAGCATCGGAATTTTGGATAACAGAATTATTAATTGTATTCATTTAGTATCCTTCTTAAATATCTCACTTAACACAATATTCCAGTTTCACTGCTGACGAGGATATGTTTATTCGAATATGCAGCTTTTATATTATTATATTTCAAGATGTTATTTCATACTATTTTTGTCAATTTTGCTTGTCCTAACGATTTTTTGTATTAAAAAACAGCAAATTTATATTATATTTTCTACTTTAGGATTTTTACACTAAAAATAATGTTGATAGTTACCTTATGCTATTACTTTCAATATATACCTAAGAATATGTTATTTTATGATTGGATGCTTCGGAAACTACCTACTATTAAGTGTAGTTTCTTGAGCAATATATAAACCACATTCTATACTTAGTATGTCGTACCTAAAAATAAGGTCATTAATATGAACAAATTTCTCGCTATTCCTTTATTTTTACTTTTAGCAGGTTGTGATAACGCTACTACGACAGAATCAGCGGCTAATCCACAAACTGAGCCAACAAAAACCTTTCTTGTAGACTCTCAACTTTATGATTGTGTCGGTGTTGCACCTATGAAATGTATGAAAATAAAAGAGCTCCCTTCTGGTGAGTGGTCTCTTTTTTATCAAAACATTGAAGGCTTTGAATTTAAGAGTGGTTCGGAATATACACTGAAAGTAAAAGTAACAGATATTCCTAATCCGCCAGCGGATGCACCAAGCGTAAAATATACATTAGTTGAAGTACTAGATAAAAAGTAAATTATCTGATAAAGCGTGATGGATTTTAGGATCCATCACTCTATTTAAATACTTGCTTTATTTATCCATTTAAATATAAAAACTAAAGTATTTATATGATGTTTTTAATAACATTATTCTTTTTAATTCAATAATTATATATTTATGCAATCCGATTTTTTATTTAATCTAAGAGTAAGCTTGCTAATTTTTTTTAAGAGTAATTTCAATCAATTAATATTGAGTTTATTTTTTAACTCACTAAAAATAGCGTCATCTTAAACAAGCAGATACTCAAAAATGAATATACCTAAAAAATTAATTACTACCCTTATCTTCTTAGCGTTATCATACTCATCCTCTTTATATGCTCACAATGATGCTCACACATTTTATGGTGGCTACATTTACAGCAAAATTACAGGTAACACAGCTCATGGCGCACAACTGAGCTATCGTTATGAGTCAGATAATACATGGGGGTTATTAGCATCCCTACTACATATTAATTCCAACCGTGAGAAAAATTTTAGTGATGGGCGATTTCCCACTCTCTCAATTTTAGAACAAAAATATTCTATGACTTCAGTATTAATCGGTCCTACTTATCGAATTAATTCTGCCTTCTCAATTTATGCCCAAATGGGACCAGTAAAAATAAAATACAATGAAGATAAGCATCATCCATTTATTAACACAACGGATGACTGTGTAGTCAATACATCCAACTATTTAGCTCAAGGTGGTATTGATTATAATCCCATAGAGTATATTTCAATCAATATGGGATATCTCTATTCCGATGCAACGGTTAATAAAAGACGTATTAAGTTAGATGGTATACAACTCTCTTTAGGATATCGATTCTAAAACTGTTGATAACATGTAACAATTATTAACAAAACTAATATTAATTGATTATTGATTTATTTGTAAATATAAGCAGTTAAACAACTAATAACATTAGTTTCAGTTAATATTAAGAACATATACCTATAAGAAAAAGAGGATGTAATATTAAAATTTGCTTATACTGCACAATTAGTCAAAACATTAATGCAAAAATATATTAACATTCATTCTGCAATGTTTATTCCTTTTGAGTCTCCTTCTGTTTTTATAACAGAGGGATTTTTTTTATTAAAAAAATTTTTGTAACAGCCGTAACAGTTAGAAACAATAAAAAACGTGCAAATTAAACGTTTTAAATATAATTTATAACAAGACAATAAGTTACCTCTGCTTTATTTTGCTACGCCCCTTGTTAAAAGGGGTTCTTTTTTTACCCTCTCTTTTTTATTAAAATCTCTTTGACTCTATTAATAAAAATAAAAAAAACACCCAACCAAAAAGTTGAGTGTCTTATATTTCGCTGAGATATAATGTTAATGTTTTAAAATATATAATGAATGGCTATATGCTACATCTTCAGGATTTTCAATAGGATAACCTTTTAACCAAGGTTTAATTAATCGTCCATTTGTATATTGATAAATAGGCGCTATTGGTGCATCTTCAGCAATTATTTGCTCAGCTCGGTTATAAAGACGATTTCTTTCGTTATCATCAATGGTTATTCCAGATAGCGTCAAAATTTCATCATATTGCTGATTTTGATATTTAGAAATATTTCCCGCATGCTTAGAACCTAACAAAGTTAAAAACGTTGATGGTTCATTATAATCCCCCATCCATGAAGCTCTAATCACATCAAAATCACCTAAGTTCCTACTATCAATATAGGTTTTCCACTCTTGATTACGTAATTCAACTTTTACGCCTAATTTTTTCTTCCACATTGATGCGACTGCAATAGCTATTTTTTGATGATTCTCAGAGTTATTATATAAAAGTGACAGTTTTAGTGGGTTATGAGGTCCATATCCCGCAGCTGATAGCAGTATTTTGGCTTGGCTATCTAGTTCATCTTGATTGTATTCATCATAGATTGTGGGCTCGGGTATAAAGTTTGCCGTAACATCAGGCGTAAACCGATTAGCTGGTTTTTCGCCAGTTCCTAGCACTTTTTCTGTAATAATTTTTCTATCTATTGCCATTGCCAATGCTTTGCGTACACGAATATCACTTGTCGGTCCTGATTGTGTGTTAAATGCATAATAATAGGTACCCAGTTGTTTAGGAATATAAACTTGGTCTGGAATATCCTTCATTAATTTATGGTATAAATTTTTAGGAAAGGATTCAGTAATATCTATATCACCGGCTAGATAACGTTTTGTTGCTTGCGATTCATGATTAATTGGTAAAAATGTCACTTTTGTTAAAACGGTATTTTTATGATCCCAATAGTAACGGTTTGGTGTTAGGACGATTTTTTCATTAACAACCCGTTCATTTAAAACAAAGGCACCATTTCCCACTAAATTATCTACTTTTATCCACTCTGCACCATATTTTTCAATAGTATGACGAGGTACAGGATATAACGAGAAATGGGTGGTTAAACTTGGGAAATAGGAGACGGGTCGTTCTAAGGTAATTTTTAATGTTTGTTCATCAAGGGCTTCTACGCCCAATGCTGTTGGCTTTAATTTTCCATCAATAATTTTTTGTGCATTTTCTATCGAGGATAAAGACACATACCACGCAGAAGGTGAAAGGTTTTTAGGATCAACCAATCGTTGCCAGCTGTATACGAAATCTGATGCGGTAACTTTTTCACCATTAGACCATTTAGCATTGTTGCGCAAAGTAAAGATCCATATACGGTTATCCTCTGTTCGCCACGATTGTGCAACGCCAGGAATAGCGCGTCCATGTCTGTCTTTTATCGTCAACCCTTCAAATAAATCTCGCTGGATCTGTGCTTCAGCTAAACCAACTGAATTAGTGGGATCTAAGGTAGCCGGATCATCTTTTATATGGCGAACAACTTCTTGTTTTTTATCCAGTATTTCACCTTTTGGGATCTCCGCAGTATAAGCTTGCGACGTAAATACCCCTTGGGCAACCAGTATGCAGGAAATGACGAATGTTTTGCGCATGTCTGTTTCGTCCTGTAGTCTATGTGAAAGTGAACTGAATAATTATAAGAGCCTGATAAAAAGGCACAATCACTGTTTTCAATTATTTTATAAAAATCAGCCTTTTTAGCTGTTACTACATTTTTTAGCTACAGCTACAGCTACAGCTACAGCTACAGCTACAGCTACATTAGTAATGATAAAATTTAATTATGGTCAAGCGGTAACAATGTTATCGCAAATATGAGTATTAATAATCGTTAGTTTAAAAACTAATAAAGGAGAGCAACAATGGCACATCAAGTTACTTTACAAGGAAACGCAGTCACTTTAGCAGGGAGTTTCCCAACTGTAGGTCAAAATGCACCTGATTTTTCTTTAGTGGGTAAAGACCTCAATGATGTTTCTTTAGCCCAATTTGCTGGTAAACGTAAAGTTTTAAATATTTTTCCTAGTGTAGATACTGGTGTTTGTGCAGCAAGTGTTCGCCAATTTAACAAAGTTGCAAATGAATTAAATAATACGATTGTATTATGTATTTCAGCTGACTTACCTTTTGCTCAAGCTCGTTTTTGCGGTGCTGAAGGTTTAGATAATGTAGTAACGTTATCTACTCTACGTGGCGCTCAGTTTAAAGAAGATTATGGCGTTGCCATTGCATCTGGTCCTTTAGCTGGTTTAACAAGCCGAGCAGTAATCGTATTAGATGAAAATAACAAAGTTATTTATACCCAACTCGTTGATGAAATCACTACTGAACCAAATTATGATGACGCACTTAACGCGTTAAAATAATCTATTCTAGGTGCATTATAGGTTGTAAAAATAAACGGGCTATTGCCCGTTTATTTTATTGTAGTATCTAATAAGTATATTACTCACCGGAGCGATTAATTTTCACTTTTATCACTTTTTTTATTTGTTAAATTGTATTCTCTTAATTTATTCGCAATTGCAGTATGAGAGATACCTAAACGTTTTGCTAATTTACGTGTACTAGGATAATCACGATATAATCGCGTTAATATTGAAGCTTCAAATCGTTTAGTCATTTCATCTAACGAACCTTCTAACAACTCTTCATCAAACAGAGTATCTGTAATCTGTTCTGGTAATGAGATATCTTGCTGACGCAACGTATTTCCCACTAATTGAGCCATAGCTTGGTAGATAGTATTACGTAATTGACGCACATTGCCAGGCCAGGAATATTGCATTAAATAGCTAGAAAGCTCTGGTGAAAGGAGAGGATGCGCCACTTTTTGCTCTAGACAATATTGATCAACAAAATGTGTAGTAAGGGGCATAATATCTGCTTTTCTTTCTCTTAAAGGGGGCAACTTTAGGGTTAAAACATTAAGCCGATAATAGAGATCTTCTCTGAACAATCCCTTCTGCATTAATTCCCATAAATTTTTCTGAGTTGCACAAATAATACGTACATCCACTTTAACTTCCTGCTCTTCACCTACACGGCGAAATGTACCATCATTTAAAAAACGCAGTAATTTGATTTGCATCTGTGGTGACATTTCACCAATTTCATCAAGTAAAACAGTCCCGCCATCAGCTTGCTCAAAGAAACCTTTTTTCCCTTCAGATGCATTAGGATAAGCACCCGCGGCATAACCAAAAAGCTCACTTTCAACAACATCATCAGGCATTGATGCGCAGTTTAACCCAAGAAAAGGTAATCTTGCTCGATCACTTAAGAGGTGGCAGGCTTTTGCAAATATATCTTTTCCAGTTCCAGTATCACCAACTAATAGCAATGGATCATCCATTTTGGCCATTTTACGAGCTCGCTCAACAATCTGTTTCATTTGAGAGCTAACTGCGATTATTTGAGCAAAACCACTATCATCATTAATAATTAATTTAGGGTGCTCATGATGCTGCATTCCATGATATTTCAGTAGAATAAGTGCACCAACACAGTGGTGAAATTGGTTATCATCCGTCAATTTAATCGGCACAATTTCCATATCATATTTTCGTTTTTTTAGATTAATAGGAATAACTTGAGCGTGCGGATCTTTTTGGTCTAACCAACGATGAATATTAAAATTAGGGATTAATTGATTGAAAGATTTTTCGGAGTCGTCATCACTTGCTAAGTCAAAAAGCTGGCGAGTTGCTGGATTTAATAACTTAATTTGCCCTTTTATATTAATCGAAAAAACGGGCACTGGTACTGATTCTAATAATGTCCACATTGCACGGTGTTCTTGTTCTGATGGCATAAATGCCACTGTGCGAACATCAATAACACCATTAATTCTTCTTATTTCTGCCATTAAAGGCTGGAATATATTGAAATCGACTTGTGAAAAATTCAGGTAAATTAGGCCTATAGGAAATATTTCAATTCCGCGCAAATCAATATTTTTCAGTACTAGCAGATCTAATAATTCACGGGTTAACCCGATACGATCTTCGCATGTGACTTCTAAACGCATTTTAAACCTTCTTAACACAGAGTGACCCTGAACTAATTTTAGATATTATACATAAATATCAACGAAATAAAGGGAATTGTCAGCAAAGGTTGACACTACTAGCATTTATTTTTACACGAATGAATCAAGTTTTTGATTATTAAAAACCTATCGTTTATACTTTGGAGCCATTAAATAGAGCAAACCAAGACGGTTTTATTACTTTTTTCAGTTCAAAATCAATAAGATGCTCGATACCTTGTACTAATGGTTTTAATTCTCTTCGTATTACTTTTTTTATCACTTTACAGCCATTGTCAAAACAAAAAAGTAAATACTCTAATGCATAAATAGCGTTCTCTCTTTTATCGTTTTCAGTTAGATACTCAAAAAATTGTGATGCTTTCTTAAATTGATTTTGTTCTATATCTTTTTGCTGCTGTTTTTTCTTTATTTCATCAATAGTTTCATTAAGAATTGGAATAAGTGTACTTAATTGCTTATCAAGCTTTGCTAAATTGATAGAAGAACGTACATAAAGCTTACGTCTCTGTTTTGACAATTTTTTGATAACTGATATTTGTATTTCGTTCATTTTCCCATCCCTAATAAATGTAATCTACTCTTTAATATCTCTATTCTTTTGAATAGAACCAAATTTTTTAATTCTATTTAATAGCAATGATTTTTGCGAAAATAGCACGTAGATGGCAATTTTCCACCCGTTTTTTTGCTGTTTTTTTAGCTATTTTATTATCATCTCAATTGAGAAGGGTAATATTTAACGCTATTTATTATACTAAAGCCAACACTCTTTTCTATCAAAAAAGGAATATTGTTAATATATTGCTACACAAGGTGTGTGAGATAATGTGATTTTACTTAAAATACAATCAGATAATAAATCGTATAAAAAAGCTTGTTCTTTATATTTCTTACCCCTTTATATAGAAGTACTAACAATGTCTGATAATAAATACTCAAACAATAACTTAAGGTTAATAAATTATTGTTTGTCTAATCTTCTAGTTATATTTTAATTTTATTTATATAATTTATTTTCTATAAAACAATTTAAATTAATTATTATAACAATAAAAAAAGCCGCTGATATTTATCAGCGGCTTTGATTGAGTTGAGTTAAGAGTATATCCAAGGAATAGCCTATTCCTTTTTCTTACTTCCTAATGTGTTCTTTAATTGACCAATAAGCTCTTTTCTAAAATCGCCTAACTTAGGCTTATTATTATCAATCCACGGAAGTGGGCGGCAAAGCTCCATCGCTTTAATCCCTAAGCGCGCGGTTAATAGCCCAGCACCTATACCTTGCGCTGCTCTTGTTGATAATCTTGCAGCTAAGTCTTGAGATAGCCAATCCATACCAACTTCTGTGACTAACTCAGTGGCTCCTGCAAAAGCAATATTGACTAAAACAAGACGAAATAGTTTTAAACGACTGTAATAGCCTAATTCAATACCATATATTTCAGCAATACGGTTAATTAACCGAATATTGCGCCAACCAATAAACGCCATATCAACCATTGCTAATGGACTAACTGCAATCATAAGGGTTGATTCTGCAGCAGAACGGCTAATTTCAGCTCTGGCTTGCTTATCTAAAATAGGTTGAACTAATTGGCTATAAAGCTCTAAAACTTCTCTATCATTATGAGTATCATGTAATGCACTCTGCCAACGAATAAAAGCTGGGTGTTGGGGATTTACGCCTGCTTGTTTAGCGAGATTTTCGCAAAATGGTCGTCCATTTCCCATCGCATGGCTATAGAGCAGCGCTTTTGCTTTATCTCTTTCATCTGCTCGTTGACGTAAACGATAAATACGAACCCACTCAGTAATAACAGAACCTATTCCTGCGACAACAATTAAACCACCCGCACTTGCAGCACCTAAAGCAATCCAATCAGAATTTATCCACGATTCATAAATCCATTGCCCAGCTTGAGCGATAACACTTACACCTAAAATGGTGGTTGCTACTGTTAATAACCGTTTCCATACACTTTTTTTGGGTTTTAAAACAGATTGAATTTCACCTTCTAAGCGCCCTTCATTTTCTTCTTGCTCTAATTGTGGGTTAAAAGGCAGAAATTGTTCTTCGTTATTAAAATCGACACTCTTTTTTAGGATAACGTCTTCGTCTTGAAGTACAGATCCTTTAAAATCAATACGTGATTTTAGTGGCTCATTCATTTTAATTTATCCCCTAACAAAAACTCCATCGCACTATCCATTCTTATATGTGGAACGGCACTATCTCTTGAAATTTGCTGTGGTCTAAATGATTCAAAATTAAAACCTTGCTGCTGCCAAAACGCTTTTTCAGGAAGGCGTTTTGGAACTTCTCCAGGGAAATAGACCAACGGTTGGTTATCACTTAATCTAAAACCTTTTAATGCAGGAATTTTCTCACCATGATGTGAAACTATGCCGCTTTCAGTTGCTGCAATGGAGGCAAGTCCCATGCAATCAATACTGATCCCTTCAAAAATAGCATTTTGTTTTGCATCTTGAATAAGCTGCTGTAATAGCGAAACTAAATTTTCATGTTGATCCGCGGTAATATGGTCAGCTTTAGTCGCTGCAAATAAAAGTTTGTCGATACACGGTGAAAATAAGCGTCTTAATAAAGTACGTTTGCCATAATGAAAACTACGCATCAATTGTGTTAATGCTTGGCGCATATCATTAAAAACATCGGCACCTTGGTTTAATGGTTGTAAACAATCAACTAAGACAATTTGTCTATCAAATCCTTGAAAATGGTCACGATAGAAACCTTTGACGACATGTTGCCCATAATATTCATAACGCTGTTTTAACATACCAATATTGGTGCGTTTATCTGCGTTTTTTAATTTCGTAATATCATGTTGCTGTAAATCAGCCCACGGAAAAAATTGTAAAACAGGAGCGCCTGCTAATTCACCAGGCAAAACAAAACGTCCCGGTTGAATAAAATGTAAGCCTTCTTTTTTACAGTCTAATAAATATTCAGTGTAAGCCGCTGCAATATCGGCTAATAAGGTTTCATCAGCGGGTGCAAATGGATCACATTTTTTAATTAGTGACTGCCATTTTTGTTCTGGTGATATTCTTTGGCGATTTACCTTATTCATCTGTTCAGACCATTCAAAATAGTCTTGTTCTAGCATAGGTAAATCTAATAACCACTCACCAGGATAATCGACTATTTCAAGATAAAGTGATGATGTCTCTTTTATAAAACGGGTCAGTGATTCATTAGAGCGATAACGTAGCTGTAAACGAATTTCACTCACGCCTTTTGTTGGTGTAGGCCAGCTTGGTGGTGTGTGATAAAGAGAGTCCATTCCCTCATCATAAGTAAATCGTGGAATATTTAAATTATGTTGTGGAATACGTTTCACACCTAATAACTGTTTATTACGAGCAGCCGAAAATAAAGGTAAACGCGCACCACTATGAACATTTATAAGTTGATTAACCAACGAAGTAATAAATGCTGTTTTACCGCTACGGCTTAATCCAGTAACAGCTAAACGAAGGTGTCTATCGACTCCGCGATTAATAAATGCAGTTAATTCATTTTGTAGGCGTTTCATGTTTCTCCCAAGATACCTGACGTGATAGCTTATTTAGCCCTTTTGTAATAATAGGTTCAGCTATCAACAGAACCAACCAACGTAACGGCTTACTACTTATACGCCTTAATATACCGCCAGTTATTGCCGCTGGTCCTAATAAAGTGAATAACATAAAACCAAATGTTAACCCTTTTTGGATTAACTTGGTGAGATTATTTTTTTTAATCGTTGCTTCTGAGTTGGTGCAATTCACACAATCCTCCTGATTAAACCACTTTATCTTTAGAGATTAATTAGCGAACAAAGAAATGCATTTAAAAAAAGACGCTCCAATAAAAGGAGCGTCATTCAGATTAAGTGGCGAGAAAATTATAAATCTCGAAAGCGTTTATTTAATTGATACGTTGAAGAAGTAATGTAACGTTCCATTTGCTGCAAACGCTTTTCTCCGCGCATTAATTGGCTATCTACGCCATTTAAGATCTCTTTTAAACTTTCTTGCTGCTGTTGATCCTGATTGTAATTATCAGGTGCCGGCTCCATAAAAAAACTTAAAACTAAATAAGCCACAATGGTTAAACCAAAAAAGCCTGCAAACAGAGCAATCACCGCAATAACCCTAACCAGTAAAACAGGAATATTAAAATAATGGGCTAGCCCTGCGCATACACCACGGATCATTCCCTCTTGTGGCAAACGATACAGTTGCGTTTGTTGCATCGTCATTATGATTGCCTCCAGTTAGGATGTTCTGCATCAAGTATTTGTTCTAGTGTCTTAATGCGTTCCTGCATCTGTTGAGCTTGATCCACCAGCGCGCTCAGTCGCTGCATTTCTTGTTGGGTTAGCTGAACACTACCTCCTCCCTTTCTACTGCTGTAATGTAACCACAGCCAGATAGGTAGAATAAATAGAATAAAGATAGTCAGTGGTATTCCCAGAAATATATAGCCCATTACATATCCTTTATAAGTGGTTATTACGCTTGCTATTACTCTTTGTTGATATTGATTTTAGCTTTTAACGCTGCTAATTGCGCGCTAATTTCATCATCAGCTTTTAATTCAGCAAACTGTTGGTCTAAAGATTTTTCTTTACCTAAGCCATAACTTTGAGCTTCACCTTCCATATGATCAATTCGGCGTTCAAATTGCTCAAAACGCGCCATTGCAGCATCCATTTTACCACTGTCTAATTGACGACGAACTTGACGTGAAGAGTTTGCTGCTTGATGACGAACCACCAGTGATTGCTGTTTTGCACGGGTTTCTGTCAACTTGTTTTCCAATTCACGAATTTCACCTTTTAGTCGCTCTAAGGTTTCATCAATAATAATCAGCTCATGTTTTAAAGTGTCATTGACTGAAGCAATACGTTGTTTTTCAATTAATGCAGCGCGAGCTAAGTCTTCTTTATCTTTCACTAAAGCCAGTTCAGCTTTATCTTGCCAATCTTGAATTTGCTTTTCAGCTTGTTCAATACGACGTTCTAACCCTTTCTTTTCAGCTAAAGTACGTGCTGATGTAGTCCGAATTTCCACCAGCATATCTTCCATTTCTTGGATCATCAGGCGGATCATTTTTTCTGGATCTTCTGCTTTATCTAATAAAGAAGCGATGTTGGCATTAATAATATCGGCAAAACGTGAAAATATACCCATGATGTCATCCTTAATAGCTATGCTAGATAGTAGCGTTCAATTGTTTCATTTTAAATGGCATTATCACTGATAATACCCTGCTTACTTTTATTAATACAATTTACGTGCCAACTTTTATAATAACCTTAATACATTGATAAATAATAGCTTATTTAAATTAGCTTAATATTCAGACAACTGATAACATGGTAAAAAATACCTCTGTATGGTGAATTTAACCAATGAATAAGAATCTAGAGACCATTATTGGAGTAGACAGCCAGTTTATTGATGTATTAGAACAGACCTCTGCACTTGCTCAACTTAAAAAACCCGTCTTAATTATTGGTGAACGCGGTACAGGTAAAGAGCTAATCGCTCATCGATTGCACTATCTTGCCCCTTGGTGGCAAGGTCCTTTTATTTCAATTAACTGCTCTGCGTTAAATGATAATTTACTTGATTCTGAACTTTTTGGTCATGAAGCAGGCGCTTTTACGGGTGCTAAAAACCGCCATCAAGGCCGTTTTGAACGAGCAGATGGTGGTTCATTGTTTCTTGATGAATTAGCAACAGCGCCAATGCTTGTGCAAGAAAAATTACTGAGAGTTATTGAATATGGTCATTTAGAGCGTGTTGGTGGTAGCCAATCGCTTCATGTTGATGTCAGACTCATCTGTGCAACTAATGCTGATTTACCCGCAATGGCAGAAGAGGGGAAATTTAGAGCTGACTTACTCGATAGACTCGCTTTTGATGTAATAAGAATTCCACCATTAAGAGAGCGCAGAGCCGATATTATGTTATTGGCTGAAAATTTTGCTATTGCTATGTGCCAAGAGTTGGGATTGCCGTTTTTCCCTGGCTTTAGTGAAAGCGCAAGCCAAACCCTGTTAGATTATGCTTGGCCGGGTAATATTCGTGAATTAAAAAATGTGGTTGAACGCTCTGTCTATCGTCATGGAGAAAGTGATAACGAGTTAGATAATATTATTATTGATCCCTTTGCTCGCACGCAGCGGGCACTAATGGTGCCGCCATCTAATGCAATAAAATCATCATTGACCTCATCTGCACTGCCCTCTTTACCGTTAGATTTACGACAATGGCAAAACGATACAGAAAAAGCGCTAGTCGATGTTGCACTAAAAGAAGCACAATATAATCAGAAAGCTGCCGCAGAAAAATTGTCTTTAAGCTATGATCAATTACGAGGACTGATTAAAAAGCATCAATCAGTGAATTAGAGGAATAGAGGAATAGAGGAATAGAGGAATAGAGGAATAGAGGAATAGAGGAATAAAAGTAGTTGATAAAATGCTTTGTTCTAGAAGAGATAAATGGCAGATAAAAAAAAAGCCAGCACCCGAGCTGGCTAGTAAAAAAATACTGGAAGCAATGTGAGCAATGTCGTGCCTTTGGTAGAAAACCTCTTTACTGCCAAAGGACAATACGGATGATAATATTTATCATTAGCATTTGTAAAGCTTTTTATTGAGAATTTTTCTCACTTTGTTTTTTGACAATTTGGGGATAGAAAGTTTTTTAAGTTACAATAGCAAAATCGTTTCTATAAAAGACATTATTTATGCGCCCTATTTTACTTGTTAGTACTATGCTACTCGCCTCTTTATGCATGGCTTCTGTTGCTAATGCAGCCCCTATGACGCAAGTGATATCGGTAGAACAAGAGCCAACACAAATTCATCAAAATGGCTTTGTTTACTGCGTAGATGGCAGTGTAAATACCTTTAATCCCCAATTATCAAGTAGCGGATTAATTATTGATCCTCTCGCGGCACAACTTTACGACCGTTTATTAGATGTTGACCCTTACACTTATCGACTGATTCCTGAGCTTGCCGCGCGATGGGAAACTCTTGATAACGGTGCAACTTATCGTTTTTATTTACGTAGAAATGTTTCATTTCAACAAACTCAGTGGTTTAACCCAACACGTAAATTAACAGCAGATGATGTTATCTTTAGTTTTGAACGAATGTTTGACCCTGAAAATCCTTTTTACCAAGTTAATGGCGGTCAATATCCTTACTTCGATAGCTTACGTTTTGCTGATAATATTCAATCAATTAAAAAACTTGGGCAATATACTGTTGAATTTAGTCTAAAAGAGCCTGACGCCTCTTTTTTATGGCATTTGGCAACTCATTATGCCCCTATCCTTTCTGCTGAATATGCGAAAAATCTTGTTGATGCAGGAACACAATCACAACTTGATTGGAAACCTGTAGGCACAGGACCTTTTTTACTCGATGAGTATCAAGCGGGTCAATTTGTTCGACTTTTTAGGAATCATAATTACTGGAAAGGTGAACCTAAAATGCAGCAAATTGTCATTGATATGGGTGCCGGTGGTACAGGACGTATTTCTAAATTATTAACGGGCGAATGTGACGTTTTAGCTTATCCCGCAGCGAGTCAGCTAAAAGTATTGCGAGATGATCCTCGTCTAAGACTAACATTACGCTCCGGTATGAATATCGCTTATTTGGCATTTAACACCAGTAAACCACCGCTAAATGATTTGAAAGTTCGCCAAGCAATAGCTTACGCTATTAATAACGAACGATTAATGGAATCAATATATTATGGAACTGCCGAAACTGCTGCATCGGTGCTTCCTCGCGCCTCTTGGGCTTATGATAATCGAGCTAAAATTACAGAATATAATCCTGAAAAATCGAAACAAATTCTTAAAGAGTTAGGTCTTGAAGGGCTTAAGTTAAATTTATGGGTGCCTAGTGCTTCTCAATCTTATAACCCAAGCCCATTAAAAATGGCAGAGTTGATACAAGCAGATTTAGCGCAAGTGGGTATTAAGATGAATATTCGCCCGATTGAAGGTCGTTACCAAGAAACAACAATGATGGATAGGACTCATGATATGACATTATCTGGTTGGTCAACAGACAGTAACGATCCCGATAGTTTTTTCCGCCCGCTATTTAGTTGTGCTGCGATTAGTTCGCAGACTAACTTAAGTCACTGGTGTTCACCTGACTTTGATGAAATATTGAAAAAAGCGCTCTACAGTCAACAGTTAGCATCTCGTATGGACTATTATCACGAAGCACAGGATGTTTTAGCTCAAGAACTGCCCGTTTTACCTTTAGCTAATTCTTTACGCATGCAAGCTTATCGCTATGATATTAAAGGACTTTTATTAAGCACCTTTGGTAATGCCTCTTTTGCAGGGGTTTATCGAGAAACTGAAGTTGATGAGCATAATAGCAGCAAAGAGGCAACGAATAATCCATGATTATCTATTCGATACGTCGATTACTTTTATTAATTGTGACACTGTTTTTGCTGTCATTAGTCAGTTTTAGCTTAAGTTATTACACGCCTAATGGTCCATTGAGTGGCGCATCGCTCACCGATGCTTATATTTTTTACACTCATAATATGGTTCATTTAGATTTTGGAATATCATCAATTAATGGCGAATCTATTCGTGATCAACTGATCGAAGCGCTTCCAGCAACAATGGAGCTTTGCACCCTCGCCTTTATTTTTGCATTACTTGTTGGTATTCCTGCGGGTATTATTGCTGGTGTTTGGCGTAATAAACCTGCCGATATTCTCATTAGTAACTTTGCTTTATTGGGCTTTTCTGTCCCTGTTTTTGGACTTGCTCTATTATTAACCCTCTTTTTCTCACTAAAACTCGGTTGGCTTCCTGTATCAGGTCGTATTGACTTGTTATATAACCTGCAAACGGTGACAGGAATTGCACTCGTTGATGCATGGTTATCTGATTCACCTTATCGTCAGCAGATGATAATCAATGTATTACAGCACTTAGTTTTACCTGTTACGACATTAGCCATTGCACCAACAACGGAAGTAATTAGACTTATGCGTAATAGCACTGAAGAGATCATGGCTGAAAACTATGTAAAAGCAGCAGCAACGCGAGGTCTCTCACGTTTTACCATTATTCGTCGTCATATTCTTCATAATGCTTTACCCCCCATTATTCCTAAATTAGGCTTACAGTTCTCTACCATGTTAACTCTCACAATGGTGACAGAAATTGTTTTTAACTGGCCGGGTCTTGGTCGTTGGTTGGTTACTGCCATTCGCCAACAAGACTACTCTGCCATCTCAGCCGGTGTCATGTTAATTGGGTCAATGGTCATTATTGTTAATGTGCTATCAGATATTGTGGGTGCAATGAGTAATCCGATGAAACATAAGGTGGGATATGCCTTTAGATAGCCAATTTTATAAAGAGAAAAAAACACCATCTCCTGCTCATGTGATTTGGCAATGTTTTTCTAAAGATGTTATCGCCATGGTCGGATTTTATGGCGTTATCTTTTTGTTAGTATTAAGCATCGTTGGACCATATATTGCGCCTCATGCCCTTGATCAACAATTTTTTGGGCATCAATTAACGCCACCTTCATGGTATCAAAACGGGAATGTCTCCTACTTCTTTGGTACAGATGATTTAGGTAGAGACGTTTTTAGTCGGATCTTAATTGGGGCAAGCTTAACTTTTGGTGGTGCGTTTATCGTTACCTTTGCGGCAACATTAATGGGGTTAATTATTGGCTGTCTTGCCGGTATGACTCACGGGCTTAAATCCGCAGTGTTAAATCATATTTTAGATACACTGCTCTCTATTCCATCATTATTGTTGGCAATTATCGTTGTGGCGTTTGTAGGAACAAGCCTAGAACACGCCATGATAGCAATCTGGCTAGCGCTGTTACCTCGCTTAGTTCGAATGATTTATTCTGCGGTAAATGATGAGCTAAACAAAGAGTACGTTATTGCCGCTCGTCTTGATGGCGCGTCTAATATCTCTATTCTATGGTATACGGTACTTCCTAATATTACGCCTGTTTTAGTATCAGAATTAACGCGTGCATTCTCGATAGCTATTCTTGATATTACCGCTTTAGGCTTTCTTAATTTAGGCGCTCAATTACCTTCTCCTGAATGGGGGGCAATGTTAGGCGACTCATTAGAGTTAATTTATGTGGCACCTTGGACAGTTTTAATTCCTGGCGCAACCATTATGATAAGTGTTTTACTGGTTAATCTATTAGGTGATGGTTTACAGCGTGCAATCAATGAAGGAGTCGAATAATGCCGTTATTGGATATCCGCAATTTAACCATTGAATTTATGACGCCTGATGGCCCAGTTAAAGCGGTTGATCGCGTCTCTATCACACTAAACGAAGGTGAAGTAAGAGGCTTAGTTGGCGAATCTGGTTCAGGAAAAAGCTTAATTGCTAAAGCTATCTGCGGAGTTACCAAAGATAATATTAATGTAACCGCTGACCGTTTTCGTTTTGATGACATTGATTTACTCAAACTGTCACCAAGAGCACGTCGTAAAGTTATTGGTCACAATATATCAATGATATTTCAAGAGCCTCAATCTTGTCTCGATCCTGCAACAAAAATTGAACAGCAGTTGATACAAGCTATCCCGGGCTGGACATTTAAAGGTCATTGGTGGCAGAGGTTTCATTGGCGTAAACGTCGTGCTATTGAGTTGTTGCATCGTGTTGGTATTAAAGATCATAAAGATATTATGCATAGTTATCCTTATGAACTAACGGAAGGCGAATGCCAGAAGGTGATGATTGCTATTGCTATTGCAAATCAGCCTCGATTACTTATTGCAGATGAACCAACTAATGCGATGGAACCAGCAACGCAAACACAAATATTTCGTTTATTAACACGGCTTAACCAGAATAATAATATGACTATCCTCTTGATTAGCCATGATTTGCAATGGATGAGTAAATTAGCGAATAAAATAACGGTAATGTATTGTGGTCAAACCGTAGAAACAGCAGTACCTGATGAGCTATTAGTGACACCTTATCACCCTTATACTCAAGCACTTGTTCGCTCTATTCCCGATTTTACTAACTCGCTAATTCATAAAAGTCGATTAAATACATTGCCTGGTGCAATTCCCTCTTTAGAGCACCTGCCTGTAGGTTGCCGTTTAGGTCCACGCTGCCCTTATGCACAACGTCAATGTATTGAGGCACCGCGTTTGCGTTTATTTAAAAACCACTCTGTAGCCTGCCATTTTCCATTAAATGTGGAGCCGACAGATGTTCGATAAATTACTCGAAGTTAAAAACTTATCAAAAACGTTTCGCTATCGCACGGGACTTTTTCGTCGTCAACAGCACGTTGCTGTAAAGCCAGTAAGCTTTACGCTTGAGCCTAAACAGACATTAGCCATTATTGGTGCTAATGGTTCAGGAAAATCAACCTTAGCAAGAATGCTATCAGGAGTGACAGAACCCACTGAAGGTGAGATTTTTATTAATGGGCATCAACTCAGTTTTGGCGATTACTCTTATCGTAGTCAACGAATTCGGATGATATTTCAAGATCCCACCAACTCCCTGAATCCTCGTCAGCGTATTGGTCAAACGCTTGATATTCCCTTGCGCCTCAATACTGACTTAAGCGCAATAGAGCGTGAAAAGCGGATCTATCAAACGCTACGTCAAGTTGGACTTTTACCTGAACATGCTAATTATTACCCCCATATGTTTGCATCGGGGCAACGCCAACGTATTGCTTTGGCTCGGGCATTAATCTTACAACCACAAGTTATTATTGCAGATGAAGCGATAGCATCTCTCGATATGTCTTTGCGCTCACAAATTATAAATTTAATGTTAGAGCTGCAAGAGACGCATGATATTGCCTATATTTATGTCACGCAAAATTTAGGCATGACAAAACATATCAGTGATAAAATTATTGTAATGGATAATGGTGAAGTGGTTGAACGCGGTAATACTGCCGAAGTTCTGGCATCACCTTTACATGAAGTAACACGCAGGCTTGTTGCTAGCCATTTTGGTGAAGCCCTAACAGCAGAAGCGTGGCGTCAAGATTTACCTTAAGAGTAAATAATATCGGCATAATAGTTATTGCACATTATTTCACCCTTTTTCCTTAACTCCTCGGAGGTGCTAGGGAAATTAAACAAATTTACAAATGTCGTGGTAGAATCAGCCACGTTTATTAACAATAAGCGTGATAACCTAACAGATAACTAAAATTCTGAGTGATGTTATTATCGCGATTTACGAAAAAAAACAAGGATACAGCTATGGGCTTTATGACCGGCAAACGCATTCTTATTACTGGTGTTGCTAGTAAATTATCAATTGCTTATGGTATTGCCAAAGCTATGCATGACCAAGGTGCTGAACTTGCATTCACCTATCAAAATGAAAAACTCAAACCTCGTGTTGAAGAATTTGCGGCATCGTTAGATTCTAGCATCGTATTAGAGTGCGATGTAGCGCAAGACGACAGCATCGCTGCAATGTATGCAGAGCTGGCAAAAGTTTGGCCTAAATACGATGGTTTTGTTCACTCTATTGGTTTTGCACCAGCAGACCAATTAGATGGCGACTATGTTAATGCTGTAACTCGTGAAGGCTTTAAAATTGCCCACGATATCAGTGCATACAGCTTTGTTGCGATGGCAAAAGCAAGCCGTGAAATGTTAAACCCTAATTCTGCGCTGTTAACCCTGACATACTTGGGTGCGGAACGTGCAATTCCTAACTATAACGTTATGGGTCTGGCTAAAGCATCTTTAGAAGCTAACGTTCGTTATATGGCAAATGCTATGGGTCCTGAAGGTATTCGTGTTAATGGTATTTCAGCAGGCCCAATCCGTACATTAGCGGCATCTGGTATCAAAGATTTCCGTAAAATGTTAAGCCACTGCGAATCTGTTACACCACTGCGTCGTACTGTAACTACAGAAGATGTAGGTAATACAGCGGCATTCCTGTGCTCTGATTTATCAGGCGGTATCACAGGTGAAATTATCCATGTTGATGGTGGTTTTAGTATCGCTGCAATGAATGAATTAGAACTGAAATAATTTTCTTTCTATAGAAAGAGGACTCCGTTTTTCGGGGTTCTCTTTTTTATTATAATGTCTTGGTACGCCATAATTTTCGCCCAGTACCCTCCATTTATCTTCTCTTTACCCTCTCTTTCATCTCACTATTTATTTAAAAACTTTTTATCTTTAGGTTATTATAAGTAAGTTCTGCTTTTATTTATAAACATCTTCCTATAGTCTTTCTTTCAATTAAATAAATAACATGTCGTATATTAAACAGTGGATGTAATGTATGAAAAAATTTAGTTTTGTTTTTTATGTTTTTTCTTTTATTGGTGCCGTTATTTTTATTATTTCCCTGTTTGTTATTAAATCAGAATTAAATTTTATTAGAAATGGCGTAGAAACAACAGGTGTTATAATTGATGTTAGTATTGACCGTTCGTCTGATAATAAGCAAACTTACTTTCCCATTGTTCAATTTAATACAGAAGATAATATAGAAATTATTTTTCGCTCTTCTGCTGGAAGCAGCAATTATCACAATAGTATTGGCAATGAAGTAGAGGTGATTTATCTTCCTAACAGTCCTAAGAAAGCATCAATTAATAACTTTTTTAGCTTATATGGTGCTGGATTAATTTTAGCTGTTTTTGGTTTGGTTTTTGCTTCTATCGGGCTTATCCCGATTTTTATCGGGAGAAAGAAAAATAATAAAAATCAACGACTAAAAAGAGAGGGTTCACCTTTAACCGTTAAGATAACTGATGTTATTCTTAATAATTATATTCAAATTAATCGCCAATCGCCTTATCAAATTATTGCTGATTATCATGATAAATTGAACAACCGAGTTATTCGATATAAAAGTGATTATATTTTTTTTGATCCATCGCCTTATATTAATTCAAATCTAATTACTGTGTATATAGATAAAAAAAATCCTAAACGCTATTATCTTGATATCTCGTTTCTACCCACACTAGAAGATTGATGATAACTATCCCTTTGTATAATTATCAATATTTCACGAGGGGAAATTATAGTTTCTATAATTTTCATCAATTAACATCATTGTTCACAAATTTACAAAAGCCTTTTTTATTAGCATCATTTGAGTTTGCTAAATTCTTAGAAAACCCTATTATCTTAACTTAGTGATGATCTTCTTTTATATCCACATCATTATTGCCATCTCATTGATAGGGAGTCGTTCAATATGAAATTGTACTACACACCAGGCAGTTGCTCACTTTCTCCTCATATCGTTTTACGTGAAACAGGTTTAGATTTTTCAATTGAGCGTATCGATTTACGAGCGAAAAAGACCGAATCAGGTAAAGACTTTCTAAGTATTAACCCCAAAGGGCAAGTCCCCGTACTTCAATTAGATAATGGTGATATCCTTACTGAAGGTGTTGCTATTGTGCAATATCTTGCTGATTTAAAACCTGACAGAAACTTAATTTCTCCACCAAAATCGCTAGAGCGCTATCATCAAATTGAGTGGTTAAATTTTTTAGCCAGTGAAGTGCATAAAGGTTATGGTCCACTATTTTCACCAGATACCCCTGAAAGTTATGTGCCAATAGTGAAAGAGAAACTGAAAGGTAAATTCCGTTATGTCGATGAAGTATTAGCAAAACATAATTTTATTTGTGGCAATCACTTTACGGTTGCTGATGCTTACTTGTTTACGCTTAGCCAATGGGCACCTCATGTTGGATTAGAGATAACCGACTTAACTCACCTACAAGATTACCTAAAACGAATTGCACAACGCCCTAATGTTCATAGTGCATTAGTCACGGAAGGGTTGGTTAAAGAGTAACGTTATTATCATAAAAAAACGGAAGCCCTAAAGCTTCCGTTTCTCATTTTATTAATTCGCTTAAATAGAACACTTTTTAATCAATTTGTGTTGCGCAGAATTTATGGGTTGGATGCACCATTTGATCTTGCGCGGCAACTAATTGCAGTTCGTACTCATTCATCTCTTTAGTTTTTAACATCACTTCATAAACGGCAGCGGCAACGTGTTCTAGAGTCGTTGATAACTCTACACCTTTTAATAAATCCACCAGCATTAATCCACTTGTTAAATCACCAACACCAACAGGCTGACGTTCGCCAAAATCGACTAATGGACGGCTAACATGCCAGCTATGTTCTGCGGTTACTAATAGCATCTCAAAGCGGTCATGACGATAACCTGCGCGAGATAAATGTTTTACTAATACGACCTTAGGACCTTGTCGGCAAAGCTCACGAGCAGCATTTACACATTCATCGACATTATGAAGCGCTTTACCACCCGTTAAGGTTTCTAGCTCTAATAGATTTGGTGCAATAATATCGCTAATAGGTAATGCTTCTTCACATAACACCCCAGAAACTTCAGGTGGCACAATACAGCCTTTTTCAGGATGACCCATTACAGGATCACAAAAGTACCATGCATTCGGGTTAGCTTGTTTTACTTTTTTAACGATATCAACAATACGTAAACCTTGTTCTGCTGATCCTAAATAACCACTCAATACGGCATCACATTGTGCCAGTTTACCAATTGCAGCAATACCATCGACAATTTCTGTGATATGTGATGCGGACATGACACAACCTGTCCACTTTTCTGGGTATTGTGTGTGGTTAGAAAATTGAACCGTATTTAAAGGCCAAACATTCACACCCATACGACGCATTGGGAATTCCGCAGCGCTGTTACCTGCGTGACCAAAAACAACATGAGATTGAATAGAGAGTATATTTTTCATGACATAAACCGATTATTGTGAATACACACAACACCCAAGCTTTATCATCATAGGCGAGGTATATACATTTATTTATTGTTATCAAGAAAAAGGGCAACACACCGGCTGCCCTTTACTGTCAGTTACTTCCAGATGATGAGGCAATAGTGTTTTTTGCCACGACGTAAAATAGAGTAACGACCAAATAAGAAATCTTTTTCTTCAAAAGTGTACTCAGGGTTGTCTTGCTTATCGCCATTAATAGAAACAGCGTTAGAGCCAATCATTGTACGCGCCTGACCACGTGAAGGTACTAATTCTGCATTTACCAGCGCTTGTTGTAAATCACTGCCTTTTTCTAGCTCAATAGTAGGCATACCATCTTGCGCGAGTTGTTCAAGATCGGCTTGAGTTAACTCTGCAATTGCACCAGAAAATAAACTTTCAGTGATACGTTGTGCAGCAATTAAACCTTCTTCGCCATGAACTAAGCGAGTAACAAGTTCTGCTAATACGCGTTGTGCACGAGGTGCTTGTCCGCTATTTTTATCTTCTTCTTCAAGTGCATTAATTTCGTCAATGCTCATAAAGGTGAAGAATTTTAAGAAGCGGTACACATCTGCGTCAGCCGTGTTTATCCAGAATTGGTAGAATTTGTACGGGCTAGTTTTCTTAGGATCTAACCAAACTGCACCACCTTCTGTTTTACCGAATTTAGTACCGTCAGATTTGGTAATTAATGGTACTGTCATACCAAAAACTTGTTTCTGATTGAAACGACGGGTTAAATCGATACCTGAAGTGATGTTACCCCACTGATCAGAGCCACCAATTTGTAACTCCACACCTACATGCTTATTTAATGACGCAAAGTCATAAGCTTGTAATAGGTTATAGGCGAATTCAGTAAAGGAGATACCAACATCATCACGGTTTAAACGCTGCTTAACCGCTTCTTTGTTGATCATTTGGTTCACAGAGAAGTGTTTACCGATATCACGCAAGAAAGTTAGCACATCCATTTGACCAAACCAGTCATAGTTGTTTGCTAATTCCGCACTGTTTTCACCACTGTCGAAATCTAAGAAAGGTGACACTTGTCTACGAATTTTTTCTACCCATTCGTGAACAGTATCTTGGGTATTCAGTTTGCGCTCGGTGGCTTTAAAACTAGGATCACCAATTAGACCCGTTGCACCACCCACCAACGCCACAGGCTTATGCCCGGCTAGTTGGAATCGTTTTAAACACAGCAAAGGAACCAAATGCCCCAAGTGCAGGCTATCAGCGGTAGGATCGAAGCCACAATAGAGAGCGATAGGACCTTGCTCCAAACGCTCTACTAAAGCTGCCTCATCCGTGACCTGAGCGATTAGCCCACGCTCCTGCAATTGTGTGATTAGGTTCTTGCTAGACATCAATGACTCCATCGGTTTATTGTTTTTTGTCTATTTAAAATATAAGTAAAATATAAGTGGTATAGCATAAAGCGCTACCACGCTAAGTACCAGTAGAAAAAGCCTTTTTGAGATAAAATTTAAATCAATAAGCAATTAAGGCGCTAATCGCTCTATAGCCCACCCTTCTGGTGATTTTTGGTAGATAAAACGATCATGTAAACGATTTTCTCTTCCTTGCCAAAATTCGACAGAATCGAACGTCACGCGATATCCACCCCAGAAACTTGGTAATGGCACTTCACCATTTTGAAATTTCTGTTTTAATTCCATAAATTTGCTTTCTAATACGCCTCTTGCAGAAATTCGAGATGACTGCGCAGAAGCCCAAGCTGCAATTTGGCTATCTTTAGGGCGACTATGAAAATATTTAATAACCTCAAGTGAAGAGAGTCTCTCGGCTTTACCTAAGAAACACACTTGTCTTTCTAAGGGATACCATGGAAATAACAGACTCACTTTTTGATTATGCTCTAAATGGCTCGCTTTACGGCTGCCCAAATTGGTATAGAACACGAGTCCTTTTTCATCGAAGTGTTTTAGCAACACAATTCGCTGATAAGGCTGTCCATTTTCATCCACGGTTGCAACACACATTGCTGTGGGATCGCTTAATCTCGCTTCACAGGCCTGTTTTAGCCATTTTTCAAACAAAACCAGAGGCTCTTCGGTTAACTCATGACGTCGTAATCCACCATTCATATATTCACGGCGAAGATCAGCAACATCAATAAAATCAAGTTCTGTCATTTTTCACTCTCTCTTTTGAGAAACTGGGTTCAGCATATCACGCTTAACGGGGATTTGTAGGGTAAATAGCCCCTAAAACGGTTTCTCTTGATGCCCCTGTTACAGAAGGCAAATTTCCTGATTCATTGGCAAGAGTACGAGCGGCAAGCCACGCAAATGCGAGGGCTTCCATGTCATCACCACTCAACCCATATTTATCCGTTGGAGCCACTTCTGTACCAGGAAGTAATGCGGCTAATCGTTGCATTATTTGCCCATTACGCGCACCACCACCACAAACAAGAAGACGTTCACATCCACCACTTAATTGTACTTGCTGCACAATACTCATGGCAGTCAGTTCAACTAATGTTGCTTGCACATCTTCAGGAAACACATTAGGAACTTGTGCTAAATGGTAATTTAGCCATTGCGTATTAAAGTATTCTCGACCTGTACTTTTGGGCGCTGAACGAGAAAAATAGGGATCAGCAAGCATCTCTTTAAGTAACGTTCTATTGACAGTACCTGTTGCTGCCCATTGTCCATTTTCATCATAAGGTGTCTGATTATGGATCCAGTTCCAGCTATCCAATAGCATATTACCAGGGCCTGTGTCATAACCTTTAACCGCGACACCGGGCAATAGCAGTGAGATATTAGCAATACCACCAATATTTAAAATAATACGTTTTTCAATAGGATGACCTAATACAGCGAGATGAAAAGCAGGTACTAATGGTGCACCTTGCCCACCATAAGCCATATCACGACGGCGAAAATCTCCGACTGTTGTTATACCTGTTAATGCTGCAATCCGGTTGTTATCACCAATTTGCATAGTAAATGGAAGTGGGCTTTCAGGTTCATGCCACACTGTTTGTCCATGGCAACCTATCGCCGTAATATCGTTGGCACTTAATTTAGCTTTTGATAATAATCCAATGATAGCTTGAGCATAGAGTTCACCCAATTGCGCATCTAATAGCCCTAGTTCATGTAGCGTGGCAGGCTGCCCTTGGCATACAGAGAGAATACGCTGACGCAAGTTTTGCGGATAAGGAAGAAAATAGTTAGTTTGTTGTGCTACAAACTTATTGCTTATTGCAGCCAGTACAACATCAACACCATCTAAACTTGTGCCTGACATCACGCCAATGTACCGTCCTGCCCTCATGTTCTTTTCCTTATAATCAAGATGATGCAATTAGTTAACATATAATGTTATATTTTCTTTTTTCAGAAATCTCTTCTGGGGTTACTGACTGACTTTACTATATAGTAAGCTATCTATTATTAAAATCAGCGTCACTATACATAAAATACACGCTATAACTTATACTAAACAATATGGGTATGGTCTGGGTTTTTTCTCGGATTTTCATTAGGAGTAACTATGTTTAAGCATTTACTTATTGGTCTGTTTGCTGTTACCGCACTTGCTGGTTGTGTAAATACCGATTCATTATCTGGTGATACATACAGTGCAAGTCAAGCAAAACAAGCTCAGAGTGTGACTTATGGTACTATTGTCTCAGTTCGTGCTGTGAATATTCAAGCTGGCAGTGATGAAAATCTGTTGGGCGCAGTAGGTGGGGCTGTTTTAGGTGGACTATTAGGTAACACTATTGGTGGTGGTAGCGGTCGTAATCTTGCAACAGCCGCAGGTGCTATAGCGGGTGGTATGGCAGGACAACAAGCTCAAGGTGCATTAAATACAACCAAAGGTATTCAGCTTGAAGTTCGTTTAGACAGTGGTAAAACCGTTGCTGTTGTACAAAAAGCAGATAATACCGTTTATAGCCAAGGTCAGCGTGTTGCTGTTATTGGTAATGGTAATAACTTAACGGTTTCACCTCGTTAAGGTTACTATAAAAAAAATAGGCAACTTTTTATGGTTGCCTACTTTATTTTATAGCAGTAAATTAATTTTCAATATATCTATTATACATTTTGTCAATCACAGATAAACAATATAAATATCTTAACAGTTATTTATCTCATATAGTTACTTGTGATAAATAACTATTTAGTCAATCACATCAAGAACATTTATGTAGCATATATCAACCTATTCGTTCTTAAATTATATGTTTATATTTGAAATAATTAGTCGTGTAGTCTATTTATATTTCTTTCTAACTTTTGAACTAAGATAACTAACGCTTCGATTTCCTCTCGTTGAATATCGCCTAATATTTCTTGACGTGTTTTTTCGATAACTGCATAAACCTCTTTAATAAAAGGTTCAGATTCTGCGGTTAATTTAATTCGTTTTGCTCTGCGGTCATTTACACAAGTGTGTCGACAAATCAATTTTTTCTCTTCCAATTGATCTAAAGTTCTTACTAAAGAAGGCTGTTCAATTCCTATTGCCTTAGCCAATTGAATTTGTGACTGCTCTGGAGGTAATTGACTAATATTATACAGTGTTACCCAGTGAGTTTGAGTCAGTTTTAATGGTTTGAGACGATGATCAATCAAAGCACGCCATAATCGGACTAAACGCGCTAAATCTGCTCCTAATGTTGATTCCACTTATCCCTCCTTAAATTAGCATACTCAGTCAGAAATTTATAAAATTTAAGATGATACTTTTAAAATAACATTTCTTAACTTCTCTAGTTTCTTTAGTACTCTTATTTATTACCATCAAACTTACGATCCTATTTATTATATTGAGTAATTATTTACTGGGTTCAATTAGATGAGTTTCTTTTTTCTAAAATAAATTTAGATGAAGAATAACCTTGTTATAAAAACTAATCTATATTTTTTTACATAATTGTCATTATAATTTCACACTGCACCAAGCGAGGAAATAAAAATCGTTTAAATTCACGCAATTATAATTGATTGGGATTTGAATAATTACAATCAATATTATTATCAATATAAATAAAGAACGCCACTTAATTAAATAAAACAAATAAAAAAGCAATTAACACCTCACCTTATTATTTAAAACTTTAAGAAATAATAATATAATTAAAAAAGATCTAATTGTTCATTTTCGTTTTTAGTTTCTTTTATTGTTTTCTGTACATTTCTTAAATAACGTTGACGACATAAGCGCAGCACATTTCTTTTTTCTTGCTGCCCCATTGCTGCCCAATTAAAACGCTCTTGCCTGTTACGATAACAACCAATACAGTACCCTTGTGCATTCATTTCACAACGACCAATGCATGGGCTGGGAATATCAAAAAATTCTAATTGTTCTTGCATTTGATTTTTCCTCCTGATTGTTTGTTACTATAGAGTATAGTTAATAGAGATATTACCTGCTTTGATACTGATTTAACTGATAGCGAAAGAGTAAAATTGAATTTTATGGCTTGAAAGCGTTATAGTACTGCGCCATTAGTTTATCTGTAAGATTTAATCATTAAATAAACACGAGAGGTTTATATGCGAGTACTTCATACCATGATTCGTGTAGGCGACTTACAACGCTCTATCGATTTTTATACTAAAGTTCTGGGTATGCAACTTCTACGTACCAGCGAAAATGAGGAGTATAAATACTCGTTAGCCTTTGTTGGTTACGGTGATGAAAGCAGCGGCGCAGTCATTGAATTGACCTATAACTGGGGCGTCAATAACTACGAAATGGGTACTGCTTTTGGTCACATAGCACTCGGTGTTGATGATGTTGCAGCAACTTGTGAGGCTATTCGCCAAGCGGGTGGAAATGTAACTCGTGATGCAGGACCAGTAAAAGGTGGTACAACCATTATTGCCTTTGTTGAAGACCCTGATGGGTATAAAATCGAATTAATCGAAAATAAAAATGCCAGTCACGCACTTGGTCACTAATTTTTATTTTAACCAAAGAGGCAGTAAATCTGTCTTTTTGGTTTCTGCTTATTGTTAATTTCCGATATTCATATTTATCGGATAAGTATAATTTAATGCCTGATAAAAATAACCCAAATGAATTATGTAACCGCTTTCGTGGTTACTACCCTGTTGTTATTGATGTTGAAACAGGTGGATTTAATGCAAAAACTGACGGTCTACTTGAGATAGCAGCCATTACATTAAAAATGGATGAACAAGGTTGGTTAAAACCAGACAACACCCTACATTATCACATTGATCCTTTTGAAGGCGCTAATTTAGAGCCTTCTGCCTTAGAATTTACAGGCATTGATCCAACAAACCCACTTCGTGGTGCGGTGAGTGAATATGAAGCGTTGCATGCTATTTTTAAAATGGTACGCAAAGGAATGAAAGATGCAGATTGCAACCGTGCGATTATTGTCGCGCATAATGCTGCCTTCGATCATGGTTTTGTCATGGCTGCAGCCGAGCGAGCTAGCCTAAAACGTAATCCATTTCACCCTTTTGCTACTTTTGATACAGCGGCATTAAGTGGATTAGTATTAGGGCAAACCATTTTAGCTAAAGCGTGTTTAACAGCTGGTATTCCTTTTGACAGTAAACTAGCACATGGCGCCTTATACGATACTAACCGCACATCACTGCTATTTTGTGAATTAGTCAATCGCTGGAAAAAACTAGGTGGCTGGCCATTGCCTCCTCAAAATTAATCTATTTGAGAATGTTGTTTTAAGTGCACTATTTTAACTCAATAGGTTTAAAACTATAATTTAAAAACAGTGGGTTAAGAATAATAGTTTAAAAAAACAAAAAAGCCAGTTTCAGATTTATAGACACTGAAACTGGCTTTTATTTTATCTGTTGATCTAATTTGTTTAAAATTAAATCAATTATTCTGCTTCTTCATCGCGATATTTATCAGCGGTTTCTTTTAATAACTTCTGTAATTCGCCACGCTGATACATTTCTAAAATGATGTCGCATCCACCGACTAATTCACCATCTACCCATAATTGTGGGAAGGTTGGCCAATGTGCATACTTTGGTAATTCTGCACGAATATCTGGATTTTGTAGGATATCAACATAAGCAAAACGCTCACCACATGCAGAAAGCGCTTGAACCGCTTGTGCAGAGAAACCACAACTTGGTAATTTTGGTGAACCTTTCATATATAAAATAATTGGGTTTTCTTTGATCTGGCGTTCAATTTTTTCAATAGTCGTCATTTATTACGTCCTTACAACCTTTTATATGCAATATGTTTTATATTGGGGAAAACATGAAAGAAGAATACCACTTTATATTGGAAAGCTCTACGTAAAGTTTATTTTCAATTAAAATCAATTAGTTAAAGAAGAAACGTGCTAATTTTGATGAAAAGGAATATGGGAAAACGTAACAAATAAATCAATACGTTGCACTCTTTAGTACATCTATTTTAAGAAAAAACAATATTAATCCAAGGGTAAAATACTACGATCAATATATAAACAATAGGGTTGATGTGAATATGATATTTCAATATTTCCTTCTTTAGCTTCAATATTCTCTAATTCAGAGAAAGTGAATAATTTATCATCGTTTTCTATTTCAACTTCAATTTTCTCTAACTCCCTACAGTGCATTATTTCCGCTAATAGCGCTTTTTTATCTTTAACTAACGGAAAAATATTTTTTCCTTTTTGAGCTAAGAGTGTGCAAACAGAATTTAGATCATTTCCACCAAAATAGGATTGATACACTCCAATTAATTTTCCATTATAAAATTTTAAGGCATTTTTATCTGAGTCTTTATCAAAAGGAGGCTGATTTTGAAACATACACGTTATCAGTTTATCTTCAGTCTCACATGTACCATCTTTGATGAAGGGGATCTCATCAATTGATATTCCAAACTCTAATTTAAAGGGATCATAACTTCTCACGCCAAAACCTGTTAAAAAAAGTGTCATCATGATAACAGTAAATCGTTTTTTCATTCTCACGCACTCCATGCTGATTTATTGATTGCAGTATAGCCATAAATTGAATTTTATTTATTCAGATAATCTGACATTATTTAGCCACCGACATATTTATGAGTATTAATTATGGACATGATTTTGCTGTTTCTTTTGGTGGGATGTATTACTGGTTTTTTTGCTGGATTACTGGGGATTGGAGGTGGAGCAATCATTGTTCCTGTTGTTATGTATGTAGTAAGCCAGCAAGCAATTCCTACTGATATGGTGATGAAAATAGCCTTATCCACATCATTTTCTGTCATTATATTTTCTACAGCATCTTCAGCCTATTCTCATAATAAACATAAAGCTATTTTGTGGAAGCAGTTTCCCTTACTCGCTGTTGGTACTTTAATTGGTATGCTTGCTGGTACATTTTTTGTACAAAAAATGTCAAATACAATATTACAAATCGTGTTCTGTATTTTTATGATCTACACCATTTATGGATTATTAACTAAAAAGAAAGAATCTGAGCATATTGAAAATGTAAAAGATCCTATTGTCTCAAAGCCTACTTTAACAAGCGGCGGATCCTTAATTGGTTTTATATCAAGTTTTATTGGTATTGCTGGTGGCACCATCACCATCCCCCTTTTAAGCTATTGGGGGTTTAATACTCGTAAATGTATCGCAACATCATCAATGCTTGGTGTCATTATTGCATCAATTGGTACCGTTATGGGTGTTGTTTACGGTTGGAATCAAACAAATATTCATGACTATTATTTAGGTTTTGTTTATTTACCTGCATTTATAGGGATAAGCATTACAAGTATATTTTTCGCGCCTATTGGCGTAAAAGTGGCTTATCGACTCCCCCTTCCTAGAGTTCGTCAAATATTTGCATTATTTCTGTTCTTAGTTGTGGTGAAAATGATGTATACACTCATTATAGAGTAACAATCAAACAGCTAAATTTTATTTTTATTCAAAAGAATAAAACGAATAGAAAGTATTTTATGGCAGTAAGGTACTCAATATTATAAGAATATCCGCCCTTATGATGAAATATATTTTACTGCTTTACGTATGACGCTCTGGGATATAGTCTTAACAGTATAATTAATCTATATAGCTTATAACTATAGATAAAAGATATTTAGCTGTTATTTCAGCAGGTTTTTGTTAAAATAATTAGCAAAATAGCAACAACTTAGATATTCAATTTGCCTCATTTTGTCAATCTAGATGATTTTGATAAAGTGATTTTTGGCACAAAACCCGAAATAGATAGTATAAAGGAGTACGCAATGTCTTTCGAATTACCAAAATTACCTTATGCGTTAGATGCTCTTGAGCCACATATCTCTAAAGAAACTTTAGAATATCACTACGGCAAACATCACCAAACTTATGTCACTAACCTGAACAATCTGGTTAAAGGTACTGATTTAGAAAGTAAATCTCTAGAAGAGATTATTAAATCAACTGATGGCGGTGTTTTCAATAACGCAGCGCAAGTTTGGAACCATACTTTCTACTGGAACTGTTTAGCACCAAATGCAGGTGGCGCACCAACAGGTAAAATTGCTGACGCTATCAACAAAACATTTGGCTCATTTGAAGAGTTCAAAAAACAATTTAACGATGCAGCAGCTAAAAACTTCGGCGCAGGCTGGACATGGCTTGTGAAAAAAGCAGATGGCTCAATTGCAATTGTTAATACGTCTAATGCTGCAACCCCAGTGTCTGGCAACGACAAACCACTGTTAACTGTTGACGTCTGGGAACACGCTTATTACATCGATTACCGTAATGCACGTGTAAAATATTTAGAAGAGTTCTGGGCACTGGTTAACTGGTCATTTGTTGACGCTAACCTCGCTTAATTTCTCTTAAGCATTAAGCATCAATTATTGATATTTAGTGACTAAATAACAAAGGGCCTTAGGCCCTTTGTTATATTCAGATATCCGATTATTTATAATTTAAATTAACCTGATATTATATAAAGCAGTGATTAAAACATCATTGTAGAAAATAAAACGATCATGACGAGTGCTGCTACTGCTGTACTCAAACCAAATTTCAGATCCGTATCCATCTATTCTCCCTCAAAATGATTATAATACACATTATTAACCATAACATTGTCATGGTTAATTATTATCACATATCACAATTTGCTAATATAGCGACTAGTGCACAATTTATAACATTGATTAATACTTTCACTTTTGAGCTAGATCATACAAAATTCATAGCTAACAGCTAAATTATTGCCAGTGTTTGCCCTATATATGACTATACTGGCAGCAGAACCACAAAATTAGATTAAAAGAGACCAATGAAGGTCAGGAGTTTTTCACACCATGGCAACAATAAAAGACGTGGCAAAACGCGCAGGAGTGTCAACCACGACTGTTTCTCATGTTATCAACAAAACACGTTTTGTTGCTGAGAACACACGAGCAGCAGTTTGGGCCGCTATTAAAGAATTAAATTATTCGCCTAGTGCTGTTGCGCGTAGTTTAAAAGTCAATCACACAAAATCAATTGGCTTGTTAGCCACGTCCAGTGAAGCTCCTTACTTTGCTGAAGTGATTGAGGCTGTTGAGAACAGCTGTTATAGCAAAGGCTATACCCTAATTTTATGTAACTCACATAATAATCTGGATAAACAAAAAGCCTATTTAGCAATGTTGGCACAAAAACGTGTCGATGGATTATTAGTGATGTGCTCTGAATATCCCGATCACCTTCTCTCTCTTCTTGAAGGCTATCGTAATATCCCTATGGTTGTTATGGATTGGGGAAAAGCACGTGGGGATTTTACTGATACTATCATCGATAACGCCTTTCATGGCGGCTATATTGCGGGGCGCTATTTAATTGAACGGGGTCATCGTGAGATTGGTATTATTCCGGGTCCGTTAGAACGAAATACCGGTGGTGGGCGTCTTCAAGGCTTTTTAAAAGCAATGGAAGAAGCCAAAATTATTGTAAAAGACGAATGGATTGTGCAAGGCGACTTTGAACCAGAATCTGGTTATAAAGCGATGTATCAAATGCTAAATCAAAAACATCGTCCTTCTGCTGTATTTTGCGGTGGTGATGTTATGGCGATGGGCGCTATTTGTGCAGCAGATGAACTCGGCTTACGTGTACCATTTGATATTTCTATTGTTGGCTACGATAACATCCGTAATGCTCGTTATTTTACCCCAGCATTAACAACCGTACATCAACCCAAAGAACGCTTAGGTCAAATGGCATTATCTATGTTACTTGACCGTATTGTGAACAAAAGAGAAGACGCACAGACTATCGAAGTGCATCCACGATTAGTCGAGCGCCGCTCTGTTGCCGATGGTCCATTTATCGATTATCGCCGTTAATTATACGCCTTGTCGAGTTACTCTTAACGAAGCCATTCCGCATTTAAGGTTTGGCTATCACCAAGATAATCTAATAACCAAGATAACGCCGGCGATTCACTTTTATCAACCCAAGTGAGACAGCAAGGACTATCAGGTAATGGCTGTGCCAATTTAAGTACAGCCAGCTTCCCCTGAGCGATTAATGGCTCAGCTCTATGCAATGGCACCATTCCAACACATAATCCTGCTAGTAAGCATTCAAGCCCCATATCCCACGTAGGTACAACCATTCTGCGCTGATTGTTTAGCGCCCAAGTATCACGCTTTGGTAAACTGCGAGAGGTATCTTCTAAACAGAGGCTAGGATAAGGTCGCATTTCATCATCAGTAAGCGGATTAACTGCCTTAGCTAATGGATGATCAACATGGCAAACACAACGCCAAGGCATAAATCCCATGTCTTTAAAACTATATCGCTCACCAATAGGTGATGCTCTGGTTGCGCCAATGGCTAAGTCAACTCGTCCATTAACTAATGAGTCCCACACACCATTAAAAACTTCAGGGTAAACATAAAGTTCGATATCGGGAAAATGTCGATAAAAATCAAGAATAAGTTGTTGTGTTCTTTCCGGTTTTACTATGCAATCTACTGCTATACTAAATTGTCCTCTCCAACCATTAGAGACTTGTTGACACATATGTCTAGTGTCATTCATTTTTTTGATAACAGATCGGGCTTCCTTGATAAAAATTTTACCTGCATCGGTTAATTCTACATCACGGTGACGGCGTTCAAATAGAGGCACAGCAAGCCATTCCTCTAATTGTCGAACGGTATAACTAACAGCGGAGGGTACTCTGTGTAATTCTTGAGCTGCTGAACTAAAACTTCCGGTTCGAGCTACAGCATCAACGACTTCTAAAGAGTATTCTGACCACATAAAGTTTATTCCTTTGAAATTTTTTCACAGCATTAACCAAATATTCCCGTTTCACAAGTAAAATAGGTCTTAGTTACAATATATAAAATGTTCTACATCACATAACATAGAAAATTAAAATGAATTTAAATACTTCCACACAAACAAAAACGCCTGCACGCTTTATGGTGTACCTTGCTGGTCTAAGCATGTTAGGTTACTTAGCCATTGATATGTACCTGCCTGCATTCGGTATGATGCAACGGGAACTTTCAATCAGTGAAGGGGCTATCAGTAATAGTTTAAGCATCTTTTTATTCGGTTTTGCTATTGCACAATTACTTTGGGGACCTCTTTCTGACAAAATTGGTCGTAAGCCCGTTCTGTTAATCGGTTTAACTCTTTTCTCTTTCGGTTGCCTTGGTATGCTTTGGGTTGATAGTGCAACCAGCTTACTGGCGATGCGTTTTCTACAAGCATTTGGTGTCTGTTCTGCTGCCGTTATTTGGCAAGCATTAGTTATTGACCGTTTTGATGAATCTCGTTCACAACATGTTTTTGCTTTAATTATGCCACTAGTTGCTTTGTCTCCAGCTTTAGCACCATTGATTGGCGCATGGTTCTTACAACATGGCGGCTGGCGTATGATTTTCATTCTATTAATGGCGGTAACTATCGTTTTAATGCTACCGACTTTAATGCTGAAAAATATTAAACAAAAATCAGTGACAGAAAATAGTGCAGCTCAAGCATCTGTCTCTTTTATGACTTTGCTAAAATCGCCTATCTACAGCGGTAACGTATTAATTTACGCTTCTTGTAGTGCTGGATTCTTTGCTTGGTTAGCAGGCTCTCCAATCATTCTTGAGAAGATGGGCTATTCACCACAAGATATCGGCTTAAGTTATATCCCACAAACCATTGCCTTTATGGTGGGTGGTTATGGTTGCCGTATTTTACTGTCTAAGATGACGGGTAAGTCACTATTACCATTACTATTAATTGGTTACGCAGTGAGTATGACCGCACTATTTTTAGTTGCTAAATTTACTCAACCAACGCTGACTACCATTTTAATTCCATTCTGTATTATGGCAGCAATGAATGGTGCATCTTATCCAATCGCTGTATCTAATGCGTTATCTGCTTATCCTGAGATTAGTGGTAAAGCCGCGGCGTTACAAAATGCGCTTCAGTTAGGGCTTTGTAGTTTAGCAAGCTTTATTGTTTCAGCCTTTATTAGTCAGCAGCCTTTAATAAACACCACGGCGATTATGGCATTAACGGCGATCCCAATGGCGGTTGGATACTTTATTCAACGCAATAAATCCGTTACCAAGCACACAATTCAAACCGCTGAATAACACTCTTTGCGCTTTTAAGATAATTCTTAAAAAAGGTCATTTTTATAAAATGGCCTTTTTCTTTTCTAGAGAAAAATATTCTACGTCTCTATACTTAATAAACGCAAATTGTAGCGTTTTATTTAATTTTCTTTCGGATTTTGAGGAGTATTAGCGGATCATTGCCTGATTATGTCAGATTAGTTATTTTATTAATCCTATTCATGCGACACATTTTGAATAAGATCCCATTTAACACAGAAAATCTGTACACATCCCTTCTTTGATTCATAACTCAAGACCCGCTTAGTTTACGCCGGAGAGTATATGAGTACATCTTGTGTAGAAGAAGGCCGAAAGACCTCCAATAATTCTTACCAACGCATTGCTACAGAGCTGCTGGCTCAAGCAGATATTCGTGTCAATGGTTCAGAACCTTATGATATTCAGGTTCACAACAAAAATTTTTATAAAAGAGTATTACAGCAAGGCTCGTTAGGTCTCGGTGAAAGCTATATGGATGGCTGGTGGGATTGCGAACGACTCGATATATTCTTTCATAAAGTTTTACGTGCAGGCATTGAAAACAGACTTCCACAAAATATACACGACATACTCAAAATAGCGGTTGCGCGTATATTTAATCTGCAAACACAAAAAAGAGCATGGATGGTAGGGAAAGAGCATTACGACCTTGGTAATGACCTTTTTACTGCAATGCTTGATCCTAACATGCAATATTCTTGTGGTTATTGGAAAAATGCAGATTCATTAGCGTTAGCTCAAGAGCATAAGCTAAATCTAATTTGTCGAAAACTGGCGCTAAAACCAGGAATGACATTATTAGATATAGGTTGTGGTTGGGGTGGTCTTGCTGCCTATGCAGCAAAACACTTTGGTGTTTCAGTCACAGGAGTAACCATCTCTGTTGAGCAACAAAAACTGGCTCAAAAACATTGCCAAGGACTTGATGTTGATATTATTTTAGAAGACTACCGTGACTTACATACACAGTTTGATCGCATCGTTTCTGTAGGCATGTTTGAACACGTTGGTCCTAAAAATTACGCCACTTATTTTGATGTTGTACGCCGTAATTTAAAAGAAGATGGTCTATTTTTGCTGCATACCATAGGTTCTAATCGCGATAAGGTGAATGTTGATAGTTGGATTAGCAAATACATTTTCCCTAATGGTTGCCTACCTTCAATTCAAAAAATTGCCCAAGCGATGGACAATAAATTTGTCATGGAAGATTGGCATAACTTTGGTGCCGATTACGATAAAACCTTAATGGCATGGTATCAGCGTTTTCTTACTTGTTGGCCTGAAATTGAATCTAACTACACACCTCGATTTAAACGTATGTTTAGTTACTATCTTAATGCCTGTGCGGGTGCTTTTCGTGCAAGAGACATTCAGTTATGGCAAATTATGTTAAGTCCTAAAGGTAAAATAGGTGGATTGCAAACACCTCGTTGATTTTTAACTGCCGTTAAAAATAAAAAAGCCAGTTTGTTGAAAAGACTGGCTTTTTTACTTTCTAGTTTCTGACTTTTTAGTTTTTTACATTTTATTTTGTTAGGAGCATGTGACTGCTTAATTTGTTTTAAACTTCAACAAAATAACTTGAAGCTTATTTCGCTTCGCTTTCAGCCTGTTGTTCGGCTAATAATGCTTGTTGCTGAGCCTCTTGTTGTGCTTGTTGCTGAATCATAAAACGTTCAACAGTATCTACAATAGCTTGCGTTTGAGGATCCAGTTCAATATTCACTTTATCGCCAAGACGTTTGCGACCTAATGTAGTTCGGTCTTTTGTTTCAGGAATTAAGTGAACACAAAAACGATTATTAACTACATCACCAATCGTTAAACTAATACCATCAATACCAATAAAGCCTTTATGCAAAATATATTTCATTAACGCTTTATCGAAGATGCGAAACCAAATTTGTAGATTATTTTCAGAAGTAATAATTTTGGCAACTTCGGCAGTAGTTACAATATGACCAGACATTACATGTCCACCAATTTCATCACCATATTTTGCCGCACGCTCAATATTAACCTCTGAACCTACTTTTAATTCACCAAGATTTGTTAAACGCAGTGTCTCTTTGACTAAATCAAAACTAACTTGATTACCTTCTATTTTAGTCGCCGTTAAGCAACAGCCATTATTAGCAACAGAAGCGCCTGTTTCCAAGTTTTGGACTAACGTCTCTGGTAATTCAATGATATGAGTACGGAAATCGCCTTTATCTTCAATGGAAATAACCCGCCCTTTTCCCTGAACAATACCTGTAAACATCTCACATCTCCTTGATTCTACAAACTGGTTTACCCTTAATGAGGTTGATACAGTTTAGAATAACATAGCTATTATTAATACAAAGGAACAATTATCTCTTTTATTCCTTATCGATTATCGTCATTAAATATAACGTAAAAATACGTAATAAATTATCAAAATCCTGTGTTTGAAAAACGTCACATCTTTCATTGATAATTAAACTTTTATCATTAGAATAAGCGCCATTGAGGATCATTTTACGTCATTTTAACAATATGGCGTTCATTATCTCCCTTCCGTTTTCTTATAATTAATAAAGGTGTATGCGTGCAAAAGTACGTAAAAGAAGCGCGTAGCTTACTTGCTCTTGGTATCCCCGTTATCATCGCACAATTTTCCCAAACGGCGATGGGTGTGGTTGATACTGTCATGGCGGGCGCGGTTAGCGCCACAGAAATGTCTGCAGTTGCTGTGGGGACATCAATTTGGTTACCTACCATTTTACTGGGTCAAGGCATATTAATGGCATTGACGCCCATTGTTGCCCAATTAAATGGCTCAGGACAACGAAAGCTGATTGCAAATCGCACACAGCAAGGTTTTTGGTTGGCGACTTTCCTATCAATAATGGTTATTGCAATTCTTTATAATTGCCGATTTATTATTGAAGCTCAGGAAGATATCGACCCAGAATTAGCAGAAAAAGCCGTTGGATTTATTCACGCAATAATGTGGGGGGCTCCCGGTTGCCTCTATTACCAAGTATTGCGAAGTCAGTGTGAAGGGTTATCCAAAACAAAACCGGGGATGATTATCGGTTTTGTTGGATTACTGATTAATATTCCCGTTAACTATGCCTTTATTTACGGTAAATTTGGTGCACCACAATTAGGGGGTATTGGTTGTGGTGTAGCAACGGCATCTGTTTTTTGGGCAATGTTCTTTATGATGCGCTATTACGTGCGTCGAGCACCAACGCAACGTGATGTACAGCCCAAACAACGTTTTGTAGCACCAGAACTTCATACACTAAAACGTATTACTTTCTTAGGGTTACCTGTTGGATTAGCACTCTTTTTCGAGGTAACACTGTTTGCGGTTGTCGCATTATTAGTTTCGCCTTTAGGGGTTACCGCCGTTGCAAGTCACCAAATTGCATTAAACTTTAGTTCGTTGATGTTTATGTTCCCATTATCATTAGGAATAGCCGCAACGATTCGTGTTGGTCATAACTTAGGACAACGCTCGACAGAACAGGCGCGTATTTCTGCTATTACCAGTTTGGCGGTAGGCTTAATGTTGGCAACTTGCACCGCGATTTTTTCCATTATTTTTAGAGAAAAAATTGCCTTAATGTATAACGACGATCTTGAGGTTGTGGCACTCGCGTCACATCTAATGTTGTTTGCTGCGCTTTATCAGCTATCAGACTCTGTGCAAGTAATAGGCTCTGGTGTATTACGTGGTTATAAAGATACGCGTTCTATCTTCTTTATTACCTTTATTGCATATTGGATAATTGGTCTGCCATCAGGATATTTATTAGGTCGTACTGATTATATTGTTAATGCTATGGGTCCTGCCGGTTTCTGGATTGGCTTTATTCTTGGCTTAACGGCATCCGCCATTATGATGGGAAGCCGCATTTGGTGGATCCAACGTCAATCTAATGAAGTGGTATTAGCACGTTCTGAGCGTTAAACAAAAAACATCGATTTAGGCAAGGGAATGACACAAATATCAACAAATAGCTTTAAATACGAGCAGTTGAATATAAATTTGTGTTTTTCCTCTTGCCAGAATCAGATCATCTCGCTAATATTCGTCCCCGTTGTCACCCAGAATAAGTAATGCGTCCATAGCTCAGTTGGTTAGAGCACCACCTTGACATGGTGGGGGTCGGTGGTTCGAGTCCACTTGGACGCACCATTTAATTCTGAACAACTATCTCAATACAGTGCGTCCATAGCTCAGTTGGTTAGAGCACCACCTTGACATGGTGGGGGTCGGTGGTTCGAGTCCACTTGGACGCACCATTTTCTACTCTCTATTTTCTTAGTTTTACTCTTCTTACCTACCCTACAAAATAATTAATTCAGCTTGCAATATTTTATTGCGCAACAAAACGCTTAAAAAACAAGCAGTCAGCACCGTATTTTGATCACATCACTTAAATTTACCTTTTTTCGATTTTCTTCACAGAAATTAACCTCTATAATACGAAACATAATTTTGTTGAAAGGTTTCAGCGCATTGATTTACGGGCATCTTTAGAAAAAAGAACGAATGAACCGTGATAGACTATAATGTATGATATCTGCAAACCCTCGATGCAAATTAGTAACAAGAATTTTATGATGTTGCTGGATCATTAACATGTTGCGCAACTAACCTCATTAGAGTTTTGTTGGCACCATGTGTGCTTAGTCAATAACACAGCGGCATTACTCCCTATTCATCCATTACAATAAACCATTAAATAGACTGCCATGAAAAAGACAAAAATTGTATGCACCATCGGACCAAAAACCGAATCTGAAGAAAAACTGAATCAATTACTGGACGCTGGCATGAACGTTATGCGTCTTAACTTCTCTCACGGTGACTATGAAGAGCATGGCAACCGTATCAAAAACCTTCGCAATGTTTGTGCTAAAACAGGCAAGAAAGCGGCTATCTTATTAGATACTAAAGGTCCAGAAATTCGTACCATCAAATTAGAAGGTGGTAACGATGTGGCTTTAGTTGCAGGTCAAACATTCACTTTCACCACAGACAAAACTGTTGTTGGTAATAAAGACCGCGTAGCCGTTACTTATGAAGGATTTGCTAAAGATTTAACTGTTGGCAACACCGTATTAGTTGACGATGGTCTTATCGGTATGAAAGTAACTGCAGTTACTGATACTGAAGTTGTTTGTGAAGTATTAAACAACGGTGATTTAGGCGAAAACAAAGGTGTTAACTTACCAGGTGTTTCTATCGGTTTACCTGCATTAGCAGAAAAAGATAAACAAGATCTTATCTTTGGTTGTGAACAAGGCGTTGACTTTGTAGCCGCTTCTTTTATTCGTAAACGTTCTGATGTTGAAGAAATGCGTGCGCACTTAAAAGCACACGGCGGCGAAAACATCATGATCATCTCAAAAATTGAGAACCAAGAAGGTCTTAATAACTTTGATGAAATCTTAGAAGCATCTGACGGTATCATGGTTGCTCGTGGCGATTTAGGTGTTGAGATCCCTGTTGAAGAAGTTATCTTTGCACAAAAAATGATGATTGAAAAATGTAATGCAGCGCGCAAAGTCGTTATCACTGCAACGCAAATGTTAGATTCAATGATCAAAAATCCACGCCCTACTCGCGCAGAAGCGGGTGACGTTGCGAATGCTATTTTAGATGGTACTGATGCTGTTATGTTGTCAGGCGAAAGTGCAAAAGGTAAATACCCAGTAGAAGCTGTAACTATTATGGCAACTATCTGTGATCGTACAGACCGCATCATGAAATCACGCCTTGACCTAAGCCAAGTTGGTGCAAAACTGCGTGTCACTGAAGCAGTATGCCGTGGCGCTGTAGAAATGGCTGATAACTTAGATTCACCACTGATTGTTGTTGCAACTTACGGTGGTAAATCAGCTCGTTCTATTCGTAAATACTTCCCAACTGCACCAATTTTAGCATTAACTAATAACGAAGAAACAGCTCGTCAATTACTGTTAGTGAAAGGTGTTACAACTCAATTAGTAAAAGAGATCGCATCTACTGATGATTTCTACCGTATCGGTAAAGAAGCAGCATTAGCAAGTGGTTTAGCTCATGCAGGTGACCGTGTTGTTATGGTTACAGGCGCGCTGGTTGATAGCGGAACAACCAATACTTCTTCTGTTCACGTTCTGTAATTTTACTTAACGCTTAAGTTATCTAAACGCCACTATTTCAGTGGCGTTTTTTATTAATCATATCAACGTATTATGTATGTTTATAATTTTCACATACAGATAAAAACGTTTAAAATCACCAGCAGCGATCATGATATCGGTTATCATAACTTCTGTTATCATGGTATCGGTTATTTCCATATGGTCGAGCGGACTCCCTCTGTGTTTTAATTTGATCAGATAATGAATCCAAATCCTTTATCAGTGATTTAACGTTATCATCCGTTTCGCTAACACCTTGATCATAAAGTTTATTTAATTCATATCTCTTATCTTCAAAATCTCTTTGTAATTTTGAGTAATTTGAATTATTTGAATATCTTTGTCCATGATTGCCATAACAATAGGCGCATGCAGAAGCGACAGATGAATATAAAAATAGTCCAGACAGCATACTAATTAGTAATAGTTTCTTATTCATAAACACGCCTTAATTAAAATAAAACTCTAAATATTTCTTATATTATATTATTTAAATTCACATCATGTAAGGTGATAAAATCAATAAACTATCACTCTAGGTACTACTAAGCATGAGCTATCACTTTAAAGAAATTTTTTAAACTAAATTTAGTTTGCTGTATGAGAGTATAAAAAATGCAAACACTCACCCCGCCAAAAGATAAACTGACGAGATATTATAATGGAAAATCGGATGAAATAGCATAACTCACGAAATAAAGCTTTTCACTATCAGACTTTTATGAATAAAAATCTTTTGTGAAGGGGTACGCACTTTTTGTGCTGATCATTTGCGTTTTAGGTGCTATTTTTCCTATTGTTATAGAGAGTGTAAGTTACACTTATTGCGAATATATCCAGCATTTTCTTATAACTGTGCCATACTTATTAATGGCTTCATATAAATGCTACTTGTTCCTTTAAACAAACTAATAATAGAGGTTGTTACCATGAAAGCGAAACTAGTACTAGGTGCGGTAATTGTGGCTTCAGGCTTATTAGCAGGTTGCTCCAGCAACACTGCTCAATTAGATCAAATCTCTTCTGATGTAAGCCGTTTAAATACACAAGTTCAACAATTAAGCGGTGATGTACAGTCTGCTCGTGCGGAAGCTAAATCAGCTTACGATGAAGCAGCGCGTGCCAATCAGCGTTTAGATAACCAAGTTACTACTTATAAAAAGTAATTTGACTCGCCAATAAGCTAGAAACAGTTTTAGGTAAGTATTAATAGCAAAGCCCCAATCCGCAATGGTTGGGGCTTTGGTTTCTTATGAAATTAAATTAATATCCCTTAAATTCTGCTGTATTATCCGATTTGCTTCTAATTTAGAATTAATTTTATCGGTCGCATTTCTTTTTAACGGTTCAAGCTCTCCTTGATATTTTTCATTTATATTTTTAAGTAATGCAATAACGTTATCGTTTTGAGTAGTTTTGCAATCACTTTCAAGAATAAAATTATTATTAATTAATTCAAATATCTGTGATTTTAATAAATCGTTATGACCAGGATTAATATTCTTCTGAAAATGTTCATTCGCCTGTTGATAAACCTGATACAGTGTCGCCAACATTATATTGACTGATTTATCAGGGTGACCTTCGGTGAGTGATAAAGACTTATCTGTTTGATTTAACAGTTCATTTTTTATAGAACAGAATAATTTAGTCACATCATTAGTCAATTCTTTATGGGTTAACCTAGAACTAATACGCCCACTATCATTCAATGTTTTTGCGTCTAATCGTTCATATTCATCATTTTTTGTTTTTGTTGAGATCCGCTGAATAAACTCACCACATGTTTTATTAATATTCTGTTGTCTTTTCGCTTCACTCCCAACAAAAAAAGTTTCTGTACTATTTTTTATTGCAGCGACTACATTTGCCAATTGACTAAATTTATTTCCAATACTAGAAGTAATACGTTCAAAAACACCACGAGTAATATTTTTTGAATCAATTTCCATATCCAGAACTCAGTTATTTTAAAAAGATGTTACTGATATTAAAGAAAAAAATATCAATTTAATATTAAAAATACACCTTTTATTACGTTAAGCTGTTTTATATAAATTATTATTTATAAAAAAACAGATGCCTTAATAAGCATCTGTTTTGCAATTTATTAATGTTGTTAGCAGCTTAATATGCGGTTACATCGACAGGTAAACCTGAGCGACGAATTATTTCAGCATCAGCTTTATCTTTATCAACTTTGCCACTCTCATACCATTCATTAAATTGCTTAGTAAAGGTTAATGGCATCGTTTGTGGATCATCATCTTCATTACGTGATAATGGTTGGTGGACTTCAATAAACTGTCTACCATCCGCAGTTTCAGTAAATTTAATGGGTTTATTGATAATTTGAACCCGACTTCCTTTAGGAATGACGTTAAATAAGGTTTCAATATCATCAGGTCGCAAACGAATACAACCAGAACTGACTCTTAAACCAATACCGAAATCTGCATTAGTACCATGAATAAGATATTCACCTCGACTGTGTGCCAGCCTTAGAGCATAAGCCCCCATTGGGTTTTCAGGGCCTGCAGGTACTACTGCTGGCAATATTATTCCTTTTGCAGCATAGTTTTTACGAATATTTGTAGTCGGTGTCCAGGTTGGATCTTTAATTAACTGCGAAACCGAAGTCACCATCTCAGGTGTTTCACGCCCTAATTGACCAATACCAATGGGATAAACATCAACGGTCGTTCCCTCTTTGGGATAATAATAGAGGCGTAATTCAGCAAGATTGATAACAATACCTTTACGTGTGGTATCAGGTAAGATCATTTGCAATGGAACGTTAAGTGTTTTACCTGCTTGAGGTAGAAGAGGATCAACACCCGAATTAGCTTCCATCATATTGAGCAGTCCAACCTGATATTGTGCTGCGATGACTTCTAATGAACGATTATCGTTAGGCACTGTATATAATACATTTTCACCAATTAAACGTTCACCATTAGCAGGTAACAGGTATTCATTTGCGTAAGATAAGTGGCTGCTCATCCCTAACAGCGATACACCCAATAGGGTTAACCATTTATTCATCATTGATCCCGTAAATTAAAAATAAAGTAAACTGGCTATCATGATAATAAGATTATAGTACTTTATTCTTATCATATATTAAGCCAGTTTAGAATATTACCACGAGATTAGATAACATTTACGCTACAGTGTAATCCGAAAAACGCTTAATCAGTGTTGTAACCATAGCGTGCAACCCCTGAGTCCGAGATGGCGTTAAGTGGCTTTCAAGCTCAAGGGATGCAAAATAGTGTTTTACATCTGTCGCTAATGCTTGTTCTATGCTCTTACCTTGAAATAAGATAATCACTAATGCCACTAGCCCTTTTACAATACCTGCATCACTGTCGCCCGCAAGCATAAGCTGCTGCTGTTCATTAAGCTCAACCGCTATCCACACTTGGCTTTGGCAGCCTTCAATAAAATTAGCTGCAATACGCTGTTTATCTGTTAATGGAGTAAGACGTTCGCCTAATTCCATCATATAGAGATAGCGCTGCTCCCAGTCCTGACAACGAGAAAAATTGCGCAGTAATTTAGCTTCATCAGGTAAGTTGGCAACCGCCATAAATAACCTCTTTATCTTTTCTTATTTAACCGAGTAACATCTCAACGCGTAACAGTGCATTCACTAATGCATCAATATCTTCTTTACTGTTATACAAGCCGAATGAAGCACGACACATTGCAGGAACTTGATAGAAATCCATAATTGGCATCGCACAATGATGTCCTGTACGGATAGCAATGCCATAATTATCAAGAAAGGTACCTACATCATAAGCATGATGCTTACCTAAATTAAACGCTATCACACCTTGTCGACTTTCATTACCATACAGTACCAGCGATTTTATTTTTGTCAGTTGCGCTTGGGCATATTGCATTAGGCTATTTTCATGCTCTGCAATGGCTTCCATTCCCAATTGACTAAGATAATTTAATGCCGCACCTAAACCTATCATACCAATGATATTGGGTGTGCCAGCTTCAAAACGCCAAGGGGCATCTGCATAAGTAATATCACCGTTAAGATGAACATGCTTAATCATCGCACCACCACCTTCCCATGGTGGCAATTCATCAAGAATGGCTTTTTTACCATACAACAAGCCAATGCCCGTAGGTCCATAAAGTTTATGACCACTACAAACAAAGAAATCACAATCGATTTGTGCAACATTGATAAGTTGATGCATTGCACTTTGTGCGCCATCGACCAGAATATGTAAATCACCGCCTTGTTGAGTTGCATATTGGCGAGCATCACGAATTATCTCAGCCACTGGATTAACAGTGCCTAATACATTTGATTGATGAGTAATGCTGAGTAGCTTAGTACGTTCATCAATAAGTTGTGGTAACTTCACGAAATCAAGTCTGCCATCTTGCAACATTGGGATAATGCGGATATCAAAACCATACTGTTTCGATAGCATAAACCAAGGCACGATATTGGCGTGGTGTTCCATTTCCGTAATGATGATATTGTCGCCATCATTAAGAAAACGCTGACTATACGTGTTAGCAACTAAATTAATACCTTCTGTTGTCCCTTTAACGAAAACAATCTCTTCTTCGCTATGAGCACCCAAAAAGTCAGCCGCTTGTTTACGTACATTTTCAACGAGAGTTGTCGCTTCTGCACTTAACGTATGAATGCCGCGATGAACCGCGGCATATTGTGTTAACGCAAAACTTTTCTCATGCTCGATGACACAAATTGGTTTTTGAGCACTGGCTGCACTGTCGAGATAAATCAGTGGTTTACCTTTCACTTGCTGTGACAAAATAGGAAAATCATCACGCGCTTTTTCAATAGATTGCGTCATAATTACGGTTATACCTCAGATAAGCGCTGATTAATTCTATCCAACACACACGCTTTAATTACGCTATTTTCTAATGATTCGGTTAATTCAGCAGCGAAAGCATGAATAATCATCTTACGAGCTTCATTCAACGAAATACCACGAGAACGTAAATAAAACAGTTGTTCATCATCCATACGACCAACCGTTGCCCCATGACTGCATTTTACGTCATCAGCATAAATTTCAAGTTGCGGTTTGGTATCGACTTGCGCTTTTTCACCTAATAACAAATTATTGTTGGTCATTTGACCATCAGTTTTTAATGCTTGAGGCGTTACAGTGATCATGCCGTTAAATACTGCCTTACCTGCATCCATTGCAATAGTTTTATGCAATTGACGACTCTGACAGTTTTTCTCACCATGTATCAACCAAGTTCTGGTATCCGCGATTTCACCGGCTTTAGGTAATATCACACTGTTCATCGATAGCTCAGTGTTTTCACCATTTAACGCTGAACTAGTATGATGACGAGTAAGTTTACAGCCTAATAAAAAGGCATAACTATCAACTCGAGCATCTCGACCTATTATCAGATCATTATGGGCAAAATGCTGACTAACGGTATTCTCAAAACCTAACTTAAGATGATTGAATGAGGTGTTATCGCCAATATTTGCCGTTAATCTTGCCCCCGTAAAATGGCGATGATCATCGTTATCACTAATATAGTGCTCAATCACTTGCATTTGTGCATTAGCACCAATGTCAAAGTGGAAACGATAATTAGCACTATTGATATCATCAGTGTGATTACCTTGGGTAATATTCAAGATATAAAGCGGTTTATCCGCAATTACACCTGATTTTAAGGTAACAAACAGTGGGTGTGGTGCTAAGCTTTCCACTAAGTGTAAAAATACTTCACCATTAACCGCGTCAGGTAATTCACTTTGGTTATCAAGTAAAGTCACCTGATAAGGACCAAAATCTTTGCTACTTTCAGTGGGTGAAAAAGTACCATTAACCATCACAATACGATAGCAGTCTAACGGTAACGCTTGCTTCGCAACAATCTCTTGCACATCAAAAGGTGGCAATATGCGATATTGCTGATTTAGTGTTTCATCAAGTGGCGTATAGTGCCAATCTTCATGTCGATAAATAGGAAAACCGACTTTCTCAACTTGCAACCAGTGATTACGGGCATGCAGATTATCTTCACCTTTACGCTGATGATACAAATCTGAAAATGTCTTCAATGCTTGTTGGTTGCGTTGATCTACTTGGCGCTGTTTTTCACGTTTTTCATTGAGGGTCAATAAGCCAGCCATAACCTTGTTCCTCCAATTTTTGCGCCAATGAAAAATCACCCGATTTAATGATTTTTCCTTGATAAAGCACATGCACATAATCAGGTTTAATATAATCTAAAATCCGCTGATAGTGTGTTACAACAATAAAAGCACGTTTACCATCACGTAGGCTATTTACGCCATTAGAGACAATTTTCAGCGCATCAATATCAAGCCCAGAATCCGTTTCATCTAAGATACATAATTCAGGCGCTAACGCTGCCATTTGCAAAATATCGTTACGTTTTTTCTCACCACCAGAAAAACCGACATTAACAGAGCGTGTTAACAGGTCTTGAGGCATATCAAGTAGTGCGATTTTATCTTCAATAAAATCTTCAAAATCAAAGCGATCTAATGGCTCTAAACCACGGTATTCTCTTACTGCATTAACAGAAGACTGTAAGAAAAATTGATTACTCACACCGGGAATTTCAACAGGGTATTGAAATGCCATAAAGATCCCTTCGCCCGCACGCTCTTCGGGTTCTAACGCTAAAAGATCTTTACCTTTAAAGGTGATAGAACCTTCATCGACTTCATATTCATCACGACCAGCAAGTGTTGCCGATAAGGTACTTTTGCCTGAACCATTGGGTCCCATAATGGCATGTACTTCGCCTGCTCGGATTTGCAAATCTAATCCTTTTAGGATTTCATTGCCTTCAACACTGACATGTAAATTTTTAATATCTAACATAATATATGCCTTCGGTATTGATATACTCAGAAATAAGCTAATGCTTAACCAACGCTGTGCTCTAAGCTGATTGCTAATAATTTTTGTGCTTCTACAGCAAATTCCAGCGGCAATTCTGAGAATACGTCCTTACAAAATCCGTTTACAATCATTGAGATTGCATCATCTTCACTTAAACCACGCTGACGACAATAAAACAGTTGGTCTTCACCAATACGTGACGTTGTCGCTTCGTGTTCAAGTTGTGCTGAGTTATTCATTACTTCCACATAAGGGAAAGTATGTGCACCGCATTGGGTACCAATTAACATCGAGTCACATTGCGTAAAATTACGTGCATTTTTAGCAGAAGGGAGCACTTTGACTAATCCACGATAGCTGTTTTGACTTTTACCCGCAGAAATACCTTTAGAGATAATGGTTGATTTGGTATTTTTGCCGATATGGATCATTTTCGTCCCCGTATCTGCTTGCTGATTACCATTGGTTAACGCGACAGAGAAAAATTCAGCGGTTGAATTATCCCCTTTTAAAATCACGCTTGGGTATTTCCAAGTAATAGCAGATCCTGTCTCTGATTGTGTCCATGACATTTTGGCATTTTCACCTTCACAGATAGCACGCTTAGTCACAAAGTTAAGAATACCACCTTCACTATCACCACCAGCGAACCAGTTTTGTACTGTGGAATATTTTACTTCTGCATCTTTATGAATAATGACTTCTACCACAGCGGCATGCAATTGATAAGTATCACGTACTGGCGCAGAACAGCCTTCGATATAACTCACATAACTGCCTTCATCAGCCACTAAAATCGTGCGCTCAAACTGACCAGTTTGTGCCGCATTAATACGAAAATAGGTGGATAACTCCATTGGGCAACGCACACCTTTTGGAATATAAACAAAGGTGCCATCAGAAGCGACCGCCGCATTGAGTGCTGCAAAGTAGTTATCGTGGCTAGAAACCACAGTACCGAGGTATTGACGAACTAAATCAGGATACTCTTGAATAGCTTCGCTAAATGAGCAGAAAATAATGCCATGTTCAGCAAGTTCTTCACGATAAGTCGTCGAAACAGAAACGGAGTCAAAAATCGCATCAACAGCAACGGCTTGCCCTTCTCTTACAGGCACACCAAGTTGGTTAAATGCATCTTCAACTTCTTTAGTTAGATAATCCTGAACGGCTTGCTTATCACTTGCAACTGCTTCATTAGAACCACTCTCACAACTACCATTAGCACAACAAGAACTGCATGATGGTGCTGAATAATAACTATAATCTTGATAATCAAGTGATGGATAATCTGCTTTAAGCCAATGCGGTTCTTCCATTTCTAACCAATGGCGATAAGCATCAAGTCGAAACTCAAGCATCCACTCAGGTTCATTTCTTTTTGCCGATATTGCACGAACAACGGCTTCATTTAACCCTTTCTCAAGGGTATCCGTAGATATATCGGTATAAAAGCCTTCTTTATAGTGATGTGAGCTCAGCCAGTCCTGAACTTCATCACCTATTTCAACATTGCTCTGAGACATAATCTGACTTCACTATGTTATACCCCGAAGCTCTCACCACATCCGCAGACATTCTGAGCTTTAGGATTATTAAATTTAAACATCTGATTGAGTCCTTCACGGACATAATCAACAACCAAACCATCGATAAAAGGCATCGCTTTTAATGAAACAAACAGTTTTGCACCGTTATGTTCATAAACAATGTCATCCTCTGTTGGCGCAGCGGCTAACTCGATAACATAGCCATACCCAGTACACCCAGATGGTTTGATACTTAAGGAAAGTCCCTGACTTTCAGGGTTTTTCTCTACTAAATGGCAAATATGTTTTGCGGCATTATCCGTTAATACAATACCTTGCCATGTTGTGTCGTTAAGAGAAAAAGTTTCAACATTGTTTGTCATTGCTGACCTCATTTCAAAAGGAGAATAATATCTTTCCCAACTCTAATGGTAATGATAACCCTTATCACTTCAACCCTGTTTTTTAAAAGGATATTATGGGAATGTTTATTTTTTGTTCTATTTTTGAGTCAGCCAAGTTACGAGTAATAGCTAACTAACTGTAATATATCACTTTGATATTTTTCATTTCAAAAATAAAATTTGGAATTATCTTTTTATTTCGCACAATACGCATAAAAGTTGCAATGTAAATACACCTTATATGTTTATCATTGGAATGTAGAGAAAAAAGCATAAAAAGGAGCATTTAAAAATCGTTTTATCTTCTCTTTATGCTTCTAATTTGATGGATAAGATATCATCACCGTTGTGATTATCTCTTATTGGATTGTGTGCTCTCTCAACTTATTTTTCGATAGTAATTGAAGCAATATATCCACTTGTACATTCAAGTTGTTGGCGATATTTATTACGATTTGATTGGCTATTTACATCACCAATAAATTGTAGCTGCCATACACGATTGTTTTTCGTATCAGAGATTAATACACCTTCATAACTGACATTCTCTTGTGCCATCTTGCCTTCAAAAAGAACATGGCGACCTTGAAACCCTGAAATATCTAATGGCTTTATCGATGTGAAAATTTCTTTCATTCCATCCAATAGTGCAATGTTATCAACAATCCCTTGTGCACCAGAATCTATATCGTAAGTCATTATCTTATTCATTTTAAAATAAACCAGACGAACCTCTGCCAAATTACAAATAGGCTCTGATTTATATACCAACATTTCAGTTGTCACATCTTGGACATAATCAGGTAATATTTGAAAGTAGTGTTCAGTATCTTTTCTACTCATTGAAAATGAGGTTGGGTAATGGATATTAAATCCTGACATTAATTGAACAGGATAATGACTTATTTTTTTACGCTCACTGGTTGTAGAATTATCATCACAAGCACTCAATAATAAACTAGCAATTAGTATGATTGCTGTTTTAAATTTTGAAATAGTTAACATTATTTATTTTCTTAAATTTCCATAGTGGAGACATCGTGAAGATAATGATTATCATTAAAAAACATTTAAATAAAGCGTTATTTATTATCTTCTATTCACTTTTTTTATAATAAAAAACGCACAAAGATAATTATATTCTTTGTGCGTTAATAATTAATTCGCGCTTAAGCAATAACCGATGTAGTTAGTCTTGAAATACAAACTTGGCGGTCTGCATCATCAAAAATCTCTATTGACCAAACTTGGTGTGAACGACCTAAATGAATGGGTTTACAAATCGCTCTAACCTTGCCTTCTCTTACAGCACGAATATGGTTAGCGTTAATTTCTAAACCGACTATCTTTTGTTCACCTTCTGTACAGAGATAACCCGCAACAGAACCCAATGTCTCAGCTAATACAACCGAAGCGCCACCATGCAATAACCCTAAAGGCTGCTTAGTACGATGGTCAACAGGCATAGTTCCTTCAAGATAATCGTCACCAAGGCAAGTTAGTTCAATACCAAGATGACTCATCATATTATTTTGACCAATTTGGTTAAGCTGCTCTAGCGTTACTTCTCGTTTCCATATCATGGTATAATCTCCAAAAGCGCCTGTAAGGGGTGTTTTAGCATAATATTATCAATACGTTTTACTTGACTACGACAAGAGTATCCCGTACTTAAACAGCGTGTTGCTGGCAATGTTTTTAAGGCAACTCCCCATGAAAGCTGATAAATACCCAGCGAGTTTTCATAGTTATTGAGCTCATGGCCATAAGTACCTGCCATTCCACAACAGCCAGTACTCACAAATTCAAGTGGTTGCCCATAGCGCTGGAAAACGGCCTGCCACTGTTTCATACTTTGTGGTAGTGCGGTAACTTCAGTGCAGTGCCCAAAAAGATACCATTTTTCAACATCATCGCGAACATCAATCGGTTCACTGACTAATTTACTTAGCCATTCATGAACCAGTTGGACATTAAAATCACCCCGTTTATCACCCAATATTTCACGATATTCATCGCGATAACAGAGCACTAATGCAGGATCAACCCCCACCATTGGAATGCCTAATTTAGCAACTCGATTAAGCATAGTGGCGGTTTTTTGTGCTGTTTTACTAAACTGCTGTAAAAACCCCTTAATATGTTGTGCTTTACCATTAGGCGAAAATGGCAACAATACGGGTTTAAAACCAATTTTTTCAATAAGTTTAATAAAATCAGCAACAACTTTTGCATCGTAATAACTCGTAAACGGATCTTGCACCACCAGCACATGGTGACTACGTTGCTTATCAGATAAACGTTCTAGATCTTCTAACGTCATATCTAATGCTTTATGACCGGCTAATTGCTGTTTTAATGTTGGCGTCGAAAGCAAGGGTAAATCTACCATACCTATCGTATGTTTACTTACTTTTTGCACCAAAGGCTGTTTCATAAAAAAGTTAAAAAATGCAGGTGCTTTTGCCATTAACGGCGTTGTTAACTCAACATTAGCGACAATATGGTCTTTTAATGGGCGTAAATAGCGCTGATGATAAAGCTCTGTAAACTTAGAACGAAATGCAGGAACATCAATTTTAATCGGACATTGAGTCGAACAGGCTTTACATGCCAAACAGCCATTCATTGCGGATTTAACTTCATGAGAGAAGTCATATTCACCGCGTTTTGCTTTCCATGTATTACGGGTTTTCTCAATCAATCCACGTAAGCTTGGTTTGTTATTTGCAAAACTCGATTCAAGTTGCTTAGGACTGACACCCTGTTCTGTTAGTAAACGTAACCATTCTCTGACTAATGCGGCTCGTCCTTTGGGTGAATGGATGCGTTGACCACTTATTTTCATTGATGGACACATTGGGCTTTTAGCATCAAAATTAAAGCATAAACCATTACCATTACACTCTAGTGCACCACGAAAATCTTGACGTACAGATAACGCAATAGTGCGATCAAAAGTACCCCGTTTAATGGTATCAACTTGTTTCATTGGTTCATCGTTATCCAACGGTGGACAAATTTTACCTGGGTTCAGTCGATTTCGAGGATCGAACACCGTTTTTATTTGGCGAAGCTCATGAAAAAGCGTTTCACCAAAAAACTCTGGGCTATATTGCGCTCTAAAGCCTTTTCCATGTTCTCCCCATAATAATCCACCATATTTTGCAGTTAAGGCAACGATGTCATCAGAAATCGATTTCATTAACAACTCTTGTTGTGGATCGCACATATCTAACGCTGGGCGAACATGCAAAACACCCGCATCAACATGACCAAACATGCCATAATTAAGCTGATGGCTATCGAGTAATGCTCTAAATTCCGTTATATAGTCAGCCAAATTTTCTGGTGGCACACAGGTATCTTCTACAAAAGGGATCGGTTTTGCTTGCCCTTTTGCATTTCCTAATAAGCCAACGGCTTTTTTGCGCATACCATAAATACGATTGATTTCATCTAAGTTATCACAAACTTGGTAACCTATTACGCCACCTTGTTCATCATTCATCAATGCATCTAAGCGCTGGCAGAGTGACGTAATTTGCGAGGCAACTAAGACGTCATCATCACCTGCAAACTCAACTATATTAAGCCCCTGCATATCTTTATCAGGCACATCTGTTATTAACTCTTTTACTGAATGCCAGACGATATCTTCTCGCGCTAGGTTTAAAACTTTAGAGTCCACGGTTTCAACAGAAAGTGCATTGGCTTTTACAAGAAACGGTGCGTTACGCAGTGCTGAATCAAACGAGTCATATTTTACATTGACTAAACTACGTTGCTTAGGAATAGGTGTAATATCGAGTGTTGCCTCAGTAATAAATGCTAGCGTTCCTTCTGAACCAGTTAAAATTCGTGTTAAATCAAAACGCTTCATGTCATCACTAAACACATGGCGCAAATCGTAACCTGTTAAAAACCGGTTTAATTTAGGAAATTTATCTAAAATAAGTTTCCGCTGCGCTTTACAACGAGACAACACGGTTTGGTAAATCTTACCAATAGCAGAGCTTTCTTGTGCAAGATTTTCCGCTAATGCAGTATCCATAGCACGCGTTTCAAGTAATTCACCCCCTAATAATACGGCTCTAACACCTAAAACATGATCTGAGGTTTTACCATACACCATTGAGCCTTGCCCTGATGCGTCAGTGTTAATCATGCCACCCAGTGTTGCGCGATTACTCGTCGAAAGCTCAGGTGCAAAAAAGAAACCATAGGGTTTTAAGAAGAGGTTTAGCTCATCTTTTATCACACCAGCTTCTACTTTGACCCAGCGCTCTTGTGGGTTGATATCAATAATACGTTTCATATGGCGAGATAAATCCACCACAATACCGTCAGTTAATGCCTGCCCATTAGTGCCAGTACCACCACCTCTTGGTGTAAGAGAAAGTGAATGAAAACGTGGTTCATCGACTAAACGCGCTATAATAGTGACATCAGCTGTTGAACGGGGAAAAACGACTGCCTGTGGTAGTAGCTGATAAATACTATTATCTGTCGCCATGGTGAGTCTGTCTGCATAAGTGCTAGAGATATCACCGGTGAATCCGTTTTGTCGGAGTGTTTCTAAAAATTCAGTTGTGAGTTCGCTTACTTGCGGTGCTTGCGATATACGTGGGATCATTTGTTATAGCTCTTTAATCTAATTGTCCACATTGCTTAATATTAAATCATCTCAAGGTAGGTCTAAAAATACGTATGCCTCTTTTTGTACTTTCAGATCGATACCTATTCACCTTATCATACAATTCTGGCAAATTGCGTAGTGATATAAACAACATGATATTTGCCATGTTTATTCATCTGCTCTTAGCATTTTTATTCGTGTAGGGATTTAAAATCATGGAAAAACCGCAGATCCATACAGATATACCCAAAATTTTATTCACTGTTCTTTTTATATCTTTCTTTATTATCGCCAGCTTTTGGATCTTAAATCCATTTATTGTCGGCTTTATTTGGGCAGGAATGATTGTCGTTGCCACCTGGCCTTTACTGATTATTTTAGAAAAAAAAGTAAAGTATCGTTGGTTATCAACCATGATAATGATGATCCTCATCTTGCTGGTTTTCGTCATTCCTATTGTGTTGCTAATCAGTAGTGTTATTGATAATAGCGCACCACTGATTGAGCTTGCCAAATCACCATCAGATATCCAACCACCTCAATTGCTCTGGTTAAATGATATTCCGATGATTGGTGAGAAACTTTATAATACTTGGCACTCTATTTTGGTTTCAGGGGGAAATGCCCTTATTGCCAAAATACAGCCTTATATTGGTCAAGCGGCTAACTGGTTTTTTGCTCAAGCATTGAATATTGGTCGTTTTGCACTTCATTTAGCCATTATGTTGCTGTTTTCTGGTTTACTGTTCTTACAAGGTGAGAACGTTGTTAGTTGGTTACGTCATTTTGCTGTACGTTTGGCAGGACAACGTGGTGATGCGGCAATTGTATTAGCGTCAATGTCTATTCGCGCTGTAGCACTTGGTGTGGTATTAACCGCATTAATTCAAGCCATTGTTGGTGGAATTGGTCTTGCGGTTTCAGGTGTGCCTTATGCTACCGTATTAACCGTTATTATGTTTATCTGCTGCTTGGCACAAATTGGTCCTCTATTAGTGCTTATTCCGTCTGTATTGTGGTTATTCTGGACTGGCGATACAACCTGGGGTGTCGTAATGGTTATTTGGGGTGGCACTGTTGCCACTATGGATGGCGTATTACGACCTTATCTAATAAAAATGGGTGCAGATTTACCCATGGTACTTATTCTAACTGGGGTTATTGGTGGGATTTTAACTTTAGGTATGATTGGTTTATTTATTGGTCCCGTGGTTCTTGCTGTTGGTCATAGTTTATTAAATGCATGGATTAATGAAGTACCAAAACCTAATCCTGATTTATCAGAGACCGTAGAGTTTATGAATAAAAACTTTATTGAAAAAGATTAATATAATAATAGTGTATGTAAGGGTTGATACTTACATACACTATATATATTAGGTTAAACTTTAATAAAGATTATCAATTTAAGAGTAATTTATTTATTAAAACTTACATTTTGAAACATTTTTTATTTTTTAAACCTGTTTGTTACCAGCAGGTTATATTCAATTTTAAATATAATAATAATCTTTTTATTGAGATAATTCTTAGAGCATAATTAACGCATTTCTCTTAATATAAATATCAACGAAACAAATGTTTCATCGAATTAATGATTTCGCCTATTATATTAATAGATTTAAAGGCGAGATTAAAGAATATAAAATATTGCTGTGTGTAGTCTTTGCCTGTCAGCCCATGATAGGCTTTTTTTTTGCCTGCGATTTATTATTGTATAAAAAAAGCTCACATTATTTTGTGAGCTTTTTATTATTAACAATCGTATTAATTCTCTTGTGCTAATTTCACCCAAGTTTTAATTACAGTATCGGGATTCAGAGATAAACTATCAATTCCCTCTTCCATTAGCCACTGTGCAAAATCTTCATGATCAGAAGGTCCTTGACCACAAATACCAACATATTTGCCATTACGCTTAGCTGATTGGATTGCCATAGATAATAATGCTTTTACTGCATCATTACGCTCATCAAACAATGAAGAAACAACACCAGAGTCACGGTCAAGACCAAGCGTAAGTTGCGTCATATCATTAGAGCCAATAGAGAAACCATCAAAATGTGCTAAGAATTGATCTGCCAATAAAGCATTTGATGGTATCTCACACATCATAATGACTTTTAAGCCATTCTCACCACGTTTTAAGCCATTAGCTGCTAATTCATTAACGACCTCTTCTGCTTGACGCACAGTACGTACAAACGGGATCATCACTTCAACGTTATCTAATCCCATATCATTACGTACACGTTTCACCGCTTCACACTCTAAAGCAAAGCAACTGCGGAAATCATCAGAGACATAGCGTCCTGCACCACGGAAGCCTAACATTGGGTTCTCTTCATCCGGCTCGTAACGAGAACCACCAACTAAGTTGGCATATTCGTTAGATTTAAAATCAGATAAACGAACAATAACGCGTTTAGGCCAAAATGCAGCAGCAAGTGTAGCAATTCCTTCCGTTAATTTACTAATGTAGTACTCAACAGGAGATTCATAACCTGCCATCATCTCATTGATTTCAGCTTTTAGTGCTTCGGTTTGATCTTCGTATTCCAATAAAGCACGAGGATGCACGCCAATCATACGGTTGATAATAAATTCTAAACGAGCAAGACCGACACCATCATTTGGTAATCCAGCAAAATCAAATGCACGATCAGGATTACCGACGTTCATCATGATTTTCAGGTCTAAATCTGGCATGTTATCGATTGCGGAGCTCTGAATAGAAAAATCCAGTTTACCATCATAAACAAATCCAGTATCACCTTCAGCACAAGAAACAGTAACCACTTGCCCTTCTGTAATACACTCTGTTGCATCACCACAACCTACAACAGCAGGAATACCTAACTCACGCGCAATAATCGCTGCGTGACACGTTCTACCACCACGGTTGGTCACAATCGCAGAGGCTTTTTTCATGATAGGTTCCCAATCTGGGTCTGTCATGTCAGTCACTAGCACATCACCCGCTTCGATTCTGTCCATTTCATTCAGATTATGAATGACTTTTACAGTACCACTACCAATACGGTGACCAATTGCACGACCTTCAATAATAACGGAACCTGTATCATTGAGCTGATAGCGTTCCATCACTTGTTGATTAGAACGTACTGTTTCTGGACGAGCTTGAACAATGTATAAACGCCCATTGTGTCCATCTTTTGCCCACTCAATATCCATTGGGCGACCATAATGACGTTCAATCAATACCGCTTGTTTAGCTAGCTCTTGAATTTCATCATCAGTCAAAGAGAAACGATTGCGTAGTGACTCTGGCACATCTTCAATTCGTACTTGTTTACCATGCTCAACGCTGTCTGCGTAAACCATACGGATCTTTTTAGAGCCTAGATTGCGACGAACAATCGATGGACGTCCTTTTTCTAAGGTTGGTTTATGTACATAAAACTCATCAGGGTTAACGGCTCCCTGAACAACCATCTCACCTAAACCATAAGCTGATGTAATAAAGACAACTTGATCAAAACCTGATTCAGTATCAATAGTAAACATGACACCTGAAGAGGATAAATCAGAACGCACCATGCGCTGAACACCCGCAGAAAGTGCAACACCGCGATGATCGTAACCTTGGTGAACACGATAAGAGATTGCACGATCATTAAATAATGATGCAAATACGTGTTTAATCGCGACTAAAATAGCATCAATACCTTGAACGTTTAAAAACGTCTCTTGTTGACCAGCAAAAGAAGCATCTGGCATATCTTCTGCTGTTGCAGATGAACGCACAGCGAATGACGCCGCTAATTCACCTTCACTTAAGGTTTGATAAGCATCACGAATATCTTTTTCAAACTGAGGCGTAAAAGGAGTGTCAATAACCCACTGGCGGATTTGACTACCTGCTTGTGCCAGTTGGTTAACGTCATCAACGTTAACGGTATCGAGTAATTCATAGATACGTTGATTAATACCACTCTGTTCCAGAAAATCATTAAACGCTTGCGCTGTGGTAGCAAACCCATTAGGAACAGAAACACCCAGTTCCGCTAGATTTGTGATCATTTCACCGAGGGAAGCATTTTTCCCACCAACACGATCAACGTCATTCATACCCAATTGGTTATACCAAAGCACATTGCACGGGGTGAGGCTATTGCTGGACATTGAGAACAATCCTTTTTTAAACAATTATGAGAGAGAGAGAAAAAAAGAAAAACCCGCTGCCAAAACGACAACATAAATAAGCGTATCACAATGTTATAGGGAATATAGAAAGGTGAATCGATCAACCAGAAAACTTTATTTTTTTATCCTTTATAATCACTAAAAATGCTATAGATAATGTTGTTTGATTTGCTAATTCAGCTAAAAGAAGGTGAGAGTCATGATATTAAGCTTGAATTCCATTAATTGCGATAATAATGAACCTATTGATAGAACAGTCTTTTTTATCTCTGATGGCACCGCGATAACTGCCGAAGTTTTAGGACACGCTGTACTCTCTCAATTTCCATTAAAAATGAAAAGTTATACATTACCTTTTGTATCTACTGTTGAAAGAGCAGAAGAAATAAAACAGAAAATCACCGAAATTTATAAAAAGAGCGGTGCGAAACCTCTGGTGTTTTATTCCATTATTAGTCCAGAAGTGAAGCAAATAATAAATAGCAGCGAAGGTTTTTGCCAAGATATAGTTCAATCTCTTGTCACACCGCTTGAAAAAGAAATAGGCATCCAAGCATCACCCAAGTTAAATAAAACACATGGGCTAACTGAAAAGAATCTCAGTAAATATGATGCACGCATTGCAGCCATTGAATATACCCTATCTCATGATGATGGCATCTCCTTGCGCAATCTCGATCAAGCGCAAGTTATCTTAATTGGTGTCTCGCGCTGTGGAAAAACACCCACCAGCTTATATTTAGCGATGCAATTTGGGATCCAAGCTGCCAACTACCCGTTTACCGCTGATGATATGGATTTTTTAAAATTGCCTACTGAATTAAAAGAGTATCAACATAAATTATTTGGTTTAACTATTGCACCAGAACGTCTTGCTGCTATTCGTAGTGAACGTCGAGAAAACAGTCGTTATGCTTCAATTCGTCAATGTCGAATCGAGTTAGCCGAAGTAGAAGCACTATTTAGAAAAAACAATATTCCTTATCTCAACACAACAAACTACTCGGTTGAAGAAATATCAACCAAGGTAATTGATTCAATGGGATTAGCCAGAAGAATGTTCTAATCTCAATCCATGCTTTTTTATTAACTATTCACGGATAACCTTGTTGAAATTAGCTGAATTTCGTTTATTGTGATCTTAATCACTGGGTAGGTGTACCCTGTATTTTTATTGAGATAAATTATGTTAAAAACAGACGAATTACGGACAAAGGCTTTAGACAGTCTGGTGACACCGGAAACTTTATCTAAAGAGTTTCCTATCTCTGAAGAGATTATCAACAATATCACGTCTGCCCGTAAACGAATTGAAGCTATTCTCACTGGTGAAGATAAACGACTTTTAGTTATTATTGGTCCTTGTTCTATACATGACCCTAAAGCCGCCAAAGAGTACGCAACCAAGCTTAATCAACAAAAAGATCGTTTTCATGACCGTTTAGAAATCGTCATGAGAACCTATTTTGAAAAGCCACGAACCGTTATTGGTTGGAAGGGTTTAATTTCAGATCCCTATCTTGATCACTCCTGTAATGTAAACGAAGGCATTCGTATTGCTCGTAAGTTACTTATTGAAATCAATGCGCTTGGGCTGCCAACAGCCACTGAGTTTCTTGATATGGTAACGGGTCAGTATATTGCTGATTTAATCAGTTGGGGGGCAATTGGCGCAAGAACCACTGAAAGCCAAGTTCATCGTGAAATGGCATCTGCACTCTCTTGTCCTGTTGGTTTTAAAAATGGCACTGATGGCAATACACGTATCGCTATTGATGCTATTCGTGCGGCTCGGGTTGGTCATACCTTTTTATCACCAGATAAAAACGGTCAAATGACCATTTACCAAACCAGTGGTAATCCGTATGGTCATATCATTATGCGTGGAGGTAAAAAACCTAACTATCATGCAAGTGATATTGCTGACGCTGTTGATGCACTTAAACAACTTGATCTACCAGAACATCTCATTGTCGATTTTAGCCATGGTAACTGCGAAAAAATTCATCGTCGCCAGCTAGAAGTTGCTCGTAATATTGGTCAGCAAATCATCGATGGTTCTCAAGCTATTGTGGGTGTAATGGCAGAAAGCTTTTTACAAGAAGGCTCACAAAAAGTCACGCAGGATAAATCATTAGTTTATGGTCAATCAATTACTGATCCATGCCTAAGCTGGGATGATACTGAGCAATTGTTAGAACTGCTAGCTCAGGCTGTTGATAACCGTTTTAAATAACTTTGGGTAACGTCTATCGTTATCATACAAAGTTATCATTCACTTATCGCACTTATGTAAATTTAAAGGAGAGCTTGGCTCTCCTTTTTACGATCTGATGTCAGATTATAAAAAGACACTAATGATACAAATAGATTATTGATTGGCGCTCTCTCTTTTCTCAACAAAGCATCCTCAAAAAAAAATTGCTGCAATTTTCATCGGATATAACTTAATCACTCATAATATGACTTAAATTTACCTGTTTCAGTTAAAAAAAGCTTGTCTAAACACATTCATTAACGATAATGATTATCATAATAATAACCCTTATCATTTTTAATTGCGTAATGGATAAAAAAACCAATAGTTCAAATAGTTCCTTATTGAAACGGGAAAACAGTTCTTCAGTTATTCAAACTATCAATAGTTCTGAGTTACTGGATGAAAATGGCGTGGTTTATATTCAACACAATGGAGAGTTATATCAATTACGCCAAACAAAAGCAGGAAAACTCATTCTAACCAAATAGTTTTTTAACAATAAATCGCAAGCCACCTACCTTTAGGCAGCCAGCTAAATAACTTCCATATACAAGGAATTTTTATGGATATTTATGGTATGTGCATGCTGAAAAAACAGTTCAAATATACAAACATAGCAGCCGCTCTTTGTCTGTTATATACCCCTATTGCCTTTGCACAACTTGAAAATAGTGGCACGGAAACGCTCACTGTTATTGCTACAACAAATACAACTCCTGATTTTCATTCAACAATTGATACCACCACAGCCAGCGCACAGACCGCTGCTACAACAGGTGAAATGCTAAAAGAAGTCGCTGGCGTAACACTGTCAGGTACCGGAGTGACAAATGGCGCCAATCTCCTTATGCGAGGCTATGATCAGAAAGGTGTAAGAATCATTGTTGATGGTATTCAACAATCAACTGAAAACACCATAAATAATCTAGGTGGATTATTTATTGATCCTGCACTAATTCGTCGCGTTGATGTTAAACATGGTTCATCAGCCGTATTACATGGTGAAGGCGCTATGGGAGGTGTGGTTTCATTTCAAACCCTAGAACCTCGATCACTTCTTACTGAAGATAAAAACCTCAGCGCTAAATTATTTACTTCAGTTTCTTCTGCCGATAGACACTTCACTTATGGTGGCATTATTGCTGGTAGATATAATATTGTAGAAGCACTAATCGCTTATAGCCAACACCAGCGGGGTCCTATTCGTCTTGCTGATGGCGAAATAATGGATAATCACGAATACGTTAAAAATTACTTTGCTAAAGCACATTTATATCCAACAGAGAGCCAAACCTTTATTTTATCTGCTCGCCATTACGATAATCGAGGTGAACAACGCGAAGTATTACATCGTATGGGGGGATATGGTAAAAATGAAAGTAACCAAGTATCGCGTGATACACAGCAAAAGAATTATGCCCTCACTCATCATTATGCACCAGAAGCGAATTCATGGTTGGATTTAACAACTCATCTCTACTATTCACAATTTGATATAAACCAAACATTTTTAACCGATACTTCATTAAGTTCATACCAATTAAAAAATAAGAACCAGGGTAAAATAGGCAGCTATGAAGCTCGTACACAAACAACTTACGGTCTGAAATTAGAAAACCACGCCAAGACTCACTATTTCGCACTTATCAATCATTCATTTATTTTGGGTTCTGAAGTTTATCGCCAAAAAATGTTATCGAATGAACAAGCTAAAAACTTTCCTTTAGCGCAAATGGATTATGCTGCGAGTTGGTTACAAAACACATTTAGTACACCATTACTCCCTCTCTCATTAACAGCGGGTATTCGTTATCACTATTATCAAAATAATCCTCATGAAGAACTCAATACCTTTTTTAATAAATTTGAGAACAGTAAATTAATTGCAACAAAGCATAAAGCGAGTTACCAAGGCACATCAGAGAATGTAAAACTAACCTTTACACCAACGCATTGGTTGCAACTCTATACCTCATATTCAACGGCATTTAGAGCGCCAACTCTTAGTGAAATGTTTAACGATTCTCTGCACTTCAAAATGCGATTGCCCTTGTTGGGTACAACATCAGCCCACTGGGTTCCTAATCCTAATTTAAAACCAGAAAAAAATCGTACTTGGGAATATGGTGGTCAACTTGCATTCTCAAACTTACTGACCAAGCAAGATAAGTTATCAATAAATGCCGTTTATTTTGACACGGAATCAAAAGATTACATCACTTATGGTCCTTGGCAGGATAAATCCATTGGGGGCGTGCTTAACTTACAAGCTTTCAATATTCCTAAAGCATTAATTGACGGTATCGATATTGGTTTACGCTATACCCATCCTTATTTTTCAATGGGCTTAAGCTATAACCGCACTAAAACTCTTGAGTTAACAACGAACGAAACTATCTCACCTGTGCGACCTGAAATACTCACAACCTTTGTTTCTATTCCTGTTATCAAAACACCATTTTCATTAGGTTGGTCAGGGCAATTTGCAAGTGCGACCGCTAATAAAGGAACTCATAAAGGTCGCGCTCCTCATGTTAAAGGAAAAAATACAAACCGAATGCAAGAGTTGATCCAGCAATATCCCGGTTATGGTATTCACGATTTTTCAATCAGTTATCAATCGCAAGAAAACAAAGATATCCAGGCTGCTTTAGTACTCGCTAATGCCTTTAATTATGAGTATTTCTCAGCAATGGGTGTGCCACAAGAAGGACGGAATATAAAAATGTCCGTTAGCTATCGCTGGTAGACAAAGAGCAATGATTTACATAACAAAGGGCTGTTTAACAGCCCATTAAAATCATGGAGATCCACCTGCATGTCTCAGTCATCCATTTTTGTCAGATTTAGTTTGCTTGCAGTAGCTATTTCATCTGCTTGTGCTACTGCTCAAGAAATATCGCAAACTAAAATCGAGAAAAAAACAGAGGTGCTTACGGTTTATGCAACAGGTAATGAAAGAGATAGCTTCTCGCTTCCGATGATGTCAACGGTAATTAAAAATAATACCGCCTTATCAGAAACAGCGGGTAGCGCTACAGAGTTACTTCGTCATTTACCCGGTATTTCTATCTCTGGTGCAGGACGAACTAATGGGGAAACCATTAGCATGCGTGGGTATGATAAAAATGGCATATTGACACTAGTAGATGGTGTCCGCCAAGGAACTGATACAGGACATATTGACAGTATATTTATTGACCCATTACTGATTAAGCAAGTTGAAGTTATTCGAGGACCTTCCGCTCTATTATATGGCAGCGGTGCATTAGGGGGGGTAATTGCTTATGACACGGTTAATGCGAGTGATTTATTATCAAAAGGTGACCATGGTGGTGTACGAGTTATTGGTCTAGGTAACACAGCGCAGCATAGCCAAGGATTCGGTGTTACTGCGTTTGGTCGCCAAGATAATCTTGATGGATTAGTGGCTTTCTCAGCACGCAATAAAGGAGATATCCGTTATGGTGGTGGTTATCGTGCTCAAAATGATGAAACCGTGCTTAATCTCTTATCAAAGGGCCGTTGGCTGATTGATGATGATAATACATTAAGTGGACAACTACGTTATTACCATAACGACACAAACCAACCTAAAAACCCCCAAATAGCAGGTAATGCCTCTGCTGCTAATGTACCAACAGATCGCACAACGACTCAAAAAGATGGGCAACTTACCTATCAATATAATCCTGCAAATTCACCATGGCTAAATGTTAAAACCCAAGCTTATTACAGCGAGGTTGATATTAATGCTAAAACGACACAAAACGGTTTTGAAGGTCGCCAACAAAAAACTTACGGCATAAAACTAGAGAATCGTTCACATATCGGTTTACATCACTTTGCCGCACATAGTTTTACTTATGGCAGTGAAATTTATAAACAAAAACAGACACCAAGCCAAAATACAGAGAGTTTTCCTCAAGCAGATATCCGTTTTATGTCTGGCTGGATTCAAGATGAAATCACGCTACGAGATCTTCCTGTTTCATTGGTAGTAGGTACACGTTTCGACAAATATAACAGCCAAAATGACCGCTATGATGATATTAGTGCAGATAAATGGTCATCAAAAGGTGCAATAAGCATTACACCAACCGATTGGCTAATGATTTATTCATCTTATGCACAAGCTTTTCGTGCCCCTACTTTGGGTGAAATGTATAACGATTCAAAACATTTTGATGCTCCCTTCCCTGGTGCTCCAACTAATTATTGGCGACCAAACCCCAATTTAAAGCCTGAAACCAATTCAACGACTGAATACGGATTCGGTTTTCAATTCGACGACTTATTATCTAATAATGATAATCTGAAAATTAAAGCTGCCCATTTCAATACTCGCGCAAAAGATTATATTGATGCAGATGTCGCGATATTTCAGGGATATACACAATCTACAAATATTCCAAGAGCGACTATTTGGGGATGGGACATTTCCATGAGCTATGAATCCCGCTACTTCAATTGGGACTTAGCCTATAACCATACAAAAGGGAAAGATAATGCAACAAATGCATCTATCACCTCTGTTGAGCCAGATACTTTAACGAACCGTATTGATGTTCCAATACCAAGCTCGCACTTTTCTGTAGGTTGGTTAAGTCAATTTACTAAGCACACAAATTTTACTAAAACAGACCGTTTTAACCGACCTGTAAACAAGCAACAAGCAGGCTATGGGGTTAATGATATTTACCTTCGCTATGAAGGCGATGCCTCTTTTCAAGGGCTAACAACATCAATCGTACTTAGCAATGCTTTTGATAAAACTTACTACTCTTCTGCGGGTATTCCTCAAGAGGGACGTAACGCAAAAATGTTAGTGAGTTATCAGTGGTAATGATTAATAAAATAAACAATTTAATAGGAGTTTCTGTGAATACATCTCTTTATGAGAGCTACCTGCAAGCAAAAACGGATAAAAAAGCAACTTATGCCCGTGATTTAGCCGCTTATTTAAATGTCAGTGAAGCGCAATTAACACATGCTCGCGTTGGTCATGATGCAAAACGCCTACGTAACGATGTACGTGATCTTCTAACTGCATTAAGTAAAGTGGGAGAAGTAAAAGCCATTACTCGTAACGATATCGCCGTTCACGAGCATCTTGGTGAATATACCAATGCCCGTTTTAACGATCATGCAGGATTAATTCTCAATCCACGCGAACTTGACCTACGCTTTTTCTTCTCTTACTGGAAAAGCATTTTTGCACTAACAGAAGTATTTGAAAAAGGCACTCGCCACAGTATTCAATTCTTTGATATGCATGGCGATTCATTACATAAAGTCTATACAACTGATAACACGAATATGGATGAGTGGAATGCACTTATTCAACAATTTCTATTAGAAGAAAATCCAGATTTAGAAATTACCCCAGCAGAACCTTTTACTGAGACGCCCGTCGATGAAGAGTTAGCACAGCAACTTGAACAACAGTGGCGTTCAATGACTGATGTGCACCAATTCTTTAAATTATTAAAAGACAATAATCTCAGTCGCCAACAAGCATTTAAAGCGGTGAGCAATGACTTAGCCTATCAAGTTGATAACAGCGCACTAAGAACACTACTAGAACACGCCAAAGAAGCTCAAAACGAAATTATGATCTTTGTTGGTAGCCGTGGTTGTGTGCAAATTTTCACTGGAAATATTGACCGCTTAGTGCCTCATCAATTTGAAAATAGCAATCAAGTTTGGATTAACGTATTTAATCCTGCATTCACATTACACCTTATCGAAAGCGAAATTGCAGAAAGTTGGATAACACGTAAACCCACTCAAGATGGCTTTGTCACTAGCCTTGAGATCTTTGATAACAAAGGTCAACAAATTGCTCAGCTTTATGGACAGCGCACGGAAGGAACAGCAGAGCAACAACAATGGCGAGAACAAGTTAATACTCTCGCCAAAATTGCGTAATCGGAGAATAAATTAATGAAAAAATGGCTTCTATTCACCCTGTGTTGTCTTAGTGCAATAACAACTTCGGCAGCCGAACGTATTGTAACAATTGGTGGCGATATTACAGAAATTGTTTTTGCACTGGGTTCCGGCGAACAAGTGATTGCCCGAGATAGCACCAGTTTGATGCCTGAGAGTGTCAAGAAGCTTCCTGATGTTGGCTATATGCGTATGTTAAGCCCTGAAGGTATTCTTTCTGTGAAACCGACACTGATTATTACCAGTGAGTTAGCGCGCCCATCACTGGCTTTACGTCGTATTAAAGCAGCCGGTGTATCCGTAAAGACGATTACAGGTATACATAGTTTAGAAGCCATTAATCAAAAAATAGAGACGATTTCCGTGCTGTTAAATAAACCAGAAGAAGGTAAACATTTAACAGAGAAACTCAATCAAGCTATCGCCCTAATTCCAACTTCACCTATTAATAAAAAAGTTATTTATATTATGAGTCATGGTGGCGTGGTGCCCATGGCAGCCGGACAAAATACCGCAGCAGATACCATTATCACCTTAGTCGGTGGCAAAAATGCAATGCAAGGTTTTACCAGCTATCGCCCTCTCTCTCAAGAAGGTGTTATTGCCAGTCAACCTGATATTTTGTTAGTCACAACAGAAGGGCTTAAAACAATAGGTGGAATAGATAAATTATGGCAATTACCTGGTATTAAATACACACCCGCTGGTAAAAATAAACACTACGTTGTTGTCAATGATATGGGGTTACTCGGTTTTACACTCTCAACCCCAGAAGTTATGCAACAAATTCGACAAGCATTGGAGCAATAATGGTGCATTTACGTTCTCCGTGGGTGAGTATTTTTGCTTTATTGCTGTTACTTACTGTAGTGACCTTAATTTCTGTCAATAGTGGTGCTTTATCTCTGTCATTTAATACACTTTGGCATAAATCTTTTGATGATATGGAATGGCAAGTCTGGCTAGATATTCGCTTACCCCGCGTCTTATTAGCCATTCTGGTTGGTGGCGCTTTAGCAATTTCTGGCGCTATTATGCAAGGATTATTTAGAAATTCACTCGCTGACCCGGGGCTGCTTGGTATTAGTAGTGGCGCAGCATTAATGGTCGCTATTGTTATTATTTTGCCTTTCTCTTTTTCTCCGGCGTTCTCTTTCTATAGCCACATTATCGCCGCATTTATTGGTGGCTTAATCGTTGCTATGATTATTTTTTCTCTTCATCAATTAAGTAACGGCAATTTAGCCCGATTATTACTTGCCGGTATTGCAATTAACGCGCTCTGTATGTCTTTTATTGGTGTATTAAGTTATATCAGTACCGATCAGCAACTACGCCAATTTTCATTATGGATGATGGGTTCTCTTAGTCAGATTGATTGGAAAACTCTGTCTATCGCAACGCTTGTGATTATTCCAGTTAGCATTTTAGCCTGCTGGCAAAGTCATAAACTGAATTTGCTACAACTCGGTGATGAAGAAGCTCACTATTTAGGATTACACGTTAGAAGAACTAAATTTATTTTACTTTTACTTAGTGCCGTTTTGATTGGTTGTGCCGTTGCACTAAGTGGTGTGATTGGTTTTATTGGATTAGTTGTACCTCACCTTGTTCGTATGAGGATCGGCAGTAACCATGTTTGGCTGCTTCCTGCCACTATTTTAGGTGGTGCAACGCTTTTACTTGCCGCAGATACCTTATCAAGAACATTAGTTTCTCCTGCTGAAATACCTGTTGGATTAATTACAGGATTAATTGGAGGTCCTTATTTCCTTTGGCTTATCTTAAGACAACCCGCAGGAAGAGTGTAATGAAATCATTAGAACACCCCCCATTACTTTGTGGTAAAAATCTAACTTATCAAATTGGTGATAAAACTATTATTGATAACGTTTCTTTGTCGCTTGATTGTGGTGAATTAGTCGCAATTATTGGTCCTAATGGGGCTGGTAAATCGTCGCTATTACGCCTATTAACCGGATATACCTCACCAACACAAGGTGAGTGTTATTTTAAAAATAAACCTTATACGCAATGGAATAGCCAAGCCTTAGCACAAAACCGTGCGGTTATGCGTCAAAATAGCCAACTCACATTTTCATTTTCAGTCGAAGAAGTGGTTGCAATGGGAAGAACGCCTCATGGACAACAAAATAAACAAATTGCCATAGAAACCGCCCTACTACAGACTGATTGCTTAAAGTTCAAAAATAGAGACTATCGCCAATTATCTGGCGGTGAACAACAGAGAGTACAACTTGCTAGAGTACTTGCACAATTGTGGCACCCTTCACCTCAACAAGCCGCACTATTTCTTGATGAACCTACTTCGGCACTTGACCTGTACCACCAGCAACATAGTTTACGATTATTAAAACAGCTCGCTAAAACTCAACAATTGATGGTGTGTTGTGTGCTTCATGATCTTAACCTAGCATCACTTTACGCCGATAGGATCTTATTATTGCACCAAGGTAAGCTGGTTTGTGAAGGGTCACCTAGAGAGGTTTTAACAACTGATAATATTCAAAAATGGTATGGCGCCGACGTAAGTGTTGATATCCATCCTGAATTATCACAACCTCAAGTGTTTTTACGACCTTAAAATAAGCGCTATCAAACATTGAATGTCTATAACGTAAAAATATACTAAGGTAAAAGTAATATCTCAAATTAATACAAAGAGTTAAGAAAAACCATTAATCAGTTAAACAACGTAAACCATTACTTAGCATTAACTTTAAGTAATGGTTTATTTTTACCATAAAAAATATTTTCCCCTACCGTTTTCACTATAAGTAAGAACACCAAAATACATTAATAATATTAAATTATAATTTTATATAGTTAATCAATTAAATTGAATTTAAAATACACCTTAATCAATGATTAGCTTGTTATATATACATAAAATTATAACAACATAGTAGATTTATAGGCATAACAGTATTTTGATCTTAAAAATAATTTAATAAATTCAATGAAATAAAAGATAAGAAAATTAATTTTCTTTATCAAAAAATCTCATCAGCAATCTATATTAGACTATTTATTACTTTCGCCTATTTCTGCGATAATGATTATCAATAACAAAAAGCATTTTTTGCCTACCAGTTATTCTCCCCATGCTTAAAATAGGTTACAAATAACATACGTTACTATTCTATTAATTGGGCACTGTGTCCCCACCTTATTTGTGGGAGGTTTTATGGCTGAAAATGTCGTTAATGATATTCTGAAATGGCTGGAAACGCAGTTACAGCGAAACGAAGGCATAAAAATAGATACGATTGCAAATAAAAGTGGTTATTCCAAGTGGCATTTGCAGCGTATTTTTAAAGATTTTAAAGGTTGTACTTTAGGCGAATATGTTCGTAAACGTCGTTTATTAGAAGCGGCTAAATCACTACAAGAAAAAGAGATGCCTATTTTAGATATCGCTTTAATGTATGGCTTTAGTTCTCAAGCAACATTTACTCGTATTTTTAAAAAACACTTTAATACTACACCAGCTAAGTTTAGAGAAAATGGCACAATGCCTGATACTCATTGCTTTATGTCATGTGAGAATCACTAATACTCTTTTTTCACCCGCTACTGTCGTATAAAAAAACCAGCGCTTGTAATAATACAAAGGCTGGTTTTTTATTATCTAATTTCAATAGCTATTTTTAAGCTTAGGCTATTGCGCCTACTAGCCACTGTTTAAACTCATCTAACTCAGCACTATTTTGTGGAAATTGCGTCTTTAACTGCTCAATAAGCGCTTTTAATGGATCTGTTGAATAACGCTGCCCAACTAACATTTCAGAAAAAGCTTCTAATGGCGCAGGATCTAAACTATCTGTAAAAATCTGGCTCTTAATAATATTGCCACGTTCAATATCAAAATGAAGCTCAATACCACCCCATTTAAAGCGATTATCTAGTAAATGAGAAAATGCAGGTGCTTGCCCAAAATTCCATTCCCAACTACTTTGTTTAGCAAACGTCTCTGTAAAACCGGGTAAATCTGGTAACTTTTGTGGTGAAATAATTTCAGCATCGACTCTTTCACCATAATATTCAAAAAAGCTTTCAGTAATTGTTTGGCAAAGTTGTTCGTGAGTTATTTCTGGTTTTAGCTCAACAAGATTTGTCACCCTTGAACGAACAGAAGTAATTCCTTTAGCTTGCAGCTTTTTAGGGTCTGGATTAAGGTAATTTGCTAATCGAGATAAATCAGCATTAATCAATAATGTTCCGTGATGAAAACCTCGATCTTTCGTCTCTTTATAAGCTGAGCCTGATATTTTTCGTTCACCTTCATTATGAGGAACAACTAAGTCATTACGTCCTGAAGCCGTTGCATTAATACCCGCTTTTAATAACCCATCAAGAATAATTTGTGTTGAGATAGTTTTATTATATTCAGGTTTTCCTGCCATAAAAGTAAAACACGTATTTCCCAAGTCATGAAAAACCGCACCACCACCACTTGAGCGTCGTGCTAATTTCACACCATCTTCTTCCATCTTACGTGTATTACACTCTTTCCATGGGTTTTGAGCGCGACCAATAACGACTGTATTATCATTACGCCAAAGAAACAAAACCCGTTGTTCCGCTGGCATTTGTCTAAAAATAGACTCTTCAACAGCAAGGTTAAACCAAGGATCGTAAGATTCAGAAATTAGCAGACGCAATTTACCTGACATAGAAAGTACCTGTGAGAAGAAAATAAGGTATACGATACCATAACTCTCATAGCGTTAGCGTCTCAAATGGCACGAAATTACAAACGGCGCGCTTGCCAGAAGGTCTTTTTCCAATAAACATTATCAAGAGATGAACGCATCACCCCTTTGCTTGTTGATGCGTGGATAAAGTTATTATCAGTATCGTAAATACCCACATGAAGCCCATTATCTCCACCACCAGTTTTGAAGAAAACTAAATCACCGGGCATCAGATCACTCTTGCTAATCTGTGTGCCATATTTAGTTTGATCAACTGTCATACGTGGGAGTTGAATATCAAAACGATCGCTATAGGTTTTATAAACGAAACCAGAGCAATCAATTCCTGAAGGGCTCATTCCACCATATCGATAAGGTGTACCGTACCATTGCTCTAACTGTGACTTTAATTGCACAATCACCATGATAGGATCTGAGAGTTGTGTTTTTAATGGTGGCGCTGGAGGCAGGTGTTTAGAAGGGCTAGAAGAACAGCCAGCTAAAAGGATAATACAGAGTAAGAAAGGATAAAAAACTGACTTTCTCATCACACTCACCATAATAATCACAGTAGGTTTTAAAACTTATCTGCTTTTACAAATAAAAACAAGCTATTGAAGATAGAAGTACAATAATTGACATTATTAATAGCACAATAACTCACAATTAGAGATTTCAGTCATAGCTAAATAACGAGATAATATTTAATGTGATTTGGTGGTCTCTTTCGGTTTTTGGCTAATCAACCAAACACCAATCATAATAAATACAATACCCAATGTTTTTGTTAATGACGGTGTTTCTTGAAACCAAGGCAATACAACTGCGAGGATATAAACAAATACATAGCTCAAGCTAATAAGTGGATAGGCTTTATTTAACGGTATGGTACGCAGTGTGAATAACCAACACACCATTGATAGAACGTATCCCACCAACCCAGCAAATACGATACTTAAAGATTTTGCATTTGCCCATAACCATGCAAAATCAAACCACTGCTTTTCCAACTGCAATAGAGGTAATTCTGACATACCTACTTTTAGGAGTAATTGAGCTGCTGTCACTAATAGCGCACTGCCGATTGCCCAGAAATAACCTTTCATGATTGTGTACTCATCAGCACAATACCCAACATAATTGACGCAATTCCGACCCAGTGCTTCGCATTAACGGGCTCTTTATAAACAAATTGTCCAATTAAAGTGACAACAATAAAATTAATACTCAACATTGGGTAAGCAATACTCAATGGTAAAATTTGCAATAAGCGTAGCCAAAACAACATACCAAAGCCTAGCATTGCTATCGCAACAAGAAGCCAGAAAATAGTTTTTCTGGCTTTTGTCGTTGAATTACTTTGCCAACTAACAACCGCTTGTTTTTGACAAACTTGTCCAATACAAGTTAATAAACTGACGATTAGCAATAAAACAAAAGACATCACTCTCGTTTCTCATACGTTAATATTGCCATTCTCTGGTTTGTGACTAATTCTTCAGGTCTTGGGAATTTCGCCAATGTTTTAGGATCTTTAAAGGTTACCACAACAGAGACATTCCCCTCTTTTCTTGCGGCATCTAACCATTGAACGAAGTTATCTGGCTTAAGTAGTCGATGTTGCGAATCAGAGTATTCAACACCATAAGTTAATTCACCCGTTCTTTCATACAGATAAATATCACTACGCTGTAATTCCCACGCTAAACCCGCACCAACACCTACACTATTACTGACAATATATTGGCTAGATTTTAACGTATCAAAATTTTGACGAATAAATTCTTGTGGCAACTTACCATCTACACTGCTGTTTGGAATAGCTTGCCCAATACATAAGCTGACACCTAATGAGCAAGATGCAGCCCACAACCAATGTTTACCATTTAGTGTTGAACATAAATATCCAATAATGCCCCATAAAGAGAAAGCCACTATTGCTAATACCCATTTAGACCACTCATAAGGCATATAAATAGGTTTTGAAGATATCAATTGAACTACTAAGATAGCGACAACAGCAGCGACACCAATAAAGATATTAATATAACCATTAACTCTCAGCGCTTTCATTCTGAATTTTCTAGCGCAATCAACACCATATTTTGCCATTAGCATCGCAAGAGGCGCCATAAAAGGTAGCATGTACGTTGGCAACTTGCCCTTTGCAATGCTAAAAAATAAGAATGGCACTACGAACCAACAGAGCAAAAAGAATAATTCAGGACGTTTACGTTTTTTCTTCCACGCACTAATAAGCGCACCAGGAAGTAAACCGAGCCAAGGGATAACGCCTAATATTACCACTGGAATATAGTACCAAATTGGTGCTTTATGCTGAGCATCATCACCAGAAAAACGCTGAATATGCTCAACCCAGAAGAAATAGTTCCAGTAATCAGGTTCAGCTTTAGCGATAGCTAAAACCCATGGCAAACTAATTAAAGTAGCGCCTAATACCGCAAGCAAGCCATATAACAGCATTTGCATAAAACGACGTTGGTAAAGTGTAATGGGAACCATCACTATGACAGGAATAGCTAATGCCAAGAAACCTTTAGTCATAAACGCCATACCACACGCCAAACCAAGGGTTATCCATGCCAATATTCGTGTTTTGACTGTCGTTGCTTTCAATGCCCAGAAACAGCAAACCATGCTTGCTGTTACCCAAAGTGCCAACATAGGATCAAGCACACTATAGGTACCGACACTAAACACGAGAAACATTGATAAATAAATTAAACCAGAAACAAAGGCTATTTGACGATTACGCCACATCATTCTGGCTAGTAAATAGACAAGCAATGTGCTTAAAAGAATGGAAATAACGGAGCCAAAACGCACAGCAAAATTAGTATGCCCAAAAATAACTTGGCTGATATTGTTAATCCAATATCCTGCAACAGGCTTTTCAAAATAGCGAATATCCAGCATGTGAGGAACAATCCAGTTCCCACTCACCACCATTTCTCGGCTAATTTCCGCGTAACGAGTTTCATCTGGCTGCCATAATAACCGGCTGTTCAATGGAAATAAGTAGGTAAGAACAAAAAAAAGAGCCAAGAGGATGGCCCCGATTTTACTCGCCCGGTTATTCAACATAGTTTTGTTAGACCTCTTGTTGGCACCCTAACCAGCCTTCTCGACCTGGAAAGTCAGATCGGACAACTTTGCCTATCGGAAGCGTTTCTTTATCTTTCGGTAATAAATCGCTTAGTGGGCAGAATTCGATGCCTTCATTTGCAATCATTGCCAGTAACTGCTCAAATTGAGCTGCCTTTGACATTCCTTCAACTTCAGTATGGATAGTATAAACAGGTATACCTTTATCTTTTTTGATTTCATCAATAATAAATTGATTAAAATCTTCATCCTTTACCTTTGTACCAACCACTTCATCATAAGTAGGTAATGTTACTGGAATTTGCACCGTACCGATAGAACCATTTTCTAAAATAGGTCTAAAAGGATGCGTTCCTCGACAATCGCTATTGTAATCGAATTTAAAGTTTTCTTTAACTGTTAATACACGCTCATCTGCTCGCCATCCAGCAACTGCTGAACATTTTACAGGTGTTTCAAGGGCTTTTTCTAGTGCTTCGACACCTAAACGAACTTGTTGCATTAATTCTTCTTGTGTCCAACGCCCTACTTTTGCTTGCCAACCCTGATGATCCCACGAATGCAGACCGACTTCATGCCCTGCATCTTGGGTCTGCTTCATCAAATACCCCAAGTTTTGAGCAATCTTTTTACCCGGCCACGCAGTTCCCGCAAGTAAAATATCAAGTCCGTAAAGTGATGCTGCATTTGACCTTAGCATTTTCCACAGAAATTTCGGTCGCAAAAGGCGCCATAAATGGCGCCCCATGTTGTCTGGACCGACACTGAAGAAAAAGCTGGCCTGAATGTTATGTCTGGCAAATACTTCCAGCAATTGTGGAATACCCTCTTTAGTTCCTCGATAAGTATCCACATCGACTCTCAAGCCAACTTTCTTCATTATTTGTTACCTAACTCTTCCACAGCACCGCGTAAGAAGAAATCTAATGTTTCTTCTACTGTTTGGCGTGTTTCTATGGTTGGTTTCCAATCCAATAAACGTTCTGCGTTTTTAATGCTTGGCTTACGGTGTTCAACATCTTGGTAACCTTTACCGTAGTAACTGCTACTTTCAATTTTCTTAAAGCCAGCAAATGGAGGGAAATGACCACGTAACTCATGTTTTTCAAAGCAATCTAACAGCATTTCTGCTAATTCACGGATACTTGCTTCGTTAATTGGGTTACCAATATTAATAATTTGACCATCACATTTGTTATCACGGTTTTCAATGATACGGAATAATGCTTCGATACCATCGTTAATATCTGTGAAACAACGTTTTTGCTCACCACCATCAACCAGTTTAATTGGTGAACCTTCAACTAGGTTTAGAATTAACTGAGTTATTGCACGAGAACTACCAATACGAGCTGAGTTCAAGTTATCAAGACGTGGTCCCATCCAGTTAAATGGACGGAATAAGGTAAATTTCAGACCTTCTTTTGCACCATATGCCCAAATAACTCGGTCTAACAATTGTTTAGATACAGAGTAAATCCAGCGTTGTTTATTGATTGGACCTACAATCAGACGTGAATTATCTTCATCAAACTCTTTATCATCACACATTCCGTAAACTTCAGAAGTTGATGGGAAAATAATACGTTTATTGTATTTAACGCAATAACGTACAATTTTTAAGTTTTCTTCAAAGTCTAATTCAAATACACGTAATGGGTTACGGGTATATTCAATTGGTGTCGCTATCGCAACTAATGGCAGAATAACATCACATTTTTTAATGTGGTACTCGATCCATTCTGTGTGGATACTCACATCACCTTCAATAAAGTGGAAACGTGGGTTACCAATAAAGCGCTCTATTGCAGAAGATCCAATATCCATACCATAGATATCATAATTATCATCTTTTAATAGGCGTTCAGTTAGGTGGTTACCAATAAAACCATTTACACCTAAAATAAGAACACGTTTACGACGTTTAACTTGCGCAGTCGCTTTTGGTCCAACGCGAACATCGGTAACAATACCCATTTCAGATGCTAAACGGCTACCTTGAACATATAAGCCATTTTCACTTTGACCAGTAACAATTTCTATCGCACCTTGCGCACACGCGATAACTAAAGGCTCAGTTGAAATAACAGTACCAGGACGTTTACCTTGGTTATCAGCTACTGGACGTGAACGCCAAATAATCATTTTACGCTCACCTAAGAAGGTGAATGCTCCTGGATAAGGTTCTGTTACCGCTCGAACTAAATTATGAACAGCCTTAGCATCCGCATTCCAGTCGATTAAACCATCTTCTGCGCTACGACGACCAAAATAGGTTGCTTGGTTTTCATCTTGTTTAGTGGTTGAATAGTCACCAGAAGAGATATGAGGTAAAGCACTTGCCATCAGTTTTTCAGCAGCTTCTTTAACCTTTTCATGCAAAATAAGAGACGTGTCGTTTTCACCAATAGTCACTTTTTCTTGAGCAACGATATCACCAGCATCTGCTTTTGCTGTCATTTTGTGCAGAGTAACACCGGTTTGCGTTTCACCATTAACAATAGCCCAGTTAATTGGCGCACGACCACGATATTTTGGTAATAACGAACCATGTAAATTGAATGCACCTTTAGGAGCTAAATTCAGGATCTCTTCGCTTAACATATTGCGATAATAGAAAGAGAAAATAACATCAGGCTTCATTTCACGAATGCGTTCAATCCACAAAGGGTGATTGACATTTTCTGGTGCAAATACTGTCAATCCCATCTCTGCGCTCACGCGAGCAACAGATGAGAAGAAATGATTTTCGTTAGGATCGTCAGTATGGGTAAATACAGCTTGAATATCAAAACCCGCTTTTTCAAGTGCTTTTAAACCGACACAGCCAATATCATGATAGGCAAATACGATTGCTTTCATTAGTCTTCTTCCTGATTTTCGTTGGTTTTTTTAACACCAACCACTTTTTGGATAAAATACCGAGGACGCGCTCTTACATCATTATAAATTCGGCCTATATATTCACCTAATAGACCCATTGCAACGAACTGCGCACCGATAAACATGAATAATATAGCGAAAAGTGTAAATACACCTTCAGCAGCCCACATAGCACCGAAAATAAGTCGTAGCACAATTAAAAGTACGGCAAGTAAAAATCCGGCGACGGCAATCACACTCCCTACGACACTTAATAAGCGCAATGGTGCCGTTGTTAGGCAAGTTAATAAGTCATACATCAAATTAATAAGTTTCAAGAAGCTATATTTTGAATCGCCATATTCGCGTTCAGCATGAGCCACTTCAATTTCAATAGTACGACGAGCGAACGTATTCGCTAAAATAGGGATAAATGTACTGCGTTCGTGACACTGTAACATGGCTTCAACGATGTGACGGCGATAAGCTCTTAACATGCAGCCATAATCGCCCATAGAACGCCCTGTTGCCTTTGTTATCATGGCATTAATCATTTTAGAGGCGGTTTTACGAAACCATGAATCTTGGCGATTGCGACGACGAGTACCGACAACATCATAGCCCTCTTCAGCCGTAGCAACTAAACGAGGGATCTCTTCTGGCGGATTTTGTAAATCCGCATCCAACGTAATAATTAAGTCACCTTTTGCTTGATTAAAGCCCGCCATAATTGCCGAGTGTTGACCATAGTTACGATTTAAAATAATCGCGATAACATGGTTATCTTCAATTTCAGCGGCATCTACCAGCATTTTTGCCGAATTATCGCTACTACCATCATCAACAAGGATCAATTCATATTCTTGGGTAAGTTGCTTACAACTTTTAATAGTACGTTCTAAAAGAATCGGCAAACTTTCTTCTTCGTTATAAACAGGAATAACAACTGAAACTTTATTGATTTTATCAAATGTTGACACTAGATATGCTCCGAAAGGATTTCATTGATCGCATCTGTAACGCGAATAACATCTTCATTACTCATATCTGGGAACAGTGGCAACGAGCATAACGTCGCAGAGTTCCACTCTGATTGAGGAAGGGATAAAGAAGGATAACGCTCACGATAATATTTTTGGGTATGAGCTGCACGAAAATGCAGACCTGTTCCGATATCTTTTTGTTTAAGTTTTTCCATAAATGTATCGCGATCAATACCACATGCTTGCTTATCTACTCGAACCATAAAAAGATGATTAGCATGTAAATGTGGGTATTGTGGAATACTTAGCATTGATAATGGCGAATTTTTTAACTTTTCGCGATAGAGCTCGACTAATTCTGCACGTTTGGCATTCATTTCATCTAGTCGATTTAATTGAACAACAGCAATAGCAGCATGAATATCAGACAAATTATATTTATAGCCTGGCTCAACAACTTCTGCTTGTGGTTTGCGACCTTGGATTTGTCTATCAAAGGCATCAACAGCTAAACCATGGAATTTTAAGCAACGCACTCTATTAGCTAGTTCATCGTTATCAGTGACAACGAGTCCACCTTCTGCACATGTGACATTTTTAATCGCATGAAAAGAAAAAATAGAGGTCCCTTTTTCACCAATCCACTCATTCTTATAGCGGGTTCCTATTGCGTGTGCTGCATCTTCAATAAGAGGAATACCCGCTTCTTCAGCTACTGCTCTTAACGCATCAAGATCACAAGGTGCGCCGGCATAATGAACCGGAATAATCGCTTTCGTTTTTGGCGTTATTGCTTTTTTAATATCGTCAGCGCTTACCATCAATGTATCGCGGTCAACATCAACCATTACAGGCTCTGCACCTAATAAGGTAATAATGTTAATCGTTGAGACCCATGTTTGTGACGGAGTAATAACTTCATCGCCAGGACCAATTCCCATAGCCATAAGAACAACATGCATGCCTGCTGTTGCAGAACAAATAGCGATAGCATGTTTGCTACCAAATTTCTTACAAAAGTCTTGCTCAAGCTGATGATTTTGCGGGCCTGTGGTGATCCAACCTGAACGCAGAACACCTTCAACGGCTTTGATCTCTTCATCCCCGATAGCAGGACGGGAGAATGGAAGAAAATGACTCATAAAAATGTAGCCTAATTAATGAATGAATAGAAAACAATTATATACAAATTGCTGTTTCTCAGCATTAGATCTTATTAAAAAGTCTTAAAGAAAGCTTAATAATTTCTATTGCGTCTGTTTTGAGCATGCCATTAAGTTAAATAACCTGCCAATCGATCTTATTTGTTATATTTTCACATTTAATTTCTACATTAAATGTCGTAGATAGCAAATTTTCATCTAAAAGTATCTTTGCTGTACCTGATCCGACTAATACACCGTCAGAAATTAACCATATTTTGTTCGCTTTTAAATAGGCATGTTTTAAATCATGCGTACTCATCATGACAGAACCACCCAATTGGCAAAATTTATCTAGCCATTTATCTAATATTGTTAACTGCACAATATCTAAATTATTCGTGGGCTCATCGAGTAACATTAATTTTCCTTTTAAATTATTACTCGACCACAACTGAATAAAGACAGCAACAATTCTAATTCGTTGCCATTCACCACCAGATAAATGCTGAATATTTTTTGATAATAGTTTATCTATTTGAAAATCATAAAATAATGCACGTAGCTCTGTGTTATTCATTTCTGATAATTGATGGAATAACGAAAGATAGTGAAAAACAGGCATAAATGGCAAAGCCTCTGATTGTTGTACAACAAAGCCTTGTATTCTAGAAAGATCATGATAATTGTAACGTCTTATTGAGGTTTCGTTTAGAATTGCCTCACCACTGAATGATAGTTCTGTTGCAAGTACATTTAATAAACTACTTTTTCCTGCTCCATTAGCGCCAATAAGATGAATTCGCTCTCCAAAATCAACATTTGCGGTGATCATTTTTAGTCTATTTGGCACACTAATATTGCTCATTTTAAGTAGTGTCATATTATTAGCGCCCCATCTCTTTTGTCGCTAACAACCAAATAAACAGTGGTGCACCAATTGTTGCCGTAACAACACCAATAGGAACTTCTGCACCATTTAACATTAGTCGTGATAAGAGATCAGCCAGAACCAGCAATCCGCCCCCCGTTAGTGCACAAGCTGGTAATAACGTTTTGTAATGAGTAATACCACATAACCTTAATAGATGAGGAACAATTAATCCCACAAAACTGATGGCGCCTGCTAATGCCACACTTAATCCAACAAGTAACCCTACGGCGAGAATAAATCGATTACGCCATTGTTGAACAGAAATCCCTAACTGCTTGGCGCTAAAGGTTCCCAAAGAAAGATAATTCAGCATATTGGCTTGCCAAAACAGCAGTAAAATAACGGGAAGTAATCCCCAAAATAGCAATTGATGACGCCAATCTATTCCGCTAAAACTTCCCATCAACCAATACATTAGTTGTCTTAAATCTAACGCAGAACTGAAATAAACCAGCCATGTCATTATAGCGCTTGCCATAACACCTAATGCCACGCCAATTAATAATAATTGTGCATTTGAAAGTTTTTTTATTTGAGTGAAAAACATCAGTAAAAGTGTAATACCTAAAGCACCCAATATAGCGGCACTACTTATTAACCAATAGGTTGTTCCTATTTGTAGCGTAATTAATAGCACCACACAAACTCCCGCCCCACTGCTTACGCCTAATAACCCGGGCTCAGCTAATGGATTTTCAAACAATGCTTGCATAACCGCACCAGCAATAGCCAAACTAGCACCAACAATGATCACTGCCAATATTCTAGGAAGGCGGATCTGCCAAACAAATAATTTAGCCTCAGCAGAAAACCATTGATTTGGAAAGAGCCAAACCTCACCCGCAGAGAGCGAAAATATTGCCAAAAGAGACACCACTATTGTCATAAAAAATAGCTTTTTATTGTCGTTTTTTCGTTGCTTCTTTTTAAGAAGGCACAGTGGATTATCTTTTTCGTTGTTCATAATAATTTCATATCTATTTTCGCTTTCTGTAACTTTATCTATTTCTGCTTTTATTTTTCATACACGGCTTACGCTAATAGCCTAACTAATTATAGTTGTTATAAAAGATAAAATAGTATGAAAGAGGGTTGAATGCAAAAATGAGCATCACAATAAGAAGATTGTAGTTTATTGAATAAAAACTAGTGTGTAACAAATTTATTGGCTATTACATCAGAAAACTGCTTATAAACAAAAGTAAGTATTTTCCATTATGCTAATAACATAACGGTATAATAAATTAGCTTATAAAAATAAATAAAATAATAAGTAAAAAGAGAAGTAAAAAAAACGACCTTCAAAGAAGGCCGTTTTGGGTGCTCTAAATATTACTCTTTCGGTGTCGCGCTCTCAACCCGGCTCTTTAATTTTTGTCCAGGGCGGAAAGTTACAACACGGCGAGCTGTAATAGGAATATCTTCCCCTGTTTTCGGGTTACGACCAGGGCGCTGATTTTTATCACGCAGGTCAAAGTTTCCGAATCCAGACAGCTTCACCTGTTCTCCATTTTCTAGAGAACGACGCACTTCCTCAAAAAAGGCTTCTACAAGGTCCTTTGCATCGCGTTTGCTAACACCAAGTTTTTCAAACAGATTTTCTGCCATTTCAGCTTTTGTAAGCGCCATAGGTCTAGTCCCTCAAGGATGCTTGGAATCGCTGTTTCAATGCTGCTACACAGGTATTGACTGTTGCAGCAATCTCATCTTCTTCCAGAGTATGCTCGATATCCTGCAAGATTAAGCTAATAGCGAGGCTTTTATAACCCTCTGCTACTCCTTTACCACAATACACGTCAAATAAGTTTATGCCAACTATTTGATTTCCGCCAACTTTCTTACATTCGGCTAAAATATCTTCTGCAGCTACATCATCCGGTACAACTACAGCAATATCTCTACGGTTTGAAGGGAAACGTGAAACAGCTTTTGCTTGCGGTAAATTGCGGTTTGCAATTGCGTCCCAACGTATTTCAAATACAACCGTGCGGCCGTTTAAGTCAAGTTTACGTTCAAGCTCTGGATGAACAACACCAATACAGCCAATATATTCATTTCTCAGATAAATCCCAGCACTTTGTCCCGGATGAAGGGCTGGATGCTCGGCTGGTTTAAATGTAATTTCATCTAACTGGCCTGTCAATTCCAGAATCGATTCAATATTACCTTTCAAATCAAAGAAATCAACAGTTTGCTTATCTAAAGACCAATGTTCTTCACAACGGTTGCCCGCGATCACACCAGCAAGCATAAGTTCCTGACGTATTCCATATTCTGCTTGATTATCAGGAACAAAACGCAGACCTGCTTCAAATAACCTAACTCTTGCTTGTTGACGATTCTGGTTGTAAACCACTGTCGTTAATAATCCGGTCAATAATGATAGTCTCATTGCTGACATATCTGATGATATTGGATTAGGCAGAATTAATGCTTCTTCGTTAGGGTGCAATAAACTTTGTACTTTTGGATCAACAAAGCTATAAGTAATTGCTTCTTGGAATCCATTATCTACCAACATTGTTTTTACACGTTTTAATGGCAGATTTGCTTCGCGGTGATTTGTCATAATTAAATCAGCGCGTAGTGGCACATCAGGAATATTGTTATAACCGTAAATACGAGCAACTTCTTCAATCAAATCTTCTTCGATTTGTACATCAAAGCGCCAAGTAGGTACTGTTGCTAACCAGCCATCATTTTCAACAGTAACACCAAAACCTAAACGAGTTAATGAATCAAGAACTTGTGCATCATCGATTTTATGACCTAATAAACGGTCTAATTTTGCACGAGTTAATTTAACTGGAGCAATGTTTGGTAAAAATTCTTCGTTTGTGACATCAATCACTTTACCAACTTCACCACCACACACTTCTAACAGAAGCTTAGTCGCACGTTCCATTGCCTTGTATTGAAGCGCAGAATCGACACCACGCTCATAACGATGAGAAGCATCAGTATGTAAGCCATAGCGGCGTGCGCGTCCTGTGATTGATAACGGAGAGAAAAATGCACACTCTAAGAAGACATTCTTGGTTTCTTCATTCACACCTGAAAATTGACCACCAAAAATACCCGCCATTCCTAAAGCTTGTTTTTCGTCAGCAATAACTAATACATCATCTTTTAATGTAATTTCATTGCCATCAAGTAGAGTCAGTTTTTCACCTTCTTTACCCATACGAACAACAACAGCACCATCAACGCTATCAAGATCGAAAGCATGTAGAGGTTGACCCAGTTCTAATAAAATCAGATTAGTAATATCAACAATGGGGTCGATAGAACGAATTCCACCACGGCGCAGTTTTTCTTGCATCCATAAAGGTGTTTTTGCTTTCACATTCATATTAGTGAAAACACGACCTAAATAGCGAGGACACGCTTGTGGAGCTTCAACACGCACAGGAAATGTTGCTGAAGACGTTGCAGCAACAGCTGACATATCTGGAACTTGGCATTCCATTTTATTGACGACAGCGATATCACGAGCAACACCCATAATACCTAAACAATCCGCGCGGTTAGGTGTGATACTGATCTCAATAGCATTATCATTGAGTTTCAAATATTCACGGATATCCATGCCAATAGGCGCATCAGCAGGTAGTTCGATAATACCGTCATGGTTTTCTGAAATTGCTAACTCAGAAAATGAACACAACATGCCTTCTGATGGTTCACCACGTAATTTTGCTGCCTTAATTTTGAAATCGCCCGGCAATACAGCACCGACCGTTGCCACGGCAACTTTTAAACCTAAACGGCAATTAGGCGCGCCACAAACGATATCTAATAGTCTATCGCCGCCTACGTTGATTTTTGTCACACGTAGTTTATCGGCATTAGGGTGTTGTCCACATTCAACAACTTCACCCACATAAACACCGTGAAAATCACCGGCAACTGCTTCTACGCCATCAACTTCTAAACCAGCCATAGTAAGCTGTTCAGAAAGTTCTTCGCTAGTAATCGCTGGGTTTACCCACTCACGTAACCAAAGTTCACTGAATTTCATGAGATAATCCCACCTTATTTAAACTGTTTGAGGAAACGAAGATCATTCTCGAAGAATGAGCGTAAATCTGTTACACCGTAACGTAACATGGTTAGACGTTCCATACCCATACCGAACGCAAACCCTGAATAAACTTCAGGATCGATACCAACATTACGCAATACATTTGGGTGTACCATACCGCAGCCTAATACTTCCAGCCATTTGCCATTTTTACCCATCACATCGACTTCAGCAGAAGGCTCTGTAAATGGGAAATAGGAAGGACGGAAGCGAATTTCCATATCTTCTTCAAAGAAGTTTTTTAGAAAATCGTGCAGAGTGCCTTTTAAGTTGGTAAAGCTAATATCTTTATCAACAATCAGACCTTCTGTTTGATGGAACATTGGGGTATGTGTTTGGTCGTAATCGTTACGATACACACGACCTGGCGCAATAATGCGAATAGGTGGTTGTTTATCGTGCATAGTACGAATTTGTACACCTGAAGTTTGCGTGCGCAATAAGCGTTTCGCATCAAACCAGAAAGTATCGTGGTCTGCTCTTGCTGGGTGATGTGCAGGAATATTTAACGCATCAAAGTTATGATAATCATCTTCAATTTCAGGGCCATTCTCAACGGAGAAGCCTAATTCGCCAAAGAAAGTTTCAATACGTTCAATAGTACGAGTGACTGGGTGAAGGCCACCATTTTCAATGCGACGACCGGGTAAAGAGACATCAATTTTCTCAGCAGATAGACGTTCATTTAATATTGCTGATTCCATTTGATCTTTACGAGCATTCAGCGCTTGCTGAACCTCTTGTTTAGCCTGATTAATCACAGCCCCTGCAGCTGGACGATCTTCAGCGGGTAAGTCGCGCAGCGTGGACATCTGAAGCGTTAAATGACCTTTTTTCCCCAAGTATTCAACACGAACCGAATCCAGCGCAGCAACATCCTGTGCCTCTTCGATAGCTGCTGTAGCTTGAGCAACGAGTTCAGCGAGATGTGGCATCGTTTCCTCTTCCTTTGACCTGATGAGGTCTATTAGTTGTTATCAATGATGACGATTAAAAAATTGCCCTTTTTGGTTTCTCACTCAATCAATATGAGATTTGAAAACAAAAAAGCCTCCATATTGGAGGCTTCAGGCGCTACTTTTCGTTTCTGTTCTTACGCGCAAAAGCCCCCTAAATTAGGCGCTAAAGTAAAAAAAGAAGCGAAAAAAAGCGATATTTAACATTAGTTGTGTCTCGTCGAATATTAACTTATTGAATTTCTATCATTAAGCCACAAATTTACACAAAATAAAAGAGGGAGAAAACTCCCTCTTCCATCTACTGACTAATTAAGCCAGAGCACCTTTCGCTTTTTCAACAAGTGCAGCAAATGCTACTTTGTCGAATACTGCGATATCAGCCAGAATCTTACGGTCAATTTCAATGGATGCTTTTTTCAGACCATTGATGAAACGGCTATAAGACATGCCGTTCTGACGAGCTGCTGCGTTGATACGCGCAATCCACAGCTGACGGAACTGACGTTTTTTCTGACGACGGTCACGGTACGCATATTGACCAGCTTTGATAACAGCCTGAAAAGCAACACGATATACACGTGAACGTGCACCGTAATAACCTTTAGCTTGCTTTAAAATCTTTTTGTGACGAGCACGGGCGACAACGCCACGTTTAGCACGAGCCATATTAATCTCCTAATGTCATGAATTCTGTTAAAAAATGATACTTATGCGTATGGTAAGCAAGCTACGACCAGACCTAAATCTCCTTTAGAGACCATGCCTTTTGGACGTAAGTGACGTTTACGCTTAGTTGATTTTTTAGTCAGAATGTGACGGAGGTTAGCATGCTTGCGCTTAAAGCCACCACCTGCAGTTTTTTTAAAGCGTTTAGCTGCACCGCGTACTGTTTTAATCTTTGGCATTTCTATAATCCACTTCGCATTGTTAATAACATAAAATAATTAGGCGAATAACTACCAACTCCGAAGAGTTGGCGCTATTACTTGAGTTGCCCGACTATTTCTTCTTCGGTGCGAGCACCATGATCATCTGACGACCTTCAATCTTATTAGGGAAAGATTCAACAGCTGCCAGTTCATCCAAATCTTCACGGATACGACTAAGCATTTCCATACCGATTTGTTGGTGCGCCATTTCACGACCACGAAAACGCAGTGTTACTTTAGCTTTATCGCCATCTTCAAGAAAACGAATCAGGTTGCGTAGTTTGACCTGATAGTCGCCTTCATCTGTACCAGGTCGGAATTTAACTTCCTTAACCTGAATAACTTTTTGTTTCTTTTTCTGTTCTTTGAGAGTCTTACTTTTCTCATAGAGGAATTTGCCGTAGTCCATAATACGACAAACCGGCGGCTCGGCATTAGGACTAATTTCTACTAAATCAGCACCTGCTTCCTCGGCTTTCTCAAGAGCCTCTTTCAGACTAACAACACCAATCTGTTCGCCATCCAAACCTGTTAAACGAACTTCATGAGCGCGAATCTCACTGTTGATACGATTCTGACGCGTTGATTGAATTCTTTTTCCGCCTTTAATACCTTATTCCTCCAACTGATGAAGACTTCTGCTTCTTATTTCTTGCAGAAGTTTTTCTTTAAATTCGTTAACGTCGACACTACCGAGGTCATTACCTCGACGAGTACGAACCGCTACTTTGCCTGATTCGACTTCTTTATCACCGCAAACAAGCATGTACGGAACACGACGTAAAGTATGTTCACGAATTTTAAAGCCAATCTTCTCATTTCTCAAGTCTGCTTTTGCACGAATTCCGGCATTTTGCAATTCTTTGACGAGTTTTTGTACATAATCAGCCTGTCCATCCGTGATATTCATCACGACAACCTGCTGTGGTGCTAACCAAGTCGGGAAGAACCCTGCGTATTCTTCAGTAAGAATACCAATAAAACGTTCTAACGAACCTAATACCGCTCGGTGAAGCATTACAGGTACTTTACGCTCATTATTTTCAGCAACGTAAGATGCATTTAATCGACCTGGGAGTGAGAAGTCCAGCTGTACTGTACCACACTGCCACGCACGATCTAAACAGTCGTAAAGTGTAAATTCAATTTTAGGGCCATAAAATGCCCCTTCGCCTGGCTGATATTCAAATTCAATATTATTATCAGTCAACGCTTTTGCTAAGTCTGCCTCTGCGACATCCCATAAAGCATCTTCACCGATGCGTTTTTCTGGGCGAGTAGACAGCTTAACTACGATTTTTTCAAATCCGAAAGTAGAATATACATCATAAATCAATTTGATGCAGTCATTTACTTCACTTAAAATCTGTTCTTCGGTACAGAAGATGTGCGCATCGTCTTGTGTAAAGCCACGAACACGCATTAAACCGTGCAATGCACCTGATGGCTCATTACGGTGACAGCTACCAAATTCAGCCATACGTAATGGCAAATCACGGTAAGAACGCAGACCTTGTTTGAAAATCTGTACGTGACCAGGGCAGTTCATTGGTTTGATGCAATATTCACGATTCTCTGAAGAAGTTGTGAACATATGTTCTTTGTAGTTTTCCCAGTGACCTGTTTTTTCCCAAAGAACACGATCCATCATAAACGGACCTTTCACTTCCTGATAATCATATTCTTTTAATTTACAACGTACAAATGTTTCTAACTCACGGAAAATAGTCCAGCCATCATTATGCCAGAATGCCATACCCGGCGCTTCTTCTTGCATATGATATAAATCAAGTTGCTTACCAATTTTACGGTGGTCACGTTTTGCTGCTTCTTCTAGACGTTGTAAATAGGCTTTTAACTGTTTTTTATCAGCCCAAGCGGTACCATAAATGCGTTGTAGCATTTTGTTATCGCTATTAGCACGCCAGTATGCGCCAGAAATTTTCTGCAATTTAAAATTATGGCAGAAACGCATGTTTGGTACATGAGGACCACGGCACATATCAACATATTCTTGGTGATGATAAAGTCCTGGTTGTGAATCTTGACTAATATTTTCATCAAGGATCATGACTTTATAATCTTCACCACGCGCAACAAAAGTGTCGCGAGCTTCACGCCAGCTTACGCGTTTTTTAATAACGTCGTAATCTGTTTTCGCCAACTCTAGCATGCGTTTTTCTAGAGTGTCTAAGTCTTCCTGCGTCAAGGAGCGGTCTAAATCAACATCATAGTAAAAACCGTTTTCGATAACAGGACCAATCGCCATTTTGGTTTGAGGCCAAAGCTGTTTAATTGCATGTCCCAATAAATGGGCACAAGAGTGACGAATAATCTCAAGACCTTCATCATCTTTAGCGGTAATAATTGCTAGATTGGCATCGTTTTCGATTAATTCGCAAGCATCCACCAGCTCACCATTAATACGACCAGCAATACAGGCTTTTGCGAGTCCAGGACCGATATCTGCAGCGACATCCATGACAGAAACTGCATTTTCAAATTGACGTTGGCTTCCATCAGGAAGAGTAATAATTGGCATTTAAAATCCTTATTTACAGTGGTGACCCACACGAAAGATCACTTGCAAGCTTTTTATTTCATATATTTTCAGTACGTTACGATAATTTCTCACTTCACCTCGCGAGGTGTGAACACAGTTATCTACCGCTATTTACTAGGTAAATATCCATAGCATAACCGAGCCTTATCGCAACTCAGCGAGAATATTATCACAGACCGTATGGATTAATACATTTATCTACCTACTGAAATAAAAAAGTATTGAATAATCTTGAATACAAAAAAGCCTCGCTATTTGAACCGCCTTCAATTTATTGAAGGGCTCAATGATGAGGATATAAGGACTTAAAAATACTGAGCTAAAAAAGAAGGGACAAATATCAATAAATTTGACATGTAATGATTAGCGCGAAAAATAACACACTGCTTTGCATTTCTTTTTTAATTTGCTTACCATCTTTAATAAGCGGAAACCGTGGCTTTAAAAAATAATAATTTCTGGGGCGGTCCAAACTCTAAAACAGAGGTATATGCTGTGTTTTATTTGAAGCCCCGCCCTAGGAAACTTGTTTACGCTGTCACTTTTGAAGCCCTTGCTATTCTATTAAGTGCCCTTTTACTGGCAATTCTTAGCCAAAGCCAATCTCATGACTCTCTTCCTGTTGCCATTGCAGTTTCTGTTATTGCACTTATCTGGAACTATTTTTTCAATTCACTATTTGAATTTGTGGAATTAAAGCTAAAAATTGAAAAATGGGGTGTTATCACTCGTCTTATTCACGCTATTAGCTTTGAGTTGGGTCTATTTTTCTTTACGATCCCACTTTATATGTGGTGGTATAACGTCGGCTTTGTAAAAGCGATGAGTATGGAATTGACTATTTTGGTGTTCTTTTTTATCTACACTTATCTATTTACGCTCGCTTTCGATAAGCTATTTCCGCGAATTTATACCACAAGTTAACAACTGTTGTTTCCGATGCGATAAACATCAATGCACTGACTTTAAGTATTAATGTTATAAACCGCGATATTCATTAGGACTTTTATTAAAATATTGGCGAAATGCTTGGCTAAACGCAGAGTGTGATTCATACCCTACGGCTAAAGCAATATTCTCGATATTCGAAGACGAATACTTTAATAACTCTGCACCTTTTATTAAGCGCATCTGCATTACATAATACATTACCGATACACCTAACTCAGATTTCATTTTCCGCTGCAACGTACTCACAGAGATATTAAATGCGATAGCAATATCTTTTGTGGTTAATGGCATATGCAATTTGTTATCTAGCCATAAATCTAGGTGATCACGCCAACTTTTTTGTGGCTTCATCTGCGCCAATAGTAACCGCGTTATTGTTGGATATTGTTCAGGTGCTTGAGGATATTGGCGTAGCCATTCTAATAACCCAATAGCAGCAGGAGATAAACTGAACTGCCCTCCTTTTTCACTAAATTGCCATTGTGATGTTGTAGGAAGCTCCAAAATAAGATTTTTATTATCAATACAGCCAGAAAAAGCATGATTTACGGTTGGAGGAATAATGAGACATTGTTGATTAGAAATCAGAAAATCTTCTCGATTAAAATTGACTTCCATCGAACCAGATAGACCAAAAATAATCTGCCAAATATTATCGTGCTGATGTGATACCGTTTCTAGTGTATAACATCGAAAATGTAATTCAGGTAGTAACAAAAGACGCTCCTACATATCAATCTCGCGATTTGGTTTACACTATAGCAAACCTTAGTCAATAATCGCTATATAAGAGCAATGTAAAATAATGATTATGCTAAACGAGCCCCATTAGGTAATGGTAAATTAAACTCAGCAAGTACAATAGCACCCGCTTCATCAGGGGCACCTGTAATTAATACTTCCGATTTTATACCTGCGATACGTTTAACTGGAAAATTACAGACACATAAAATACGACGTCCAATTAACTCATCAGGTGTATAATTCACCGTAATTTGAGCACTTGAACGTTTTATTCCAAATTCACCTAAATCCACGTCCATTACATAAGCTGGCTTATTCGCTTTTTTATTTATCTCAGCACTAACAATTGTGCCGACACGCATTTCTACTTGTAAAAAATCATCCCACTCAATTGTATCTGCCATTTTTCCTACCAAGTTAGTTAAATTTATTGTTACAGATTAGCATGCATCTCTATTGGTCACCTGTATTCAAACAGTCATAATCTGTTGTTAGAAATGCACTCTGGTTTTGTTCCCTTATTTTGTCTATTTTTTATCTGAATTATTTTCATCGAATCGCTAAATAGCAATATCAATTCATTAATTTGTTATGTATAAAAAGTATGCTTTATTTAATAAAAATAGTGTTAACAACAGCAAAGAGAATATGAGATGAGAAAAATTACAGATTGGACAACACTAGAAGGGAAACTTGTTCGTTTAGTGCCATTAACCATGGAACACTATTCAGCGTTATTCAAACTAATTGAAGAAGACAGACCTGATGAGCTTTGGTATACCACAGTGCCTTCTGTCACAACATTAAAACAAGATATTGAGCATAAAATTCAATTGCAAGAAAAAGGATTAATGCTGCCTTTTACGATAATTTCTAAAGCAGATAACAAGGTGGTAGGGATCACTTCATTTATGAATGTAGATAATCAAACTCCTCGCTTAGAAATTGGATCTACATGGTATGCAAAGCGCGTTCAGAGAACGGGCATTAATACTGAGGTTAAATATCTATTACTGACTTATGCTATTGAAAACTTACATTGTATTGCTGTTGAATTTCGTACTCATATATTAAATCAAACCAGTCGAAAAGCAATTGAGCGCCTTGGTGCAAAACTTGATGGGATATTACGAAATCATAGATTAACAACGGGTGGGCAGCGTAGAGACACCTGCATATACAGTATTACGGATTATGATTGGAACTCAGTAAAAATACATCTTGAATGGCTAATGAAAAAATACCAATAAATACAAAAATTATTATAAAATAACTTTTGTTACTTTTAATTTGTTATAATTGTTGCTCTTTAATTATCTGTTATTAGGAGTATTTATATTCCATGCACTCTGTTTACCAGTTTTTTCAAGCTATTGGTCTTGGTCTTATTCTGCTTCTTCCTTTAACCAATCCATTAACAACGGTTGCCCTTTGGCTTGGTCTTTCCGGAAATATGACCAAAGAACAGCGTAATCAGCAATCTTTAATGGCATGTGTTTATATTTTTATTATTATGACCGTCGCGTTTTATGCTGGGCGAGTCATAATGACAACCTTTGGTATTTCTATTCCCGGTCTTCGTATTGCTGGTGGAATGATTGTCGCCTTTATTGGCTTTAGTATGTTGTTCCCAAATACACCGAATGTTGACGACCCTATTTCTGACGATAAGAATCCTCATAGAAATCCACAAGAACCCAATATTGCCTTTGTTCCTTTAGCAATGCCGAGTACCGCAGGTCCTGGTACTATTGCAATGATTATAAGTACTGCAGCATCTATTCCTTCACGTACCGATATTGCACACTGGGTGTTATATGTAGCCCCTATCACCACGTTCTTTTTGATTAGCATAATAGTCTGGTTATCACTACGAGGCTCCACTGGCATTATGAAATACCTAGGTCATAGTGGCATTGACGCTATTTCTCGTGTTATGGGATTTTTATTAATCTGTATGGGCGTTCAGTTTATGATTAATGGTGTCTTAGAAATCATTGCCGATCTTCCTGCTCTATTACAGCAGACTCAATCTGTCACGAGCTTACCAGAATAATTATCCGCAGAGTGATATGCCGCTTTAACTTTCGCTAAATAGCGAGGTGCTTGAGCTGCTGGATGATTTTTTTCTACATAACGATAAAAGTCATCCGCACTCATTGCATTAATCTTAGCAATTGCACTGTCTCTATTATTATCAAATGTTCTTAACAATGCACCCGCACCATTTACATAAGCAAGGATCGTTGCATAATAAAGTGTTTCTGGATTGCTAATACCTGAAAGATGACGCTCTCTGAGTAATTGAATATAGGCAGTTCCTAAATCAATATTAGTGGCAGGATCTTTTAACTGTGCTGTCGTTGGTTGACCTGATCTACCTCTATTTTGATAAATATCTCTTCCTGCTGTTGATGCCTTTATTTGCATTAAACCAACCGCATTCGACTTACTAATAACTTCAGGTCTAAAGTTTGATTCAACTTGTATAATAGCCTTGATTAAAATTTCATCGACATCATAACGCGCAGAAGCCTGTTGAATATGTGTATCAAAAGGCGTCCTTTTCCATTGAGCAGTAGAAATAGAAGCATTGCTCACTCGATTTTCAATTGGTTTTGCATTTAAAAATCGTGTTGGGCTATTTTGAACAGCCTGTTTATTGTCACTAGCACAACCAGCAAGAAGCAAAATACTTAGGGAAAATACGATTTTTCTTTTCACGCTTTATCCTTTTACACAAATAGTTACGAACTATTGTTAATTTTTGTGACAAAACCCGACAATCTACTTAACATTTACTGAAATACATGGTGTTATCTTACTTCTCGCTGTTATCGAAAGAAGCTTTTTACACAGAGATAACTTGACTTCTTTTGAGATGATATTGATAATCATTATCAATTGAGAAGATTACTCTGCAACTATAAGGCAATAATAATATGGATATATTCCGCTCTGTAAATAAAATTTCACTTACGGCTGTATGCCTTATGGCATCCGTATTTTTAATAACACCAGCACAAGCAAAAGATAAACTTAAAGTGGTGACCACTTTTACTATTATTCAAGACATCGCTCAAAATGTAGCCGGAGATGCGGCTGTTGTCGAGTCAATTACCAAGCCTGGTGCAGAAATTCATGATTATCAGCCAACACCAAAAGATATCGTAAAAGCACAAAAAGCGGATCTTATTTTATGGAATGGTCTAAATCTTGAACGTTGGTTTGAGCGTTTTTTTAATGAGTTGCGTAGTGTGCCCGCAGTTGTTGTAACTGAAGGTATTACACCAATGGCTATTCGTGAAGGTGCTTACAAAAACAATCCCAACCCTCACGCTTGGATGTCACCTAATAACGCTTTAATTTATATTGAAAATATCCGTAAAGCATTTGTTGAACACGACCCAGAGAATGCTGAAATCTATAATCAAAATGCGGCTCGCTATGCTGAACAAATAAAACAACTTGATGCTCCATTAAGAGAAAGATTGTCTCGTATCCCACAAGAAGAACGTTGGTTAGTCACCAGTGAGGGTGCATTTAGTTATTTAACTAATGACTATGGATTTAAAGAGATCTATTTATGGCCAATCAATGCGGAAGAACAAGGCACACCACAACAAGTTAAGTATGTGATTGATACCGTAAGAAAATACAATATTCCAGTTGTTTTCAGTGAAAGCACTATTTCAGATAAACCCGCTAAACAGGTCAGTAAAGAGACGGGGGCAAAATATGGTGGCGTTCTTTATGTCGACTCCCTCTCAGCCGAAGGCGGTGATGTACCAACTTATATCGACTTAATAAATATTACAGTCGACACAATTGCGAAAGGATTTGGACAATGAATCAAAATAAAACTAATCCAACCCTTACTGTTGATAATGCAACAGTAACCTACAACAACGGACACACAGCAATTTTTGATGCCAGCTTTTCTATTACTGGAGGCACAATTTGTGCTCTAGTGGGTATTAATGGTAGTGGTAAATCGACACTATTTAAAACCATTATGGGATTAGTTAAACCTTCTAAAGGAACAGTGACTCTAAACGATAGCCCTATTCAACAAGCGTTAAAACAGAACATGATTGCCTATGTTCCACAAACCGAAGAGGTAGACTGGAATTTTCCAGTACTGGTTTCAGACGTTGTGATGATGGGTCGTTACGGAAAAATGGGTTTTTTTCGTATTCCATCAAAACATGACCATGGCATTGTTGAAGCGTCATTAGAACGTGTTGGCTTATCCGGTTTAGGTCACCGACAAATTGGTGAACTTTCTGGTGGTCAGAAAAAACGCGTTTTCTTAGCAAGAGCAATGGCGCAAGAAGGTACCGTTTTACTTTTAGATGAACCGTTTACTGGTGTTGATGTTAAAACAGAAAACGCCATTATTGAGCTTTTGCGTAATTTACGTGAAGAAGGTCATTTAGTTTTAGTTTCTACCCATAACTTAGGCAGTGTGCCTGAGTTTTGTGATCACGTTATTCTTATTAATAGAACCGTGCTTGATAGCGGACCGACCGAAACCACATTTACACAAAAAAATCTGGAACATGCTTTTGGTGGTGTATTGCGTCATATCCGCTTATCAGGGCCTGATCTGCATGACGACGACGATCCTCGTTCTCTTACTGTTATCACCGATGATGAACGTGCTGCCGTTTTCTATGGACATAAAGAAGAACATACACCTGCACATCAAAGCCAACGCAAGCAAGGAGATTAGCCATGCTAGAATTACTCCTACAGCCATTTGAATATAACTATATGGTGAAAGCAATCTGGGTCAGTGCACTAGTTGGCGCTGTTTGTGCTTTTCTCTCATCCTATCTTATTCTAAAAGGCTGGTCATTAATGGGAGATGCCCTTTCCCATTCAGTTGTTCCCGGTGTTGCAGGTGCCTATATTTTGGGGCTACCTTATGCTGTTGGTGCCTTTTTTACTGGTTTACTGGCCGCATTATCGATGACGTTTATTCGTCATATTACGCGATTACGCGAAGATGCCGTGATCGGGTTTATTTTTTCTACTTTTTTTGCTTTTGGTCTGTTGCTAGTTTCATTAAAACCGACTGCCGTCAACGTTCAGACCATAATTCTCGGAAATATTTTAGGGATTGCAGATGAAGATGTATGGCAAGTCGTCATTATTACGACAGTCTCTTTCTTAGTTTTATTTTGCATATGGAAAGACTTGCTGGTGGTTTTCTTTGATGAAGTTCATGCTCGTTCTATTGGTTTATCACCTTTAAAATTAAAAATTATCTTTTTTACTTTGCTCAGCGCATGTACCGTTGCTGCGCTTCAAACAGTGGGCGCTATTCTTGTTATTGCTATGGTAGTAACACCCGGTGCGACAGCTTATTTACTCACAGACCAATTTAAACGACTGGCAATAATTGCTATCTGCATTGGTACAGCAACGAGTGCTATTGGTGCTTACCTTAGTTACTTCTTTAATGGTGCAACAGGTGGTGTCATTGTCACAATGCAAACCGCCCTCTTTTTATTAGCATTCTTGTTTGCACCTAAACATGGCATGTTAGCGGCTCGTCGTCGAGCTCGCCAAAGTTCACAACAGTTATCCTCACAATCTCATCAGAGCAAAGAAGTGACTGAGCAAGAAGAGGTGCAACTATGAATGAACTAATGGACTTTTTCCTCGAACCTTTTCGATATCCATTTATGCAACGCGCCATTATTGCTGCTGTTATCATTGGGATCGCTTGTGCTATTTTATCTTGTTATATGGTATTAAAAGGTTGGTCACTGATGGGAGATGCTATCTCTCACGCAGTGTTACCCGGTGTTGTACTTGCTTATGTTACCGCTGTTCCATTGATCGTTGGTGCATTTTTCTCTGGATTATTTTGCTCTTTTGCAACTGGCTATTTAAAAGAACATAGTCGTATTAAAGAAGATACCGTGATGGGAATTGTATTCTCTGGTATGTTTGCCGTAGGTTTAGTGATTTTTGCTAGTGTCGATACTGACCAACATTTAATGCATATTCTATTTGGTAATATTTTGGGTATAACACCTGATGTATTAATACAGATTAGCCTTATCTGTTTATTCACCATTACCATTATGCTGGTTAAACAAAAGGATTTTATGCTTTATTGTTTTGATCCTAACCAAGCAAGAATTGTCGGTTTACCTGTAACGTTATTACACTACGGCTTGCTCTCTATTTTGGCATTAACTATCGTTGCTTCAATGCAAGCTGTTGGGATTATTTTAGTGGTTGCTATGCTTATCTCACCGGGGATCACTGCGTATCTGTTAACTCGTAGTTTCTCTCGTATGATAATGTTAGCCATTATATTTTCCGTGGCATCAAGTGTAATTGGTACTTTTATTAGTTTTCATATTGATGGTGCAACAGGTCCCTCTATTGTGCTAACGCAAGCGGTGTTCTTTATTATTGCACTATTATATAGCCAAATTCAGTTAGCAAAAATAAAGCGACAAACAAAACCCACTAATGCCTGATAAAATTCTTTATCTTTGCAAAAACGGGATTATCATCCCGTTTTTTAGCTTTATACTTTATTGATTTAATTAAAGTGTTATTGTCATAGTATAAAACATCGCTCGTTACTATTTGGGTCTACTAAGTAAACAACTTTGCGAGGTGTAATGTATGTGGCAGAATGTAGGTCGTTTACTAGAATCAAACTTAGGATTTTCAGCAAAGATAACTGAAAAAGTTCACCTTTCTAGTGGAGATATTCACCATACATGGAAAATTATTTATGGTGATACCCCTGTCTTTGTTAAATCTAACTTACGTGAATTTCTGCCTAATTTTAAAAATGAAGCAGAACAACTTGAGATGTTGGCAAAAAGCCAAACTATCCGTACTCCTCGCATTTTAGGCATTGGCAACAGTAAAGATGCCAGCTTTTTACTTCTTGAATATCTACCTGTTCAATCCTTTACAGCCCATAGTGCTTACTGTTTCGGTCAACAACTTGCTCGTTTACACCAATGGGAAGATCAACCAAGTTATGGATTTGATTTTGATACTCAAATAGATACAACGCCTCAAATTAATAGCTGGGAAAAACGCTGGGATCATTTTTATTCAGAGAAACGTATAGGCATACAACTTCAATTAGCTTCAGAAAAAGGTATGGTGTTTGGAGATATTGATGAAATCATTCAGGCTATCAATCAACGTTTAGCTGACCATCATCCACAGCCTTCCTTATTACATGGAAATTTATGGCCTAAAAATTGCGCTGCAATTGGTCAATCAGAAGGCACTGTGTTTGATCCTGCTTGTTATTGGGGGGATCGTGAATGTGATATTGCGATGCTTCCGCTCTGTACTAGTGTACCAGCGAATATCTTTGATGGTTATCAGAGCATTTGGCCATTATCTGATAAATTTTTATTACGCCAGCCTGTCTATCAGCTCTACTTTTTCTTAAATCGCTGTAACTTATTTGGTGGTGATGAAAACTATATTGAAGCAAGAAAAATTATTGATGATTTATTAGCCTAATCGCATTTTCCTCTAAAAATATAACCTCGCCAGTTAACCATGTGCGAGGTTTATTTTTCCTTTATTTATTAAAAAATGGGCATTCCTTAACCCATAAATCTGCTCTTTTTTCTATAACAATAAAATACTCGATTGTTACCAACCTAAGAATTTTAGTAAAAAATAACCTATAGCGATTACGATAATCGGTGAAAGATACAGCACCATAATTTGCGTAAATATCGTATGTCGAGGTAACTTAATATTCTGTTGTAACTCTTCAGCAGTTACGCCACTTTTCATTGCTCGTTCAAGAATAAGCTGATCTTGTATATTTTCTTTTAAATACTTCACTTGCCGGTACATTCTAATCCCCGAGGCACTAAATGCTAAACCAACAAACATAAGAGCAAAAATCACAAAAAAAGTGATATTTATTGAGCTAAAACCCATTTGCGGATCAGGAATTGGCGAGTTATGCCAAAAGAAATTAAGAAATGGGGTATTAAATTGCACCATTTCCGCTAATACGCGAAAAAAGTCATTAATCACCGCATTAACACCCTCAGCACCCGCTCGTGGTATTGCCGCTAACCCAATCAAAGAGATAGCGGTAGAAATAAAGGCAGGAATAAAAATAAGCCACCCAAAAACTCGTTTCAAAATGGCATACAACCCTGCATATTGATAACTCATACATCCTCACTAATAGAATTCGTCAATATTCATCTATTTATCGTAGTCTAATTAACGGCTAATAACGTAATAAATTAATAGTACCTATTCTTACTATTTATTTAAAAAAATAAATAAGAAACTGATTAAAAAGATTTTCCTAGTAACTCTTGCTACAATCGCGTTTCATCAACATAGACCTGATTTTGGAGAGTAACATGTCTTTTAAATTCCCTATTGAAGCTGCTATTTTTGATATGGATGGTTTATTAATCGACTCTGAACCATTTTGGCAGCAAGCTGAACATGAGGTCTTTGTCGAGTTAGGTGTCGATTTGTCATTGGCACAACATATGCCTGATATGGTTGGATTAAGAATAAACGAAGTTATTGATTTATGGTATAAAGCATCGCCATGGCAGGGTATTTCAAAACAAGAAGCAAAACAAAGAATGGTTTCTCGTGTTGTTACATTAATCGAAGAAACCAAGCCCCTTTTGCCGGGTGTTGAACATGCTTTATCACTTTGTAAATCATCAGGATTAAAAATAGCATTAGCATCTGCATCACCTGATTTTATGCTTGAACGCGTACTTGAGTTATTTAATATTCGCCATTATTTCTCAGCTGTTGTTTCTGCTGATGCATTACCACACAGTAAGCCACATCCTGAAGTTTACCTAAACGCAGCTAAGGCACTTAATCTTGACCCAATTCATTGTGTTTCATTAGAAGATTCACGTAATGGTATGATTGCTTGTAAAGGTGCAAGAATGCGCTCTATTGTTGTTCCTGCAAAAGAGCAGTTTAATGAAAAGTGGTGGGGTTTAGCTGATGCAAAAATTACCTCCCTTAATGAACTGACAAAAGCCCATCTATTAGGTTAATTTGCCAAAAAATTAAAAGGGATATCTGATAATTGAGATCCCTTTTACTTTCCCTTCTTTTTATGACTCATTTCTTTCATCCAGTGCCTTATGCTAAATTTGTTCGTTTTTGAATCAATCAAATAAAATATTGCTGTTATTGCTTAATAATTAAGACAATTTTTATCTTTTATGTCTGTTAGTTATCGTCGAAACCTTTTATACTTAATCACTGTATAAATGAACAGCAAATAGACAAAAATGGAATGACAGCTGAAGGACACCTACTTTTTTCTGTGGCTACACTTGTTTTAGCTCAGAAACTCGAAATTACTCCCGTTCTCGCACATGGTGATTGGTTTCACATGATACCGGCTGTCTTATTGGGTTCGTTATTACCAGACTTAGATCACCCTGGTTCAATTCTTGGCAGATTATTCCGGGTTATCTCAATTCCGTTATCTAAACTCTGTGGACACAGAGGTTTTACACACAGTTTATTAGCCTTTTGTGGCTTAGCCATTTTATGGGAAACTCAAATTTCTCCTCGTTGGGCGATCTCTGCTGATGTTTTTCATGCAATGTTACTCGGCTATCTGAGTCACTTAATTGCAGATATGCTCACTCCAGCCGGAGTCCCTTTTTTGTGGCCATTAAAAATACGTTTTGCACTACCTATTTTAGGTAAGAAAAATAGCAAAAAAGGGGAACGATTTATCTCAGTACTGATTCTAGTCGGCGCTCTTTTTTTACCACCACACCTTACAGTTACGCTACCTTCACACGTCAACAACTGGTTACAGATATACCACGATAAACGCACGTCATTTTAACATCCACTGACAAAACCCTACGTTTATCTATTTATTTATAATTACTTACCTCTTTTTATGCCCTGTTTTCTTGTCTTTATAACCAAATGGCTATATAAAATACCAATTAATTATAAAAAGTTATTAACAATACTGCTACCATATAGCGAATTGATGCAGTTATATCCTTTCTTATAATTTAAGAACTCATATCGCATACAATCGCTGAAATCATATAAATAGAAATCTCGTTGGAGAGTTAAGATGAATTTTCCGTTAATCATTAACGTACTCGTCTTTGTCGTGCTATTACTCATCTTGGCTAAATTAAGCCAACGTCAGTGGAGCCTTTCAAAGAAAGTTATCGTTGGTTTAGTTTTTGGGGTGGCGTTTGGATTAGCACTACACGCATTCTATGACTCACACGATCCTATAATTAATGAATCCATTCTTTGGTTCAATATCGTTGGTAATGGCTATGTTCAGTTATTACAAATGATCATTATGCCATTAGTTTTCGCCTCTATTCTTAGTGCCGTTTCACGTTTACACCAAGCATCCTCTTTAGGAAAAATTAGCGGACTAACCATTGGGACACTTTTATTCACTACTGCAATTTCTGCATTGATTGGTATTGTTATCGCCAATTTATTCGGTTTATCTGCTGAAGGTTTAATTCAAGGTGAACAAGAAGCTAAACGCCTAATTGCGATTGAGCAAAATTACATTGGCAAAGTATCCGACTTAACAGTACCGCAGCTAATTTTATCTTTTATTCCTAAAAATCCATTTGCTGATTTAACTGGCGCAAGCTCAACATCGATTATTAGTGTTGTTATTTTCGCTGTTTTCTTAGGTATGGCGGCGATAAAACTGCTAAAAGACGATCAACCACGTGGTGAAAAAGTCTTAGCAGCAATAGATTGCTTACAAGTATGGATAATGAAACTGGTTCGCATTGTTATGGCATTAACACCTTATGGTGTAATGGCATTAATGACTAAAGTCGTTGCAAGCTCCAATATGCATGACATCATCCAGTTAGGTAGCTTCGTTGTCGCTTCTTATGTCGCAATAGCACTCATGTTTATTGTTCACGGTTTACTCGTTGGCTTAACAGGTTTAAGTCCAATTAAATTCTTTAAGAAAGCGGGACCTCTATTAGCGTTTGCATTCACTAGCCGTTCTAGTGCAGCAAGTATCCCATTAAATATTGAAACCCAAACACGCCGTATAGGTATCCCTGAATCTATTGCTAGCTTCTCATCATCATTTGGTGCAACTATTGGTCAAAATGGCTGTGCGGGTATCTACCCTGCAATGTTAGCCGTAATGGTAGCGCCAACTGTTGGCATTAACCCATTTGATCCTTTATGGATTGCAACTTTAGTCGGGATTGTAACCATCAGTTCAGCGGGTGTTGCGGGTGTCGGTGGTGGTGCAACATTTGCTGCACTTATCGTATTACCCGCAATGGGCTTACCAGTAACCTTAGTTGCATTGTTAATTTCTGTTGAACCATTAATTGATATGGGACGTACTGCATTAAACGTTAGCGGTTCTATGACAGCAGGCACAATTACCAGCCAATTTATGGGACAAACAGATAAAGACGTTTTCAATCAAGAAGAAGAAGCTGAATTAAGTATTAAATAACGCTTTAACTAATTATTAATTTTGATAGGCAAAAGCCAGTTCACAAAATGAGCTGGCTTTTTTTTGTATTTAAATTAATACGCACTGTTAAGTTAATGCTGAGCAATTCAAACTTTAAACTTATTATAATAGGTCAATATCTGTGCAAAAAATTATGAGGGTTTTACGTAAATTATATAAGTATGAAAATAGCCAATATGATGGACAACGGAAAGTCTCTATTTATAATCTCGATACTCTTTCAGAAAAAGAGCAAATAATATTATCGGAGTCTAATTGGCAACCCAATGTTATCGAACATTGTGATGATCATACTGATATCATCACAAAACTGCACAGTTTGAAAAATGAGCCCTCTTTAACCCAACAACGGTGTTTAGATGCTTTTGTTGCCGGAGTTGGTGGCAGCTATCTACGCGGTCGTTCGGTTCTAGGCGCTTTTCATAAATTACATACTCTGCCAATACATGATTATCTAGAAAAAAAACAATATGCTTGCTGTTGGATCTGTAGTGACTACAACAAACTACAATATATCAATGATAGTTATTTCCAATATTGCTTATATTACGGTAATTCATATACAGGTAATGCGCTATACGCCTATTTAAACCTAAAACATCTATTAACCGTAGAGCCCGTTATTCCAACCGACAATGATAAAAAGATCTTTAATCAGTTATTAGATTTATTACGTATAGTGCCTGTAGATGAAACACCTGGGCGCTTTGAAAAGCGTTTAAATGAATCTAAACTCATTTCTGGTGATCGATATACTAAACGAGGCATATTACATTCTCTTGCTTTGATTGGCGTGATCCCAAATCAGTTTATTTCGCTATCTCTTGATACATGGAATAACTTTGGCGATATCTCCATAACCGAGCAGCAACTGAACAATACAAAAGGTCGTTCTGATATGGAAATGCCTTGGGCTGGTTGGAAAGGTTCATTGAAAATTGATGAAGAGAAAGCAGCTGAATATTTTGCAACTTATTAAAACTAAAGAACACCAGACAATGACTACTCTGGTGTTCTTTATTAGAGGTCAAATATTTAGAAGCTAACCTCTTATTCATTTATCTTACAACGCTACTACTTCAGATACTCACCACTACGTAACGCTTCGATACGCTTATCTAATGGTGGATGTGATAAGAACAATTCGCTAAATGATTTATTACGACCATTGATGCAAAATGCCATCATGCTGCTCTCTTCTTGTGGCTCGTAACTGGTTTTTAAACGTTGCAGTGCTGCAATCATTTTTTCGCGACCAACAAGTTTCGCCGATCCGGCATCAGCATGGAACTCACGGTAGCGAGAGAACCACATTGTAATAATGCTGGCTAAAATACCAAAGACAATTTCCAGTACCATTGATATCCCCATATAAACCCATGGGTTACCATTGCTGTTCTCACTTTCATCATCGTTTGAAATAAAGTTAGCGACAAACTGAGCAATAATACGAGAAATAAAAATAACAAAAGTATTCACCACACCTTGTAACAGCGTCATGGTTATCATATCACCATTAGCCACATGGCTAATTTCATGGGCAATAACCGCTTCTGCTTCATCACGGCTCATACTAGCAAGTAAACCTGTACTTACAGCAACTAAAGACGCATCACGACGCGCACCTGTTGCAAACGCATTAATATCAGGCGCATCATAAATTGCAACCTGTGGCATTTTGATGCCCACTTGTTCTGACTGACGTTTTACTGTGTTTAATAACCAACGCTCAACTTCAGAAGTCGGATTTTCAATAACTTGACCGCCAACTGAACGTAATGCCATCCATTTTGACATTAACAGCGAAATAAATGCACCACCAAAACCAAACAAGCCCGCCATGATCATTAAACCTTGAACACTGCGACCTTGAATTCCGGTTAAAGATAAGATGATCCCAAAAACAAACATAACTGCAAGGTTTGTTAACAGGAATAACGCAATTCTCATCATATTGATACTGTTCCTATTTTATCTAATTGCCACATTACAAAACCACCTTATAAATAAGGCTTTTTTAAATTTTATCAAGTGTTTTAACGTATATTCTACTAAAAATAGTATAACTTTACATATTCATAAAAAAAACCAGTAATTGGTCGTCCAACGATTAGGATTTTCTTCAAGCTTAAGCTAGAAGTATGGTTTAAAATTTATGAAAATTAATTGATTTTTTTGATATGAACATCAACGTTTATGACACTGACGAATTATTTTAAAAATATTCTATCAATGCTTTATTATCAGGCAGGTGAGAAAATTTGGGAAACTGGCATAAGGTGTAAATAGAGGCGTTTTCTTTGAAGATCAATTAGCTGCTTAATTCTATTTTTTATGCACAACTTGCAAGTAATACAAGTTGTGCACTTAAAACAAATAGTAAAACTAACTGACGCTATAAACTACATTTTGAAACGATATGTTGTTGTCATAGAGCCTGATAATGAGTGAGCTCGTTGTGAATGACCATCATAAAGTTTTGGTGTGGTATAGTCGTTTTCTTGCTGGTGGTGCCAGCCGATACCACCGCTTAAAGAAACAGAAAGATTCGCGGTTGGTTTCCAATAGCTAAATAAGCCGAACTGTCCTTGTTTTAGCCTTTCACCTGAATAACTGAACTCACTATAGTTAGTACGCGCACCAACAGAAAGCTCTTTGCTGACTCTGTATTCTGCTTCCAGTGCACCCATGACTTCACCATCACGCACATAGTCAATATCTGCATAAGCTGGTGAGTTAAAGCGTCCACGGCTATTACCAATTGGATTACGTGCAAATTGACCAACACCATTCGCTTTTTCAGCATCGGTATAAGTCACACCAGTACGTAATGTCCATGGTGATTCAGGAATACGCCATTCCATGATGCCCGCAAAGTGCCATGCGTCATTATCAAAGTTACGCTTACCTTTATTGGCATCACTTAATGTACGTTTACCATCACTACCATAATCATGATAATAAACAACACCACCAACAGTAACATCTGAGGTTAATTTATATTTTGCTTCTAAACCATGTTGACGGAATACATCATCCGCTTGACCGTAGAAATAAAATACTTTTAACGGTTTGGAGTTGTAGTTAATGCCACCAGTAAGAACATGGTCGATATTGTGTCTAACGCCATTTCCGTCACTGAAATACATTCTGTCAGTGTTTGGGCTATCACGACGCATTACTTTACCGTCAAGGAACAGTAAATCTAAGCTCCAGTCGCCCATTGCAGTGTTAGTTGCATAACCATTGTAGCTGTTTAATGACAGGCGCTGTGAGTTAGAGAAAATACCCGTATTTTTCAGGGTAAACCAACCTGCTTTACCATTAATTAAAACAGGATCTAAATCTAATTTAATTTTTGCGAAGCGTTGACCAATTTTGTTATAGCCTTTTGCTTCACCATCATCATTAAATAATATTGCACGAGAGGCGAAGTCTCTACTTGCACCTAATTTGATACCACCATAATAAGATGCATCAAACCCGATAATGTCACCAAAATAACCTGATTTGAAATCTACTTGGAAGTTTTGCCCCCATGCGTTAGCAACTTGTTTTCTGTAACGTTGCTCTTCTTTATCAAAACGGTTTTCAGTCTTTAGGTATTTCCACATATTAATTGTAGAAAGCTCTAGTTCAGAATCGGAAATAAATGAACTTTCTTTAAGTGTGTTTTCCCAATTTCCTGCATTTGCAGCACCCACAGCTAAAAAACAAGGAGAAAACATTAACAACACTATTCTTTTTAATTTCATTTTTAATTCAACCTGGTTTATAAATATTTGAATTAATTTATATTGGCTTATATTCAGCAAGCTCAACAAAGCACCATTTTTATATTTAGCTAAAAAACAACCTTGGTTTAAATTTATACTTACATCAATTTTAAACACTAAAATCATTTTTTTTGCATAAAAACTCAATGCGGTTATCACACCACATTTGTATATCTACTTATTTTTTCGCAATAGAAATCCTTTAAGCAAATTATAGATTATTTGCTATCTAGTCATTATCCCTTACGAGGAAATCCTGATTTTGGAAATATAATAATTCAGTTATTATATGCTGCTTTGGTAATACATTTGAACTCATCGAATAAAGATTATTCATCATTTAGGTAAGCTTTTTAGCTGTTGCGATGGTGTGTCAAAGTGCTACAAAATTTTATAGTCTGTATATTATAGTAATTTTATGTCAATTTAAGAGATCGGCGTCACAACATATTACATCTATTGCAACAAAGAAAACCTTAAATGTGACCGAAAGCACAATAAACAGCTTTTATAGCTTTTTATTGTATTTGTTAGATAAAAAGCTAATTTTTCATCACCACTTGAACAAATATTCATCTAAAAAAATCAACTTGGTATCCTTTCTGTTTATATTTTACAAAGCTTATTCAAAATATCCGTCAATATTTATGTAAGTAGATATCTTAACTTTAATTAAAAATATATTTCGGATTAAAATTTAAGTTACATAACGCTAAATTTAAATATCTGCATAATAAAAACAACTATATGTATTAATGGTTTTTTATGTTACTGGTAACTTAATAGAGTAAATAACTAAAATATATTGAGAGATAATGTGCAAGATATCTATTGATAAATATAACCAACTTTCTTGAAAGTACTTTTGATGGCTCACTTTATAAACATTAATTGGCAATAATAATTTTTAGCTCTCGCTAGTATCCGGACATAAAAAACCCCCAATAATTGATTATCTAACTATTGGGGGTTACTTTAAGTACTCGTTTTTATAACCGAATAACTTAATTTAATAACTTTTTAGGCTTTATCATTTGAGAGAGATCTACCGCTATTTTAGCTGTCTCATCTAAATAAGGATCAGGACCTTCATAATCCTTAGGTAAATCATCAAGTGACTTGAGCAGTGGCTTACCTTCTTCTTTAAAACGCTCGTTAAGGCGATTTAATTTGGTATCCTCTAACTCTTTATTTTCTTTCTCTCGCTCAGCAAAGTTAAGAACAACAAATTTATCTTCGTTCTTTGCTTTAGCTTCGTTATAACGCTTAATATCATCAAAGATATATGAGAACTCTCTGTCACCAGCAATACGTTTTGCATGTTGCTCAGTCAATGTTGCTAAAGAGGATTTTATCTTCTCTGAATAGTCAGATAACTGATAGCTCGCGGGAGAAATACTATCCCATGGCATTGCATTATCTTCAAAGCTTTCACCCATTTCAGAACTATCAAAACTTGGTAGTAATAGATCTGGCGTTACCCCTTTAAGTTGAGTACTTCCACCATTAATTCGATAGAATTTTTGAATGGTATATTGCACTGAACCTAAACCAGGCCAATCTGGGCTTAACATTTGATCATAAACACGGGTTAATGGACGATATTGTTGAACGGTACCTTTACCAAAGGTTTGTTCACCAACAACTAAAGCACGCCCATAGTCTTGCATTGCCGCAGCAAAAATCTCAGAAGCTGAAGCACTAAAACGATTTACCACCACCACCAGCGGACCTTTGTAATAGACAACATCATCGCGGTCAAAATCTTGACGAACGCGACCATTGTTATCTCTTACCTGCACAACAGGACCACTAGGAATAAATAATCCAGAAAGCGAAATTGCTTCTGTTAATGCACCACCACCATTACCACGTAAATCAATGACTAATGATGAAACATTATCTTTAGCGACTTTTTGTAATTGCGTTTTTACATCATTGGTTAATCCGACATAAAAACTAGGAATATCCAAAATAGCGACTTTATCACCATTAATAACTTTTTCAGTTAACTTAACGGCTCTATCTTCTAAGCGGATTTGTTCTCTAACTAAGGTGATAGTTCTTGGTTTAGCGCCTTTTTCATCAGAGAGAATTTCCAGCTTAACTTGACTACCTTTTGGTCCTTTAATTAACGCAACAATATCATCAAGACGCCAGCCAACCACATCAACCATTGGTTTATTACTTTGCCCAACAGCAATGATTTTATCGCCAACTTTTAGGTCTTTATTTTTTGCCGCTGGACCACCAGTAACCATCGAATTAATCATTGGATAGTCATCATCCATTTGCAATACAGCACCGATCCCTTCTAATGAAAGACTCATTTCAGAATCAAAAGCTTCTGTATTTCTTGGTGATAAATAGCTGGTATGGGGGTCTATTTCACGGGCAAATGCCGTCATGATAAGCTGAAAAACGTCTTCGCTTTGGCTTTGGGTCTGACGACGCATCGCTGCTTTATAACGTTTAGTCAAGGTCTCTTTGATTTCATTGTCGTTTTTATCTGACAGTTTCAATGTTAACCAATCATATTTTACTTTTGCATCCCAAAGCTTATCTAATTCTTCTTGGGTTTGAGGCCAAGGTGCTTTGGTTCTGTCTAGCTCAAATTTATCTTGCCCTGCTAAATCTATCGGTCTATCTAAACGATTTAAGGCATATTGAAAACGTTCAAAACGTCTTTTTTGAGCAAGATTGAACAAATTAAATAGTGGTTCAAGCTCTCCCGACTTCAAATACTCCCCTACTTTGGCTTTATCTTTGCCAAACTGGGCAATATCTGACGCTAATAACACATTGTGACTATAATCTAATAAATTAAGATAACGGTTAAAAATCTTTTCTGAAAAACTCGCATCAAGCGAGAACTGCCGATAGTGAGAACGTTCAAAACGTGAAGTGACACGTTCGCTCACCGTAGAGTGTTGTGGCTCTTGCTTTAGCATCGGTAACTGATTTATCGTTGCTCTTGCTGGGGTGGCTGGTTTCTCAGCCATCACAACAGAAGTGCCTGTTAAAGTTAATCCGATAACAAAAGCCACATTTAAAAGTTTGTTCATGCTCTGGTTGGCCTCCGTATCAGAACTTTAAATGTTCCGTGCGTACATTCATTGCCAAACCGTTAGGCAATTGTACACGTACACCCTCTTTCGCTATCTCTAGCACTGTCGCATCCATCACGCTGCTGCCGACGTTAACTTTCAGCGCCTGACCCACAGTAAGTACTGAGGTATCCTTCACTGGTATTAACTTTTCGATATTTTCACGTGGTGCCTTGCGAGGCGCTGTAGAAGCTTGCCTTTGAGGGCGGGGCTGCCGTTTTTCACCTTCTTTAGGTGGCTGACGACGAGGGTTTGGCTTTTTCGCTGCCGGACGCTTACTGGTCTCCTTATCACCTTCAGCTTCGCGTTTTTTTGCGCGTTGCTCTGCTCGTTGAGCTTGAACGCGAGCTTTCGCTTCTGCTAATTGTGTACGAGCATGCTCTATATGCTCTGCTTCCAGTTCTCCGCAGTCATTACCGTCCAAATCGACACGTTTTGCCCCTTCTTTAACTCCATAAAGGTAGCGCCAACTTGAGGTATACAAGCGTAATGCCGAACGTAATTGTGTCTTACTCAGTGAGGTCTCATCTTTAAGATGCTCTACGAGATCTTGAAAAATTCCGACTTTCAAAGGGCGAGCTTCACCCTCAGCGATAAAACACTTAGGGAAACGTTCCGCTAAAAAAGCGATGATATCTTTACTACTGTTCAACTTAGGTTGATTTTCCATGAAATTTCCTGATTACAACGGTTTTGCCAACCAGCGCAGGCATGAACAAGCGACATTATAATAGTGTTGCCAACAATTTCTATGGCAAACGCCTGTTAACTTACACAAAATTCACAATATTTTGCTATATGACAAGTTTTTAAGTGCTCGCAGAGCACGTCACACAACGCTTTAAGCCCATTTTCATCTTTTTTATCAAAACGATCAAAAATAGGACTATCAATATCGAGAACGCCGATAATTTGTCCATTTACCTCTAAAGGTAGAACAATTTCAGACTGACTTGCACTGTCACATGCAATATGTCCACTAAATTGGTGTACGTCACCCACTCTCAAAATTTTGTTTTCTGAGTATGCACTACCGCATACTCCTTTTCCAAAACCAATTCTTACACAAGCTATTTTACCTTGAAATGGGCCAAGAACTAATGAATCACCATCATTAAGATAGAACCCAACCCAATTTATCGAGTCTAATTTCTCGTAAAGAAGCGCGCTGGTATTAGCAAGTGATGCGATGAGATCATTTTCACCAGACAACAAAGCTGACAAATTATCAGTGAGTTCCTGATAAAAAAGCGATTTTGGCATCATTAAACCTTATTTGCATAACTAAAATAGATAACATAACCCGTAATTTAGCCTATTTCACTCTGAGGTTGAATACACTCTTTTTAAGAATTAAGTAAAAAAACGATAAAACTCTCTTAAGGCTCACAAAAAAAATCAGACACTTATTATTGTAAAATAAAAAGCGTAAATATAATAAAAATGATAAGTTGTGAAGCTCTGAGTATAGATACTTTTTTTTAGCTTAATCAAACGATAAGTCTGAATAAATAGAATATAGGCGATTTAATGAGCACCTCATCCAAAATGCAGACAAAATCTATTCGCTGCCAAGAATGTGACAGCTTAGTCACACTTGCGCTTACACTGAAGTGTGGCGAAGATGCATATTGTCCGCAGTGCCAAGCAAAACTTGCCTCTTATCGTGATTGGTCATTAACGCGCCTTTTAATTTTATCAATAACAATGCTAATACTTGCATCAATCGCATTTACTCAGCCACTAATAAAAATTCACCTCTTAGGCACCACGATTTCTGCAAATGTGCTTGATGGCATACGGTTAATGACTGAACAAGGTTCTCCACTTACAGCAGCAATGGTTGCATTCTGTGCTGTTGCAGCCCCCCTTAGCCTTCCTATCGCTATTTTATATCTACATTTAGGCGCACGATTACATCTTAACCTTCGCCCTGTTCTCTTAATGTTAGGTAAATTAAAAGAGTGGGTTATGCTTGATGTCTATCTCATTGGCTTAGGTGTAGCAACTATTAAACTAGGTGACTACTCTACGGTTTATCTTGGTAATGGACTTATCGCTTTTATTGCGTTGATGCTATTAAGCCTATTAATGTTAATTAACATCAATATGGATCAGCTTTGGCAGCAATTTTATCCGCAAAAAGAGGTAAAAATTAGCCCTGCAACCTGCCATGCATGTCATTACCATTTTAAAGAGACGCCAACTACACATTGTCCTCGTTGCAAGTCATGTTATTCAGCCCGTCAACCTATGAGTTTACAAAAGACATGGGCAGCATTAATTGCCGCGATAATCTTACTGTTACCTGCAAATCTATTACCAATATCTATTTTTTACCTAAATGGTCAACGTAACGAAGATACTATTTTTTCAGGCGTTATCGCATTAATTAACTCAGGCAATACACCTATTGCAATTATTGTCTTTATTGCCAGTGTATTTGTGCCATTTTTTAAGATTATTATTTTGTTAGGGTTACTGCTTACTATTCAGTTTAACTCTAAAATTCATCCTCTATTTCGGATAAAGTTATACCGTTTTGTTTCTTGGATTGGACGCTGGTCAATGCTGGATCTGTTTGTTATTGGGTTAATGATGTCATTAATTAATCGAGACCAACTGATGACATTCACAATGGGTCCAGCGGCTTTTTATTTTGGTACTGCTGTTATTCTTACTATCCTTGCCGTTGAATGGTTGGATAGCCGTTTATTATGGGATACTTATGCAACACGAAGAAAACGATGCTCAGGAAGCACAAGCCGAGATACGCCGCAAGCGTAAAATTTCGACTTTTTGGTTACTCCCTGTTATCGCCATTTTTATTGCGAGCTGGTTGCTCTTTCAGCACTGGCAGGATAAAGGTGTGCAAATTACCATTGATTTCCAATCTGCTTCTGGAATAGTTTCTGGCAGAACACCTATTCGCTATCAAGGTGTTGATGTCGGTATCGTGAAAGATGTGACATTAAGTGATGATCTGCGCCGTGTTATTGTCACTGCTAATGTACGCAAAGACGTTGCGACAGCTTTAAGAAAGAATACTCAATTTTGGTTGGTCACCCCCAAAGCAAGCTTATCCGGTGTTTCGGGCTTAGATGCTTTAGTTGGAGGTAACTATATAAGTATGCTACCTGGTGATGGCGAAAAACAACTAACGTTTGTAGCACAAGAGGTTCGACCTCAAGCCAATATTGATAAAAGCCAACAACTCATTACCTTAACAGCAGATAACTTAGGATCATTAAATGTAGACTCACAAGTTTACTATCGTAAAGTGCCTGTTGGTAAAGTATATAGCTATGCTATTCGCCCAGATAACCAAGGCATCTTCATTGAATTAAGTATCGATAAACAGTATTCACATCTTATCCGACAAGATAGCCATTTTTGGAATGTATCAGGTTTTCAAGGAAGTTTTGATTTAAAAAGTGGCATGTCTGTTAAAATGGAAAGTGTTTCTGCTTTAGTTAATGGTGCAATTGCTTTCGACTCTCCTGAAGATAGCCCACCAGCACAAGAAAATCAGCAATTTGTATTGCAATCAGCAACGTCTATTGATGCAGGAAGAGCGCTTTATGGTGAAGATGGTTTAATTCTCTCATTAACCAGTGAAGAGAGTTGGGGTGTCGATGCAGGGCAACCTATTCTTTTTAGAGGCATTACTATAGGTCAAATTATTCAGCGTAATATGAGTGATGATGGTGTTATTTTTGATGCCATTATCGCCCCTGAATACAAACACTATATTTATCAAAACAGTAAATTTGTTGCGAATAGCCGAATCAATGTAAATATGGGCTTAAATGGTATTGATATCCAAGGTGCAACACCACAAGAGTGGTTAGAAGGTGGTATTCATTTAATTCAAGGCGATAAAGGTAAACCAACTGAGCAATATCGTCTTTATCGTAATGATTTTTACGCCAAAGCAAGTATCAATGGTAATGAATTACCCGTTACATTAACGTTGAAAGCGTCTAGTCTACCCGGCATTCAGAAAGGCTCAGTCGTGCTTTATCATCAATTCCAAGTTGGTGAAATCACTGATGTACGCCCTTTAATGAACGAATTTGATATTGATGTTTACATCTCTAAGCAATATCGCCACCTTCTTACTGAAAAAAGTGTTTTTTGGACTGAAGGTGCTGCAAAAGTTTCATTAAATGGCGCTGGGCTTACGGTTGAAGCAACACCACTAAACAGAGCCCTTAAAGGTGCAATCAGCTTTGATAACTTTGAAAGCATTAATAATAATGCCTCACGTTACAAGCTGTACTCTTCAGAAACGAGTGCACGTGCAATTGGTGCTCAAATCACCTTAAAAACCTATGATGCAAGTAAACTCTCGGAAGGTATGCCTATACGCTATTTAGGTATTGATATTGGGCAAGTTGAATCGTTGGCACTCTCTTTTGATAGAAAAGCCGTGAGCGTTTCAGCAGTTCTCTATCCTGATTATGTCAAGGCATTTGCTCGTTCTGGTAGTCGTTTTGCGGTGGTAACACCTGAATTAACCGCATCAGGGTTAGATAACTTAGACTCCCTTATTCAACCTTATATAAAAGCAGAACCGGGTAATGGTGGAGTTTATCGACAGTTTGAATTACAAACCGCCAATATTACTGATTCACGTTATCTTGATGGGTTAAATTTAGTGCTTAATGCCACAGAAGCAGGTTCAGTACAAATTGGTACACCTATCTATTATCGTGGGCTTGAAGTGGGTGCTGTAACGGGATTAGAACTGGGGAATATGTCTGATAGGATATTAATTCACATCAGAATTAGTCAGGAATATCAATACCTTGTAAGAAACAATAGTGAATTTTGGCTCTCTTCTGGCTATAACTTCTCCTTTGGTCTTACTGGCGGTGTTATTCGTAGTGGTACATTTAAACAATTTATACGTGGTGGGATTACATTTGCTACACCACCCTCTACACCATTACAAGCAAAAGCCAAACAGGAACAGAATTTCATTTTAAATACAAAAGAACCTAAAGAGTGGGATGAATGGGGAACTGCGATACCCAAACCATAAAATTTAGTTAATTCGGTATTTTTCAATCGATTTATTCAAAGCGGATCACAAAAAATGATCCGTTTTTTTTATTTGTGAAAAATATTTTGGAAATGGATTCCATTTATACTATGCTTAATTCTGTTTGGTCAAAAAGCTTTCTTTATCGCTTTAATACTTAACCTCATAAATAAAATACAACCACCTGCCCCGGAGTATGACGATGAATAAAACAACCTTAAAAATAGCTTCTTATGAAATAGAAGACGTTACCTTAAAACATTCTGGCGATAATCAATTAACGTATATTTATATTCCATGCGATTATGACAAAGAGTTTTGCATGCAGTTGGATGGATGGGATGAGAATACAAGCATTCCTGCTCAATTAAAGGATAAAAATATTCTACTTTATCGTCATGCCTATGATAAACAAAGCCATCATTGGATTTTAAAAGTAGCGTAACATGATGCTAAAGCATATAAAAAAAGCCAGGTAAATCATTTACCTGGCTTAGGGAAAAGGCTCATTGCGAGCCGTGCGCTAAAAAGGACATAAATGTTTACTACATAAAATTCAGTATTGAAACTGTCTTTTATTTATCTCACAACCTACTGTTAAATATTAGCTAACAATATGTAAAGATCCAGTAAACAAATAGCGCACTCACTCTTTTCGACTTAAAATATTTTTGTCTTATAATTTTCTTATTTAAATCAAACTAATAAACAGAAAAAAAGTCACACTCAAAATTAATCAATTGATTAACTCTTCTCGCAAAGTGATTTAAATGTATTTTGTATTACTTCCACTGATTTTTTCTTTTCCGGAGAGTTCGGATCTGCAAGTAAAATTACATCAATTAACTGAGCATTCACTTTCCCGCTTTTCATCTGTGCCATTGCGATATCATTAAGTGGATATTGTACTAATGTAGCAGGGTTAATCACAAACCAAGCGCCATCAGCACGACAATTAAGCATCACCTCTTCACGAGTAAAAGGCCAGTCATCTCCAAACTGAAGTTTACTTACTGTTGAAATAGGTGCAGAAAAAGCTTGGAAAGAGAACATCATTAACATACTTGCTAGTAAAAAACGTCTCATATTCGTATCTCGTTTTACAGATTAGATATTCACGATTATATAACAATCTATACAGGTGAGTTAATCGCAAAGATGGCGACAGTTAAAATAACGACAGTACCAAGCAACAGTTCAAACCAACTGTTAATTAATAACCACTGAAAATTATTTTTTCGTCTAATGTGAGGAACTAGAACATAACGGTTAATTATAGCGAGACCTAGCATCACAGCCACAAATGCAATTTTAAGCCACAACATGCTTTGATATTCAGAAGAGAGTTGTGTTACAGGCCAGCCAGGAATAAGCATAACAGCACTAATCACCCCGCTAACTATAACCAAGAAAACAGCAATATGACCAAATAAAGAGAACTTCTTCATTGTTGCAATGATCGGTTTTATCATGCCATCAGCCAATTCATCTTTATTTCGCAAAAACTGCAAGCAAACGACAAAAGGCCATAAACCACCAAACCAATATGCAGCACTGACGAGATGAATAACTTGGTTAACTTTATAAATAACGGCTTCTGTGCCAGTAAACATAGCACTGTGCCCTATTAATGCATGTAAAATAAGCATCAATATTGCAATAATAAGTAATGCGATATTTCGAATATAACGCTGGTGGATAAATAGCATTAATAGTGCCAGCGTAGCTAAGACCAGTTGCCATTGCCAAACTTGACCAAATGTAGTGCTTAATACCGCTTTCCATATATTAAAAGACCATGCATCATCCCACCCATCACCCATAATACCTGACAGTACCACCATCCATAAAAAAGTTGTGATAAATACAGTAATGGTGCTGATAGCTAATGCAGGACGCAAACGAATTTGAATAAGTGGAATGAATTTATCTCTTGCGAGAATGGCAGCCGAGAAGCTCAGTCCAAAAACAAACATGACTGCCACAAAATGGAAAAAACGGCATAAAATATAAACGTCTTCAGGTGTCATTATTTTACACTAAATTGATAAGAGCCTTTTGTCTTGTGTCCATCAACAGAAACTACATTCCAATCTACTAAATAATTACCTTCGGCTAACTCACCTTCTAAAGGTAATAACAATTTTGTATTATTGACAGGATCTAAACTCAACTTCCCAACAGTAATCTCTTTACCATTAGCATGAGTTACTTTTACTTTACTAAAAGTAAGTTCAATACCTTCAGAGAAATCAAGTGTGATCACTTTTGGCGCTTGCGCTTGTTCTATCGCAGCACCTTCAGCTGGGAGTTGTGATTTTAAATGTGCATGAGCCAATGCTTGTTGGCATGACATACCTAAGAATAAAACAGCAATGGCAGATAATTTGCCCCATGATGTCTTAAGTGTATTTAATGTCATAATAACCTCTTCAATTACAGGTGATTTTTTTATTTATGGAAATATTTTATAGTAAATTTATCTCAAGATCTGCGCTTCTTAACCATTGAAATAAAAGGTTGTGAACTAGCACTCAAAATATATGTTATTTAGAGCAGGATCTGTCTCAAATATCACCCATTTTTACATTTCAGTAAAATTTAATACCTTTTTTGACAGACTAAACCGTTCAATACATACGCAAATTGCGATAATAATAAAATAATTTATTGTGCAAATAATATTCAGAACAATATATTGAGCAAAAAACAGACACATCAACTGATGTTTAATAAACAAAAACATGGCAACACAATAAGAAGAAGAACGAGAAAAATAAAAGTAGAAATAGAAAGGTCTTTATAGAGATTAGGCGCATAAAAAACGCCCTATTATAAGATAACAGAGCGCTAACTTTTTTACTTGCTAGTGAAGAGTAAAGCTAACTAAAGCTTTACTCCTTTTACTATTAGTAATTAAATGTGGGCTGATGTCGATAAAGTGTTTAAATCTTTATCTAATAAGAAGAGCGCTTTTCCGCTTTCTCCTACCATCGCTAATTTATCAATAATAGATTTGAATAATTTTTCTTCTTCGTGTTGTTCTGCAACATACCACTGTAAGAAATTAAACGTTGAGTAATCTTGAGTAGTCATTGCTAAATGCGCTAATTTGTTAATTTCAGCCGTAATATACTGCTCATGCTCATATGTTTTAGCAAACAGATCAGATAAAGATAAGAACTCTGACGGCGGAGCTTCAATAGCACCAAGTAAAGGTAAGGCACCTGTATCGCTTAAATACTCAAATAAGCGTTGCATATGTTCCATTTCTTCACGGGAATGTGCTTTTAAAAATTTAGCCGCACCATCAAATCCTTTATCGTCGCACCAAGCACTCATTTGCAGATAAAGATTGGCTGAATAAAACTCAAGGTTCAGCTGTTCATTCAGTTTATTAATCATATCTTGATGTAACATATTTTACTTCCCTAGCAATAAAAATTAACATTATGAATATTATGCACACTTAAAAATAAAAATATAGCAATTTTAAATATAGTTTTATTTATTTTTTAAAAATTACAAACGTAATAAAAATAAAAACCAATCTCATTTGTAATATTCTACTACTTATAAAAACCCACTTAATAGGATTGATTATCATTTGTAAAAAACATAATATATTCATAGAGATAAATCTCATTAGGAATAAAAGTAACATTAATAAAATTAATTTAAAATAATTTATTACAACCACTATTCTAAAATCATCAATATCATATAGCTCTATTTTAGATATCCTTCATTTTAATATTACTCTCTATTTTTAACATATAAAAAAACAAAGAAAAAACTTTAGAGATAATCATAATTTCAGATATCCAGTAGAAATAGAAAACATATATTCATTATATTGTTATCAAGCTTTATAAGCTCTAGTTATAAATAAAAACAACAATTTACCACTCATAATGGTACTAGTTTCTAAATTAGATGATTATCGACATCGCTATTTTTCACATAACAAACACATACATCTCAAAACATAAAAATATTTCGTTTTTTCACACTATTTTCCTATTTGGCTGATAAGATTAAAAGGTAACTATCGTTTTTATGAGTAACAAAATAACGATAACGTCCTAATCAAAATAAAGGTTAATTAGGAGCCACCATGCCAAAAACAGTACTAGTACCCGTTGATTTTACAGAGCTCGGTTTATTAGACAAAGTCATCTCTCATTTAGAAGCGTTGGCTGTTGCTGATAAACTCAATATTCACTTCTTATCTGTTATTCCTAGCTATGAATCCTTTGCCGGGTTTGCATTTCCGGGTCAGGATAAGCTTACTAGTGACAAACAACGCATCGAAATTGCATTATCAACATTGAAAGAAAGTTTATCACACACAGATATACCAAATAGTACCACTCAATTTTATGTCTCCATTGGTAATCCACGTGATAAAATTCTAGAAACGGCAAAGAAAATCCAAGCTGAACTTATTGTTATTGGCTCGCGTAACCCAGGCATGAAAACATACTTACTCGGTTCTACAGCCTCTTCAGTTGTCAGCTATGCAGAATCGTCTGTATTAGTTGTACGATAACCAAATTTTATTTGTACTGATATAAGAAATCTGGATCCTTTACAAACCAGATTTCTTATCTTTTTTGTCTGTCCGAAGCTTATAAAATAAAATTTTCTTTTATAGTTCTCATTTTATGAAGTCATTTAAAATCGAATATTTTAGCAATAAGATTATTATGAAAAAATGAATGAAAATTTTATGTGCTAATATTTATTATACTAAATTCTATATTCATAACTTCTTAAGAAATTTATATTGTTTGCTATGTGAATTTATGTAAAAATACTTTTCTTTACATTTCCACAAGTACTCTTTTATATCTTTAAAAGGAATTATCATGAATAAAGAATATTCTGCAAAATGGGAAGAACGTTTTGCCTTTATCGAACAATATGGTTCACCTAAATCACCTGAATACAAAGCTGCTTATAAAGGATTAGCCTTTGGTAAACGTATTCTTATTGGGATGAACATCTGGGCATTCTTCTTTGGCTTTATTTATTTTCTGATCCTTGGTTTATGGCGTAAAGCGTTAACTTTATTCGCAATCAACGTTGCTATTATTGTTGTTATCAGCTTTATTGTTGAGGCGTTATCTATCAGCCCTTCGTTTATGAATGCGGTCAGTATCGCACTAAACGTCTTGTGGGCAGCAACAGCTAACTACGCTTACTACCTGAAAGAAAAGAAAAATGATCAAGGCTGGAATCCATTTGCCGGTATCTTCTAATAAAAAGGGGCTAGCCCCTTTTTATTTATCTAAACTTTATTTACCAAAAAATACTGATACTATTTAATAATAATTTCTTATCTATTTTTATAGCATTACTCGAAAAATAAGTGGTAATACTTAATTCCAACACATCTCCTTTATCTCTATTTTCTATAACCAATAGAAACAAGCTTTAATAATTGCTTATTAGCGCCCATTTAAAAATAATGCTTATCTTTAATAAGATTTCTATTAAACCGAAACGACTCTTAAACTCTCTTTAAGGCATCTTGAGATGAACACTTCTATTAATGTTATACTCACTTTATTGTTAAAAGAGGAAACATTAAATGTCTGAACACTTTCAAGGTAAGTTTGAAGCAGAGCTAAAATACCACTTAGAAAACCCTCACCAATTTGCTGCAGCACTAGCAAATGCAGGTGCTATTATATTTACACAAGATAATCAAGAAACAGATTGGTATATGGAACATAGTGGCGTTGCTTTCTCGGCACCGACAATAAGCTTATGTGTACGAAAAATGTCTCCATCCGGAATAAACTTATTAATTGTTAAAGGTCCGGATTTATCGCAATGCGAAGCTGTACGCATTGAAGATACCAATAAAACAATTTCTATGCTTAATACGTTAGGCTATCACTGTGCTTTAAACTACACCAAATCAAGACAGATCTATTTTTTAAACGAGTTTCACATCACCATCGATAAAATAGACAAACTAGGCTCCTATGCTGAATTTGCGATTATGACTGACTCTCAAAGCAAACTTCCCTTCTATACGACACAATTAAAGGCATTGGCTGCTAAATTTGGGTTTAATGAAGCAATGCGAGAAACTAGAAATTATAAAACACTTATGCTTGAACAGATCTGACAATCATAAATAACTATATTATTTTATGCTTTAACTATTTCTCTTAGGAAAGGTTTTTTATAAAATAAAAAACTACAATTAAATCAAGAATAAGTTTTATATTTTCACATAAAAAAAATAATCAGATCGCTCGGCGAAATAAAAAGATAAATTAAAAAACTTCATTTTAATAGAACAATTGAGACAAAAGCCATATTTATAGCAATTTATTCAAATGAACACTCAATTTTCTATCTATTTTAATTCTTTCTTATGCCAAAAATGCCATTAAGATCTAAAAATAAAGATATTTTATAAATACCCCTTATATTAAGGTAATGTTTTTATTAGAATAAATAAAAAAATATACTAATAGGAGGGTTTATGCTTGAAAATTACCTTAATATCTTTATTAGGGCAACTTTTATTGAAAATATGGCGCTTAGTTTTTTTCTAGGAATGTGTACTTTTCTTGCTGTATCTAAAGAAGTAAAGACCTCATTAAAACTAGGTCTTACGGTAACAGCATTACTTGTTATTGCCACGCCAATCAACAACTTAATTTACCACTTTATATTAAAGAAAGATGTTATTGTTGAAGGAATCGATCTTAGTTTTCTTCGTTATATTACCTTTATTGGTGTTTTAGCTGCATTAGTTCAAATATTAGAAATGTTTTTAGATAAATTTATTCCTTCGCTGTACCATTCACTAGGAATTTTTTTACCTTTATTGACTATTCATTGTGCTATCTTCGGTGCCACCATATTTATGGTCGAACGAGACTATACGTTTACAGAATCGATTACTTATGGTGCAGGCTGTGGTGTTGGTTGGCTATTAGCTATTGTCGCACTATCAGGCTTACGAGAAAAAATGAAGTATTCTGATATTCCTAAAGGGTTAAGAGGCCTAGGTATTACCTTTGTGACTGTTGGTCTAATGTCACTAGGATTTATGTCATTTTCTGGTATCTCACTTTAAAGATAACCTTTTTAGCTTTAAAGTTATTTCAACACTATTTTTCAGCGAGTAATAAAAAATCTGTTATCGCTAGCGATAAATTAAAAAATAAACGGAAGGTTTACCTCTTCCGTTTTAAGTATTTTCTAACGCTCACTTCAATGATATTGATTTAAACATCATATAGTTCATTTCTGCGATTTTAGCTAATCACAACATATATCAACTTAGAATATATTTGAAATAATCTTAGCTATTAGATAAAAACAACCTAATATACTGCACTTCAATTTATTTCTAACTTTTAATTTCACATTACAATATTATCTCATCATTTAAATTCAATTGATTCTCATTAAATCAATTATTCACATAACAATAATAATACTTCAACAATTTGATTGTTATTTATCAAGGATTCACTTTGGTTTGAAATTTCATATTATTTTTTAACTTTGAGTTAAATTTAAACACCATTAACAATGAAAATAAAATCATTTCAAATCAACGTGTTAAATAAAAATCCAATCTATTTATAAAATTAATCAATAAGCACAAGAAATAACCATAAAGAATATTTATAAAATGCCGATACTATTTTTTAGTATTTTGCTATTTTCAAAAGGATCTGTGGCGTTAAATCAAAGAACAGAGCAAAAAAACGCACTGACTCATTTTCTCTTTTCTTTGTTCATCCCTATTACAGGACGTAAAAATAAAACTCAATAATCAATAAATTACACAGTTATATTTTTATAACAAAAGGAAATAACTATTTATGTTTAAGATCTTCAAACAACGTTATTTGCCAAGCATTTCTCTTAATGTATCAAGTTTAAAAACAACAACTTTAGTTTGGCTAATAACCGGTTCACTTATTTTATTATTTTCTCTAGCTTGTTTATTATTCCTTTCATCAGTAAATGATTACAAGGGAAATTTAAACAAACTAAATAGTATCTACGATGAACAATCCGTTCTAAATAACACATGGGAAAGTTTACTTCAAACACGTAATACTCTAAACAGGGCTAGCTCTCGCCATTTATTAATCATTAACAAAATGGCGACGGCAAATACAGATATTTCATCACTCTTACAACAAACAAAAGAAAAGCTGGTACAAGTAGAAAGTAATTGGGATGTATTTAAAAACAAGCCACATCAAGTAGAAAATGAAAAATATCTGCAACAATTAGAAGATAAATATATCGAACTTCACGCAGCTTTAATTGAGTTTCTTGGTTTCTTAGAACAAGGAAAAACCTATGAATATCTAAATCAACCAACTCAAGCTTATCAGGATAATTTTGAAAAAGAGTATAATGCTTATCATCAACAGTTGCAGAATCATTACACTACAGCGTTAAATGAAGGCGAGCTGCTCTACGATAAAATTATTTATAGTCTTATCATTATTTCAATTTTAATTGTGATTTTTTCATTCTTAGTGCAGCTTACATTGAGACGATATTTTATATCACCTCTAAATAAGATTATGCATAGCATAGAAGAGATTAGTAATGGTGAATTAGCTTCATCTCTTACAACTAAAGGTCTTTTTGAAATTAATAAGCTCACATTTCATATTGAAAAAATGAAAGAACAAATAAAAAAGATAATCAACAGCATCAACCAAAGTGCCAATAGCATTAATTCAGAACTCAATGATATTACTGTAATGAACAATAACCTTGCTATTCGGGTCGAGCAACAATCAGCTGCGGTTTTAGAAACATCTGCGGGAATAAGACAACTTAGTGTGACTTCTAAACAGCATTCAGAAAATACACACACCTCTTGCGAATTAGTAACAAAAGCGGATTCAATGATCAATCAAAGTAATGAGATGCTGGCAAACGTTGTTGAGAATATGAATGAAGTTGTCACTTTTTCAGAAAAAATTAACGATATCACATCAACTATCGATAACATTGCATTCCAAACAAACTTATTAGCACTAAATGCCGCAGTTGAAGCTGCTAGAGTTGGTGAGCACGGCAGAGGTTTTGCTGTTGTTGCTAAAGAGGTTAGAGAGCTTTCAATTAGCTGTAATTTGGCATCAAAAGAGATAAAAGTATTGGTCGCCAGTTCTAGTAAAAAAATCAATCAATGCTTTCAACTTGCTGCAGATGCAAACGATAACATGGTTGATATATCAAAACATACAGCAAATATTAATGAGATGATACACGATATATCTATATCAACAGATGAACAGAGCAACGGTATAGCTCAAATTGAAGATGCAATAAACCAACTTGACCAGACTACACAAGCTAATTCAACAATGACAAGAGATCTTGTTAGTTCATTAGATTCACTTCAAACACAATCTAACCGACTAAAAAATGAACTTACTATTTTTCATCAATAACAATAAACTACTAACAATCTGACTTACGTTAAAATGAGTAAAGACCTTTACAGTTAAACGTTAAGATAATAATAGGAACAAATAAGAAGCTATCAATAATATTTGATAGCTTCTTATCTTCAAAAAAGTAATGCTAAAAATCTTTAAATTCAGCAATCTCTTTTTTACCATGTGATTGCAAAAAATCGAGTACTCTTCTCGGCGTTGCATTTAATATTCGTTCTGCTGGAAAATCAATTTGTGCTAATACCTTTAACACCTGATCGAAATTACCTAATGACGATGCGATATGAGAATCAGAGCCAAGCGCAATAAGTCCTCCTGCATCACGAACTGCTTTAGCTATTTCAATGCAATTTTTCTCACTACCTACCCTAGAATGAATAAATGATGAGTTGTTCATTTCTAACGCAACATTGCTAGATGCTGCCACTTGTGCAACTTCTTTAATATCTATGGGGTATTTAGGATTACCTGGGTGAGTAATTATCTGAACAATGCCACTCGCCATCGTAGCTATTAACGCTTTTGTATTATCAACTAAGCCTAAAGATCCCATTACTGGTTCATGAAAACCCGCTAAAACGATATCCAGCTTTTTACTCATTTTTTCACTACAATCTGTTTCACCTTTAATATTTTTAATGTTGGCTTCTATTGAGTATAAAATACCAACATCATCAATAATCCGAGGGATCACAGGTAAATTAGAAAAGTGCCATTCATGAGGTGCATCTGCCATATCAGGTCCATGATCAGTAATAGCAAATAGCTTTATTCCTTTCTTTTTAGCTTGTTGGAAATATTCACTAACCGTACTATAAGCATGAGTACTAGCAATGGTATGTGCGTGTAAATCAACTGGATACATAAAAACCTCTTTCTAAAAGCCTTAATTTCTGGTTATAAGATAGCCTTTTTTCTTAGCGGATAACACTTGTTTAAAATTATTACAGTTAATATATATCGTTAATTATCTAGTGATTATTCTATATTTATAACTAAGAGACACTATAAAGCATAGAAGTAAGGATTAACCAGCCAAAGTATGCTCTAATCATAAACATAATGTTTAGCATCAATGCGACAAATTGAGTTAACACCTATTTTCAGATAAAGAAATATTAGCTAACTTATTGAATAAATGAGTTTTATTATTTTTTCTTTATTTACTTAATAAAAGGCGATTTATGTTTAAGTATCCAGCAGTAGCTAGTTTTGATGAAGAGAGTGAAACCTACGAAATTACTTATCGAGACTTTGAAAATATACATGCTGTAGCCTATACAGAAGATGATATTGAACTTGAAGCCTCTGATATTTTACATGTTGGTCTTGAAGAGTTTATTTCTAGTAAAATGCCTATTCCTGCACCATCGAAAGCTCAGGCTGGTGATTTTATTGTCTATTTACCGCTACTAAGTTGCCTAAAAATTGCTTTACATAATGCAATTTTAGAAACCAATACAAAAAAGGCAGATTTAGCTAGAAAAATGAACTTAACTAGCGCACAAATCGAACGTTTAGTTGATATTAACCAAACATCAAAAGCAGATAGTCTAGAACAAGCACTTTACTTACTTGGCTATGATATTTCACTATCAGTTAGTAAAGAAAAATAAATTTTATTATTCTAACTAATTTAAGTTTTATAAATAAAAGTAGCTCTAATAATATTAGAGCTACTGAGCTATCTTATTTTACAAAAATAAGAACCTATTTTATTTAGATTAAAGCTTTTTACTTGCTAAGAATTTTGCATGATTAGTATAAATTGCAATAATATCTTCTTTACGACCAACTAAACCAGCAACCTGATTCACCATATCTAGATGATCTTGTGAATAATCATCTTTAATCAATTTGCCTAATCGCATACTTTTACGGCTAACCAAACCATCATTTTCTTTTTCAGCAAAAAATGCGCCAAGTACTCGCATTGGAGCATGAGTAGGATCTAATAAATTTCCTTTTTCTCCAGCAATAAGTCCCTGAATGTAGCTACCAAATGAGTAATAGTGAACACCATTCACAACTTCTTTTCCTTCACCACCCCATTTCTCAGGTAATCCCTGTGGGAATTTTTTATTAAATTCATTCACACTTTCAGTGGTTAGCGCTTCTAATGCTGCAATAGCGTTTTGTGGATTTTCGCGGTTACCTGAAAATGCAGAAATAATAACACCAATCGCTTTCATTACAGCGTCTGCAATATATTCGGGTACACTATCTTTTCTAACAATACGTCGTACTAAATCCGCGATTTCTGAACCATGGTTGACACCATTAACAGAAGTGACAGACGCGATTTTATGGGCATGTTTAGCCGCAACATAACGACAAGCTAATGGTCCTTGACTATGACCAATCAAATTAACTTTTTTCGCTTTTGTTTCTTTAAGAATTTTTTGAACAAATTCCCAAAGTTGCTCACCACGAATTTCATTGGAATTGAATGCAGAAAGTGACGCGGTAAATACTTGATGGCCATCCTTTTTTAAAGCATCACCAATGCCATAAAAATAAGGATAACCAACAATATCATCAAAACCAGATAATCCATGAACTAAAATAATAGGGTATTGCGTTGACATAATTTCCACTCCTTGGGTTTAAAATAAAGTATTTATATTGCTAAACTTCCTGTTAGCAATAACTAACAACAACTTGTACATAAGATGAAATGTAAGGAATGTTGTAATACCTTTTTTCATACTCTGTTTGCTATCAGTGTTATTAGATTATCCTATATTTTATGATCGTAAAGCTTTATTTTAAATTTTATTGATGCTTAGATTTAATATCATTCATAATTAACATACCTTCTATCACACCCTCTGCTTTTTTAAGCTTTTTTCCAATATAAGTATCTGAACATTGTTGGAATTTAGCTAATTGAATGAATGTTTTTCCATACACATAATAATTAAGTAATAAATCATAATCTTCTTTGTTACTATTCAATAAGTTAGTCATGAACTCGGAAATTAATTGAGCCTGATCTTCATTACTTTTTCTTCTAGACTTTATACGTTCAGGAATAATATGCTGGGATTTTTTGATATCTTCTTGAATTGATTTATTATTATTTATCATCCAAGTTCCCCACTGCTTCATCATTTTAGATATATCTTTCATTTCACATCCTTGTTATTTATTTTATTAAAAACCAACTACATCCTAGTAATTGAGATTACAAGCTTATTCAGTAATAGCTAAAAAATAGCTATAATAACTATACTAATGTTTATTATTATTACAATAAAAAATATTTTTTAAGCAATATGATAAGATAAGAAAATAACGATAAATAAAAATATAAAAATGATAGAAAAATAGGCAAATGAAGATCAATCAAAGAGATAAAAACACTTCCAGCTATGTTAATAAAAAATATTTTTGTCTTAACAAATTAACCTATTCTTTAGTTTAATAGCTGGAAATACCTATATGTAATATACTACTGCAGTGTTTCGTTAGGGCGTAAAGTCAAAACTTCATATCCCGTAGAAGTAACTAAAATTGTGTGTTCTGATTGCGCTGACAATTTCTTATCTCTAGTCACTACAGTCCAACCATCTTTTTTAGTTTTAATTTTTGAACCACCTTGGTTAATCATAGGCTCAATAGTAAAAGTCATCCCTTCTTTTAACTCAACACCTTGTCCACGAATACCATAATGTAATACTTGTGGTGCTTCATGCATTTCTCGCCCAATTCCATGCCCACAATATTCTCTTACTACACTATATCCATGGCTTTGTGCAAAGCTTTGAATGGCATGACCAATATCACCCAATGTTGCGCCTGGTTTAACTTGCTTAATTCCTTCCCACATTGCTTGATAAGTTGTTTTTGCTAACTTACGAGCTATCGGAGATGCTTCAGGCATAATATACATTTTGCTTGAGTCAGCAATAAACCCATTTTTTTCTAGCGTGATATCAACATTAATTATGTCTTTACTTTTTAATCGCTCATCAGCCTTAGGAACCCCATGACACACAACTTCATTAATAGAGGTATTTAAAACATATTCATAGCCATATTGACCTTTACTTGCAGGTCGAGAATTAAGCTCGTTAATAATAAAGTCTTCAACCTTGTCATTAATTTCTAATGTTGAAACACCTGGTACAATAAAATCATCAAGCATCATAAAAACCTGAGCAAGTAATCGACCTGATTCACGCATTAATTCAATTTCATCTTGCGTTTTGATGGTAATTTTATCCATTATTTTCCCTTTCTATTTTTGTTCTTGTTTTGCTATTTCTTTTTCTAGCATCTCGCTAATGATCATCGGAAATGTTTTTTCTGGATTCAATTCTGCTTGAATGCCAATTTTTATCCAAAATTCAGCCTGTGCATTAACAGAACGAGACATAACATTACTTGCCTTACGCAAATACTCATGTAACTCATCAGAGATTTTTACAATACCCACCATAACCTCTATATACAAATAGTAATAAAACATATATGTATTATAGTAGAATCAAATAACATTGCTTTCAATCATTATTCGATACCGACACTACGGATAAAACCTTAAGATAAGGCTTAGAGCATTAATTTAAGGGTTTATATAAACAAAAAAATAATAAAAAAGGGAAAAGTAGCTGTAATCACTTGATTATCATCTTAAATACTCATAATTATGATCGTCATAAAGTCTATTATTAATGGCGTAATTTTCTTTAATGATATTTTTAAAAGTGAAGCCACTTTTCTTTAAGACTTGCTCAGATGCCGAATTCCCCCCAGTTACAACGGCAACAAATCGTGTAATTGGCTTAAATCGTTCATCCGCTAACATACTAATAAGCGCTTTTGTGGCTAATCCTTGACCTGCATATTGAGGATCGATGATAAATCCTACCTCAGCTGTTATACGCTGTTCTCCAATTTGAGGCTCAACCATTTTAAGCCCCATGAATCCCATAGCTGATTTTTTCTCATTACGAATAACCATACAAAGCCAATGTATAGAATGTATATTCCATAATGGTAGGCGAGATTCAAATGCATCTTTAATTTGCTCTTCGGTCATTATTCCTGAAATATATTTCATTACATTTTGTGAAGTATATAAATTATGGAAAAACGACCAATCTTTGGCTGTTATATGTTCAAAAATAAAGTTTAAATTTGGCATTTTTCTGCATTACTCGTCATTTTTATCTAAATGTAGCTTATTAATTAATAAATATTTTTTCTTTATTACTCTCTTATTTGAATAGCAAACTGAATAACATGGCATTTTCCAGTATGAAATTTGCCTTCATGACGTTCAACTTCGCCAACAAAAAAATGATAAAAATTATCTTTGCCAAAAACATTCAAAAAATCATTAATCTCATACAACATATCGGAAGAACTGGGACCTCCAGTACCATAATTTAATTGTTCTTTAGAATAAACTTCTCCGACAAACCACCCATTATTTTTTAGTGACGCTCTAATGCCGAATAATGTTTTTTGTCTTAATTGCGACGGAAAATGACCAAAAACACAAAAAATATTTTGAAATTGATTAGCTTGCCAAACAACATCATTGAGATCTAAACATTGAGTTGAAATCTCAATATTTTCTTCTTTTGCCCTATTCTGAGCTTTTTGTAAACCAATTGAGGAGTAATCCCACAGCGTTACCGAAAAAGCTTGGTTTTCTTGCTTCGCTTTATGAGCAAGAAAAAGCGCATTACGCCCCTCACCTTCAGCAATAGCTAAAGAGTGACCTTTAAAATTTATTTTATTTGCAATAAACTTAATAAAAACATTTGGCTCATTGCCATAAACTGACTCATGCTCTTGATATCGATTATCCCAGCTCTCTTTCATTATTGCCTCATTATAAAAAATAAAGTTTATGCTCAATTTATAAAGTAACTAAGGTGTATACTATTTTCAATCCGCATCTTTTTAGTATTACTACTTTCGCTCTTTCTGACAAACAAACAAACTTAAGTTAAATTTTTCGTTTTATTTTACTTTTAAGATTAATACGAACATCATCCTCAGAATAAACTGAAAGACAATTGAATTAATAACCGTTAATTTAATTAAGAATTTTTTGAACAAAATTAATTTATATGGAATGACATTTAATTCCATTACACTATTTTCAGGTTTATAGAATTAAATATTAAGGAAAGCTAATGAAATTACTTAAAACTATAGCATCTTTCTCATTGATGAGTGCGCTTATTTTCACTTCAGGTTGTACCACAATTGCTAAAAATTACCCAATAGATACCGAAACGTCTTCAGTACAAACTACAAACAAAGCACTCTCAACTAAATGGGGTGAAAGTATTCAATCTGAAGTTCAGAAAGTTGAAGCAATTCGCTTATCAAAACAACCTTATGAAATAGCAGCTATCCATTATCAAGCCGGAGAACCGTCTAATAATTCACAAAAAATAAAATGGGCAAACTTGGATCCTATCAATCTAAGCGTTCTTACTGAAAGTAAAAAAATAATACCTTTATATCAAATTAAAAATAATCAGTACTCCTTATATGGTAAAGAGAATGAGCGATACATTATTTATTTAAACAATACTGACAGACAAAAAACTTATGAAGTTGTCGTTACTGTTGATGGTTTAGATGTTATTAGTGGCAAAGCGGCTTCTTATCAAAATAGAGGCTATCTATTAAGAACTGGGGAAGAGCTGTTTATTGAAGGCTTTAGAAAAAGTGACCAACAAGTAGCCGCATTTCGCTTTGGTTCACCAGACGAAGGCTATGTGAATTTTAGTACCCAAGGGGATAAAAAAGATATTGGTGTTATATATGTTGCCGTTTTTGAAGTAAAAGAGAGCACCTCAGAAAAAATACAAAAATGTATATCAAGCCAAAAGCGTTTTCTTGATGATAACGGCTATGCACCAGAGCCTTGTATTCCTTAATATTAAAAAATAGAATTAAGGTCAATACACACATATATTGACCTTAATAAATATTAATATGATGCCATAATTCGTAAATCTGGTCTTTCGCCTCTCATTATAGCCCGCTGTTGTTCATGTACAGCTTCATTTATTGCACTCTGTTCATCCGGTGTTCTCGTATTTTTACCACAAACTAATGTGGAACAAACTCGCTCACCGACACGATGTTCCCCTGAAGTTCCCACCCTAAAATTAACGCTATCAGTACAACCTGATAAAAACAAAAATGATAATAATACAATTACTGTGCGCATAAATTCCCTATAAATAAAGTTATTGCTTTTAATAAGCATCAAAGATGTAGCGAGGTTTATTATTCCATTTTAATTCTAACTTTTGTTTATTTTCATTCCATACTGGTTCAGGTATTGACATAATAACACTGAGTCTATTATTTGTTTTAATCGTGGAATTTCTAGAATTAATATATTGATTACTCGATATTACGTTAGCTTTATCAAAGCCACTTTTAAATAACTGATTAAATTTTTGTTTTTCTTCTCTAGCCTCAATTTCAAAGCGAGATTGTTTCGATAACATAAAAACCAAGTTATTATTTACATCGTTACTATATACATCTGAATTATCTTTATTAACTTTAATTAATGTCCTTTCTTTATAAGGATAATTATTATCCTTATCCATACAACCAACCATTAAAAATAATGAAAAAAATAGAACGAAAAAATAGCACATAAATAGAATACTTGTAAGAAATAGAAGCAAACAATTATTCCACAAAAACAATTCACCAACAAAATAATTAATCTTCTTTTTATTAAAAAAGTTAAATAATCTTTAAAATAAAAACACAAAGAACAAAAATAATGAAAAAACCAACACCAAAGAGGCATAAGTACAAAAATTTAGCTTTAGCCATTTAAAAATAAAGATAACAGATCTTTTTTGTACGTTTATTCATATAAAACACCACCCTACCAATCAGTATTCTAGATAAAACTTTTCTCTATTTTGTGGCGAAAAATATAACCACAAAGAAATTATGGTTATGTTAATATTTACATATTGCACAATAAATATGCCATTTCCTAATACTATTGATATTAGGGTTACTATTAACTTATCATTTTTAGGTGATTGCTATACCGGTAAGAATATAAGAAAAGATGGTGGGTAATAATATTTTTATAAATTAACAGTTTGAATTAAGTAGAATTAACAAGGTCCCTATTCTAGCCATGTTAGATATAAAATTTATAAAATAAAACCCCACAATAATAAAATTATAGGGTTCTAATAAAACTTAATACAGCTTATTGACCTGCTGACATTTTTTTCATTTGTTCTAATGAATCTAAAGCTTGCTTACAAGTACTTTCTTGAACATCTTTAGGTAGTGCTGCAAATTGCTCTTTAGCTTGAGCGTATTGAGCTTTCATCGCTTCAGCTTGAGCTTTAGTTGCATCATTCTTTGCCATTAACTCAACATAAGAGTCAGTTTCTTTAAAATAATCTTCACATGATTTAGCTAAATCAGCAGAAACAGCTACTGAAGAGAGTGATAATAAACCTAATGCTAAAATTAACTTTTTCATAAATATCCTTTGAGTGAGTAAAAAAATAAATAAGTATTTATTATTGTGAAAGCAATTATCTCAAAGAAAAATAGAATGTAGATAAGTTTTATCCTAATTGAAAATAAAAACCAACAATCAAATAATGATTATTAAATTACAATCAATCAAAATAAGATAGTTATTAAACAAAAAAATGTCATTCGTCGATGTGAAAATTAATTATAATTAATAGCTTAGAATTATTATTAATTCTCACGCTGCATTGTAATAATAAATAACAAACCATTTTAAATAATTGTTAAATCACTGTTTTATTTACTGTTAAGTCATTATGATTCTATATTTTCAATATAAAAATAATATTTAATTAATTCTGCCGTGATCTATATAAAAGAACTTAACAAAACTCTTATATATAGTAGCTCCATACTTAATAGGTTCTATTAGTCGGGGATAATCCCCAAAATTGGAGGCATTTAATGTCTAAAAAGTGGATTTTAATCATATCAGGAGTTGTAATCGGATTTATTGCTTTATTTCTTGGAATAAAAGGTAATCCTCCTAACATGGGTGTATGCGTCGCCTGTTTTATTCGTGATAGCGCAGGTAGCATGGGATTACATAATGCAGAAACAGTACAATATCTTCGCCCCGAAATTTTCGGTTTTATTCTTGGTTCATTCGCAGCCGCGCTATTATTTAAAGAATTTCAATCTAAAGCAGGTTCAGCACCCATAATTAGATTTACCTTGGGCTTTTTAATGATGGCAGGTTGTTTGGTCTTTTTAGGCTGTCCATTAAGAATGGTACTTCGTATTGGTGCGGGTGATTTAAATGCTGTAATCGGTTTAGTAGGATTAGTGGTAGGTATTGGTGTTGGTAGTCTATTCTTGAAAAAAGGCTTTTCATTACCACGTAACTATCGTCAATCTCCAGTAGAAGGATTAATACTCCCTATAATCTGTATTTTCTTATTTTCTCTTTTTCTGTGGAATAATGATATTTTTAATGCAAGTACAAAGGGACCAGGAGCAAGCCATGCACCGGTATGGATTTCAATAACTGCAGGTTTAGTTATCGGTGTTATTATTCAGCGTACAAAATTCTGCTTTATTGGGATGGCAAAGCATGTTTTTTTATCACGCAACTACAATATGGCATTAGGTATTGTCGCATTAACCCTAGTTGTTGCATTAGGAAATATCTACCTAGGAAAATTCAATCTGGGTTTTGATAATCAGCCTATTGCCCATACAGATGGACTATGGAACTTCCTTTCCATGGCACTGGTTGGCTTGTGTGGCGTATTTATTACTGGTTGTCCTTTACGCCAATTAGCGAATGCAGGACAAGGCAGCTCAGATGCAGCAATAAGCGTAATGGGAATGTTAGTTGGCGCTGCATTTGCTCATAATTATTCTTATGCATCGAGCCCTGCTGGTGTTACTGAGAATGGTAAAATAGTTGTTATTATCGGATTATTGCTAACAATGATTATTGGACTTATCTATACCTACTCAACAATAAAAGCAAGCAATAGCGAGACCAATAAAAATGATGCATGACTATTTATTCTTATTTCACGTTCAATATGCTGTTAAAAAACTTCAGCAGAGATTTCAGCAAGATAAGATACCATCTGAAATTATTGATGTACCAAGAAAGCTATCGTCTGAATGTGAATTAGGGATATTAGCTCATTTTATCAATGAAAAAAGCCATGAAAGTTATGTAGACTCAAATATAAGAGCTATATATAAAGTAGAAAATAAAAATTTTACTGTTATTTGGCAAGATAAAAGCTAGTATTTTTTAAACTAGGGAAAAGGTAACGTCATAAGCCTCTTCCCTTTTTAATGGTTGTACTTAATCATTCGGTTTCTACTTAAAGAAGAAACGCCCATTAATAAACCTAAGCACCATTTTAAGAGTCCTAAGTTTATGCTATCTCTAAATTTTTCAATTATACTTCTGATTATTGTAGTTTTATTAATTGCTGGATTGGCATATTGGTGCTTAGAAATACTAAAATATCGTACCAATATCTCCTTAACATTTTTTATTGTTAGACTTTTCATTGGGATCTTTTTGATAATAGTAGATATTTTCTTAATATCTATAATAATAACTCTTACTATTAGTTAAATAAATATCTAATAAAAAAAGCCATCTAGCTTTAAATGATGGCTTAACTATAAATTATAGCTTTATAAAAAATTATTTAAATCAAAAACTATTCATCTTCAGGCGGATTTTTGAGGATTTGATGTATCTCCTCTTTCAATCGTAATTTTTGTTTTTTTAATTCAACGACTTCATCACCATAACCACTTCTATCAGAATGTTCTAGCCTTACTATTTCATGGTCAAGTTGATTGTGCTTATCAAAAAGTGCACGAAAATGAGGGTCTGCTTGGCGAAGTTTTGAAATTAAATCACGGTATTCTGGGAACATAGAAATTTACCTTTCATTATAAATGATAGATTAAAAACCTTATATTTAGTCTCGCTCAAACTAGTTAAACTGTCATTTTTTTATGTCAAAAATAAGACTAATATCAATTAAATTTTTAGCCTTTATATTTTTATGACTGCTTTTATTTTTGCTTATTTTAAATATATCAATTACAGAGTAAGTAAATAAGCTTATTGCTATTCGAACCAAATATCTTCATAACCGCTTCGATCAATAATAAATCTGCTACCTTCTGGTAAGTATAGATAATTAACCACTTCTGGCAACGCTTTATCTAAATGCGATGTGTGTATAACCTGATAAAAATCATCAGAATCAGAGAATTCACCACAATAAAAAAACCAACTTATCGTCCCTGCTTCTGGTAACTCAATACGTGTTCCATAAATAGGGTTATCATTTAATGAATTTAATGCAACAGCAACTTTTTCTTCAGGCGCTAAAGGCAATACCTCATATCTTTTGCATATTTCAGTTTGTATATTATTTGGCTTTTTTGTATGAGTATTGTGCGGCATTATATTTTCTCTTAAATTTATTTTTATAGCGAAACACAAAGTATACATCTTAAAATCAATCATTTTTTAAGATTATAGTTCCTTAAGCCAGCTAAGCCGATCAAATCAGGTTATTTACACTTCTTTTCTAGAAAAAAGCATTATTTGTTAACTATATAAATGAAAATTAGCTACATTTATAGGGATCTCTAATAGTTTTTTTATACCCATCTATTTGAGTCACTAAGCCCAATGCCGCCGCATTGGGCTTTCCTATCTTTCACTATGCTATAAGCGCTTGGCGGCAGAGTCTTAACATCACGCGACTGATAATATCTATAATTAACACTATGGGATACAGAACAATAGATTAACCAAATCTATCATTGCTTATTTTTTAAGGATAAATGATTTATCTAAAGGGGCAAATAAGAATAATTTAAAATAAGATTATTTCTGATTATGAGATAGTTAATTATACTTAGATTAAAGTTTTATTTAATTAATATAGAGTTAATACCAACGGCGAGAATGTTGAAATAGATAACCTCCATCATCCGTCATAAGTAATTATGATGCTTTTAATTTTTTCGTTAACTTTCGTGTCTAATCTAATTTCTACTAGTGAATAGTTTCAGAGTTTTGATTGCACCACCAAACACTTTTATCCCGATATAATGATAACAGGTCACCAAAGTAACCTATTTAATTTAAGGTGGGCATTTTAATAAGAACTATTATCACTACAGAGATATCAAAACTAACGGATCTGATACCGATTAGTACAACATGCTATCCATTGCTTATGGTACTTACTTTATGCCCGCTTAATGCCTAATATGCCGGTTACTCATCAGGTAACTTCTCTTGTTCTCGCAATTTATCTAGTGCGAGTTCCCTCATCCAATCTGAAAGCAATGGCACAGTCTTTATTGAATCCAATAAGGCTCGTTCTTTTTTCGTTAAACGAATGATAACGACTTCTGTTTTCATCATAGACATGTTAATTCTCCCTTGGTTTAAAGGGAAAATATTGACACATAACATGAGTAGAGCGGTCTGAATTACAGATTTTTACAAACCAAATAGTTAAGGCTACACATAATGCGTAGCCTTAACTTTCTTAACGTTATCTAACTTTATTGTTTTTTATCTTTATTCTCGATCGCTATCGTTTGTAGTTTCTCTTCTTCAGGTAACTGATATTCGATAATAATAGTCAAAAGCCCGCTTGATAGATCGGCTTTCTCTATTTTAACATTTTTACCGAGATCAAATTGTAAAGTGAATTTTCCTTGCGATATTCCACGATGGATCCACTTTTCATTATCTTCCTCTATGTTTTCTTCTTTCTTTCCTTCTACCAATAAACGACCACCTTTTAATGAAACGGCTAAATCGCTTTCTTGATATCCAGGAACACTAACAGCCAGTTCATAATGGTCATCATCAATCTGTTTCAGGTTATAAGTTTGAATAGGTGATGATATCGGTTTACTCCCTGTTAACTGGCTAAATAAGCTATCTATCTGATCAAAACGTTTTGATAATAAATTATCAGATATTGCTGGAAATAATGAAAAAGGTTTGATGTTAGGCATAATTCCTCCTCCAGTATTTATTGAATTAAGGGTGATACATTATTTACCCAAGATATAAATAAGAACTGATAGCTATTTTTCAAGCCCTAAAAAACTAATTTTTTATTAATTTTTTATTAATTTTTTATTAGCATAATTATCTATATAACAGAGCACCACTCTTTTCATGTTAACTATATGAGAAATATAATTTTTAAGCTGATGTTATCAGCTAAATTTAGACAACAAAAAACCCCGCCGTAGCGAGGTTTTATATATTCAACTATTTAAACTTAACTCAATTGCGTTGTCATCACACTTTTGCAAAAAATACATTTTGCGCCATGTGGATTGTTCACTGAAACATCAAATTGTGATGTTCTGTATTGTGAACCACTACAACAAGGACATTTAAAATAGAAGTGTATAATAATAGTGCCTTTAGAGAGCAACTACATTACCAGCAGAAGGACCTTTCATTCCGTTCTCGATGGTAAATGAAACTTGTTGGCCTTCAGCTAAAGATTTGAAGCTATCACTTTGGATTGCAGAGAAATGTACGAATACATCTTTGCTGCCATCTGCAGGAGTAATAAAACCAAAACCTTTACCATCATCAAACCATTTTACTGTACCAGTCATTGTATTAGACATAGAATTTCCTTTAATTTTTTAAATTGCCATAAGGCATGTGTATGCGGTTTGTTTTTTATTTTTACTTATGGGTATTAATTAGAAGGAATTCGCAATGAAGAGGTATCAAGGATAACACTAAATGGGAACAACTTTAAACTTACTAACATAAATAGGCCTGTACTTCCAAACCAGTGACGTTATTAAGCCATAGTTAAATTCAGATAGCAAATCTTATTTTTCAAACACACCATAGAAATTAAGAATAGAGGAAAATAATGCTAAGAATTACATCACCATACACATTCATATAAGAATTTCAGCTTATTCTATTAGCTATAACAGAATACATAACCCTATAAACAAGAATAAAAACTATTTGTTTATCAACGTTTTTCTATACTTTTTGATTATTTTCATAGCCCATTCATAGTGAGATGAAGTTGCTGATACAGCGTAGCTTCCCAAACTTGTTGAACCCGTCCATTTAAAGTATTTTTTGGTAAATAGTTCCTCATCAGAAAATAGACTTATTAGTTGTAAACACTGTTTGTGGCTAACAATAAATAAGTTTTTTGCTTTCTCTAGTGATGTAGTTTGATGTTTTTCCCAAAACTTAATATTCATTTCAGGGTAATTTTTCCAGTTATATGGTTGTGGCAGAAACGCAACCATATCTCCGGCTTGATTAGATTTCACCCACACAATAAATAAATGATGCCATTCATATAGATGAACTAAACAATCTCGAATTTGACGGTCTCTTCCCTCAAAAGGAAATTCACCTAGCTGCTCTTTTGATGAAAGTGAGTTAATAAGATTTAATAGCTCATTATAGTTTGTTTCAGACTGCTCAATTAAACTATTCTTAGTTACTGGTCTAGCCATAACTTCCCCCATTTAATTTATAGTGACAATATAGTTTATCGGTGACAATTCAGGCAATAACGTTGATTATGCTCTGAAGCGATAAATTACTGCTCAGATTATTTTCTTCTTAGACTACATACAATTGGCGATATTTATATTTTCACGCAGCTAAGAAGAAACGGAAGTTTAAAACTAGGTCATGATTTACATAACCTAGCGTTTAGAAGGTAAAATATATATAAAAATCAAGCTACTTATGCACCTAATTGCTTATTAAAGAAAGGGATAAGCTGATCTAGTGCTTTAACCGTAGCTTCAGGATTATCATATAAATCATAATGAGAGGCACCTTTCACAATCTGCAGCGTTTTCTCTGTAGAGCGGGCACGTTGATAAAGTTCATAACCATCACGATAAGATCCAAAACCACCGGGAATATCGCCAATAACAATATGCAGTGGCTGCACTAGTAATTTTTCCGTAAAGGCAAAAGCATCCCAGTTTAATGTGGAGGTTGTGCTGGTAAAGCGCAGCTTGTTTGGTGAACCTGACTGCTGCCCGCGAGGAGTAGTGTAATAATCAACCGCCTCAATGATATCGATATCTTTGATACCCGTCTTTGCCAGCTCATCAATATCGGCAGGAATATAGCCAACCACCAGCGAAGCCGCTCCTCGGGCCTCTGTGGTGCGCTGTTTACCAAGTGCTTCAATTATCTTGAGTGCAGCATCGGGGCTTAAATCCCCTTCTCGCATGAGCCGCCCATAGTTGGCTCCAACCACAGTTGCAACTGCTTTGAAACGATGATCTGTCGTTGCGGCACTTACGGCATATCCTCCTCCGCCACAGACACCTAGCACCCCTATGCGATCTTCATCTACATAGGATAAAGTCACGAGGTAGTCCATTGCACACAAGAAATCTTCTACACGAGTTGAGGGCGTTTCGCTAAAGCGAGGAGTGCCTCCACTTTCACCTTGTGTTGAGGCATCGAAGGTAAGAGTAATAAATCCAGCGGCAGCTAACTTTTGACCATAGACAGCACCTGATGTCTGCTCTTTACAGCCGCTAATAGGGTGGGCACAGACAATGGCTGGGTATTTTTGGTTTGCGTCGAATCCATCAGGAAAACGCATGATAGCAGCAACTTTCCAAGTGTTGTGCCTGAAGAAAACGGAACGTTCATAAGACATAGTATAAAATCCTCAAACTTATTGAGATGCGATGAGCATAAATGCAGAACGTTGAGCTGTTGTTAGAGATCAAGGTATATTTCATTCTGTTGTTCTCTGGTAAATTTTGCTCGGCGAAATAGGCTTCCACACTCATGGATCGTGTCACAGGTTTTCTGAAAAGAAAGAGGCAAACTTACCCGTTGCTTCTGTCACATAACCTGACTTGTCATACATAGCAATATGGGTGGCACCATTAACGATATGTATTATCTTTTTCTTACTGGCGGCACGCTGGTAAATCGCTTTTGTCATCCAAAGCGTTCCTGCTTCACTTCCTGCAATTACCAGCATTGGTTGAGTTAAAAAAATGTCAGCATGATTGAATGCATCATAAGTAATAAGTGCAGCAAGGCTGCGGGTTGTCAATTTACAGGATGCGTTGCAATGCATTGCTCGTGGTGTTCGATAATATTCATAAGCCTCTACAATATCGTTATTTATTACCTCTTCCAGTGAATTAGGAATTGTGGGTAAATACCCCGTAGAAGCCCCTTTGGACTCTGCTGTTCGTTGCTTTGCCGCCATCTCAAGGAGTTCAAAAGATAATAAAGGTTGCTGATCACCTTCCCAGCCAAAACGATACATATCACCATAGTTAACAGCACTTACTGTGCCAACGGCTTTAATACGTCGATCCAGCATAGCTGCATGAATGGTGTAGCCACCTCCCGCACAGATACCCAAAACACCAATTTTTTGCTCATCAATACAGTTCTGCGCAACCAAATAGTCAATTGCTGCACTGATATCCTCTACCCTGTTGTAAGGGTTTTCGAGCTGACGCGGTTCCCCGCTACTTTCTCCCTGATACGATGCATCATAAGCCAGAGTAACAAAGCCGAGACTTGCCAGTTTCTCCGCATAGAAACCAGCAGTTTGTTCTTTAACACCACCGCTTGGATGGACAACGACAATTGCGGGGTAGCGTTCTGCTTGATTAAAATGCTCAGGAAAAAACATATTCCCTGCCATGTTGATCCCTGCATTAGTAAACTGAATAGATCTCATCATTTTCTTCTCCCAAGGTCGAGAACCCCATTGTTACGGTGAATTTATGATACTAGTGGACAACTCTTCTGATTAGCAGGGATAATCCGATGACAGTTATTAGCAGAACTTATAAATATGATGAAAGAAAATATTAGTGATCTCACCACATTTCTGGCGATTATTCAGGAAGGTAGTTTCACACGAGCTGCCGCGAAAATTGGGACATCCCAGTCTGCTGTTAGTCAAACAATCAGTAACCTTGAGGCTCGTCTACAACTCAAATTACTCAATCGCACAACCCGTAGCCTGACGCTGACAGAAGCCGGAGAACGGCTAGCGCAACTCATTGGTCCGCCACTCGATGAAATCGCCAATGGTCTAGAGCAGCTCGCTGAGCTGCGGGATAAACCAGCTGGCAAAATTCGTATTTCAGCTGATAAATATGCGATCCAGCAAATTCTCTGGCCGAGATTAGCACCTGTTCTTAAGGATTTTCCCGATATTACACTTGAACTCATCACTGATTATGGTCTTGTGGATATTGCCAAGGAGCGCTTTGATGCGGGTGTGCGACGAGGCGGTCTTATTGCTCAGAATATGATTGCTATTCCTATTAGCGCAGAACACCGCATGGTTGTCGTGGTATCTCCTAATAATCCACATCTACTAGATCAAGGATTACCTAAAACTCCTTTGGAATTGCTAACAAGACCATGTATCAATTTACAGTTACCCACGTATGGACAAAATTTATCGTGGACGTTTTTAATTGATGGGCAGGAGCACAAATTACGAGTAAAGGGACCACTTATCGTTAATGGCATTAATCAGGTTCATCAGGCATGTCTTGATGGCTATGGATTTGCTTATGTTCCACAGGCATTAGTGCAGAATGATATCGTTTCCGGGCGACTTCTCACCGTTCTGGACGACTTCACTATCACCTTCCCAAGTTATTATTTGTATTACACCAGTAGGCTAAAGTCTTCGGCTGCATTTAATATTATTATTGAATCACTTAGATATAAAAAAAGTCTCTATTAGCTTTTTAAAATACCAAATAATCGATTAAATTTCGCAAGTGAAATGATTTCGAAAAAATAATATTAAGACAGTTTATAATAAGAGTATCTAAATTAGCCTCAGATAAAATCGCAATAAAGGTAACAATGAAAGCACCATACAAAATAAAACATCCGAGACATGTCAATAGTTATTATTAACATTGTTATATAAAAAAAGAGGAAATAAATTTAAATTTCTTAGTATGATAAGCTATTATTAAAAACTAGTGATATATGATAAACTAAATTTTATTAACATTATAGGTATTAAAAATGAAAAAACATTTAATTTTAATTTCATCTATTTTATCTGCTGTTTTTGGTTTAATTTCTGCAGGTCTTTGGCATCTGTCATCCACCTTCCCCAATCAAGCCGTATCAGTGGTTGAAAATAAATATGCAGCTGGTTCTGCCATAATATCAGCAATATTCGCTTATATTTCTTTAATAAGAACAAGCCAAAAAACGAGCAATATTCAAAATGGAAAAGAACAATATATTACAAGAAAAGAGTATGAAGAGTTAAATAAAAAAATTCAATGCATGGATGAACAGATTAAATTAAACAAACCACCACAAGAAGAAACTAAAGAAAAAGAAGAAATTAAAGAAAAAGAAAAAGAAAAAGAAAAAATATTTTAAAAAACATCATTTAAATAAAACACTATTAATATTTACAAAGTGAGTAATACATAAAGAAACAATACCACATATGATATTTTGTAATATATTTATAACGTTTTAATTAGAAATAGCATTTGCCTATTCTTTGCATACATAAATAATTCTATTCACAGGGTTATATCAGGTAAAATTATTTTTGTTACGCCATAACGTATCAATATTAGTGTGGTATACAACTGGAACTATATCAGGTGAAGAGATATTTGAAGAATTGCTTGGATTCAAAATTACGCTAGAACCAATGTAAACCAAAGGGGCTGGGCTAGCCCCTCTTTTTAAACTGGTTAACTGGCTATATGATTTCCAAACTGTTTAGCAGCTCGGATAGCCAGGCTAAGTTCACTATTTTTAGCACCGTCCTGCATGATTTGAATCGGCGTCTTTTGCAGGCCTTCGTTATTAATCTTTATCGGTGATTTCAGCACACCCAACCGTAACATTGGATGGGTATCCTCTTCGAATGCCGCCATAACGTCTTCAAAGCCAGTTATCAGTCCATTATCAGTGAACTGAAATTTCGGGAAAATAAAATCACCGTTCTGCTTGAATGCTAAAAGCTTATTTTTCTTAATGCGAATGTTTATCGCTTGGCGAGTAATGCCAAGGATATCGACCACGTCGTTCACCTTTAGCGTACCACCCAACTCCTGAAGCTCACGATAAAATCTTTCCAGATTTTCGCGACGACGGCGAACTTTACGTAGTTCGTATTCTGTTACGCGCGTCTTTTGCTCTAGTTGGACGGTATAGAGCAATTGCATCAGTGAGGCATCATCCAGCGTGATGGCATTTATTGCCTGACTTTTATCTTCAAATTCAGGCATCAGGGAAATAGCGAGGTTGTTAATCCTTTTCAGAAGGTTCAACTGGAAGTCATTCAGCTTAGCTGAAGTGTTGATTTCTCTTTCTGCTGTGGTGTGTTTAATCATTATGCACCTCCATTTGACAAGAATCATAATCTATTTTTGTGGAATCGTCAACTTAAGGGTATTTTTCAAACAATCAATGGTCAAGCAAGGCGTAATACTTTGACCTGTTCCCAGTCGATTTATACAGCGTGATGTCAGCACACACACAATTATGGATATCCAAACAACCCGTTGAGTTCTGTGTACAAACAGTTTAGTGCTAAGCGTTGCTCTTATTAGAGATCGGCAACTTAACTTGGTTGGTTCTCTTCAATATGAAACTTTACGTTTAGCCAGTTAACAAAAGCCATAATTCGATTTTTAAAATTAGCTACATCGCCCAGAGGTTTATAACTAGTTGCGAGTAAGTAATCCATAATTTCAGCTTTAGCTGGATATTGGGTATTGAACTTAATGCAGTACTCTTCGAGTGTGCTAGGCCAGTCTGTATCATGTTTACTACGAAGAATGTTAGTTGATCTGATCGCTTTTCGTGCAGCAGCTCGCTGTAGTTGTAGCATTGTATTTTTGTCAGGGGATGATTGCATTTGCACAAGTAATTCTTTAATTACTTGCAAAAAGTCACCATTCACTGCTACTGCGATTTCTTTTGAAGGTTTGAAAGGATGAAATCGGTCGCGCAGATCTTCCCCGTAGATGCAGACACAATGATGCTTGAGCCAGTACCCCCAGCTAAATTTATTATCCGAATGCAGTACCTGCTGTAATACGCCGCAATCAAAATCGATTTTACTAACAACAGGATGATCTTTTTTCAATTCACACTGAATCATAGTAAGTTGCGTTGCAGCAACCTGTTCGGGTTTACTATTGAATACTATTGTTATATCGAGATCGGATTTTTCTATCTTTGCCCGACCTTCAGCCACGCTACCATAGAGATAAATACTATGCACTAACTCAGGAAAACGTTGGCTTAACGCTGCTACTAAGTCCTCAACTACCGCGACAAATTCGGGCTGAAATTCATTGATATTGGGTAAGGTTATGTAACCACTGCGATCGATTGCCATGCTTTATCCCTTTTATTGGTGCTATGATCTCTAGCAATAAGTAACTAGAACTTCATATTTTCTTTTTGTGGAAAAATGAAGTAATAAACTATTTTTAATACTCCTCAATTTAAATTATAAACTGTCTCTTTCATTTTACTGTTTTTATAACCAATCCATATGCTACACGTATTTGATATTGAGTTTTATTGATTTAAGGATCCCCACTATCGAGATAACCCGTTACCACTTTGCCTGCACCAATCAACGCTTCGTCTCCCTCCTGCTTTAACGAGTGTTTTTCTCTTGATAAATATGATTAGCAATATGCAAAGCGCCCAATATTAATGGTGGTAAATAAGGGATTAATCCTCCATAAATGAAAAAAGCTGCCATTGCAGCTTAGTTATTTTAAATGATACAAATTAATAGTATTTAGCCCTAACAGTTGCTTTTTTATGTATTTCTATCGGGTTATTATTTGGTGATATTGTTATATTTATATCACAGTCATTAGGATTTCTATTTTTATCATAAGCGCATTTAGAGTTTACTATTGATGATATTTCATTTAATGTTTTATTTTTTATATCAAAATCAAATGGCTTATTAATTTCATCGTAATAATTTATAATCGACTCGGAAAACACCATGCTATTGATGTAATATTTAGTGTTAATTATCAAACCATTTTTATTATAAAAGTTTTTAGATAATATACCGCCTGTTTCTCCAATCGTTCTACTTTTTAGGTACCCTTTTTCATTTAATATATTATTAATCACACCGGCACTGTTACTTAAAGATGTAATCAGACAATTTTCATCCAATTGCATTTCTACTGCACCAGCATCGTCTTTCCCTATTAATTTACCATTATTTAAACTGACAGATAAAAATGTATTACTTGAATTTAAATATTCATCTTTATTCTTTTTTAAATAGAAGCTTTCCACACAACCATTAGCATTCATTTTCAATATTGATTCATAGAAAATTGTGCCATCATCATTATATATGGTTGATTCCAATTCACTAACATCCCCTTTAACAGGATTAAAATCATACATTTGAGCTAAGTTAAAAACATTAGGACGATAACTTTGCTCTTCAGAAGAAAGCGCTTTTACAGAAAAACTGGCTGTTGTTAAGCACATTATTATAAAAAATGATTTAATCATTAAAATCCTCTACCACATATCCATTTGTACCGTAATTCTACCATCAGTCTAGGTGTTATGTTGTTTTTCCCTTTCGAATTTGTAAAGATAATCCACACGCGATTTCAGACCTGCCACACAATCAGGGACTAAATTGTTTTTTCATGCCCCCAATAACAACGTACTATATGTTGATGTCGGCAGATTCTGCTTTGAGGACTCTACTATGACCACGTTTTATCAATTGACGGCTACAAGTCTTAGCGGTCAGCTTATTTCTATGGCTGACTACGCTGGTAAGGTGGTGCTCGTCGTTAATACAGCCAGTCATTGTGGCTTTACGCCACAGTACGAGGGTCTTGAAGCACTCTACAAGAAATACGCAGCCCAAGGTTTGGTGGTGCTAGGTTTTCCTTGCAATCAGTTCGGAAAACAGGAACCTGGCGGCGCTGAGGAAATTGGGCGAACTTGCCATATTAACTACGGTGTGAGCTTTCCAATGTTCGAGAAAGTAGAAGTTAACGGAACCACAGCACACTCGGTGTTTCGTTATCTAAAAAAAGAACTACCAGGCTTTCTGGGAGGACGTATCAAGTGGAATTTTACTAAGTTTCTGATCGGACGAAACGGTGAACCGCTCAAGCGCTTTGCGCCGTTCATCACCCCAGAAAAAATGGAAGCTATAATCATTGCTGCACTTGAAATTTAAATATAGAACTAAGAAATTATTTAAATATAAATTAAATAATTTATATTTATTTTATAGTTGTTAGCCATGTTCTATCCTCCCAAAATAATAAATACTCACTGAGCATATACTAACCAAGATCGTTATAACGATGTTCGTGGTAAAGAATGGATAACTATCGAGTATTAGCCTTATTTATTATCTTGTTTTAATCAATTAGATAAGTTAGTTATTTTTCTATAAGCAACGATTTCCTTTTAATGAAGCATTTTAAGTTGGCACATTAAGATTCAATAGTCTAAACCAGTTGCTGAAATATAATCTGTCATACATAAAATCTAATTCCATGTTGATTGGTACTATATTAGAGAATTAGGAAAGTATTTGTTTTGATTCCTAATGGAAAGCAATTACAAAAGTAAAACGATCGTTGTACATTGTGTGTATGGACATAAAAACACACATAATTTCTACTGCCGAGCGTATCTTTGATCAACACGGCTTTTCTGGAACTAGTGTTGATCACTTAGCCAGAGAAGCTCAAGTATCGACAAGAACATTTTACAAACACATAGGTGGTAAAGATGCGCTTATCACCGCCGTCTTGCGTCATCGTGAAGAGCGATTTTTTAATACTCTTAACACCTGCAATATTGACACTCTTTTTCTCTCACTTGAGGTGTGGTTAAGCAATGAAAGTAATCGTGGTTGCTTGTTTCTTCGTGCATTAGGAGATACTGGAGCAGAGATACCCATGGTTGTTGAAGTGGTTTCTGAGTACCATCTAAAACTCCATCAAAAGATTTCATATCTTTGTCAGAAACACGCAAAAGAAAACTACAACAAAGAACTCCCGGAACAAATTCTAATCCTGTTTGAAGGCGCTATTTCTTCTGCTAGTTACCTTGGAAAAGAAGCAATACATACCGCGCATCGCGCTGCATTACTGCTTATTAAACAAGCCAGCCTTTCCAATAAAAACACTTAAAACTCATAACTGGGTTTTACTTCCTACCACCAATACCCTCTGGGAAACATTATGAATTTACTTACTATCTTTGCTCACCCTATACGAAATAGCTATCCTGCGGCGGTAATGGATGCATTTCATAAACCATTCACAGAAAATGGGTTCAATATAGACCTACTAAACTTATATGACGAAAATTTTGACCCTCGATTTACTCAAGATGACCACGCTCACTTCTGGGGAGGAGATCTGCCAGAAGAAATTGCAGCAATGCACCATCGCATTGAAAAAGCAGACCGACTAGCATTTGTATATCCAATATACTGGTGGGGAATGCCTGCAATTATGAAAGGATGGATAGAGCGAGTATTTACTGGTGGTTGGGCGTACCAATACGGAAAAGGGGTTGAAGATCGAGGTGCTAAGCCGCTTAAGTCTCTCCTACAAAATATTCCTACAATACTTATTGGTATAGGTGGTTCTAGTGATAAAACGTATGAAAAATATGGTTATTTAGATGCAATGAGAACACAGATTGATGTTGGAACTTTTTCTTATTGTGGTATCACTGATGTAGAAAGCCATGTCATTACGGATATAGAAGGAGAGATTAATGCATGGAAACGCGAACAAGGACTGAAAGATGTTCATCAATTTGCTAAAGATTTTATCTCTCCAATGCGGGTTGTACGTAACAGGAAAGAAGAACATTTAAAAAAAGCTAAAAAATGTTAAATATTCTAGATGTTGATACACCATACTAAAGCTGTGTAATTAATCCCTTTTATGTTAAACGGACAAATATCTGCTACCTTGTAGTAAGGGCTTTCGAGATACTTGAAAATGGAGTTCCTCAATTAGAAACCTTTACGAAGCGTTGCTCTGGATATGAAAAAGATGGCGCTGCTGGCGCTTCTTTTTATTTTTTGGTGCATACTTACAAGGTCAATTAACGAAAAAAAATACGAAATATAGCTCGAAAAGTTATCGGTAATAGTTTTTTAGAAAAATATCACGAGTGCTACCCTTGGTCGCTCAAATAAAGTACTCCATGCTAAAAATATGGGATTCGTCATCAGTCTGAAGGTCCTTTAGGACCTCACTCAGACAATAACTATCGATTCATTCGCACTGATGGTTATTAATAACCACCTCCCTAGATTTATCAGTCCTTACTTGTCGCTGTATAGCTGTAATTTATAGGTATCCAGCGATAACCATTACCTTCTTTTTGAACATGGCCTATACCTGGAAACGAAATATGCGCAGCAGCAACCCAATCCCCACTCTCAGAAATCATTTTTAAAACACTTTCTCTTGTTTTAACTGCCTGTTGTTGGTCAACATCAAAATGGATTGCGACATCGGGGTCAGGCATTTGTACTGCTTTAGCATGAATAATATCACCCCATAACATCATGCTTTGAGAATGGTTTGTGATCTTATAAATTACGCTGCCAGGAGTATGCCCAGGTGCTGGAATAGCTTGAATACCAGGAATGATCACGGTGGGTGCATGAAAAGTTTTTAACTTACCCGCATTAATCACTGGACGCATTGTTTTTTCTGATTCAGCAAATGTATGTTTTTGGCTATCCTCAACCTTGTTGATATTTTTAGGATTGAGCCACCAGTCAACATCTTTTTGATCAACATATACCGTGGCATTTGGGAAGGCTGGTTTTCCTTTATATTCGACTCCACCCGAGTGGTCACCATGAATATGCGTCAATAAAACGATGTTAATACTCTCAGGTGGGAAACCTGCATTTTTTAGGTTATCCAAAAGATGCCCACCAGCATCACCCATTAATGAACCAGCCCCTGTATCTACTAAGATTATTTTGCTTCCTGTATTGATTACGAAGGCATTGATCGACGTTTCAGCCAAAGGAGTTAAGGCATCTTTAGACATCGCTCTTTTTAAATCATCGGGAGAAATATTAGTCAACAATTTATCAAGAGGTACCTTAACTGTACCATCAGAAACAGCCGTAACCTGCCAATCCCCAAGCATCATACGGTAGTATGCAGGTGCTTGTTGTTGAACAATTGGGATTGGGGAAGCGAGTGTATTTGTCGTATACAAACCGACTGATAGCATTGTTAGTAAAGTAAGTGCAGCTTTCATATATTCCTCATGGTTATAGTTAAGTTGCGTGCAGTATTGGTTATGGACTATTATTAATCCAATTGATTGGAGTGATAATGAATATTAAAGAGAATGATTTTAGGTATGTTGATTTAAACTTATTGATTGTTTTTATGGTGTTATTTCGAGAGGAGAGCGTCTCTCTAGCAGCGGATAAACTGAACCTAGGACAACCCGCCATTAGTGCGTCGTTGTCTCGCTTGAGAGATATGTTTCAAGACCCTTTATTTATTCGAAGTGGTCGAAAAATGCTACCAACAGCCAGATCGGTACAGCTTCAAAAGGAACTGATACCAGTAATGGAGCAGCTTCAAGTTGCTCTGTTTAACCCTAAAATATTCAATCCCAAAGATGCGAAATTAACAATTACAATCGGTATGACTGACTGGGTAGAAATATGGTTGTTGCCTAAGGTTATTAAAAAGCTAAAAAATGTTGCGCCCGGCATAACATTGAACATAGTTGAAAGCACACCATTTACAGATCAGAAGAAATTGGCTTCGGGCGATATCGACTTAGCAATTTCTGTCGCTAGCAGTCCAGAAAAGAACATAGAGCGAGAAGTGCTTGAAACCATGAATTTTGTTGCTTTATGGCACCCTTCGCAGCTACACCTTAGCGATCCATTATCCATTGAAGACTATGCAAAACAGCAACATATTATGGTGACTTACAGGGAAGCGATAAGCAGTAAAATAGATGTTTTGCTTATGGAGGCGGGGTCATCAAGAAATGTTTGCTATACCACTCCACACTTTTCCGTAATTCCATCAATACTCAAAAGTACCCCTATGATAGCAACAGTACCAGAGGGATTAACCTTTGATTGGATGGATAGCTGGGGGCTTAACAAAAGTGTATTACCAGTAAATCATCCATCATTTGATATAAAGATATTGTGGCATAAGCGAAATACTGGAAATAGTGCTCTACAGTGGTTGAGGGAGTTTATTCAGTCCACTTGCCGGTGATCAGTTAATGCAAAAGTACATTATTATAAAAAATGATTTAATCATTAAAATCCTCTACCACATATCCATTGGTATCGTAATTCAACCTTATAAAATAACCATCAAAATATTTGTCTATTCAGATAACATGAGTGTTTAAATTTATTAATTTCATATTAATAATTAAGCATTAACACACGAATTAATTAAACTAACCTCATAGAAATTGAATACTTGCAAAGAAATTATAGTTGTATAAAAATTAAAGGCTTTGCCACTCAAATAACTATTTTATACTCAACAACACTATCAACCGTTTTAGGTAAAGAATTAATAAGAATTTCAAATCCTGCACCTAATATTGTTCACTATTATCAATCAATACTAGATAGTAAAGTAACATCGAAAATAAACAACAAGAGTGAATTTATATACCTAGAAGCTTTAGTGACAGATATATTTATACATCTATCACTAACAAATTATTTAGATCCTGATTTTACAAATAATGGTTCCATTTTACCTGAAATAATTTCTGGTTCATCATCAATATAATATTTTCTATAAAAACTCTGATTCTCGTTTTTATACTTATTCGTCTTATTAGCTGATGAATGGCTTTCCAAGCTCATAATAAACTCTTCTAACTTTTGAATATTATTTTCTATACGTTTCCTGTCAAAGTTAGCCATATTCTATCCTCCAAAAATAATAAATACTCACTGAGCATATACTAACCAAACTAGATTTGAAATATAACTACATTGCACTTTGATAGCCTTTAATTTTTATGTTCTCCATCATTATTTCGTCTTTAGTTATTTCAAACCTATCCTTTTCCAACTCCACACCCAACACGTTTCTATTTAACTTTAATCCTGCCTTTATCGCTGCGCCTGAACCCATACAACCAAGTCACCCTCACGACTGCTAGAGCGGATAATATGCTCAATCATATCTGATGGCTTTTCACAAGGATGCTTACCGGAATAATATTGCTCGGAAGGATATGCCCATACATCAGTATAAGACACATCCGCAGTAACAAAAAAATATACGCGCAGGCATCTACTTCACCAAAATACTCTACACAAATACAGCATGCACTCCACGTAAAATGACTCAAATTTACTGTTCGGCTATCTTCGTACAAGGTTGGAGTTTTCGCTCTCAGAAAACAACAAAGGGCACAGATACCCTTTGTTCATTATTAATACTTTATGGGTTGCCAATGGTTACTATAAATACTGTATATCCATCCGCAGAGTCTTCTTTGATGCTATCAATCGCTAATTGATTATTCTCTGCTAATTTATTTTCTTTAAATAGCTTTGTTTTTCCAGACCAAGAAGCTTCACCATCAGGTCGAAAGCCTGGGTTAAACCAATGCCCACCATCAACTCCTAGTACCCATAATTTCTGTTTTGTCGCTTCCTGACAAACTTCCATGGCTGCTTTAGGAGATAATTTCATTGAGGCATTACCTTTTAGCTTAAAGAAATCAGACCCGTTGTTGTATAAAATGCCATGATTAAATAGTTTCTTTTCCATTATTTTTTATTCCATCTTACTCTTGAATCATCAATCCAATCAGGATCTGTTTTATTACTAACTTGTGTAACTTCACCCGTACGGTCATTAACAACTACATACTTACCAGGCTGACCATACACCGTGGCAGGATCATTACGTCCTAATCCATCATCTGTATTTTTTGGTTTACGTTTATCAAATGAATCACCACTCCCTAGAAAGCAAGGTATCGATACGCAAGCATTATTAGGACATGCAACTCGAGTGCAAACTGATCGTTATAACGATGTTCGCGGCAAAGAATGGATTAAGTTCCTTATTGTAGGATAGATGTAACCCACAATAAAGAGCGCTAAAAATGAGAATGACTCGGCACAGCAAGTGAAATTATCTAGAATTAAAACTTTCAAACGTATTGAAAATAAGAATTATTACCATTAATATAATGGTAATATAAAATAGGACTAATTATTCATTAGGTGCTGAATATGACTAAAAAATATTATATTAATAATATGTTCTGGGGATTTTTCATTCTTACAATTCATATAATTCTTTCGTGGGAGGAACTCCGTTTAGGAGATGGGCTTTTCTGGTTACTTATGAGTATTATTAACGCTATTTTATATCCATTTGCTAAATGGGCTGTTGAATGCTTCTTCTTAAAGTTCACCACAAGAGAATTTTGGAATAAAGGTTGGTTTATAGATACTCCTGGAAAAAAAGGTTTATTAGCGCTATATTCCATAATAGTTTTTATCTTTGCCATCCCTATTTCTATGCTTTATATAATAGCTACTCTGGTAAAAAGGCCACTTATATAGTATATACAAATAGCCTTTAATATCTATGCGATTAAATCTCCATTAGCTTATTAGCTTTTTCGATTAGCTTTTCATCAATTAAAGCTCCGACAGTTGCAATGATTAATCCATATCCTAATATTCCAATTGGCCCACCTAATAGTATGCTAAATGCAAATCCCACTACAACGGGAGCAGCATATCCCACAGCTATTGTTTCAGCTTTAACAAAAAATGGTCTCCAATTATCAGTTTGCATAGCTTTTTTATATTCATCGTATAGTTCATAGGTATAAATAGCTTTGTTAATATATCCCATTCCTTTACTGAATTGTTGTAATCTTTTTGCAAGCTCTTCGACTTTGATTGACTCTATATATTTTACGATAGCAGCTCTATCTGCCGCATTGATTCGCTTATTAATATTAGCTCTATATTTCTCATAAGCCTTAGCTGCATCATCAGCATTACGAATAGTTTTCCCTTTCGCTTGTTCTGCTAACTCCCTAGATAATTGCTCAGCTTTTTTCCCATATTCTTCAGTTATTTGTTCATAAAATGATGCTGTGAATTTCACTCCATCCTTGATGTCATTAAACTCTTTTTCCTGCTGAGGACGCGGATCTTTATCCTTAAGTTCAATTGTGGGGAAGCCCGAATAAGCATATAAAGGCGGTAAGTTTGAATTTCTAGGAAACACAATGATTGCATCATTAAATTGATGTGGGTATGGTGCTTCTATCCTTTTGTTTTCTACCTTATTAGGTAATTCTACTTTTTCTGGATATGAGAATTTTTTATTTTCATTTGAGTAATTTTGAATAACATTTCCTTGTAAACCAAGGCCACTAGGGGAGCTAGTGGGTCTAAGTAAATATTCAATCCTCATATTCTTAATATCCACATGATAACTATTAGCAGCGTAATTAACTTCATATACAGGGACTTTTTTAGTCACTAAAACACCATCGGTTCTAACTAACGTGGCATTCGCTTTATTGTTTTCTTTAATTATAGCTATTCTTGCATTAACATTAATTGTTCCATTGTTTTTTGCAATTTCATTAAGTTCACCAGACATCAAATCAGAATTGTTAATTAAGTTTTCTGCCGGAATGGTAGACATAAGGTAAAACTCATTAAATGAATTATTATCAAACTCACTAAACTCCATAAAATTTACTGAATTCACCTTATTATCATCAATACTATTTTCTTTACTGTATAAACTAATAACAGACTCTATCAATTTATCTTGAACTAAATTAACAGCTTCCTTTGTAAGAAAATATTTCTTTTTAAATGTTTCGAGTTGCTCAATAACAACACCATTAAAATGCATTACACCTTTATTTGTAGCTAATTCTTTATTATTTGAGCTATTAGTTAGTTTATTATTATTACTAGAGATAATAACGGGCTTTTGCGGTTTATTGACTTTAAATTTAGTATTTGGATTAAAGGGTGATGAACCACCATTACCCACATTAGGAGATGGATATTCATCTTTATCACTATCAGCAATAGTGGGTATTTTTGACCAAGGTAAGTCATTTGATGTAGCTGGCGTCACAATTAATCGCTCCACCCCATTATCCACACTTACTACTCCCCCTTTGGTAATCCAACCACCATCTTCGTCAGCACCTCCTGAAGTATCATAAATTAAGCCCTTTTGTTTTATATCACGAATAATATCAGCTGGAAGCCAAGGATATTGATCAACGTTCGCTCTTGTAATAAGCATATAAATTCCTTTTTATATTTAATAGCACACAACCACTGTATGCAAATACAGTATAATCAATAGTAATCGTAAAACAATCATCTTATTTCGGCTATATTCGGAATAATTATCATTAGTATTTAATTCTTCCTTGAGTTAAATACATTTGATTATTTATCAATTTCTGGTGTCTTATTGGTGTCCTGATTTTCTTTCTCTTCTTTTTGTCTGCGTTCCTCTTCCATCTCACGCATTCTCACGTTATAGATTGATTGCTCTGGCATCTGCACACGAACAGAAATAAAACGACCGGCTGGAATATCAATAAGGTCGCCATTCTTAAAACAATCAATTTCATTATTCGCAAATGAGGGCGCGCTAGAGTGAGTACAGTGGTAGATTTTAACGAGAATATCGCTATCAAGGTTAGCGGAACAACGTAGCCGACAAGTTATGGCTATTAGCGATCGAGTAGCAAAAATTAAAGGTAAAGAAATCACGGTTAATACTTGGTTAGATAAATACCACGACGAACGTGGAAAATAATGGCAAATTATTGCTGTTTAATTATACAGTTTTGGGGAAGAGTTTTGGGGAAGAGATATATAGTACAAAAAATAAACGGGAACTAATAAGCTCCCGTTAACTATTTATCAAATCAACAATTACATATGTTTGATAATCGCGTCACCAAACTCGCTGCATTTCAGCAGTTTAGCGCCTTCTAACTGACGTTCGAAATCATAAGTTACAGTTTTGGCGGCAATCGCCCCTTCTGTACCTTTAATGATTAAGTCAGCCGCTTCTGTCCAACCCATATGGCGCAGCATCATTTCAGCGGAAAGGATAATTGAACCTGGGTTTACTTTATCTTGGCCTGCATATTTCGGTGCTGTACCGTGTGTAGCTTCAAATAAAGCACACTCATCACCAATATTTGCACCCGGAGCAATACCAATACCACCAACTTGAGCAGCCAATGCATCGGAAATGTAGTCACCGTTAAGGTTCATACATGCGATAACATCATATTCAGCTGGACGCAGCAGGATTTGTTGTAAGAATGCATCAGCGATAACATCTTTAACAATGATCTCTTTGCCCGTTTTTGGATTTTTGATTTTAACCCAAGGACCACCATCTAACAGTTCGCCACCAAACTCTTCACGCGCTAACTCATAACCCCAGTCTTTAAAGGCACCTTCGGTAAATTTCATAATATTACCTTTGTGTACCAATGTAACTGAATCACGATCATTATCGATAGCGTATTCAATCGCAGCACGAACTAGACGTTTAGTTCCTTCTTCTGAACATGGTTTAATACCAATACCACACTCTTGTGGGAAGCGGATTTTGGTTACACCCATTTCGTCTTGTAGGAATTTAATGACTTTATCCGCTTCAGCAGAACCTGCTTTCCACTCAATGCCTGCATAGATATCTTCTGAGTTTTCACGGAAGATAACCATATCAGTAAGTTCAGGTTGTTTAACTGGGCTTGGCGTGCCTTTGTAATAACGTACTGGACGCAGGCAAATATAGAGGTCAAGTTGTTGGCGTAATGCAACGTTTAATGAACGGATACCACCACCAACTGGAGTAGTAAGAGGACCTTTAATAGAAACACGATATTCACGGATAAGATCTAAGGTCTCTTCTGGTAACCAAACATCTTTACCATAAACCTGTGTTGATTTTTCACCAGTGTAGACTTCCATCCACTCAATCTTACGTTCTTTGCCGTAAGCTTTCTCAACTGCCGCATCAACAACTTTTAACATTGCTGGCGTTACATCAATACCGATACCATCCCCTTCGATATAAGGGATAACCGGATTATTTGGAACAACAAGCTTACCTTTAGCATCTAGTGTAATCTTAGCGCCATTAGCCGGAACAACTACTTTGCTTTCCATTTACCTCTCCTTTCATATAAGCGCACGCTTTGTTAATTTTTTGTAAGAGACCTGTCAATACTACTTGATTATTCAGCTAACGCCAATCGCTTCTCTTTTAAGGTATAATCAATCTCCCACTTTTTACAAAAATAAACTATGGCAAATCAACTTAAAAGTACGTCTAAAACAAAAAAATATCACACCTCTTTTAATCGAGACAAACCTGCTCGCCCTAGAGGGGAGCGCAAAGTAATTATCTTTAATAAGCCGTTTGATGTACTGGTGCAATTTACGGATGAAAATGGACGTAAAACACTAAAAGATTTTATTCCTATCCGCGATATTTATGCCGCAGGACGGCTTGATAGAGACAGTGAAGGTCTACTGGTCTTAACAAATGATGGAAAGCTACAAGCAAAACTCACTCAACCAAATAAAAAAACAGGCAAAATCTACTATGCTCAAGTAGAAGGCATACCTATAGAGTCTGAATTACAACAATTTCGTAAAGGGTTAATGTTAAAAGATGGCAAAACATTACCAGCACAAATTGAAATAGTAGAGCAACCTGACTGGGTATGGGAAAGAGTTCCACCGATTAGAGAGCGTCAAACAATCCCAACATCTTGGGTGAAAATAACGTTATATGAAGGAAAAAACCGTCAAGTTCGACGAATGACCGCACATATAGGTTACCCTACTTTACGTCTTATTCGTTTTAGTATGGGAAATATTACATTGGATAATCTATTACCTGGTGAATGGAAGGAGATCAACCTTGTTTAAACCACATGTCACTGTTGCTTGTATCGTTCATGCAAAAAATAGATTTCTTGTTGTCGAAGAAACCGTCAATGGAAAAGCGACTTGGAATCAACCTGCTGGTCACCTTGAAGCCAATGAAACACTCATACAGGCAGTTCAGCGTGAATTATGGGAAGAAACTGGCTTAACGCTTCCTGTTCAACATTTTCTTAAACTACACCAGTGGATTGCACCGGATAACACACCTTTTTTACGCTTTTTATTTTTGATTGAAACTTCAGAGTTACTTGAAACTCAGCCGAATGATAGTGATATAAATTGCTGCCATTGGGTTAGCTTTGATGACATTATTAATAGCAAACAACTACGCTCGCCATTAGTGAGAGAGAGTCTGTTGTGTTATCAACAAAGTGAACGTTATCCTCTTAGCTTATTAGATAGCTTTGGTGCGCCCTTTAATCTTTAAAAACAAAATAAGAAAACGTATTCGTTTGATGCACCCCTGTTAGCGATATGGTAAAGTATGGCGCTTATTTTTCCGCAGTGAGATTCAGTTATGTCAGATAACAGCCAAAAAAAAGTCATCGTAGGAATGTCCGGTGGCGTTGATTCATCCGTCTCAGCCTATCTTCTTAAGGAACAGGGATATCAGGTCGTTGGTCTGTTTATGAAGAACTGGGAAGAAGACGACGATACTGAATATTGTTCAGCTTCTACAGATCTTGCCGATGCACAAGCGGTATGCGATAAACTTGACATCGAGCTTTACACCATCAATTTTGCCGCTGAATATTGGGATAATGTTTTCGAACATTTTTTATCTGAATACAAAGCAGGTCGCACGCCTAACCCAGATATTCTTTGTAATAAAGAAATAAAATTTAAAGCTTTCTTAGAATATGCAGCTGAAGATTTAGGCGCTGACTATATTGCAACAGGTCACTATGTTCGTCGTCGTGATGTAAATGGCAAGAGCCAATTATTACGTGGTGTTGATAACAATAAAGACCAAAGTTATTTCTTATATACATTAAGCCACCAGCAAATCGCACAAAGTCTTTTCCCTGTTGGTGAAATGGAAAAACCAGAAGTTCGTAAAATTGCTGAGAAATTAGATCTCGCCACAGCGAAGAAAAAAGACTCCACGGGGATCTGCTTTATTGGTGAGCGCAAATTTACTGATTTTCTTTCTCGCTATTTACCTGCAAAACCGGGTCCTATTGTTACTGTTGATGGCGAAACTATCGGTGAACATCAAGGGTTGATGTATCATACTTTAGGTCAACGTAAAGGTTTAGGCATTGGCGGTACCAAAGATGGTGGTGAAGATCCTTGGTATGTCGTTGATAAAGATGTTGAAAACAATATTCTTGTTGTTGCACAAGGACATGAACACCCAAGATTAATGTCTGTGGGTTTAATTGCTCAACAGCTTCATTGGGTATCTAGAGAGCCAGTTACACAAGCGTTCCGCTGTACGGTGAAAACGCGATATCGCCAACCTGATATTGCATGTACGGTAACGCCATTAGGTGAAGATAGAATTGAAGTTCGCTTTGACCATCCTGTTGCCGCTGTCACACCGGGTCAATCAGCCGTCTTTTATCAAGATGAAGTCTGCTTAGGTGGCGGTATTATTGAAACTCGTATTCAGGAGTAGATGTGGCTAAAGATTTTCGTGATATTACCCTTGCATTGGCTGGCATCTGCCAAGCAAGCCGCCTTGTTCAGCAATTTGCTTATCAAGGTAGCTGTAATGAGAAAGATGTTGAAGTTATGGTCAACAGCATTTTTAATATCAATCCGACATCAACACTTGATGTTTATGGTAATCAAATAAGTCACTTGAAATTAGGCTTTCAAACTTTGAAAGCCATTCATCAAGCGGTGAGAAGAGAAAAGCTCACTCTTGAGCTAATGACTTATCAACAAGGTTTAATCAATCTTGAACGTCTTATCAGTAAAAATAGCCAATATAGTGACCAATTATCACAAAAAATTTCTCAATTAGAGCGCCAAAAAAGCTATTTTGAGCCGATGTCTGATGGTGTGTTTAATGCACTAGCGGGCGTTTATGTTGATGCAGTTAGCCCAGTGGGACCTCGCATACAAGTTCATGGCTCTGTTGAATTATTACGTAACCCAATTATTCAGGCTAAGGTCAGAGCATTATTACTGACAGGTATACGCAGTGCTGTACTCTGGCGTCAAGTAGGTGGTCGTCGTTTTGATTTTTTACTCCATCAAAAAACTATCCTACGACAAACTGACGATTTTCTCGCTCAATGTTAATACTTTAAAAAATTCAACCTGGGAGTTGCCAACAATGGAATTATCTTCGCTGACAGCGATTTCACCGATTGACGGTCGTTACGGCAGTAAAACCTCGTCATTACGTTCTATTTTTAGTGAATTCGGTCTTCTGAAATTCCGTGTACAGGTAGAAGTTCGCTGGCTGCAAAAGCTAGCTTCTTGCACCGACATTAAAGAAGTTCCAGTCTTTGAAAAAAACGCAATCGATTTCCTTGATGCAATTGTGGCTAATTTCAATGAAGAAGACGCAAGCCGTATTAAAACTATCGAACGAACAACTAACCATGATGTAAAAGCGGTTGAATATTTCTTAAAAGAAAAAGTAGCAGCGATCCCTGCGTTACATCAGGTTTCAGAATTTATTCACTTCGCTTGTACTTCCGAAGATATTAATAACCTCTCTCACGCTATTATGTTAGAAACAGCGCGCCAAGAAATTCTGCTGCCAGCATGGCGCGAGATTATTGATACCATTAGTAAAATGGCGCAAGATTATCGTGATTTACCGCTGCTGTCTCGTACACATGGACAACCAGCAACCCCTTCAACTGTGGGTAAAGAGTTTGCTAACGTTGCTTATCGTATGGAACGCCAATATCGCCAGCTGACTCAAGTTGAGATCTTAGGTAAAATCAATGGGGCTGTTGGTAACTATAATGCGCATTTAGCCGCTTATCCTGAAATCAATTGGCACCAATTTAGTGAAGAGTTTGTCACTTCACTGGGAATCACATGGAACCCATACACCACGCAAATTGAACCACATGATTACATTGCTGAGCTTTTTGATTGTATTAGCCGCTTTAATACCATCTTAATTGATTTCGACCGTGATATTTGGGGCTATGTAGCCCTTAACCATTTCAAACAAAAAACCATCGCAGGCGAAATTGGTTCATCAACCATGCCACATAAAGTTAATCCTATCGACTTTGAAAACTCAGAAGGTAACTTAGGACTTGCTAATGCGGTTATGGGGCATCTTTCTAGTAAATTACCTGTATCTCGTTGGCAGCGTGACTTAACAGATTCAACCGTATTACGTAATTTAGGTGTTGGTATCGGTTATGCTTTAATCGCCTATCAATCCACCATGAAAGGTCTTAATAAGCTCGAAGTAAATGAAAATCACCTTCGTGAAGAGTTAGATCATAACTGGGAAGTTTTAGCTGAGCCAATTCAAACCGTAATGCGTCGTTATGGTATTGAAAAACCTTATGAAAAACTTAAAGAATTGACTCGTGGTAAACGTATTACGGCACAAGATATGAGTGTTTTCATTGATGGACTAGATTTACCAGAAAATGAAAAAATACGCTTAAAAGCAATGACGCCTGAAAGTTATATTGGCTTTGCAACCCAACTTGTTGATAAGCTAAACTAATCAGCGACTAAAAAGGCAGATAAACTCTGCCTTTTTTTATGGATATACTTTTTAAAGATACGATCTGATGCCGACCTATTTTGCGGTTATACCGTATTTTTAGATTATAAATTTAACACAATATCCCACTCTAAATTAGCGAGTGAACTATCGCACACGCTATAATTGCCTTACAGTCACTTTAGGGATTGCTGTAAGCGAGGTAAAACAATGCGACTCTTAATTATTGAAGATAATATTTTACTCCGCCATCACTTAACCGTGCAGTTTCGCGATGCTGGACATCAAGTTGATGCCGCAGAAGATGCCAAAGAAGCGGATTATTTTATTGCTGAAGGCACGCCTGATGTCGCTATTGTTGACTTGGGTCTTCCTGATGAAGATGGCATCAGTCTTATTCGCAGGTGGCGAGAAAATAACATTACACTGCCTATTATGGTATTAACTGCACGAGAGAGTTGGCAAGAAAAAGTGTCAGCATTAAATGCAGGCGCTGACGATTATGTGACGAAACCCTTTCATTTTGAAGAGATTGTTGCACGAGTACAGGCATTAATGCGAAGAAACATGGGCATTGCTTCACAGACGCTTGTAATAACACCTTTTGAGTTGGATTTATCGCGTAAAGAGTTCATGATTTTCGGCGAGCAAATTAAGTTAACTGCGTTTGAATATACCATTTTAGAAACGCTGATGCGTAATCAAAATAAAGTTGTCAGCAAAGATGCCTTAATGCGCCAACTTTATCCTGATGCAGAACTAAGAGAAAGTCACACTATCGATGTACTTATGGGTCGTTTACGTAAAAAAATACTCGATAAATTCTCTAATGACGTCATTGTAACAGTACGTGGACAAGGCTACCGTTTTGATATGAAACCTTAATATGCAAAAAAAACAGCGTTCACCATTTTCATTACGAACACGATTCCTACTTGCTACCAGTGCAATTATTTTAGCACTCACCCTCTCTTATGGGTTAGTAGCAATTGTTGGTTCGATAGTTAGCATTGATAAAACAACTTATATGCTAATGCGTAGCCAAAGTAATCTCTACTACAGCCTTGCGCAATGGCAAAATGGTAAGCTGAATATTGAGTTTCCTACTAATTTAAATAATAACAATACATCGCTGGTGGTGATTTTTGACAGCAAAGGCGATGTATTATGGACACCCCCCGATTTACCCAAATCAATTCCTAACAGCATTAATCCCAAGTGGCGTAGCGAAGAAGGTTTATTTGAAATAACTGCCGATATCAAAACAACACGTTCAATGTTGCAACAGTTGCCACAATATCGTGCCTATTTGAAACGACTTGATGAATATTCTCGCAATGATTCATTGACTCACTCAGTGGTGATTAATCACTATCCTGCTGAAGGTAATATTCCTTATCTAGCCATAGCTGTTATCGATCCAATCCCTCAACGTATGCAAAAAGTGAATCAAGTATGGGATTGGTTTCTCTATGTTTTGCTGGCTAACTTTCTATTAGTTATTCCTTTAATTTGGTTAGCGGCGCATTGGAGCCTAAGACCGATAAAATCCGTTATTGAGCAAATTAGCGCATTAGAAAAAGGCTCTCGTAGCGATCTTGATGAAAATCCACCAACTGAATTAAAAGGCGTGGTACGTAACCTTAATGTATTACTGCGTAATGAACGCAACCGCTACAGTAAATATCGCACCAGTCTATCTGATTTAACCCACAGCTTAAAAACACCTCTTGCTGTATTACAATCAACGCTGCGCTCTTTACGCTCAGGTAAACAGATGAGCATTGAACAAGCTGAGCCTATTATGCTCGCTCAAATTGAGCGGATATCTCAGCAAGTGGGTTATTATCTACATCGTGCATCGATACATGGTGATCATGATATTACTACACGCAAACTTCACTCATTATCTGGATTGCTCGACAACCTTTGTAGTGCTTTAAGCAAAGTCTATCAAACAAAAGGAGTCGATCTCTCTTTGAATGTTTCACCTGAAATTATGTGGCTAGGTGAAAAAAATGACTTTATGGAAGTGATGGGTAATATTCTTGATAATGCCTGTAAGTATTGCTTAGAATTTGTTGAAATTAATGTTAATTACGATGAATGCAGCGTTATTATTATTGTTGATGATGATGGTCCAGGCGTTAGCCCTGAAAAAAGAACGGCTATTTTTCAGCGTGGCACACGAGCCGATACCCTTCGCCCAGGACAAGGTTTAGGATTATCTATTGCCGTTGATATTATTGAGCAATATAGTGGTGAGATTGTAATAACAGATAGCCCATTAGGTGGCGCACGTATCACTGTTATATTTAAAGAGCAACAGTTAACCTCTGAACGAGAATAGCGTTTACCTAATAGAGTCTATAATTGATAGCAACGAGCAATCAGACACCTTTATTATTGTTATTACTCCCGTTATGTATGATATCTGCTCACTTACCACCATGTTAATGGCTATTACTCACATAGCTCACCGGAATGTTTAGCAGGAAGTTCCAATTCATTATATTATGTTTTTTAGGCTTCCCGAATTCAGGATATACACAATGGACTATAAACTTAATTTAGATTGGCATGCTTTTTTAGAAAGCCATTGGCAAAAACGCCCTTTATTAATAAAAAACGGCTTCTCACGTTTTGTTGATCCTTTATCTCCTGACGAACTTGCTGGTCTTGCAATGGAAGATGAAGTTGATAGCCGTCTAGTTAGTTGTCATGACGGACAATGGGGAGTCAAACACGGACCTTTTGAGCACTTTGATGGTCTTAACGACAAAGATTGGTCTTTATTAGTACAAGCTGTCAACCATTGGCATTTTCCTAGTGCTGCATTGATGAAACCTTTCCGTGTTTTACCAGATTGGCGTATTGATGATTTAATGATCTCTTACTCGGTTCCTGGTGGTGGTGTTGGTCCTCATCTTGATCAATATGATGTCTTTATTATTCAAGGACAAGGTCGTCGCCATTGGCGTGTTGGGGAAAAAATCCCAATGAAACAGCACTGCCCTCATCCAGATTTACTTCAAGTTGATCCATTTGAAGCTATTATTGATGAAGAGTTAGAACCGGGCGATATTCTCTATATCCCACCTGGATTCCCACATGAAGGTTATGCAATTGAAGAGTCTCTTAACTACTCGATTGGTTTCCGCGCACCAAATGCACGTGAGCTGTTCAGTGGTTTTGCTGATTATATTCTTGCTAACGATTTAGGTAGCTATCGCTATAGCGATCCAGATTTAACACCTCGTGAAAATCCTGCGTTAGTACAGCATCAAGAACTCAATAAATTACATGACATGATGGAAGATTTATTAGCTCAACCAGAAGTATTCCGTCATTGGTTTGGTGAATTTATCTCTCAATCTCGCCATGAACTTGATTTAGCAATACCTGAACCTCTATACGAAAATGCAGAAATCCATGATTTGCTGCAACAAGGCGAAAAACTTCATCGCCTAAACGGTATTCGCGCACTTCGTGTTGGCGATAACTGTTTTGTAAATGGTGAATTGATGGATACAGACCGTATTGAAGCCGCAGATGCATTGTGCCAATACGCTTATATTGATAAGGAACATTTAGGTGAAGCCTTAGGTGACCCTAAATTTGTTCGTTTATTAACCAACTTAGTTAACCAAGGCTACTGGTATTTTGATGATTAATCATCAATAGTTGTTAATTTTCATGCTTAAAAGCCCAGTTTATATTTCTGGGCTTTTTATTATCTAATGAAAAAATAAACTCGCATCAGCTATTTTTTATACAATCGCTTTATATAATTAAGCGATACTTTTAAAAGCATTCTGGTACTTTTAAAATAAAATGGAATACAGATAAAGAAAGATATCTGAAGAGATAATAACAACAGTGTATATTTATTATTTAATGCATATAAAGAGCATAAAATAGAAAAAGAGATAACAAAATAGCTAATAAAAAAGAGTAATACTTGTTTTTCTGATTTTACAGTTACTATATCATCCTCATTATCAGTATTATTTTCTTTATTTTTTTGTATGGCTGCTTCTTTATCTATTATTGGTTCAAACAATACATCTGTTACTGCTTTCATTAAAACATCCTTATTTAATCATTTTATGATTAGTATAGTCGATGTTCTTTTCTTTTAATCTAGCAATATTCCTTAATAAATAACCTTATATTTATGGTTAAATAAATAATAATACTTATTTTAATAATTATTAAATAATCTAATTTAGATTTAAGTATTATTACATCCCGCATTGCTGGTTATCTTTCAGTCTATTCTGCTATTTTACTTTATTAATCACCTCTAAGATAAAATTAGATATTCACAAACATTCTCTTTTTTGACAATGGAGTCGTCTATGAAAAAGCTTATTACTTTTATTATTGCATTTATTTTACCTACAGCTGTATTTGCAGAATCTATTATCGCTCAGGATATAAAAGCACCACCAGTGGATACTGATATTATCTTTGTATTAGATAAAAGCGGTTCAATGCAAGGCTATGAAAAAGATACTATTGGTGGATTTAATACTATTTTAGCGGAAAATAAAAATCGCCCTGAAAACGTCTATATCACAACTATCTTATTTGATAGCAAAGTTCACAAACTACATAACCGTGTTGATATTAATAAAATAAAAGATCTAACCGCAAACGACTATTTTGCCTCTGGTAATACAGCATTACTTGATGCTGTAGGCAGCGCTATTATCGATGGGCACAAACCAAACTCACCTTATAAAAATGTGATGATGGTGATCATTACCGATGGTGAAGAAAATAGTAGCCGTGAATATTCACTAGATACAGTAAAATCATTAATAAATTCAGCAGAAAAAGAGAAAGGTTGGGAGTTTGTTTTCTTAGGTGCCAATATTGATGCAATCGGTGCTGCTGAAAGTATTGGTATTAAATCATCGAACTCAACACAATATATTCAAGATGCTAAAGGTTATGAAAATGCCTATGAATCCGTTAATAAAGCGGTTCAGTCTAAAATAGAAGGTAAAGTATTGACTGAAGATTGGAAATCATCTGTTGAGCAAGATGCGAAAGAGAGACAATAATCTGCCATAAAAAAGAGTAAATACTAATTTATCCAAAAATAACAATAGCCGATATTTCGGCTATTGTTTTATATAATCTGCTTACTTGTAAATTAGCTAATGACTTTTGCTTTTTCTCTTTCAGCGGTAATTTCTGCAATACGCATAATCACACTCACAGCAGCTTCCATACCTTCAAGAGAAATAAACTCATGTTTACCATGGAAGTTATACCCCCCCGTGAAAATATTTGGGCAAGGTAAGCCACGATAAGAAAGCTGAGCACCATCAGTACCACCGCGGATCGGCTTTATATCTGGTTCAATTTCACAATCGATCATTGCTTGTTTAGCAATATCAATCACATGTGGAAACTGAACAACCTTATCGTGCATATTGTAATAACTGTCATCAATCGTCAGCTCAATATAACAGTCTGGGTGTAGGCCTTTGCCCACTTTCTCTGCTATCGCAATCATATTTTGTTTGCGTTTTTCAAACTGATTACGATTAAAATCACGGATAATATAGTGCATATCCGCTCTTTCTACCGTACCTTTAATACTCTGAAGATGGTAAAAACCTTCATAACCATCCGTATTTTCAGGTGTTTCATCGATAGGTAATTCTTGATGTATACGTGAAGCTAAACCTAACGCATTCACCATCACCCCTTTTGCACTGCCAGGATGAACATTATTACCGACAATTTTGATACTAACTGATGCCGCATTGAAGTTTTCATACTCCAATTCACCAACACCACCACCATCTACGGTATATGCCCAGCTTGCGCCAAATGCGTTTAAATCAACATAATGCGCACCTCTGCCAATCTCTTCATCTGGCGTAAAGGCGATACGAATATCACCATGTGGTCGATTAGTCTCTTTTAAGCGCACCATCGCAGTGATGATTTCAGCAATACCTGCTTTATCATCAGCACCGAGTAATGTTTTGCCGTCTGTTGTAATTAATGTTTTCCCAATCATTGAGTGTAAAATTGGAAACATAACAGGTGATAACACTTCATCACCAATACCAAGGGCAATATCTCCCCCTCGATAATCTTCAAGCACTTGTGGCTTTACATGCTTGCCTGAAAAATCAGGTGCGGTATCAAGGTGAGAAATAAAACCAATCACAGGTACTGGCCATGCGACATTAGAGGGTAGTCCTGCCATTACACAGCCTTTATCGCTAAGTGTAACATCAGAAAAACCCAATTTTTTTAACTCTTGTGCCAAGGCTTTTGCTAACTTTAACTGCCCATCACTGCTTGGCGACATTTTTGAAGATGGCTTTGATTGAGTATCAAAACTAATGTATTCAAAAAACCGTTCTAATAATTTATCCATTTTGCCCCCTAAATCTCTCTAAGATTCATAATAGGGAACTTTAAGAAATAATTATTGCGTCAAATCAGCTTTAGGATCATTAATCAAATCAAACAATTTATGAACATAATCATCAACAACCTGACTTGCTGGTCCATAATGTTTTTCTTCAAACTGACTTTCAACTAAACTTGGCTCAAGATTTAGCTCAACGGTATGCGCTCCCGTCAGTTTTGCCTCATGTACAAATCCAGCCGCAGGATACACATTGCCAGATGTTCCAATAGAGATAAAAATATCTGCATCAGCCAATGCTTGATAAATCTCTTCCATACCAATAGGCATCTCGCCGAACCACACAATATGTGGACGTAAAGGTGATGGGAATTGACAACAATGGCAGTGGTCACTCGTTGTCAAATCACCTTTCCATTCAAAAACTTGACGAGACTGAGGGCAACGGACTTTTAGCAACTCACCATGCATATGTAAAACATTCTGACTACCTGCTTTTTCATGCAAATTATCGATGTTTTGTGTAACAAGTAAGAAGTTTTCTTTACCAAGACGTTGTTCAAGCTTTGCTAATGCGTAGTGAGCTTCATTAGGCTCAATAGTAGGCTGTTGCAGTTGACGACGACGTTCATTATAAAACTGCTGAACTAATTGGGGATTTCGTTGATAACCTTCTGGTGTTGCGACATCTTCAACACGGTGCTCTTCCCATAAGCCATCTTCTGAGCGGAATGTTTTTATTCCTGATTCAGCTGAAATGCCCGCCCCTGTTAATACAACGACTTTGGGTAAATTCATTTCATGCTCCGTTTTATGGGTTAAGTGAAAATAGCGACAACGAGCATGTTGTCTGCGTAAATACTTAATCTTACGATATTTCCTAAACCGACGATGACGAAGTTTCATCATAACAATCCTTGGTTCTCACTTTTAAAATATAACGGTTTTAAATTAACGATTTTAATGTGTTCTATTTATTTTTATGCCATTAAACTTACTGTCCACTTAAAATTCTCGCCGGAGAGAGTTTAGTTGCCCTACGAGCAGGATACCAACTTGCAATCAGACTTAAGATAACAGTGGTAAGAAATACTGAAAAAACATCTATTCCGTGAATTTCAGAAGGTAGAAAATCAACAAAATAGACATCTCCTGAAAGAACACTATGTCCGGTTAATGATTCAATAGCTGAAACCAAAGGGGTGAGATTTAGCGCAACCAAAACACCCACAATAACCCCAGCGACACATCCAACCATGCCAGATAACAAACCATACCATAGGAAGATGTTGCGAATATGACTGTCTCTTGCACCTAACGTTCTTAAAATAGCGATATCACCACTTTTATCTCTAACTGCCATAATCAGCGTAGAAACAATATTGAAGCAGGCAACGCCAATCACTAAAATCATAGACAAATACATAATGCTACGGATCATTTGAATATCGCTATACATATAACCATAGTCACTTATCCAACTTTTCGCATAAACATATTCTTGGCTATTTAGCCCCGCATTATGAATAACTTCATTAGCAGTGAAAGGATCGACCGTTTTTACTTCAATACCCGTAACACCATTGCCGTAATCCATATATTGCTGAGCATCAGCAAGGGGAATAAGCGCTAATTGGTGATCAAGCATACCACTTAGGCGAAAAATACCGCCGACCTGTAAACGAATACGCTTAGGTTGTAATAACTTAGTTGGATCGTCATTATTAGGGATTAAGACCGTTAGCCAATCCCCTTTTGTCATTTTTAATGCGTCAGCAACACCTTGCCCAATAATAATTTGCTGCTTGCCTGCTTTAAAATCTTGCCATGCATTATCTTGAACATAGCTGGGTAATAAGCTGATATCGGCTTGTTTCTCTGGCAAAACCCCCATAACTTGTACCGCTTTTAAATCTGTGCCTTTTTCTAATAGCCCAGTAAGCAAGATATAAGGAGCAGCCGCCTCAACGCCAGGTGTATTTTCGATACGTGGTAACGCCGATTGCCATTGCTTAAATGGCTGTTCGACTGAATAGATTTGCCCATGAGGAACAACGGATAGAATACGGTTTTTTAACTCCCGTTCAAACCCATTCATCGCACTCAAACCGATAATAAGGACCGCGACACCGAGCATAATCCCTAATGTCGATATAATTGAAATTAAAGAGACCATTCCTGCGCGTTTTCGCCCTTTTGAAAAACGCAAAGCCGTCACTAAAGCGAGTGGCAACTGAGCCATTATTTCACTCCTGAAACCGAATCATGTTGCTGTAATTGACCATCTTTCATTTCAAGCTGGCGTTGAAAACGTGCAGCTAATGCCAAATCATGCGTCACCACCAGAAATGCTGTTTTTTTCTCTTTATTTAACTTAAGCAGCAATTCAAAAATAGCTTCCGCATTTTTTTGGTCAAGATTACCAGTGGGCTCATCTGCAAGTACTAATGCGGGATCATTCACAAGTGCTCTGGCGATAGCAACGCGCTGTCTTTCACCACCAGAAAGCTCAGAAGGTCGATGATGTGCGCGATCTTTTAAACCAACCGCTTCTAAAAGTGACATCGCTTTTTCTTTGGCTTTAGCCACATTAACACCACCAATCATTAAAGGCATTGCGACATTTTCTAGTGCCGTAAAGTCTGGTAATAAGTGGTGAAATTGGTAAATAAAGCCGAGTTGAGTATTACGCAAATCCGCTTTTTGCGAAGATGAAAGCTTATTAAGTGATTGTCCCTTGAAAAAAACTTCGCCTGAACTTGGAGAATCTAAACCACCAAGCAAATGCAACAAGGTACTTTTACCAGACCCCGAGCTTCCCACAATAGCGAGAAAATCCCCTTCTCCCATGGAAAAAGAGACTGATTTTAAAACTTGTGTTGAGATAAGACCATCTTTGTACTCTTTACACAGCGCATGGCAATCTAACAAAAATTTTTTCTCAATTTGCTCTTGTACTTCTGATGGGTATTCTGATTTTAAAAGAGAATTACTCATAACGTAGCGCCTCTGCTGGCTGAATTATAGCTGCCCGCCAAGACGGGTATAAAGTCGATAGAAGTGAAATAACAATCGCGGCAAAACCAATAATAAATACGCGTCCCCACTCTAATGTTGCAGGTAATTCAACACCATGAGGAATAAGCCCAACCGCGGGCATAATGGTATTTAGTTGACTAGAAAGTAAAGCACCTAATAATCCACCAGCAATAGCGCCAATAATACCGGCACCAGCACCTTGAAGCATAAAGATAGACATTATCTGAGAACGCTTTAAACCCATGGTTTGCAAAATAGCGACTTCACCTTGTTTTTCCATCACTAATAATGAAAGAGAAGTAATAATATTAAAAGCCGCTACAGCAATGATTAAGCTTAATAATAATCCCATCATATTTTTTTCCATTTTGACTGCTTGGAAAAATTCACCTTTACGTTCACGCCAATCTTTCCAACTTAACCCTTCAGGTAAAGATTGTGCACTGTATTTTTCGATATTAAGTGGAGATGAGAAAAAGAGCCGCCATCCAGTAATATTACCCGGTTGATAGCGCATTAAACGCGCAGCATCTTGTTGGTTAACCAAAATTTGTGAAGCATCTGCATCACCGCCACTTTGAAAAACCCCTTTAACGGTAAACAGTCGTTGACTTGGCATTCTGCCCATTGGCGTTAGTTGGCTAACGCTAGGCACGATTAAACGAATACTATCCCCTTCTTTTGCTTTTAGTTGTTTCGCTAAGCCATTACCGAGGATCACGCCATATTCGCCAGCTTTAAGCATTGAAAAGTTACCATAACGAATATATTGCGTTAGTGGTTCGTCTTGCGCTTTTTCAACACCTAACATAATGCCGACGCTGATATTGTCTTTACTCTGTAAAACAACATCACCTTCCACTAAAGGTACAACATTTATAACACCTTCTCGTTTTAATAAAGTTTCAGCAGTGCTATCTTGTTTTGGCAATTGTCCATTAGGGGTTGTGATAATTGCCTGTGGAATATACGCCAATATACTGTCTTGTAATGAACGCTCGAAACCATTCATTACCGACGTAACAGTAATAAGTGCCGCAACACCTAACATAATCCCTAAAGCCGATAGCCAAGAGACAAAACGACCGAATTTATCGACCGCACGACCCCGCATATAACGGAGCCCTATAAAAAATGAGACAGAATTGTACATGAAATCTGTGCTGTTCCTGTTGCTAATGCGAAGTGTTCAGGGATAATAAAGGGTAGTCTTACTGAATGGAACCACTCTATTCCCAAACTGTGGTTTTTTCTTTTATCTTAACCTGCCCGCCAGTTTAAGCTTTAGCGATTACGCTGAAGATGTGTTGGGAGTTAACTACAACCAAGAGTTCACATTACACGCTTATGTCCTCAGAATATCGTTATCAACTTCCTGTTAAACAAGGGGATACTCGCCAGCTAGGTCAGCTGACTGGTGCCGCTTGTGCCTTAGAATGCGCAGATATCATTAAACGTCATTCGGGATTAGTTGTTCTTGTTACGCGCGATATGCAAAATGCATTGCGTTTACAAGATGAAATCCGCCAGTTTTGTGATTATCCGGTAGATACACTCTCTGATTGGGAAACCTTGCCTTACGACAGTTTTTCACCTCATCAAGAAATTATCTCTAATCGCCTTTCTACGCTATACCGTATCCCATCACTTCTCAAGGGAATTTTAATCTTACCTGTCAATACGTTAATGCAAAAAGTCTGTCCTACGGATTATCTCGCAGGTCATGCATTAATAATGCAAAAAGGTGAGTTACTTTCCCGTGATAATTTCCGTAAAACGCTCGATGAAGCCGGATATCGCCATGTAGAACAAGTATTAGAACATGGTGAATATGCGACGCGAGGCGCATTACTCGATCTTTTTCCTATGGGAAGCGAGTTTCCATTTCGTATTGATTTTTTTGATGACGAAATTGATAGTTTGCGTACTTTTGATGTTGATACACAACGTACTTTAGCTGAAGTTGAGCAAATAAATCTGTTACCTGCCCACGAATTTCCTACTGATGCAAATGCTATTGAGTTATTTCGCAGTCAGTGGCGTGAGCGTTTCGATGTAAGACGTGATCCCGAACATATCTATCAGCAAGTGAGCAAACAAGTATTACCCGCTGGAATTGAATATTGGCAATCGCTATTTTTTGAGCAGCCATTATCAAATTTATTTGCTTATTTTCCTCAAAACACGTTGATTGTTACGCAAGATCTCCAAGATTCAGCTGATAAATTTTGGCAAGATATTAATCAACGCTATGAAAGTAGACGCGTGGATCCCATGCGTCCTCTGTTGCCGCCTGATGACATTTGGCTCAATGTTGATAATTTCAATAAAGCACTAAAACAGTGGCCACGAATTCAGTTACGTAGCGAAATTTTGCCTGAAAAAGCCGGACAAACAAATCTTGGCTATCAAGTGCTGCCTGATTTATCGATTAATGCACAAAGCAAGTCTCCACTCGATAACTTACGTCGCTTCCAAGAGCAATTTTCAGGCAGCATTGTTTTCTCTGTTGAAAGTGAAGGTCGTCGTGAAACAGTACAAGAACTGTTATCTCGAATAAAAATCGCACCAAAACAAATTATTGAATTAGCGGATGCTAAAGAAAAAGGCTTCTACTTTATTATTGGTGCCGCTGAACACGGTTTTATTGATAGCCACCGCCAACTAGCAATGGTTTGTGAAAGCGATATGTTAGGCGAACGAGTAAACCGTCGTCGACAAGATAATCGCCGCGCTATCAATACTGATACTCTAATTCGTAACCTTGCTGAACTAAGCCCAGGGCAGCCAGTTGTTCACCTTGAACATGGTGTAGGTCGATATCAAGGCATGACTACACTAGAGGCGGGTGGCGTTAAAGCTGAGTATTTAATGCTAACTTATGCTGGTGGCGATAAACTTTATGTTCCCGTCTCTTCATTGCACCTCATTAGCCGTTATTCTGGTGGTGCTGATGATAATGCACCACTTCATAAGTTAGGTGGTGAAGCTTGGACTCGCGCCCGTCAAAAAGCTGCTGAGAAAGTGCGTGATGTCGCTGCTGAGCTATTAGATATTTATGCTCAACGTGAAGTTAAAACAGGTTTTGCCTTTAAAATGGATAGAGAGCAGTACCACTCTTTCCGTCAAAGTTTCCCTTTTGAAACCACACCTGATCAAGAAATGGCAATTAACGCTGTTCTTAGTGATATGTGTCAAGCTATTGCGATGGATAGATTAGTTTGTGGTGATGTTGGTTTTGGTAAAACTGAAGTGGCAATGCGTGCTGCTTTTCTTGCCGTTAACAATAATAAGCAAGTGGCTATTTTAGTACCAACAACACTGCTTGCTCAGCAGCACTTCGATAATTTCCGTGATCGCTTTGCTAACTGGCCTGTTAATATTGAGATGATCTCACGTTTTCGTAGCGCCAAAGAGCAACAATTGATCACTGAAAAATTAGCCGAAGGGACAATTGATATTGTGATTGGTACCCATAAGTTATTACAACCTAATATTCAGTGGAAAGATCTGGGGCTGTTAATCGTTGATGAAGAGCACCGCTTTGGTGTACGCCATAAAGAACGAATTAAAGCGATGCGGGCTAATGTTGATATTCTAACATTAACCGCAACGCCAATTCCTCGTACCTTAAATATGGCAATGAGTGGTATGCGTGACCTTTCGATTATTGCCACACCACCCGCACGTCGTTTATCAGTTAAAACCTTTGTACGAGAGTATGATGAATTAGTTGTACGCGAAGCGATATTGCGTGAAACCTTACGGGGTGGGCAAGTTTACTATTTATATAATGATGTTGAAAATATTGAAAAAGCCCGCGATAGACTTGCTGAATTAGTACCAGAAGCACGAATTGGTATTGGTCATGGTCAAATGCGTGAAAGAGATCTTGAACGCGTGATGAATGATTTTCACCATCAACGCTTTAACGTATTACTTTGTACTACCATTATTGAAACAGGTATTGATATTCCAAGCGCTAATACCATTATTATTGAACGAGCTGACCATTTTGGTTTAGCGCAGTTGCATCAGTTACGTGGACGTGTCGGTCGTTCACATCACCAAGCTTATGCTTATCTGCTTACGCCACACCCGAAATCGATGACCAAAGATGCGCATAAACGCTTAGAGGCGATTGCTTCTCTTGAAGATCTTGGTGCGGGCTTTGCACTCGCTACTCATGATTTAGAAATTCGAGGTGCCGGTGAACTATTAGGCGAAGAGCAAAGCGGACAAATGAATACCGTTGGCTTCTCGTTATATATGGAATTGTTAGAAAGTGCAGTTGAAGCATTAAAAGAGGGTCGAGAACCTTCTTTAGAAGATCTCACCAATCAGCAAACTGAAATTGAACTCAGAATGCCAGTTCTGTTACCTGATGATTATATTCCTGATGTTAATGTTAGGCTCTCATTCTATAAACGCATTGCCAGTGCAAGCGATTTAAATGAGCTGAATGATTTAAGAGCTGAGCTTATCGATAGGTTTGGTACATTGCCAGATGCAGGACGTAATCTGCTACGTAATGCCGCTATTCGTCTTAATGCCATGAATTTAGGTATCACCCGTATTGAAGCACATGACAAAGGCGGATTTATCGAATTTGGTGAGAAAAATAGTGTAGACCCGAGTTATTTAATTAGCTTGTTACAAGAGCAACCTCTTGTTTTCCGTTTAGATGGGCCAACAAAATTGAAATTTATTGTTGATCTTACAGAGCGAGAAAAACGACTTGTCTTTATAGATAACATGCTTGAAGCATTTGCTGAGCATCGCATCAGATAATCATGTAGCTGTAGATAACCAACGGATAAAAGGCGTAAATTAAAATATTTACGCCTTTTATTTTGGTATTCAATGTCACTGGTGTGCTTACTAAAATAATGACAACTGATAACTTAACTATTTGCTGTACTACTTTTTGTACTTGTATTTATACTTATCTTTATAAAGTAAATTTTTATTCTTTTCGACAAGGAACATTTTCATTCATTGAACAATAAGGTTCTTGTTCTAAAATCAGTCGTCCTTGTGGGTCTAATGCAATAGTATCGCCTGGTTTAAAGGTTGTACGCACTTTTCCTGGTGTTCCATCAATGGTGTACAGCACATCATAACCAACGACTCTACGTTCTTGGCGATAAATAGGAATACACTCTTTAAATTGTGGATATGGGAATCGTACAATATTTTTATCGTTGAGTGCTTCAATCATATAAAAAATTTGGCACTCTTTTTCTGCTGGGTGAAATCTTGATAAGTTTTCTGGTGTAAATGGTGTCGGTAAACCAATACGGTGACAATATTCTTCTGTAACAAAAACTGTCGATTTTATTGGTGTTGCTGAAACAACATGAGCGAATTGAGGCTGTGGGAAAACCCACCGCCATGCGATAAACGAAAGAATAGCTAATACAATGATTAGTCCTATCAGTGTGTATTTTCTGATATCAACACTCACTTTTTCCCCTTTTTATCTGTTTTATCCTTAATTTTATTACTCTTAAGTCATTATATAATCACTTGGTTTTTATAAGTGGTTAATATAGTTGGTATTAACTTAAATTATATCGTTTTACTTAAGAGTTTATATAACGTCCTTGACTGTTAACATAATAAATAAACTACGTATTTATGACATGTTAAATACACCACTATTTTTTGTTTTTATTACCTAATTAAATAAATATTCTATATTTTTTAAGATCTAATCCTAATATTAAGAGAGCATTTGACTTATTTAAATAGAGTGTAAAGTTCAGCTAGGACTATAATGCGACAACACAGCATTATGATAACAGCGACTTAACATTTGTTGCCTATTTACTTTATTCGTAACTATCTTAATTACTATGATAGAAAAAGGCCTGACTAAATCAGTAAATTTAACTAATCAAAAAAAACAAATAAAAATAACAAGTTAACGCATTTCTATTATATGAATAAATAATTAATCTTTTAATTATTTCACGCAAATTACCATAACACTTTATCGTAAAAAATAATGAAATAAACGAAACTTTTTATTTAAGAAAAGTCTTAAATAATTCAACTTAATAATTAAAGGGATCCTATCGTTTAAATTATAACTATTTAACCTTAATGGTAAAATTATATTTAACATTGTTAGGTTATGCTTTAGAGTTATTTGTTATTTTTAAGATAAACAGCTAAATCATCTAGTACTTTATGCTACTATTTTTCAGCTTATTTAGATAATCTCATTTAGAATTTTATCTGTAAAGAAAAATAGATAAAAAACCCTCATATAAAATGAGGGTCTTCGTCGTATTACTTTTGTCTAGAGAAGAGAGCAAAAGATACATTCCACCAGCAAAACTGAAGTTAATGTAGTTTCAGTTTTGGTTTAATAACACGATTAATAGATCCGACCAGCATCATTAATCCTGTTTTTATATATCCATGCAGTGCAATTTGATGCATTCGATAAAGTGATATATAAACGATACGAGCAATACGCCCTTCTATCATCATGTCACCTTTCATTAGATTTCCCATCAAACTACCAACAGTACTAAATTTAGAAAGTGAAACTAAAGAGCCATGATCTTTATACACATACTCTTTTAGCGGCTTATCTTTTAACATTGCTAAAATATTACTATAACAACGACTCGCCATTTGGTGTGCTGATTGCGCTCTTGGTGGCACAAAGCCGCCTTCTTTTCTTGGGCAAGATGCACAATCGCCAATGGCAAAAATAGCATCATCTAATGTAGTTTGTAATGTTGGTTTTACAACTAATTGATTAATTCTGTTGGTTTCTAGCCCCGCTATTTCTTTTATAAAATCAGGTGCTTTAATACCTGCCGCCCATACCATTAAGTCAGCATCTATATGCTCACCTTCTTTTGTATTTAAACCGTGATCATCAGCGCTAGTTATCATTGTTTGGGTCATCACTCGAACACCTAATTTGGTTAATTCGTGATGTGCCGCACTTGAAATACGAACAGGTAATGCTGGTAATATACGTTCACCCGCTTCAACTAAAGTAATATTCAGTGTTGATGGGGCTAATTTCTTTAAACCATAACTATTAAGTTGTCGAACAGCATTATGCAACTCAGCCGAAAGTTCAACCCCCGTTGCACCACCACCCACAATAGCAATATTGACTTTACGCCCTTCGGCTTCGGCATTAGCATCTGCTGAATATTTTAAAAACAGATTCAACATTTCGTTATGAAAACGGTGAGCTTGTTGAGGACTATCGAGAAAAATACAGTTTTCTTTAATACCTGGAGTACCAAAATCGTTTGATTTACTTCCCAGAGCCATCACTAAAATATCGTATTCCAGTTCACGTTCAGGAACTAATAACTCTTGGTGTTCATCATAAATAGCCGCTAGCGTGACTGCTTTTTTCTCACGAGAAAGTCCAGTTAGTGAGCCAAGTTGAAAATTAAAATGATGATTATGTCCATGAGCTAAATAGCTTAATGCATCAACACCATCATCTAATGATCCTGTTGCAACTTCATGTAAAAGTGGTTTCCATAAATGACTATTATTTCTATCAACTAAGGTGATTTCAGCTTTTTTACGCCGACCTAATTTATCCCCTAATTTGGTTGCAAGCTCTAATCCGCCAGCCCCACCACCTACGATAACAATTTTTGTTAATGACATGAGTGTCACTCCATAAAGATATTTACTGTTGTTATTTAAGTAGGCTTGGTGAAATCTACTTTGATAACGACAGTTAAATCGTTTCGGCTATTATTTTTGTTTTCACACAAGTTAATTGGCAAGATGGTTATACTAAAGTTGATTTATATCAAAAATATTTGAATATTCATATCTCTTTTTTGATAAAGCCAAGTGTAAATTGCATATTATTGTTCAATAAAGCATCCAAAAGCAGGCTTAAAATAATTTAATATTTATTAATCAAGTAGATAACTAATATTTTTTAAATGTAACGATTGATATCAAGAAAAAAATGATAAAAAGGGCAGTAAAAACATGACATCAAACGGATGTTTAAATGCAGCAAGGAAGTCCAATAACGGGGGGGGGAGAAATAGGGAATAAAAAATGGATGAAGATAGCTTCATCCATCTTAAAATAGCTGTTTTTAATACACTATTTGGTATTAAAAGCTTTAATTTTGAACAGGTGTTCAGAGAGATTTTTAAATTTATGCGATTGATTATCATCCCAAACTACTGAGTAATATGGTGATAACTCATCTGCAGAACGTTGATTATCTAAGATTTCATCATGACGAGATAAAATCACTAATGCATTGTCTCTATTTCTAGAACGGAAATCTTTAATGCATTTTGTCGCGATATCTAAATACTCTTCTGGTCTGTCAATTTTATCCGTCATATTTTCGTAAGGAAAAAGATTTGGATTTATCATTACTTGACGAATATTACACAAGAAACCAATACGTTCAGCCCAGTAGCCGCCTAATCCAACACCACAAATTAAAACGGGTTCTTTGGTTGATTTAATCACTTTATCCGTTTCTTTCAACAAATGTTGCATATCATGACGAGGATGCAACGTGCTGTAGCTAATAAAACGAACATCAGGATCAATAAACTGTAGCTGTAAAACTTTCTCATGATTTCCAGGACTACTGGAATCAAAACCATGTAAATATATAATCATGCGCGCTCCTGCCATTGCTCCTGTAATTGGGTCAACAACTGATTCGATTTTTTCCAACGATCAGATGCTTGAAGCTCACTCAAGGTGTAGCGACCTCGATGATGGTACAATGCAGAAATTCGATCTGCTTTGACGGAGGACAGGTTATCTAACACACTCACTGCACCTTTACGATTATTACACACTAAAAGCATATCACAGCCCGCATCTAACGAACGCTGCGCTCTTTCTGGGTAACTGCCCATAATCGCCGCGCCTTCCATTGAGAGATCATCAGAAAAAATCACCCCTTGGAAACCAAGTTGCTCACGTAATACTGATTTTAACCAATAAGATGAACCACTTGCCGGACGCTCATCAATCTGAGAATAGATAACATGTGCTGGCATAATTGCATCAAGCAATTGACGCTGAATAAAATCTTTAAAGATAGACATATCATGTTGGCGAATATCATCTAATGAGCGTTCATCACGAGGTGTCTCTTTATGAGAATCGGCTCTTACGCCACCGTGCCCAGGGAAATGTTTACCTGTTGATTTCATTCCAGCTGAACGCATTCCTTTAATAAAGCTTTCAGCCATCACCATTGCGACTTCCGGTGAGTCATGAAAAGCACGCTCGCCAATCGCAATGCAGTTATGACCTAAGTCAAGCACAGGTGCAAAGCTAATATCAATATCCATGGCAATCATTTCAGAAGCCATAAGCCACCCTGCTTCTTGAGCTAATTGGCTTGCTTGATAAGCTTCATTTAAAGCTGCATAAGATTGAGCTGCGGGTATGCGAGTAAAGCCATCGCGAAAACGTTGTACACGACCACCCTCTTGATCGACAGCAATAACAAGGCGCTCGCGTGAAGCATCTCGTATTTGACGCACTAATTCATTTAATTGTTCGGCATCGTGGAAGTTGCGGGTAAAAAGGATTAATCCACCAACAAGTGGATGCTTTAAGATTTCGCGCTCCTCACTATCGAGTTCATATCCTTCAACATCAAGCATTACTGGACCCATAACATTCCTCTCTTGGTAATTTTGACAATATAATGTCTTTAGTTCATCAGACTAAAATAGCGACGCAAAGATTCAGACATTATTAAAAATGATTCATCTTTTGTTTGCTGCCAACGCACTTCATACCACATTAGCATCATATAAAAAATGAATGGCTCTCTAGAAATAATACGCTTTCTTAGTTGTTCAACGGAATAAAATATTCCCTCTTTTGCTTGAAAACCGTGACTATGATATGAACAATAATAGTGTAAAAACTGCGTTTGTTGCTCAACATCTAATTGGTTAGCAGCAAAAAATGTCATTAGTGAATCTGCTATATCAATATCGGCAGCATATTCCCAATCAATAAATTTTATACCTGAATCACTTAGAAGAATATTAGTAGGATGTAAATCCATGTGAGCGGGCGCGTATTTTATAAGATTGTGGTGCGGTTGATGCAAAAAATCACGTTGTAAGCGTAACCATTTAGGTGATAAACGATTTTTATCAATGCCATACCAATAAACAGATAGTTCATGGCAAAGATCAAGAGGATAACCAAAAGGTTTTAGCTGATGCAGTGTGGCAATTTTTTGAGCTAAAGGTTGAAGATAAACACTGAAAAGTTGTTTATGTGAGAGGTGTTTTCCTTCTTGCCAATGAAGAAAAAACCATTCGCCGCAACGAGTGGCAACGTTGGGCGATAAATCAGAGCCAGAAAGCTGCTTTAAAATTGCATACTCTTTTCTGGCTCTCACAAATAAAGCTGTTTTTTCTATACCATAATATCGAGCAACCCAATCAATTTCAGCATATTGAACGCGGAAAGAACCACCGCCTAATCCTGCTAATGCTGTAATTGTCCAATCACTCAATGTTGTTGTTGGAAATAAAGCCTGCAACACATTGAGTAATTTAGCGTAATGCGAGTCACTCAACCTTATTGCGCCCATTCCAGAGTATTTCACCCGTAGAAACAGACATTAATTGCATATTGATCACGCGGTTATCTTTTTTGCCATCAACCGTTGAAAATAGGATGTAATCGGCGTGCAAATAACGTGCTAATCCAATGGCAGCGCTACGTAGCCCTAAGCTATCTTCACCAGATAATCCAAGTGCTTTTCTTGCCGACATCATCTGAGCATAAGGTACTGTTTGCAGAGCACTTATTTGATTTACTGATTGGATAATTGTATTAGTGGCATTAACCGCTTGGATATTTCCACCTGAATTATTTTTAACATTATCAACAACTAATAATTTACCAGCAATAAGATCATCAGTAACAGCCATTTGTCTAATTAATGGCTGAATAGCGGTATTCCAATCGATGCTCGTAATTTTAGGCGGTGTTGGAACGACCTCTATCGGAGGTTCAATTGGTGTTACTGGCTCGACAGGTTCAAGAGGTTCTGTTGGTGTAACAGGCTCTACAGTCACTGGTGGCTGTTGTGGCAACATAGATGGGCAACCTGCAAGTAAAAAAACAGACATCACCACAAATAAAATTCTTTTCATACGGCGGTTACCTTATCCTAAATAAAAAGATAGACCCTGACATAACTAATTGTTTTATCTGGTATATCGGCACTAATTTCACTATCACCATCACCCAAAATAGTCACATCATTTACACGACCAGCAGGAGACACTTCAAGTCCTTGTTCGTTATACCAATAAAAGCGATAACGGATAGAAACAGGATAAGACTGTGTATTAGATAGCATTACAGTTGCACGGGTACCATTTACATGTTGCGTTATAGCCGGACGTCCTGCAACTATCCCAGCCGCTAATACTGATGGCTCCATAACTATCGCCTGCTGGCGATTAAAATAGAGCTTATTATCTGCATTTGATGATAAACATCCAGTGATCAATGTCGTTATAAACAGTATAACAAGTAATGAAAATGGCGACTTATCTTGTCTTATCATGCATAGTTTCCCGTTATCGCGCTTATTAGCGTCATAATTCCTTATTAGAAAATTATTAACCAATGACTATTTACTTAATAAGGGACCTAAAGATTTTCCGCCTAATAAGTGCATGTGAATATGAAAAACTTCTTGCCCACCATGCTTATTACAATTCATCACTAAACGGTAACCATCTTCAGCAATACCTTCTTGCTGAGCGATTTTTGCCGCAACTACAAAAAGATGCCCTAAAACTTGCTCATCTTGAGCAGTAACATCATTCACTGTTGGAATAAGTTTATTAGGTATAATTAGAATATGTGTTGGTGCTTGTGGTGATATATCACGAAATGCCGTCACCGTGTCATCTTGAAAGACAATATTTGCAGGAATTTCGCCGCGAATAATTTTACTAAAAATCGTTTCTTCTGCCATTTTTTCCACCTAATTATTAATTTTAATTTCTAAACGAATTTATTAGTCAGCCAAATTTTGGATATGAAAGAGTTCTGTAAAGTTACGTGTGGTTTGTTGTGCTAACGCTTCAATACTCACACCTTTTAACACTGCCATATATTCTGCGACATCACGTACATAAGCAGGCTGATTTTCTTTGCCTCTATGGGGTACTGGTGCTAAATAAGGAGAATCGGTCTCAATTAGGATCCTGTCCAGCGGCACAATGCGTGCAGCTTCTCTTATTTGCTCTGCATTTCTAAAGGTCACGATGCCTGAAAACGAGATATACATTCCTAAATCAAGCAATGCGATTGCCGTTTCTTTATCTTCAGTAAAACAGTGTAATACGCCACCACAATCTTGTACTTGCTCTTCTTTCATAATAGAAAGTGTATCTTCACGAGCACTGCGAGTGTGCACAATAACAGGCTTATTTACTTGTCTGCCAATGCGAATATGCTCACGGAAGATCTCTCGTTGCAGTTCAGCATTTTCTTGCTGGTAGTAATAATCTAATCCTGTTTCACCTAATGCAACTACATCAGGTGCTGCGGCGAGACGAGCAAGTTCTTCAACATCGTGCCCTTCATCAAGATTTAGCGGGTGTATACCACAAGAAAAGGCAATATTGTCACGTTGACCAATAAGTTCGCGCATATTCTTAAAACCCGGTAATGTTGTTGCCACTGCCAACATGTACTGAACATCACGCTGTTGTGCTTTTTCAACAACATCATCAATATTTTTATGCAATTTTTCATAATCTAAACTGTCAAGATGGCAGTGTGAATCAACTAAAAACATAACGTATTCTCATTTATTTTTTCGTGCTTATCTATTTGTTTTATTACAGCTAAGATCACAATTAATGCTGTGTAACTAACTGATTTTCCCAATCTAGCAACTGTTTTGCTAGTAATAATTCTCTATTCAATGATGGTATGGTCATTAGTTGGTAACGACACCGTTTTCCCTCATCAATTACCGATAATAAAATATGTGAAGGTAATTGAGATAACGCTATAATTAAAGGTTGTCTATCTTGGTTAACACAATAAGCCTGTGCGTTTGATTGCAGTTTTAGGGCATCAAGCAGCAATGATAATAACCAGTATAAACGACGGTCTACGTTATCTTGATTTAACTGTGGTAAAAAGGAATAAAGGTTCTGTTGTTGCAAACTACTCAATAACGCTTGGCAAAAGGTTTCTCTTTCTTGCCACTCTTCTTTAAGTAATCTCAATGCTAAAACAGGTGCACCCTGAGATAAATTTATCGCGGTAATAATATTGCTATATGCCATATTTGGCAGTTGCTGTTGTAACCAATGTCCAGCCAGATTAACCTCTGGTGCTGCCAAATGATAATGAAAGCAGCGACTACGCAGTGTTGCTAATAAAGTTTCAGGCTGCTGGCAATCAAGTAAGAAATAGGTGTTTTTAGGCGGCTCTTCTAATGTTTTTAACAATGCATTGGCTGCCGCCTCAGTTAAGGCTTGAGTCTCTTTGATCCAAACAACCCGTGAACCACTTTGCTGAGCATGATGTTCAAGCTTTTCGGTGATCTTTCTTACGGCTTCAATGCCGATAGATGCCTTACCTTTTTCACATTGTAAAATATGCCAATCAGGATGTGTTTGTGCCAACATAAGATGGCAGCTATGGCACTCATTACAACTTTTTAATCCCTGCTTATTCTGACACATTAACCAACGGCTTAAACCATAAGAGAGCGCATCAGCCCCCATTCCTTCTGATGCATGTAGTAAAAGAGCATGATGACCACGCCCTTCTTGATACATACCAATGAGCTGTCGATATGCCTGATTTAACCAAGGATACCAATTCATAGTGCTTTGTTTTCCTGCTCAACTAACCATGTAGTGAGTGTTTGGCGAATATCAGCTTGCACTTTATCCATCGATTGAGAAGCATCAATAGTCATAATTGAGGCATCTTCTGTTGCAAGTGATTGATAACGTTCGCGAGTACGATAAAAAAAGTCCATAGACTCTTTTTCTATTCTGTCTAGCTCACCTCTTGCTCGTGCTCTTGCAAGCCCAATAGCAGGATCGAGATCTAAATACAGTGTTAAATCAGGACGAAAATCACCCAATACTGTATCACGCAGTGAGCGCATTAGGTTTTTATCTAAACCACGTCCACCACCTTGATAAGCCTGTGATGATAGATCATGGCGATCACCAATGACCCATTTGCCTTCTGCTAATGCTGGCTTGATAACATTTTCAATTAGTTGTACACGTGCGGCATAAAGCATTAATAATTCAGCTTTATCGGTGACTTTTTCGCCTTCAATACCTTGCTTTATAAGTTCACGTAATTTTTCAGCAAGCGGGGTTCCTCCTGGCTCTCTTGTAAAAGCCAGATTGGTTATTCCTTGCTGTTTTAATGTTTCAACTACGGTTTGAATAGCGCTGGTTTTTCCTGCGCCTTCGAGTCCTTCAATCACGATAAATTTGCTGTTATTCATAATTATCTTTGTTGTAAGCGTCGATATTGCGCGACGGCTTTATTGTGTTCATTTAATGAGGTAGAGAATTTATGTCCACCTGTACCATCTGCAACAAAATAGAGATAACGAGTATCTGCTGGGTGTGCTGCTGCTTTAATTGATGCAACACTTGGCATCGCAATTGGCGTTGGCGGTAATCCATCAATTTGATAAGTATTGTAAGGGGTGTAACTATTTAAATCACTACGATAGATAGTGCCGCGATATTTATCACCCAAACCATAAATTACCGTGGGATCTGTTTGCAGTCGCATTTTTATTTTTAGTCGATTGACAAACACCGAAGCCACTTTGGTTCTTTCAGCATCAATTCCAGTCTCTTTTTCAATTATCGATGCCATAATCAGCATTTCATAAGCAGATTTATAGGGTAAATCACTATCGCGTTTAATCCACTCTTCTTCTAATGTTTTTTCCATTTGTTGATAAGCGCGTTTTAAAATTGCGACATCTGTCGTGCCCGCGGTGTAATGGTAAGTATCTGATGCAAACCACCCTTCTAGATTACTTATTTCAGGCTTAACACCAATCGCTTCGCGTAGTTTATCGCTATCCATAGTATGAGCAATGGCATTAAGCTCTGCTGCTTGTTCAAAAATAGGTTGCCAATCACTTAATCGACTCCCTTCAATAAAGCGAATGGTAAATTGCGCTTCTTTACCACTTTTAACCAGTAGTAAGACATCACGTAATGTCATCCCTTTTGTGAGTCGATATGTTCCTGCTTTGAATTGCGCCAACTCTGGTTTTACTTTTAACAAGAGTTGAAAATAGTCACTCTCTTTGAGTAAATTATTTTTAATTAATAGCTGTTCCATCGCGATACGCCCCGTTCCTGCTGGCACGGTGAGTAATGTCTCATCTTGTTTCACGACGACATTTGATTCTAATCCATGGATATTTTGCATTACATACAATGCAGCTACGCCTATGCTAATTAATAAGGCAAAAAAAACTATCCAAACCCTCTTTTTTATCTTCATTCACGACTCATCAAAATCTATTTAAGTGACAAACAGTGTTGTAAAACAACATCATAATAATCTCGGCTAGGATATTGATAGCACTTATTATCCGAAAGTTCGATCTGGGCAACGGGAATAATTGGCATTAATGCATTTGTTAGCCAAATTTCATCGGCGCAATAAAGTGTTTGTGGTTTTTCTTTCACCACGCAAATATCCCAAGAGTGTTGTTTAGCAAATTGCAAAACTCGCTGGCGCATAATGCCATTAACCCCAGAAGCTGTCAGATCTGGAGTGAAAATTGAGTGACCTTTTCGCCAAAAAAGGTTTGATGCATTGGCTTCAATTAAATATCCCTCATTATCACACACTAATACATCGTCAAATTTTGTGGTTTCTAAATGGTGTTTTATCAAAATTTGCTCTAAACGATTAAGGTGTTTTATTCCTGCTAACATCGGATTTTTACCCAATAATATAGGGCTAAGACCTAACAAAATACCCGATTGTTGCTGATTAATATAGTGAGAAGGATAAAGTGAGCTTGAGGTGATAATAGTTGGTGTTATACATCCTTTAGATGAATAACCGCGACCACCAGTACCACGGCTAATAATCACTTTGATCACACCTTTAGATGGCTCATTTGCAGCAATATCAATAATGTGGTTTTCGAGCCATTGCCAATTTGGCATGGGTAAAAAAAGCGCCTCACAGCCCTGTTTTAATCTTTCAATATGGGCAAGTAGCATAATGGGTTTATTATTATCAACAAGAAGCGTTGTAAAACAGCCATCACCAAATTGCACTGCGCGATCACTGGCATCGACATACTGTTGCTGTTGCCCATTTACCCAATACATCTGATATTCTGCCTTTATCTTATTGATATTAATCTGTACATAATAAAACAACTGGCGGCAAAAGGACAAAATAAAAGACCCAGAGTTATCTGGGTCTTCGGTATTATCAGTTATTGATAAAAACGTCGATTATACGCGTTTAAAAAGAACTGAACCATTTGTGCCACCAAAGCCAAATGAGTTACACAGAGCGTACTCCATGTTCTCAACTTTACGTGCTTTATGAGGAACAAAATCAAGACGACAATTTTCATCTTGATTATCAAGATTAATTGTTGGAGGTGCTATTTGATCACGCAGTGCAAGGATAGTAAAGATTGATTCAATCGCACCAGCAGCACCTAATAAGTGACCTGTCATGGATTTTGTTGAACTGACTAATACCTCTGTACCCTTACCAAACACAGCTTCTACAGCTTGTGCTTCAGCAACATCACCAGCATTGGTTGATGTGCCATGTGCGTTGATATAACCCACTTGAGATGCTTCAATACCCGCATCTTTAAGTGCATTTGTCATCGCTAGCGCACCGCCTTCGCCATTTTCTGCTGGAGATGTCATGTGGTAAGCATCGCTGCTCATACCAAATCCGACGATTTCAGCATAAATTTTAGCGCCACGGTTTTTGGCGTGTTCATATTCTTCAAGAACGAGAACACCAGCACCATCACCAAGAACAAAACCGTCACGATCTTTATCCCATGGGCGGCTAGCCGCTTGTGGATTATCATTACGGGTTGATAGTGCGCGAACTGCACCAAAGCCACCTAAACCTAATGGAGTCGTTGCTTTTTCAGCGCCGCCAGCAAGCATGGCATCCGCATCGCCATAAGCAATGATACGCGCAGCATGTCCAATATTATGAACACCTGACGTACATGCGGTTGCAATAGAGATTGTAGGACCACGCAAACCATAAATAATACTTAAATGCCCAGCAACCATATTAATGATGGTTGAAGGTACAAAGAATGGGCTAATTTTACGAGGACCACCATTTGTCATAGACGTATGGTTTTCTTCGATAAGGCCTAAGCCACCAATACCAGAACCAATCGCAGCTCCGATACGACTTGCATTGGCTTCTGTTACTTCAAGACCTGAATCTGCAAAGGCTTGAACGCCTGCAGCAACACCATACTGAATAAAGAGGTCCATCTTGCGCGCATCTTTACGCGAAAGATTATAATCTTCATGATTGAAATCTTTTACCAATCCAGCGAATTTGGTCGCATGATGACTGGTGTCAAAATCTTCGATAAGGCTGATACCACTCTGTCCGCCACATACCGCTTCCCAAGAAGCTTCTGCGTTATTACCGACAGGAGATAACATGCCTATTCCGGTCACAACTACACGACGCTTAGACACGCTTATCCTCCAAGGAGGGAAAAAGTTTAGGGTAGAAAATATAGGCGGTCGAGTGACCGCCTAGAGCCTAGAGTAGCAGACTTATTTACCTGCGTTCTCAACGTAATCAATTGCAGCTTGAACTGTAGTAATTTTTTCTGCTTCTTCGTCTGGGATTTCGATATCGAATTCTTCTTCCAGAGCCATTACCAGCTCAACTGTGTCAAGAGAATCAGCGCCTAAGTCATCAACAAATGAAGCCGAATTTACAACTTCTTCCTCTTTAACACCCAGTTGTTCAACAATGATTTTCTTAACGCGTTCGTCGATAGTGCTCATACTATTAAATTTCCTATCAAAACTCGCTTGCGCGATGATTTTCTTAGTTTATAAATACAGGAAAAGATGCTAACCAATCCCGACTGTGTGGACTACTTTATTCGCTATATTTTGCATTATAATGTACGCAAAAAGCAAATATAAAGACGTCCCCATAATTAGATCATATACATGCCGCCATTGACATGTAATGTTTCACCTGTGATATAGCTTGCTTCATCAGAAGCTAAGAAAGCTACAGCACTGGCAATCTCTTTGGCATCACCTAAACGGTTAGCAGGAACCTGAGATAAAATACCCGCTCTTTGGTCGTCTGTCAGTGCTTTAGTCATATCAGTTTCAATAAAACCAGGAGCAACAACATTTACCGTAATGCCTCGGGAAGCAACTTCGCGTGCTAATGATTTACTAAAACCAATCACACCCGCTTTTGCCGCCGCGTAGTTTGCCTGTCCTGCATTACCCATAGTTCCAACAACAGAACCAATAGTAATTATACGACCATAACGTTTTTTCATCATAGCACGCATAACTGCCTTAGACAGACGGAAGACTGATGAAAGATTAGTGTCAATGATATCTTGCCACTCATCATCTTTCATGCGCATCAACAGGTTATCACGAGTAATACCTGCATTATTGACTAAAATATCAATTTCGCCAAATTCAGCACGCACATCCGCTAAAAATTTCTCGATAGAGTCGTTTTCTGTGACATTTAACACAAAACCTTTACCCTTACCGGCTAAATAATCAGTGATAGCTTGCGCACCGTTTTCACTCGTTGCTGTACCAATTACTGTTGTGCCACGTGCAACTAAATCTTCTGCAATCGCACGGCCAATACCACGGCTTGCACCAGTAACTAGTGCTATTTTTCCGTCAAATCCCATGAGATCCCTCAGTCATTTCCTAATGCAGCGTCTAATGATACAACATCATTAACCGCTACAGCGTTCATTTCTTTAGAAATGCGTTTTGTTAAACCAGTTAATACTTTACCCGGTCCCATTTCTAATAGTTGTGTGATGCCTTTCTCAGCAATAAGTTCAACCGTCTCAGTCCAGCGTACTGGATTATATAACTGACGAACTAATGCATCACGGATAGCATTCGCATCTGTTTGCGCTTTCACATCAACATTATTAACAACTTGAATTTCAGGTTGTTTGAATTCAATTTCTTGCAATGCAATAGCCAGTTTCTCTGCTGCTGGAGCCATTAACGCACAGTGAGAAGGTACACTAACCGCTAAAGGTAATGCACGTTTTGCACCTGCTTCTTTACATAATGCACCCGCACGCTCTACCGCTTCTTTGTTACCAGCGATAACCACTTGCCCCGGTGAATTAAAGTTAACCGGTGAAACCACTTGCCCTTGTGCTGCGTCTTCACAGGCTTTTGCAATAGCGTCATTATCTAGACCAATAATGGCATACATTGCACCAGTACCTGCTGGTACAGCTTCTTGCATTAATTGACCGCGTAATTCTACTAATTTAATTGCTGCTGCGAAATCAATAACGCCAGCACACACTAATGCAGAATATTCACCAAGACTGTGACCCGCCATCAGTTGTGGCATTTTGCCTTGTTTTTCTTGCCATACACGCCATACGGCAACAGAGGCTGCTAACAATGCAGGCTGTGTTTTCCATGTCTTGTTTAACTCTTCTTCAGGACCATTTTGAACTAAATCCCAAAGAGAATAACCCAACACATCAGAAGCTTGAGCAAATGTTTCTGTCACTACTGGATATTGCTCAGCAAGTTCGGCAAGCATTCCGATAGTTTGAGATCCCTGTCCAGGGAAGATCATTGCAAAATCAGTCATGTTTATTTTCCTGATAATATTAAAAACGGATAAGTGCTGAGCCCCAAGTAAAACCGCCACCAAACGCTTCAAGTAAAATTAATTGACCACGTTTAATGCGATTGTCTCTTACAGCTTCATCTAACGCTGTAGGTACTGATGCTGCTGATGTATTGCCGTGGCGATCTAATGTCACCACCACTTTATCCATTGTCATATCCAGCTTTTTCGCTGTTGCTGAAATAATTCTTAAATTTGCCTGATGAGGCACAAGCCAGTCGAGTTCAGATTTATCAATATTATTGGCTTCAAGTGTCTCGTCCACGATATGGGCAAGCTCACGAACTGCAACTTTAAATACTTCATTGCCTGCCATCGTGACATAAGCAGAAGCATCTTGGTTTTCTCTATCCTGATAAGGCAGTGTTAATAACTCACCAAAACGCCCATCAGAATGTAAATGTGTAGAAACAATTCCTGGCTCTTGAGATGCGCCAACAACGACGGCACCCGCAGCGTCACCAAATAAAATAATTGTGCCACGATCATTAGGATCTAATGCGTGTGATAATCTATCTGCACCAATAACTAACGCATGTTTTACAGAACCCGCTTTAATAAATTGATCTGCAATACTTAATGCATAAACAAAACCGGAGCAAGCAGCAGCAACATCAAAAGCGGCACAATCTGCAATACCTAGTGCATTTTGAATTTGGCATGCAGCACTTGGAAACGCGTGTGAACCAGAGGTTGTTGCAACAATAATCAATCCGATATCTTGTCTATCAATACCCGCCATTTCCAATGCATTTTCAGCCGCACCCGCGCCCATTACAGCAACGGTTTCTTCTTCGGTTGCAATTCGACGTTCATGAATACCTGTTCTGCTGACAATCCACTCATCAGAGGTATCAACCATTTTTTCTAAATCGGCATTAGTCCGCACTTGTACAGGCAAGAAACTACCAGTACCTAAGATTTTTGTATACATTCTGTCAATCACTCTTGGGTAATACTGTCTTCAAACGTGAGGCGATCCGTTCTGGGATCTGACGCTCTATCGCTTGAACAGCCTGTTCTATTGCTGCTGTAAACGCGTTTTCATTTGCGCCACCATGGCTCTTAATGACGATACCGCGTAATCCTAACAGAGAAGCACCGTTATACTGGTCGGGGTTCATGTGTCCAAAACGCTTAATTAGCCGCTTTTGTAACCACTTCTTCAATATTTTCATCCACCACGAGGTTTTCTTGTTTTCAGTAGTAGAAGATTTAATCAATGAAAGGAAAACTCTGATAACCCCTTCCATTGTTTTAAGGGAGACATTACCTGCGAAGCCGTCACACACCAAAACATCAGTTTTGCCTGTCAGTAATTCATTACCTTCAACATAACCAATATAATTAACATTGGGTGTAGCCCTAAGTATAGTAGCGGCTTCGCGGATATTATCTAACCCCTTACTCTCTTCTTCACCAATATTCAAAAGAGCAACTTTGGGTGAATCAATTCCTGCGATTTCTTCAGCCATCACTGCACCCATCACTGCAAATTGCACCAACATTTTGCTATCACAGTTGACGTTAGCACCTAAATCAAGAACCACTGTCTTGCTGTTTTTCTGATTAGGTAGCACAGAAACGAGAGCAGGACGTTCAATTCCATCAATAGCACTAAGGCGAAGTTTTGCCAGCCCCATCAATACACCTGTATTACCTGCGCTAACACATGCTTGTGCTTCACCTGTCTTTACCAGATCAAGAGCCACCCGCATTGATGTACCTTTACTTGCTCTAATAGCTTGTGAAGGTTTGGCATCATTGGCGACAATATGTTCAGCTGGTATAACGTGCAAACGGGAGATTAGCTCAGCATTTTGATTTGCAAGCAGAGGAGATATTGAGTCTGGTTGACCTACCAGCAATATTTTTAAATGAGGATTAGATGCCAGCGCCCGCAAACAAGCAGGCACTGTGATGCGAGGACCGAAGTCCCCGCCCATCGCATCTAACGCTATGGTTAGATTTGTCAAAGTATCAACGAGTTATAAAGCTAATTACTTGTTGATAACCTTGCGGCCACGGTAGTAACCGTCAGCAGTTACATGGTGACGCAGGTGAGTTTCACCAGTAGTTTTGTCAACAGAAACTTGAGTTGCTGTCAGCGCGTCATGAGAACGACGCATACCACGTTTAGAACGAGTTGGTTTGTTTTGTTGTACGGCCATTGACCTTACTCCTTAGTACTTTTCTTTAAACTGGCTAATACGGCAAATGGATTCGGTTTCTCTGATAATTCCTCAGGGAGTTCGCCGAAAACCTGTTCCGCGTCGGACACTTCACAGTGTTCAAAATCATGTACCGGAACCACCGGCAAGTTGAGGATTATTTCATCTTCAATCATTGCCAGCAAATTTATTTCACCAAATTCGTCTACGTCGACTGGTTCATACTCTTCCGGTAATGCCTCAGCCCGTTCATCACTGACAACAGGGCTAAAACAATATGTTGAGTGAACATGGTACGGATAATGACCGCCACAACGCTGACACTCTAAAGTCACATCCACATCGGAATGCCCTTTAATAACTGCCAAACGTTGATGGTCGATATCGAAAGATAAAGTCACATCTATATCACTGTCCACACTGACCACTGATTCAGCTACGCGGCTAACCTGCTCAGGAGAATAGTGACCGTTATAGTCTAATTTCTTCTGGGCTGTTCGCAGCGCATCAATGGTCAGGGGTAATTTTACCTTTTGCATAAGGCGCGCATATTATCTTTGTAATGGAATATAGTCAAAGAAAAAGGCGGTTTATCTACACCTTTCCACCAAAATTCGCTTTATCAGCGGCGCATAGTTTAGAATGTCAGGCATCATTTTGCTACGGATTTTAAAAAAAATATGTTGCCTCTTATTCTTGCGTCTACTTCACCCTTTCGAGCTGAGTTGCTGAAAAAGCTTGGAATGCCCTTTATACAGGCATCTCCAGAGGTTGACGAGACACCTAAGCCCACAGAGTGCGCACAAGATCTTGTCACCCGCTTATCCTATGAAAAAGCCAGCGCTTTACAAGCAAAATTTCCTCATCACTTAATTATTGGCTCAGATCAGGTCTGTGTGCTGAATAAAAATATCACGGGTAAACCACTTAATTTTGAGAATGCCTTTGCTCAATTAAAACAAGCATCTGGTCAATGCGTCTCTTTTTATACCGGATTAACGCTATACAATAGCTTGACGTTACAATATGAAAGCCATTGCGAATTATTCCAAGTTTATTTTCGTCATTTAACAGATGATGAAATTATCGGCTATTTAAATAAAGAATTGCCTTTTTATTGCGCTGGAAGTTTTAAATCTGAGGGTTTAGGGATTACACTATTTGATAAATTGATAGGTGATGATCCTAATTCTTTAATTGGATTACCACTCATCCAATTGAATAAAATGTTACTTTCACAAGGGATCAACCCCTTACTTTTTGCAGATAATCAGAAATAATTTTGATCATCTTATTTTTTAATTTTTTGTAGCGATAAAACTTATCATGAATAAATTAATATCCGTGTTAGCCGCCCTTATTCTCGCCACGAGCCTTTCGGGTTGCTCTGATGAAAAAGAAGATGTCTCTGAGTTTCAAAAAAACTTCGTCAATAGCTGTGTTTTAGGCTCAGGCGTTTCTGATCAGACATTAATTCCTAAAATCACTGAAGTATGTGGTTGTACTTACACCAATATTATTAAAGAACGTGGAATTGCAGAATTTATTCGTGTTGATACAGAAATGCGTAAAGAACCGAATAAAGGCATACCTAAAGAGTGGAACATTGATGCCATTGTTGAACAGTGTATGACAAACCTAGAAGGTTTAGAGGGTTAGTCTCAATTCAGCCATTGGATTAAAGGTAAATGACTATGCACATACGCCCAAAATTGGGCGCATGTTATTTGATTGATAAATCAAAGTTTAAGATTTAATTTTACGCAACATCAATAAACATTGACGTAATTTATTATCCATTGGTGCTTCAATGCGCATTTGTTCACCCGTAGATGGATGCGTAAAAGTCAGCGAACTGGCATGTAAAAATAGGCGATTTAGCTTTGTTGATGCTAATTGTGCGTCAAATTCACGATCACCATAGCGATCATCAAAAGCAATAGGATGACCTGCGTGTAACGCATGTACACGGATCTGATGTGTTCTACCTGTTACAGGGCTCGCTTTTACTAATGTTGCAAATTCAAACCGCTCTTCTACTTTAAAGCGCGTTTCTGAAGGTTTTCCTTCACTGCTCACTTTTACAATTCGCTCGCCACTTTGTAGAATATTTTTCAATAATGGAGCTTGAATGACTTTAGTATGCGATTGCCATTCCCCTCTCACTAGCGCTAGATAATCTTTTTGCATCTGTTTTAAACGTAATTGCTCATGCAGTGCACGTAATGCAGAACGTTTTTTGGCAATTAACAATACTCCCGATGTATCTCTATCAAGGCGATGCACAAGCTCTAAAAATCGTGCTTCAGGGCGTAATGCTCGCAAACCTTCAATAACACCAAAGCTTAATCCGCTTCCACCATGAACCGCGGTACCAGAAGGCTTATTGATCAACATAAGATGTTCATCTTCATAAAGAATACATTCAGATAATGCGGCGACCTTGCCTAGCTTAGGTGAAACTGCAATTTCTTCTTTTTCAGATACTCTAACAGGTGGAATTCGAATAATATCCCCTGCATTGAGTTTATATTCAGGTTTAATTCGCCCTTTGTTTGCCCGAACTTCACCTTTGCGAATAATTCGGTAAATCATACTTTTTGGTACACCTTTTAAGCGTGCCAGTAAAAAGTTGTCGATACGCTGGCCTGCTTCATCGCCATCAATGGTGACGAACTGAACTTGATTAAATGATTTCATAGTGGCGATTCTTGGACTCTCTTATAATAAAAATTACAAATAACTTAATGGTGCACAAAATAACATCAATTCTGTCTTCTATTTTAACCTGATTAATGGGAAAAAGACGAAACATTAGCTAATCTCTCATATTTATACAGAAAAAGTCACCAAAGCGGAAAAGTCATCTTGCTATAACCCTAACACCAATGGAATAATGCAGAGTCTCCTGATTATGTTTATCAGGTATATTTATGAAAATTTTGTTTGTTTGATATTCAAAATGCAGCAATGGCGTAAGACATAGTCGAATATCAAACAATTTAGTATGCCACAAATACATCGCTTACTGAGTTGGAACAGTACGTTTCAATTAAAGAGTGCTGAATTTTAGAACTGAAAATCAGACTCACCGACATATTGCACCTCTATACAATCGACAACCGTGAGGTTGGCGCCTTTGTAAAAGACACGAGGTCATCGGTTATCAGTAGTGTAATTACGTATGTTAGTGGCAGATTATAAAACGTGAAAATAACGAGTAAGTCACAATATGAAAAGAATGCTAATTAACGCAACTCAACAGGAAGAGTTGCGTGTTGCCCTCGTGGATGGGCAACGCTTGTATGATTTGGATATCGAAAGCCCCGGTCATGAACAAAAGAAAGCTAACATCTATAAAGGTAAAATCACTCGAATTGAACCCAGCCTAGAAGCCGCTTTTGTTGATTATGGTGCGGAGCGTCATGGTTTCCTTCCCATCAAAGAAATTGCCCGCGAATATTTTCCTAGTAATTATCACTCTCATGGTCGTCCTAACATCAAAGATGTATTAAAAGAAGGCCAAGAAGTTATTGTTCAAGTGGATAAAGAAGAGCGTGGCAATAAAGGTGCGGCATTAACCACTTTTATCAGCCTTGCAGGTAGTTATTTAGTATTAATGCCAAATAACCCACGTGCAGGTGGTATTTCTCGTCGTATTGAGGGGGAAGACCGTACTGAGCTGAAAGAAGCGTTATCAAGTCTTGAAATTCCAGATGGTATGGGTCTTATTGTTCGTACTGCGGGTGTAGGTAAATCAGCAGAAGCACTTCAACAAGATTTAAGCTACCGTTTAAGACACTGGGATGCGATTAAAAAAGCCGCAGAGAACCGTCCTGCACCTTTTTTAATTCACCAAGAAAGTAACGTAATCGTTCGCGCTTTCCGCGATTATCTGCGTCCAGATATTGGCGAAATCTTAATTGATAATGCAAAAGTAGTGGAAATGGCTCGTAGCCATATCGAAGCAATTGGTCGTGGTGATTTTGCTAGCAAAATTCGCCACTACACAGGTGCGGTTCCACTGTTTAGTCATTATCAAATCGAATCACAAATTGAATCTGCATTTCAGCGTGAAGTACGCTTACCTTCTGGTGGTGCATTAGTTATTGATACCACTGAGGCATTAACTGCCATCGATATTAACTCATCACGTTCAACTCGTGGTGGCGATATCGAAGAAACGGCATTTAATACCAACCTAGAAGCGGCAGATGAAATTGCTCGCCAGTTACGTTTACGTGACCTTGGTGGCTTAATTGTTATCGACTTTATCGATATGACGCCTGTTCGTCATCAACGTGAAGTTGAAAACAGAATGCGTGAAGCTGTTCGTCAAGATCGCGCACGTATTCAAATCGGTCGAATTTCTCGCTTTGGGCTGTTAGAGATGTCTCGTCAGCGCTTAAGCCCTTCATTAGGTGAATCTAGCCATCACGTTTGTCCTCGCTGCTTAGGCACAGGAACGATTCGTGATAACGAATCACTGTCACTTTCAGTGCTCCGTCTAATCGAAGAAGAAGCGCTAAAAGAAAATACCCATGAAGTTCATGCGATAGTACCGGTTCAAATAGCCTCTTACTTGCTTAACGAAAAACGTAAAGCCGTGACTGATATTGAACTACGTCAATCAAATGTAAAAGTGGTTGTTGTTCCAAATGACCAAATGCAAACACCACACTTCTCTGTTATCCGTGTGCGTAAAGGCGAAGAGATCACCTCGCTCAGCTATAACTTGGCATCATTCCATGAAAGCCACTCAAGTGAAGCTGAAGATGAAGTTGTTACTGAGCGTAAAGCACCAGAGCAACCTGCTATTTCTGCATTTGCTTTACAACCAGAAAGCACGACCGAAGTGGTTAACAATGCAAAAGCCCCTTCTGAACCAGCCAAACCTGCTGAATCAGAAAAAACACAGGGCGATGGCTTCTTTACTTGTATTGCGAAATTCTTCTCTAATTTATTTGGTAGCAAACCAGAACCTGTTGTTGAACCCGAAAAACCACAGGAAAATAAAAGAGAGAGTAATAACGACAACCGTCGTGATCGTCGTAATAACAACAATCGCCGTAATAATAACAATCGTCGTGATCGTGATAACGAACGTAACCGCGATAATGAACGTAACCGCGATAATGAACGTAATCGTGATAACGAACGCAGTCGCGATAATGTAGCTAGCGAAGAAAATCGCAAAAACCGCAATCAAAAAGCACCAAACACTTCAACTGAAGCAATGAGTGAACAAGAGATTGCAGAACGCGAAGCGCGTCGTCAACAACGCCGTGATCAACGTGCAGAGCAACGTCGTCGCCAAGAAGAAAAACGTCAGCAACAGTTAGAAGCCGCTAAAGCGCAAGCAGTACAAACAGAAGAAAGTGATGAAATCGCTGCAAATAAAGATGATACAGAGAAAAAAGAGGAAGTGCGTCGCCCTGTAATGCAACGCCGTACTCGTCGTCAATTAACGCAATCTGTTCGTGTTACTGATGGCACTGCGGTACTCCCTGTTGTTGCAGCGCCAGTTCCTGCATTAGATAAAGCAGAATCTGAAGCAGCTGTTGCTCAAACTACGCCAAAAGCGGTTGTTGCTGAAAAAGTACAATCACCTAAAGCAGTAGTAATAAGCAAAACAGATAACAGTGATGCACAAGCACCAAAAGCAGCGCCAGAAGCAGTAAAACAACAAGATGATGTGAAACAAGAAGACAACAACGCACAACAAGATAACGTTATGCCGCGTCGTTCTCGCCGTTCTCCTCGTCATTTGCGTGTGAGTGGACAACGTCGCCGTCGTTATCGTGACGAACGCACACTAACCACATCACCTGTTCCATTAACTATGGCAGCTGCATCACCAGAATTAGCCTCTGGTAAAGTGTGGATCCGTTACCCGGTAACGCCAATAAGTGATGAGCAATTTGTTGATAATAATGCAGCAAATCACTTTATTTCTCATGCTGAACCAGCTGTTATTGCGATTACGCCTGAAGCATCAGATGCCATTGTTGCTAACGTTGCTCAAGCAGAGCAAACACCTGCAACTATTGCTGTTACTGTAAGCCAAGAAACTGCACCAACAACAGAGGCTGTTGCTGAGATTATTGCTGTTGAAGTTCAACCAAGTGTTGAAGAGAAAACAGCAGCAACCGACGTTATCAACAATGTTGTTGCTGAAATTAATACTGAAGAAAGTGTTACGCGCAAAGAGAACATTTCAGCGGTCTTAAATACAACTGAAGCTTATATGCATGAAATGCATGAAGCATCACAACAAACTGAAATAACAGAAGCTAAAGCGCCAATAGTTGAAGATGTGCAAGAAACAGAAGAAGAGAGTGTCGCAGTAGAATCGCATGAAGAGTGCCAACCTACTGTTACAGAAAATAGTGTCGATACTCAGCCTGCTGTTGAAACTACAACTGAAACTGTAACTGAAACGGCAGTGGAAACAGCGCTAGAACCTGCTGTTGAAACCATCGCTGAAACCATTGTGGAAAATGTCGTTGAAACTACGGCTAAAGATAATGAAGTCGTGGTAGTAACAAGCAGTAATGAGACTGAGCAACATCAGCAAGAAGAAAAAGTTGAAACAGCACCAGTAACACCGGCTGTTAATGTAGAAACTCAACCTAACCTTCAAGTTGTGCGTCAGTTACATGCTAGCTCACCAATGACAAAAGCTGCTGCTTCTAATGAAGAAGCTGTAGCCATTGACATTAAAGCTTGGGAAGAACGCCCTGCTTTTGATAAGCAAGGTCGCAGTGGTGCTGGCGGCCATAGTGCAACCAATCAAGCTTCTTCTGTAATGACTAAGGCTGAAAGCCAAAACTAATCGTAATAAATAGTATTGTTCTATTGAATTACAGCTAATAAAGAACCCGCTAATTGCGGGTTCTTTTTCTTTTATCCCACAATAAGAATATCTGTAAGATACTTATTTTACCTCAGTACAAAACCTTTACTTTTTATATGCTAAAGCCATAAAAAAAGCCCCTGAGTTCTCAGAGGCATTAAGTTTGCTACCTAATATAATTAATCTTTTATATCAGGAATATTTTTCATCTCACCCATCGCTTTCAATTGTTTAGACAATTCACGACGTTCTTTGGATAAGTCTGCATTTTTAATGATGTAATCATCAACGCGATCTTCATAGTCGCTACGCATATTAGCGATAATACCCAATACATCTTCTATCGACATACCTGGTTTAATATATTCACTTAAGTTGTCTAATAAAAGAACACGTTTTTGGTTATCACGGATCTTTTTCTCATTGTCAGTGATTTCACGACGGATTTTGTTTTTACGACGAAACATACGCACAAACTCCAGTACGTTTTGGAAAGACGGCTTGCTTGCGTTATCCATTTCCTGCACCTTTACAATTGATATTTAAGATAAATAGCTCTGTTTAAGATTATCGCTTAATCGTGTCAATAAACAAGCAAAGTTTACAAAATTAATTGATTTCGTTTAATAAACAGCTAATTAGCTCAACAGCATATTTTAAATATAGTCAATAATATTTAGCGAGTAAACTCTCTATAAGTTATGAAAAATCCGCATTATTAGGAGTCAATTTATATGTGGGTTGAAAGCTACTCAATGCCATATTTTTTTTGAGTGACAAATTGGGGTTCTTGCCAGTTAGGGCCTTTAATTGTTAGACCTTTTTTATCTTTAGCTAATTTACCTTCCTGTAAAAGCTTACCCATTGTTTTTATAAGTATAGCCTTTTCAACAACTTCAAATTTATATCTCACGTAACAACGATCAATACTTGGGTATGTCGTTTTGGGCGAAAAATATAAGAGTACATCTTCTACACTTTCATTTTGATAAATGCTTTTTAAATCGATCATTATTTTATCTCCTGAGATTTTTCATATGCTTCTATAGCCTCAGGCGTATGAAAATGCTGGGTCCATTTATTAATATTATAGTCTTCTAAAGTTACGGTATGCGCATTATTCCAAACTGATTTATCTTCAATTCCATCGGGTACACCTAACGCTCGATAACGTTCCAGCTGAGAGTAATGGTTAACCTTTTTTAAATCCAGGCTTGCCATTTTTAGCTCGCCATTCTTTAACTTCTTTAATAATAGCGGTTACACTCCCATCATTATTGTTTTCTGGATAATAAATAAGATCAGAACCTTCAGGGTGCTCTGTGATTTTAATAAAATGTTCTAAATTATTATCTTGTGTTTTTTCATCATCTTCACAATTGATTATAGCTTCAATAAGCTGTTTAAATTCAGTTTCTGTATAATCATTAATGCTATTTTTTAGTTTCATTTTATTTTCGCTATGGATATCAATATGACGCTTTGGCGTGGTAACACGGATATTATCTATACCATAAACACCACCACCTTCACTAATAGGCTTAACGTGATGAAGCTCAAATGCTTCTCTACCACCATCGCAACGAAAGTAATTACTCATCATGTTCTTCCCAAAAAAACACCCTGTCAGCATATTTGCCAACAGGGTGGAGATAAATATTTCATTTACTGACAAAATAAACTGGCAATCAAAAGCGAACAAAAGAAAAGACGATATCAATTAAACGGCTTGAGCTTTATTAGACGGTAAATCTTTTTTTTCTACTTCGCCTGATGGCAACGCTTTATCATCCGCACGTAAACAGATAACTGACATCAACGTCGTTCCTATAACAATGCACCCCATCACCATATAAGTTGGCGCAAAACCATAATGGTCATATCCATAACCTGCTAATGGGGATAATAATGTGGCAACGATAGAACTCACACACTGAAAACCAACTAAATAGAGTGTCGAAGATAACCGCTTATCAAAGTGTTGGCTGTTATATTTAAAAATTGAGATTAATAAAATTGGTAATTCAACCGCATGAAGTAGTTTCATACAAGATATCATCACTGGTCCTTCAACTAATCCAGAACCAATAATACGTGCTGCCATAACACTGCTGGCAAGTAATAAGCCGTTTTTTGCACCAATTCTATTCACCACAAATGGCGCCACAAACATACCACCCGCTTCTAAGAACACCTGCAATGAATTCAGATATCCATACATCTCATTACCTTGTTGCAAGGTCGCAAATTGAGATGAAAAGAAAACAGGGAACTGTTGGTCATAAACACCATAAACACAGGTACCAATTACAAATAATATAAGTGCCCAAAAGCGTGGCAGTGAGAGTAAATTCAGTGCATCTTTTACTGTTATTGCTGAGGTTTTGCCATGTTCTAATTGGTTAAAAGCGTCTGATTTACCCGTTTTTAATAATGTAAGTAGAATAAGGAAAACCACACCAGAGATAGACGCCATAACAAAATTGTAGTTAGGATCAATATTAATATTGTGACCTGCAATAAATGTTGCAGATGCCCACCCTAATGATCCCCACATTCTTGCTCTACCATATTCAAAACCACGAATACGGCTTACACGCTCAGTATATGACTCTAAGACCCCTATTCCCGCATTAAAGGTCATGCCGACATATAGACCGCCCAAAATAGAACCGACAAAAATATTCCATCGTAATATAGAAGCGAAGCCAAGAAAGAAGGGTCCAGAAAGAATAAGTAATACTGCAATAACTAACAGTAAGTTCTTTCTTAGCCCTAGTTTATCCTGAATAAAGCCATACAGCGGCTGAGCACATAATGCGATAAGCGAAATTGCAGAGAATATTAATCCTGTATCTGTTGCTTTTAATCCTACATATTGGTTTAACCAGATAGAGACTAATGAGAATGATGAAGACCACGTAAAGAAGAAGAAAAATAGCAATGCACTTAGAATAGCATAGTATTTTTTAGAGTCTTTGTTCATGGTTAAGCGCCTTATAGAATTATTTCACCTGCAAATGTTAACGTTAACTTAGCTCATAACAAACAATATCGTTATCATTGTGTGATACAAAGCACAAAAGTTAACGTTAACAAATTGGGTTATGTGCGTTAGATCTACTTTTATCATACGCTATACAATGGCGTATTCAAACGCACAAACTAACACCCTTATCACATGACTTTATTGACTGAATAACAGCTAGCTAAACTTTCTGATTTATTGGATAAGCTTCAACTTTATAACCCGTCAATATTTATCTTAATCTGCTTTCTTACACACTCTGCCATTTCATGTTTCTTTGAATATGGTTTACCATGGCAAGATATTGATTAGCATTGCTAGTAATCTATGCATTTGAATTCACTTGTATACCCAATAACACTTATAGGGACAAAATATATTAGTGAAAAACCAATTACGACCAATTTAAATACTTAATGTATCGTTTAGAAATCAATGCATTAAACCAATAAAATTACGGTAGGAAATCTTGTCTAACTCAGCGAAAACACCCACATTTTACATTCATGATTACGAGACGTTCGGTAAACATCCCGCGATGGATCGCCCTGCTCAATTTGCGGGTGTAAGAACCGATATGGATTTTAATATTATAGAAGATCCTCTTGTTATTTATTGCCAGCCTAATGACGATTACCTTCCTCAGCCAGAAGCAGTGATGATTACAGGGATCACGCCCCAAATAGCTCTAAAAAATGGGATTAATGAAGCTGAATTTACACGACAAATTCATCAAGCATTTAGTCAACCAAATAGTTGCATTATGGGCTACAACAACTTACGTTTTGACGATGAAGTTACTCGTAATATTCTCTATCGTAATTTTTACGATCCTTATGCTTATAGTTGGCAAAAAGGGAATTCTCGTTGGGATTTACTTGATGTTTTACGTGCGTGTTATGCATTACGCCCTGAAGGCATTATTTGGCCTGAAAATGAAGAAGGATTTCCAAGTTTTAAATTAGAGCTGTTAACTAAGGCAAATGGTATTTCACATGAAAATGCACATGATGCGATGTCAGATGTTTATGCCACCATTGCAATGGCTAAAAAATTAAAACAAGCACAGCCTCGTATGTTTGATTATTTTTTTAATCTACGTGATAAGCGTAAAGTACAGGCATTAATTGACATTCCAGCAATGACACCAATTGTTCATGTATCTGGTATGTTTGGTGCTGCTCGCTCTAATTTAAGCCTTATTGCACCTCTTGCGTGGCATCCTGATAATCGTAATGCGGTTATTGTTTGCGATTTATCTGCTGATATTTCACCCTTATTAACGTTAACTTCAGAACAATTACGCGAGCGTTTATATACACCTCGCAAAGAATTATCTGCCGATGAACCTCCGGTTCCAATAAAGTTATTGCATATTAATAAGTGCCCTATCGTTGCACCACAAAATACACTACGAGCACAAGATGCTGACAGAATTGGCTTAGATGTTGAACAATGTTTAAGAAACCAAGCATTACTATTTTCGCATCCAGAAATACGCAATAAAGTGGTTGAAATCTTTACTGAACAAGCACCTTTTGTTGTTTCTGATAACGTTGATTCACAGTTATATAATGGCTTTTTTAGCGATAATGATCGTAGTGCAATGGAAATTATTCGAACAACGCCACCACAAAACCTACCCGCATTAGATTTAACGTTTGAAGATGCAAGAATGGAGCCGCTATTTTTCCGTTATCGCGCCAGAAATTATCCAGCAACATTAAATTATGACGAGCAACAGCGCTGGCTTGCTCATCGCAAAGAGATGTTAACACCAGAAAAACTCACTGAGTATTTTAATACTATTCAGTTATTAGCAGAAGAACATAGCGATAATGAAGAGAAATTAAAACAACTTCATGCGCTTTATAAATATGCAGAAGATATTGCAAGTTAAACGATATAATAATAAAAAGGCAGGGATAATCCTGCCTTTTTTGTTTTTAAAATATCTATTATTTACATTATTTTTCTGTTTCTTTATTTGTATGAGCTTGCCCACAACCACATTCACCACCCCAATATTTTAATTTTGAGGTTTTACCAATTCCTGGGTTCATACTATTGGTTGGATCGTTATGCTGATAAAAAGCTTTTAACTGTGGTTTTGCATGGTACATATGTCCAACATTATGCTCAGCTGGATATTCTGCACCTCGTTTATCTAATAACGCTAGCATTTGAGCTTTTAGTGCTTTGGCATCGACACCTTTTTTAATAATATAGTCTTGATGCATTACATGGCACATAAAGTGCCCACAATAGAGTTTATGCAGCAATTTACTCTCAATTTCTGGTGGCAATTTCTCAAACCAATCTTTGTCATTACGGCGTAATGCAATATCCAAAGGTAAAACATCTTCAACTTCATTTATATGGACAGCGTGGTAACGGACAGCAGCACCGGCAGCAGCAAAACGATGTAAAAAGGCTTTATTACCCTCTTCTTCTGTACATTCAAAATAATCACCAGACGCTTGTTTAAAATATTCTTTTAAATAAGTTGATGCTTCATCAATACCGCTATCAGCCATTCTTAACATCAAATGATGTTCATATTTATCGCGAAAATCAGTCATACGCTCAGGTAAATGAGATGGCCATAGCTTACTCATTAGCTGCATTGTTCTATCGACCATGTTTTTAGGTAAAAATGGAACTTTATTTAATACCGCATCGAATCGCCCTTTAATTGCAAAAAGCGTTGGCATTTTATCAGTGCCTAATTTATCGATAACAAGAAAAGTGTCTTTTCCATAAACTTCAGCCATTTCATAATAACTTCTATGCATATACTCACCCGCGACTGGCAGTGTTTTAAAGTTACTTAAGATATGGCGACGAATATCTTCTAGTTCATCAGGATTATTAGTACCAATATAAAACACTTGGGTACGATGATCAGCGGGGAATGTATCTAATCGCACTGCAAATACCGAAAGTTTTCCTGCGCTTCCTGCTGCATCATATAGGCGCCTTTCATCATTATTAAAACGAGAAGGCGTATCTGCATCAACATCACGTACACGCTCACTATATTCATGATCTGATGCTAGCTTTTCTGTCGCATGGATTTGTTTCGCATGGTAATGACGATTATCAAGATTAGTTAAAATCTCTTCTGGTGTTTCACCTAGATCGATACCTAAATGATTTACTAATTCAGCTTCACCTTTCTCATTTACACGTGCATAAAGCGATAATTCAGTATAAGCAGGACCACGGCGAACTAAAGCACCACCAGAGTTATTACAAATTCCACCAATAACAGAAGCACCGATACAAGAAGAACCGATAACAGAGTGAGGTTCTCGACCTAATGGCTTTAATACTTTTTCTAAATGCCACAATGTGCTACCGGGAAAAGCAATAACTTGATTATATTCTGAAAGTACTTGAATTTTATCTTGGCGCAATGTGCTGATAATAACGATATCTCTATCATAATCATCACCATTTGGTGTCGACCCTTCTGTTAAGCCCGTATTTGCCGCTTGCATAATAATAATTTTATCAGCGTCAACACAGGCTTTAAATACACGCCACTGTTCTAGTAAAGAGTGAGGAAATACGACGGCTAATGCTTTACCTTGCCCTGAACGAAAGCCTTTGCGATATCTTTCGGTTTTATGTGCTTGTGTTAGTACTTGTTTTTTACCGACAATACCTTCTAACTTACGAATAAAATGTTGGTTAGCTGAGCTGTTACTCTCATTCATGTTCCCTGTCCTATGCCTATCTTGTCTGATTAATCTTTTATTTTATCAGTCTCTATTTTTACTCAAGATAAAACTGATGAAATATAAACTTACTATCAATATAACCATTTTTACACCACGATAGGCAAGTCTTAGAGAATTTGTATTATTTATTAAATTAGTATTACTCGATAAATAGCAATAAATCGCAGTGAAATCTGTCTTTGTAAAAATAGATAAATATAATTAATTTCTATTTAATAATTTCTCATTAATACTTTATTGTGCTGTTAATTTTTCTATCGCTAATTGATTCCATGCTTGGCAACTACGACTTTGATAGCTATTTTTATTATTTGCCAACGCCAATTGATAAGAAAGCACAGGATCAATAACAGGGATCGCAACCAAATTCTCTATCGGATTTTTATTGCACATACTGTTTGGTAGCAAAGTCACACCAACACCTGCTTTTACCATAGCAATAATTAAATCTAAATGATTACTACGCCCAGCAATAATGGGCTCTGTGCTATAAATACCACACGCACTACGCACTAAATCATTTATACGAAAATCATCTGAAAAAAAGACAAAGGGCTCAGTAATAATATTTTTAAAATTCACCTCTTTTTTTATTGCTAAAGGATGAGTATGGCTCATTAATAACATGAGGCGATCCTCTGAAAATACTGTTAATTCAAAAGCATTATCATTAAAAGGTAATACAACTGCTGCAGTTTCAACAGTGCCTTCTAGCATTGCCTCTTCCATCTGCTTTGTGCCTAATTCAAAAATTTTCAGTTCAACCTGAGGATGAAAAGAGCTAAATGCCATAATAATATCTGCAAAATAAGTAGAGGCTATAACCGGAGGTAATCCAACATTTAATGTTCCTGTTAATGGTCCTGCTTTATCATGCAATGCTTTATTCATGCTATTAAATTGTTTAAGTATCTGTTTTGCATGTTCAAATAAAATAGCACCATCATCTGTTAGCCTTACACCATTTATCTCTCTTATTAATAAAGTCGCACCAAGTTCAGCTTCTAGCTTTTTTATACTACGACTAATGGCAGGCTGCGTAATAAATAGAGCATCAGCCGCTCGGCTAAAACCATTTAATTGAACGACCTCAACAAAATAGCGCAATGCGCGTATATCCATCGTCAACAGTCTCCTATTACTTTTAGTTATAGCCCCAATGATAATAAACCATTTCCTATTAAGTAAGTTCCACGATAAAACTTAAGCACATTATAGGAACTTTACTACTATATAGTAGATGATTATTTCAGAATATCTGGAGATTATATGAATAAGAGCGTTATTGAACATCTATTAAGTCGATTATATGACTTAGGGATAAGGGATGTCTTTGGTGTTGCCGGTGATTATGCATTTCCTATAGAGGACACAATATGTAATGGCAACTCAATGCGTTGGATTGGAAATTGTAATGAATTAAATGCAGCTTATGCCGCAGATGGCTATGCCCGTATTAAAGGTATGGCAGCGCTATCAACAACTTTTGGTGTAGGTGAATTAAGTGCGATTAATGCTATTGCCGGCTCTTATGCAGAGAACTTACCTATCTTTCACTTAGTCGGTATGCCTACAAGTGGCGTACAAAAAAGTAAACGCTTAGTCCATCATACTTTGGGTAATGGTGATTTTGATATTTTTTATCAATTAGGTCAGCGCTTAGCTTGTGCTCATGCGATTTTAACACCTGAAAATTGTGTAGCAGAAACAGAACGTTTAATTGCTTGTGCATTAAAAGAGCGTCGCCCTGTTTATATTGGCTTACCTGCTGATTATGCATTAATGCCAATACACGAAAATAAAGCCCCTCTTGCTGCTAAAAAACAAATTAGTAATAAAGAAACATTAGATAAAGCAGTAAATGCAATTAAAGAAAAGCTTATACAAAGCAATAATACTTGTGTACTTCCTGGTATTTTATCAAAACGTTTAGGATTAGCGGATAAAGTCCAATCTTTTATTAATAAAACTGGTTTACCTTATGCAACCATGTTTATGGATAAAAGTATCTTAAGTGAATCTAACCCACATTATATTGGTCTCTATGATGGGCAGTTAATGACACCCAAAGTCAGAGAGTTTGTAGAAAATAGTGAATATGTGCTTGGTATCGGTGCAATGATGACCGATTTTAACACTGGCAGTTTTACTGCAAAGATTAGCCATGAAAAATTCATTAATATCATGCCAGAACATGTTGAAATAGGTTCTACAATCTACACATCAATTTATATGGAAGATGTATTATCAAGATTAGAAACAGCTCTGCCTTACAAAACCTATAAGCAGATTAAAGCTGAAGGTCTTGGGGAACCGCTATTATCTGATAAAGGTGAGATTACAGCTCAATATCTCTATCCTCGTTTAGAAAAATTTATTAAACCTAATGATATTATTATCGCAGAAACAGGTACATCATCGATGGGACTTGGTTTCGCACTCTTACCAGAAGATGCTCAATTTCATAACCAAACCTTATGGGGCTCTATTGGCTGGGCGACACCCGCTGCATTTGGTGCTGCATTAGCCGTTCCTGATCGTCGCCTTATTTTAATTACTGGCGAAGGCTCGCACCAATTAACCGTGCAAGAAATTAGTCAATTTGCACGCTTCGGATTAAAGCCAATTATTTTAGTACTTAATAATGATGGGTATTTAATTGAGCGATTACTTTGTGATTATCCTGAAGCTTATTATAACGACCTAGCACAGTGGAATTATCATGAGTTGCCGAAAGCGTTTGGTGCTAAAGATTGGTATTGCGAGAAAGTAACCACAGCGAATGAGTTAGATAAAGCCCTTAAAATAGCTGAATCTGTCGATACTGCATCTTATATTGAAATAGTAACAGGAAGATACGAAGCATCTGACTTAGCACAAAAACTAAAAGAATCTAAGGATTCGTTATATTCATTTTAAAATAAACATTTAAAACTAAATCGTAAATAAATTAAATTTATTAGGCTATAAAAAAGCCTAGCTATTATTTTAATATTTTTTAGCTAGGCTTTATTTAGATGTAAATATAACACAATGAAATATAAAAGGATTTATAATTTTATATATTTATAGTTAATTTATTTTTAATTTACTAATAATACAACAAATCATGTTATTAATTATAAATAACGTAATTCAAGTTTTAACATAGAAGAATCCACCGAATCTCTATCTTGAGGATTTTCTTTTATATAGTTTTTTGATATAACTTGCATTAACTCAACAAAACTTTTAGGTGATATAGTTGAAGATTCATAATCACCAATAAAAAAACTCACCTCTTGAAAATCTGAAGGATTATCTAAATCCATATCTAATATATATTCAGAGCCTTCACAAATAACATTGCCAATTCCCCTAGATGCATCATAAATAAATTGTCTAAAATTCATTTTTTCCATTTTATACATCATCTCTAATAAGTAGAATAAATCTCCACCATTATTTTCATAGAGATAACGTTCACTTTCTTTCAACCATTTTAAACTATCACTAGACTTCATCATCATAAATACCTTGAGAATTAATCACTTTGCATATGGAAATAGATATTTTAGTTAAATGATAATAAGTTCTCCGCATTCATTAAAAGGCGCTTTTATTTTATAGTTTCGAGTATAAACATTAACTATATATCTCAAATAATTTTTTAGATCCCAGTCAGTAGCTTCCACTATTTCTTCATTCTCATCATATTGATAAATGATATTAGGTGTAACTGATGCTGTTAAAACAAAAAAGTATTGAGTATAACTTTCCACTGCGATAAAAAATGGTTTTTGTGGTAATAAATCATGTCTCTGTATAGAGGCCAAGTCTTGCCTCGATCCGATTTGAAACAAAATATCACCTCTAATTGTTTTTTGTCCTTGATAAAAAACAAGAGGGTCATCACCAAAAAGACCACCACTACAACGCCCTATGCTGGTTAAAAAATCATATAGCTGATCTTTCACTTCGATATCATATAAACGTTCGATTTTTTTTATTTCATCATCAGAATAACCTCGCATATAGCTAACATCGATTGGTAATTCTGGATAAACTGAATGTAGAAATTCGATTAATTTGTGATTAGTCATTTTTATATCTCGTAGAAATTAATAATAACGTTTTGTATAATTATATTTATCTTAAAGAAGATAAGAAAGCAGCACTTATAATATATAGAAGCCTTGATAACCATAATAGAATAGTTCTATGATTAATTGATAAGTTAAATAAAAACTCTCTTATAAAAACATTAAGAGCATCTAAATTAAATTTATTGTAAGAAAATAAATTACAATATTAAATAGTCATAACAAGAAAAAATTCAGATTAATTAGTTTTTTTATTCACTATTTTTTCCTTAACATATTGAATTCTCTTCTGGATATGAATGTTTGTAGTTTGTAGTCTCTGTTGTAAAAGAAGAGCCCAACATCTTCGCTGGGATTTTAACATCATCTACGTAACTTATATTCTGCAAACCAAGCCCCTATTCCAACGACTAACCCAGCCCATAGACTTGCTTTAATAATTTTCTTTAAAAACTCGATCGAAAAAAGAAAATCTCCACCAAAAAATAACCAAATAATACACTCACCTATGCAATATATAAACAGTCCCATAATAAACAGGGCTACCACACACAAAATAGTCGTAACAAGAAAGTATTCAAATTGATTAGTTTTTTTATTCACTATTTTTTCCTTAACATATTGAATTCTCTTCTGGATATAAATATTTGTAGTCTCTGTTGTAAAAGAAGAGCCCAGCATCTTGGCTGGGATTTTAACATCATCTACGTAACTTATATTCTATAAACCAATTACCTAGACCAGCTATTATTCCACAAACCACACTTGCTTTAATAATTTTTTTAAATGTTTCAAATGAGAAAATAAAATCACCACTAATAAATAACCCAATAATGCTATGTATTATGAAATAGTAAAATGTTCCTATAAAAAACAGCCCAAAAGAAGATAAAATTGTTACAATAAATAAATATTCAATAGAATTAATTTTTTTGCTCATTATTTTTTCTCTTTTTCGTTCATTAAAATATTTAATTTCCTCTTGGATCTCCGTATTAGTAATTTCTGTTATGAAAGCAGCTCCCATATTTCCAGCAATGCTAGGAACTATGCTCGGTTTTATATCCTTCGAAAGTCCGTATAATCCGTTTACAGCTCCCCCTCACTCGCCAAGCCGGACAGTTGATTATCCGTGTAGTTGTATCTTTAATATGTAACTCAGCCAATTTCAGTTGTTCAACTTCGGTTATATTTCCTTGGCGCTCTTTAAGCTCCAGTGATTTTTTTGCGATGATCTGAGTTATTTAAATAGTTATTCTCAACCACCACCTTCCCGGCCTGGGCGGCATTGGCAACGCCGGCACTATTATCGCTAATTAAACCGCCGGCAATGCCTGAAGCTAACGTTGCCCATGCACTTATATTCTGCTTTTCAGACTCGGTAAGTTCTTCTGGGGTTTTGCCATAAAGTGAGTGCGATAAAATGCCAGTCATCGCACCAGCGGCTTGTGCTGCCGCATTTTCGCCTTTTGCCAGTGCAAGACCTGCATTCACCAAACCGTGGGCAAGTGTGCGCTGAATATCACTTTCAACGCTATTGCCTTGAATTTGGTTTTTTACTTCATTGGCAAGATAAGGTGCTGAGCCATTAGCAATCGCGGTGACAATATTGCCACCCATAATGCCTTGCGTAAATGCCGTGACTGCTTGAATAGCTCGGGTATATTTACCGCCTGTGCCAAAGTCAGACTGGTTGGTATAATCCTGTAAACGTTGTTGGAAGAGGTAATTTTGAACATCACGTTCGGTGACGTTATCGTTAGTTTCTGAAAGTGCTTGGTAGAGATTGGTCGTAATTTAGATTTGAAGCTGTAAAACAGATGGATGAGAACGAGTTAAAATCAGTCACGCTGATTTTAGATGTATTGATTTTAAAATATCAGATAAAACGATTTAACATAGTGTCATGTTAGAACGCAGAATATCCCAACGGCTAGCCACAGCAACTATACGAGGTAGTCCCTATGGCTAAGCGCGATTGTAGTGTAAAGCGCCGACAGCTAAAGAAGAAGTGGTTAAAACCAGACGATATTCAGTGGGTTATTTACCGAACAATAGTAAACCCAACCTCAGTCCACAACTGACCATTAGTAATAAATGATTGAAGAAACTAGGTTTTGATGTGGGTAACCTCTACACCTTCACTCACCAAGCCGGACAGTTGGCTATCCGGTTGGCTGGGGCGTGAGGTAGATAATAAGATCCCAGTGCAAACTGGGATCTTATTTGAATTATGAGTTTTTTAAATCATCTACAGCTTCGTTTAAAATCTCTAAAAAGTCACTCAATTTAAATTTCATTGGATTTTCTTCTGATAGAATTTTTGCATCAGAAAAAAACTCTATTTCTATTTCATTAATTCCTTTATCCTTATTTAGTTGACAAAGTATTTGGCTGTCATATGTAATTTCAACTGTTATTTCTTCATATTTAGAATCACTGAAGAAAGTAATTTCAAAACAATTATTCATATATTATTCTTTTGGCCTTTTAGGATCTAAGAAACCAGAAAAAGAACCATCTGAGTTATAGCGAATACCTCTACCATCAGGTAATCTGTATTCGACTCCACCTCGAGCTAAATTTTCTTTAACTGTGCTTTTGTTATTTAATACTTCATTGACAAAATTATTAGCAGCTGCATTCTTTTGTTCTACATTACCTTTCAATGGATTGAATACGCCACCTTTTCTACCTGCATGTTTTTCCCATCCTCTTGCTGCCTCAGACATTCCTTGGTTATTAACAGGTTTATTAGCTGATAAAATCAAATCATCCTTACTAAATTTATCAAACTTATTAAGATCATTATTAATTACAGGAGTTTTTTCATAAGGCAATGAGCTCCCATCGAACTTACCATCACCTTTTCCAACATTAGTAACTGTTCCGTTGTCTTTCGGAGTATATGTACCCTCTTTATCTACACTCCAATTATTGCCTGAACCTGCATTATTTCCTTTCGGTGGAGTCCATCAGGCTTCGCAACATCTTTCCCAAATTGCTTAACTAACGCACCTGAATTTACAACTGCTGATATTCCACCAAATGCATAAATAGAACTAACATACATCCCGGCTCGAGCACGCGCTTCTTTATCAGGATAACCAAAGTGTTTAAACGCTTGCGTATAAGACTCTAACAGATTAAATGCCTGTTGTGCTTCTGGTGATGTTGAGTTCAACAACCGTTCGATTTCTTGATAACCTGTTTGCGCTGTTTTTGGGTTTTGATACGTTAGGTTTACATAGGTGTCTATCGCCTTAAATGCGTCTTTTCTGGCTGCGGTACATTCTGATGAAACTCCACCAGCACAAACATCAAGCACGGCTTGTGTTGTAGTTGTATCTTTAATACGTAACTCAGCCAGTTTCCGTTGTTCAACTTCGGTTATATTTCCTTGACGCTCTTTAAGCGCCAACGATGTTTTTTGGCGATGGTCTGAGTCATTTAAATAATTATTCTCAACCACCACTTTCCCGGCTTGGGCGGCATTGGCAACGCCTGCACTATTATCGCTAATTAACCCACCGACAATGCCGGAAGCTAACGTTGCCCATGCGCTTATATTTTGCTTTTCAGTTTCAGTAAGTTCTTCGGGGGTTTTGCCATAAAGTGAGTGCGATAAAATACCCATGGTTTCGCCGGTCATCGCACCAGCGGCTTGTGCTGCCGCATTTTCGCCTTTTGCCAGTGCAAGACCTGCATTCACCAAACCGTGGGCAAGTGTGCGCTGAATATCACTTTCAACACTGTTACCTTGAATTTGGTTTTTTACTTCATTGGCAAGATAAGGTGCTGAGCCATTAGCAATCGCGGTGACAATATTGCCACCCATAATGCCTTGCGTAAATGCCGTAACGGCTTGGATTGCTCGGGTATACCGCCCGTGCCAAAGTCAGACTGATTGGTATAATCTTGTAAACGTTGTTGGAAGAGGTAATTTTGAACATCACGTTCGGTAACGTTATCGTTAGTTTCTGAAAGGACTTGGTAGAGATTGGTCGTAATTTAGATTTGAAGCTGTAAAACAGATGGATGAGAACGAGTTAAAATCAGTTATGCTGATTTTAGATGTATTGATTTTAAAATATCAGATAAAACGATTTAACATAGTATCACGTTAGAACGTAGAATATCCCAACGGCTAACCACAGCAACTATACGAGGTAGTTCCTATGGCTAAGCACGATTGTAGTGTAAGACACCGACAGCTAAAGAAGAAGTGGTTAAAACCAGACGATATTCAGTGTGTTACTTACCGATCAACGGTAAACCCAACCCCAGCCCACAACTTACTATTAGTGGTAAGTGGTTGAAGGAAATGGGGTTTGAGGTGGGTACGCACTACACCCTCACTCGCCAAGACGGACAGTTGATTATCCGATTGGCTGAGGGGGAGTAAATATCTAAAAGAGATCCCATTGTAAGTTGGGATCTTTAGCAATTAAATAATAATCAGTTCACCATGTTGATCGAAAGACGTCTTCACATCGTAATTTCGAGTATAAACATTAACTATATGTCTCAAATAATTTTTTAGATCCCAATCCGTAGCTTCCACTATTTCTTCATTCTCATCATATTGATAAATAATATTAGATGTAACTGATGTTGTTAAAACAAAAAAGTATTGAGTATAACTTTCCACGGAGATAAAAAACGGTTTTTTATCTAATAAATCATACCGTTGAATAGCAGATAGTTCCTCTCTCATTCCTGATTGCATCAATATACTTCCTCTTATTGTTTTTTGATTTCTATAAAAAAGAAGAGGATCATCACCAAAAAGACCACCACTACAACGCCCTATGCTGGTTAAAAAATCATATAGCTGATCTTTCACTTCGATATCATATAAACGTTCGATTTTCTGGATTTCATCATCAGAATAACCTCGCATATAGCTAACATCGATTGGTAATTCAGGATAAACTGAATGTAGAAATTCGATTAACTTTATATTCATAATATAATTATGCTTCAATCCACATCATAGGTAATAGATTAAAAATCAAATCTATTAATAATTAAGATGATATTATCTTATTTTTTGATGATATATTTTTAATTGAGAAAACTCTAGTAATTCTTCTGCTATTCCAGAAATAATAGATAAATCTCCAAGCCATGGATTTGCTAAAATTTATGGTGAGAAATCACTTTATCCTCACATGCTACGCTGGATCGTTGGTAATTCAATTGATTATGGCCTTCATCACCGCAGGGCAATTGCCTTCAGCAATTCAACATAACACTCGGCGAATATATGTAATTGATACTACCCAATCACATATATTCAGCATTATTTCTTGCACCTTTTGGTGATAATAATTACAGACTGATGTCTGGCTGGACACTACAAAATTAATATCTATTTAATGATTGAATTAGCCATTCAATGTTTATTTTCCCAATAATTCACAAATAGATGAATACCACTAAAACTCAAACCAAACGCTCCCCCAAAAACAATCGGTTTTTTTAAAAAAAATATATCAATATAAAAAACACCTAATTTCATATAATAAATAAATTCAACAATAAAACCAAGCAATAAGAATGTAATAAAAACCAGTGCAAAGTAACAAAAAAATAACATTAAAAAATAATTAATTACTTTCATTTTCGTTCTCTATTGTGATTTCCTTCAATACTCCGCTAGTCTCTTTATTTAAATACTCTGAACCAGTGGATCCAAGGAGGTTACCTATAATTCCAGGCATTGGCGATACACTCGGCGGAGCTGTAATTGATGGCATTACAACTAATGGGCGCTCTTTAAGTCCGCTAGACCATGGATTAAATTTTTTATCCAGACGATGAGTTAGCCATTTTGTGCCTCCATAGCCGAATGTTGAACCAGCTAATGCGCCTCCCATGGAGACCCAAGGTGATTGCCCATCAATTAAACTTGAAATACCTGCACCAGTTGCATTGGTTGTGAGCGTTCCCCTATACCCCATTCCTGGTGTTATTAATCCTGTTAATAAAGAAGAACCGAAGCTTGCATAACTAAAGCTCGCTTCTGGATCTGTGTAAATATTATACCCTTGCATGCCTAAATTTGCTGTGCCCGTAGTTGTTACACCTATCACACGGCTAGCGACAGTTGTGCTACCTAACCATCTCGATACATAAGGGCTAATAGCTCTACTCATTATTGGTAAACCTAATGTTGTCGTTGCAATAACGGCTCGTGGAATATTATTACCACGCTGTAACTCACTATAATGTTCAATGATAGGATCCAGTTTTTTGATACTATATTCAGCAATTGATTTACAATGAACATCACATTCTGCTGATTGAATAAGTAAAATTAATTCATCTTGCTGTTGAACCAAATGTTCTTTATTGATCCTAGTTTCCATCGCTTTTTGCTGTTGTTCCACATCGACTTTATTTCCCAAGCCAACTAAATGTTTCTTTTCTTCATCCGTAGAAGCAAGATAATACTTTTCAAGCCATGAAATTATTTGTTTAGCTGTTAAATAATTATTCTCAACCACCACTTTCCCGGCTTGGGCGGCATTGGCAACGCCGGCACTATTATCACTGATTAAACCACCTGCGATCCCTGAAGCTAACGTTGCCCATGCACTTATATTCTGCTTTTCAGACTCGGTCAGTTCTTCGGGGGTTTTGCCATAAAGTGAGTGCGATAAAATACCCATGGCTTCGCCAGTCATCGCACCAGCGGCTTGTGCTGCCGCATTTTCACCTTTTGCTAATGCAAGACCGGCATTCACCACACCATTAGCAATCGCGGTGATAATGCTATTACCCATAACACCTTATGTAAATGTGATAACGGCTTGAATAGCTCGGGTGTACCACCCGTGCCAAAGTCAGACTGGTTGGTGTGACCTTGTAATGCTTGCTGAAAATGACAAAATTTGTGGCTGGGTAGCTGGTGCAGGTAGACCCGTGCATTAAGCACAGGCAATTAATTATCCGGATTATTGAGACAGAGTGGTAGCTAAAAGGAAAACCCCAGCACTTAGACTGGGATCTTAACATCATCTACGTAACTTATATTCTGCAAACCAAGTCCCTATTCCAGCTATTGGACCTGTGATCAAACCTACTCTGAAAGCCTTTTTTACATACTCATGTGAAAAAGTAAACTCTCCACTGACAAACCACCAAATTAGGCATTTGCCAATAAAAAAGAATATTATAATCATTAGAAACATGGCAAGCCCACATATAATGCTCATTATAACCACGAACATTAGTTGATCATTTTTTGCTCTCATCCATTTTCTCCTTAATCTCTTTAATTTCCTCTTGCATCAGAGCATTTGTTGTTTCAGTTAGACCAGCAGACCCCATATTTCCCAAAAGACCAGGAACTATGCTCGGTTTCATATCCTTCGAAAGTCCGTATAATCCGTTTATAGTTCCCCCCTCCCTCGCCAAGCGGACAGTTGATTATCCAGTTGGCAGAAGAGTGAGGTGAGTAAGGGAGATCCCAGTGAATGTTGGGAGCTATCATCAATAAAAATTATCGTCTAACTGACCTTCAGATTTTAATATATCTAAAAATCGCTTATAGGCGGTTTCATCTAATTCAAGCAAGTCATCTAATAATGATTCTTCAATTAAAGCCCAGTGATATACGCCAGAACCAGCACCTTCATTTTGGAAGTAAACTAATTTACCAATAATTTTCGATTCTATTAGATCAACTTCTGACAAGTCATAAACAGACAAACCACCATAACCTTTAGGCAAACCAAGACATAATGATTTATTGTTTATCCAATAAATAGCAAATATATCAATCAGTTCAACGCTCGATTCTTGTATTCTCATTTAATATTATCTTTTATTGTATCTACAACTTGTTTCTCTCTTTATCGAAGATTTTATTTAACGTGCTATGGGCGTTATGTGTGATTGAAAAAGAGAAGTTAAACCAGATAGAGGTACTTTCCTAACCATGTTCTAAATAAATTGGGATTTGAAATCGGTATGTACTCTGCCCACTTCCCTTAAAATGAAATAGTTACAATTAAATTTTCTGCTCCAACAATTGCAAAGGTCAGTGACTGAATAAGTTAAGGATTAAGATGGGGTTCTATTACAAGTTAATAATCCAGTTGGCTAAGGGAAGAGCATTAAGGAAATCCCTGTGTAAAGCAGGGATTATTTACTCTTAAACTTATGTGAAAAACTTTCTAAAATACTTTTCACTGGCAAAGAAGCATTTTGCTTAAGATGGTATATTTTATCGTTAATCTTACCCAAATCATCTTCAGATAAATCGCATATATCCATAGATCTCAACGAGTCGACACAACTGATAAATAAATCATAATTATCAGTATCAATGAGTGCTAAAATGATATTTAGCTCATGACTATTTTTTAAATCCCCCAAACATTCGACCAATCTAGTTTTCCAAAATATAGATTTATGCGCTAACTCATTAAATAGGCATACCCAGTCTGGCTCATTGAATTTACTTAAAATTTTAGCAGATTCAACGACAGCGCAATCATACCAATAATCTCCAGGTTCATTATCATTACTAAAATCAGTAATACATAAATCAAATTCTTTATACATGTACATGCCTCAATCGATTGGATTAAAGCCAGGAGTCGGTTTTCCACCTACAGGATACCCAGCTGTAACTTGATTTCCTTTTTTAATCACATCAATTTCTACACCATTAATTATACCACGATGCAACGTTTCACCTGTTGAGCTTCTTTGTCCAATAGCTGAGGAGTTACCAATTTTATTGACAGAATCAATGATGCTTTTATCTGACCAATTCTCTGGAAAAAGTGTACTTATCTTAATTTTTGATAAGCTCCCATCTGGAAACTGAGTAGTAAACTTCACAACTCTTGTACCGTCTGGATTCAATTTTATTGTTTCTACAGCAATGCAAAAAGTTATTCTCAACCGCATTTTTCCCGGTTTTTGCAGTGGTAACGGCGCCTTCGATATTAAGGTGTTTATTTAAAAGTTGTCTTTGTTTGAGTTAGGCACTATCTGTTTGCTACAGACGCAGTGTGATTTTGAGTTAAATGACGTTGATGTAAAAATACTGATAGTTAACGAAAAGGGAGAAAACATAAAATATTTAGTTAGTTATTTACCAAACCAAGGTAAACCCAATCCCAGCCCATAATTCACCATTAGCGGTAAGTAGCTGAAAAAATAGATTTTTAGGTTGGAAGCCACTACACCCTCACGCACCAAGCCGGACAGTTGATTATCCAATTGGCTGAGGGGGAGTAAATATCTAAGAGAGATCCCAGAGTGAATTGGGTTTTAGCCTATTTGGTATTTTCTGCAAATTTCATCAGCCGTCATTTTACCATTGCGTAATTTATCATTTTCTTCTTGTGTAATTTCTGCATGACGCTCACCGCCGGCTAGCGCTCCTGATAAACAAGAAAAAATATACTTACCGTTCTCTTCTTTAAGCCGCCACCAACTTGGGTCTGTAGAAAATTCATTGTGAGATAACTTTGGCTCGGAATACTCAGGTGCTGGAACCGTTTTAAAATATTTACTAAAAGTTGTCACGCTATCACCACTGATAAATAACTTCTGCCAATTCAACATAATGTAGGGGTGGAATTATATGCAGTTGATACTACCCAACCACACACAATTGTATTATGTCTCGCACCCTTTGGTGACGATAATATTATCTTTCTTTTCGTATCAGTAGATCATATTCACCAAACTCAGGGAATTTGTCATAATTACCTGATATATCAACCATTGTTTGACTTTCTTCCAGTTTATAAGGATTAAACTGTTCTTCTCTAACAATAGTATTTCCGTCTTCATTAAAAATATAAGTTGTGCCGCTTGATACGTTCAATATTCCAGCACCTTCACCTTTATTCTCAGCAAACTCACGATGAACTGCCATAGAGAGAAATAGTTTGTTATCATTAATCACTTTAAAACTATAGAATAAATACTCTCTTAACTCCTGATCCAAAAAACCAACACTAACCCACCCAGCATTTTTAGTTATATTAATAAAGCATGCAGGTTCTACATCTGAACCAATAAGTACCGTGTAGATTTCACCAGATTCATGTTTTTTTCGAGCTTTATTTTCACTATATAAATCAATTGGCTCCTTATATCCAATCGACCATTCCTTACAATAAAAAACATTCTGGTTCATTTATATATTTTCCCATTTGTATCACGGATCATCACATTAGCTTTTTTAGCCGCGTCCAGTACTGGTTGATGTATAGGTTTACTTTGAGGAGGAACCTCCAAAATATTTTCGCCTTTTAGCTGACTACCAGCTAATGGCCCACTGGATGAAACCTTAGATATTGTTGCCCCTGCCGGATATTTATTCACTGCCTCGTGAATATAGTTTTTCGCAGTTGTTTCAGTGATCTCAGAAAATTGGGTAAATTTACGAGATACAATTTCACCTGTAGCCGGGTTATATGAATCAACACGATAATAGCCACTTACATCAGGTTTATTCACTATCTACTTCATATCTTAATGATGTATTAATGTTAATCAGTACATCTTTTACTTTTTCCAGAAACTCAATACACGCTGTTGGTATTTCATATAGAAAAAATATTTCTATCAAAAAATTATTAATTCCTTTTGATTCAGGGAAAGCTTCATAAACCTCTTTGCTTTCAATAAAACGAATATAACTATTCATTTTTTCTTGCAGTAAGTATAAATGTTCAAATGTATCGTCTTTCCAACGTAGATGGTCAGTTATACCTAGTCGAACAAGATCTGTATTCTCTTTTGGTATACCAATCATATCTACTTTATTTGTATCTACTATTGACATTTATTCCCTCTATTTTTCTTTTTCTGGTCTGACGATTTTGACTTTAGTTGGGGGTAATTTTGTTCCCCCCTCAAAACTAGGTTTACCTTCACCGACTATTATCCCACCATTTTTTTCTAAATCTAGGTATCCGGTTTTTTGATTATCAGTTAAAGGTGCAGTTTGAAAGTCTTTAACTATATCCTCAGTGGAACGTCCCCAAATAGATTGAGGTGTTTTAGCAAAGTCAGTCGCAATATTTACAAGTTTTGTGAGTACACTTATTAAATTCCCCGTATTACCCTTAACAATACTATCAACAGCCGAATTACTGGATAATCTCTGTTGACTCACTAAAGCTTCTATTTTTCTCGCAGCGACTGAACCTATTAACGGCGTCATTGACGCGTTAATTATTTTCATTCCATCATAGGTTTTAATATAAGCCTCTGCTGTGGGCTTATCGACGCTAAGCTGCACCATGGCATAATTCACCATCGCATCCTGCACCTGTTTCTGAT
>NZ_JBEEUB010000005.1:0-285995 GCF_040139125.1 Proteus hauseri
AATAAAAGAAGCGGATCCTTTCTTTAGTGATATTCATTACCCAAAGTTACAATCTAAATTATTCGCCAACAATAATATTATATTAAATGCTGCTCGTGATATTGATTTAACCTCAACTGTTTTGTCTTCACAAGATAAAGCGATTGTATTATCAGGTCGAGATATAAAACTGGGTGCAACCGCGTATTCCGCTATCGAAAATCCCCATGAGGATGATCAAGATATTCAGTATGTCACCACCGCTATTACGGGAAATAAAGGTATTACACTTGCCTCTAATGGCGCCATTACAACTCAAGGTAGCACCATTAAATCAGAGGGTGACATCACAATATCGAGTGGTGGCAATATTCAATTGGGATCGGTAAGAACACATTTCCGTAAAGAGTCAGGTTCTGAACTAGAAGATATTTATAAACATATTGGTACCGATATATCGAGTGGTAAAAATTTAACCCTATTATCTGAAGGCAGTATTTTATTTCAAGCATCAAAACTAACCGCTAATAATGCAATAGATATCGCAGCAAAAGGCGGATTTCTTTATGCACAAGCGATGGAAGAATCGAGTTATTACGAAGAGGAAAAGAAAAAATGTAGAAAATGGTCTCTGTGTATATTAAAGAAAACCGTCACTCAAACATCTCATAATACTAATAATAAAGTCACCGAGTTTATTGCCAATGGCGATATTAGCTTATTTGCTAAAGATGATATCACGTTAGAAGCAACCAAAATTAACACGGCAAAAAACGCCAAAATTACCAGTAAAACGGGAAAAGTTAATTTTAAAGCGGTAAAAAATACGGCATTTAAACAAGTTATTACCCATTCAAAAGATATTTATATCACCCAACGTAATCAGGGATATATCAAAGGAAACTGGGCATTACCTGAACTTTATATTGGCGGAAAGCTCACTATTGATGCCCCAGCAGGTATTTCCGCTGATATTAAAACTAAGAAAAAACAGACATTAGAACAGGTATTAACGGTTTTAAGTAATACCCCTGAATATGCTTGGCTTAACGATCTTCAACAACATGAAAACGTCAATTGGAATTTAGTTAAAGAGACATATGCCAGTTGGGATGAAAAGAGCCAGCAATTAAATCCGGTTGTGGGTGCCATTATCGCGATAGGTGTTGGTATCGCCACATATGGAACATCTACTGCAGCAACAATAGGGGGAATGGCAAGTAAAGCAGCAACGGCTGCCGGTGCTTCAGCAAGTATAGCCTCTACAGCATCGGTTGCCGCGCAAGCAGGCTTTGCCTCTTTAGCATCACAAGCGGCTGTTTCTTTAGCTGAAAACAGAGGCGACCTTCTTAAAACCGTAAAATCTCTTGGTAGTAGTGACACCGTAAAATCGATTGTCACCAGCATGGCAGTTGCTGGCGCGTTGCAAGGTCTTGACCAATTTATGGGATGGGATCAGGCAATCCAAGGGGGAACATTACCTTCAGCAGGAAAGTTACTTGCGACCGATAACGCCACTTGGAATCAAGTTGCACAGCGTGTTGCCGCTCACTCTGTAGTGAGTTCAACCCTTGGCACCGCTATCCAAGGCGGTAGTTTTATTGATAATTTTAAAACAGCATTACTTAGCAATATTGGCAGTCAATTTCATGCTGAAGGCGCGAATTTGATTGGCAATAACGGTGCGGTATTAGGGCATGCAGGGAAAGCCATTAGCCATGCAATATTATCTGGTTTATCAGCCCAAATTAGTGGCGGAAATGTTAAAGGTGCAATTATTGGTGGTTTAGCCGCTGAAATTGCAGCTATTTCGCTGGGCGATAATACAATTAAAGCAGAGGAATGGCAGAAAAAATCAGAATCACAGGCTCAGTTTGTTAGATTATTCGGTGGTATAGCAGGTGGGGTTTTTACTGGTGAGCCAGGTGGTGTGTATAGTGGTGCAACAGGGGCTGAAAATAGTTTCCGTTACAATTATCTCTCTCACCATCAGCAAAAGTTAATGGAAAAAGAATTATCTGTTGAAACTAATTATTTTAAAAAGACAGCAATTTATCTTAAATGGCTATCAACAGATATAGGACAAGATGCAGGATTTAATGCAGGTCTTGTAGCAGGTATACCAACAGGATTGTATGAAACGATTGAAGGGGTCGCTTCTCTTGCTGCAAATCCGCTAGAAACATACCAAGCTATAAAAGCAGTTATTCAAAGTGATAATGCTTTAGATACATTAACTCATGCGGTTAAACAATCGTATATCGATCGTATTGAAAAGCTGGAGGCAGAATATCAAAAAGCAGGTGTATCTGGTTCATTTAATGCTGGTGTTGAAAGTGGAAAACTAATTTTTGATCTCGCTGCTTTATTTGCTGGCGGTGTTGGAGTTGCGAAAGGAGGTTCTCAGCTTATAGCTAAGACATCGGCTAAAATAATAGGAAAAACAACAAGGTTTTCATTTCCTGATGGAATAAGTTTCCAGATTGAATTACCAAAACATTTAGCTACAGTAGATAAATTTACTCAGAAAATGGGAATTTCAGGTGGTCATAATGCTAATGTATTTTATAATGTTGTAAAGGATAAAAATTTAAAAATTATAAAAGAGATCCCCACAAATGTGCGAGGGATAATGTATATTGAATATAAGATACCAGCGAAGCATCCCCAAACTGGAGAAATAACTCATTATAAAGCTAATGGCGCTCAACCTTTTAAAAAAACAATTTATGATCCCAAGATTTTTTCTGACCAAAAAATACTTGAATTAGGTCAAAAAGCAGCCGCTAATGGATATAAGAATGCGTTAGATAAAGAATTGCAATCCTATGATGCAATGTCAGAAGGCATAACTTTTAGAGTATATTTAGATAAAGAAACAAAGATGGTTACTAATTTCCATCCTAAGTAGGAGCGTTATTGATGAAGTATTTATTTGAATTACCCTATGAAAAGAGTGAGCCTAATTGGACTATAAAAAGTTATTTTGATCTTATATATAATGATGGTTGTTTTTTAGATGCTGTTTCTAATATTGTTCAAAAAGAATCTTTTGTCCTCGATGGAATATATTGCTTTTTCCCAGATATGAATAGCGCTGATGTGTCTGATCATTTTTTAGGTGTTAAGTTTGGAGTAGGATATCCTTTAACAGATAAAGATATTGTTATTGTAAGCGAAGATACTTGTTATCAATTTATTAGATTATCTTGTGAGAAATATTTGTTAATGCATCCTGAAGATAAGATAAAAATTAAAATTTTGCTATCAAAAAATAGATTAAATCACTTTGTTTTATAAATGAAAACCATTTACGTATGGATTATTGGGTAGATGAGGGAATACCTGATAGTACAATTATGACATTAAAAACTAATTGTAGTGACGAGGTTTTAGGTGCCTTAATAATAGAAGCTTTTACACGTTGTATTAGTTGTAAAGTTTAAATGGATACTAAATAAAATACCTTATACTAATTATCTGTAAGGTTTTTTTGATTATATTGAATGATCTATTAAAAACCATCACTTAATATTATTTCTAAAATACTAAGTGATGGTTTTATTGTTTAATAAAAAGCAACCATGCTAATAATTAACACAGCGTGGCGACAATCACTTGATCGGCATTAAACAGTGCAGTTACGGTATCATTCAGTGTTAAATTGCGTTCTTTAACGTGCTGATTAGAACAGGTGGCACAGACTTCTTGTCCGCCTTCTAATGTCACCACTAATTCACTGTTTTCGCTGCCTGTCTCAATTTGAGTCAAAGTACCGCAAAGCGCATTGTCATATTGCTGTGTTAAAGAAGTCCCTTTTTCAATATTGACCCAAGGTGCTTTAATCAAAATAAGGACTTCTTTGCCTTTTTTAAGCCCTAAACGGTCAGCACTTTTTTCAGTTAATGCTGCGCGGATAACGGTTTTCTTATCAGCTAGTTGTACATTAACGTGTTGCTGAACTTGTAGATGATCGCGTTCTGTTATAGTGCCGAAAAATTGGTTTCTTGCGCTGGTTTGTAATGAGAAACGTGAAATAGCCGCTAATAGGCTATCAAGAGGAAGCGAATCATCTTTTAAAACATCAAAGGCTTTTTGTTGAATTTGACCCAACAAATCATAAAGCTGTAGTAAGCGCTCACAATAATGTGTCAGTGTTGCACCACCACCGCCTTTACCCCCTGTTGCTCTATCAACAAGTAGCTCATCGGCGAGTTGATTCATTTCATTGATGGCATCCCACGCGCTTTTATAGCTGATACCAGCCATTTTAGCCCCTTGACTAATTGAACCCGTCGCTTTGATCTGTTTTAACAAAGCAACTCGACGTGGATCTGCAAAGAGCTTATCCTGAAGTTTGAGTGTCAGTAATATTTCTGCTTGCATAATGATAGGTTTCTTCTTTTTTATGTGGTTATCGCATTTTTTGTGGCGACACAAAACGATAATTCTCTAGAATATGGTGAACTATAGCGTTATTATTAGTCATTCGTGGAAAATTGCCAACTCTGGCTTTCCGAATATACCATGATAAAGAGGTTATCATGCTTGAATTGTTGAAAAGTTTGGGGTTTGCTCTTTTGATGGTACCTGTTGTAATGGTTTTCATCATGGGACTAATTTACTTATTAGGTGAGTTTTTTAATCTTATTTCACCAAGTCAGCCAAAAGCCGACAAAAAGTCATAAGTTTTCCCCTCCTCATTTAGAACAGCCCTTTATCTTAGAGGGCTGTTTTTTTTACTTGTCATACTTCAAGTTGTAGCACTCATTCGCACTAGTCACATACTTTAGTATGCTCCTAGCGACTCATTCGTTTTTCGCCTAGCTACACCTTGAATTATTTAGAGTATCTACTCGTGCATTTCAAGTTATCGCCTAGAATTATTTAAAGTATGTAAATTTTCTCTATCTCTATCTCTATCTCTATCTCTATTTTCTGTTTCTTTTTAATGGCTATATTTATTGATATATAACCGGTTTTTAGCATCTAATCCTTTCATATTTCGTTGTATTTTGTTATATACAGCGTGTCATCATTTAATTTAAGTGGAATTCAAACATGAAAAAATTATCAGGTAAGTTGCTTGTTGGGGCGGTTATCTCTTTTGCATTAGTGAGCCAAAGTTTTGCATCGGAAAAAGTAACGGTATTTGCTGCCGCTTCTCTTACCAATGCTCTTAATGAAATTTCGGCACAATATAAGCAAGAAAAACAAGGTGAGGTAGTTGCCTCTTATGCATCTTCTTCTACACTGGCTCGTCAAATTGAGCAAGGTGCACCTGCAAACCTGTTTATCTCAGCAGATCAGCAGTGGATGGACTACGCAATCGATAAAAACTTAATGGTTGCAGATACGCGTCATACGCTATTAGGTAATGATTTAGTTCTTATTGCCCCTAAAGATAGTAAATTAAATGACGTTGTTATTAATAAGGAAACCAAATGGAAATCCTTACTTAATGGCGGAAAATTAGCTGTTGGCGATCCTGACCACGTACCAGTTGGTATCTATGCGAAAGAATCACTAGAATATTTAGGTGCATGGGATACTGTAAGCCCTGAAATGGCTCGTACTAATAACGTTCGTAGTGGTATGGCGTTAGTTGAGCGTGATGAAGCACCATTAGGTATCGTTTATGGTTCTGATGCGGTTGCGAGTGAAAAAGTGAAAGTTGTTGGCGTATTCCCAGCTGATAGCCACAAACCTGTTGAGTATCCAATGGCAGTTGTAAAAGGTCAGGACAATAAAGCAGTTCGTGATTTTTATGACTATCTGAAAACGCCTCAAGCCGCAGAAATCTTTAAGAAATACGGCTTTAGCCCACTGTAGGAATTATACTTTTGGAGATGTTAAGTGAATACGAATGGCAAGCTATCGTTCTAAGCCTTCAGGTTTCGACTGTTGCAGTTATTATCAGTCTTCCTTTTGGTATTTTGATGGCTTGGCTTTTAGTTAGAGTACGATTTCCGGGTAAATCGCTGCTCGATAGTATTATCCATTTACCGTTAGTTCTTCCCCCTGTTGTCGTGGGATATCTTTTACTTATTAGTATGGGTAGAAGGGGAATTATTGGTGAGTGGCTCTATAACTGGTTTGGTTTTAGCTTTACCTTTAGTTGGCGAGGCGCTGCACTTGCGTCAGCAGTTGTGGCATTTCCACTTATGGTAAGAGCTATCCGACTGGCATTAGAGGCTGTCGATCAACGTATGGAACAAGCCGCAAGAACACTAGGGGCTTCGCCACTACGCGTCTTTTTCACGATAACGTTACCGTTGTCTATGCCGGGTATTATCGCAGGGATTGTGTTGGCATTTGCACGCTCATTAGGTGAGTTTGGCGCAACAATCACTTTCGTCTCCAATATTCCAGGGGAAACTCGAACAATTCCGCTGGCAATGTATACCTTAATTGAAACACCTGGTGCGGAAATGGATGCCGCCCGTTTATGTGTTATTGCAATTATTCTGGCGCTCGTCTCTTTAATGGCTTCTGAGTGGTTAACTCGCTGGGGTCGTAAAAGATTGGGGGGCGTATGCTAGAGATGAATTTTAAACAGACGCTAGGTTCTTTGCGTCTGGAAGTCAATACAGAACTACCAACAGAGAGTATTACCGCGGTATTTGGTTTATCCGGTGCAGGTAAAACCTCACTGATTAACGTAATCGGTGGTTTAACCAAGCCAGATTCAGGGCGTATTGTATTAAATAATCACACTCTGGTAGATACTGAAAAGAAAATTTATCTGCCACCTGAAAAACGCAAAGTGGGTTATGTCTTTCAAGATGCACGTCTGTTTCCTCATTACCGCGTAAGAGGAAACTTACTTTATGGTATGGCGCCAACCATGAAAGTGCAATTTGATAAAATAATTCACTTACTCGGTATAGAACATCTACTTTCTCGTTTTCCTATCACTTTATCTGGTGGTGAAAAGCAGCGTGTTGCTATCGGTCGAGCGCTATTAACGGCACCTGATATTATGTTGATGGATGAGCCGTTAGCATCTCTTGATTTACCTCGTAAACGAGAATTGTTGCCTTACCTCGAAAAATTATCACAAGATGTACAAATCCCTATTTTGTATGTCAGCCATAGTCTTGATGAAATTATCCGACTTGCAGATAACGTTATTGTTATGGATGCAGGTAAAATTAAGGCAACGGGTAAACTTGAAGATGTTTGGTCAAGTAGTGCTTTGCGTCCTTGGTTACAAAAAGAGACGTTAAGTAGCATTGCAAACGTAATGGTGGTTGAGCATCACAATCATTACGATATGACGGCAACGGCATTTGGTAACCAAGTACTTTGGTTACCACAAATAGAGGCAAAAATTGGTCGCGATGTTCGTGTTCGTATTGATGCTTCAGATGTGTCATTAACAACGACTCGCCCATCAAATAGCAGTATTCGTAATATCCTTCATATGAAAGTGGTAGAAACGATAAAAAATGATGGTCAGATTGACGTTAAGTTAGTTAACGATGGTAACTATTTATGGGCAAGGATCACGCCATGGGCAAAAGATGAGCTGAATATTCAAGAAGGTCAGTGGCTTTATGCTCAAATTAAAAGTGTCTCGTTAAGTCGTCATCTTTGATTTACCAGTTTAATTAACACACAAAAAAACCTCATCTTGGATGAGGTTTTTGTCTTTTAAGTCGATGATTAAATTAAGACAAAATATACTTATGGATAGTTTCGGCAATACCCGGTTGTGAATTCACTTTGGTCACTATTTTGGCTCGTGCTTTCACTTCATCTGAAGCATTACCCATAGCCACACCTAAACCAACATGCTCTAGCATACTTAGGTCATTAAAGTTATCACCAAAGGCTATAACATCACTCATATTCATACCATTAGCTTCGACCCAACGCTGTAAACGTCTGCCTTTGCTGTTGCCTTTTTTCGCGATATCAACCTGATCAACCCAAGACCATTCGCACTCTAAGCCAACTTGTTGTTCGATTTTTTCGACTAACGCGCGCAATTCATCATGATTAGTCGTTGTTGTAGCAATTTTCCAAATATCACGAACATCGTGCATGGCTTGATAAAAATCGTCTACTTTGACTAAATTTGGACGCTGTGCAATAGGTAATGTTTCTGACCAATTGAGTGTACGTTGTACTGGGGCTGATAGTTGATCATACAGCATTGCATCATCGGCATAGACTAAGTGATGCACATCAGTTTGCTTTACAAGATCTAACACCGCACTTGTCTCTTGTGTGGTTAATGGATCTGATTCAAGTACTTTTTTACCGAGATAATCATAAAGGTAAGTACCATTACAGCAGATAGCAGGGGTATCAAGGTCTAGCGCTTGATAAAATGGATGAATAGCAACATGATGACGACCTGTTACAATTAATACTTTAATGCCCGCTTTTCTAGCAAGATTCAGTGCGGCTAAAGATTCTGGCAGAATACGTTTTTGGTCATCAAGCAGTGTGCCATCAAGATCCAATGCAATAACGCGGTAAGACATAAATAAGCCCCTTGATAGTATGAAATGCAATGGTTCTGATGTTACACGTTAACCAATAAAAGATAAACCTGCTTAATCGTGACAAGTTAGCGGTAGTTAGTTTATTATTCTTTATAAATCAATAAATAACGGGTTTTAAGGAGAAGGGATGAATCAGGTAGTCTACGTAGCAAGCCCAGAGAGTCATCAAATCCATGTTTATGCTTTAAATTCAGAGGGTGAAATGAATTTATTGCAGGTGGTTGAAGTCTCAGGGCAAGTTCAACCTATGATTGCAAGTGCTGATGGAAAATACCTTTATGTGGGTATTCGACCTAATTTCAGTGTTATTACATTTAAAATCGGTGATAACGGTAAACTTGAACAAAAAGCAATCACCTCAATTCCAAGTACACCGGTGCACTTATGCTTAGATAAAACAGAGCGTTTCTTGTTTGTGCCTTCTTATCACCAAGGTAATGTCGCGGTTTTACCTATTAATGAAAACGGTATTGCACAATCACCAATTCAAATTATCGAGGGATTAAATAAACCTCACTCTTCTAATATTGATTGGAACAATAAACAACTGATTATCCCTTGTTTAGGCGAAGATCATATTCGTTTCTTTAACTTATCAGATAACGGTAATTTAATAGAAGCAGGTACTGCTCAGTTAACAACAGCACCAAATTCAGGACCTCGTCATATGGCATTTCACCCTAATGGTGAGGTTTTCTATTGTCTTAATGAATTAGATGCGACAATTAATGTTTATCGCCGTATGGGTGATTTATATCGTTTAATGCAAACTATCGATATTGTGCCTGAAAACTTTAATAGCACACGTTGGGCAGCAGATATCCATATTACACCAGATGGTCGTTTTCTTTATGCTAGTGAGCGTACTGAAAGCTTTATTTGCGCAATGGCGATTTCAGCGTCTGGTGATTATCTACAACCAGTTGGCTACTATCCAACACAAGCTCAGCCACGGGGCTTTAATATTGATAATAGTGGCAGCTACCTTGTCTCTAGTGGTCAAAAATCAGACTCAGTATCGGTTTCTCGCCTTGATAAACAAACAGGTGCATTAACTGAATTAGCGCGTTATCCAGTAGGAAAAGGTGCAATGTGGGTAACGATAGTGACGTTATAATCCCTCAGTGTTCAATCTCCTCTAGTTGCTGCTAGAGGAGATGATCTGTGGTTAATCAGATACCACTTTTTTAATCGCATCTGTTAACGCTGATAGCTGCTTTGGTGTGATGATATAAGGCGGCATAATATAAATTAGTTTACCGAAAGGTCTTATCCAAACGCCGTTATCAACAAAGACTTTTTGTAATTGTGCCATATTCACTGGCTCATTCATTTCTACTACGCCAATTGCGCCCAATACACGAACATCTTTTACTTTTGTTGCTTGTTTTAATGGTAGTAACTCATGTTTTAATTGAGTTTCTATTTTAGCGACCTGATTAACCCATTCACCACTCGCTAATAGTGATAAGTTGGTATTTGCCACTGCACAGGCTAATGGATTACCCATATAAGTAGGACCATGCATAAAGCAGCCTGCATCACCTTGGCTGATGGTTTCGGCAATATGGCGTGTGGTTAATGTTGCTGATAACGTCATATAACCGCCAGTTAATGCTTTGCCTACACACATAACATCAGGTGATATGCCGGCATGTTCACAGGCAAAAAGCTTACCAGTTCTACCAAAACCAGTAGCGATTTCATCAGCAATTAATAAAACATTAAATTTATCGCACAGTGCTCTGGTCTGTTTTAAATACTCAGGGTGATAAATTCGCATGCCACCAGCACCCTGAACTATCGGTTCTAGCATTACTGCCGCAATTTCTTGATGATGTTGTTCTAATGTTAGGCGAAGTGAATTGATATCGTCAGGATCCCACTGTTGATAAAATCCTGTTTTAGGCGCATCCACAAAAAGGTGATTAGGCAGATAACCTTTGTAAAGGCTATGCATAGAATTATCAGGATCACACACCGACATCGCACCAAAAGTATCGCCATGGTACCCCTGTTTTAGTGCCACAATGCGCTGGCGTTTTTCACCTTTAGCTTGCCAATATTGCAATGCCATTTTTAATGCAACTTCCACAGCAACAGAGCCTGAATCTGCTAAAAAAATGCACTCAAGAGGTTTTGGTGTGATAGCTAATAGTTGTCGGCAAAGTGCAACAGCAGGGGGATGCGTGATCCCGCCAAACATTACATGAGACATATTTTCTAGCTGTTTTGTTACTGCATTATTAAGTTCAGGATGATTATATCCATGAATTGCAGCCCACCATGAAGACATACCATCAATTAATTTTCTACCATCAGCCAGTGTTAATTCTACCCCTTTGGCACTCACAACAGGATAAGCCGGAAGAGGATTGCTCATAGAGGTATAGGGATGCCAAATATGGCGCAAATCGAAAGCGATATCGTCAGGTGTCATTTTATCATTCACTTAATCATGTAAACCAAAGGTGATCAATTTTAGTTGACATGATAACCCTATTATTTAAACTGACAATCACTTTTAAACAGGAGAATGTATTGTGAGCACACTAAAGCGTTGGACACTAAAAGAAGCAAGAGCATTATTTGAGATGCCATTTTTAGATTTAATTTTTCAAGCACAGCAAGTTCATCGCCAACATTTTGATCCTTCACAGATTCAAGTCAGTACTCTACTTTCAATCAAAACTGGGGCTTGCCCTGAAGATTGTAAATATTGTGCTCAAAGTGCGCGTTATAAAACAGGTTTAGAAAAAGAACGTTTAATGGAAGTACAGCAAGTTATTGAATCTGCGAAAAAGGCGAAAGCAGCTGGTTCAACGCGTTTTTGTATGGGGGCGGCGTGGAAAAATCCACATGAGCGTGATATGCCTTACCTTGAGCAGATGGTAAAAGAAGTGAAAGCGCTGGGTATGGAAACCTGTATGACGCTGGGTAAATTAGACGATACTCAAGCAACGCGACTAGCGGATGCTGGTTTGGATTTTTATAACCATAATCTTGACACCTCTCCTGAATTTTACGGCAGTATTGTCACAACACGAACGTATCAAGACCGATTAGATACACTTGATAAAGTGCGTAATGCGGGTATTAAAGTCTGCTCTGGCGGTATTTTAGGATTAGGCGAAGAAGTCAAAGATCGCGCGGCAATGCTCGTGCAATTAGCGAATTTGCCACAACCACCAGAAAGTGTGCCAATTAATATGTTAGCAAAAATTAAAGGTACGCCGATGGCGGATAATGAAGATGTTGATCCGTTTGATTTTATTCGTACTATCGCCGTTGCTCGCATTATGATGCCTCGCTCTTATGTTCGACTTTCAGCAGGTCGTGAACAAATGAGCGAGCAGACACAAGCATTCTGCTTTATGGCTGGCGCCAACTCGATTTTTTATGGTTGCAAACTTTTAACGACAACCAATCCAACTGAAGATAAAGACCATCAACTTTTCCGTAAATTAGGCTTAAATCCTGAGCGTTTATCGGTTTCTATGGGGGATAATCAACAAGAAGAAGCTTTGATGCAAGCTGTTGTTAATAAAGATACTGAACAATTTTATAACGCGGCACTGTAATGAACTGGCAAACCTATTTAGATAATCGTCTTGATGAGCGTAGAAATACGCCATTATGGCGTAAACGCCAAGCAATCAAATATTCTAATGTACGGTTTTTATTCACTGGCTTAGAGGAAAAATACCTGAATTTTTCCGGTAATGACTATTTAGGAATTAGTCAGCACTCTGATGTAATTAAAGCATGGCAACAAGGTGCAAATGAATATGGTGTTGGCAGTGGTGGTTCTGGTCATATTACCGGATTTACCAAAGCACATGCACAATTAGAGCAGCAATTAGCAGATTGGTTAGGTTATGACAATGCACTGCTTTTTTCATCAGGTTACAGTGCAAATCAAGCGGTTATTACTGCGTTATTAGAAAAAAATGATGTCATTGTCGCTGATAAACTTTGTCATGCATCATTAATGGAAGCCGCTGCATTATCTCCTGCAACGCTATGGCGTTTTTTACATAACTCACCAGATGCTTTATCTCATCGGCTGAATAAAATTACTGCAAATAAAACCTCAGCCAGTAAAGCTTTAGTGGTAACAGAAGGGGTATTTAGTATGGATGGCGATAAAGCGCCATTAAGAGAAATTGCACAAATAAGTCAGCAAAATAGTACCTGGCTGATGGTGGATGATGCTCATGGTATTGGTGTTTTGGGTGATCAAGGCAAAGGTAGTTGTAATGAGGCTGGGATTAAACCTGAATTATTGATAGTAACCTTTGGTAAAGCTTTTGGTGTCAGTGGTGCTGCAGTACTTTGCAATAAATCGACCGCTGAATTTTTTGAACAATATGCACGCCATCTTATCTACAGTACTTCAATGCCTCCAGCACAAGCAGTGGCATTAAATGCAGCATTGCAAGTCATTCAACAAGCCGATGAGCAGCGTGATTATCTTCAGCAATTAATTCACTATTTTCGCCAAGGTGTCGCAACATTACCGGCAAAATTGCTCCCTTCAGAAACCGCGATCCAACCATTAATTGTGGGCGATGAGCAACTATGTCAAAAGTTATCAGATTATCTGCAAAATAAAGGACTTTGGGTTAAAGCTATTTTTCCACCCACAGTACCTCCACAAAGTGCGCGTTTACGTATTACATTAACCGCTAGCCATCATATTTCAGATATTACGATGCTAATCGAGACTCTTCATGGCTTCTTCAGTAAAAACCGATAAACAACGCCTAGCTCAAACGTTTGGTAAAGCAGCAAAACATTATGATGATTATGCGCTTATCCAGCGTTATAGCGGTGATAAGTTAATGGATCTCGCGAGTAATGAGCTTGGCAATATTGTGCTGGATGCAGGATGTGGAACGGGATATTTCAGCCAGCAGTGGAAACAGCAAGGGAAATACGTTATCGCGCTTGATTTATCACACCAAATGTTGCAAGTCGCACAACAGCAACAGCGTGCTGATAGTTATCTACAAAGTGATATTGAGCACTGTGCGATTAGAGATAAAAGTATTGATATCGTATTTAGTAATTTGGCAATGCAGTGGTGTGATAATTTACCCATAGCCATTAAAACGCTTATGCGTACTTTAAACGCTTCTGGTTCACTCTGTTTCTCGACGCTTGGAACATCAACATTACAAGAGATCAGAGACGCTTGGCTATCTATTGATGATAACGCTCATATCAATCCTTTTTTATCGTTTAATGAAATAGAAACAGCATGTACAGGCTTTAAAACACAACTATTTACAGAAAATGTGGTTGAGCAATATGACTCACTGCATGAATTATTTGCCTCATTAAAAGGGGTAGGTGCGAATTATTTACAAGGTGGACGTCAAAAAGGGTTAATGACTCGCCAAAAATATCGCCAATTAGAAAAAATGTGGAAAACAGAGTCTGGTAAATATTTATTAACGTATCAATTGGTTATAGGCAAAATATCTCATGACTAAAACATGGTTTTTAACAGGAACAGATACAGAAGTAGGTAAAACTGTTGTGAGCAGTGCCTTGTTACAGTGTGCTGCTAAACAAGGATATAAAACAGCAGGGTATAAGCCAGTCGCTTCTGGTAGTGAATGGCTTGCTGATGGTCTGCGAAATTCGGATGCTCTGACATTACAGCAACACAGTACCGTTGCATTAGATTATCAGCAGGTTAATCCCTACTGTTTTGAAGCGGCAACCTCACCACATATTGTTAGCCAAAAAATGCATCAACCTATTGATTTTGATTTTATATCTAATGGACTTTCTCAATTGCAACAACAGGCTGATTGGGTACTTGTAGAAGGTGCTGGTGGTTGGTTTACGCCGTTATCAGATGAAAAATTCTTTGCTGATTGGGTAATAGCAGAAAACCTTGCTGTTATTTTAACTGTAGGTATTAAATTAGGATGTATTAACCATGCGTTACTAACGCAACAAGCAATTATTCAGTCTGGTTTAACATTGGCTGGATGGGTTGCGAATGAAGTTGAACCAGCAGGTCAATATCAGACGGATTATCTTGCTACCTTACAACGGCACTTACATGCACCACTGCTAGGAAAAATACCCTACCTAAATAGTGTTAAAGAGCATGATTTTACACCTTATTTAAACCTTTCTGCGCTAAAAACAGACTGATTTTCTTTAATAAACATATGATGTTAGCGAATATATTTAATGATAATTTAAAAATAAAAAAAATAAATTTCGCTAATTTTTAGTGATATTTCAATGGGAAAAAAAAGACGTAACTTACCGAGGAATAACAACTTTGTGAAGTTATCCACTATTCCTGTGGATAACCTTGTGTATTACCATTATAAAAATACGCTGAATCGAGAGAAGACAAGGCATTGGTAAAGATTGACGTTATTCTCAACTTTTATTTTTTATCTTTATTTATTAGCTAGTTAAATAAAAGCAATAGAGTGCTCCACTAGACTCGCTTACTAAGAATAATTCATAAATTGGGGCTTGATTTTTTTTAAAAACCCAGTTTTAAAACTGGGGATAACCTGAGCTTAATTATTGAGATAAATTTTAATAGATAGAGATTGAAGCTGGATTTTTATCCAGTATTATAAAGGAGGTTAGTTAGGAGATGAAAATATGAGCAAAGCGTTCAAACTGCATTCAGAATTTAAGCCTGGTGGCGATCAACCCGCGGCTATCACTTCATTATGTGAAGGGTTAGAAGATGGGCTGGCACACCAAACTCTTTTAGGGGTAACTGGTTCAGGTAAAACATTCACTATTGCCAATGTGATTGCAAACCTTAATCGACCAACCATGGTCCTTGCACCCAATAAAACATTGGCAGCACAGCTTTATAGTGAAATGAAAGAGTTCTTTCCTGACAATGCGGTGGAATATTTTGTCTCTTACTATGATTATTACCAGCCAGAAGCTTATGTACCTAGCTCTGATACCTTTATTGAGAAAGATGCTTCTGTTAACGAACATATTGAACAGATGCGTTTGTCGGCAACTAAAGCGTTACTAGAGCGTAAAGACGTTATTGTAGTATCTTCTGTTTCGGCTATTTATGGTTTGGGTGATCCCGATAGCTATTTGAAAATGATGCTACACCTCTCTAACGGCATGATTATCGATCAACGCTCTATTTTGCGTCGCTTAGCTGACTTGCAATATACCCGCAACGATCAAGCTTTTCAGCGAGGCACATTTCGAGTTCGTGGCGAAGTTATCGATATTTTTCCAGCAGAATCTGATGACTACGCACTGCGCGTTGAGTTATTTGATGAAGAAGTTGAACGGTTATCACTGTTTGATCCACTAACGGGGCAAATTCACTATAATGTTCCTCGTTTTACGGTTTACCCTAAAACTCACTATGTAACACCTCGTGAGCGCATTCTTGATGCAATGGAAAATATCAAAGTAGAGCTTGCTGAAAGAAAAAAAGTTTTATTAGAGAATAATAAACTGGTTGAAGAACAACGGGTTTCTCAGCGAACTCAATTTGATTTAGAAATGATGAACGAGTTGGGGTATTGCTCTGGTATTGAAAACTATTCACGTTACCTCTCTGGCAGAGGACCTGGTGAGCCGCCGCCAACGCTGTTTGATTACTTACCCGCCAATGGATTGTTAGTTATTGATGAATCACACGTTACCATTCCACAAATAGGTGGTATGTATAAAGGTGACCGCTCTCGTAAAGAAACACTAGTAGAGTATGGCTTTAGATTACCTTCTGCCCTTGATAACCGTCCACTACGCTTTGAAGAGTTTGAAGCATTAGCACCTCAAACTATTTATGTGTCTGCAACACCAGGTAAATATGAGTTAGAAAAATCAGGTACAGATATTATTGAACAGGTTGTTCGACCTACGGGGTTACTTGATCCTATTGTTGAAGTACGACCTGTTGCAACTCAGGTTGATGATTTACTCTCTGAAATACGTATTCGTGCGGCAAAAAATGAGCGTGTATTAGTCACAACACTGACTAAACGTATGGCTGAAGACTTAACCGAATATCTTGAAGAGCATGGTGAACGTGTTCGCTATTTACACTCTGATATCGACACCGTTGAGCGTGTCGAAATTATTCGTGATTTACGTCTTGGTGAGTTTGATGTGCTGGTGGGGATCAACTTATTAAGAGAAGGGTTAGATATGCCAGAAGTCTCTTTGGTGGCGATTTTAGATGCCGATAAAGAGGGTTTCTTGCGTTCAGAACGTTCTTTAATTCAGACTATTGGTCGTGCTGCTCGTAATCTTGAAGGCAGAGCTATTTTATATGGTGATAGGATCACGGCTTCAATGGCAAAAGCGATAGACGAAACAGAGCGCCGTCGTGAGAAGCAGCAACAATTTAACTTAGAAAATGGCATTGTGCCAACAGGGTTAAATAAGAAAGTTGGCGATATTCTAAAAATTGGTCAACCATCGCAAGGGCGCAATAAAAAGAGCCATAAATCGGTTCATCCTGAAGATAATTATCCACTGCTCTCAACTCAGGAGTTAGAAAAAGAGATCCAACGTTTAGAAGCACAAATGTATCAACATGCTAAAGATCTTGAGTTTGAAAAAGCGGCAGGGCTTCGAGATAAACTTCAAGCATTAAGAGCACAATTTATCGCTAATTCTTAACATATTACTTAAAGGTATAAGTTTAAGTATTAGTTTGAAGATATAAGCTAAAGGCATAATATGACAAGTATTGTTAAATATACCTGTCTGTAATTATGCCTTTTTCTCTATTATCTTCGACTTTTTATCCAATAGTTATTCCCTTAACGTACTTGTGCTGTTTAAATACCCCAAGCAAAGCGTCAATTATTTATAAAGATAAAAAAGACATTAAGGACAGTGAATGAGTGGTTATGTTTTTGCAGGGTTTTCAAGCTCTGTAGGTGTGATTATTGGTGTTTTTTTCCTTGTTCTGATTTTTAAGTGGTTACGTAAATTCACAGCTCAAGATCATAATTTATCAAAACCACCAAAAGGGCAGGAGCCAACCCCTGTGATAAAAGAAAATAGTCAGCCTTCTATGCTATTACCTAATGAGTGGGGATTATATGTTGGGCTGCCTTACGCTGTAATGAATGAGTGGGCATATAATGATTACCAAAAAGGTGAAAGTGATGGTGGATTATCTGCAGGTTGGGGAATTAACGACCGCTGGGATTTAATTTACCAACTCTTTTGGCTATTAACACAAGGTCATACCAACGATTTTTATCAACTACGTGATCAAATTGTCGATGCTAAAGACGGTGATATTCAGTCAATGAAAAATGATATTTTATTATCTGAATTAACTGAAAATGATAAAAATGAACGTCTTTGGCAAATTGATATGATGAGCACCAACAGAATGAATATTCTAAATGGCAAATATTTAATTTGGGATTTTTGCCGTTTTAGTAAGCTCTGTTTAGAAGGTTGTAAGCAAGGTTATATTACTCAGCAAGAAGCGCAAACATGGTCATTAATGAGTGCATCAATGTTACGCCGTGTTTATGATAGTTGGGAAGATATGTGGAAAAACTTTATTGCTACTCGTTGGTTATGGGCAAGTGGTGATCAGGATTGGGTCTCTTCTCATCAAGCCTTTTCAGATGCGATTCAAAATATCATTGATGCAGAAGATACCTTAGCAACCGAAGAAAACTGGCTAATGGACTTACCTCCGCTTGATTTAATCTCTTTTACTCGTACTGTTGCTGGATTAGGATTTATGAAAGAAGATCAACCGATGACGTTCGATGAAATCGAAGAAGTAATCAGCCAGCGTATTACGTTGAAAAAGCTTAACAGCTAGTACATTGAAAGTGATTCAAGTTTATTTGTGTATAAACGGCTTGTATATAAAATAAAAGATCAGTTGATATCACAAACACAAAAAAACCGCGCCTTTAAGATAACCTTATCAGGTGCGGTTTTTTATTAAAATTTAGAAATAAATACAATACGTTATTTCACTACAGGGTTCGTTATTTTGTGTAATGCCAGTCGATTACGGTGTGGTATTACTTAACGCGTTACGTTGACCTAATTGCTGTAATGTTAACTCAATCGCTTTACTTAAAAGGTGGCGATCATGGCGATAAGGGACATCTTTTGCCTCTAATTGCGCCTGTACTATCAATCGACCTTTCATCGACTCATATTGTGTTTCAGGGCTAAGGATCACCGCATCGACTGTTTGCGAACCAATATAGTTTTCCATCATGGCGATTTTATCTGACATCGTCATACTTGCCGCTGCTGGGCTAAGCTCTTTCCCTAAGTTACCAATATAAATGGTCGTTGCACTACTACGTCTTAATGCTTGAGCAAGTTCGGGCAATAATAGTAATGGCATTAAGCTAGTAAAAAAGCTACCAGGACCAATTAAAATTAAATCAGCTTGTTCTATCGCTTCTATCGCTTCTCGTGTTGCTGGGACTTTAGGATAAAGGTCTAGTCTTTTAGGAATAACAGGTAAGCTATCAACATTAACTTCACCATAAATCTCACGATCTTCATCGTCGATAGCCATTAAATCAACGGCTTGTTCTGACATCGGAATTAAATGGGCATTAACTCTTAATAGACCTCGAATAAGGTTGATTGCTTCAAGAGGACGAACACTTAAGTTATCCAGTGCTTTAAGCATAAGGTTACCTAAGTTATGTCCAGCAAGTTCACCCGTTCCTGAAAAACGATATTCAAACATCGCAGAAGCCACAGAAGGCTCTGTAATTAATTGATTAATGCAATTACGCATATCTCCCCAAGCAATACCGCCTTCTTCTTGGCGAATACGACCTGTAGAGCCACCATTATCTGTTGTGGTTACGATACCGGTAAGGCGAGAGCCTAAATAGGAAAGTGCAGAAAGCACGCGCCCAAGACCATGACCACCACCAAGGGCAACAACACGATCTAAATCACTTAGTGTGCGATTTCGCATATTTGTCCTGTTTAATTTTAAAAATTTGCGGCTAATTTATCACAATTAATTTTTAAGCCTATGATCACGGCGTGATTTCGTCACATTCCTAGTTTTAATTTACTATTAACAGCCTATTATTTAACCAATGAAAGTGGTTTTACTTATGTTATTAAAGGCACTAAAGTGTTGTAAGTCGTTGTATTATAAATTATATAGCGAAAACAAAGTTCGCTTTTTGTAAAATTAGAAGGTAGAATCCACACTAATTATATAGGTATAAGAAACCTGTCAAAAACAGGTAAAGATTAACTCCTAGCCTTAGCATCTAAGTCGAAAACTTTTTCTAAACGATATGATGTTCTGGCCGTGGCTAAAAGCCACCAGGGTGCAAGGTAGAAATGCCAGCATCTCCCGAATTTGGAAAGGTGTTATTATGCAACAACTCGTTGATGCGTTTTCCCGTAAGTTTTTTTATCTACGTCTTTCTATTACAGACGTATGTAATTTCCGCTGCACTTATTGCTTACCTAATGGCTATAAACCTAATGGTCATAAGTCATTTCTCTCTTTAGATGAAATTCGCAGACTCACACAATCTTTCGCCGCCCTTGGTACAGAAAAGATCCGCTTAACTGGCGGTGAACCAACAATGCGTCGTGATTTTACTGATATTATTGCGACTATCAACGAAGAACCGTCAATTAAAAAAATTGCAGTTACCACCAATGGCTATCGTTTAGCGCGTGATGTCGCTCAATGGCGTGATGCTGGTTTAAGTGCAATTAATGTCAGTGTTGATAGTTTAGATCCTCGACAATTCCATGCTATTACCGGGCAAGATAAATTCTCTTTAGTAATGGATGGTATTGATGCTGCATTTACTGCTGGTTTTGAAAAAGTAAAAGTAAACGTTGTGCTAATGCGTAACGTGAATGATAAAAACCTGCCAGATTTTCTTCATTGGATCAAAGACCGACCAATTCAGTTGCGTTTTATTGAGTTAATGGAAACGGGAGATGGCAGCGATATTTTCAACCGATTTCATTTATCTGGCGAAGTTATTCGTCAACGCTTGCTGAATGAAGGTTGGATACAAATTCCTCGCGCTCGTAGTGACGGGCCTGCTCAAGTATTTACTCATCCTGATTACCAAGGTGAAATTGGTCTTATCATGCCTTATGAAAAAGACTTTTGCCTCACCTGTAACCGTTTACGCGTTTCCGCTATTGGTAATCTCCATCTTTGTTTATTTGGCGAAAATGGTATTCCATTGCGTGATTTACTGGCTGATGATTATCAGCAAGAAGCTTTACAGCAACGCATTCAGGGTGGTCTTCTTCATAAACGAGAAACGCATTTTCTTCATCAGGGCGATAGCGGTATTACACCGAACTTGTCCGTTATCGGTGGATAATTTTTCTCGCTCTGTAATTTCGTTAATTTCAGGAGTTGTGCATGTCTCAACTAACTCATATTAATGCCGCTGGTGAAGCTCACATGGTGGACGTTAGCGCTAAAGCTGAAACTGTACGTGAAGCACGTGCTGAAGCTTTTGTTGAAATGTCGGCAGAAACATTAGCGATGATAACGCAAGGTAAACACCATAAAGGTGATGTTTTCGCAACGGCGCGCATTGCAGGTATTCAAGCAGCAAAAAGAACATGGGAACTCATTCCTTTATGTCATCCTCTGTTATTAACTAAAGTGGAAGTTCGCTTAGAAGCACTTAGCGACTCTAATCGTGTACGTATTGAATCAGTTTGCCGCTTAACAGGAAAAACGGGTGTTGAAATGGAAGCGTTAACAGCAGCTTCTGTTGCAGCATTAACCATTTACGATATGTGCAAAGCAGTGCAAAAAGATATGGTTATCGGTCCTGTACGTTTATTAGAGAAAACAGGTGGCAAATCGGGTCACTTTAAGGTGGAAGCATGATTAAAGTTCTCTTTTTTGCTCAAGTCCGTGAGCTAGTCGGTGTTGATTCACTAGAACTTGCTTGTGAATATCAAACAGTAAACGATTTGCGAAATGCGTTAATTGCTAAAGGTGAACGCTGGTCACTTGCGCTTGAAGATGGCAAATTACTTTCAGCAGTAAACCAATCTTTTGTACAAGGTGATCATGCCCTTTCTGATGGTGATGAAATTGCATTTTTTCCACCAGTAACTGGAGGATAATATGAGCGCCTTAACGCATATTTCTGTTCAAACTGAAAATTTTAGTGTTGGCGAGCAATATCAATGGTTATCTGAATGCGAAAGTGATGGTGCGGTTGTCACTTTTACTGGCAAAGTGCGTAATCATAATTTAGGTGATGTCGTAAGTGCACTGACATTAGAGCACTATCCCGGTATGACTGAAAAAGCCCTTAATGACATTGTGAGCGAAGCGCGTTCCCGCTGGCATTTACAGCGAGTGAGTGTAATCCACCGAGTCGGTCGATTAAATATTGGTGAAGAGATTGTCTTTGTCGGTGTAACAAGTGCTCATCGCAATAGTGCTTTTGAATCTGCCGAGTTTATTATGGACTTTTTAAAAACGCGTGCCCCATTTTGGAAAAAAGAGGGATTATCTGAAGATAATGAGCGTTGGGTAGATGCTCGCCAAAGCGATCATGACTCAGCAGAACGTTGGGAATAAATCTTTTTATTTAATTGATGCCTACATTACTTTACCTAAATTTATTTTCTGGTGACATTTCATACAGTTTATTTCGTGGAAATGTAAAATCAGTGTGATAAAATTAAATTCTAATGAGCTAATTGCTAGCTCTTTACTGAAATAAACGTTATTACTAAACCTAACGTTATTACTATGATTAAAAGGTAATCATCATGGATCGATTTTCACGTTCAAATGATTCAATAGTTCAGCGCACGGGTTCTGGCGTACAAACCTTTATGGCTCAGGTTTATGGCTGGATGACAGTAGGGCTGTTACTGACTGCGTTTGTTGCACTTTATGTCGCATCAAGCGAAACGCTACTTTCAATGATTTTTTCTAGCAATATCGTCTTTTTTGGACTTATTATTGCTCAATTAGGCTTAGTTTTCGTGTTATCAGGCATGGTTCATAAAATGAGTGGTGCAGTTGCTACAACTCTATTTATGCTCTATTCCGCGTTAACCGGTGTCACTATCTCTAGTGTATTAATCGTTTACACAGCATCTTCTGTTGCGAGTACTTTCTTTATTTGTGCAGCGATGTTTGGTGCGCTAAGCGTTTACGGTTACACCACTAAGCGTAGCTTAACAGGTATGGGTAGCTTCTTGTTTATGGGGCTTATCGGTATTTTGTTAGCATCATTAGTTAACTTCTGGCTGAAAAGCCCAATGATGCATATGATTATCTCTTATGCGGGTGTGCTGATTTTCGCAGGCTTAACGGCTTACGATACTCAGAAGTTAAAAGATATGGGTAGCGAAATTAACCAAGAAGATAAAGAAAATATGCGTCGTTACTCAATTATGGGTGCTTTAACGCTGTATCTTGACTTTATCAACCTGTTCTTAATGTTACTGCGTATTTTAGGTGATCGTCGTTAATTTCGATAGTATTCACCAAGAAAGCTGATTTAGCTTTCAGCGATAAAAAATCCCATAACTAAATAAGTTGTGGGATTTTTTTTATTTGAACAAAACGATTATTCTTGTGAATTTATTTTTCTGATATGTTTATAAATAGTCGCAGAGCTTATGCCTAATTCTGTGGACACAATTTTATGCGCTGCTGAAAATTCAAACATACCACAATCGTGTAATTCTTTGATTATTTCGAAATTTTTATTTTTACTTGGTATGTTTTTATTCGAATAAACTGTATTTTTAATTGGTTCTAAGTGATCCAATATTAATTTATTCACATCTTGTGAGAAGTTTTCGTTTTTTGAATTGTTATTTGCATTAATTAATTCAACCATCGCATTTAAAGGCATATCTAACGCCAAATTCATACACACCATACCAATAGGCTGATCGTTTAAATTGACAATTAATGTTGATGATGAACGAAAAGGACGAATATTTTTCATATTAAAATAGACCTCCCAAGATGAGTGTTTCTTTCTAAAACCTGCTAATTTTTCCAGCGCAATGTTTGTAACTGGCGCGCCAATCGTCCTACCTGTGATATGTCCATTTGCAATATGAATAACAGAGCTATGTAAATCTTCAAAACTGTGTAAGACAACTTCACAATAAGGCCCAAAAAATTCCCCTAAAGAATCAATCATTGGGATATAAGAACGAAGAAGTTTGCGATCATCTTCTGTAAATACATGATTTATATTCATATCCATATTAAGTCACCAACTTAAAAATTTGTTCAATTCTATTAAAGATAGTGAATTTATTCAAGACTAAGACCATAAAATAGATACTTAGTAAAATATTTTTTTACTTAATCAAAAAATTGACGCCAATCACGGTTGCTATTTTTTGTCTGTGTTTAAATGTGTCCACACTGAAACATTAACAACAGAAGGTTTTAAAATGATTGTCTCAACAGAAAATGCACCAAAAGCGATAGGTCCTTATTCACAAGCAAGAAAAGTAGGTTCAACACTCTACATTTCAGGCTGTTGTCCTTTCCATCATCAAGATGGCTCTGTTGTGGGTGAAGACATTATTGAACAAGCTCATCAAGTAATGAAAAACCTACAATCTATTGTGATTGCAGCGGGTTATACGATGGACGATGTTGTAAAAACAACCTGTTTTATTAGTGATATGGCAAATTTTGTGCCATTCAACGAAACATATAAATCTTACTTTAATGAAGGAATCTATCCTGCACGTTCTTGTGTAGAGGTTTCTCGATTACCAAAAGATGTATTAATTGAAGTTGAAGCCGTAGTTTCAAAATAAAAGGCAGACTTATGAATAAGTGGATAAAACTCAGCTTTCTAATTTTAGGTGGCGGAACAATTTTTAAATTGTCTAGTATGAAAGACGTTTTTTATGTTCCAATGCAACAAGATTGGGGGTTGACGAATGCGCAAATTGGTTTAGGTTTTACCGTTTACACAATAGTCCAAACTATTGGCCTTTTTTCATCATTATATATTGCGGATAGATTTTCTAAAAAGATCCTATTACCCGTAGGTCTGATAGGTGTTGGATTATGTGGAGCATATTTATCCACGCTTCCTTCTTTTACTGGTTATTTAATTAGCTTTGCAGTAATGGCACTATTTGCTGATGTTATATATTGGCCTGTATTACTAAAAGCGGTTAGATTACTTGGCAATAAAGAAGAACAAGGGCGTCTATTTGGCTTTTTAGAAGCTGGACGTGGTATTGTTGATGTTATTATTGCATCAGGTGCTCTTTATGTTTTCGTCTTATTTGGCGAAGGTAAAGAGGGGATGCAAGCCGGGCTGACATTCTACACAGTAGTGACAATAATAATAGGTATCATTACTTATTTTATTGTTGATGACGATAAAACCATTGCTAGTAATACTGGTGATGCAAATAAAAAAGTATTTGAAGGCATTAAGAGTGTTATTAAATGCCCTAATTTATGGCTAGCTTCAATGACCATATTCTTTATTTACTCGGCATATTGTGGTTTGACTTACTTTATTCCATTCCTTAAAGATATTTATGCACTTCCTATTGCTTTAGTTGGCGCCTATGGAATTATTAACCAATATGCATTAAAAATGGTTGGTGGTCCAATTGGTGGCTTTTTATCTGATAAAGTATTTAAATCACCGACTAAATTCTTACAATTCACATCGTTGTTAGCGGCTGCGGCAATGGCTATGTTCATGCTGTTACCACATGAAACAATGAATGTTTATTTAGGCATGACAGCAACATTAGGATTTGGTGCAATAATATTCTCACAACGCGCTATTTTCTTTGCACCAATGGAAGAAATTGGTACTAAACGTGAATATGCCGGTTCTGCAATGGCATTTGCATGTATTTTAGGTTATATGCCAGCAATGTTTGCTTATGCAGTTTATGGTTCATTCTTAGATAATTATCCTGGAATTAAAGGCTATAACTTTGTTTTTGGCATGATGATTATGTTTAGTTTATTAGCGTATACAACAGCAAAAATATTATCTAAACGTATTAAGCAACGAAATGAAGTTAGTCAATAACAAAAAATAAATAACAAATAATTAAAGTAAAAATATTTGAGGTAAATACCATGACACCGATTGAAGCAAAAAAAATTATTGAAAGAGTAGACTCCATACCTTTATATTTACATGCATATGCCTTTCATTTAAATATGAGAAAAGAACGTGTTCTACCCAATGATTTATTGGAAATAGCAAAACAAAAATCGCTTACAGGTGTAAAGATCCATGTTGAAGATGGTGAAACTCAATCACTGTGTAAAATGAATGATGAACAATTAAACGCTTTTGGTGAAAAGGCTAAAGAATATGGATTAGATCTTAAAATCGAAACCAGTTCTTCTGCGGCAGAAGCAATAGATAAAGCGGTAGATATTGCATTAAAAACAGCAGCCAGTTCAATTCGCTTTTATCCACGATATGAAGGGCATTTACAAGATGTGTTAGAAAAAGTGAGCTCAGATATCCAATATATTAAAAACCAATATGAAAAAACGGGTTTAAAATTTGTTATTGAGCAACATGAAGATTTAAAAAGTCATGAATTAAATAGCTTGGTTGAAAACGCTAATTTTGCTAATTTTTCATTACTATTTGATTTTGGCAATATGTTTAATGCTAATGAACTTCCACTTGAAGCATTTGAGAATATGAAAAACAATATTACTCAAGTGCATATGAAAGATGCGGTAAAAGTTCCAGAAGGCAAAGGATTTGGTCATAGAGCAAGTCTTTCTGGTGAAGGTGAAGTACCCGTAAAAATATTATTAAAACAACTTATTTGTTTAGGTGACGATAAACCTCAGGTTGAATCTTTTGGTTTAGAAGAAGAGGTTGATTATTACGCACCGGCTTTTCGTTTTGATGATGAAGGTGATAACCCCTGGATCCCTTATCGTGGTGCAAGTGAAACACCAATGCCAGTAGAAGGATTAGATGCTCGTTTAGAAAAAGAGATGAATGATGCAATGAATCAAATTAGTTTTATAAGAAAGCTCGCTCTCGAATTAAAAGAAGAAGCAAAATCAGTATTATATGAATAATAGTAATGCATAAATATTAAATAGATAGGTGTTTTGTTATAAGGAATTAATTAAATATCTAATCGATTTTAATATATTGAAAGTGACTTAACTGGTATGAAAATAGCCCACATATAACAATGTGGGCTATTTTTTATTAAATATAAATTATCTTAAATACTTATTATGGCTCTAATTAGGATTAATTATCCCGTAGCCACGGTGTAATTGTTAATCCTACCAACATTCCTTCAGGGCTTAATAAACGTGTTACAGTTTGCCCCCAAGGTTCTATACGATTATCTACCAGTAATCGATAACCTTCTTGTTTTAAGGTTTGAGTCGCTGTATTGATATCTTCAACTTCAAACTCAATCCAGCTTTGTGGAATAGGGAGTGTTTTAGGCCAATTGTCTTCACCAAAGCAAGAGATGGCAGCTTGGGCTAAGGGCCATAATGCAAAGTGCTTAACACCGTTTAATTTATCTACAGGTGTTGATAAATAATCACTGTTACCTTCCATTGGTTCTAAAGGAAGTTTAAGAATATCTTTATAAAATTGTTGGCTTTGTACGTTATTAGCGGTAATAGGACCAAAACCTGCAATAAATAGAACTTTAATATTGGATAGGTGAGAGAGCATAATTTTATCCTTACTTATTATGAATTAGCCACTGTTTTAATACGTTGATAATAATTGGTGAAAAGCTTTCTAACTTCTCTTTATCATCAGGTTTTGCAAGTTTATCCATTAAATCATTAAGTAAATCGGCATCATCTAATCCTTCACTAGGATCAATTCCCTCTGATAATAAAATGGAATAAATAATTTTTTTTCGTTTTTCAATTAAAGACTTATTAGATTTTTCACAATCCCCTAAATTCAGGATCCTAATTGTTTCCCTCGCTCGTTCTGTTAATCCTTCAACTTGTCCATTTATCTTAAATTTAAGTTCCGTTTCACATTCGTCCATAAAGTGAAGATACTTCTTCAACGTGTCCTTTCTCAATGGTGTAAACAAGAATATCTTTATGATCACTAATTAATAATGGCGAGTGTGTGGTTAATACAAATTGGCAATTGGGAAAGGTTTTATCTAATAAAGTAATTAAGCGTCTTTGCCATTGTGGATGCAAATGCACATCAGGCTCATCAATTAAAATAATCCCTTTACCTTCAAGTGGGTTATCTAAGGTTGGGTTTAAAAGCGTTAAACGACGAGCGATATCACCAATCATGGCGAGTAATGATTTTTCACCATATGAAAGTTGTTCAATAGAGAAATGAGTGCCGTCTTTTACGACTTTCATAGAGAGATCGGGTGTGCGCTCAATATAGATATTCTCAATAATTGAATTATCATCAGATAAGAAAATTTTAATCGCATCACGTACAGCAGTTAATGCTTTATCTTGTAATTTTTTCTGTTCTGCTAACATACTTTGGTAAATTTCACTGTTTACATCGGTATGTTTTTCCAACAATTTCATAACGCTGGTATGAGGTGCAGTTTCATTTTCTACATCTTCACGGTAACGAAACCAAGCAAAAAAATCAGCGTAATCGGTTTTAGCCTCTAGTGCATCTTTATAAGCTGATAAAATATCAAATTGATTACTATTATTAGGCTGAATTGCACTATTGATAGTGGTGTCATAGGTATGGCGAGTTGCACCATAGTAGGCTGTAATTGGGAAGTTAAGTTCTATTTTTTCTTTTGACATTAAGGCATTGTGATATGGAGCAGAAAATGACTCTATGAAGCTATCTCCTGGGTAAGTAGATAGTTTATTCTCTTTAGTCAGATAACGAGTTGTTGTTAATTCAAAAGATAATGCATCAGAATATAAATTAGAAGAAGAGTAAGATTCTAAACCCGCCACTATTCTATCTTTATCAAAAGAAATTACAGCCACGTCTGAAGAAATATTAATTTTAGATTTATCAATAGAATTGCCTTCACCATTTTTATCTTCTAGCTTTGCCACAAACCAACTTAATCCGGTTGCAATTGCATCTAAAATACTGGTTTTACCTGAAGCATTATTACCAATAAACACGGTAATATTAGCGCTATTCTCATTGCCATTTTTTGTGGCTAATGTGATTTCTGCATCAGTAAAAACACCATAATTTTCAAGTTTTAGTTTGCTGATTTGCATATTGCTTGCCTATTGGTTTTTTCTTTTGTATCAGTCTATTAGAGTTATTTATTAAAGTACGGATTTTAAGCAATCTTCCTTTGGAAAAGATAATATGCGATAGCGCCTGTCACTATAGCAATCACCATTAAAGGCCATAAACTGTGCCATATAACCGTGATATCTGCATTCTTAAGGTAAATTTGTTTAGTGATGTCTGTGAAGTGGCGAATAGGGTTTATCCATGTCGCTTTTTGTAACCACACTGGCATATTTTCTACTGGTGAAATATAGCCTGATAATAATACTGCTGGCATCATAAACACAAAAACACCAATAAATGCCTGCTGTTGTGTAGAGCTTAGTGCCGATATCAATAAGCCAAATCCCACCAGCGAGAGACCATAAATCAACATGGTAAAGTAAAATAGTAATAGCGAGCCTGAGAAGGGAATTTGATAACCCAAAATACCAATAATAAGTACGATAGTACCTTGAATAGCGGCAACCACCATCGCAGGTACGGCTTTACCAATAAAGATTTGCCATGTTGATAACGGTGAAACTAATAACTGATCTAAGGTGCCTTGTTCGCGCTCTCTAGCAACAGAAAGAGAAGTTACAATCATTACACCAATAGTAATAATTAATGCCACTAACGAAGGCACGATAAACCATTTGTAATTAAGATTTGGGTTGTACCAATTGCGCACAACTAATTCGCTCTTATTTAGCAAAGAAGGGTGATTACCCGCAAGTTCAACTTGGTAATTTTGCACAATTTGCTGAATATAATTAGCCGCAATTTGCGCGCTATTAGAGTTACGTCCATCTAGGATTAGTTGTAATTTAACCGGAATACCATTTGCTAAATCAGCACTGAAATTCTGCGGAAACCGGACTAACAATAGCGCCTTACGATTATCTATTGTCTCTTTTATCTCATGTTCATTTTTAAGTAATATAGTTTGAGAAAACGCACTCGCTTTAGCAATTCTTTGCGTTAGTTCGATGGATTGCTTTCCATTATCTTCATTGAAAATAGCGACTGATGCATTGGTAACATCAAGTGTTGCAGCGAAAGGAAATAACACCATTTGAAAGATAACTGGCATGATTAAAATCGCGCGAGTTTGAGGCTCTTGTAATAGTGATTGCAGCTCTTTCATTATTAAAGTGAGCAGTCGATAAAACATAAGTGTGCTCCTTTAATCTAAACGACGTCGGGTTGCCCACGCCGTTAAGCCAATAAAAAAGATTGCCGATACAATTAGCAGCCACATATCTAACATTAAAATCAGTGGTATATCACCTGCAAGAAATAGCGTTTGTAAACTACTAACAAAATAACGCGCCGGAATAAAATAAGTCACCACTTGAATAAAAAATGGCATGCTATCAATTTCAAAAACGAATCCTGATAACATGATGGCTGGTAAGAATGCCGCATTAAGAGAAATCATTGCCGCATTAAATTGGTTGCGTGTAAGCGTTGAAATAAGCAGCCCCATTCCCAATGCAGTAGCCAAAAATAGTGAAGTAATACCAGCTAATATCCACAACGATCCACGATAAGGCACGCCAAGCACAAAGACAGTCACTACCATACAAAGCACCATGACAAAACTGCCTAGTATTTGGTAGGGAATAAGTTTAGAAAGTAAAAGCTCTGTGCGTGTAATTTGGGTTGAGAGCAGCGCTTCCATGGTGCCTCGTTCCCATTCACGTGCAATCACCAACGAAGTTAAAATAGCGCCGACAACGGTAATGATAATCGTCACCGCACCAGGAATAATATAGTGCTGGCTAATGGCGGCAGGGTTAAACCAATAACGTGGCTCAATTTCAATTAGGGGGGTTGTATCAATACCTTTACTGATTGCTTGTTGTTGCAACCAGATTTGCCATACGCCTTTAGTATAAGCTTGCACAAAATTTGCGGTATTAGGTTCACTGCCATCCGTAATGACTTGAATTTGGGCTATGGTGTCTTGTCTTGCTAAACGTTGTGCAAAATCAACAGGAATAACGACAATGCCGCGAATTTGTCCTGCTTGCATTTTATCAATTAATAACTGACGATTATCACTAATAGTGGCATTGATATAAGGAGAGTTAGTAAAAGTAGTAACCAGCTCTTGTGCTGGCTGACTTTGCTGATTTGTTAAAATACCAAGGTTTAGTTTGCTTGAGTCTAAATTAATACCGTAGCCAAAAATAAACAGCAATGTCAGTGGAATAACTATCGCAATCAAAGCACTGCTAGGATCTCGAGTTATCTGTTTCGTCTCTTTTAAGCAAAGTGCATATAAACGACGCCACGAAAAGCGTATAGATGAAGATTGAGACGAATTATGCATGGTTTTCGCTCCCTTTATCGTTTTGATTTTCAAGCTGCTTATCATAATTGAGAACTAATTCAATAAAGGCATCTTCCATTGAAGGCGTTGGGTTCTCTTTGGTCGCAACCATCTGTTTTAAGGCGTCAGGTTCACCCGCGGCAATGATTTTTCCTCGATAGACTAAACCGATGCGATCACAATATTCAGCTTCATCCATAAAATGGGTAGTGACCATAACAGTAACGCCTTTATCTACCATCCCGTTAATATGTAGCCAAAATTCACGGCGCGTTAATGGATCAACGCCAGAGGTGGGTTCATCCAGAAATAGAATATCAGGCTCATGCATTAGCGAACAAGCAAGAGCGAGTCGCTGTTTATAACCCAAAGGTAGCTCATCAGTAATTTGATTTACCATCGGTTGTAAACTAAATGCAGTTATCATGTCATGGATTTTATCGCGTTGCTGTTTGCCATGTAGACCATAAACACCAGAAAAAAACGTTAAGTTCTGACCCACTTTTAAATTGCTATAAAGTGAAAATTTTTGCGCCATATAGCCTAAATGTTGGCGCGCTTTGCCTGAACTTACTTTTAAATCCATACCTAATACCAACGCCTTACCACTGGTTGGTACTAATAAACCACACATCATTTTAAAGGTGGTCGATTTACCTGCGCCATTAGGACCTAATAAACCGAAAATTTCACCACGTTTGACTTGAAAGTTAACATGGTCTGTTGCCGCAAATTGACCAAACATTTTGGTGAGTTGCTGTGCCTCAATCACGGTTTCATCAGGATTTGCTGGAATTTGTGGCATGATTTCTGCCAACTCAGATTTATGAGAAGGCCCACCACCTAATAAATCGATAAAAGCATCTTCAAAACGGGGAGATGCGGGGATGAGTTGAGCATTGGGCATCTGTATCGCATTTAATAGCGCTTGTTGATCACACTCTTTTTTAACGATTAAACGGACAGATTGCCCTTGAATAACGCCATCAGTCACTTGTGGTTGAATAATAGCTTGCTGTAGCACTTTTCTACGTTGGTGACCATCAACACTCAACAAAAATGAGCGACCAGCCATTTTTGCCGTTAAATCTTGAGGTACTCCGCTATAAAGCAGTTGTCCTTTATTTAACAATAAAATATTTTGGCACTGCTCTGCTTCATCAAGATAAGAGGTACTCCATAATATCAACATGCCATCGCTTGCTAAGGCATGAACCATCTGCCACAGTTCTCGGCGTGCAATAGGGTCAACACCAACACCTGGTTCATCAAGTAACAAGACTTTAGGGCTGCCTAATAACGCACAAGCAAGCCCTAATTTTTGCTTCATACCACCAGAAAGATTACCAGCAAGGCGAGAGGTAAAGCGGGTTAAATCAGTAAATGTTAATAGTTGCTGATAAACCTTTTTACGCTCTTCGCCTATCACATTTTTTAAATCGGCATAAAGATTTAAATTTTCTAGCACCGTTAAATCTTCATATAAACCAAACTTTTGTGGCATATAACCTAGAATGGCTCTGATTTCAGTACTCTGCTGTTGTGGATCCATGCCTAAAATACGAATATCACCAGCATCAGGCTTTAATAACCCGGCAAGCATACGTATAAGGGTAGTTTTACCCGCGCCATCAGGACCAACTAAACCTGTTACCGAACCACCCGTGATGGTCGCCTTTAATGAAGAGACTGCCGGATGTTCTAATCCGGCAAAATGTTTCTCAACACCTTGTAGCTCAATCGTGTAATCAGTGTGTTCCATTTTGCTCTCCACCATTAATGTGTGGGGGCAAATTTTAAGGTAACCGGCATTCCTTGGCGTAAAGCGTCATCTGCATCAGTAACAACAACTCTTATTCGATAGACAAGACTGGTTCTAAGCTCTGGTGTTTCGACACTTTTGGGGGTGAACTCAGCCGTTGGAGAGACAAAACCAATAGTGCCATGATAAGGCTTATCTTTACGGTTATCGGTGTAAAGATAGATCTCTCGATTGGGAATTGCTTCACCTAAATGTGCTTCGCTAATATAGGCTCTTACCCAAACAGGATTGGTTAAAGAGAGGGTAAAAACAGTACTACCTGCGGGTAAAATAGTACCAGGTTCTACTGCGCGAGTGAGTACTGTACCTGCAGATGGTGAGATTAATTTAGTATCTTGAAGATTGAGTTCAGCTTGTGCAACTCCTGCTTTGGCTTGCATTACTAACCCTTGGGCTGAGGCAATGTCTTCTTTACGATAACCATTTTGATATTGATTTAGTTTATCTTGCGCTGCTTTTAATGCCGCAGCTGCTTGATTGCGATTATTTCTCGCACTATCTAAATCGTTGGCTGAAATCACTTTGCGATTAGCTAAATCTTGTTGGCGTTTATAAAAATTATCCGCATATTGCCAAGCGGCTTGCTTTAATGTCACATCAGATTGCGCTTGTGCTATCTCTTCTGTGCGATAACCCGCTTGCATTAATGCCAAAGAAGCAATAGCGCTGTCGCGTTCGCCATAAGCTTTATTGAGTGCGTTGATATAAGGTGCATCATCTAATTGACCTAATAGTTGCCCTTTTTCAATATGAGCACCTTCATCAACGTGTAAGGCATCAAGTTTGCCAGCAACACGAAAACTAAGATTCACTGTACGAATATCGACATTTCCATAGAGTACTAACTCAGGATCTTTGTTCTCTTCATAATAATAGATACCTGAGAAAATACCGATAATAATCATTAAGATAATAAAGACACTGACTTTTTTTATGTTCATAATAACTCTATTTGTATGTGATTATTTGTTAACGTAAATCTCTCTTAATCCGTTGAGCAGTATGGTGATATGTGTTTTTAAGGTATTAGAGATAACTTGATACTCATTTTTACCAATTCTATCCCATCCTGTTTGACGTAAGATAGTTTCTCTTACTAAACGAAATGATAACACTTCTCCTAAAATAGCGTGAGTATGCAACATTGTTGCTGGAAGCGTAGCATCTAAACCAATATACAACGCTAATAACTTATTTACACGAGTAAGAAGTGGAGATAATGCTTGCTGGTGGATTAATGAGTACGCCTCTGTTGGCACCAACTGCTCTCTAGCCATAATGCGGCTTAGGTGAATATTCTCTTTATCAAGCACAAGTTGTGCATATTGTAAAAAGCTATTGGTGATTAGGTCTTGCAGCAAAGAGAGATGTTCTGTGGGATTTGGACTCGCAAGAAATTCATCAAGCACAACAACCGTAGGTTCAAAATCAAGACGAATTAAATCGGCAATATGCTGTGCAACTGCAAGGTATAATCCCTCTTTTGAGCCAAAATAATAAGCAATTGCAGCAATATTTTGTTGTGCCGCCTGTGCAATTTGGCGTGTGGTTGCGCCATCGGGGCCATTTTTACCAAAAATTTCGCATGCAGCTTCTAATAATTGCTGTTTTGCGAGTTCACCCCGAGTCTTCTTCTGATGAGTGTCTGACATAGTAGAAGGTACCTTACTTAAGTAAAATGTAACAAAGTCATGATATTAAAACAGCGATAACAAACTGCATTATATTCGATGATATTGAGTAAAAGGAAAGATTTGTTACAAATAGTCGAATAAAGATGGCATATAATAAAAAATAATGATTTATTCTTAAAAATTATTTTTATATTCGGAAGATAGCAAAAACTGTTAAAATGGGTGTTATTAGGTTAACCTGACAAGGTTCATTCTCTTTCACCTATTGTGAAAGCCCGTCATTTTTAATTTCAATCACCGTGTTATACGTTCTGGTTGTAGGAGACTACTGTTTTGACCGATTTTACATCGCTTGGCTTAAGTGAGGCGCTGCTCCGCGCTATTGATGAGCAAGGGTATAAAACCCCAACCCCTATTCAACAGCAGGCGATAGAGCCGATTCTGGCGGGTAAGGACGTATTAGCAAGTGCGCAGACAGGTACAGGTAAAACGGCAGCGTTTACACTCCCAATACTAGAAAAACTGTCTAAATCTGCCGATAAAACCAAAGGCCGTCAGCCAGTTAAAGCATTGATTTTAACGCCAACACGTGAATTGGCTGCACAAATTGCAGAGAATGTAAAAGCCTATAGCCGCTATCTACCTATTCGTTCTTTAGTCGTCTTTGGGGGCGTTAGCATTAACCCACAAATGATGAAACTACGTGGTGGTGTTGATGTGTTAATCGCAACACCGGGGCGTTTACTCGATCTTGAACATCAAAATGCCGTTGATCTTTCTCGTGTTGAAATGCTGGTATTAGATGAAGCTGACCGTATGCTAGATATGGGCTTTATTCACGATATCCGTCGAGTAATTAATAAATTACCTAAAAAACGCCAGAATTTACTCTTTTCAGCGACGTTTTCTAAAGATATCACTGGGCTTGCAAATACATTACTCAATGATCCAATTAGTATTTCTGTTGCACCAAGAAACTCAGCCGCAGAATCCGTTGAACAACATGTTCATTTGGTTGATAAAAAACGTAAAGCTGAACTGTTATCTCACCTTATTGGTAAAGAAGATTGGTCACAGGTACTGATTTTTACGCGTACCAAACATGGTGCAAATAAACTGGCAGAACAGCTAAATTTAGATGGTATTAAATCTGCGGCTATCCACGGAAACAAAAGCCAAGGTGCGAGAACGCGTGCATTAGCTGATTTTAAAGATGGCAAACTAAAAGCATTAGTGGCAACCGATATTGCTGCTCGTGGATTAGATATCGATCAACTACCTTATGTAGTGAATTTTGAGTTACCACAAGTTGCTGAAGATTATGTTCACCGCATCGGTCGTACAGGACGTGCTGCTGCAACAGGTAAAGCAATCTCTTTGGTTTGTGTCGATGAACATGGGTTATTAGCAGATATCGAGCGTTTATTAAAACGTGAGATCCCTCGTTTAGCGCTAGAAGGTTATGATCCAGATCCTTCTATTAAAGCCGCGCCTTTACATAAAAAGCCTAAAAACAATACACCACGTAGAAGTGGTGGCGGTGGGCATGGTCGAGCTGATATTCGAGATAAAGATAATCGCAGCAATTCTCGTAAAGAGGGTGATAGCGAAGGTAAAGAAGCTGGACGCAATAAAGGCAAAGAAAACTACCGTAATAAAGATGGCTCTCGTACAGGTAAATTAGGGCCTCGCCGTTCACGTAAAAGTGATGAAGGTAGTGATAATCAAAGCCCTTGGTCAAAAGCTAGAAAAGAGTTCTGAGGCTAAAAAGTGCGAGTATTATTAGCGCCAATGGAGGGGGTTTTAGACCCCCTTGTTAGGGATTTACTGACCTCTGTTAATGATTATGACCTCTGCATTACTGAATTTGTTCGGGTCGTCAATTCATTGCTTCCATCTAAAGCATTTTATCGTTTATGTCCTGAATTACATAACCAAAGCCGCACTGCTAGCGGTACTTTAGTTCGTGTTCAATTATTGGGTCAAAGCCCTCAATGGCTTGCTGAAAATGCATTTAGAGCAACCTCTTTAGGTTCTTGGGGAATTGATCTTAATTGTGGTTGCCCATCAAAAACAGTCAATGGCAGTGGCGGTGGCGCTTCATTATTAAAGCAGCCAGAGTTAATTTATCAGGCAACAAAAGCGATACGCAGTGCGGTACCTTCAGAATTGCCCGTTTCAGTTAAAGTTAGATTAGGATGGGACTCATCAGAATCTAGCTATGAAATTGCAGATGCGGTGGTACAAGGTGGTGCAACAGAAATCACTATTCATGGTAGAACCAAAGAAGATGGTTATCGCGCCGATAAAATAGATTGGCAAGCTATTGGTGATATTCGTCAAAGGCTACCAATTCCTGTTATTGCTAATGGTGAAATTTGGGATCGTGAAAGTGCATTAGCCTGTTTATCTACAACAGGTTGTGATGCGGTAATGATTGGGCGAGGTGCGATGAATACCCCTAATTTAAGCCGTGTTGTAAAAGGCACTGAAACAAGAATGCCATGGAAAGAAGTAGAACAGCTATTAAAGCGATATATTCGGTTAGAAAAACGCGGTGATACAACTATTTACCATGCAGCACGTATTAAACAGTGGTTAGGTTATTTGCGTAAAGAGTATCAAGAAGCGGATGCATTATTTACCCAAGTACGCACATTAAAGACATCGCCTGAAATTGCGCTAGTAATAGAAGCGCTGTAGTTTGTGGTTTGATGTACTGTATAAAATAACGCCTAAAAATAGCCCAATTCAAAAGAAATTAGCGCAAAATATATTGCGCTATTTTTTGTCCTAATCTCTTAATCAAAAAATTTTTATTGATTAGAGTCAATTATTGGAAAAAAACACTATATCGTCTTACACTTAATAAGTGGTAAACATCTGTTTATGACGTTTATATCATGACTCTTTTAGGGGGAAATATGGGTGTATTAGCGTGGATTATTTTTGGTTTAATTGCCGGTGTTCTTGCAAAGTTTTTAATGCCGGGTTCTTATGATATTGGTCTTATATGGACATGTATTTTGGGTATTGTTGGTGCTGTTGTTGGTGGTGCTATCAGTAGCTTTTTTGGTAAAGGCAAAGTTGATGGCTTCAACTTTGGCAGCTTTATTGTCGCCGTGATTGGTGCGATAGTTGTTTTATATTTAGCGAAGATTTTTGCCAGTTAATCTAGCTTATAAATGTGCACCACAATAAATAGAATAAACCCGCAACTGCGGGTTTACTTTTTATTGAAATATACGTTAATTCTCAACACTCACAAGGCAATGCGCTATCGGCACCCCATTGCGCCCATGAACCATCATAAAGCGCGATAGATTGGCAACCCAATACGGTTAATGCTAAGAATAAAATAGACGCTGTCATGCCTGAACCACAGCTCACAATAATCGGTTGTGATAAATCTACCCCAGCTTGTTCAAAGTGCTTTCTTAGCTCATTACAGCTTTTTAACTTGCCATGTTCAACTAACCGATCCCAAGGTACATTTTTACTTTTTGGAATATGTCCACTGCGTAAACCTGGGCGAGGTTCTGGTGCACGACCATAAAATCTATCAGCAGAACGGGCATCAACCACTTGTCTCTGTTTAGTGGTTAAATTCTCATAGATCTGTTGTTGGTCTACTTTGCGTTGTGCATTGCGTTTAACAACAAAAGCAGAAGTTGCTGGTGTAATAGCGACATTACCTTGCTCTACTTTAAAGCCAGCATCAATCCACGCTTGTAAACCACCCGCTAAAATACGCACATTTTGACAACCTAATGTGGTGAATGTCCACCAGCCACGCGGTGCTGAAAATAAGTTACCCTGATCATAAAGAATAACGGTCGTGGTATTGGAAATACCTAATTGGGTGAGGGTTTCAGAAAATAGCGCATCTGAAGGCAGCATATGTGGCAACGTTGTGGTTTTATCTGCGACTTCATCAAGATTAAAAAAATGAGCCTGTGGAATATGGCGTTCGAGATAATGTTGCTGATAATTAATAGTTTGTGTTGGCATTGGTGCACTAACATCGAGGATCACGAGGTCGCTATCATTTTGATGTTCAAATAGCCATTGTGGGGTAACAAAGTAATCATATTCCATGGTGCAACCTCATTTATTTAGCAGAAGGTGAACTGTCTGGTATCGCTGGGAATTGTTGTGTTGGCGAAGCTTCTGGCTGGGGCTGTTTGGTTTCTATCGGTGTGGTAGAACGCGTATAAATATTTAAACCAGCAAGAAAAACACCACCAATCGATCCAAAGGCAAGTAGTGCGATAACAACGATAATTATTTTTTTCATAATGTTCATTTGCAGATGAATGTTGCGCAAAAGTATATCGAGATATGAAGTTGAAACAAGCACTAAGTCAGCATAAATAGGAAATAACATTAATAAAAGTGCTTAGGTTTTAGACAAAAAAAGGTGGTGAATGAGATAGCCATTGAATAATAAATAGGCTGTTTATTTGCATAAACAGCCTTAATTACAGTCAAAGTTACAATCAAAGGTTACAGTCAATGATAAGAAAAAGCCCCTTAAACTCAGGAGTAACAGAGTTTAAGGGCAAGGGGTAAAGCAATTTAAACTTCACTTACTACTTTATTTATGACTTTATCTACGAATAGAGGAACCAAAAGGTCATTGCTAAGTTTACCAGTGCAGCAACAGCCATAGGAATAGCGGTTCGTTTAACAATTTGGAACGGTGACACGTTGGCAATACCTGCAATGGCAACTATCGCCGCAGTGATAGGTGAAACAGTACGACCAAAGCTAGTCATAATTTGCATTGGTAGAATTAAGGTGATGACATCAACTTTTAAAAATGCAGCAATTTTTGGTGTTAATGCGGCAAATGAGAAGAATGCAGCATTACCAGAACCCATTAAGAATGCGGCTAATGCAAGAATAGCACTCATCACGATAATCATAGCGGCAATGCCAAAACCAGCATCTTGAGCAGAGGAAATCAGTGTATCTACCGCGCCACTTTTTAATAATCCATTGGCGAAGAATTCACCAGATACAATCAGTGATACCACTAAGACAAACTGTTTACCCATTCCTTCAAAGAACAACATAAAACTATTCATCACTGCTTTGGCATCGCGTAAGCGAACATATTCAAATAAAAGTGCAATCACAGTACTAATAATCATCGCTGTGGTGACTTCTAATTTAATATAAGGGTGTAATAGCGGACTAAACCCGATAATTAAAATTAATGGAATAACAGGTAATAGGGCATAAGAGAGTGGAATTTTACTACCTTCTTCTTTTACTGCATCAATAGTCGTTGGGTCAAAAATAAAACCTTCACGTTTATCCCACCAACGTTGAATAAAGAAGTGGGTAATCGCAACCGCAATAATAATAGGAATAGTGATAGGTAATTGGTGTTGGACAAAATAGACCGCAGGTTCAATATCCGCGGTTTTTGCCGCCATAATAACGTTACCAGAACCGGGTCCGTGGTCAATAAACTGACAGCATCCGATAACCGCTAATGCTGAAAGTGGGCTAATACCTGACCGAATTAAAATAGGGTACATGGTTACCATTAACAGCATGCCTAAACCAGCATGGCTAGGGATAAAAATAACCAAAATTTGGGTAACTAAAAATGAGATAACTAATAGCAAATAGGGTGATTTAATTGCTTTTAGCGGTTTTTCAAAAATGGCAAATAAAGCACGACTCGCACCTACATGTTCCATATAGCGTGAAAAACCCGCAATTGCCATTAACGTTAAACCTAACCCCGCTAAACGAGAGCTCATAATATCGGTAAAGATTTGGAAAACATCAAAATATTTAAATTGAGTTGATTTGTTTTCCGGTAATAACGGATTGAGATCGAGAGATGCTGTGAGGAGCAAAAGCAGCAAACCCCCCAGTAATAAGACTGGCTGAGGTTTATAACCCCGCGCCAGTAAATAAACGACCAGCGCTGTTACCAGCGCGGCAATGATTAAGCCTGTCATAGTAAATTCCCCGGTTGTGATGCAATATTCTTGTTATTGGTTTAATGCTAAAAATGCTTGTGTAATATCGGCAATAAGGTCGTCAGTTGCTTCAAGTCCAATATGTAAACGTACAAAAGGTCCATGACCTTCACGCCAATCTGATGCTGTTCTTGCACCGACAACGTTGGCGGGTAATGCAAGGCTCTCAAATCCGCCCCAAGAAGCACCAATACCAAATAAATCAAGTGCATCAATAAATTGCTCAGATTGCTTTGTGGTGTATTGTTTTTTAAATTCAATGGTTAATAGACCGTTGCTACCTTTACAGTCACGTTTCCATAAATCATGACGAGGATGATTAGGTAGTTCTGGGAACCATACTTTTTCGACTTCAGGGCGGGTTTCTAACCATTGGGCAATGGTTAAAGCGGATTTACCATGTGCAGCAATACGCTGACCTAATGTTCTCATTCCTCGTAATACCAATGCGGCATCATCTGGGCTGCTGGCTTGACCCAAGGCTTCAGGTAAAGCGCCAATTTTCTGCCATGCTTTTTCATTAGCAACCATAATGCCCATCATCACATCGGAGTGACCGCATAAATATTTTGTCGCAGCAATAATAGAAACATCAGCGCCTAACTCTAGTGGGTTATAAAGCCAAGCGGATCCCCAAGTATTATCAACGCCTACGGGAATATCTCTTTCATGAGCAATACGACAAATTTCTGGCAAATCCAGCATTTCATAAAGTAATGAACCCGGAGATTCGACAAAAATGAGCTGAGTATTTGGTTGAATTTTTTGCTCAAAATCTGAGCCGTCGGTTTTAAAGAAGCTGTAAGCAATATTGTTAGGTTCTAAAAATGCTGAGGCGATTTTACGAACAGGCTCATAAACTGAATCTGCAAATAAAACATGACCACCATTACGTGCATATCCCATAATCGTTACCGCGATAGCCGCAAGCCCTGTAGGAAATAACTGAGCACGATGCCCGCCTTCGAGTTCAGTAACTAAAGCTTCAAGCGCAAAGGCAGTTTCTGTGCCACGAGCGCCATAGCTTAAAACTCGCTCTGTTGCACGGCGATCACGCACATCACGCCAGCTTTTAATTGAGTCAAAAACGATGGTGCTAGCTCTCATTACAGGAGGATTAATGGGACCTGAAGTTTTAATTTCTTGGCGTCCACTGTGTATAAGCGTTGTCTGTTTATTCTGTTTCATTATTAATATCTCCGAATATAAAAATAGAGTTCCCTGGTAATTAAATAAAAGGTTTAATTACTCTCTGTGCTTTGTGTTTCTATTATTTATAACAAACTTATTTATTCTTAAAATATCTATTTTCTAAAAAAGATGATCTTGCTCTAACTTTTTAGCATTAATTATTCTAATTAAATCTTAAATAACACTTAAGAATTAAAAGTTATAACTAATAAGTAAATGATGATTCATAACTTATTGAATTAATGCTATTTTTTAATTGATTAGAAATATTTTAAATTAGATTAAAATTATCAAAGTGTTTTTTCTTTAATTCTATTGCATAAATAAAATAACAAACCAATAAGTCATTTTATTTAAAAAGTGATTTTTTAATTATTATTTTCACAGGGGAAAATATTATGGGTACTAGCGTATTTGATTCGGTTTTATTAAAGAATTTATGGTCTACACAAGAGATGCGAACTATTTTTTCAGATAAAACAAGAATGCAAAATTGGCTTGATTATGAAGCGGCTTTAGCAATTGAACAGGCAAATTTAGGTTTGATCCCCAAAGAGGCGGCAGAGGTTATTGCGGATACCGCAAAACTTGAAAAGCTGGATATGGATTATGTATTAGAACAAGTTCGTCTTACACGCCATCCATTAGTGCCTACAATTCGCGGATTAGAACATGCTTGCCCTGAACATTATGGCGAATATGTTCATTTTGGACCCACCACACAAGACGTTATTGACACAGGATTAGTGCTACAACTTAAAGATGCACACCAAACTTTTCTACGTGATATCAAAATTTTAGGGCGTTCTTTATTATCACTGAGTGAAACACATCGTAATACACCTATGGTTGGGCGGACTTTAGCGTTGCAAGCACTACCGATTACGTTTGGTCATAAAACCGCTATTTGGTTAACAGAGCTCGCGCGTCATTATCAGCGTCTTAAAGAAGTTGAACCTCGTTTATTTGTGGGAAGTGTTGTCGGTGCAGTGGGTACAAAAGCCTCTTTAAGTGACAAAGCGGATGAGCTCGAAGCGCGCGTTTTAAAACGTTTAGGTTTAGGTGTACCAGAAATATCATGGCAACCAGCACGTGATAGATTTAGTGAATATGGCATGGTAATGGGATTAATTAGTGGTACTTTAGGTAAAATTGCTAATGAAATATTGTTATTAGCTCATAATGAAGTCGATGAACTTTCAGAGGCATTTAGTAAAGGACAAGTGGGATCTTCAACGATGCCACATAAACGCAATCCGGCTATTGTTGAAAATGCCGCTTGTGTCAGTAATACCTTAAAAGCCAATTTATCTGTGCTAACCGATATGATGAAACATCAACATGAGCGTGATGGTGCCATTTGGAAAATGGAATGGAAAATCATGCCAGAAATGTGCCTGATGTTATCTGTTATTTTCGATAATATGAAAACAGTATTAGGTGGATTAAATGTTCATGTTGATAAAATGCGTTCCAATATGGATATTTTAGGCGGGTTTATGCTGGCTGAACGGGTAATGTTTGCTCTATCGGATAAAGCGGGCAAACAAACAGCGCATGAAATTGTGTATGAAGCGTCTATGTCAGGGCAAGAAGAGGGAATTACATTTGTTGAAGCCATTAATCGCGATACACGTATTCGTGATCACATTACACAAGAAGAGCTTGATGCACTGTTAGATCCAACCACTTATGTTGGTAATGCACCAGAACAAGTGAGCCGTGTTATTGAGCAAACTAAAGCGTCTGGTTGGTTAAATGATTAAGTGACTTTATAGAACTTAACCTTCTTATTATCTAAAAGCCGGTGAAATGCTGGCTTTTTCTTAATCGATTTCGAGGTGTTTATGACATTGAGTCAGCATTTAAGCCAGTTTATTACCACAACGACTTTTTCTGATTTACCCGCTCAAGTTATTAGCAGAGCAAAAATTCATTTGTTAGATACTTTAGGTGTTGCTTTAGCGGGAAGTGTGCAACAAAGTGCAATACAGGGGCGACAAGGTATTGCTTTTTTACCGGATAGCCAAGGCGATATTCCCATTTGGGGAAGCGCATTAACAGCGAGCACTACGATTGCCGCTTTAGCTAATGGCATTGCTGCTCATGCGTTAGATTTTGATGATACACATACTGATTCTATTGCTCATGGTAGTGCTGTTTTAACCCCCACCGCTTTTGCCTTAGGTGAATCAATTGGTGCATCGACAGAAGAAATTTTAACAGCGTGGATTGTTGGATGGGAAGTCGCAGCAAGAGTGGGCTTAGCAAGCCATAGTGGATTTCATCAACGCGGTTTTCATGCCACAGCAATAGCCGGAATTTTTGGTGCTACTGCTTGTGCTGCTTCTTTATTAAAACTAACTGCCGACCAGACAACCAATGCATTAGGGTTAACAGGAAGTCAAGCAGGGGGTGTTGCTGAATATTTAACCAATAGTTCCTCTTCAAAGTGCTTTCATGCAGGATGGGCGGCACAATCAGGTATTATTGCAGCCTCGCTTGCAAAAGGTGGAATGACAGGACCTGAAACCATATTTGAAGGTCGATATAGCCTTTATCATACTCATGGCATAAAAGCGCAAGCACAACCAGAACAAGTGGCGTTGGGATTAGGGGACGTGTGGGAATTTTTAAATGTTTCGATTAAACCGTATCCGGTTTGCCATTTTGCCCATGCAACGGTTGATTGTGGTCGTAGTTTATTAAAGCAGGGTATTAGTGCTGATGATATAAAAAGTGTGGAGTGTGTTGTTGATCCTGTCGCTGCGGCATTGATTTGTGAGCCACCAGAAACAAAATGGGCACCCACAACCGCTTATGGTGCAAAATTTAGTTTACCTTGGTTATTTGCCGCTGGATTTCTAGATGATGAACTTACGTTATCCTCGCTATTGCCTGAAAATTTGCAGCGTGAAGATATTCAAACTTTGGCAAAAAAAGTGAGCTATCGTTATCCTGAAAAAGGTGAAATTCCATTTCCTACTTATTTTCCGGGATTAATTTTTGTCACATTGAACAATGGTAAACAGATGACAGAGCGCTTGGATATTCAGTACGGTAATCCAAAAAATCCAATGACCGATGCTGATGTTGTTCACAAATTTTATGATAATGCCTCTTTGACCATAGAAACGCAGCAAGCGGTAAAATTGGTTGAGAAAGTATTAGCGTTTGAAAAGGTCACTATTTCAGAAATCACACAGTTATTGCTTGTTTAAGTGATCTCAGGGTTAACACTATTATTTTTAAAAGGATTGGTTCAATTTAACCAATCCTTTGTTTATTGCCTTGCACACATAAATTCGGATGTACATATAATGTTATCTCCGATACGCGCTATACCTGAAAAACTGACAATGGTTCGACGTTGGCGGCGAAATTGAATATCAAAGTGGAGTTGATCCCCTGCTTTTACCACATCATAAAAACGCGCATTCTTAATGCTAGCAAAATAACATTGCTGTCCTGTTGTCATCGGCGAAAGGTAATAATGCGCGAGAACGCCCGCCGCTTGAGCCATACTTTCAAGAAGTAATAAAGGAGGATAAAACTCACCATAAACAACAATATCATTAGTGGTGATATTTTTAAGCGCAGTTAATTTTCCCTCAGCTAATTCTAATGGTTCAGAAATTACGCTATCGATAAGTAAAAAAGGATAACGATGAGGTAATATTTCCATGATTTCTTTCACTGAAACGGACATACGACGCCTCCCATTGCGACAACAGAGTAAGACACTTTACAAAACAGGCGTTATTCTAGACTCGCAATAATTTGGCGTAAATCAGCTAAAGCTGATTCGTTTAAAGGTTCTTGCGGTAAAATAGGGTCGCCAACGTCAAATCCTTGAATATTTAGTGAGGCTTTAATACAAGATGCTAATGAATATTTAGTAAAGGCTTCATTGATTTGCCACATCTCTTTTTGCTTCGCTAATGCAGTATCAAAATCACCTTTAGTTGCCAGTTCATACAGTTCTACACACTGTTTTGGTAACACACAAGCAGGACCCGCCATCCAACCTACGCCACCTAGTTTTAACACTAACAATGGAATATGCGCTGATGCACTAAAGATTTTAACGCGTTCACCAAAGGTGTTTATCATGGTTAATAATCTGCCAGTATTACTGGAGGCATCTTTAATATATTCAATATTAGGAACATAGCTCAGTTCATTGAATAGTGATATTGGCAGCACATCACCTAATAATCCGGGATTAGTATAAATTGTCATTGATTTCTCAGGGAACGTTTCCGCAATAGTGCGGAAATAACCTGCTTGTGCGCTTTCGCTTAATGGATACATTTTTTGCGAAATCAGCACCATGCCATCTACACCAAGTTTGGCGTATTGCTCTGCTTGATAACAGGCATCGGCAGTTGAAAAGCCAGCAACTCCAGCAATAACAGGAACACGTCCTGCCACTTGATCAACGGTAATACGCACCACTTCATTACGCTGATCTTGTGAAAGATAGGCATACTCGCCAGTACTGCCTAGTGGGCTTAAACCATGAACACCACACTCGATAAGGTGCTCAATAAGACGGCGTAGTGAGGTTTCAAGAACCGTTCCTCTGTTTTGATCAATCGGGGAGACAAGATAAGGAAAAATACCATGAAAGTGAGTCATAATCGGTGTCCTATTTCATTTTTTTAGTGTGTTATTTACCGCAATTATTTATTTTTTAAGAGGAAAATATCTATTTGTTTAATCGTGTTGATGTGTAATATCAGCATGATTAATAACTTCATTTTGTTCGTTTTTTAACGAATCAAACAATATTTGGGCGGCTTTCGCAGGGCTATTGGAATTTAAATAAAGATTATAATGAATAGCAGGAAGTGCAGGTAATCCCTCTTTTTCGCCAAGAATACGCAAATCATCCCCTGAAAGCTCTATTGAACGCGCCATAATACCTAAACCTGCACGAACAGCAGCGCGAGCGCCTGAGAGCGTAGTGGCAATATAAGCAATGCGCCAACGAATACCTTGTTGATCAAGATGATTAATCATCATATCGCGATAAGTACTTGGTTCATCTAAAACGACTAATGGCAACGGTTCATCGAGATCAAATCTAAAGTGTTTTCCGCAATACCATAATGAAGGTGAAACACGTAAAACAATTTTCGGATAACCCACATGTGCTTCTGTGGAAATCACCAAATCAAGCTCGTTATTTTCTAACATCGACATAAGAAACGGGCTACGTTTAACAATAATTTCCATAATAAGACGAGGATAAGCGCCAGAAAATCGAGCTAATAAATCAGGTAAAATAGTGTTTGCGGTGTCGTCAGGAGAACCTATTTTTAAAATGCCATCTATCTCTTCATGCATGAGCGAAAGGCAAGCTTCATCGTTAAGTCGCAAAATACGTCTTGCATAGTTAAGTAACTGTATTCCTGCTTCAGTGAGGGTTTTATTGCGACCTTGACGTGCAAAGAGCTCTTTTCCTATCAGGGATTCAAGACGCTGCATTTGCTGGCTAACCGCAGACTGGGTACGGCAAACAGATTCAGCCGCCGCTGCAAATGTATTGCCATCAACAACGGCAACAAATGTTCTCAGTAAATCGAGCTCTAAGTTAAAGATAGGGCGCTTTGCAGAAGTCATTTTTATTATCTCTTCAAAAGGGTTGGTGTTGTGTGCTTTGCAAATGAAACAATCTATTTTTATCAAGCTATTTTAAGTATTACGTAAAGCGTTACTCATACTAGAAAGAGTTGAATTAATAATCTATAACTAAGCTCAATAATTTCGTAGTGTTACCCATAATTCGATGAAAAATGAGACGAAGAGAAGGTAACTACTGATTTTTATACAGTGTTATGAGACAATGACGCTCTTTTTTAATCAGCGATAGAGTGGTTATGTCCCTTTCTCAGTCCGTGAAAAATCAAATAAGTCAGTGGTATAAAGCCTTGCCAGAACATATTGACGGGTTTATTCCTCGTGCACCACAGCGCCAAATGATTGCTGAGGTTGCTAAGACTTTTTCAGATGATGCAGGACGCCATTTGGTGATAGAAGCACCAACGGGGGTAGGTAAAACACTCTCTTATCTTATTCCGGGAATTGCGATTAGCCGCGATGAGAAAAAACCGCTGATTATTAGTACGGCAAATGTGGCACTGCAAGATCAAATTTATAGTAAAGATCTGCCATTATTGAAGAAAATTATTCCTGATCTCACGTTTACGGGGGCATTTGGTCGTGGTCGTTATTTATGTCCCCGTAATTTAGCGGCAATTTGTGCTACAGAAGGTGAGCAAATCGACTTAATGTTCCTGCTTGAAGATAAAGTCGATATTGCAACCAGCGCAGAACGAGAAATTTGCCAAGAGTTAAAAAATGATTTCACCAGTTTTGGCTGGGATGGTTTACGAGATCACCATAAACGCGCATTAACAGACAGCTTATGGCGCAAAATTAGCACCGATAAAATGAACTGCTTAGGTCGCAATTGCCAATATTATCATCGCTGCCCCTTTTTTATTGCTCGCCGTGAAATTGATGAAGTTGACGTGGTCATTACCAATCACTCATTAGTTATGGCGGCAATGGAGAGTGAATCCGTTTTACCTGATGCTAAAAACTTACTCTTGGTACTTGATGAAGGACATCATATTCCTGATGTTGCAAGGGATGCGCTTGAAGTGGAAGGCGAAATTACACTGTTATCGTTAAATAGCCAGCTCGATAATATTACCCGACATGTCAGCCAATATTTAGCACAGTTTGTTCCTGTAAAACCCCCAAAATTAGCAGATCCTATTCGCTTTGATGCCCATATCGCAAAATTACGTGAAACGTATCAAGAAGTAGATACTTTTACTCGTGCTTTACTACCAGAGCGTAGTGAAAAAGATGAATATATTTTTCCTTTGGGGGAATTGCCTGAGCAACTATTATTATGTTGCCAGTCATTATTTAAACTAACAGATGGCTTGAAAATATTAGGTGAAGCTATCCTTAGCGATTTAACAGAGCGTACAGCTAAAGAAGATGTGGTGCGTTTACACCGGGCTATTTTAACCACCAGTAGAATGGTGGGTTATTTAGAAAATATGTCAAAGCTGTGGCGTTTAGCGACATTAGAGCAAACTTCTCAAGCACCAGTATCAAAATGGCTAACGCGCCGTTATGACAAAAAACAGTCTCATCTCTATTTTCATTGTGCGGGTATTCGTGTTAGTGAGCAGCTTATTCAGTTATTGTGGCGCAATATTCCGCATGTTGTGGTGACATCGGCAACGTTGCGCTCTTTAAATAGTTTTTCACGCATTCAAGAATTAACTGGGTTAAGTGAACAGTTTGATGATCGTTTTATAACCTTATCATCGCCATTTACTCATGAAAAACAGGGAAAACTCATTATTCCTAAAATGAGTTATGAGCCAACTATTCATAATGAAACTGAACATTTAAAAGAGATGGCACGGTATTTTCGCCAAGGAATGGAAGAAAATAACCACCGTGGGCAACTAGTGCTTTTTAGTAGCCAACGTGCGATGGAAGGATTTTTAGAAGAAGTTAAAGACTTACGTTTGTGCTTATTAGTGCAAGGCGATCAACCTCGTTATCGATTAGTTGAAACACACTGTAAGCGTATTGATGATGGTGACAATAGCGTATTAATTGGACTGCAATCTTTTGCCGAAGGATTAGATTTAAAAGGCGATTATTTAACACAGGTGCATATTCATAAAATAGCGTTTCCACCAGTCACCGACCCGGTTATTGTAACCGAAGGGGAGTGGCTAAAATCGCTGAAACGTTACCCTTTTGAAGTGCAAAGCTTACCTAGTGCATCGTTTAATCTTATTCAGCAAGTAGGAAGGTTGATTAGAAGTCACCATTGCCATGGTGAGATTATTATTTATGATAGACGCTTATTAACCAAAAATTATGGTTCTCGTTTATTAACGGCGCTTCCGGTATTTCCAATTTATCAGCCAGAAATTCCTAAAGAGAATAAATAAAAAGACTGCCTTTAATGACAGTCTTTTCAGGTAATAATAATGATTTTCTTACAGGTTTATTAATTTTCAATATTCGCTTCAAGGAACCATAAGAATTTATCAAGGTCACGTGAGGCAGCGGTAAACATATCTGCGGTGTCCTCATCTTCAACTTCATCAATGGCTTTACGAATATCGTTAGCAACAATCGTATAACGATCAGCCAATGCTGTTAAGTGCTCTTGCACATCATGAATGTCTAATGGATAAGCTTTCAGTGGTGTCTTTTTACTGACAGTTTGTGCTGTACCAAGTACGACACCGCCTAACTGTACAATACGCTCTGCGAAAGTATCGGTATGCTCATTAATGGTATCGCGAAAGCCATCAACCATTTCATGTACAGAAATAAAGTTTCTGCCACGCATATTCCAGTGAGCTTGTTTTGTGATGAGAGACAGGTCGATAAACTGAGTCACCATCTGCTGAAGTAATTCGATAGTGTGCAGTTTAACACTGTCATCAAGATTATTACGGGTATAAAGCAGGGTTGAAGGTGTGGATTTGACTAATTTAGCAGTACTCATAATCGTTCTCCCTAAATAATTAATAAATCAAAATCTTAATTTCTGATAATTATGATAGTGAATTATTAATGGTTAGTCTTATCGCTTAATACTATTAAATTGATAGGTTATCTCTTGTCAGAATCTAAACTATCTAAATAGTCTATTTAGGGTAAGTCAAAGATATTAAAATAGCAATGATAGCTCCGTAAAGTTATTATTAAATAAGTAAAAGGGACCTTACGATCCCTTTTTATTTTATGGTCAACTAAGTAAATTAATTATTTATTTTACTTCTTCAATTTTTGTCTTACTTTTCATGGTGGTGGTTGAACCAATAGATGCAAGAACAATAAATGCAAGGGCAACCCACTGTATTAAAGTAAGATGTTCATGAAGAAAAATAATACCAATAAATGCACCCATACAAGGCTCTAAGCTCATCAGCGTACCAAATGTTTTTGCGGGTAAGCGAGTCAGGGCAATCATTTCTAAGGTGTAAGGAAATGCAGTAGATAAAATTGCGATAGCGAGTGCAATAGGTAGGATAGACCAACTGAACATTAATTCTGGGTCGCTTTGCATTAATCCAATTGGGAAAAAGATAAATGCAGCAATTAAAGAGCCAATAGAAACCGTTGCGGTACCATAGCCTTTTCCTGCTCGTTGTCCGAATACGATATAGAGCGCCCAACCAACACCTGCACCTAAAGCATAAAGAATTCCAAGAGGATCAAGTCCATGAATATTATCGCCAATAGGTAATAATAATCCTAACCCGGCAATAACCAAGATAATCCAGACAAAATCGATGGCTCTACGTGAAGAGAACATTGCTACCGCTAATGGTCCAGTAAATTCTAGTGCAACGGCAATACCTAACGGGATAGTCTCTAATGCGAGATAGAACAGATAGTTCATTGCACCTAGTGATAAACCATATAAAAAAAGTGGCATTAATGATTCACGAGTAAACTTTATTCGCCATGGTTTAAAAATAAAAAATAGTATCAGAGTACCTAATAACAGTCGTAATGCGGTAACTGCAGGAGCACCAATAACGGGAAACAGGCTTTTGGCAAGAGATGCGCCACTTTGTATCGAAAGCATAGAAAGAAGCAAAAGAAGTACAGGGTAAAACACCTGTAATTTAGCTGAGTGCCTGGCTGACAACATCCTGATAAACCTCATCAATAATAAATCGTGTGTGTACCCTGTTACCCTATATAACAAAGGATCGCATAATATAAAATAAAATCACGATGTTTAATATAACTATTTATTATTTATTTTATTTAATTTATGTTTAGCCTTAATAAATTAAAATATTATGAAATGAGTTTTTAATAAAAAAACAAGAAAATAAAGTGATTTAAATAAATTAAATTAATAAAAGTGAATAGATAGATATTTTATAAAAATGATAAAATCACTTTTTTTGACCTTTGTAATCAATAATAGCTCAAGTATAATTTCTAACTCGTTTTATACTAGCAAAAAGAGAATGAAAAATGAATAACATAAAATCCATCGCTGTGTATTGTGGTTCAAGTATAGGTGCTTCATCTATTTATAAAGAGCAAGCAATTATTTTTGCCCAAGAGCTGGTTAAACGAAATATCACATTAGTTTATGGTGGTGCAAGTGTGGGAATTATGGGAACGCTTGCTGATACTGTATTACAAGAAGGTGGTAACGTTATTGGTGTTATTCCAACGCTATTAGAAGGACGAGAAATTTCGCATAAAAACCTGACTGAATTGCACGTTGTTGAAACTATGCATCAGCGCAAAAGCAAAATGATTGAGTTAGCTGAAGGTTTTGTTGCATTACCTGGTGGTTTTGGCACGTTAGAAGAGTTTAGTGAGGTGTTTACTTGGAGCCAAATAGGTCTTCATCAAAAACCACTTGGTATACTCAATATTAATCAATTTTACGATCCATTGTTAATGATGATTAATAAAATGGCAGATGAACAATTTTTACACGAAAAATACCGTACAATGGCAATAGTTGAACAGTGTCCAATTCAATTACTCGATAAATTTAATGTTTATGTTGCACCCCCAGTAAAAACCTACAATAAATAAAGGTGAAATATGATAATAATAAGAAAAGCGATTTTGTCTGATGTAGATGAAATTAATATACTTTACACCCATCTTTTTAATGAAATGGCAACGTTACAACCGGAAAGATTAAAACCGGGTAAGCAAGATAAAGCTTTTATTATTAATGGTATCGAAAATGATAAGTTTCATCTTTTAGTTGCTGATTTAGATGGCAAAGTTGTTGGGTTTATCATTTCACAAATTCAAGAAACACCTATGTTTAATTGCTTGGTGCAACGTAAATATATTTATATCTACGATATTGTGGTAGATCCTTGCGTGCGTAGCCAAGGCGTCGGTCGTCAGTTACTTGATACCATGAAGCAATGGGCTAAATCAAAAAAAATGACGCACCTAGAATTATCGGTATTGGCTGAAAATGGTGCTGCAAAGCGTTTTTATGCGCGTGAAGGACTAACAGAAGTGAGCACCATTATGAGCATCGCTTTATAACGAGTAGTACAGTTAAGTTAAATAAGAGATAAAAATAAACCCGCCTTAAAGCGGGTTTATTAATTATATTATTCAGCTAAATTGTGGGTTTCCCCGCAATGATCGTACACAATACCCTGACATTTTCAATATCTTCTGGCGATATTTCAAACAAGTTTCTATCTAATATGATCATATCGGCAAATTTACCTTGTTCTAATGAGCCAATATGGTGTTCTCTCGCTAAGGCATAAGCCGCATTAATGGTCGTTGCACGTAATACTTCAAGTAATGTGAGATTACGATCATTATCAAGACGTGGAGTGGTGACCGCTTTTTGGCGTGTCATCGCAACCTTAAAGTCATACCACTCATTAAGTGGGTCAATAGGCCAATCGCTACCAAAGGCAACAGTAACACCGGCATCAATAAACTTACCTGCGGTTTCTAAATATTCACAACGTGATTTGCCAAGCATTTCAATGTCTTTTTCAATATTATTTTGTTCTGCTGCTGCCCATTGAAATGAAAGAAATGGGTAGGTTTTCAGTTGTGCAAAACGGGCATAATCGCTTTCACACATCAATTCATTATGAGCAAGACCGGGTCTGATATCTTTTTCGGGTAGTGCTTTGCGCATTTCACTGATCGCATCAAGGGCAACACTAATGGCGCCTTCAGCGACAGTATGAATATGGGGGTGATAACCAGCTTGGCTTATTTCAGTGATCAGTGGCGTTAAAATCTCAGGTGAAAAATAGAGATCGCCTAAATGCTCTGAGCGTTGCCAATGTGGAGTGTCATCAGTGCCTACATTAATACGATAAGGTGAATGCAAACGTGCCGTCATAATAGGCGCTTGTAAAACGCCATCAAGAAATAGCTTAATATGACGAATTGTCACACTAGGTTTAGCGCCGTTACTAAGTTGATGCCACTGCGAAAAACGTGTTGCAGCATGATGAACTGCTTTAGGAATATCATTAATGTTGGGCACATCATCAGGCGTGATTTCAACGGCATTTTCAACGCGAATAGTCAGTTCATCCGCTTCTCTTAAGGCATTAAAGGCACGTAACTGAGGTTCGCCAACACGAGCATCCATAATAGTGGTAACACCTTGCTCATTCAGTAATTTTTGAACATGACGTGCAATTTGTAGGTTTTGTGCTGCGGTTAGTGGCGGCAAGCTATCAATGGCTTGCATTGCGGGTGCGTCTTCAAGGATCCCAATCGGCGTTCTATCTGTATCTCGTTCAATATTGCCATCAGGGGGATCTGGCGTTTCAGCTGTAATATTTAATAATGCTAGAGCACGAGAATTTGCGAGTACACTATGGCAATCACTTGAAAATAGTAAAATTGGGCGTTGTGTATTTAGGGTATCAAGATGATAACGCGTCATTTGCACACCTTCAGGTAGCATTGCTTCGCGATACCATGCTGAGACTTTTAGCCATTCGCTATCATTATCAACAGCAAAATTATCAAGATGATTTTGAATATGAGAAAGAATTTCAGGAATTGTCAGCGATTCATAATTAAGGTGGCAACCTGCTAATGTGGCACCACCCCAAAATGGATGCATATGTGCATCAATAATGCCCGGCATGACCATTTTTCCCTGTAAATCAATCTGTTTGGTTTTTTTATTACAGAAAGAACTTACGCTCTCTTTTGTCCCTGTGGCGATAATAAATCCCTGAGATATAGCGATAGCATCAACGATACTGTCATTATTATCGGCAGTGTAGATATATCCGTTGTAATAGAGCGTTTCTGCAATTTGAAATGTCATTATCCTACCTTGTGTTGCTATTTTAATGGTTGTTTTGTGTTCAGTTGTGTTTGTAGAGTATCCAATTACGTTTTAGCAATAAGTATTTGTGAATACTACAAGTTTGTTACATTGATTTAACTGGGGTTTATACTTAAAAAAGAGAGTTAAATACAAGAAAAGATATAAGAGATATAAAAAGCAGAAATATTAAGATGAGATAAGGCAGGGGCTAAAAGCTTATACCTGCCTTATAAATTTTTATAACGAAATGGTTAGTTATCAGGTAAGTTTACTGAACACACTTCACAATGCGGGTTTTTCGGTAAGTTGAATTCACGAAATTGCATTCTCATTGCGTCAAACATAAGCACTTTGCCATGAAGGTTTTCACCATAGCCAGTAAGTAGCTTGATGGCTTCAACAGCTTGTAGTGTTCCAATCGTGCCGACAACAGGTGCCATAATGCCAGCTTCAACGCAACTGAGTGCGTTATCACCAAAAAGATGGCTAAGACAGCGATAACAAGGCTCACCATCTTGGTAGGTAAATACGCTGATTTGACCTTCCATTCTGATTGCAGCACCAGAAACTAGCGGTTTTTTCTGATGAAAGCATAGGCGATTAAGTTGTTCACGTACCATTACGTTATCAGTACAGTCCAGCACAATATTATGTTGGCTAATCAGTACATTTAATGCATCGTCTTCCAGTAATGCATCTACGGTTTCAATAACAACATGGGGGTTAATTGCTGTTAATGTGGCCTTTGCCGAAAGTACTTTGGGCTGACCTATCGTTGCATCGCGATGCAGAATTTGACGTTGAAGATTAGATAACGACACTGTATCAAAATCGAGTAGGGTTAGTTTTCCAACACCGGCTGCCGCTAAATATTGTGATGCGCTACAACCTAACCCACCGGCACCAACAATCAAGACAGAGGCACTTTTCAGCGCCTCTTGACCATCAAAGTCAAAGCCTCGTAATACAATTTGGCGATTGTATCTTAGCGTCTCTTCATCTGTTAGCTCGATACTCATATCGATTATTCGCTTTTTAACAGAGGATTAAATAGTTCGATAGTGACCGTTTCACCGGCGGTTACTTTACCTCGTTCGCGTTCTAAAACGATAAAGCAGTTTGCTGCACTAAAGGAGCTATAAACGTGAGAACCTTGGTGCCCTGTGGTTTCAACTTGCCATACGCCATCGGCATTGATACTGGCAATACCACGTTGAAAATCAAGACGACCAGCTGATTTTTTCAGTGTGCTTTGAGAAATCGCTTGAAAACGTTGCGGTGCTTTCCATTGGCTAAAGCCAGATAAGCGAGCGATTAATGGCTGAACTAATTGATAAAAGGTAACCGTAGCTGAAACTGGATTGCCCGGTAGACCGCAAAACCAAGCATTATGTAAGTGACCAAATGCAAACGGTTTACCCGGCTTAATTGCCAGTTTCCAAAAACCAATTTTGCCAATTTCATCTAGCATCTGTTTGGTGTAATCCGCTTCACCAACAGAAACACCACCACTACTGATGACTAAGTCTGCTTCTTGGTCTGCCTTAATAAAGGTTTCACGCAGTTTTTCTGGTGAATCAGGAATAACGCCTAAATCTAAGACTTCACAACCGAGTTTTTCAAGCATTAAGCGTACTGCAAAACGGTTGGTATCGTAAATTTGACCCGCTTTTAGTGGCTGACCAATCGTTTGTAGTTCATCACCCGTTGAGAAAACGGCAACTTTTAATTGACGATAAACCTGTACATTGGCAATACCTAACGAGGCAATTAACGGTAATTGAGCTGTAGAGAGTTTTGTACCAGCGGCTAATACCGTATCGTTTTCTCTGATATCTTCACCAATATGGCGGATGTTTTGCCCTTTTTTAGCTGGGTGAGGAAAGCGAACACCGTTTTCAGTCACTTCTGCTTCTTCTTGCATAATGACAGTGTCTACACCTGCTGGCACCATTGCGCCAGTCATAATACGGACACATTGACCAACGGGTAGTTCACCCTCAAAAGGTACGCCAGCAAAAGCTTTACCTGCAATAGGGAGTGGAGTTTGGTCATTTAAATCTGCATAACGAAGACCGTAACCATCCATTGCAGAATTATCAAAAGGTGGCACATTTAGGGGTGAAGTAATGTCTTCACTTAAAATATAACCTGCTGCATTATTTAATGGGATGCTAAGGGTGTCTGTTATTGCCACCGGTTTTTCAAGCAGTTTTTCTAGCGCTTCATCAAGGGATAACAAACCGCTAACGTGACATTGACTCATTATAAACTCCAAAATCCATAGAACTGTTTTGTTTTATCTCATAATACTAATCTATCATGATGAGCCTCATCATGTCAGAGATCATCTTGAGGATAAAAACAAAACCTGATTGAATAGTAAAAATGTTAACTATTTAAGGTTTAATTGTTATTAAATATGTTAATGATAACGACAGCAAACCGCGAATATAACCAGAATTTAATTGTGGATATCCATGAATACGCCAAATTATCAAAGTCATTCAGCACAAGCATTTCATATCGCTTTTAGTGGATTTCTGGCATTAGTTGTTGCGATGGGAATAGGACGTTTCACCTTTACACCACAAGTACCACTGATGATTAGTGGATCTCAATTAACACTCACCAGTGCCAGTATTGTTGCTGCATTCAATTATTTGGGCTATTTAGCGGGCTCTTATGATGCAATGAAAGCGGTTCGCGGTGTCGGTTATCGGTTATGGGCAGGATTATGGGGTGCAGTAATTATCACCTTGTTATCTGCTTTTTTAAATGATGCTGTTATGCATAGCATTGCTCGCTTTTTTATTGGTTGGGCAAGTGGTTGGACTTTAGTGCTGGTGGCTTCATGGGCAAATGAGTTACTCGCACGCCTTAATCGCCCGGCATTAAGTGTCGCGGTTTATGCTGGCACTGGCGTTGGCATATTTATAAGCGGTATTCTTGCTGTGCTAATTATGAAATGGCAGTTGAGTGCAACAGCAGGGTGGTTAGTTTATGGTTCATTGGCGCTTATTTGCGCTATATATGTAAGCTATCATTTACCCAAGCCTTGGTTGATGAATCGTGATGAAGTTAACGTTGAGCCTTTAACGCTTACCGCACCAATGAAAAAATTGATTTTGGGTTATACCTTTGCCGGCTTTGGCTATATTTTACCTGCGACCTTTCTTTCTCAAATGGCGGCAGAACGCTTTCCCGGAAGCTTAGTTGCTCAGTTTGTTTGGCCTATTTTTGGTGCATCAGCGGCGTTGTGTATTGGTATTGCGATTTTAACGCGTAATCTATTAAATACACAGTTACGATTAGCGATAACGCTTTGGTTACAAGCATTAGGAATTATTATTGCACTATGGGTGTCATCTATTACAGGGCTAGCAATAGGGGCATTTTTAATTGGTGGTGGCTTAATGTGTGCGGTTCAACTCGCTTTTTTACGTGGTAAAGCGTTGGCGCCAAATCATGGGCGCTATATTGCTGGATTACTCACCACGTTTTATGCGATAGGGCAGTTAGTAGGACCCGTTATTTCATCACTTTCTACCGCATTAACGGGAAAATTAGAGCCTGCATTATATGTGGCATTTATCGTCTTGATTGTGGGTGGTTTTCTGGTTTGTATAAAAGATAAAAGTAATATCTGAAATAAAAATTGTTCATACAAAAATGCAATAATTTCATAACGAAAAGTGCTGTATTGCTGGATAATGTGATTCAGGTCATCTAAAGTGTAGGTTGTTATCGCAGACAACGAAACAGATACTTATTTAATGTATTTATCGGAGAGTCCAATGTCATCATTAAGTAAAGAGGCGCAATGGGTACATGCTGCGTTAGTTGAACGTGGTTTGGAAACGCCTCTACGTGAGCCAAAATTCTCTCCAAGTGAGAGTAAACAGCAAATTGAACATCACATGACTGAAGTGATGAAACTGTTAAACCTTGATTTAAGTGATGACAGTTTGGCTGAAACACCACGTCGCATAGCTAAAATGTATGTTGATGAAATATTCTCAGGGCTGGACTATCACAACTTCCCAAAAATCACACTTATCGAAAATAAAATGCAAGTGGATGAGATGGTAACGGTCCGTGATATCACCTTAACCAGTACTTGTGAACACCATTTTGTGACCATAGATGGCAAAGCCACAGTGGCTTATATCCCTAAAGATAAAGTGATTGGCTTATCAAAAATTAATCGTATTGTGCAGTTTTTTGCACAACGGCCTCAAGTGCAAGAGCGTTTAACCCAGCAAATTTTACTTGCATTACAAACCTTACTTGGTACTAAAAATGTAGCAGTATCTATCGATGCTGTTCACTATTGTGTAAAAGCACGTGGCATCCGCGATGCTACGAGTGCAACAACAACAACCTCGCTAGGTGGATTGTTTAAATCCAGTCAGAATACGCGTCAGGAATTTTTACGCGCCGTTCGTCATCTTTGAGAATAATGAATGAATAATTCGTCAAATCAACGCATTGAAGCTCTAGATGCGTTGAGAGGAATGGCAATCCTTGGCATTTTATTACTCAATATTTCTGGCTTTGCGCTACTGAGAATTGCCTCGTTTAATCCGGTTCATGGTGGCGAGGCATCTTTTAGTGAGCGTATAACATGGATGGTGTTGAATTTATTTGCACAGGGCAAGTTCCTGTTTATTTTTGCTCTCTTGTTTGGTGGTACGCTCTATTTACTTTTGCATAGAGGCTCACGCTGGAATATTTCTCGCCTTATTATTCTTATCTTAATTGGTCTATTCCATACTCTCTTTATTTGGGAAGGTGACATCCTATTTCCTTATGCGATATGTGGGTTATTTGCTCTCTCTTTTATTAAATCGACCACAATAAAACAGCAGCTCTTTTTAGGCGCTATGCTCTATTTTTTAGGCGCGGTTATTCTTGGTTTGCTGTTTTATTACTATCGCGATTTTGCCGATTTTGTTTGGTATAGCACGCCTTATTCTCAACTCAGTGAATCAAGTTGGAAAACGGGTGATTACATTACCAGTATCTATTTTCGTTGGCAGGAATTAAGCCTATTTTTATTTAATTTAGTGCGTCAATATAGCTGGTTTTTATTGGGTGCGATGCTGATGGGGTCTGCATTAATGGCATCGGGTTGGTTACAACAAAAATATAGTCGAACACATTATGGTTATGTTGCTCTCTATTTCCTAACCACCAGCTTGCTATTACAAACAGGTATTGTGCTGACGGATTATTATTTAAATTGGAATTACCATTGGTCTGCAATAATAGCTCAGCCACTTACCATGCTTATTCAGGTGATACAAAGCTTAGGATATATTGCGTTGCTATATTGGAGCTGGCCATTAATACAACACTCGTTTTTTGCTTACGCGCTACGTTGTGTCGGAAAAATGGCACTGACTATCTATTTAACGCAAAGCATTATAGGTGTCGTCATTTTTCAGCATATGGGGCTGTTTAATCAATTTACCTTGCCTGAGCTAATGCCTTTTGTCGCGGTTATTTGGCTGATTAACATTACATTTGCTATTTTTTGGTTACGTTATTTTCAACAAGGTCCAATGGAGTGGCTTTGGCGTAAATCATCAACATGGTTGGCTAACTGCTTTTAATTACTTTTGCTATCAGCGAGAGGAAGTGATTCAACTTCCTCTGGTGATACCGCTGGGTAACCTTTTGTACCTTCAGGGATCGTGTGAACGGGAGGAATTGCTTCTGGTGGTCCCAAAAAACGAGGTTCACGTTTAAGAATATAAAGATCGATTATTGCCCCTGTTCTAGCCAGTATTTCGCGAACACGCACTTTAAACATACTCTTTGGTGATGCAACAGCGAAACATTGTGCATCAATGCCTTTTTCTAAGGCAATAAACACGGCTCGTTCACAATGAAAACGCTGAGTAATTATAGTAAAGCCATCTGTACCAAAAACCTCTTTGGTACGAACAACAGAATCGAGTGTTCTAAAGCCAGCAAAATCCATCACAATACGAGACGCTGGCACACCTGCTTTAATAAGGTCTTTGCGCATCGTATTGGGTTCGTTATAACTATGTTGAGAGTTATCACCGCTTAATAGTAAATATTGCACTTTTCCGCTGTTATAAGCGTTTACCGCGCCCTGAATACGATATTGATAAAACTGATTAATATAACCACTGGTATAATATTTAGACGTACCTAAAACCATACCCACCTTTTTAGCGGGGAGCTTGTCGATATCATCAAAAATATATTGATTAGTTTTCCAACCGATCCAGCGATCACAAGCAATAAGCGCAATAGCCAGTATCGTGAATAGTGTAAAAAATAGATAGATGAGGCGTTTTAGCATTTCCTTGCCTTAGTGACGCATGATTTTAATAACACAATTACACTAAAGGCTACTTGAGCAAGCATAGGGAAGCAAGAAAAAAGCGTGTCATATTGGCTAATGGCACGCTTTTCAGAATGGTACTCAGTATTCTAACTAAGATTAGAATGAAGTACGTTTATAGATACGGTATTTCGGTTCCCAATAGTTTTGTTCTATCGCTTCATCTAATGCTGAGTCTGAAGTGACTGTTGCAACACCTTGCACTTGAGCTTCTTTGGCAACTTGTTTGGCGATATAACGCGAAACTTGTTGAATATCAGCAAGTAAAGGTAGCAATGAACCATTACCATCTTTTGCCATTGGTGAGCAGTCAGCTAATGCTCGGCTTGCAACCATCAGCATGGCATCAGTCACACGTTTTGCACCACTTGCGATAGCACCTAAGCCAATTCCTGGGAAGATATAAGAGTTATTGCATTGTGCAATTTGATACACGTTATCTTTATATGTTACAGGTGCAAATGGGCTACCAGTAGCAACCAGTGCGTGTCCATCAGTCCAATTGATAATGTCTTCAGGGCGTGCTTCAACGCGTGAAGTTGGATTTGATAAAGGCATAACAATAGGGCGCTCGCAATGCTTATGCATTTCACGAATGATCTCTTCAGTGAATAAGCCAGCTTGTCCGGAAACACCAATTAGAATGGTTGGTTTTGCATTCTTAACCACTTCTAATAGAGAAATTGCATCACTTTCGTTTTCCCAATTAGCAATAGTTTCCGTTTTTTGAATTAACTTGCTTTGAAAATCGAGGAGATTTGGCAGTTTATCTGTTAATAAGCCGAAACGGTCAACCATGAAAATACGTTCACGGGCTTGCTCGTCACTTAAACCTTCAGATTTCATTTGGGCAATAATTTGCTCTGCAATACCACAACCAGCAGAACCTGCGCCTAAGAAAGTTACGGTTTGATCTTTTAATTGACGACCAGCAGCACGGCTAGCAGCAATTAAGCTCCCTAATGTGACAGCAGCAGTACCTTGAATATCATCGTTAAAGCAACATAATTCATCACGATAACGGTTTAATAATGGCATCGCATTTTTCTGAGCAAAGTCTTCAAATTGCAGTAAAACATTTGGCCAGCGACGTTTAACCGCTTGGATAAATTCATCAACAAATTCGTTATATTCGTCACCTGTAATACGAGGATGACGCCATCCCATATAAAGAGGGTCGTTTAAGCGTTGTGGGTTATTGGTACCAACATCTAACACAACAGGTAAGGTATAAGCGGGGCTAATACCACCACAAGCGGTGTATAACGAAAGTTTACCGATAGGAATACCCATACCACCGATACCCTGATCGCCTAAACCAAGGATACGTTCACCATCAGTAACAACAATCACTTTTACGTTTTGTTTGGTGGCGTTTTGTAGCATGTCATCAATATTTGCGCGATTAGGATAAGAGATAAAAAGTCCACGCGCACGACGGTAAATATCAGAGAAGTGTTCACAAGCTTCACCGACTGTTGGTGTATAAATGATAGGCATCATTTCAGTCAGATGTGATTCCAATAAACGATAAAATAGGGTTTCATTGGTATCTTGGATATTTCTAAGATAGATATGTTTATCGTTATCGTTCTTGAAATCAAGATATTGGCGATAAGCACGTTCTACCTGTTCTTCAATGGTTTCTACTGCTTCTGGTAGTAAACCATGTAAGTTAAAGGTGTTGCGTTCTTCTTCGCTGAAAGCACTACCTTTATTTAACAGGGGAAATTCAAGCAGGATTGGTCCTGCATACGGGATATAGAGAGGGCGTTTACTTTCGTGTTCCAGTTCCATGAAAAATACTCTTGTAAGGCAGTTAGTCACATGACAATTGTAGATCCTACAAAATAATAAAAATATGTACAGCTTATGTTATTTTTTTATGATTTTTATGCTTGGAAATGAGAGATAGATACAGTTGTTACGACTTTTTCTGGTAAGCATCAGCAAAATTTACATGCTGATGCTTTTTTAGGAGCTATTTTTCGAGGAATAAGTTAAAAATTTTTACAAAGTGATGCGTTGCATCTGACGGCAACCTAAAGCGGTTAATGTTGCTTGTGTTGCATCCCATTGTGTTAATATTGTGTCTGCTTTTTCAACTAAAACCGCAGATTCAATATCCATCACACTTTCACCCGCCATATTTAATGCAATTAAAGCCGCTTGAAGTGGTGGCATACTCGGATTGAACGCTGCATTTTCGGCATAACTGCCTTGGAAAATTCTGCCATCTTTCATTTGAACCGCAATACCACTATGAGATTGGCTATAAGGAGCATGACTGCGATTAGCGGCAAGCAATGCTTGTTGTGCTAATTCACTTGGGTTATCAATTTGGTAACCGTGATTGACTTTATCCATTAAAAGCGTGGTGATATTGAGATCTTTAGGACCAAAACTATCAGGCAGATAGTCACCCAGTGTTGCTGCTTTTCTACCAGGTAGATGAATTTGAATCTGTGTGCCGCTATTTAGCTCATTCATAAATTGGCGACAGTGACCACAAGGTGTGTAGTTAACGGTAATTGCAGATAAACGTGTTTCACCTTTTAGCCATGCATGAGTAATAGCACTTTGTTCAGCGTGAACGGTTTGTTGCAATGGCGCACCCGCAAATTCCATATTAGCGCCAAAATAGAGATTACCACTTTCGCCACGAGCAACTGCACCAACATTAAAATGTGAAATAGGCGCTACCGCACAAGCGGCTGCGACAGGAAGAAGTGCTAGTGCAAGATAGTCATCATTACATTGTAACTGTTTTTTTATCTCATTTGCCTGCTGCGCGGTAAACATAGCCGGGAATTCAGCCTGCTCAATATAAGGAGCAAGTGCTTGTTGTAGCTGAGGGGATAAATCTGACCAAATTGCTTGAAAGCGAGTATGCATATATAAATCTCCCATTAACCTTTCTTTATTATAAGATTTTAGGCATCTTTATCCATTCTTATATGTGATTAAAATCATACTTTCAATGAAACTATTGCAACAAGTTAGCTAATTGAGAGATGCATCTCAAATTTTATAGCAAATTCTTTCATTAAATGAGTGTCTACAAGTGTTGACATGATAAATATCGCGTATTTCTAAAATAGATTAACGCCTTCGCTCAAAGAGACGAAGGCGTTAAATTAACCAAAAAGATGAAGTATAAAAGGGAAAATAAAAGGTGCAGTGAGTGAAGTAATAATCCCACAAGTCATTAGCGCTAATGAGCTATAAGCCCCTTCGATATAATCAATTTCAGCCGCTCTTGCTGTACCTACTGCGTGAGAGACTGTCCCCATTGCCAAACCACGAGATGCATGGGTAGGAATACGTAATATTCTAAATAGCGTATGACCAAAAATGGCACCTAAAATACCTACTGCAATAACACATGCAGCACTGATTGCAGGAATACCACCTATAGAATCCGCTACTGCCATCGCAATAGGTGTTGTAACAGACTTTGGTAATACAGATGCAGCAATTTCTGGCGTTGCACCTGCCCATAATGCAATCGCTGTACCACTTGCCATGGCTGCAATACTACCAATAAAACAGATACTAATAAGTGATTTCCACTGAGCACGAATTTGATGTAATTGCTGATAAAGAGGAATGGCTAAAGCCACAACCGCAGGTTGCAGTAAGTCATTTAAAATGCGGCTACCCGCAAAGTATTGTTCATATGACGTGTGTGTTACTAATAAAATGGGAATAATAACCACTATCGCAATAAGAAGCGGATTTAAAATAGGTAATTTGAATCGAACCGCAAGTTTACGCGCTAAGTAAAAAACAATAAGGCTTAGGGGTAATGACCACCAAATATTCATTAGCATTAACATTTTTTCTTCTCACTTACGGCCTTATCTTTATCATCTTGTTCAGCGTCAATCACATCGTCTACTTGGTCAGGTTTTGAACCCACAATGATGCGTTCACGATGAACATAGTGTGAGCAATATGCGACTAATGCCATCACACCAAAGGTACTAACAACGCACGCTAAAACGATAGGAAAGAGTTGTTGACTCAATAAATCATAATAGCTCATTACACCTACTCCGATAGGAATAAAGAGTAATGACATATTTTTCAATAGAATATTGGCACCCGGTTTAACCCAACGTAAAGGAATAAGTTGGAATGCAAGTAAACCAAACAAAATAAGTAATCCGACGATACTGCCTGGAACTGAAAAAGGTAGAAGAGCCGAAATTAAGTTGCCGGCAAAAAGGCAAAGATACAGAACTAAGAATGCTCGTACATAATGCCAGAGCGTAATCAGCGCCCGATTTGATTTCATAAATAAGTGTCCTAAATCAACTGACGTATTCATGATACAACCAATCTTCAAAGTGTGCTATGGATCACAATAAAAAAAGAGCGGGGCTCTTAATAGAACCCCGCCACATATTTATTGGCTCAATGAATTTTGGTTGTTATTTCACTTGATGACCTGGTTTTGCACCGTTGTCTGGGCTAAGTAAAAAGATATCTTCACCACCAGGACCTGCTGCCATTACCATCCCTTCGGAAATACCAAAACGCATTTTACGAGGTGCTAAGTTTGCTACCATAACGGTTAAGCGACCTTCTAACACTTTAGGATCTGGGTATGCTGTACGAATACCTGAGAATACTTGGCGGGTTTCGCCACCTAAATCTAAAATTAATTTTAGCAGTTTATCTGAACCTTCTACGAAATCTGCTTGTTTAATTTCAGCAATACGCATATCAACTTTAGCAAAATCATCAAACTTAATGGTTTCTTGAATTGGCTCGTCTGCTAATGGACCTGTCACTTCTTTAATTGGTGCTATTGTGCTTCTAGAGGCTTCAACCATGGCATCTGCTTTATCCATATCAATACGGTTAAATAGTGCTTTAAATTTAGTAATTTCTTGACCTAAAAGTGGCTGCGCTAGCGAATCCCAAGTTAATTCTGTTTGCAAGAATGCTTCAGTACGCTCTGTTAATGAAGGTAAAATTGGTTTCAGGTAAGTCATTAGTACACGGAATAAGTTAATTCCCATTGTACAAATTGCCTGCAACTCCGCATCTTTACCTTCTTGTTTTGCAACAACCCATGGCGCTTTTTCGTCAATATAACGGTTAGCTTCATCCGCTAATGCCATAATTTCACGAATCGCTTTACCGTATTCACGGCTTTCAAAGGACTGTGCAATGGTGGTTTGCATGTCAACAAAATGCTGATACAGCTTAGGATCATCAAGTGTATCTGCTAATTTGCCATCAAAACGTTTACTGATAAAACCTGCTGTACGTGAAGCCAGGTTAACTACTTTATTAACGATATCGCTATTTACGCGTTGTACGAAGTCTTCTAAGTTTAGGTCAATATCATCAATACGTGATGAAAGTTTTGCAGCGTAGTAATAACGCAAGCAATCAGCATCAAAATGGTCAAGATAAGCACGCGCAGTAATAAATGTACCGCGAGATTTGGACATTTTGGCACCATTTACGGTGACATAACCGTGAACAAATAGGTTTGTCGGTTTGCGGTATTCGCTACCTTCTAGCATTGCAGGCCAGAATAAGCTGTGGAAATAGACAATATCTTTACCAATAAAGTGATAAAGATCGGTCTTGCTCTCTTTATTCCAAAACTCATCAAAACTTAAATCACCACGTTTTTCACATAGGTTTAAGAATGAACTCATATAACCAATAGGGGCATCAAGCCAAACGTAGAAGTATTTACCCGGCGCATCTGGGATTTCAAACCCAAAATAAGGTGCATCACGGGTGATATCCCACTGTTGTAAACCACTATCAAACCACTCTTGCATTTTGTTAGCGACTTGCTCTTGCAGTGCGCCAGAACGGATCCATGCTTGTAGCATGTTGCTAAATGCCGGTAAGTCAAAAAAGTAGTGTTCAGTTTGACGCATTACAGGCGTTGAGCCTGAAACAACAGAGCGTGGGTTAATCAATTCGGTTGGGCTATAAGTAGAGCCGCACACTTCGCAGTTATCGCCGTATTGGTCTTCAGCTTTACATTTAGGGCAGGTACCTTTTACAAAGCGGTCAGGCAAGAACATGCCTTTTTCTTCATCATAAAGCTGTGAAATGGTTTTGCTTTTAATATGGCCATTTTTTTTCAACGCGAGATAAATGTTAGTCGATAGTTCACGACTTTCATCACTGTGAGTTGAGTGATAGTTATCATAGCTAATATTAAAGCCAGCAAAATCCTGCTGATGCTCTTGGCTCATTTCGTCTATCATTGCTTCTGGAGTGATACCCAGTTGTTGAGCTTTCAGCATAATTGGTGTGCCGTGAGCATCGTCAGCGCAGATGAAATGAACTTCTTTGCCGCGCATTCGGTGGTAACGGACCCAGATATCTGCCTGAATGTGCTCAAGGATATGACCGAGATGAATTGAACCGTTAGCATAAGGTAACGCGCAGGTTACCAATAATTTATTCGCGACGTGAGACATAGTAAGGATCTTACTTCCATAAAATTAATAAAAGGGACTTTGATGTTAACCTATCCGCCACCATGTCGCTAGGGCAATAATGGAGTTTTTGCAAGAGAAATTTCCGTTGGCAAATTGAGGTAAGGCATTATCGTAGTCATCTACTATCTGATATGATAGATGCACTCATATATTTAATAAATAATGAAAACGAGAGGAGCCGGGATGAGTGAAAAATCCCCCGAGCAGACCACCCCTGAGATTCTGAAAGAAAAAGTTTCAGGTGTCTTGTCTACTTTTGAACACCCGACATTGAAACGTAATCTGCTTTCACTAAAAGCGTTACATCAATGTGCGATGATTGACGATGTTCTCCATCTTGAACTGGTAATGCCATTTGTTTGGAAAAAACCATTTCAGACTTTAATTGAAGAAAAAACCGCCGAACTTCGCAAAATCACGGGCGCAAAAGCCATCGAATGGAAACTTAAGCACAATATTTCCACCTTACGCCGCGCTAATGATTTGCCAGGTGTAAATGGTGTTCGTAATATTCTTGCTGTGAGTTCTGGTAAAGGTGGTGTTGGTAAATCAAGTACTGCGGTTAATCTTGCTTTAGCGTTAGCGCAAGAAGGCGCAAAAGTCGGTATTCTTGATGCTGATATTTACGGACCTTCTATTCCTAATATGTTAGGTACCACCATGGAGCGTCCAACGTCTCCAGACGGTCAACATATGGCACCAATTATGGCTTATGGGTTAGCTTCTAACTCGATTGGCTATTTGGTTACAGACGATAATGCAATGGTTTGGCGTGGTCCTATGGCAAGTAAAGCGTTAATGCAGATGCTGCAAGACACGCTATGGCCTGATTTGGATTACCTCGTTATCGATATGCCACCAGGAACAGGTGATATTCAATTAACCTTATCTCAGAACATCCCTGTAACAGCTGCGGTTGTGGTTACAACGCCACAAGATATCGCGCTGGTGGATGCAATGAAAGGTATTGTCATGTTCAAGAAAGTCAATGTGCCTGTATTAGGTATTATTGAAAACATGAGTGCGCATATTTGTAGCAACTGTGGTCATTTGGAACCTATCTTTGGTACAGGTGGCGCAGCAAAATTGGCTGAAAAATATAACTGTCTGTTGTTAGGTCAAATACCTCTTCATATCTCTTTACGTGAAGATTTAGACCGCGGTCAACCAACAGTTATGCGTGATCCAGAAGGTGAGTTCGCTGATATTTATCGTGAAATTGCCTCTAATGTATCAGCACAAATGTTCTGGGATGGCGATGCTATTCCTACGGAAATCTCTTTCCGTGCGGTTTAAGTTATAATTTAGATAATTCAATGAATTATTTATTGATTAAAATGGGAAGTCATTTGGCTTTCCATTTTTTTATCTATCATTTCTGACTGTTTTTGATAAAAAACAAATAGATTTCTGGTTTTACGCTGGAACCCGAGTGATTTCAAAACTATAATCTGCGTTAGCGTAATGTTTACATATTATTACGTTATCCCTCTTTTTATTTCAAACCAGGTTTTTTTATTATGGCTGACACAGCACATCAGTGCACAATTGTAGGTATCGCAGGAGCCTCTGCTTCAGGTAAAAGTCTTATTGCTAGCACACTTTACCGTGAATTAAGAGCGCAAGTAGGTGATCATAATATCGGTGTGATACCAGAAGATTGCTACTATCGTGACCAAAGTGATTTAACGATGGAAGAGCGATATAAGGTCAATTATGACCACCCTAATTCGATGGATCACTCACTTTTGTATCAACATTTGTGTGAACTCAAAGCAGGAAATGCCATCGAACTCCCTCAATATGACTACGTCGCTCACACTCGCAAATCAGAAACCATTCATTTTAAACCAAAAAAAGTTATTATCATTGAAGGTATTCTATTATTAACAGATAAACGCCTGCGTGAAGAGATGGATTTTTCTATCTTTGTCGATACTCCACTTGATATTTGCTTGATGCGTCGTATTAAACGTGATGTTAACGAACGTGGACGTAGTTTAGATTCGGTCATTGAACAATATAATAAAACCGTTCGTCCGATGTTCTTTCAATTTATCGAACCTTCTAAACAATATGCCGATATTATTGTTCCTAGAGGGGGTAAAAACCGCGTTGCGATTGATATATTAAAAGCAAAAATCGGACAGTTTTGCGAATAATTAGTTTCATTTGTGGGCAGCTTTCATGCATGATGAAACTGCCTATTTAACTTGAAGAGGGAAATAAAATGCGATTATGCGACCGTGATATTATTCAGTGGCTAGATGACGGAAAGTTAGTCATTGAACCACGTCCGCCTATCGAGCGAATTAACGGCGCAACAGCGGATGTTCGTTTAGGAAATCAATTTCGTGTTTTCCAAGGACATACTGCCGCTTATATCGACCTTAGTGGTCCTAAAGCTGAAGTCAACGAAGCGTTAGAGCGTGTCATGAGCGATGAAATTGTTTTACCTGAAGGTGAAGCGTTTTATTTGCACCCAGGCGAACTCGCGTTAGCGGTAACACTTGAATCCGTTACATTACCCGATAATGTTGTAGGATGGTTAGATGGACGCTCATCATTAGCTCGTTTAGGCTTAATGGTGCATGTTACTGCTCATCGTATTGATCCTGGTTGGCATGGGCAAATCGTATTAGAGTTTTTTAATTCAGGTAAAATACCATTAGCATTAAGACCAGGTATGGTGATTGGCGCATTAAGCTTTGAACCAATGTCCGGTCCAGCGGACAGACCTTACAACCGCCGCCAAGATGCAAAATATAAAAATCAGCAAGGGGCTGTTGGTAGTAGAATTAGTGAAGATTAACTATTCTTTATAATAATTATTATCAGATTTCATTAAGCGGGTAATTATATGAAAAGGTTGCTGACAACACTGGCTATTTTGCTTGTCGTTATTATTGCTGGCTTAACGGCATTAGTTTTGCTCATTAACCCAAATGATTTCCGTGGATATTTAGTCGAAAGAGTTGAAAAACAGAGCGGTTATAAGCTGACGTTACAAGATGATATGCGCTGGCATGTGTGGCCAAAACTAAGCATCATTACTGGTAAAATGTCACTTTCTGCGCCTGATGCAGAGCAGCCTTTAGTTACTGCCGATAATATGCGTCTTGATGTTGAATTATGGCCGCTACTTTCTCATCAACTCGAAATAAAAGAAGTTATGCTAAAAGGGGCAGTGGTTCGACAAACACCAGAAAGCCGAGCCCTTCCTAAGATCTCGACACCGGCAATACCTAAAAGCCAATCACATTCAAGCATTGAGCCAAGAGCAAACCGTTGGCAGCTAAATATTGCTAAAGTGAACATTACTGATAGCTTGCTAATTTGGCAAACGGATAATGGCGAGCAACTTAATCTGCGTGATATCAATTTATCGCTTAAAACAGATGCTCAGCAGCAAGTAAAACTGGAAATGAGCACGAAAGTAAATCGTGATCGTCGAGAAGTTGCTTTTAGCTTAAAAGCTGATGCAGATATGAGTGAATATCCATATCAAATCAGCGGTAATATTACACAATTTGATTATGTTTTATCTGGCATGGGATTCCCTGAAAATGGTATTCAAGGTAGCTTGACCTCTCGCTTTAGTTATAAAAATGGAAAATCAAATAGCATCTTATTTGATAACCTAGTTTTGCTTGCTAATGAAAGCCAACTTCAGGGGCATATTAGTGCCGATTTTGCACAAAAAGCGCGTTATGAAGTGGTACTAAACAGCGGATCTTTGAATCTCAACACGTTATTACCTAATTTAACGCCACCTACAGTATCTGAAACTTCATTCGTTACCCCAAAATTAGATAATAAAAAATCACCGTCATTTACGTTATTTAATACAGCTTATGCAGCGCCTGCACCAAATGCCACAATCATGACACGTCCTGTCATTACCTCCGTTATTAACGAAAATAAAGAATATGATTTAACGCATTGGGGGAATACAGACTTTACTGTGAATTTAGCGTTTAATAAGCTGATTTATAAAGATTTAGAAATTAATAACTTCAGATTTAATGCAGTGAATATGCAAAAGGCATTAAAAATTCAGACATTAGCAGGGCAAATTCTTAACGGTGAGTTTTCTCTTCCTATCGTGGTTTCCACTAGCATTATTCCTGCGCATATTAGTATGGATATCACGCTAAAAGATATTCCACTACAGCCGCTATTACGAGCTTTTGAACAGCCTGAAAATTTCAGTGGATTAATTTCAGCAAAGGGTAATTTAGAGGGCTCTGGATATAATCGCGATGCATTTCTTAATAGTTGGCAAGGTACTATTGATACCACTTTGACCCAATTTAAGATGCAAGGTCTAAATATTCCTCAAGTTATCCAACAATCTATTGCTCAAGCCACAGATAAGGTGATTTCGCCAGAAGATATCGCAAGTTATACACAAGCAGACAGCGTAATTGCCCAATTTAGATTAGGACAAAAAGGGCGTATGACCTTAACCGCTCTTGATGCTCAAGCCGATGCAGCAAGCATTAAAGGGCAGGGTGAAATTAACCTTCAGCGCCATAATCTGGATATTATGTTGATGGTTAATATTAAAAAGGGTTGGGGAAAAGAGAACGAATTTGTTCGCCAGCTGACTAAAATTGCTATTCCACTTCGACTTTATGGTGATTGGAGTGCAATTCAATATGAATTTGATGTAGAAAAATTACTGCGCGATCAACTACAGCAAAAAGCAAAACAAGCTATCGATAACTGGCTTAATAAGCAAGATGAAAGCCCTGAAGTAAAAGTGCTTAATCAGTTATTGAAGAAAATTTAATCACGCCATTTTTAACTCCATCACACTCTTAACTCTTAACAAAAGCACACTATTTTGATAATCGTGTGCTTTTTGCTTTATATCTATCATTTAATTTATGTTTTGAATAAATAGTAAGCATTCGTGCTATATGGATATGAAAAAATAGTCGTTTTTTTTGATATATGTCATACACTGCACTGTTCGCTTTGGGCAGAGTGTCTCAATCGCATTAAACGCAAAAATGATGATAACAATAAAACACTTCATTTTCTTAATCACTATGTATGACAGGAACTGTAAATGATCGAAATTCTTATTGGTGCTCTAGTCGCTGTAGGCGTCGGACGCTATATTGTGAAAGGCTATTCACCAACAGGTGTGTTAATGACAGGCGGCCTATTATTACTGATTATCAGTGTAATAATGGGAAGAGCGGTATTACCACCAAGTGCAGCAGCAACAGGATATGGTTTAATTGATATCGTTGAGTATGTGAAAAATCTACTTATGAGCCGTGGTGGCGATTTAGGTATGATGATCATGATACTTTGTGGTTTTGCCGCTTACATGACACATATTGGTGCCAATGATGTTGTGGTAAAATTAGCCTCTCGCCCACTAAAAATGATCAACTCACCTTATCTTTTGATGGTTGCGGCTTATATCGTTGCTTGTCTGATGTCATTAGCCGTTTCTTCTGCAACAGGTTTAGGTGTGTTGTTAATGGCAACACTGTTCCCTGTTATGGTTAATATGGGAATAAGTCGTGGTGCAGCAGCAGCTATCTGTGCATCTCCCGCTTCTATCATTTTAGCCCCAACATCAGGTGATGTTATTTTAGCCGCAGAAGCGTCTAAAATGCCGCTGATTGATTTTGCTTTTAAAACCACATTACCTATCTCAATTGCCGCTATTATCGGTATGTGTATCGCTCACTTCTTCTGGCAGCGTTATCTTGACCGTAAAGAGCACATTGAAACAGAAATGCTTGATGTAAATGAGATCAAAACTCATGCACCTTCGTTTTATGCCATTTTGCCTTTCACGCCAATTATCGGTGTTTTGGTCTTTGATGGTAAATGGTTACCAGAATTGCATATCGTCGCTATTATTATTATCTGTATGATCCTTGCGGCAGTTATCGAATTTATTCGTAGCTTTAGCGCTAAACAAGTTTTTGAAGGCTTAGAAGTTGCTTATCGTGGAATGGCTGATGCTTTTGCACAAGTCGTTATGCTATTAGTTGCAGCAGGCGTATTTGCTCAAGGCTTAACAACCGTTGGCTTTATTAATGCGCTTATCGATGGTGCACAGGCATTAGGTTCTGGTGCTATTGTTATGATGATTGCCTTGGTGCTTATCACCATGTTAGCAGCAATGACAACGGGTTCTGGTAACGCACCATTCTATGCTTTCGTTGAATTAATTCCGCGTTTAGCAAGCAATATGGGTGTTAACCCTGCTTACTTAACTATTCCAATGTTACAAGCATCAAACTTAGGTCGTACCTTATCACCGGTTTCTGGTGTTGTGGTGGCAGTTTCTGGTATGGCAAAAATCTCACCATTTGAAGTAATGAAACGTGTTTCTGTTCCTGTATTAGTAGGTTTAGTGATCGTTATTGTTGCAACCGAGATTTTAGTACCAAGTACATTAGGATAAGTATTAAACAGTATCGAGTTACCCATAAAACAATGAGATAACTCAATAAAGCAGTACACTAAATTAACGGGCTTTGTGATAAACAAAGTCCGTTTTTTATATGTATTCAATGCTAAATAGGAAATAGATTTAGTTATTAAGTTGACTGAATAAACGCATCCGCGACTTTTCTCGGACCTTCATAAATCTCAATAACGCTTAATTCTTCTAATAAGTGATGGGGAGCATGTTCAACTAAAAACTGTAAATAACCTTCACTTACCCAATGATCTCTCTTTTTCAATGTTTGTATGATTTCAATGGATAAACTCCAAGCACTGGATCTATCAGGCAGTAGGGTGGTGGGATAGTAATAACCGTTAAAAGGTGGTGGCGATTCTCGCCCCTTTTCATTTACGTTTAGCCAAACAATTTTGACGTTAATCTTATGATTCATAGGCAATTGGATACAAAATTGAGATAAAAAAATATCCGCCATAAAGACGGATATTACAATTTTTTAAGCAAGATTATGCTTCATCAACATTTTCATCGTCATCAATAACGGGCTCAACAATGCGTACTTTGTTAATACGGTGATTGTTCACTTCTAATGGCTCAAATTCAATGCCATCAATCATCACTTTTTCGCCGACTCTTGGTACACGTTGTAAGTGCTCCATAAGTAATCCAGCTAGCGTTTCATACTCACGCTTTTCATCCAACTTGATTGGAATATAAAGCACCAAATCTTCAAGTGGAGTGAAGCCATTAACTGTCCATGAGCCATCTTCATTTTGTGAGATATCGTGGCGAGAATCGTTTTCTTCTGAGCTAACCGGTAAATTACCAGCAATGGTTTCCATTACATCTGTTAACGTCACAATACCTTCAACAGAACCAAACTCATCGACGACAAACGCAAAGTGCGTGTGTGCGTTACGGAATTGCTCTAATGCTTGCAGTAGTGATAAGCCTTCAGGGAAAATAAGCGGCTGTTTTACCAGTAAACGTAGATTTAGCTCTTCATCTCGCAACTGTTGATTAAGTAATTGGATTACATTAACAACACCAACAGGTTCATCGCTATGTTGCTCATCAGTAATCACAAGGCGTGAATGCGGATCTTTCTCTAACAATTCACGAATATCATCTTGAGTCGCGTTTAAATCAACATATTCTACATCATGGCGCGATGTCATTATGCTGTTTACATTTCGCTGGCTTAATCCAAGCACACGTACAATCATTTGGCGCTCTTGAGGATCAAAAGCCTCTTCTGTATTAGCAATTAAATCTGAGGTGTGTGGATCTAATTCAGAAGAATCAGGTTTACCATTAATTATCCGTAAAACAGCATCAGCGGTACGTTCACGTAAAGAACGAGATGCTGTTAAGAAGCGACGGCGGTTAAATTGTGCAAGCTGATTAAATACCTCTATCATGATAGAGAAACCTATCGCAGCATACAGATAACCTTTTGGAATGGCATAACCAAAACCTTCGGCAACCAGCGCGAAACCAATCATCAGTAAGAAGCTTAAACACAAAATAACAATGGTTGGGTGATTGTTAACAAAGGTAGTTAATGGCTTACTTGCAAGGATCATCAAGAACATTGCAATAGTCACTGCTGCAACCATGACACCCAAATGATCAACCATACCCACAGCGGTTATCACTGAATCAAGTGAGAACACTGCATCTAGCACGATAATTTGCGCAACTACAGACCAAAAACGGGTCGTTTTACGCTGTTTTCCTTCATTGTGATCTTTGCCTTCTAGCCGTTCATTAAGCTCCATTGTGGCTTTAAACAGCAAGAATATCCCCCCAATAAGCATGATTAAATCTCTTGCACTGAAGGGGTGATCAAATAAAGTGATAATTGGCTTGGTTAGTGTAATTAGCCACGAAAGACTAAATAACAGAACAACACGCATGACTAACGCGCATAATAAACCTGTTATACGAGCTTTATCTCTTAATTTTGCTGGAAGTTTGTCTGCCAGAATGGCAATGAAAACAAGGTTATCGATACCGAGTACGATTTCAAGAACAATAAGGGTGGCCAGTCCAGCCCATATCGTCGGATCTACGATCCATTCCATACAGTTTGTTTTACCTTCTATAAAGACGGCTCATGCCGACTTAAGAATAATGAGCAATTTGAAGGAATTTTTCAATAATTTATTATCAATATAGATGTAATTATTTCATTTTATGCAAAAGAGTGCGATATCGATTGCATCAATAACTACCACCAATTGAGAGAGTGAGTTACTATGTGATCAGGTTAACAAATTGTCAGTACTTAGAGACTGGCAGGTATATTTTCAGACGGGAGTTATTTCATGTCAAAACAGCAAATCGGCGTGGTTGGTATGGCAGTTATGGGACGTAACCTTGCGCTAAATATTGAAAGCCGTGGTTATTCTGTATCTATCTACAACCGTTCAAGTGATAAAACGAACGAAGTTATCGCTGAAAACCCAGGTAAAAAACTGGTAGCTAACTACTCTATTGAAGAATTTGTTGATTCATTAGAGAAACCGCGTCGTATTTTGTTAATGGTAAAAGCGGGTGAAGCTACAGACAAAACAATTGCTGCACTGACACCTCATTTAGATAAGGGTGATATCCTTATTGATGGCGGAAATACTTTCTTCAAAGATACTATTCGTCGTAATCGTGAATTATCTGCTCAAGGCTTTAACTTTATTGGTACCGGTGTTTCAGGTGGTGAAGAGGGCGCATTAAAAGGTCCTTCAATTATGCCTGGCGGTCAAAAAGAAGCTTATGAATTAGTTGCGCCAATTCTTGAAAAAATTGCTGCTGTTGCTGATGGCGAACCTTGTGTCACTTATATTGGTGCTGATGGTGCTGGTCACTATGTGAAAATGGTTCACAACGGTATCGAATATGGTGATATGCAACTGATTGCTGAAGCTTACTCTGTACTGAAACACTCTTTAGGTTTATCTAATGAAGAGTTAGCAGAAGCTTTTACTGAGTGGAATCAGGGCGAATTAAGCAGTTATTTAATTGAAATCACGGCCGATATCTTCCGTAAAAAAGATGACGAAGGCAAATACCTCGTTGATGTTATTCTTGATGAAGCGGCAAATAAAGGAACAGGTAAATGGACTAGCCAAAGTTCATTAGATTTAGGTGTTCCAGTAACACTTATCACTGAGTCTGTATTTGCACGTTATATCTCTTCACTAAAAGATCAACGTGTTGCCGCATCTAAAGTGTTATCAGGTCCAGCACCTAAAGCCTTTACTGGTGATAAAAAAGCCTTTATCGAAAATGTTCGTCGCGCACTTTATTTAGGTAAAATCGTCTCTTATGCTCAAGGTTTCCAACAACTGAAAGCAGCATCAGATGAATATAATTGGGATCTTAATTACGGCGAAATCGCGAAAATTTTCCGCGCTGGCTGTATTATTCGTGCACAATTCCTGCAAAAAATCACGGATGCTTATAACGAAGACGCCAATATCGCAAACCTGTTATTAGCACCTTATTTTAAAAATATTGCTGACGAATACCAACAAGCACTGCGTGACGTTGTTTGTTATGGTGTTCAAGCGGGTATTCCTACACCGACTTTCTCAGCGGCAATTTCTTATTACGATAGCTATCGTGCAGAAGTATTACCAGCAAACCTAATTCAAGCTCAACGTGACTATTTTGGTGCGCATACTTATAAACGCACTGATAAAGATGGCGTATTCCATACCGAGTGGATGGAATAAGGTGTTAAATTTTAAGCTATAAAAACGTATTGATATTACATTATTGAAATTGAAAAGGGCTGATTATTCAGCCCTTTTTTGTTTTTAAACGATTAAAGTCGATCACAGCTTTATCGTATTATTTGCACGAAGTGAAATTGTATTCTTTAAGAATAGCGACGTGGTTAACATTCCAGCTGATCGCTTTATTTCCGTTTGTGTACAGATGCCAGAGCAATCAATTTATAATGTGAAAATACGTGAGGTGGAAGAAGCACAGAAAGCGGAAGGAAATACATTCCGTTGATTGTTAGTTTTATATACAAATATAGAGGAGAATGACTCCTCTATTATTAATACAATAGCTACTTAGTTATTTGTATTGCAGAGTATAAACAACACTACTATTAACTTTACCTGCTGTTGTTGTGCCTGTTGCGTAATATTCAACCGCGTATGGCAGTATAGCTTTCTGATCTTTTAAGTTTACATAAATGGTATCAGTAACTTGTTTAGTATTACCGACTTTAATTGGTGTAAAGTTATTACTGCCATCTAATAATTGTAATTGAACAAAAGTAGCACCAGTTGCTGATACATCCATATTAATTAGTCTGCCAGCAGCTTGGTCAACGGTAGGTCCTGTTTCAAAGAAAGCCGAAACTTTGCCATGCACTGTGGCAATAGTATTAGCTCTAGTAATAACTACATCATCGTAGAAATTGCAATCATAAAGATTCATATTGAATGCAGTGCGGCCAGTGACTTGTCCTGCTTGAGATAGGGTGTTTGTACTTACTGTTGGCAATGTTATAAGTGCATTTGGTCCTTGACCTTCTATATCAACTTTGCATGTAGTATCCGTTAATTCCCCATTAAAATTTATATTCCCAGTATTATCAGCAGCAAGTACTGTGCCTGTTATTACACTTAATGCGACAAAAAGTGATGTACTTAAAAGAGTATTATTCATTAGACACCTTTAGCTAACTATTTTTAATTTGTAATCAAAAGTAGTAATTAGATTTTGTTATTCCAAATACTGAGGAATGACTATCGATTACTTGCAGTTAAATATAACTAGGTGACAGTGTATAAGTTCTTATTAATTAAATTAAATTGGTTCTCTTGATGGAATGTTATTCAGCAATAGCTTATTTCTATAAAGTTGTAATTTAAAAAAATATCAATAAATACAATTTATTATGACTATCATCTGTAAGTTAAAAATAAATTTATTATATAATTGAATTAATTCTCTGATTTATACGTATATATAAATATAAAAAGCTAAATATTATCTTTATAAGATTATATGTACAATTTTGAATTGTGTATTTTACTCTTAATAAGGGTTATTTTTTCTATAAATCGTAGCTTAATATATAAAACATCACTTAAATAAGACGATTCTTAAGTGATTATCTGATCCTGGCTTATTCATTTTCGATGGATCCACTTCAGCCCATAAAATTTTGCAGACTTCACCTATTCGCATACATGAAAGTATTGAGGACATGAAAATATTTCTAATTTATTTCTTTGTACATAAATAAAACAACAAATAAATTTTTTAGCCGCTCTGTTTTATTTTTAAATGCAATAATTCATGTCATTTTAGTCAAAAAAAAGGAGTGCTTAAATAAGCACTCCTTTTTGTATTGTTTAGTGAAAGAGATATAAAAACTATTGCTCAGATATTTTCACATAATCTATCTTTTCATGAGTCGTTTCTGCGACTAAATCAGTATTTAAAATAGTCTCTATTGATGCATTACCACTAAATACCTCGTTCATTCTCTCTTTATCAAGTGCATTTTCCCAACGGGCGACAACGATACAGGCACAGGCATTACCCACAAGATTGGTTAAAGCACGACATTCTGACATAAAGCGATCGATACCTAAGATTAAAGCCATGCCTGCAACGGGCACGCTTGGTACCACCGATAAGGTTGCGGCTAAGGTAATAAAGCCCGCACCAGTTACGCCCGCAGCACCTTTTGAGCTAATCATCGCCACTAATAGCAGGGTGATTTGTTCTGTTAGCGAGAGGTCAATACCGGTTGCTTGAGCAATAAAGAGTGCCGCCATCGTCATATAGATATTGGTGCCATCAAGATTAAACGAGTAACCCGTTGGGATAACTAAGCCAACAACAGATTTTTTACAGCCTACATTTTCCATTTTGCGCATTAAGCTAGGTAATGCCGCTTCTGAAGAGGAAGTGCCTAATACTAACCACAGTTCGTCTTTAATATATTTAATTAAAGAGAGGATAGAGAAACCGTTATATTTGGCAACGGCACCCAATACAACCAGCACAAATAGTAGTGAGGTAATGTAGAAAGTGATAACCAGTAGCAATAAGTTACTGATTGAGGAAATGCCGTATTTACCGATAGTAAATGCCATTGCACCAAATGCACCGATAGGGGCTAATTTCATTAGCATACCGACCATTTTGAAAACAGGCTCAGAGAAGTTTTGTAAGAACTTCAGTACGGGTTCACCACGAGTGCCAATAGAGGCTAAAGAAATACCAAAAACGATAGAAACAAACAGCACTTGTAGAATATTGCCATTAACCAGTGGGCTAACAATGGTGTCAGGAATAATATTCATTAAAAAGCTAACCAGCGAGCTGTTATGTGCTTGGGTAACATACATCTCAACTTTACTGCTATCTAATGATTCAGGTGAAATATTTAAGCCATCACCAGGGCGAATAACATTGGCAGTAATAAGACCAATAACAAGTGCAATGCTAGAGAAGGTTAGAAAGTAAATCATCGATTTACCTGCAACTTTTCCCACCGCTTTCATATTATTCATGCCAGCGATCCCAGTAACCACCGTTAAGAAGATCACTGGAGCGATAATCATTTTTACAATTTTGATAAATCCATCACCTAATGGTTTAAAGGATTCACCTACATCAGGATAGAAGTGACCAAGTAAAATACCCAGTATAATTGCAACGATAACTTGCACATAAAGCACTTTATAAAGGGGGAGCTTTTGAGGGGGTGTCTGCATAAAAATTCCCTGTATCTAAAAGATATATTAATAAATTGAATAATTATTGTGTTGTAAATAAAAATTTACACATTTTTGTTTTGCTGGGTAACTTAAAGCTATGAGTAAATCAGGTCAATAAAATAAGATTCATTTTATTAAATATTGTGGTCTGTATCTAAAAAATTAGATTTAATTTCAAAAAAGAGTATTTATTGAAATTAAAGATAAGAAAAATTTAATTTAATGATATCTAATTTTGTTTCTATTTATTTAATTTCTTTAGAAAAATGTATGTATTTGGTTTGTTTATATGTGAAATAGAAATTAGAGATGTAAATAAAAATAGACAAAAGTAGTTGAATAAAACGATTTAATTATCAGGAAGAGTAGGTGGTTTTTATACATTGATTCGCTATTTCTATTGAAACCGCTATTTCTATCGAAACGTAGATAAAAATAAAGTGATAAAAAAGCACTCCAATTAGAGTGCTTTTATTGTTTAATTGCTTGTATAAATTAGTAGGCTATTTTACTGGAATTTTTATTGAGCTATTAGACTCGTTTATTTCCACTGGTACTAAGTTTGCATCAGCCATTAAAACATCTTCTTGTAAGGTCATCTCACCTAAAGCTCTACCACTAAACACGTCGTTCATTCTCTCTTTATCAAGCGCATTTTCCCAACGGGCGACAACAATACAGGCACAGGCATTACCCACAAGATTGGTTAAAGCACGACATTCTGACATAAAGCGGTCAATACCTAAGATTAAAGCCATGCCTGCAACGGGCACGCTTGGTACCACCGATAAGGTTGCGGCTAAGGTAATAAAGCCCGCACCAGTTACGCCCGCAGCACCTTTTGAGCTAATCATCGCCACTAATAGCAGGGTGATTTGTTCTGTTAGCGATAGGTCAATACCGGTTGCTTGAGCAATAAAGAGTGCCGCCATCGTCATATAGATATTGGTGCCATCAAGATTAAACGAGTAACCCGTTGGAATAACTAAGCCAACAACAGATTTTTTACAGCCTACATTTTCCATTTTGCGCATTAAGCTAGGTAATGCTGCTTCTGAAGAGGAAGTGCCTAATACTAACCACAGTTCGTCTTTAATATATTTAATTAAAGAGAGAATAGAGAAACCGTTATATTTGGCAACGGCACCCAATACAACCAGCACAAATAGTAGTGAGGTAATGTAGAAAGTGATAACCAGTAGCAATAAGTTACTGATTGAGGAGATGCCATATTTACCGATAGTAAATGCCATTGCACCAAATGCACCGATAGGGGCTAATTTCATTAGCATACCGACCATTTTGAAAACAGGCTCAGAGAAGTTCTGTAAGAACTTCAGTACGGGTTCACCACGAGCGCCAATAGAGGCTAAGGCAATACCGAAAACGACAGAAACAAATAGCACTTGCAGAATATTGCCATTTACCAGCGGGCTAATAACAGTATCAGGGATGATATTCATTAAGAAGCCGACAACAGAAGAGTCATGTGCTTTCGCAACATAGCTTTCTACTTTGCTTGCATCTAATGAAGCCGGAGAAATATTTAACCCATCACCAGGGCGAATAACGTTTGCAACAATAAGACCAATAATTAGGGCAATTGTTGAGAATGTTAGGAAGTACGCCATGGATTTACCCGCAACGGTACCGACAGCTTTCATATTATTCATGCCAGCGATCCCAGTAACCACCGTTAAGAAGATCACTGGGGCGATAATCATTTTTACAATTTTGATAAATCCATCACCTAATGGTTTGAAGGATTCACCTACATCAGGGTAAAAGTGACCAAGTAAGATACCAAGCAGAATTGCGACGATAACTTGCACATAAAGCACTTTATAAAGTGGTTGTTTTTTTGTGGATGTTTGCATGAAGATTTCCCAGCGCCTGAGCGGCACATTTATATTTATTTATAAGTTAGATATTTTTGTTGTAAACGAAAGTTTACATTTTTGTATTTATATTGATGCTAACTTAAATGTATGAATAAATCGGGTCAATAAGAGGAAATCGATTTCTTTAATTATTGTGTGCTGAATCGAAAAAAAATATTAGAAATATGTAGATTGTGCGATTTTTAGGGTTATTGATAAGGTAATGCAAAACTATTAGCGTTTATTCTGGTTTTTGATTTTTTATTGGTGTTAAATATCGGAGGTTGTTAATGTTAGACTATCTAATGGTACTGTTTTAACTTGTGAAAGTAGAAATATAATGCACTAAGTATGTTAATAATTACCCCATATTTTAACATATGAGGTAACGGTTTTAGCTATGGCAGATTTTGCTAAAGTATATTTATTGGTTTTCTTCTTCGCGAATAAAGTTAATTAATTCGGGTTTAGCAATACGCTTATAATCTTGAGTATTTAAAATAATCGAGCGTTCTAATGTGCCAGCGTTAAAAGCAAGCTCATCAAAGCGTTCAAAAAGCAGTGGATCCGCCACTAATTTTAATGAGGGGTGAAAACTAAAAGGGGGAATAGCACCAAAAACACATTGGGTTAGGGTATCAACTTCTTTCGGACTTGCTAAAGACGCTCTTGTACCACCAATTTGTATTGCAAGCTTAGCTAAATCAGCTTGTTTATCAGCGGGTAAAATTGCTAGCACATGTTGTTTAATACCATTTCCTTTAACATGACACACTAATCCTTTTGCTCCTTGCCCTAATTGTGTACCTCTTATTTTTGCTACTTCTTCAGAACGTCCCGCAGTGCTATGTTCTACAACACGATAAGTGGCATGGTTATCGTCCAATAATGAGGTTAATTGTTCAAAAATAGTCAAAGACATTAGTCATCCCTAAAATTTAATTAATTCTAAATATCATCATTATACGTTATTAAAAAAAATTTTCTGCTTTGACGTAAATAGATGGTTTTGATTTTTTTGATAAGCTTTTCAAATTATTTTGTGCCAAATAATAATATGTTAATAGTTTTATCCTATTGAATTAATAGAGCGTTTTCGATTAGTATTGTCAATAAATGCCACGATTTAATAAAATTAATTACTATTAATTGGTTATATTGACAATGATCAATTTAAGAATAAAAACAATAGAACATATTAAAACATAGATTTAATTACTATAAGGAAGTCAATGATGGCTGTTTCAACATTCTATATCCCCTCTGTAAATAAACTGGGTTCTGGTTGTCTTGCAGAAGCTGTGAGTTCAATGAAAGATTTTGGCTTTCATAAAGCATTAATCGTAACTGATAGCATTTTAAATCAATTGGGCGTTGTTGATAAAGTAAGCAAGTTGCTTACTGAATCAGGTATTTCAAGTGTGACTTATGATGGCACAGCACCAAATCCAACCGTTGAAAACGTTGAAGCAGGCTTAGCTTTGCTAACTGCTAATCAATGTGATTGTGTTATCTCTTTAGGTGGTGGTTCACCACACGATTGTGCGAAAGGGATTGCTTTAGTTGCAGCGAATGGCGGAAAAATTGCGGATTACGAAGGTGTAGACCGTTCAGCTAAACCTCAATTACCGTTAATTTCTATTAATACCACAGCAGGTACCGCTTCAGAAATGACACGTTTTTGTATCATTACCGATACTGCGCGTCATATCAAAATGGCTATCGTTGATAAAAACGTAACGCCAATTTTATCAGTAAATGATTCAGAGCTTATGATTGGTATGCCTAAAGGCTTAACCGCAGCAACAGGTATGGATGCGTTAACCCATGCTGTTGAAGCTTATGTCTCAATTGCTGCAAACCCAATTACTGATGCCTGTGCATTAAAAGCCGTAACGATGATCAGCGAGTCTTTACGTAAAGTTGTTGATAATGGCGGTGATGAGCAAGCGCGTGAAAATATGGCTTATGCTCAGTTCTTAGCAGGCATGGCATTTAATAACGCTTCTTTAGGTTATGTTCATGCAATGGCTCACCAATTAGGTGGTTTCTATAACTTACCTCATGGTGTGTGTAACGCTGTTTTACTGCCACATGTTCAAGCTTATAACATCCAAGCAGCTGCGGGTCGTTTAAAAGATATCGCACAAGCAATGGGTGTTGATGTTTCTGCAATGAGTGATGAGCAGGGTGCTCAAGCCTGTATCGAAGAAATTCGTAAAATGGCAAAAGATGTTGGTATCCCAGCTGGCCTGACAGAGTTAGGTGTTAAGGAAGAAGATTTCCAAACATTAGCTCAAAATGCACTGAAAGATGCTTGTGCTATCACTAACCCTGTTCAGGGTACTGAAAGTGATGTTATCGAGTTATTCCGTCAAGCAATGTAATATGTAGAAAATAGATGATAACTCAGAGTTGTCATCTTATTCTTGACTAAGTAACAGAAAGCGCCTCAAGTTTGAACTGACTCCAGTTCAGTTTATTGAGGCGGTTTTTATTTATTTCTATATATGGATTGTTTGTAATTAATTACTCAACTTTTTTATGGCGTTCTTGTAGGCAACCGATAACATCGGAAAGCGATAATGATTGGTCTTGCAGTAATACCAGTAAGTGATAAAGCAGATCAGAAGCTTCATTTTTTAGCTCTTCTCTATCATTTACCGTCGCGGCTAGCGCGGTTTCTACGCCTTCTTCACCTACTTTTTGTGCAATACGTTTTGTACCACTGGCATAAAGGCGAGCGGTATAAGAGCTGTCTGGTGAGGCATTTTTACGTTCACGTAAGATATTTTCTAATTCGTAGAGAAAACCCCACTGGCTTTGTGCAGGAGCAAAACAGCTTTCAGTGCCATTATGACAAGTTGGACCTACTGGATTTGCTAATATTAGCAGTGTATCGTTATCGCAATCAGGATAAATATTAACTAGCTTAAGAAAGTTGCCAGAGCTTTCACCTTTAGTCCATAAGCGCTGCTTAGTTCTAGAGTAAAATGTGATATTTTCACTTTCAATAGTGACATTTAAAGCTTCTTTATTCATATAACCAAGCATTAATACATCACCAGATATAGCATTTTGAATAACAACTGGCATCAGATTATCCACTTTTTTCCAATCTAAACTTTCTATTTTTTCTTTGCTAATCATAATCTTACCTTAATGCCGTTTTCTGTGAGATACTGTTTTAACTCGTTAATATTGATGATTTTTTTATGAAAAACAGAAGCAGCAAGTGCACCGTCAACATTAGCTAGCTTAAATGCATCTAAAAAGTGTGACATTTCACCTGCGCCACCAGAGGCAATTAATGGTACTTCAGCGGCTTGACGTACCAAGGCGAGTTGTTTTAAATCATAGCCTTGGCGAACGCCATCTTGATTCATCATATTAAGAACGATTTCACCAGCCCCTAACTTTTGAATTTCACGAACCCAGTCGAGGGTTTTCCATTGTGTTTGTTGTGTTCTTTTTTCATCACCAGTAAATTGATAAACCAGATATTCACCTGTTTTTTCATCAAACCATGTATCAATACCAACAACAACACATTGTACGCCATAGCGATCTGCTAAACGTGAAATAAGGTTAGGATCAGAAAGTGCAGGGGAGTTTATGGATATTTTATCTGCACCAAAAGAGAGAATTTTTCCGGCATCTTCTACTGAGCGTATTCCACCAGCAACACAAAAGGGAATATCAATCACTTCTGCAACACGAGATACCCAGCTCTTATCAACTACACGTCCATCAGAAGAGGCGGTGATATCATAGAAAACTAATTCATCAGCACCCTCTTTTGCATAACGTTCAGCAAGAGGGACTATGTCGCCAATGATTTCGTGATTGCGAAATTGAACACCTTTTACAACTTGGCCGTCACGAACATCAAGACAAGGAATTATGCGTTTTGCCAACATGTGATAGCCTCTTTTAATGTAAATTTGCCTTCTAATAATGCTCTACCAACAATAACACCCACAACACCTGATGCTGGAAGATCAGCGATATCTTGCAAACCACCGATACCACCAGATGCTTGAAATAAAATATCAGGGAAACGCTGATTAATTTCTTTATATAGCTCAACGTTAGAACCTGCTAATGTGCCATCTCGTGAAATATCGGTACACAGAACATGTTTTAAACCAACGGTTTGGTAGAGTTCAATTATCTCTTCTAAGGTATAGGGCGAGTTTTCTTGCCATCCACTCACCGCAACCCATTTTTTACCTTGGTTATCAATGCGTACATCTAAAGCGAGAACAATAGCGTCAGCACCATAACGCTCAAACCAAGACTTCACCATTTCAGGTTGGCTAATTGCCGTTGAACCAATAACAACACGGCTAGCTCCTGCATCTAATAGTGATTTCACATCATCTTCTGTGCGTATACCACCGCCAACTTGTACGGGAATATTTACCCCTGCAACCAGTTTTTTAAGTAATGGTATTTGGCGTGCTGAAGGGTCTTTTGCACCTGTTAAATCAACTAAATGAAGAAGCGTTGCGCCTTCTTTTTCATATTGTTGATAACGAGTAAGAGGGTCATCGTTATAATCACGCTGTTTAGCGTAATCACCTTGGTGAAGACGAACGACTTTACCATCAATCAAATCTAATGCTGGAATAATCATAACGCGTTACATCTCCAAAAAGTTCTTGATAAGTTGAGCACCTGATTCACCTGAACGCTCAGGATGAAATTGTACGCCATAAAAATTATCTTTTTGAATGGCACTACTAAAGCGAGAACCATATTCTGTTTCAGCGATAGTGGATTCATTAAGTGCTAAACCATAACTATGAACAAAATAGAACCAAGCATCATCATTAAGATTGCGAAATAATGGGTGTGCAGGTTTTGCTAAAACTTGATTCCACCCCATATGAGGAAGCGGTAAACCTGCGGTATCCAGTTTATCAATGGAGCCATCAATTAAACCTAATAAAGGAATATCTTTTCCTTCTTCACTTAATGACGCCAGAATTTGCATACCTAAACAGATACCCAAAACTGGTTGAGTTAAGGCTTTAATTAAAGGAATAAGCTCACGAGCTTTAAGCTGCTCCATTGCCGCACGGGCAGTGCCAACTCCGGGTAAAAAAAGTTTATCGGCACTTAATACCGTATTCTTTTCATAAGAAACTATCGGATCATAACCCAGCCGTTTTACGGCGTAAGCCACAGAGGCTAAATTAGCGCAGCCTGTATCTAATATGACGACTTTCATTACAGAACACCCTTTGAGCTTGGTAAAGTATTGCCTTCAACACGAATTGCTTGGCGTAAAGTACGACCAAAAACTTTAAACAGACTTTCTGCTTTGTGGTGATCGTTTCTACCTTTCGATTTTAAGTGTAATGTGCAGCCCATTGTGTAAGAAAGAGAACGGAAAAAGTGTTCAATCATCTCGGTACTTAAGTCGCCAACACGCTGATATTTAAATTCGGCTTTGTACTCTAAGTGAGGGCGACCTGAAATATCTAAAGCACAACTTGCAAGGCATTCATCCATGGGGAGTGTAAAACCAAAACGTGCTATGCCGCGTTTATCGCCAAGGGCTTCGCGTAGCGCTTCGCCCAAAGCTAGACCAGTATCTTCAACGGTGTGGTGATCATCAATCACTAAATCACCTTTTACATCGATGTTCATTCGAAAACCACCGTGAGTGGCGATTTGATCAAGCATATGATCAAAAAAGCCAACACCAGTACTAATTTGGCTATCGCCTTCTCTATCGAGCCAGATATCTATCGCAATTTTTGTCTCTTTTGTTTTTCGTTCAACATGCGAGTAGCGATCTTTTTTTGTTAATTGTTCGGCAATCATTGCCCAATTTAAATCACTTGGGTTATAGCGTAATCCCTGAATATCCATATTTTCAGCAAGTTGAATATCAGTTTGTCTATCACCAATTACATAGCTATTTGCTTTATCTAACACACCATCAACGAGATATTGCGTGACTAACCCTGTTTCTGGCTTACGACAAGGGCAGTTATCTTCAGGTTTATGAGGGCAAATAAGGATATCTTCAAATTCAATACCTTGGGATGAAAAAACTTGCATCATCAAATTGTGTGGTGGATCAAAATCAGTTTGAGGAAAGCTTTCAGTACCCAAACCATCTTGATTGGTGATCATTATCAGTTTATAACCTGCTTTTTGTAATGCCGTAAGAGCAGGTATAACCCCTTGTTCAAAAGCAAGTTTATCGAGTCTATCAACTTGATAATCTGTCGGTGGCTCTGAAATAAGCGTACCATCACGATCAATAAAAAGAATTTTCTGGCTCATGGTTGCGATTCCTTATTTGCGATTTTTTTCATTATTATTTTTAGTGGTTATGCATTTGCGTTCTGAATGTTTTTTATGGCATTAATAACGCTATCACACTCTTCAGTTGTTCCGATAGAGATACGTAAACAACCATTTAATCCGTATTGGCGTTGTTGATCGCGTAATATGATCCCTTGTTCCCATAAAGTACGGAAAACCAAATTAGCATCAGTGAATTTCACTAAAATATAGTTAGTTTCACTGCTATAAACCTGTTTAACATTAGGCAATTTTTTTAATGCTTCAGATAACGCATTTCTGTTACGAGATATTTTGGCTACACGTTGCTGCATTATCTCAATGCCTTTTTCAGTTAATGCTTGTGCTGCAATATCCGCAACGGGTGTTGAAAGTGGATAAGGTGCGATTACTTTAAGTAATAATTCAATAATAGGGGGATTGGCAAGCGTAAATCCACAACGTAATCCAGCTAAAGCAAAAGCTTTCGATAAGGTTCGCAATATCACTAAATTAGGATAGTTTTTTAACCATGAAACAATAGACGCTTGTGGGCAAAACTCAATATAGGCTTCATCCACTGCAACAATGGCTTTATCTGCTGCCATTTCTAGCACTTCACGGATCAATACTGGATCAACAATATTACCGGTTGGATTATTTGGGCTGCAAAGATAGATAAGCTTTACATTATCTAGCTGTGATGCCATTGCTTTAATATCAGGGCTCCAATCCGAAAGGGTAGGAACAACACGTTGCTCTATACCAAATGTTTCGGCACTGACACTGTACATGCCATAAGTTGGCGGGCAGTAGAGCACAGCATCTATACCGGGTTCACAAAACGCACGAATAAGTAATTCGATCGCTTCATCAGCACCACGGCTTACTAACACTTGGTTTGGGTTAACCCCTGCATACTTAGCGTAACGGTTAATCACATTAACAGGCTGGCATTCAGGGTAGCGATTTAGGTTTTTTTCATTGAATGAAAATTCGGGTGCAATTGGATATTCATTTGCATTTAACCAAACTGTCCCATTTCCGCCTAAACGGCGAGCCGATTGATAAGGTGTTAATTCACGGACATTTTTTCTTGCTAATTCAGTGATATCGAATGGACTCTTCATGGCTTATTTTTTCCCCTGAGCTAATGCGTTAACGCGCAGTGTGACAGCATTTTTGTGAGCAGTGAGTTGTTCAGCTTCAGCCAGTGTTTCTATTGTTTGTGCTAAATCTGATAATCCTTGTGCCGTTAATTTTTGCACTGTCATTCGCTTCATAAAATCAGCTAATCCTAAGCTGGAATAGGTTGAGGTGTAACCATAAGTAGGTAGTACGTGATTGGTTCCTGATGCGTAATCTCCAGCAGACTCAGGAGACCAAGCGCCTAAAAAGACAGAGCCTGCACTGGTAATGCTATCAACCCAGTTTTCTGCATCGTCAGTTTGAATAATTAAATGCTCAGGACCATAATTATTACTAATTTCAATACACTGTTCGATATCTCGCGCAATAACAACCCGACTTTCCGCTAGGGCTTGCTTAGCAATTTCTGCACGACTTAAAAGCGCGAGTTGAGTTTCTGTTTCTTTAATTACTGCATTTGCTAAGGTTTCATCAGGTGTTAATAAAACTACTTGAGAATCAGGACCATGTTCTGCTTGTGATAATAAATCGGCTGCAATAAATGCAGGATTTGCATTAGCATCGGCAATAACTAACACTTCAGAAGGACCTGCTGGCATATCAATAGCTGCGCCTTGTAGTGATTGGCTTGCTTGGCGTTTAGCTTCAGTGACATAAGCATTTCCGGGTCCAAAAATTTTATCAACTTTAGGGATAGACTCTGTACCAAATGCCATAGCTGCAATTGCTTGAGCGCCTCCAACTTGAAAAATTTCATCAATACCAATCTCTTTGGCGATATATAAAATTTCATCTGCAATAGGTGGGGGTGAACAAAGAATTACTTTACGGCAACCTGCAATTCGAGCTGGAATGCCTAGCATCATTACTGTTGATAATAAAGGTGCTGAGCCACCCGGAATATAAAGTCCTACCGCATTAATGGGTCTGCTTACTTGTTGGCAAAAAACACCTGCTTGAGTTTCTACTTCAATATTTGCAGGGATCTGAGCTTCATGAAAGCGGCGGATATTTCCCATCGCTTGAGCAATAGCTTGTTTCACTTTGTCATCAAGTCTTGCTGATGCGGCATCGACTTGTGATTTTGTAACCAATACACTTTCTGGCGCTGCCTTATCGAATTTTTGGCTGAGTGCTTTAAGCGCGTTATCCCCTTCATTACGCACCTGTGAAATAATGCCAGCAACTTGTTCTGTAATAGCGCCCGACGCTGATATAGCAGGTCGGGTTAATAGCACTTGTTGTTGCTCTTTAGTGCATTCATTCCAATAAGTTAATGTATTAAATGCCGTTTTCATTATTTCACCTTACTCCATCATTTTTTCTATTGGTAAAACAAGTATTGAGCTAGCACCTAACTCTTTTAGTTTTTCCATTGTTTCCCAAAATAATGTTTCGCTGCTGACCATGTGCATAGCAACACGGTTTTGGTCGCCAGCGAGAGGTAAAATAGTTGGACGTTCAGCTCCAGGTAGCAGTGCGATAATATCTTCAAGGCAATCACTTGGTGCGTGAAGCATGATATATTTTGATTCGCGAGCTTGAATAACGCCTTGGATACGGGTTAATAAGCGGTCGATTAAAGCTTGTTTATCTGCATCCATTGCACCATCACGCTGAATAAGGCAGGCTTTTGAGCGATAGATAACTTCAACTTCTTTTAGTCCATTTGCCTCTAGTGTTGCACCGGTAGAAACTAAGTCGCAGATGGAGTCTGCAAGTCCTGCACGAGGTGCGACTTCAACAGAACCATTTAATAAGCACGATTTAAATTTAATCCCTTTTTGGTCTAAATAACGCTTTAAAAGGTTTGGATAAGAGGTTGCAATACGCGTGTTATTGAGACATTCAACCCCCTGATAATTGAAATCAACAGGTGCAGCAAGTGATAAACGACAAGCACCAAAATCAAGGCGGCGTAAGGTGATATAATTTGGTGTCTCACCTTGAGCTTGGCGTTTTAATAACTCTTCTTCTAAAACGTTTTCACCAATAATCCCTAAATCAACAACACCATCCATAACTAAACCGGGGATATCGTCATCTCTTACACGTAAAATATCGATAGGCATATTTTCAGCATAAGCAATTAGGCGTTGTTGATTTAAATTGATTTTGATACCACAACGGGCTAGTAAGGCACGAGAATCATCGCTTAAACGACCTGATTTCTGCATTGCAATTCTTAATCTTGTTTTATCTAACATATTGTCACCCTATCTTTGAATTCTATTTTTGTTATGAAAATTAGTTATAAAAAAACCCCGGAAGCTGCCTTCCGGGGTTTTATTTGTTATCTGCATTCAGACCACCGGAAGCGTTACTTGAACGTCTTCCAGCACTCATCGCCTGAAAGACTAGTCAGGGTGATGGTGATGATGGTGGTTTAATTGAATGCTATACATGATTATTTTCCTAGCTAATAAGAATGCTCGTTATAGTTAACCAGCGTTCAGAATTTGTCTGCCTTTCAAGCTACATGATTTATAAAGCCAAAAGCAACCTATTTTTTAATAATAATTTAAATATTTTATAACTATTTGTTTTTAATATTATTTTAATATTTCTCTTATTTACTTAAATACACAAGTAAGAGAGTATATTGTCAGTTTAGAAAAACAATAAAGCATAAGCAGTATTTATTGGTAGTGGTGAAGCTAGATATATGTTGCATAATTCATATAGGCAATTTGCGTAGGGGAGAAACATGAGACGGATAACCATAGTTGGACTTGGTTGGTTAGGATTACCACTGGCAAGCGCATTACGTGACGCGGGATATCAAGTCAAAGGTACCAAAACAACAGAAGATGGTGTTGAAGCAGCAAGAATGAGTGGTATTGATTGCTGTTTAATGAATTTAACACCAGCGATTGAATGTGATAGAGATGATTTTGACTATTTGATGGAGACAGATGTCCTTATTATTACATTACCACCCAGCGCTGCTGGTGGCGGATATGATTATGTAGAAAGTATTCAAGCTTTGGTTGATAGTGCAATGTCACGTCATATCACAAGGGTTATTTATATTAGTTCTACTTCAGTATATGGCAACCAAAGTGGCGTGTTAACTGAAGAGATGGATATTAAACCTGAAACACAATCGGCAAAAATGATGGCGGAAGTTGAAAATTGGCTACATCGTTTACCCTTAACAACGGTTGATGTTCTACGATTAGCTGGGTTAGTTGGACCTGGTCGTCATGCAGGACGGTTTTTATCAGGTAAAAAACAGGTAAAGGGTGCCCAACAGTGCGTTAATTTAGTGCATTTGGATGATGTTATTTTTGCTGTTGAACAGCTGCTGGCACAAAATGAAGGCGGGCATTTATATAATTTATGTGCACCGGTTCATCCAAGTAAAAAAGAGTATTATTCCAGATTATCGACACAATTAGCGTTAGCTCCACCTGAGTTTTCCGAAGAAGAGAAACCGTTAAAACGAGAGATTGATGGGCAAGAGATCTGTCGAGATCTAGGTTTTCATTATCACTATCCTGATCCCGACAAAATGCCAATGAGCTAAATTAGCTTACAGGCAGCAAGACTACATCACGAAATATTGCGCGCTCGCTCAATTGTGCAAACCAGCGTTCAAGATGAGAAAGGCTTGGTCTATCTTTACACACTTCAAGCCATGGATAGACCAGAGGTGCAATCGCAATATCGGCAAGTGAGAAGTTATTACCAGCAAAATAAGGCGTTTTCGCCAGTTGATCATCTGCTATTTTCATCAGTTTATTGAGTTTTGCTTTTAACATCTGAACTTGCTGAGGATCTTGCTTCTCTTTTGGTGTACGCACTATCATAATCATCATTTGTTGAATTGGAGAAAAGAGCGTTCCATTTGACCAATCCATCCATTTTTCTATTGTTGCGCGCTGTTTAGGATCAACAGGATAGAGTGTGTTATCTTCTTGTTTTGAGCAAAGATAGCGAATAATGGTATTAGACTCCCATAAATAGAAGTCATCATCTTGTAATGTGGGGATGGATGCGTTGGGATTCATTGCTAAATAATGTGCATCAGTCAGTCCACCAAAAGGGCCACCAACATCAATTTGTTCATAAGGGACGTTAAGTTCTTTTAGGCACCAAAGGACTTTTTTAACATTTGATGAATTCTTTCTACCCCAGACTTTTAACATAAATGTCTCCTAAACCACGATTAATAACAAAATTTCACTCTATAGGGTGCTAAATATAAATATAAGATAAATCTCTATATATCAATGTTGGCGTCTTATTCCAGAAAGCCCTATAGTAGGAAAGCTTTAACAAATTGATATAAAAGGGTGATCGGTAATGAAAAAAAATCTTCCATCCGTACTCGGTAAGGTTACCGCGGGAATGGGTTTACTGCTAATAATTTCTACTCCTGTGTTTGCAGTAAATAATCCTGTGCCTCCTCAAATTGATGCGAAATCTTATGTTTTAATGGATTACAACAGCGGCAAAATCTTAGCTTCAGAACGACCTGAAGAGCGTTTAGACCCGGCAAGTTTAACCAAAATTATGAGTAGTTATGTGGTTGGGCAAGCAATAAAAGAAGGTCGGTTGTCACCTGATGATACTGTTATTGTAGGTCGTAATGCATGGGCGACAGGAAATCCGGTATTAAAAGGCTCTTCACTGATGTTTTTAAAGCCAGGCGATCAAGTAAAAGTTATTGAACTTAATCGCGGTATGGTTATTCAATCTGGTAACGATGCCAGCATTGCATTAGCAGAGCATGTTGCAGGAAGCCAAGAGACATTTGTAGATTTAATGAACTCTTATGCAACTAACTTGGGCTTAAAAAACACGCATTTCAAAACAGTTCATGGATTAGATTCTGATGGTCAATATACTACCGCAGAAGATATGGCATTGCTGACAGCGGCAATGATCCGTGATGTACCTTCGGAATATGAGATCCATAAAGAAAAAGAATTTACGTTCAATAATATTCGTCAGCCAAACCGCAACCGTTTATTGTGGAACAAAAACATGAATGTGGATGGCGTAAAAACCGGACATACAAGTGGTGCAGGTTATAATTTAGTTTCTTCAGCAACTGAAGGCGATATGCGTCTAATTGCGGTTGTTTTAGGAACACCGTCAGATAAAGTCCGCTTTTCTGAAAGCGAAAAATTATTAGGCTGGGGTTTCCGTTTTTATGAAACCGTCACTCCCGTTAAAGAGAATGCGCCATTAACAACACAAAAAGTCTGGTATGGCGATAAAGGCGAAGTGGCGTTAGGGGTTGCCAATGATGCCTCTATAACTATTCCTAAAGGCGAGTTAAAGAATCTGAAAGCTTCATTTACGTTAACTAACCCTGTGTTAGAAGCGCCATTAGCGAAAAACCAAGTTGTGGGTACAGTTAACTTCTTACTGAATGATGAAGTTATTGAGCAGCGCCCATTAGTCGTAAAAGAAGCGGTTGAAGAGGGTGGCTTCTTTAGTCGTATCTGGGATTTTGTGGTTAAAACAGTATCTGGTTGGTTTAATGCTATTTTTGGTTAATAACTAAAGTGTTACTGATAATTTCACCCATAATAAAAGTGCCAGCTATTGCTGGCATTTTTTATGTTATTTTCACTTTTATAATAAAGCTAAATAGGGGAAACACTATTTTTGATGATTGTGTGGGTTAAATAGCAAGCTAAAAAAGCCCATCAATAATGCCATTATTATCAATATTAATCACTGTTGCTGCTGGTGTTTTAGGCAGACCTGGCATCGTCGTGATAGAACCTGTTAATACAACGACAAAACCAGCACCCGCGCAGACATAAGCGTCACGTACATTGATAGAAAAATCAGTAGGGCGACCAAGTAATGTTGCATCATCTGAAAACGAGTATTGCGTTTTAGCCATACATATTGGTAAATCACCAAAACCCATTTTCTCTATGTTATCTAGCATACTACGAGTGTTAGCGCTGTAAGTTACGCCGTTAGCACCATAAATCTCTTTAGCAATAATAGCTATTTTTTCGTTTAATGGGGCATTATTAGGATAGAGTAATTGAAATTGTCCTTGCTCATTCTTAAGCGTATCAACAACTTGATTTGCTAATTCAATACCACCAGCCCCCCCTTTTTCCCACACTTTGGTGATAGCGAAGCGGCAACCTCTAGCTTGGCAAAATTGCTCTATAAGTTGATGCTCTGCTGCGCTATCAGTGATATAAGCATTAAGAGAGACAATAACGGGTAAGCCATACTTTTTAAGGTTTTCTATATGTTTTTCGAGATTCACAATCCCTTTTTCAAGGGCGATAAGATCTTCTTTATTCCACTCGTTTTTGCCTAAACCACCGTTATATTTTAATGCTTTGGTTGTGACAACGATAACGGCACAATCTGGCTGTAATCCACTGATTCGGCATTTAATATCGAAGAATTTTTCAGCGCCTAAATCTGCGCCGAAACCAGCTTCTGTAACGACAATATCAGCTAAACCAAGTGCTAATTTTGTCGCTCTGACACTATTACATCCATGAGCTATATTGGCAAAAGGACCACCATGGACAATAGCAGGGGTATTTTCTAATGTTTGCACTAAATTGGGATTAATAGCATCTTTAAGTAGACTCGCCATTGCACCAACAGCGTTAAGATCTTCAGCGGTTATGGGGTTTCCATCATAAGAATAAGCAACAATAATGCGAGAAAGGCGCTGTTTCAAATCATCAATATCTTGAGCTAAACAGAGAATAGACATCACTTCAGAGGCAACGGTAATCACAAAATTGTCTTCTCTCGTTACGCCATCTTTGGCTCCACCTAATCCTACAACGGTGTGACGTAAAGCTCGGTCATTCATGTCCATACAGCGTTTAAATGAGATTTTTTTGGGATCGATATTTAATTCATTTCCTTGATAAATATGGTTATCAAGCATTGCTGCGAGTAAATTATTAGCAGATGTAATAGCATGAAAATCACCCGTAAAATGGAGATTGAGATCTTCCATTGGTACTACTTGTGCATATCCACCACCTGTTGCTCCGCCTTTAATACCAAAGCAGGGACCAAGAGAGGGCTCGCGTAATGCGATAATCGCATTCTCACCAATATGGTTGAGCGCTTGTCCTAATCCTATCGTGACGGTTGTTTTTCCTTCTCCTGCGGGCGTTGGGTTTATTGCGGTGACGAGCACTAATTTGCCACGTTTTTGGGCGGCTATTTTAGACCAAATGCTGTTACTAAACTTTGCTTTGTACTTACCGTAAAACTCAATATCTTCTTGATCAACATTTAATTTTTTAGCAATATTTTGAATAGGTAAAAGGTGTGCGTCATGGGAGATTTGAATATCTGATTTCATTTTAGCTCTCTTTTTATCCCGTTGATATGTGTCTAATGATTTTTGTTAATCTACGTTAGAAAGTATGTAATTAATGCCCATTTTTTCTTCGTAGTGCGAGACAAATACTTGATGAATCAACTTTAGCTAATAATATAAATATGACCAATATATTGATATGCATGTAAATATTTAGCTTTCGATAATCAGTTTACTATTAAACCATTCAACCACCTTTTTTCAATATGCCAAGTGCAATAAATAAAACTATTTTTAGTTATAAAAAAAGGCGCTGATATCAGCGCCATATTTGATTCTATTGATGTACTAAACGTCAGAATTAATCACAAGAGACTTTAATTGCTAATCCACCTTGAGAGGTTTCACGATACTTAGAATTAATGTCTTTTCCTGTTTCATACATTGTTTCAATAACTTTATCTAAACAGATACGTGGATCACTCACACGACGTAAAGCCATTCGTGATGAGTTAACTGCTTGTACTGCTGCAATAGCGTTACGCTCAATGCAAGGAACTTGAACTTGTCCTGCAACAGGGTCGCAAGTTAATCCTAAGTTGTGTTCCATTGCGATTTCAGCCGCGATACAGACTTGCTCTGGGCTACCACCAAGTAGTTCTGTTAAAGCACCCGCTGCCATTGAGCAAGCAACGCCCACCTCACCTTGACAACCGACTTCGGCACCTGAAATGGATGCATTCATTTTATATAATGAACCAATAACACCAGCGACTAAGAAAAAGCGGCTATAAGAGTTTTCATTTACAGGGCGAATAAATTTATCATAGTAAGAGAGTACTGCGGGGATAATGCCACAAGCACCATTGGTTGGCGCAGTAACTACACGACCCCCTGCTGCATTTTCTTCATTCACGGCAAGCGCATACATATTAATCCAATCGACAACAGTCATTGGATCAGTCGTTGTTTTATCTTCAGTGACTAACATACGACGTAATGCAGAGGCTCGACGTGGTACACGCAATGGTCCAGGTAATAAACCTTCGGTGTTAACACCGCGTTCAATGCCTGATTTCATCACATCCCATATCGCAGCAAAGTGTGCTGAAATCTCTTCTTTACTGCGTAATGCTAACTCGTTTTGCATTACTAATGCCGATAGCGAGAGTCCTGTTTCTTTACAATGGCGGCGTAAATCTGCTGCATATTGATAAGGGTAAGGTACTTGAGCGCTATTCTCTTCTGGTTGACCAAAATGTTCTTCATCAACGATAAAGCCACCACCAATTGAATAATAGGTTTTTTTCAATAAGGTGAGATCACCATTAAACGCGGTGATAGTCATACCATTTTCATGTAACGGTAGATTTGTTGTATGGAAGTTCATGCCACCATTAACGGGGAAATCAACCTCTTTGGCGCCATTAGCAAGCATTAAGCGACCTGTTGTTGCCACTTGCTTCATAAATGGTGCAATGGCATCAATATCAACTGTATCAGGTAAATTTCCGGCTAATCCCATAATAATAGCAATGTCGGTGGCATGTCCTTTACCTGTTAACGATAAAGAGCCATAAACATCAACGATAACGCGGGAAACAGAAGATAGAAGGTTTTTTTCAGCAAGTAAATCAACGAATTCTTTACCCGCTTTCATCGGGCCTACAGTGTGTGAGCTTGAAGGGCCAATACCAATTTTAAAAATATCAAAGACGCTAACCATAATATTCGCCTCCCTAATTTAATTTAAAGGCGCAACTGTGTGATTATTAGAGTGATAAGAGTCAGTCTTGAAAACTAAAACTTGATGATGGTTACTCTCATTATTGAAAGTAACCATCGGATACTTCATTAGCCCATGAAAGAGCTAGCTAAGCTATAGAAAACTGCTGAGATTGCGATAAGACCCATGATTACAACGAATACGTTGCTGATATGACCTTCATATTTCTTCATCGCTGGTACTTTACGGATTGCATACATTGGCATCAGGAACAGTAACATTGCGATAACTGGGCCACCTAATGTTTCAATCATACCAAGGATACTTGGATTTAATGTTGCTACGATCCAAGTTGTTACTAGCATGAACAGAGCAGTGATTTTGTTTAAACGATCTTTCTCAATAGTTTTACCTTTATCACGCAGTGATTTGATAATTAAACCATTGAAACCTTCACGAGCACCAAGATAGTGACCTAAGAATGATTTAGTAATCGCAACGAATGCAATGAAAGGTGCAATATAAGCGATAACTGGTGTTTCAAAGTGGTTAGCAAGGTAAGACAGGATACTAATGTTCTGTGCTTTTGCTTCTGCTAAGTTTTCAGGCGTTAAGCTAAATACGCAGCTAAACACGAAGAACATTACAGTAACAACCATCATAATATGAGCGTAAGCTAAAATGCGTGAACATTTTTTCTCAGCATTTTCACCGTACTCTTCACGTTTTGCTACAGCAAACGCAGAGATGATTGGTGAGTGGTTGAATGAGAACACCATTACAGGGATTGCTAACCACAGAGTAACTAATAGACCTTGACCCATGCCTGAAGTCGTTGCGTGGTCAAAAGAGAGAGTATCAAGAACTGCGCCATTCCACTCAGGAATAAGATACAGGGCTAACACCATCAATACGGCAACAAATGGGAACACCAGCACGCTCATTGCTTTAACAATAGCTTGTTCACCAAAGCGAATAATAGACATAATACCGACGATCAGTACTAGTGATAAAATCGCACGCGGTGGCGCTGACATATGCATTTGGTTAACAATAAAGCTTTCAACGGTATTGGTGATTGCCACACTATAAACAAGCAAAATAGGATAAATTGCGAAGAAATAGAGTAGGGTAATCAGCTTACCTGCGGTTTTACCAAAGTGTTCTTCTACAACTTCAGTAATATCTTCGCCAGGGTTCTTACCTGATAATACAAATCGGCACATACCACGGTGCGCGAAGAATGTCATTGGGAATGCAAGAACTAACATAATAAGCAGAGGAATTAAACCGCCAATCCCTGCGTTAATAGGTAAAAATAAAACACCAGCACCGATAGCAGTACCGTATAAACCTAACATCCACACGGTGTCTGATTTACGCCATGTTTTGTAATCACCTTTGGTGTTACCTGATGTGATAGAACCAGCTTGGGTTGTATCCATAATACTCTCCGAAATAACGCGGTAAAAAAATAATGAAAAAATAAGTGAGTAATAAGTTTCCTTTTATAAAGAAACAAATTGCTGCATAAATTTAATAATGAATAAATGAGTGCATTGAGTATCTGGTGTTATCTCAATATATTCAATTACCACACTAGATAAATCATTAAACTTCAAAAGAATTATGCTCTTCTGAAATTTGAAAAAATATTCAATAAGTTTATAACCAGACTTAAGAGGTGCAGAATATAGTGTTTTTCAGGATAAACTACCGTGATCGTCATCTCAAATGCTAAATATAACTAAAAAACTGGGAATTGTAACATTTTTTATATTTTGTGTTTTTATTGGTCTTTTTTAAAACATTTTGAAATATATTTCTAATTTTGGTTAGACAAAATAATAAACCCAAATAGCTTATTATTAATATATTAATGATATTTTTTATCCTTTTTTGTTTTTTATAAAATAAATGATTAAAATCAATAAGGTTATTTTTGTTCACAATTTAAACATTATTTTAACTTTGCATCAATATGATATTTAACGGTTTTTTATTTTAGGCTGATTGTGTTTAAAGAGGGAGGATGAAATAAAAAACTCACTAAATATGATTATTTATTAATGAACTCAAGTTGTTTTATAAAATTAATATACCAATTTACTATAAGAGAATAGAATATTGCTTATATTTGATACAAATATAATGTTAATAAATTAGTATGATAATTTGTTATATAACGAATATAATAATTTCTGGTTGATTAAAATAACAACAAAATATTTTTTGGATAAAAAATATAATAATAGAAAATAATTTTATTTATATATTAATATATGAGTAGATGCCGTTAAGCTAAATTAAATATAGAAAAAGACCACAATAAGTGTGGTCTTTTTCTACTTAATCTCATTTAAGCTTTGGTCCATCCTTTACGAATAGGATAAGCAAAACAGAGCTGATAGAGTTTTTGTACCCATTGTTGAAGCTTTTCACCACCTTTAGACCAGAAAATCTGGCTTAAACCGCATGAGAGCAGACCAACAATAAAACCACCAACCATATCTATTGGCCAATGCACACCGAGATAGATGCGTGACCAAGCTATCGCAATGCTTAAACCTAGCAGGATACAGCCGATCCGCTTGCTTTGGTGCCAAAATAAGTAGGCTAAAGCAATGGTGAAGACAAACGTGCCATGATTACTTGGAAATGATGGCGTTGGGTTGTGATCTAGGAAGTTATAGCCAATGTTGGCAACAAAAGGGCGGTCATGTGGAGCAATTACACCAATTAGCCAAGAGATGGTGAGCGCAATAGCCAATGAAATCGCAGTCTTACAAACTAAAGCGCGTTGTTGTTTAAGGTGTTTTTCACTTCCCCAAAGCCAATAAAATAATAATGATAATGGGAAAAGGTATACGAGATACTTAGCAATAATGATTGCTAGGTTAACCTCTAAAGGAGAGGATGCCGGTGTCGCATTTATTATCGAAAAAACGGCTAAATTAAGTTGTTCCAGCAAGGTAAGCTCCATACATGTCGTGCTGATAAGCGATGTTTATGATACATAATACGCAAGTCTGTAAGGGTAAATGAGCCAGTAATAGGGGTAAAGAGTATTTTTCTTATTTAATTGTGCTTTTTTCAAAGATATGTCAGTTTTTTTATCAGACCATCTCATTACAGTTAAAAATAAGAAATTACGGTTATCACTATCTTGCTCTCTCGTTCTCTCTCTTCTAATACTCATGAGGTGTAAATAATGTGGATCCAGAAAAAAATCATACTTAATACTAGACCAAGAGGATTTCATTTAATTACACAAGCTTTGATTCAAGAGCTACCGGAACTGAGACAATATAAAATCGGAATTGCTCACTTTTTTATTCAACATACTTCAGCTTCATTAACGATTAATGAAAATGCAGATCCCACGGTGCGTAGTGATTTTGAGAATTTCTTTAATAAAAATGTTAAAGAAGAGGAAGATTATTACCTTCATACCTATGAAGGAAGTGATGATATGCCTGCTCATATAAAAAGCAGTCTATTAGGACAAAGTGCAACAATTCCTATTTCTCAAGGTGAATTGAATATGGGGATATGGCAAGGTATTTATCTTGGAGAGCACCGTAATAATGGTGGGCGTCGTACTATTATTGCAACATTACAAGGAGAGTGTTACTGATTTTTAGGTAATAAAAAACCCGACAGTTATTTCACCAAAGGGGTTGAAACTATCGGGCTCCTCAATATTTGGGGACATCAAAGAAAAGCAGTGGCACTAACTCAGACTACGGTATAGAAAGAAAGTTCGCTGACTAATCAAAAAAAATAGAAATATTTTTTAGAAAATGGGGTAAGTAAAAAAAATAAGAGTGAGCACAGAGAAAGAAACGCTAAAATAGGTTGATAAATAAGCTACTTTAGCGTTTTTTAAATTAGTTGTAGATGCCTAAATGCTCTTTAGCATAAGCTTCAAAATCAGTACAACCACCGATGTGTTTCTCATCAATAAAAATTTGAGGAACAGTTTCAACGGGTTTACCTACTGTTTTAGATAAATCTGCTTTTGAAATACCTTCAGCTTGGATATCGACATAGCGATAATCAAAATCATCACGTTTTTCAGTCAGGGTATCAGCCAATTGTTTTGCACGTACACAGTATGGGCAACCAGGGCGACCAAAAATAACAACAAACATACGACACTCCTTATTGAGAAAATAAAATTCAGGCATAATAGGTTTATTGTTTAACACTATGCCTTTTAATTCGGTTAAACAAAAACAGTTATTGCCTTTTAGTGTGATAAATTATACCAATTTGATAAATAATGAGATAGGACTGCTTTAACGCAATTTGTGGAGAAAATATGGGAAAGCCTTCAAATCGGGATATGCGAACACTATCAGATATGCCAAAACCTATCATAATTATTGAGGTGATTGGTATTGTTCTATTAGTTATGGCTTATCTTTATATCAACCAATATATTACTTCGCCTCAATGGTTTGGTACTTACACCGGGCAACTTACTTTGGTTGCATTGGGTGTTATCTGTATGATCCCACCTGCGATCCATATCGTTTGGCGGGCTTTTCATCGGCTAACTTTTTTAGGTATTGATCAAAAACCTGCTGATAACAAAAAGAAAAGCGATCATCCTGAAAAATAGTACTCTTGTTTTATTGGTAGAGAGTGTGTTGTTTAGCTAATAAAATAGCTCGGTAGATTAACTTAATTTTTTAGATTTTTTATTTATTACTGCCTTCATGCTAGAAAAAGTGGCAAAATAGTGCCAATGCAAAAGGCTCTCTTTTTTTAGCGCTTAAAGGTTATTTTAATGGACGCTGTTGTTACTACAGATCTGGATCAGCTAAAATCTTGGCTGGACGAATTACAGATTGCTTATTATGAATGTGACTCTTGTCAGGCGTTGCATTTACCTCATCTTCAATATATCAATGGCATTTTTGATGCAAAAATTGATATTCTTGAAGATGTGCTCGTTTTTACCGCTATCGCTGAATTAAAACCATCAGCCATAGTGCCATTGATGGCAAATCTTAGTCAAATCAATGCAAGTTCTTTATTTATTAAGACTTTTTTAGAAATCAGTGATGACAATTTACCCAAACTCGTTTTGTGCCAATCACTTTCTGTCGCTGTTGGTATTTCATTTAATCAGTTTGATCTCTTTTTGCAAAAAGCAGAAGAGCAATCAGCTGAGGTGATTAGTGAAATATTTAACAATGGTTTCTTATATGGTGAAAAACAAGAAACTGAAGAAGGTGATGAAGATGAGGGTGAAGACGAAGAAGTCGATATCAGTATTTCATCTACCGACGCTGCCTATACTGTACATTAATCCTTATAACGGTCACAAACTCTTATGCAATGCGCACGATTTAGTGCGGGTGAGTGTCATTCTTGTGAATGGCTCTCTCTTGCTTATCCCGAACAAATTAAGAAAAAACAATACGATTTATTAGAACGGCTCCCAAAAGATTATTCTTTTAATAAACTGACACCAGTTGAAAGCCAACAAATTCAGTTTAGGAATAAAGCTAAAATGGTGGTTAGTGGTAGCGTAGAAAAACCTATTTTAGGTTTAAAACAGCGTGATGGAACTGCTGTCGATTTATGTCAATGTCCACTTTATCCACGCTCTTTTGAGCCCGTTTTCCAAATAATAAAAACCTTTATCGCTAAAGCTGGATTAGTGCCTTATGACATCGAACGTCGTCGTGGTGAACTGAAATTTATTTTACTAACAGAAAGCCGTGTTGATGGTGCAATGATGTTGCGCTTTGTTTTGCGTTCAGAAAAAAAACTTGAACAACTACGCGCTGCCTTACCTTGGTTGCTAGTACAACTTACACAATTAGCGGTTATTTCAGTGAATATTCAGCCTGTGCATATGGCGATATTAGAAGGCGAACAAGAGATAGTATTAACTGAAAAATCTTTTTTAGATGAATCTTTTAATCAGATCCCTCTTCATATTCGTCCTCGTGGCTTTTTTCAAACCAACCCCAATGTTGCTGCTACGCTTTATGCAACTGCTGGCAATTGGGTACGAGAATTAAAAATCTCACGGTTATGGGATCTATTTTGTGGTTCTGGTGGCTTTGGTTTGCATTGTGCCGATAAATCTACTGAATTAACCGGCATTGAAATCAGTCCTGAAGCGATAGAGTGTGCTAGGTTATCAGCCCGTGAATTGGGGCTTGAACATGTTGAATTTCAAGCGCTTGATTCAACAGGTTATGCGCTGGCTAAAGAGGGTGTTCCTGAATTAGTTCTGGTTAATCCACCTAGAAGAGGGATTGGCGAGGCATTATGTGAATACCTTAATAAGATGAAACCACGCTATATTCTTTATTCTAGTTGTAATGCTCAGACTATGGCTAAAGATATTGAGCGTTTATTTCATTATCAGATTGATAGAGTGCAGTTGTTTGATATGTTTCCACATACTTCGCACTATGAAGTGCTGACATTATTGGTATTACAAGACAGTTAAGATATTCATTACAAAAGAGATAATGAGTGTTAGTATAAACTAGTATTTAACGCTCGATGGATAACATCGGGCGTTTTCTTTTTTATTAAATGGGCATTCTATTTTATGCGAAATTTAAAAGCGTTATTGTTAGTTATGGTATTGCTGGGACCCTTAGGAATAGATCTTTATTTACCAACAATACCCGCAATTGCTCAAGATTTAGGTAGCAGTGAATCTCTTATTCAATCGACTATCGCTCTATTTATTTTGGTACTAGGTGTAGGGCAACTTATTTCAGGACCATTGGTAGATAGATTTGGTCGTAAGCCTATTGCCATTCTCGGTATCGTGATTTATATCCTAGGTTCGATTATCGCAACAATTTCGACAGACTCAACGCTTTTTATTATTTCGCGACTATTACAAGCTTCAGCTGTTTGCTGTACTTCTGTGGTTGCCTTTACTTGTGTGCGTGACTGTTTTAATGGAAATGATTCTGCTCGTGTTTTCGGCTTTTTAAATGGCACCTTAAATATTATTCCTGCATTAGCGCCACTATTAGGTGGACTATTAGCCGAATATTGGGGATGGCGAGCGCCTTTTGGCTTTTTAATTTTCTACTCTGTATTCGTTTTAATTTTGATTGCACGGTTTTTACCTGAAACAAAACCTGAAAATATTGCTCAATCACAACAAAAATTAGGTAAAATATATCTTGAGATTTTATGCAGTAAACGATTTTTAACTTTTGCGTTGGTCAATGCAGGTACAATGGGAATGGCTTTAACTTATGTTTCTTTTGCCCCTATCGTATTAATGCATGATGCAGAGTTAACGCCACTGATATTCTCAATTGTCTTTGGTGTTAATGGATTTTGGATAATGTTTGTTAGCTTTTATGCTAATCGAATTATTCACCGCGTCGGTAGACCAATCTGCCTTATTTTAGGTGGTGGATTAATGGGATTAGGTTGTATCAGTTTATTATTAAGCTTAATTTTTATTCCTACTGAAATACAGAATCATTGGCTTATTTATATGCTTCCCGTGGCAATGGCTTGTGCTGGATTAGCATTTATAATGGGACCTGCAACCAGTTATGCACTTGAACCTTATTCGCAAACCGCAGGTATTGCATCCGCTTTAGTTGGTTTTATACAAATGGCGGGTGGCGCGGTATTGGGTTTAACTGCATTAGCGTCACCAGTACAACCTAAATTAGCGTTAGCTGTTGTGATGTTAATTGGTAGTTTATTAGCATGGAATGCTTATCGAGTAAGTCATAAAGAAGCTTTAATAGAAAAACAGACCCGATAAAAATAGCTTTATCATTTTTTTATCATAAAAAAACACCCCGCAATATTTTATTTTGGGGTGTTTTTAAATCTAGCATTTCGTTTGATAATCTTTAGTTGCGATGTTCAAACTCTAATGCTTTTTTCTCTATCAGTCGCATGATAAGCGTTAATAAGCCATTAATGCACAGATAAATAATACCCGCAGCGACAAACACCATGACATCATAGCTTTGTCCAAAGACTTGTCGGCTATAGCCCGTTAATTCAAGTAAAGTAATCGTGCTTGCTAATGAGGTACTCTTAAATATTAGTACAACTTCATTTGAATAAGAAGAAAGCGCACGTTTAAAGGCATAAGGCAAAATCACTCTCGATGTTTGCAGCGGTGACATTCCTAACGCTTGGCAAGATTGCCATTGTCCTTCAGGTATTGCGCGTACTGCACCATGGAACAGCAAGGTTGAATATGCAGCACTATTAAGTGCTAGAGTGACCATTGCACAAAACCAAGGTGTTGAAAATAACTCCCAAATGAATGGATAGTTTTTTAATGCTGGAAATTGCCCAGGACCATAATAGATTAAGAAAAACTGTACCAATAAAGGTGTACCAGTAAATAAGGTAATATAAGCTTTTACTATAGGCGTAATAATCGGCGTTTTTAGTGAAAGTATAAACGTCATTAGTACGGATAAAGTAAATGCCACCAATAAGGCAACAAAAGTTAAGGATAAACTAGTCGGTAACCCCGGCAGAATAGCAACAATATAATCCCACATTATGAGGCTCTCCGTTCAAATCGGGTCGTTCTCATCTCTAACCACTTAAGGATATATTGGCTGACTAAAGTAATTGCCAGATAAATAAGAGCAACAATGCTATACCATGTAAATGGTTCTTGAGTTCTATTGGCAATACTTTGTGTCTGTAACATCAAGTCATTTACACTAATCAATGAAACGAGTGCAGTATCTTTGAGCAATACTAACCACTGATTTCCTAATCCGGGTAATGCATGACGCCACATTTGAGGCATGATAAAGCGAAAGAAGATACTCGCGCGTCCCATTCCAAGTGCTTGACCTGCTTCCCATTGCCCTGAAGGTACTGCTTTTAATGCACCACGTAATGTTTGAGATGCATAAGAAGCATAGAGCAACGAAAGCGCGATCACACCACAATAAAATGGTAACGAATCGGTATCGTTAAAGTCGATTTGAAGAGTGAGTGAGCCGATTTCAATACCGTCCATTAGCATCATGACACCTTGTAAGGTGCCATAATAGACAAAGAGAACCACCAGCATTTCTGGTAGTCCTCTAATCAGCGTTACCCAACATGTTCCTAGAAAAGCAAAGGCTTTCCATCTTGCGGATTCCCAAGCGGTAAACAGCATGGCAAGAACTAATCCGATAATAAGAGCGGAAATAGCAAGTGAGACCGTTGTAACGGCCGCACCTGCTAGAGTTGTTATTTCATTCATTTATTAAGCTATTGTTGTTATTTAAATATTATTATTCAAACCATTTTTTATAAATGACATCATAAGTACCGTCGGCTTTTACTTCAGCTAATGCTTTATTTAATTTATCTTGTAAATCTGCATTGCCTTTTCTTACCGCGATTGCAAGACCTGTACCGAAGTAGTTAGGATCTGCAACTTTATCGCCTACAATACCTAATTCAGGATTTTTCTTCAGCCATTCATTAACAACGGCAGTATCACCGAAGATAGCCTCAATACGACCATTTTTAAGGTCTAATACTGCATTTTGGTAGCTATCATAAGGAACTGTTTTCATCTCTTTATGTTCTTCATTGATGAATTTCTGATGCGTTGTTCCGTTTTGAACACCAATTTGTTTGCCTTTCAAGCCCGCAACGTCAGAGATTTTACCTATTACTGTAATAAATACAGCAGAGTTATCATAGTAAGAGTCTGTAAAATCAACTTGTTTTTGACGCTCTGGCGTAATATCGATACCCGCCATTAATGCTTCAAAACGACGAAACTTCAGGCTAGGAATTAAGCTATCAAATGACTGATTAGTAAATGTACATTCAGCATTAATTTTTTCGCACATTGCATTTGCTAAATCGACATCAAATCCCACAATTTGGTTATTCGCATCAATCATTTCAAATGGAGGATAAGTTGCTTCTGTTGCAAAACGGATTGTCTCTTTATCAGCCGCGGTTGCAGAAAGTGTAATACTGGTCAGAAGTGCTGCAAATAATATCTTTTTCATTGTCAGATCCCGATTTAGTGTGACAAATAATTAGCAAAAGCTTCCGTTTGTGGAGCGATAAAATGATGATTATCACCTTGCTCTATAATACGGCCGTTTTCCATATATACAACTTTGCTCGCGGCTTTGCGCGCAATTTCGACTTCATGAGTAACAATAACTTGAGTAATACCTGTTTCAGATAACTCACGAATAATATCAACAACCTGAGCTGTAATTTCAGGATCTAATGCCGCAGTAGGTTCATCAAACAACAGAACTTGTGGTTCCATCATGAGTGCTCTTGCTATTGCGACACGTTGCTGCTGACCACCTGATAAATGCAAAGGGAAGCGTCCTGCATAATCACTTAAACGTAAACGTTCAAGTAATTTCATGGCTTTCTCTTTGGCTTGCGGTTTTGATAAACCTAATACACGACAAGGTGCTTCAATTAAATTATCAAGAACCGTCAGGTGTGGCCATAAATTATATTGTTGGAACACCATACCGACATTTTGGCGTAAAGTACGAATAGCCTTTGCATTAGGTTGTTGGCTAAAGTCAAAATTTAAGCCAGCAATCTCTAATTCGCCAGAGCGAGGCATTTCCAATAAATTAAGAACTCTCATTAAAGAACTCTTGCCTGCACCACTTGGTCCTAACAGGACCATTGTTTCACCGGCAGAGCATTCTAGATTAATATCATAGAGTGCTTGGTGCGAACCGTAGAAACAATTTATATTTTTTAATTGAATACTCATGCGTTTTTTCTGAATAGTCATTAACTGTTTCGAATAATAAAACGGTGAGAATAATTATGCAACTAAAACTGCATAATAAAGTGATTTTTTTACTTAAAAATGGATATTTTGGCTATTTCTCTTCACTGGTAGGTGAATTTTTATCCAGTTTATACGCATTATTACTGATTGATTGTGCCATACCTTTAAAAATAAATAAGTGAGCAGGCATCATGGCAAACCAATAAAGTAGTCCACTAAAACCAGCAGGGTGCCACCAAGCTCGAACATCTAATGAACGAAGGTTACCGCTATCATGAATAGTAAAAGAGAGACGACCCAACCCCGGGGCTTTCATACCAAAAAGTAAGGTAAGCTGCTTTTCTGGTTGAATTTTAATCACTCGCCAGCCATCAATCATATCGCCAAGTTTGAGCGTTTCATGATCAGGTCTGCCATAAGTGACTTTATTACCTGCAATATCATCCATAATAGCTCTAATTTTCCATAAAGAATTGGCATAGAAATAACCTTGTTCACCACCAATTTGTTGCACTGTATGCCACAGCGATCCCGCACTGGCTGATGTCGAAATCGTATAGCCCGCATTTTTAGGGTAATAACCATAGCCAGGTTTCCAACGATTACGAACAACAGGAGAGTAACCCCAATCTTGGTTATCAATTGCTGCTTCTTCATCAGCAAGGGTTTCTTTGACGGCGTCATCAAATGAAATAAGAGCTTGAGGAATAAGTTTGCGTAATGGCTCGTCTTTCGCGGGAAGATCGTGCTTTAATCCTTGAATAAGCTCTTTAGCAATAGAGGTGGGAACAGACGTTATCATGCTGATAAAACCAGCAGAGATGATGCTTTCGGGAATGGGTAATGGAATTAACAGGCGTTTTTTCCCTGAGATCTTGATGAAACGCTCAAAAAGCGTTTGATAACTAATATATTCAGGACCACCAGCATCAAAAATACGATGTTGGTGCGTTGGGTGCGCGATAATTTCAGTTAAATAATGAATTAAGTTTTTTAACGCAATAGGGGATGATTTTGAACGAACCCAACGTGGTGGTGTTAATACTAGCAGGTTGTAAACCATATCACGCATAATCTCAAAAGCCGCAGAACCCGGACCCACAATCATCGAGGTGCGAATTTCTGTAACGGGAATGGTGCTGGTTCTTAATACTTCACCTGTGAGTTTTCTGGCAATTAAATGAGGTGAATACTGTTGATCTTTATGCTGCAACGCACTTAAAAAGATTATCTGTTTGACGTCGGAATCTTCTAATGCATCTACAACATTTAGTGCAGCTTGGCGCTCTTGCTCAACTAAGTTATGCGCATCACCCATACTATGTACAAGGTAATAGACAATATCAGTGTTGTGCATTACCTGCTTTAAGGTATCAGGTTTATGTAAATCGACAAAAATGCAGCGAGTATTTTCCCAGCCTTGAGACATCATCCAGTCTATTCGGCGAGCACCCGCAGTAACCTGATGCCCTTGGCGAATTAATTCTGGTATAAGATTTTGACCTATGTGCCCACTTGCACCAAGTACCAATACACGCTGTTGATTCATTGTTAACCCACTGTAAAAAATGACTTAGTAACTTCTATTGTTACTGATTTTTCTATGAAGTAAAGAAAGCCATTAATATTGGTGTGATTAAACTTAAAACGAAACCATGGACAATAGCCGCTGGGACAATACTTACACCACCACTACGTTGTAAAACAGGTAGGGTAAAGTCCATAGAAGTAGAACCACAAATACCTAATGCTGTATTTCTATATCGATTAACAATAATAGGAATAAGCATAATAGCTGCCAGCTCACGCATTAAGTCGTTAAAAAAGGCAGTACTACCAATAACAGGACCAAAAGCATCGGTTAAAACAATACCTGATAATGAGTACCAACCATAACCCGAGGCAATGGCTAATCCCATTTTCATTGGTAACCCAAGTAAATAAGCGGCTAATGCACCACCAGCAAGGGCACTAATTCCCATTACAACCGCGACTGTTGTGCCTCGGCGGTTAATTAAAATCTGTTTTGGACTCATGCCGCTATTACGCAGTTGTAGTCCGACTAACCACAATAAGAAAATAAGTGCGCCCTGACTTGCGTGAGCAGCATAATTAAAAATAGACCAACCCGTTAAACCCACTAAAAAGCCTAAAACTACGACACCACATAATTGTAGTGACTCAAGTATCATTTTTATGCGTGATGGGGGTTTGGATTGCTTATGAGCAGGAACATGCCACGGATCTTTTTTATCTAATAGCCATAAAAACAGTAAATTGGCGCCAAAAGTACAAAAAAAGAAGACACTGGCATAAGATAAAATAGAGACTAAGTTTTCACCAATATTATCTAACATAGCTAAACTAACGCCCATGATAAATAGGATAACGTAAACCATCGCGCTGAGCAGGCGATTAGCTAATTGAAGAAGTGGACGATGGTTTAGCTTAATCAAATACCCTACAAAAAGAGGAAGTAGGATAATTAATAACCCTGATAACATTGCTATTCCTTACTGAGCGGTCTCAAATTATAAAATAAACTAATAACGTGACTTGCATTATAACATTTACTAATGATGTTGTGGATACAAAAACGACGAATAAGTTCAAAATTTTTATTGGAAGAGCAAGAGCCTAACACGATTATTAAAAAGAAACGTAGATTGCTAGAAAATTAAACTATTTCGATGGTTATCGAATAGTTGAGTAAATTTTATTACGGCTTATGTTAACTATGATATTAATGGCAATATTATTAAGTGAAATTATTGATATAACAATAAAACGAGTTGATAAAATAGGGCAGAAAATAGAACCATAACTTAGTCGTTACCTGCGAGGATAATATGTATTTAGAACGAGTGGAAATAGCAGGATTTCGGGGGCTAAATCGCCTATCGCTCCCCCTTGATATGAATACTGTTTTAGTAGGCGAAAATGCATGGGGCAAAACCTCATTATTAGATGCGCTAACTCTAAGTTTAGGAATTGAGTCCTACCAATACGCTTTTACGCCAGAAGATTTTCATCGTTTACCCGATGAACCTGAAAATAGCAAAAAAAGTCTGCAAATTATTTTAACATTTACAGAAATCCGTCCTGGTCGTCATCGTTCTTATCGTTTTCGTAAATTAGCACCCATTTGGGTAGAAAATGGTGATGAGCTTAAGCATATCTATTTTCGTATTAGCGCTGAACTTGATGAAGAACAAAATGTAAAAACGTTTCGCTATTTTCTTGATAAAGAAGGAAAACAAATTCGTTTACCCAATGGACAGACAAGCGAAATTATTGCTGAAATTGTGCGGCTTTATCCAGTTCTTCGTCTACAAGATGCGCGTTTTATGCATAAGTTAACCACAGATGTGATTGAATCTCACAACAAACCTCAGCGTGAAGCGTTTAATAGTAAGATGAGTGATCTTACCAAGGCATTAGTTAACAACCCTTACAATCTTTCTGATGAAGATTTAAGAGAAGGGCTGGATGCAATGCAACAGTTGTTGGGGCACTATTTTGCTGATCATGGCTCTTTATTATTTAAATTTAATCGACATAACCATAAAGCCAATGAACCTCATGTTCGAGGATGGCACGCTTTAGAAAACATTAATAAGATTTTGGCAAAGCCTAATCAGCGCAATATTCGATTGATTATTTTAGGCATGTTTTCATCTATTTTACAGTCGCGTGGTAGCGCTGCACTTGATCCTTACGCCAGACCTATTGTTATCGTCGAAAACCCAGAAACACGTTTACATCCGATTATGCTATCTGTTGCATGGGGATTACTTAATCTATTTTCTTTACAACGAATTACGACAACAAACTCAGGCGAATTACTTTCATTAGCTTCTTTGCAAAGTGTCTGTCGTTTAGTGCGAGATACTGACAAAGTGGCTGCTTATCGTTTAGGTAATCGGCAGTTGCAAGCAGATGAAGAGCGCCGAATATCTTTTCATATTCGTTATAACCGCCCGTCGGCACTATTTGCTCGTTGTTGGTTATTAGTTGAAGGTGAAACTGAAATTTGGTTGATGAACGAATTAGCAAGGCAATGTAGTTATTTCTTTGAGTCAGAGGGCGTGAAAGTTATTGAGTTTGCACAGTGTGGACTTAAGCCATTATTAAAGTATGCAACATTAATGGGAATAGAATGGCATACCTTGGTTGATGGTGATGATGCGGGTAAAAAATACGCAGCGACAGTAAAGGATTTTGCTTTACGAATGAATGATGCTGAACGTGACCGATTAACTCGTTTACCTGCTTTAGATATGGAACACTTCTTATATAAAGAAGGCTTTCGTAATGTGTATCATGATGTCGCAGGCGTCGCCGATAATGAAAAATGGCCAACTCGACGGGTGATTATTAAAGCAATTCAGCGATCTTCAAAACCGGATCTCGCACTAACGGTGGCTAACAATGCTGCTCAACGAGGAGTAGATTCAATTCCTTCGCTATTAAAAAGTATGTTCTCGCGCGTTGCTTGGTTAGCAAGAGGAAAAGCAAACTAGAAAGAATGTGACTATTTAATCTATTTTTGATTTATAAACCAGTAGCTATAAATACTGGTTTTATTAGTGCTTAGTGTGGCGATATATTGTCATATTAGGCACTTATTGTTTTCTTTTATTTTATCTTAATGATTAAGAAGGATGTTTTATGGCTTTTTTTCCTTTAAAAAAGCAAGGGAAAGTCATTACCCTTATTTTGGTTATTGTCGCTATCGCGGCATATTTTTTTGTGCCAAGGGAGAATTTGCCCACTTACCACACTGAAACTATCACCCGCGGAGAACTTTCTAAAGAGGTAACGGCAACAGGTAAGCTTGATGCAGTAAGAAAAGTAGATGTAGGTGCTCAGGTTAGTGGACAGCTACAAACTCTGTTTGTAAAAGAAGGTGATGCGGTTAAAAAAGGCGATTTATTGGCGATTATCGATCCTAAAAAAGCACAGAACGATGTCACCGAATCGCAAGAAACAGACAACGAACTAAGGGCTAATTTACAACAAGCTAAAGCTGAATTACGTTTAGCGCAGTTAACTTATCAACGTCAACTCAAATTGATTGGTACTTATGCAATAGCACAAGAAGAGCTAGATCGCGCTAAAACGGATGTTGATGTTAAAAAAGCGCGTATTATTACTTATGAAGCTCAAATAAAGAAAAACCAAGCTACGCTAGATACCGCAAAAACAAATCTGCAATATACACGGATAACTGCACCGATGGATGGTGTTGTCACCTTTATTAAAACCCTTGAAGGGCAAACGGTTATTGCAGCGCAAGAAGCACCCACTATTTTAACTTTAGCTGATTTAGACACCATGTTAGTGAAAGCTGAAGTGTCTGAGGCTGATGTTATCTATTTAAAACCAGATCTTAGCGCTTCTTTTACGGTGTTAGGTGCGCCAGATAAAGCCTTTAGTGGTAAATTAAAAGATATCCTGCCAACGCCTGAAAAAATTAATGACGCTATTTTTTATTATGCTCGTTTTGAAGTGCCTAACGATCAGCATCTGTTGCGTTTACAAATGACGGCTCAAGTGAAAATCTTACTTGAGAATAAAGCGAATGTACTATTGATCCCTTTATCAGCATTAGGTGACGAAAAAAGTGCAAATCAATATAACGTTGATGTATTGGTTGAAGGAAAACCAGAAAAACGTGTTGTAAAAATTGGTATGCGTACCGATGTTTATGCAGAAGTTCTCAGCGGATTAAATGAAAACGATAAGGTTATTTTAGGTGAAACCTCAGAGGAGTCATAATGTCTGCATTATTAGAACTCGATAACGTTAGCCGGTTATATACCAATGGCGAACAAGAGACGGTTGTTCTAGATAAAGTCTCACTAACAATTAATGCCGGTGAAATGGTGGCGATTATTGGTGCTTCAGGTTCTGGCAAATCGACGTTAATGAATATTCTCGGTTGCTTAGATAAACCAAGTAGCGGGGAATATAAAGTTGCAGGTTTAAGTGTCGCAAAAATGCAAAGCGATCAACTTGCTGCATTGCGCCGAGAGCATTTTGGTTTTATTTTCCAACGCTATCATCTAATGGCTCATCTTAGTGCTGAGCAGAATGTTGAGATCCCTGCTATTTATGCGGATAAAAATAAAATACAGCGTAAAGCGCGAGCAAAGGCGTTATTAACACGACTGGGGCTTGGTGAGAAAGTTGATTATCGTCCAAATCAGCTTTCAGGCGGTCAGCAGCAGCGCGTCAGTATTGCAAGGGCACTAATGAATGGCGGTGAGGTTATTCTTGCTGATGAGCCTACAGGCGCGTTAGATAGCCATTCAGGTAAAGAGGTGATGTCAATCCTTAAGCAATTAAATGAGCAGGGGCATACTGTCATTATTGTCACCCATGACCCTTTAATTGCTAAGCAAGCATCACGAATAATTGAAATTCAAGATGGTAAAATTATTAGTGATAATCACCATCAAACGGATATCAATAGAATAACAAAAGAAGTATTAACGCCACCCCCTTCAAATTCTTCATATATTGCTCAAGTGATAGGTCGTTTTACTCAGGCATTAGATATGGCTTGGCGTGCTATGGTGGTAAATAAAACCCGTACACTTTTAACTATGCTAGGAATAATCATTGGTATCGCTTCTGTTGTAACAATCATTGTTATTGGTGATGCGGCGAAAAGTATGGTGCTGGCGGATATTAAAGCGATAGGTTCAAACACTATCGATATTTATCCTGGAAAAGACTTCGGCAGTGATTCTCCGGAAGATAGGCAATCTCTAACCCTTCAAGATGTGTATGCATTAAAACAGCAATCGTATATACAAGCAGTAACGCCTGAAGTGAGTTTTAGCACCAGATTGCGTAAAGGTAATCAGGACTCTCCAGCCCAAGTTGCGGGTGTTAGTGACGATTATTTTACTGTTTATGCGATGAAATTTGCACAAGGTCGTACTTTTTCAACGGATATGATCCAGCGTCAAGCACAGGTTGTGGTTATTGATGAAAATACGCGACGTCGTTTTTTCGGTAATAAAAAGCAAGTTATTGGTGAGCAGATTATTATTCGTAATATTCCAACCACTATTATTGGTGTTATTTCTGAACAAAAATCGGCATTTGGCAATAGTAAATCTTTAAGAGTCTGGGTGCCTTATAGCACATTAAATAGCCGTATTTTGAACAGAGCCTATCTTGACAGCATTACAGTAAAAGCCAAAGAAGGCTACGATGCTAATATTGCAGAGCAACAAATTATCCGCTTACTTACCGTAAGACATGGCAAGAAAGATATCTTCACTTATAACATCGATAGCTTGCTTAAAGCAGCAGAAAAAACGACACAGACTATGCAACTCTTTTTAACGTTGGTTGCGGTTATCTCTTTGGTTGTTGGTGGTATTGGTGTTATGAATATCATGTTGGTTTCTGTAACTGAAAGAACGAGAGAAATTGGTATCCGAATGGCAGTAGGTGCCAGAGCAACGGATGTAATGCAGCAATTTTTAATTGAGTCGGTATTAGTTTGTTTAGTCGGTGGCTTAATCGGTATTGGGCTTTCATTTGGTATCGCAATGATTGCCAGTTATTTGTTACCTAATTGGGATTTTGTCTTTCAGCCAATCGCACTAATTAGTGCTTTTGCCTGCTCAACAGCAATTGGCGTTATCTTTGGTTTTCTGCCTGCAAGAAGTGCCGCAAGAATGAATCCTATTGATGCCTTAGCAAGAGAATAATTTTATGTACTAGATATGCTCACTCCTATAATAGTTTGAGCTAGTATTATAAAGAGAGATGAAATTAATAGTGCACCCTTTATTATCTAAAGGGTGCACTTATTGAATAGATAAAATACGGTTTTATTACTTGAGTACTTAGCGAGCTTGAATCACAAAAAGGTTGATAAAAGAGAGACCCGTCATACTCGTTTTATGCTGCCTTTCATTCAATAATAGGAATGATAAGATCAGCATGATCACCTTTGGGTCCTTTTATCGTACTATAATTAACTCTTTGCCCCGCTTTTAGCGTGCGATAGCCTTCCATTCGAATTGATGAATAGTGGGCGAAAATATCTTCACCGCCTTCTGCTGGGGTAATGAAACCGAAACCCTTAGCATTATTGAACCACTTAACTGTACCTGTCTCCATACTTAGCATCTCTCATATACTTGTACTTGTATTTATTTACTTAACATTACCTTCAGTATATTTACTGAGCTGTTCATAAAACATACTCTAATTTATTGTTTCTGTCGTCAAGGGGCTAGGGTGGTAGAAGCTGTTTCAAATAAGTGAAATTTTGATGTAGCTAACGCTTTGTTATTTATTTAAGTGTAAAAAGAGGTAATAAAAAACCGTTGATAGGCAGAGTTTCCTGTGAGATGGTAAACTAGACGTTATGTAGATAAAACGTTTTAACAAATAAATGAGTAGTGCAAAATAATGGGCCAGTTTGATTTTTTAACAGAAACCATACTAAGGGATGAAGTTAGTCAGCTTAACGAACCACCATCAATGTACAAGGTGATCTTGAATAATGACGACTACACCCCCATGGATTTTGTTGTAGATGTGCTTACGATCTATTTTTTCCTCAATGAGGAAAAAGCCACACAAATTATGTTGGACGTTCACCATAAAGGAAAGGGAGTTTGTGGGGTTTATAGTGCGGATATCGCTGAAACTAAGGTGACACAAGTTAATTTGTATGCCAAAGAAAATGGTCATCCACTTTTGTGTACACTTGAAAAGGCATAATCCGGTTAGTCTTTTAAGGAGGAGGTGCTTATGCTTAATCACGAATTAGAGCTTAGTCTTAATGTTGCATTCGCGAAAGCCCGTGATAACAGACACGAATTTATGACTGTAGAGCACCTGTTGCTGGCGCTATTGAGTAATAAATCAGCGCGTGAAGCATTGGAAGCTTGTAAAGTCGATTTAGCCGCTTTACGTGAAGAACTCGAAGTCTTTATTCGTAAAACAACCCCAATTCTACCTGAGAATGTAGAACGAGAAACTCAGCCTACACTCAGTTTTCAACGCGTTTTGCAACGTGCTGTTTTTCACGTTCAATCATCGGGTAAAAATGAAGTCTCTGGTGCAAATGTGCTAGTGGCTATTTTTAGTGAGCAAGAATCTCACGCAGCTTACCTATTACGTAAACACGATGTTAGCCGTCTTGATGTGGTTAATTTTATCTCTCACGGTATTTTGAAAGATGATCAACAAAATGATGATCCTTCTGATATGAGTGATATGAACACCCAATCTCAACAAGAGATGCCACAAAGCGATGATCATATGGATAACTTTACCACTAACTTAAATCAGTTAGCGCGCCAAGGTAAAATTGATCCGCTTATTGGTCGTCAGGCTGAATTAGAACGCACAATTCAGGTACTTTGTCGCCGCCGTAAAAATAATCCTCTGCTGGTGGGTGAATCAGGTGTTGGTAAAACCGCTATTGCTGAAGGGCTTGCATGGCGTATCGAGCAAGATGATGTTCCTGATGTAATGAAAGGTTATACCCTCTATTCACTTGATATTGGTTCGCTATTAGCGGGTACAAAATATCGTGGTGATTTCGAAAAACGTTTTAAAGCACTACTTAAAACGTTAGAGAAAGATGAAAAAAGTATCTTATTTATTGATGAAATTCATACCATTATCGGTGCCGGTGCAGCATCTGGTGGACAAGTCGATGCGGCAAACTTGATTAAACCATTACTATCAAGTGGTCGTATTCGCGTGATTGGCTCTACGACTTATCAAGAATTTAGTAATATTTTTGAAAAAGACAGAGCCCTTGCTCGTCGATTCCAAAAAATTGATGTTACAGAACCCTCTGCTGACGAAACCGTTTTAATTATTAAAGGATTACGTCAGAAGTATGAAGCGCATCATGATGTGCGTTATACCAATAAAGCAATTCAGGCAGCCGTCGATTTATCGGTTAAATACATTACTGATAGACATCTTCCTGATAAAGCTATTGATGTAATCGATGAGGCTGGTGCAAGAACACGTTTGGTTGCACCAAGTAAGCGTAAAAAAACGATTAATGTCTCTGATATTGAGTCTGTTGTTGCAAAAATTGCCCGTATTCCTGAGAAAACAGTGTCTAGTAGTGATAAATCGACACTGAGAAATCTTGATAACCAACTGAAAATGTTGGTATTTGGGCAGGATGAAGCGATTCATGCATTATCTGAATCAATAAAAATGAGCAGAGCAGGATTAAGCCAAGACAATAAACCCGTGGGTTCTTTCTTATTTGCGGGTCCTACTGGTGTTGGTAAAACAGAAGTTACTGTTCAATTGGCAAAAGCGTTAAATATTAAGTTACTGCGCTTTGATATGTCTGAATATATGGAACGCCATACAGTTAGCCGATTAATTGGTGCTCCTCCTGGTTATGTCGGTTTTGACCAAGGTGGACTGCTAACTGATGCGGTGATTAAAAATCCGTATTCCGTCGTATTGCTTGATGAAATAGAAAAAGCACATCCTGATGTGTTCAATATTTTATTACAAGTTATGGATAACGGAACATTGACGGATAATAACGGCCGTAAGGCTGATTTTAGAAATGTTATTTTAGTGATGACAACCAATGCGGGTGTGCGAGAAACACAACGTAAATCAATTGGCTTTACTGAGCAAGATAACAGTACTGATGCGATGGTTGAAATCAAAAAAGCCTTCTCACCAGAGTTTCGTAACCGTTTAGACAGCATCATTTGGTTTAATGCCTTATCACCAGAAATTATCTCGATGGTAGTCGATAAATTTATTGTTGAGCTTCAAGCTCAGCTAGATGATAAAGGTGTTTCTTTAGAAGTAAGCCAAGAGGCACGCCAATGGCTGTGCGATAAAGGCTATGATAAAGCGATGGGTGCAAGACCAATGGCGCGTGTTATTCAGGAAAACCTGAAAAAGCCATTAGCTAATGAAATTTTATTTGGTTCGTTAGTCAGTGGTGGCTCGGTTTCAGTAACCTTAAACAGCCAGTCTAATAAGTTAAGTTATGAATTTTTAAGCCAAGAGAAGTCGGCAAATAGAAAGGAAGATACTGTCATCTAAGAGGTGGCAGTTCACTAACTCAAGTGAAAAGCATACACCACAGGTTGGGCATAAATAAATGCTTTGCCTGTGGTGTTTTTTTTCACCCTAATTATTTGTTCATTTAGAATAGAACAATATTGGGAGAGAACAGATTGGGATCAACGGCTACGGAAGATGATACGGCCTTTGCTCAGGTCATATGGGGTCAGCTCAACGGTAACCTTGTCGCCTGTCAGGATACGAATATAGTTTTTACGCATTTTTCCTGAAATATGAGCGGTAACGACGTGTCCGTTTTCTAATTCTACGCGGAACATCGTGTTTGGCAGAGTATCCAGTACAGTGCCTTGCATTTCAATGTTGTCTTCTTTGGCCATCTAATCCTCTAAGTTTTAATAACCATATTTTTTAAACGGCAAGATAATGCCGAAAATATTGACCTATGTAAAGGAATGTTATTGGATAGCAAGTGCATTAATCTTGCTAATTTGTTTAACTTCCTTACCGTTGCTTGCGTTTTACTAGCCTAAAGCTATCGTAATAACAGAAGCAATAATTCTGAGTGTCGTGGTATTTATAGCAATAAAGTAGCTCACCCTAACCACGTAATGGGTGTAGTAATATTAAATTTTTGTATCAACCGCAAAATGGCTGCGCCAATTTTGTCTTAAACAAGAAGGGGTTTTACAAAAATGAGCGGTGATTATAATTCCAACGATTGTTGATACCAACACTTTTTATCAATAATCACTTTTTTCCAGCGAGATAGAGAGGCTAAATAGCTTTCTCGAGATATCTCAGTAGCACCTAACGCCGAAGTATGAGAGTTTAACACCTGACAATCAAATAGTTGACCCCCATAACGAAGAAAATGGTTATAAAAAGCAATAAAGGCGCATTTTGAGGCATTATCTTTGCGGCTAAACATTGATTCACCACAAAAAACCGCACCTACGTTAACACCATATAACCCACCAACCAATTCATCAGCTTCCCACACTTCGACCGAATGAGCTAGTCCTTCTTGATATAACCCTTCATAACCCCTTTTAATATCGGCGCCTATCCATGTTCCTTCTTCACGAATAGAGCAAGCTTCAATAACAGATGAGAATGCATGATTTAGCGTTATCTTATAAGGATGTCGTCGCAAAAATTTTTGCAAAGTACGCCCAATATGAAGCGATCCCGCGGGCAATACAGCTCTTGGATCCGGTGACCACCATAAAGGTGCCTCAGATGGAAAATACCAAGGAAAGATCCCTAATTGGTAAGCAACTTTTAATCGAGAAGGGGAGATATCTCCCCCTATTGCTAATAAACCATTTGGCTCTTTCAATGCTAAATGTGGTTCAGGAAAATCAAAATCACTATCATCTAATTGAAACAACGGCATATTATGCCTCGTGGGTCGATGTTAACAATGCTTGTCTTTGATGAAATTTTGCATATTGACCTTGTTGTTGTAACAAGGCGTGATGCGTACCTGTTTCAACGATTTCACCGCCATCCATAACGCAAATTCTATCCATTTTATCTAAACCATAAAGTCGATGGGTAATCATCAACACTGTTTTTTCTTTGCAATGCTGGTGAAGTAAAGCAAGGATCTGCTGTTCAGTATCAGCATCAAGCCCTTCTGTAGGCTCATCAAGCAAAACAAAAGGGGCATTATGTAATAACGCACGAGCAAGACCTAAACGGCGCTGCTCGCCACCAGAGAGCTGTCTACCGCCATCGCCCATCCATGCGTTTAAGCCTTCGTCGTTCTCAAGAAGTTGTTCAAGACCCACTTGGTGAAGTACATGAGCGAGTTCTTCATCGGTGGCATCCTCTTTTGCCATCACTAAGTTTTCTCTTAATGTATGGCTAAATACATGCACACGTTGAGGAACAACAGACATCATTGTACGCAATGTTGATTCATCGTAATCAGATAGTGGCAAGTTATTGAGTACAACTTGACCTTGAGTGCAATCAAAAGCCCGGTTTATCAATTGCAGAAGTGTTGATTTACCACAACCTGTTTTGCCTAACAGTGCAATATGTTCGCCAGCAACAATGTTTAAGTTAATATTATTGATAACTTGCATCGGCTGACCTGCATAAGTAAAGCACACATTAGTTAAAATTAGTGCTGCACTATTTTGTTTCTCACCCCCTTTTTCAGGGAAAATAACATCAGGTTTTTGATCAATCAAATGAGAAAGACGTGTTGCTGATGTCATCACTTGTCCTAAATGCTGAAAAGCAACAGTAACAGGTGCTAAAGACTCAAATGCGGCTAATGCACAAAAGGTAAATAGCGCAATTAAGGCTTCTGGCATAAAGCTGTGTTCAATACCTTCTGCAGCTAACCATAAAATAAGCGTTGCAGTCAGCCCGGATGCTAGGATCATGAAAGATTGAGATAATCCAGTCAGATTAGCTTGTTGAGCTTGTCTACGTAGCCACTTATCTTCTAGCTGCGCGAGATTTTGTCTAAACCGCGGTAATGCGCCAAAAACCGTTAACTCAGCTTGTCCTTGCAACATGCTGGTAAGCACTGTGCGATATTGACCTCGTAAATCAGTTAAATCGCGACCTATCGGTTTTCCTGCATAATAGAAAATAAAGGGTAAAATAATCAGTAAGGCAAGCATGATGCCGCCTAAGATATTTGCCAAACGTGCATCAATTAAACCAAGACCAAACATAATGGTCATGATCACAACAAAAGCAGCAATAATTGGTGAAATTACCCGAATATAGAGGTGATCTAATGTTTCGACATCAGCGACTAAGCGGTTTAACAGTTCACCTTGGCGAAAACGTGCAATACCACCTGGTGACAGCGGTAATATTTTCTTAAAGGTAAATACCCGCAAGTGAGACAGCACACGAAACGTCGCATCATGGCTTACTAAGCGCTCAAAATAGCGACCAGCGGTACGAAATATCGCAGCACCACGAACACCAGCTGCTGGCAGCATATAGTTAAAACTATAAATACCCGCAAAACCTGCGATAGACGTTCCTGCTAGAAACCAACCCGACAAGGTTAAAAGCCCAATGCTTGCCAGTAATGTTAAAATGGCAAGTACAATACCAAGTAACAACATAAACCAGTGACGGCGATAGAGCGCGAGAAAAGGAAGCAATACTCTCATGATTAAAGTTCCTCTTTACGGTGAGCAAGAAGACGAGCAAAGGCACCTTGCTGATGGCTTAGTGACTCATAAGTACCCGTTTGAATAATTTTGCCTTTTTCCATAACCCAGATTTGATCATAACTTAGCGTCTCTTCCAATAAATGGGTGATTAGCAGAGTTGTTTGGTTTAAAGAGGCGTTATTCAGTGCTTGCATCACTCGCTGTTCACTATGAGAGTCAAGGCTTGCTGCGGGTTCATCTAACAATAAAAACTGACAAGGGGATAGTAGTGCTCGGGCAACAGCAATACGTTGTGCTTGCCCAACAGAAAGACGTGCAGCATTATCACCAATTACGGTATTTAAACCATCAGGCAGTTCATTGATAAAGTCACTAACATAAGCTTTTTCTATTGCTTGATTGATTTCAGCTTCGCTAGCGTTAGGATCACTTAAGCGAATGTTATCAAGTAAGGTTTGCTCAGGTAAGTTAGGATTTTGACCAACCCAACTTAAACATTTACGCCATAAGTCGGGAGAAAGCGCTGTTAATTCAATACCATTTACTTTCAATGAACCACGATAAGGTAAAAAGCCGAGTAGGGCATTTAGCAACGAGCTTTTACCAGCCCCACTTTGTCCTACTATCGCAACGCGTTGATTTTGGTTAATAGTAAAATTTAATGGTCCTGCTAATTTTACGCCTTGATGAGATAAAATCTCGAGTTCATGAGCTGTAATTTCAATGCTTTCTGTGGCATTAATTGATGCTTTTCCTTGAAATTGTGGTGTTTCGCCATCCGATTCAAGAAATTCCACTAAAGACTCGGCTGCACCTACTGCTTGTGCTTTGGCATGGTAATAGGTTCCTAAATCTCGTAAAGGTTGGAAAAATTCAGGAGCGAGGATCAATGCCAAAAAGCCAGAAAATAGCGTTACACCTAAGCCATAACTACCAAAATTCAGCTCACCTAAGTAAGAAAAACCGAAATAAACGGCAACGACAGCAATTGATACAGCGGTAAAAAATTCCAGTACACCAGAAGAGAGAAATGCCATTCTCAATACTTCCATGGTGCGCTTACGAAAATCCTCTGTCGCTTCTGTTATCTGTTTTACTTCAGCTTCACCACGATTAAATAGGCGTAAAGTATCAAGACCTCTTAATCTGTCGAGAAAATTGCCACTTAATCTGCCTAATGCTAAAAAGTTTCGGCGGTTAGCATCTGCCGCACCTAAACCGACCAATGCCATAAACAGAGGAATCAGCGGTGCTGTGATAAATAAAATTAAGCCTGCAACCCAGTTAACCGGAAATACAGTCATTAAAATAAGAATAGGGACAATCGTAGCCAGATACATTTGTGGCAAATAGCGAGCATAGTAATCTTGCATATCCTCTATTTGCTCAAGAATGATGGTTGCCCAACTACCAGCTGGCTTACCTTTAACCCAAACAGGACCTAGTTCTTGAAGCCTATCAAGTACCATTTTACGAATTTGTTGTCTTACTGCCATGCCACAGCGATAACCCACTCGCTCGCGTACTGCCATAATGATAGCGCGTAAGAAGAAAATACCAATAAGTGTGAGAAAGGTAGGTATATGAGTATCACGGCTAAGATGATCCATGATAAATGCTTGAAGTAAAATGGCGAGTAACCATGCTTGAGCAATAATTAACAAACCACTTACTACACCTAAAAACATTGATAGCCGTAGCCATCGGCGGGCTGGAGCACTTTGCTGTTTCAGCCATCGAACCAATTCATTTTGTTTAGTTTTATCCATAAGAAAAGATTCAAATCTGCAGGTGAGATACAAAGTATCAGAAAGGCCATAAGTAAAAGTTCTTACTATTGGCAACCAGCGTAGTATGTTACATGTTAAAAGGCGCTACTGAAATAGCGCCTTGAAAGGAAGTGATGATTTTAATTGTCTTTTAGTGCGTCTAAGTAACGTTCTGCATCTAAAGCAGCCATACAACCGGTGCCAGCAGAGGTAATTGCTTGACGATAAATATGATCCATAACATCACCGGCAGCAAAAACGCCTTCAATAGAAGTTTGAGTTGCATTGCCTTGAGTACCTGATTGTACTTTAATGTAGCCGTTATCAAGTTCAAGCTGATCATTAAAAATTGCCGTATTTGGGCTATGACCGATAGCGATAAAGACACCCATAACATCTAATACTTCAGTATTATCACTTTTAGTGTCTTTTAAGCGAACTTGAGTTACGCCCATATCGTCGCCAAGCACTTCATCAAGAGTACGGTCAGTATGTAAAATGATATTGCCGTTGTTAACTTTATCCATTAAGCGATTAATTAAGATTTTTTCAGAACGGAAAGAATCACGACGATGAATAAGATGAACTTCGGCTGCGATATTTGCTAAGTAAAGCGCTTCTTCTACCGCAGTATTACCACCGCCAACAACAGCGACTTTTTGATTGCGATAGAAAAAACCATCACAAGTTGCACAAGCGGAAACACCACGACCTTTAAAGGCATCTTCTGAAGGTAAGCCTATATAACGAGCAGATGCACCTGTTGCGATGATTAAAGCATCACAAGTATATTCTTGTTCATCACCAAATAGGCGAAAAGGGCGGTTTTTCAGATCGACTTTATTAATGTGGTCAGAGATAATCTCTGTCTGGAACTTTTCAGCGTGCTGAAGCATACGATCCATTAAACCGGGTCCGGTTAACCCTTCTGGGTCGCCTGGCCAGTTTTCAACTTCCGTTGTTGTTGTGAGCTGTCCCCCTTTTTCAACACCAGTAATTAGTACAGGTTCCAAATTTGCTCTTGCGGCATAAACGGCGGCTGTATAGCCAGCAGGACCCGAACCTAAAATAATTAGTTTGCTATGTTTGATGGTGCTCATGAATACCTCATCTCTGATTAGGCTTGATGCGAATTGAGCGATTGTAGGAGAAATAAGAGGTTAAAAAAAGCCAATGAGGGGAAATAGACATAATATTTTAGCTATTTTAGCAATAGTCATTAGCAATATAGTTATTAATTATAGAGTTATATTGCGTTGACATCATCGAATTAACCTGACACTTTTTGCTTTACAATTGATGCTTATCTTGCATATATAGAGAATAACATAGCGCCTTGTTCTGATTTTTACTCATTTGCTTTGACAATCCGCTGTACATTTGCGAAAACATAATTGTAAAAGATAATTATCCTCAAGCGTTATATGCATCATTTTATAGACAGACAGGGTATGAGATAGTTATTTTACAATATTAGCTAATGAGTATTTAGATAAAACAGTTATTTTATCTGGCATTAAAAGAAAATAGATTGGTAGTTTGCTCTGACCGTTCGATACCGAAGTTTCAACATTGATTCTGATGGTGTACAGGTATGGGTATAGGAAAATAAAGTAAGAGAAAAAGAGAAAGAGAGTATAGAGATGATTGATAATAAAAAACGTCCGGGTAAAGATCTTGATAGAATAGACCGGAATATTCTAAATGAGCTTCAAAAAGATGGCCGTATTTCAAACGTTGAGTTATCTAAACGTGTAGGTTTATCACCAACACCCTGTTTAGAGCGTGTACGTCGCTTAGAACGCCAAGGATTTATTTCTGGCTATACTGCGTTGTTAAATCCTCATTACCTGGATGCATCATTACTGGTATTTGTGGAAATCACACTGAACCGTGGTGCTCCAGATGTTTTTGAACAATTCAATATGGCTGTTCAAAAATTAGAAGAAATCCAAGAATGTCATTTAGTCTCTGGTGATTTTGACTATCTGTTGAAAACTCGTGTGCCTGATATGTCCGCTTATCGTAAATTACTGGGTGAAACCCTGTTACGTCTTCCAGGTGTCAATGACACTCGTACCTATGTGGTTATGGAAGAAGTTAAACAGAGTAACCGCCTAGTTATTAAAACTCGTTAAGCCAACTAATAGGTTGGTGCAAAATAGGAAAAATTTAGGTACACTCCTGTTTATGCATACAGTTTCAACGCTGGGGTTTCTCAGCGTTGTTCCGTTTTAACCCTAAGCTAAACCTGGAGAGCCCTCTTTGAGCCAGGAATATACAGAAGATAAAAATATTCGTTTGACCAAGATAAGCAACCGCCGTCGTATTTGGGAAGCTATTCTCATCTTGATTGGCATTGGCGCTATCTTTTTAATGGTTTCTTTATTTAGTTTTAACCCCTCTGATCCGAGTTGGTCACAAACCACTTGGAATGAACCTATTCAAAATTTAGGTGGCAATATTGGAGCGTGGTTAGCTGATATTCTATTTTCTGCCTTTGGCTTACTCGCCTATGCTATTCCTGTTGTGGTGGTCTTAGGTTGTTGGAACTCTTTGCGTTATCAACAAGACCGCGAATATACTGATTTCTTTTCCCTTTCATTACGCACAATTGGCGCTTTGGCGCTGATACTGACCTCTTGTGCATTAGCTGATCTTAACTTTGATGATATTTACAATTTCAGTTCAGGCGGTGTTATTGGGAGTCTATTTAGTAAAGCCCTATTACCATGGTTTAATTTATTAGGTGCAACACTGGCACTATTATCTGTTTGGGCAATTGGTTTTACCTTATTTACAGGGTGGTCATGGTTGACCATTACTGAAAAAATTGGTGCTGTCATTTTAGGTAGTGTTGGTTTTATTACCAACCGAGGTCAAAATGAAGCTGAATACGATGAAGATGAAACACCAGATAATCCTGATGACTTTATCGAAGATTTGGCAAAAGAAGATGAACAACAGATACCTATAACTGAAGATAGTGATGATATTCTATTTTCTACACCATCAGCACTTGAACTTGCTCGTCAGCAAGATCTTAATGCTTTACAAGAAGAGACTGAGAAAACACTCGATTTACCTTCATTCTCAGCAACAAATGAAAGTACAGAATTAGCTTCAGAACCAGAAATCCAATCTAGTGCAAATGTTGCAACACCATTAAACGCAAATAATATTCAACCATCTGTTTATTCTCAACAAAATATCGAACAATTAAATGAAGAGCCTGAACATTATCGTTTTGATATACCTGCGGCATTTTTAAAAACAGAGATACCAACCGAAACGGTTGATACACCCACTCTAACACAAGAAGTAATGCCTTCTTTTTCACCATTTTCTGAAGATAAATCAACAACATCAACGCAACGATCACCAGAAAATGCATTTAATGCAGAGAGAACAGAACCGACCTTCACATTGTCGTCTGAAAACGAAAGTGCTTCTTTTGCACAAACTGCATCAACAACAGCGGGCATTGCTGCGGGTACTGCGTTAGCACATGCCGCTCAAGTCAAACAAGGCTTAGGACCAGAGCTACCTAGACCTAACCCTGTGCGTTTACCTACACGTCGTGAATTATATGGCATTCATATTCCTTCTCTGCGAGAAGCGGAATTAAAACGCCGAGAAGAAGCTATTCAGCCTGAGTCTGAAAATGAGCTTGAAGATATTCAAGAACAAGCTAATTTTGAACAAGAACTGCGTCAGCAATTTCTTGAGCAGCAACGTGAGCGCTATGGCGAAGATGATACGCAATCGCATCATGAACCAGATGTAACATCTTCCGTTTTGCCTGATTATCAACAGAATAATCACAATGATTTTGAACCAACCATCACGGAAAATACATTTTCACCAACGGATGATAGCGATAATGAAGTTGATGAAGAAGAGCGGTTACTTGCAGAGCAATTTAAGCAACAATTACAGGCTCGTTATGGTGATGATGTTTCATTTGAAGACGACGATGAAATGGTGCCACAAATATCTACAGTGGCAGCAGCTGTTGCACCAATAGCGCAACCAACACCAACAGGTTATCAACCTCATATTGAACACTCTTTTGCATCAAAAATAGCGCCTACAGCAGTAGAAACAAATGATTTTGTAAAAAAAATGGATTACCCAACCAGTAATGCATTTTTACAAATCTCACCACGCGATGATGAAGAAGAATATTACAGTCCAACAATTGAGTTAAAAGAGAATCTTTCAGCATTAGAGGCATTTTCACCTATTGATGATTTGTTAGATGAAGAGCCAGCTGAGCCAGTGTTTATTCCCATTGTGACTGAACCTGTAGCACAAAACAGTGCCCCTCAAACACGTATTGAGCCTCAATCTAATATGGCTCAACATTTTGCACAGCAACAGCAACAGCAACAGCAACAGCAACAGCAACAGCAACAGCAACAGCAACAGCAGTCTCTTATTCATCCACTGCTGATGCGAAATGATTTGCCACTGCCAAAATCAACTACGCCAATGCCTTCATTGGATCTACTGACAACCCCCCCAGTCGAAGACGAGCCTGTTGATATGTTTGAACTAGAACGTATCGCAAGACTTATCGAAGCGCGGCTTAACGATTATCGTGTTAAAGCCAAAGTTGTTGGTATTTCTCCAGGACCGGTTATTACCCGTTTTGAACTTGAGTTAGCACCAGGTGTAAAAGCGGCGAGGATCTCAAATCTTTCTCGAGACTTGGCGCGCTCACTCTCTGCTGTTGCAGTCCGTATTGTTGAGGTTATTCCCGGAAAACCTTATGTTGGATTGGAATTACCAAATAAAAAACGCCAAACCGTTTATATGCGTGAATTGCTTGATAGCGATAAATTTCGTGATACAAGTTCGCCACTAACCGTTGTGTTAGGTAAAGATATTGGCGGGCAACCCGTGGTTGCTAATTTAGCCAAAATGCCTCACTTACTGGTTGCTGGTACAACAGGTTCAGGTAAATCAGTGGGTGTGAATTCAATGATTATTAGCATTCTTTATAAAGCGAAACCAGAAGATGTACGCTTTATAATGATTGACCCTAAAATGCTTGAGCTTTCGGTGTATGAAGGTATTCCTCATCTTTTAACTGAAGTTGTTACTGATATGAAAGATGCTGCAAGTGCCTTACGTTGGAGTGTGGCTGAAATGGAGCGTCGTTATAAATTGATGTCAAGATTAGGGGTACGTAATCTGGCAGGTTATAACGAAAAAATTAAAGAAGCCGAAGCAATGGGACGCCCAATTCCTGATCCATTCTGGAAACCGACGGATAGCATGGAAACAACAATGCCGATGCTCGACAAAGAGCCTTATATTGTCGTTGTTGTTGATGAGTTTGCTGATTTAATGATGACAGCAGGTAAAAAAGTAGAAGAACTCATCGCTCGCTTAGCACAAAAAGCGCGTGCTGCAGGTATTCATTTGGTGTTAGCAACGCAGCGTCCATCTGTTGATATTATTACTGGGTTAATTAAAGCTAACATTCCAAGCCGTATTGCGTTCACTGTATCGAGTAAAATCGACTCACGGACTATTTTAGACCAAGCTGGTGCCGAATCATTATTAGGTATGGGGGATATGCTTTATGCCCCTAATGGCGCAGTTCCTGTCCGTGTACATGGTGCTTTTGTCAGTGATGATGAAGTGCATGCTGTCGCTACAGACTGGAAAGCGCGAGGCCGCCCCCAATATATTGAAGCTATCACTAAATGTGGTGAAGACGGTGAAAGCAGCGGTGGATTTGATGATGGTGAAGAACTTGATCCACTGTTTGACCAAGCGGTTGCCTTTGTTGTTGATAAACAACGTGTATCTATTTCTGGGGTTCAGCGCCAATTTAGAATAGGTTATAACCGCGCAGCAAGAATTGTTGAGCAAATGGAAAATCAAAATATCGTTAGCTCACCGGGACACAATGGTAGTAGAGAAGTACTGGCACCACCATCTTCAGATATGTAATATCTTGAAAACACAGTTATCAGCTAATTAATTAGCATGGTAATCTGCTATATCACTAATAAATCATGCGCCGACATAATGTCGGCGTTGTCTCATGCCGAGGGCTTGTAGAATGAAAAAAGTATTACTATCAGTTTGTGCAATCACGTTATTTGCTAGCCAAGCTGCTTGGGCTGATGCTCGCCAAGATTTACAACAACGCCTTAATAAAGTGAATAGTTTTCAAGCTAATTTTAGTCAAACAGTAACAAGTAACGAAGGTGCAATGATCCAAAAAGGTGAAGGTAGCTTAAAAGTACAGCGTCCTGATCTGTTTAATTGGCAAATGACGGCACCAGATGAAAGTACATTGATTTCTGATGGTAAAACACTTTGGTTTTATAACCCTTTTGTGGAACAAGTAACGGCAACTTGGCTTGAAAGTGCAACAACGAATACCCCATTTATGTTAATTGCGCGTAATGACAGCAAAGAGTGGCAGCACTATGAGGTAAAACAGAGTGGTGATCGTTTTGAGTTAACACCTAAAACAGAAAATAACTTAAAGCATTTCACTATTACAGTATTACCTAATGGTCAAATACAGCAATTTGCAGCCACGGAACAAGATGGTCAAGTAAGTAACTATCAACTAACTGCACAAACCGTTGCACCTATCGATGCATCAGCCTTTCGCTTTACGCCACCAGCGGGTGTAACTGTGGATGACCAACGTCAGTGAGGATGTTTTGAGTAATTTATCGCTCGATTTTTCACACAATGAATTCCAGCCTCTAGCCGCAAGAATGCGACCAGAAACGCTGGAGCAATATATCGGTCAGACTCATTTACTTGCCGAAGGAAAACCACTTCCTCGAGCTATTAAAGCGGGTCAATTGCATTCGATGATCTTATGGGGACCACCAGGAACCGGTAAAACAACACTGGCGGAAATTATAGGACGTTATGCGCAAGCTGACATTGAGCGACTTTCTGCTGTGACGTCGGGCATTAAAGAGATAAGAGAATCTATCGAAATCGCTCGGCAAAATAGAAATGCTGGGCGTAGAACCATTTTATTTGTTGATGAAGTCCATCGTTTTAATAAAAGTCAGCAGGATGCTTTTCTTCCTCATATTGAAGATGGCACTATTACTTTTATTGGCGCTACGACAGAAAATCCCTCATTTGAACTTAACTCAGCACTTCTTTCTAGAGCACGTGTTTATCTATTAAGATCGCTAACAGAAGCAGATATTGAGCAGGTATTACAGCAAGCATTAGATGATACAGCACGTGGTTTAGGTGGTAGAAATATTATTCTACCTAATGATACACGTAGAATGATTGCTGAATTAGTAAATGGGGATGCCAGACGCTCACTTAATCTGCTTGAAATGATGGCGGATATGGCTGAAATGGACAGCCAAGGAAAGCGTACCTTAACGCCTGAACTACTTAAAGAGATTAGCGGCGAACGAAGTGCTCGTTTTGATAATAAAGGTGACAGGTTTTACGATCTGATTTCAGCTTTACATAAATCAGTACGAGGCTCTGCACCCGATGCCGCACTCTATTGGTATGCCAGAATTATTACTGCTGGCGGTGATCCTCTTTATGTTGCTCGTCGATTGCTTGCCATCGCTTCAGAAGATGTGGGTAATGCAGATCCACGAGCAATGCAAGTTGCTATTGCTGCGTGGGATTGCTTTACTCGCGTAGGTCCAGCTGAAGGCGAGCGTGCAATAGCACAAGCTATTGTCTACTTGGCATGTGCACCAAAAAGCAACGCTGTATATACGGCTTATAAAGCTGCATTAGCAGATGCTAAAAATCGACCTGATTACGATGTTCCAGCTCATTTACGTAATGCCCCAACTAAATTAATGAAAGAAATGGGGCTGGGTGCAGAATATCGTTATGCTCACGATGAACCTAATGCTTATGCTGCAGGAGAGGTCTATTTTCCTGAAGAAATGGCGAGTACTCAGTATTATTACCCGGCAAAAAGAGGGCTAGAGATCAAGGTTGCTGAGAAATTAGACTGGCTTACTCAACAAGATCAAAATAGTGCGACAAAACGCTATCGTAAATTGTAAAGATGCGGTAAGGTTGTTTAAATATCATTAATTTCTTAACTATGCCTTTTCTTTTATGTGTTTTTCACATAATTAGTGTTCTCACGTAAAAAATAGAAAAGGTTTTTATTAATCTATCGATAAGCACAGGATAAGCATGCTCGATCCAAATCTACTGCGTAATGAGCTAGACGCGGTCGCCGAAAAACTGGCTCGCAGGGGGTTCACCCTCGATGTGGAAAAAATCCGTCAACAAGAAGAACGCCGTAAGGTGTTACAGGTTGAAACCGAATCCCTGCAAGCAGAACGTAATTCCCGATCGAAGTCCATTGGTGCTGCCAAAGCGCGTGGTGAAGATATTGAGCCACTTCGTCAGGAAGTTAATCTGCTAGGTGAAAAACTTGAAGCTGCGAAAGCAGAACTTGACGTTCTTCAAGCTGAAATTCGTGATTATGCATTAACTATCCCGAATATGCCTGATGACGCTGTACCAAACGGCAAAGACGATAGTGAAAACGTTGAAGTTTCTCGTTGGGGAACACCTAAAACTTATGATTTTGAATTAAAAGATCATGTAACCCTAGGTGAGCTTGCTGATGGTCTAGATTTCGCTTCAGCAGTTAAAATTACTGGTTCTCGCTTTGTTGTTATGAAAGGTCAAATTGCGCGTTTGCATCGTGCTATTGCTCAGTTCATGCTAAATCTTCATACTGAAGAACATGGTTACCAAGAGATGTATGTTCCTTATCTGGTAAACCACGCAACACTGTATGGTACTGGTCAATTACCTAAATTCAGTGGTGATCTCTTCCATACTAAACCTCTGGAAGAAGAGTCTGAAAGTCAGTACGCACTGATCCCAACAGCAGAAGTACCAGTAACAAATATGGTAAGAGACGTCATTCTTGAAGAAGATGACTTACCACTGCGAATGACAGCACATACACCTTGCTTCCGTTCTGAAGCTGGCTCTTATGGACGTGACACTCGTGGTCTTATCCGTATGCACCAATTTGATAAAGTTGAACTGGTTCAAATCGTTCATCCTGAAAAATCAATGGAAGCATTAGAAGAGTTAACGGGTCATGCTGAAAAAGTACTGCAGTTACTGAATCTACCTTATCGTAAAGTTGTACTTTGTACGGGTGATATCGGTTTTGGTGCACGTAAAACGTATGACTTAGAAGTTTGGGTTCCAGCTCAAAATACTTATCGTGAAATCTCCTCATGCTCTAACTGCTGGGATTTCCAATCACGTCGCATGCAAGCTCGTTTCCGTGCCAAAGGCGATAAGAAAATTCAGCTAGTCCACACGCTAAATGGTTCTGGATTAGCAGTAGGTCGTACTCTTGTTGCTATAATGGAAAACTATCAAATGGCTGATGGCCGTATTGAAATTCCAGCGGCGTTACGTCCTTATATGAACGGTTTAGAATATATCGGTTAATTATTATCTAATTAATTGAGTATTAATAATTTAACCCCCTGCTTAGGCAGGGGGTTTTTTGTCTAAATGGCCTAAAGGTGATAAGAGACAAGACGGCTTAATTAATAATGATCTATATATTTTGAATGTTCGTTTAATGAGACACTGATAAAAACGGTAATAGGTCAAAAAAGGTCTCTATTTTTCTTTCATTTGTCATATTTACAAAGTCATCCATTGCAATTTCTATATAACCAATAGTTTTATTATAAATAGTAAATTTATACATTAAATGTCCACTCCAACTACGGTGAACATAGACACAGTTTTCTATACTATAAGAAAGCCATTTATCTTCCATACATTCAGGCTGCCAACCATTTAATATGTTTCTTTCTGCATCTTCAGTTAGAGAATAATTAATATGATGAATTAATGGTGTTTTTTCAAAATACTTTAAATTCTTTAATGTTTCTTTATTTATCATTTTGTTTATTCCATAAACTATAATTATTGCCATAGATTACTGAAATAAGTTTAAATGTTCAAAAAGAATATATAAAAATGTAGCACCTTTAATATAAGGAGATAAAGTATAATATTTTACAAAAATAAAAATAACAGATTGCTGCTCATAGATTACGATTAATAAAAAATATTCTTAATATTATCTAAATATAGTTATAAAGCGTAGAGTTAATAGATGATTATAAAAAAAATCTTACTAAATAAAGTGAGATTGAATAAAAATATAACGCAATCCGCCATTGGTTAAACCGATCACAGCAGATCCTATTTATGCTGTTAAATTAGACCTATCACTCGAATTTACCTCCGTTATTTTATGGCATTTCTATTCAATTAGAACCCTACAAAAGAGCATATTCTATGATAATTTCTAAACAGCAGTTACATCAATTAATAAAAAATAAATTACATCATGCAGGATTGAGTGAGTCTCATGCTGATACTGTTGCTGATGTATTGGTACATGCTAATGCTAAAGGAATTCACTCTCATGGCGCAGTACGTGTAGAGTATTATGCGGAGCGTATTAGCAAAGGTGGCACTAATACCACCCCGAATTTTACTTATACTGAAACGGGTCCTTGTAGCGCAGTATTTGATGGTGATAATGGTGCTGGTCATGTTGCCGCTAAAGAAGCAATGGAACGTGCTATTGAAATGGCAAAACAAAAGGGCGTTGCTGTGGTTGGTGTAAGGCGTATAGGTCATAGCGGAGCCCTCTCTTATTTTGTTGAACAAGCATCTAATGCTGGAATGATAGGTATATCTCTTTGTCAGTCCGATCCGATGGTTGTGCCATTTGGTGGCTCAGAAGTTTATTATGGCACTAATCCTATCGCATTTTCAGCACCAGGAGTGGGTGATAAACATATTACGTTTGATATGGCAACGACAGTACAAGCATGGGGTAAAGTGCTTGATGCACGTTCACGGCAAGCTGCTATTCCAGATACTTGGGCTGTGGATGAAAATGGTAAACCAACAACAGATCCTTTTTCTGTAAAAGGTTTATTACCTATTGCAGGACCTAAAGGTTACGGTTTAATGATGATGGTTGATGTGTTATCGGGTATTTTACTTGGTTTACCTTTTGGTAAACATGTCAGCTCAATGTATCATGATTTAACGCAAGGTCGTGAATTAGGGCAATTACATATTGTTATTAATCCGGCATTTTTTACAGATGCCTCATTATTTAGAGAACATATTTCCCAAGTAATGAGTGAGCTTAATGAAATTAAGCCAGCTGTGGGTATTGATAAAGTATTATATCCTGGTGAGAACAGCCAAATAGAAGAGAGAAGAACGGAACAAAAAGGTATTGAGATTGTGGATGAAATTTATAATTATTTAATTTCTGATGCGTTATTTAACCAATCTTATGACAATAAAAATCCATTTGCTGGCTGAGTTTAGTAATAAAAAAAACAGTAGGTAAATACACTACTGTTTTTTTTATTTTATTTGTCGATTTGGATTAGCTAACGAGTTTTCCAATATTGGATTCAGCGGTTTTATTTAATGAAATAGGTGAGCCACCATTACTGTCTTCAGTATTATTACTTATATTGTGGTGATAGAAAATATCACGATATGAAGCGTACATTGCGGTATAAGAGAGTGGAATAGTAATCAGTAACCCTAAACCAAATGGGATCATACTAATAGCAATAATAAAGAACAGTAGGACGAAAAACAGAAAACCACCAAATAGATTGGCTCTCACCGCAGCCAAGCTGGCTTTAACTGCTGGAATGGCTTTATAACCATTAACTAAAATTAAAGCTGGGGCAAACCAGTAAGCCGCTGTACTGATAATGCCAAATATAGCAATAATAATGAAAAATAAGCTAAATGAAGAAGAGTTATATACTACCCAATTCTCAATATATGGATCAGCATAGCCACCTTCTATGGCATAGAAGAGGTCCATTATTGCGGAGCCACTAACGAGTATAGCAATAATAAAGCCTAAAATAAGGATGAGTGCGCTAATGCAATAAGCCCCCATTAAGCTGATATAGCGTTTGTTATAAAATCCTGAGAATAGATTATCAAGATCTAAGCGCTTAGTTTCATATTGCTGATGGGCTATACCGATAATACCCGCTGCTAATACTGCTGAAATAAAAGGAGAGATAAGTGGACCAATTAGCGGAATTAAACCTAGGAACCCAGATATAATTAAGCTAATCATAAAGTAGACGATGATAACGCCAATCCACATCCAGAAACGTTCTTTTACTAAATCCCATCCTAGACCTAACCAACGAGTACCACCAGAAGAACCCCTTGCTTGAGGAATAGGCGTAAATACCTCTTGTGGCTCTGTTAGCGATGAATTGTTGTCTTGTTCCATTTTTTTACCTTAATCTCGACGTCTTTTGTTTATAAATATAAGATCACTATAATATCTGTTTGTTTTGTTATTAATCAACAGTATTAAACTGAATAAACATTAAGGATAATCTTAATATATTTTTATTTTACTTATTAAATAAGCGATTTTTGCGGTATTGGTGAAATAAAAATGATGCTAAATTTATCTAAAAAAGAGTATTAAGAAAAATTATTTTGGTTTGAAAGAGAGTAATACTAATAATAGAAAAGCAGCGCTTAAAAACGCTGCTTCTTATATAAATCATTGGTAGAAAGTTTAGTAAATGACTTTATGTCCATAAGACTCAAGAATGGATTTTACGTTTTCCATCGTCTCTTTTGACGGTGGATGAATGCCATCTAGCTTATATTCTTCACCTAAAGCAACCCATTTATGCTTACCTAATTCATGGTAAGGGAGAAGCTCTACTTTCTCGATGTTTTTCATATCTTTAATAAATTCACCTAGGCGATGGGCTGAATCATTATCATCAGACCAACCAGGAACAACAACATAGCGAACCCATGTTTTTTGTCCTCGTTTTGCTAAGTAACGTGCGAATTCCAGTGTGCGCTGGTTAGAAACACCCACTAATTTTTGGTGGATATCATCATTGATCTGTTTTAAATCTAACATAACCAGATCAGTTGCATCCATTAGTTCATCAATAACCGGATCATAACGGCGAACAAAACCGTTGGTATCTAAGCAGGTATGGATATTCTCTTTTTGACAAGCACGGAACCAATCACGCACAAATTCAGCTTGTAAAATAGCTTCACCACCAGAAGCAGTAACACCGCCACCAGAAGCGTTCATAAAATGGCGATAAGCGACCGCCTCTTTCATTAGTTCATCAACAGTGACGATTTGCCCACCATGAGTATCCCATGTGTCACGGTTGTGACAATAGAGGCATCTCATTAGGCATCCTTGAAAGAAAACAATGAAACGTATTCCCGGACCATCAACGGTACCGCAGGATTCAAATGAGTGGATACGACCAAGTACGGACATAACAGGGTTACTCCAAAACTGTCTAGATAAAAAGGCCCCAATGTAGGGGCCTTTATTCTAAGCGATTTTATTTACTTTCTCAGTAAATAAATTCATATAGTTATCTTTATTACATTGTTTTTGTAAATGTACGGGTGATAACGTCTTGCTGTTGTTCTTTAGTCAGTGAGTTAAAGCGAACTGCATAACCAGAAACACGGATAGTTAACTGAGGATATTTCTCAGGATCTTCCATTGCTTCTAATAGCATTTCACGGTTCATCACGTTTACGTTCAGATGTTGACCACCTTCGATGCCAGCTTCGTGGTGGAAATAACCATCCATCAGACCAGCAAGGTTCGCTTTACGAACATCATCATCTTTACCTAACGCGTTAGGTACGATAGAGAAGGTGTAAGAAATACCATCTTTTGCATAAGCAAATGGCAGTTTCGCAACTGAAGTCAGTGAAGCAACAGCACCTTTTTGGTCACGACCATGCATTGGGTTTGCACCTGGTCCGAATGGCGCACCAGCACGACGACCGTCTGGGGTATTACCTGTTTTCTTACCGTAAACAACGTTTGAAGTAATAGTCAGGATAGACTGTGTAGGTACCGCATTACGGTAAGTACGCAGTTTCTGAATTTTCTTCATAAAGCGTTCAACTAAGTCACAAGCGATGTCATCTACACGAGAATCGTTGTTACCGAATTGTGGGTATTCGCCATCAATTTTAAAGTCTACCGCTAAGCCGTTTTCATCACGGATAGGAGAAACTTTTGCATATTTGATTGCAGCCAGTGAGTCAGCAGCAACAGACAGACCTGCGATACCACATGCCATTGTACGATAAACATCACGGTCATGAAGTGCCATCAACGCTGCTTCATAGCTGTATTTATCATGCATGAAGTGGATAACGTTCAGTGCGGTTACATACTGAGTTGCTAACCAATCCATAAAGTGATCCATTTGGTTCATCACGGTATCGAAGTCTAAGACGTCGTCCATGATTGGCGCATGTTTTGGACCTACTTGGATTTTCAGTTTTTCGTCAACACCACCATTGATGGTATACAGTAAGGTTTTCGCTAAGTTTGCACGAGCACCGAAGAACTGCATTTGTTTACCAACAACCATTGGGCTAACACAACATGCGATAGCATAGTCATCACTGTCAAAGTCAGGACGCATTAAGTCATCATTTTCGTACTGAATTGAAGAAGTATCGATAGAGACTTTAGCTGCGTATTTTTTGAAGTTGATAGGCAGTTGTTCTGACCACAGAATAGTCATGTTTGGTTCTGGTGATGGACCCATTGTGTACAGGGTATTTAAGAAACGGAAAGTATTCTTAGTTACCAGAGTACGACCATCTAAACCCATACCTGCTAATGATTCTGTTGCCCAAATTGGGTCACCAGAGAACAGTTCATCATATTCAGGAGTACGTAAGAAACGAACCATACGTAATTTCATTACTAAATGGTCGATTAATTCTTGAGCTTGTTCTTCAGTCAGTAGACCTGCATCGATATCACGTTGGATGTAGATATCTAAGAAAGTAGAAACACGACCGAATGACATTGCAGCACCGTTTTGAGACTTAACAGCGGCTAAGTAACCGAAGTAAGTCCATTGCACTGCTTCTTTTGCATTTTGTGCTGGGCGAGAAATATCACAACCATAAGTTGCTGCCATTTCTTGGATTTGACCTAAAGCAGCATGCTGCTCTGCGATTTCTTCACGCAGTTGGATAGTCATTTCCAGATCTTCACCTTTTTCCATTCTTTCTTGTAAAGAGGTGAATTGAGCGAATTTATCTTTGCGCAGGTATTCGATACCGTACAGTGCAACACGACGGTAGTCACCGATAATACGACCACGACCATACGCATCTGGTAAACCAGTTAGGATACCTGATTTACGACATTTGATAATGTCTGGAGTATACACATCGAAAACACCTTGGTTATGGGTTTTACGATATGTAGTGAAGATTTTTTTCAGTTCTGGATCTAGTTCGCGATCATAAGCATGACAAGAACTTTCTACCATACGGATACCACCGAATGGGATGATTGCACGTTTTAAAGGTGCATCAGTCTGCAAACCTACGACTTGTTCTAAATCTTTCTCAATGTAACCTGCATCGTGAGAAGTGATTGTTGCAGCAACAGAAGTATCAAAATCAACCGGCGCATGAGTGCGGTTCTCGATTTTGATGCCTTCCATAACTTGTTCCCAAAGTGTATCAGTTGCTTTAGTGGAACCAGCCAGGAAAGATTCGTCGCCTTCATATGGAGTGTAGTTCTTTTGGATGAAGTCACGAACGTTTACTGCGTTCTGCCATTCACCTTCAGAAAAACCTTTCCATGCTTGAGCAAATTTTTCATTTAAATCAGACATGATACTTCTACCTTTTTACAATGGAACTTAAGAAATCAGTCAGATCTGCACGGATTAATGTTTTTCACCGCGCAGATGCATTAACCAGTATACCAGACCGACTAGGACTGCACCGCCAATAATGTTACCGATAGTGACTGGTAATAAATTATCAGAGAGGAAATTCGATACTGTTAAGTGTGAAAATTGTTCGGGTGATGCACCTACTTTAGACCAGAATTCTGCTGGTGCAAAATTCTTAATAACGATACCTAAAGGAATAAGAAACATGTTAGCGATACTGTGCTCAAAGCCACTCGCAACGAACATGCCGATAGGTAAAATCAGTGCAAAAAGTTTGTCAATTAAAGTACGACCAGCATAACTCATCCACACTGCAAGACAAACCATCAAGTTAGCTAAAATACCTAAACAAACGGCTTCAACAAAGGTGTGCTCAAGTTTATGTTGTGCTGTTTGTAATACATTCAGCCCCCATAATCCGTTAGCTGCCATATGTTGACCAGCAAACCACATTAAGGCGACAAAAAAGAGTGCGCCAACAAAGTTGCCAAGATAAACGTTTATCCAGTTGGCAAACATAGTGCCCCAAGATATACGTCCTGTCGCTTTAGGAATAATAGTAAGAACAGTTGAGGTGAATAAGTCCGCGCCACAAACGACAACGAGCATTAACCCCAAGGAGAAACAGATCCCACCGACTAGTTTTGCTAGTCCGAAAGGAACAGACGCAGTGCCTGTAGTAGCAGTAATATAAAAAACAAAAGCAATTGAAATAAACATTCCCGCAGTAAATGCAGATAAGTAAGTCGTTGGGATATGTTTAGTTGCTTTATAACAACAAGCATCATCGGCAACTTTTGCCATTTCAGCAGGTGATAATAAATTAAAAGGGCTGTCAGCTTTCATACTAACACTCTCTTATATGTTGGAATAATTATAGTACGCAATAATAGTAGCAAAGGGGCTTACTTCTAAAATTGATATGGATCATGGTCGCTGGTTAGAAACCCAATCTTAGTGCGTAAAAACCCGCTATTTTGGCTATAATTATATGATTAATAAAGTAAAAATTTTTTTTAAAAATTATCAAAAAATTTTAGTCTAGCTGGATAAATAAAGTAAAAAGTAAATGTAACGTATTATTCCCACCTCTTAATGTTAATAATTAAAAACTAAATTTAACGGCTCATTTACTTTTGATTTAAATATAAACACTACTTTATTTGTGGATAATCTAATTGATTACTCCAGGCATATATCCATTATAAAAATAAGGTTTTTTATTTTTTGAGATCTATGTACACAAATAGCAATTTAAACTACTATTAAGCCAAATTCTTAGTTTATAACTTCAATTTCAGATCTAAGTGTCATATTTAAATCCTATAATCGTCACTTTTGCCATATTTTGACACTTTTGACAATCGGCATATTTGTCATTCTGACAAAATTGCCGTTATTTATTTTAAGCAAAAGAAAACACTCTATTTTTAGGTAGAGTGTTTTAATGAAAATAAGATAATCATTATTCAATTAACGGCTATTTACCATGAGTCAATAACCTTCAATATTACATTGTTATTTGATGGATTAGCGCTTCGCTTTTTGTAGTTTTTCATAAGCAGCAAGCAATGACTGATGAACAGGCAAATTAGCGAGTGATGGCTCAATAGGTTGTAATCCATAAAATACATTTTTACCCTGCATTGCATTTTGTGCAGCAAGAAGGGTATCTGCGCCATACATACGAGAGAATGCATGCATATATTGCTCAGGTTCGCGTTCTGTCTCTTCTTTTAATAATAAAAGATTGTGCAAACAGCGATAATAGTTTTGGCGTTCAGGGGTAAATAGAGACGCATTGAAATCTTGTGTCCACTCAACCCACACTAATGCTTGTTCATGATCACCACCCGCTAAAGCTAGCATGGATTTTAATTCACCAACACGCAGATGACTCCAACCATTATCTTTACCCGGTGCAATGCCAATCATTTCTCTTACACGTGTAAAGTCATCTAATCCATCTTCATCAAATTGACCAATTAATGATAAATACTCTTCTTTACTTCCTTGACTTGTTGGCAAGGAAATCAACGTATCACGCCAATGAACGCCCATGATATTATTCGCTAGCTGTAAATCTTCAGCTGGATAAATATCTGACAAACCAGGAACAAGGATACGACATGCATAAACACCCAAATGAGAGTAATCCATGATATAAACTTCAGCATCACATTGCTGGCATAGTGACATTAACGTGTGGAACTCTTCTTCAGTAGTGCCACTGAAATTCCAATCAACAAATTCATAATCAGCATCTTTTTTAAATAAATCCCAGCTAATTAAACCACTAGAATCAATAAAATGCGTTTCAAGATTGGTGTGATCGCCAACTTCTTCATCGTCAAAACTTGGTGGATTAAACACATCCAAGTCTTTAAGACTACGACCCTGTAGTAATTCAGTAACGGTACGTTCTAATGCTACGCCAAAATCAGGATGCGCACCAAAAGAGGCAAAACAAGTTCCGTTTTGTGGGTTAAATAATACAACACAAATAACAGGGAATTGACCACCAAGTGAGGCATCAAAACTAAAGATTGGGAAGCCTTCTTTTTCTAAGGTTGCAATGGCTTCTACGACAGCAGGGTAACGTGCTAATACGTCTTCAGGAATTTCAGGTAAGCTAATTTGTTCTACAATAATGCGATTTTTCACATAACGTTCAAATACTTCTGAAAGACCTTGTACACGGGCTTCATTTTGTGTGTTACCCGCAGACATACCATTAGAGGCATAAAGATTAGCAATAATATTTACTGGAATATAAACCGGTTTTTCGTCTGATTGACGAATAAAGGGTAAAGCACAGATGCCACGGTCAGGATTACTTGATTGCAAATCAACTAGTTCGCTACCGCATAATTCACCTTCGGGATCATAAAATTCACGTAGACGTGTATCTAATAGACCTTCAGGCACAGCGTCATCTTCAGTTAAAGGGAACCATTTTTCACTTGGGTAGTGAACAAACTCGCCTTCTGCAATTTCATTACCTAACCAAAAATCGGAAAAAAAGTAGTTAGTAGAAAGACGTTCAAAATATTCGCCTAATGCAGAAGCTAATGCGGCTTTTTTACTTGCTCCTTTACCGTTGGTAAAACATAAAGGGCACTCTTTATCGCGAATATGTACAGACCAGACGTTAGGAACAGGATTTAACCATGAAGCTTCTTCAATGTTAAAGCCTAAGTCGGTTAATTTTTTCTGGAAGCTAGCGATAGAATCTTCCAGTGCGGCATCTTTACCGGGAATAAATGTTTGTGACATGGCAGGTTTCATCAATATTTTGCGGGTGATAGTTAGGGGCACATGATACTGAAATCTCCAGTGATGCACTAACGATTTATCATTCCTTTTATTGCTAACAATATTCAATCTAACGATTTCTTTAATATATGAGTTTTTTTAATAAATACGTTCCATTTATCACGGAATTAATAATTATAAATCATCATAATAAGATTTATTTATATACTCATAAGGGATCAATACGATGATGAAGAAGACATTGCTCGCCAGTTTGTTAGCAGTAGTTAGTGGCTCCGTATTTGCATTACCAAACGTCACTATTTTAGCAACAGGTGGCACAATAGCGGGTGGTGGTGATTCAGCGACTACGTCAAGTTACACTGCGGGTAAATTAGGCATTGATACATTAATCAATGCGGTTCCTGAAGCTAAAACCGTTGCTAATTTAAAAGGTGAGCAAGTGGTTAATATCGGTTCTCAGGATATGAATGACCAAGTGTGGTTAAAACTTGCTAATAAAATTAATGCTGATTGTGACAAAACGGATGGCTTCGTCATTACCCATGGTACAGACACCATGGAAGAAACGGCATATTTTCTTGATTTAACAACTCATTGTAAGAAACCTGTTGTTATGGTTGGCGCAATGCGTCCTGCAACGGCATTAGGAGCAGAAGGACCATTAAACCTATTTAATGCCGTGGTTATTGCCAGTGATAAAGCTTCAGAAAATCGTGGTGTATTAGTTACCATGAATAATGCAGTGATCGGTGGTAAAGATGTTATGAAAATGAACACCACTGAAGTTCAAGCATTCCAAGCGGTTAATGCGGGTGCTCAAGGTTATGTTCATAACGGAAAAGTTCACTATTACTCTGTAGCTGCACCACGTGGAGATAAAGCCGCATTTGATGTAAGTAAATTAACCGAATTACCAAAAGTTGGTATTGTTTATAACTATTCCAACGCTTCTGATTTACCAGCAAAAGCCTTTATCGATAATAATTACAAAGGCATTATTAGCGCAGGTGTTGGTAATGGTAACTTATATACAGATATTATGAATACACTAGCTGATGGCGCTAAAAAAGGCGTTGTTGTCGTGCGTTCAAGCCGTGTACCAGTAGGATTTACAACTCAAAATGGTGAAGTTGATGATGTTAAATATGGTTTTGTTGCATCAGAACGCTTAAATCCACAAAAAGCGAGAGTGTTATTACAGTTATCACTAACTGAAACACAAGATCCTGCAAAAATTCAAACATATTTCGAAAAGTATTAATTTAAATAATATTAATTTAAATAAATAGTAATACAGTAACAAGAGAAGACCTCACGTTATGAGGTCTTCTCTATTTTTATAATAATATCAATTGTTATACATCAGAGTCAGTAATTTAACTACTCCATGATTAATAATCTCTTGGTCATCAATGAGCTTATTTATTCTTATTGCCTCATTGTTATTTATTTCATTACTATTTATTTCTTCATAAGTGGCTGAAGAACTAAATATAAAAGGCAAGTAATGATTTATATATCCTGATCTTTCATTAATAACCCAGGAATTTTTATCTCTATCTAATACTAAATTACTGGTGTAGATCTGATTATGGTTTTTAAATGTTGAATTATTAGTGAGCGATAAATACATTCCTTCACTACTTAAATAACCATGGTTATTAACTTTTGCGTTGTTAGAATAAATATTTATTTTATGGTCAGTATGAATGCCAGCATTTAAACCAGATGGAAGATTGTCTCTATTTTTACTGTCACCAATAGTCAGAAAGTTAACTTTTGGAATATTCTTTCTATATTTATTTGGTGTAATGAGCGGTCTAATTGAAGATACGTGTCTTGTAAATTTATTATCAAAACCATGTATAACTCTATTGCCATTGTTATATAAGATGACATCTTTTGATGAAACAACCTGAGTATTAACGGTTATTCCATTACTTATAATATTTAATTGGCGATACATAGCGTCATTATCAATATTTTTCGAATTAATAATAGCGACTTTGCCATGTGCAGGATTAAATTTATGGTATAAATAATGCGACTTAGGAATTAATGTAGCAAGGTTATAAATAGCGACAGAATTGTTACTTCTATCTACGCTTCCGCTGACAAGTGTTTCAGATAATGTATTTGAAAAACTACAGTTATCACAAGTGATCCCATTCGGATTGGCTATAATGACATGTGCTATTTTTCCCTTTACACCAATATTACCTTCTAATAAGGATGTTGGACCATTAATAACCTCATTAATAATATAGTCTGCTTTTGATTTAACATTGTTTAAAATAATACCCGAATTATCTACGCGGAATGTATCATATTTATTATGAGAAATATTTTTATCATCACTTGGGGAAATAAATATTTCGGCAATGTCGTTAGTGTCGCTGTTTGGTTTAACAGTAGCTTGTGAACTTGCATTTATTAATATTTCGGTGCCATTTTCAAACTCAGCATATTCTTTATCAACGGCATAAGAATTCGCGGTATTAGCATGACATATTGATGTGGTGGATATTAATCCTATTGCTATAGCTGCGATTTTTAATTTCATGTGGTTTTTCCTTCTATTTCCTTCCATCTTGGTTTCTCGTCTAATTTATAGACAATTTTAAAGGGAATAAACCTTATAAAATAAAAAGGGTCTTTATTTATAAAATGATAAAATGGCGATTAATTTAAAATAACCATTTTATCTGATTTAATAGAATCAATTTATAAATTAACTATTTTTTTTGCTGCGTGTAACCACAACATTCGCAGCAAAAAAGGCAATGAAAGGTGTAACTGCAAAAACAGTAAATAGCCAATGTGCTGCATTTTGAGCACCAATAATACCGCCCGGTTCAGTTAATCCCGCCATATTAACAATAGTACCTGAAATAGATGCGCCAACAGCAGTAGAAAATAGTTGTATGGTAGTAATTGATGTCGCTGCTTTTTGTGCCTCTTGACCTTGCGAAACTTGCAATACGCGAGTGAGATAATGAGGCCATGCCATGCCTATTCCTGCACCTGTAAAGAAAAGCGCGATACAAATAATAATGATTTGACCATAAGGTAAAGTGATTACATTAGAAATTAACAAGCCAAGAATTAAAATAGCTATAAAATTAATTACAGGGCCAAATCGCATTAACCATTGTGCTGTCGATTGCTGACGCGATGAAGAAATAATCGCAGAAAAAGACCAACCTGCACCCACTAATGCGGCTAAATAACCTGAAAGTAGAGGGGTGATGTTATGAATAATTTGTAAAAAATAGGGCACGAAAACTTCGGTTTGAACACTTATTCCTAATAGCGCCATAGTTAAATAAATTGGCGCTAATGGGGCAGAAAACGAGAATGTTCCCTTAGGAAATAACCCATCATTTGATTTTTTATCAATGTAAACAAGTAATAAAACAAAAAGAGCAGCAAAAATAACAGATAACACATTATAGATAATAACGTTATATAGACTACCTATTGAAATAGATAACACAGCTAAAATTAATAAGGCTAATTGCTGATAAGGAAGAGGCGATTTAGTTATTCCTATATCAGTGGCATTTTCGGTAGGAAGAATAGTAAACAATAAAATAATATAAGGAATGCCGACAATTAAAATTGACCAAAATGCGCCACGCCAAACATTATATTCTGCAAATATTCCGCCCAATGCAGGACCTAACAAGGTAGATATTCCCCACATGCTAGACATTAGTGCCATCGCTCTTGACCAAAGAGGTTGTGGAAACATTACCCTAACCAAAGAGTAGGCTAAAGCGAGCAGCATACCGCCGCCAGCGCCTTGAACAAATCGTCCAAAAAGTAATATTGGCATTGATGGCGCGGTTGCACAAATGATTGAACCGAGTAAAAAACAGAGCGTAGCAAACAAATAACTATTACGAGGTGCAAATCTATTTAATAGGCGAGAAGTAAGTGCGGATGAGAGTATTGAGGCTAAAATAAAAACTGTGGTATTCCATGCGTATAAATTAAGACCACCGATATCACGAACGATTGAAGGTAAGGTGGTAATCGTAATGTAGACATTTATTGCATGTAATGCGACACCTCCTGCTAACGCTAGTGATTTCAGACTATTTTTTCCTTTAAGAAGCATTCCCCAGCTAGCTTCTTCTTTTTTATGCATACTCCCCGACATAAAACACTCCTAACCGTTATTTTTATGTATCGCATATTATGCGTTAGCTCACAATAATCATTGCGCCAATTTAATGAGAATGATACAACCGATAGAGGTCGTTTTGTAAATACATATTCAGATAGGGTGAATTTGAATGAGTCAGGTATATAACTTTAGTGCGGGTCCGGCTATGTTACCGGCAGAGGTTCTTCGTCGTGCAGAATTAGAATTATGCAACTGGCACGAGCTAGGGCGCTCGGTTATGGAAATCAGCCATCGTAGTAAAGAATTTCTCGAAGTTGCACATCAGGCAGAGCAAGATCTTCGTGATCTATTAAATGTGCCAGAAAACTACAAAATTCTTTTCTGTCATGGTGGTGCTAGAGGACATTTTGCTGCATTGCCACTCAATTTATTAGGTGACAAGAAAACTGCTGATTATATTGATGGTGGTTATTGGGCAGAAAGCGCAGCAGAAGAAGCAGAAAAATATTGCTCGCCAAATATCATTAAAATTAAAACAGAAATTGATGGCAAAGTTGGTGTAAAACCAATGAAAGAGTGGCAATTAAGCAATGATTCAGCTTACGTACATTATTGCCCAAATGAAACCATTGATGGTATCGCTATTCATGAAGAACCTGATTTTGATGATAAAAAAATTATTATCGCAGATTACTCTTCTTCTATTTTATCTAAACCAATCGATGTTAGCCGTTATGGCGTTATTTATGCTGGAGCGCAAAAAAATATCGGACCTGCTGGTTTAACCATCGTTATTATTCGTGATGACTTGTTAGGTAAAGCGCGTAAAGAGACGCCATCGGTGTTTGATTACACGGTACTTGCTGAAAATGATTCTATGTTTAATACGCCACCGACTTTTGCTTGGTATTTATCAGGTATGGTCTTCAAATGGTTAAAAGAGCAAGGCGGATTGCAAGAGATGGCAAAACGCAACTATGAGAAAGCCGCGCTTCTTTATAGTGCCATTGATAATAGTGATTTCTATATCAATCGTGTTGCAACAGAAAATCGTTCATTAATGAATGTGCCTTTCCAAATGTCATCTCCTTCTTTAGATTCAGTATTTCTAAAAGAAGCCGAAGCACAAGGGCTGGTGGCATTAAAAGGTCACCGCGTTTCAGGCGGTATGCGAGCTTCCATTTATAACGCAATGCCTTTAGCGGGTGTGCAAGCATTGGTTGATTTTATGGCCGATTTTGAGCGTCGCCACGCTTAATCGCTTTAAAATAGGCTAAGAAAACCTGCCTATAAAGCAGGTTTTCTTATAATTAAGGGTGTTGATAATTAAAATAGAGTTATATCGGTACAAAATAATAAATAGATAATGCCAGTGCAGAAATAATTCTAGTTTTAATGGGTTAAACAGCATCCCTTCATATTTAATTGATTTATCGGAGTTTCTACCTGTTTATGGAATCGTTAACACTACAACCTATCGCCCATATTGAAGGCACTATTAATTTACCAGGGTCTAAAAGCGTCTCTAATCGAGCGTTATTACTGGCAGCGCTTGCAAAAGGTAAAACTCGGTTAACTAATCTACTTGATAGTGACGATATTCGTCATATGTTAACTGCATTAAAGGCATTAGGTATTCACTATCAGTTATCTAATAACAATACGGTATGTGATATCGAAGGTTTAGGTGGTGAATTTAAAACATCCGCACCACTAGAGCTTTTTTTGGGTAATGCAGGTACCGCAATGCGTCCATTAGCGGCTGCTTTGAGTTTAGGTCATCATGAAATTACTTTAACGGGTGAACCTAGAATGAAGGAGCGACCAATCGGGCATTTGGTTGATGCTTTACGTCAAGGTGGTGCGAGTATTGATTATCTTGAGCAAACGGATTATCCACCTATCCGACTTCAAGGTGGTTTTCAAGGTGGAAATGTCGAGGTTGATGGTAGCGTTTCTAGTCAATTTCTTACTGCATTATTAATGGCCGCACCTTTAGCGCCACAAGATACCGTTATTTCCATTAAAGGTGATTTAGTCTCCAAGCCTTATATTGATATTACTTTGGCACTTATTAAAACTTTTGGTGTTGATATTGAAAATCAAAACTACCAGCACTTTGTGATAAAAGGTGCGCAACAATATCAATCACCCGGTAAATATCTTGTTGAAGGTGACGCTTCATCGGCATCTTATTTCTTAGCCGCAGCGGCAATTAAAGGTGGCACAGTACGTGTAACTGGTATTGGTAAAAACAGCCTGCAAGGGGATATCCATTTTGCCTCTGTACTCGAAAAAATGGGTGCAAAAGTTCGTTGGGGTGATGACTATATTGAATGTGAGCGTGGTACGCTTAAAGGCATCGATATGGATATGAACACTATCCCAGATGCAGCAATGACTATTGCAACCACTGCACTGTTTGCTGAAGGTGAAACGACGATCCGTAATATCTATAACTGGCGAGTTAAAGAGACAGACAGATTAGCCGCAATGGCAACAGAATTACAAAAAGTCGGCGCGATAGTAGAAGAAGGGCATGACTACATAAAAGTTACGCCACCTAAACAGTTAAGAACAGCTGATATTGAGACTTATAACGATCATCGTATTGCTATGTGTTTTTCGTTGGTTGCACTCTCTGATACCCCAATTACTATTCTTGATCCGGGTTGTACAGCAAAAACATTCCCAGATTATTTTGATAAATTAAATACGCTGGCATAAATATATAGTGACATATACAAACTTTTCTATTTTTCATTATTAGGTTTAATCGACGGTATTTCTATTAATAAAGAATAATACCGTCGATTTTTTATTTTATAGAGCAATTATTTCTATCTATTTGGCTGTTTCTCGAAATTTTTCACCAATAAATTAGACCGATACTCAACTGCTTATTCCTTCATATACATTGTATGCGTATAATGGCGCGCAATATGATTAATACTGTTTTTCTCTGTTTGAGGTTTATACCTATTATATCAATATGATAGAGTGAAAAACATAGAAATGCAGTGCCCATAAAAAGGAGAAACTCATGGCAGTTATCGTCCCTGTTATTACTGTTGATGGGCCAAGCGGAGCGGGTAAAGGAACATTATGCCAAGCCTTAGCAACGGCTTTTGGTTGGCACTTACTTGATTCTGGCGCAATTTACCGCGTATTAGCATTAGCTGCATTACATCATCATGTGGATATTGGTTCTGAAGATGCACTTGTTCCATTAGCAGCAAATCTTGATGTTAGATTTGTACCTAATGAGAATGGGTTAAGTGTTATCCTTGAAGGTGAAGATGTTTCAACTGAAATTCGTACTGAAACAGTAGGAAATACCGCATCACAAGCAGCGACATTTCCACGAGTAAGAGAAGCTTTATTACGACGTCAACGAGCATTTCGTACAGCTCCTGGGCTGATTGCTGATGGCAGAGATATGGGTACAATTGTATTCCCTGATGCACAAGTAAAAATATTTCTCGATGCTAGCGCTGAAGAACGAGCTCGTCGTCGCATGTTACAGTTGCAGGAAAAGGGCTTTAATGTTAACTTTGAGCGCCTTTTATCCGAGATAAAAGAGCGTGATTACCGAGACCGGAATCGTGCTGTTGCGCCATTAGTTGCGGCAAAGGACGCATTAATTCTCGATTCAACAAGCTTGTCTATCGACGAAGTCATTGAAAAATCGTTGACTTATGCTAAAAAAAATCTGCAATTATCAGCGTAATTAATTTTTATATCGTTTATACTAGGTAATATTAAAATCGGGTTACGTGTTAATGAAAACACAATAATGCCCGATGACCTTGTCACAAAGGATGTAACGAGGTATGTGAAACAACCCCATTCGGCCGGATGCTAAATGGACGTTAATTAAATTTACTTGAAGATCATTAACATGACAGAATCTTTTGCTCAACTCTTTGAAGAATCCCTAAAAACAATCGAAACTCGTCCAGGCGCTATCGTTCGCGGTGTTGTAGTTGCTATCGATAAAGACGTTGTTCTGGTTGATGCAGGTCTGAAATCAGAATCTGCTATTCCTGTAGAACAATTCAAAAACGCTCAGGGCGAATTAGAAATCCAAGTTGGTGACGAAATCGACGTTGCTCTGGACGCGGTTGAAGATGGCTTCGGTGAAACCGTTCTGTCTCGTGAGAAAGCTAAACGTCACGAAGCGTGGCTGATGCTAGAAAAAGCTTACGAAGAAAACGAAACTGTTGTTGGTATCATCAACGGTAAAGTTAAAGGTGGTTTCACTGTTGAATTGAACGGCATTCGTGCTTTCCTGCCAGGCTCACTGGTAGACGTTCGTCCAGTACGTGACACAACTCACCTGGAAAACAAAGAGCTTGAGTTCAAAGTCATCAAATTAGACCAAAAACGTAATAACGTTGTTGTCTCTCGTCGTGCGGTTATTGAATCTGAAAACAGCGCAGAACGCGATCAGTTATTAGAAAACCTGCAAGAAGGCATGGAAGTTAAAGGTATCGTTAAGAACCTTACTGACTACGGTGCATTCGTTGATCTGGGCGGTGTTGACGGTTTACTGCACATCACTGATATGGCTTGGAAACGTGTTAAACACCCAAGCGAAATTGTCAATGTTGGCGACGAAATCACTGTTAAAGTCCTGAAATTCGACCGTGAACGTACTCGCGTATCATTAGGTCTGAAACAACTGGGCGAAGATCCTTGGGTAGCTATCGCTAAACGTTATCCAGAAGGTACAAGACTGACTGGTCGTGTAACTAACCTGACTGATTACGGCTGCTTCGTAGAAATCGAAGAAGGCGTTGAAGGTTTAGTACACGTTTCTGAAATGGATTGGACTAACAAAAACATTCACCCATCTAAAGTTGTTAACGTTGGTGATGTTGTTGAAGTTATGGTTCTTGACATCGATGAAGAACGTCGCCGTATTTCACTGGGTCTGAAACAGTGTAAATCTAACCCATGGCAGCAGTTCGCAGAAACTCACAACAAAAACGACCGTGTTGAAGGTAAAATCAAGTCTATTACTGACTTTGGTATCTTCATCGGCTTAGACGGTGGTATTGACGGTCTGGTTCACTTATCTGACATTTCTTGGAATGTTGCAGGTGAAGAAGCTGTTCGTGAGTACAAAAAAGGCGACGAAATCGCTGCTGTAGTTCTGCAAGTTGATGCTGAACGTGAACGTATCTCTTTGGGCGTTAAACAATTATCAGAAGATCCATTCAATAATTACCTGTCTGCTCACAAAAAAGGTGCTATTGTTTCTGGTAAAGTAACTGCTGTTGATACTAAAGGCGCAACTGTAGAGTTGGCTGACGGTGTTGAAGGTTACCTGCGTGCTTCAGAAGCTTCACGTGACCGCGTTGAAGATGCAACTCTGGTTCTAAATGTTGGCGAAGCTGTAGAAGCTAAATATACTGGTGTTGACCGTAAAAACCGCGTTATCAATCTGTCTGTTCGCGCTAAAGACGAAGCTGATGAGAAAGACGCTATCGCTTCTGTGAACAACAAAGAAGAAGTTGGTTTTTCAAACAACGCTATGGCTGAAGCTTTCAAAGCAGCTAAAGGCGAATAATTTAAGTTATTAACGAGAGGCAACGTTATCGTTGCCTATTTATCGGTAGTCTAGGGAGGTAATATGACCAAGTCTGAGTTAATTGAGAGACTTGCAGGCCTACAATCTCATCTTTCGGCTAAAACAGTTGAAGATGCTGTAAAAGAAATGCTTGATCATATGGCTGACACATTGGCTGATGGTGAGCGTATCGAAGTCCGCGGATTCGGCAGTTTTTCTCTACACTACCGTGCGCCGCGTACGGGTCGTAACCCGAAAACTGGTGATAAAGTAGATCTGGAAGGTAAATACGTTCCACACTTTAAACCAGGTAAAGAGTTACGTGACCGTGTAAATATTTATACGGAATAAACAACTTCCTGTCGAAAAGGCACAAAGTTAGTTAACTTTCTCAAAAACGGCACTTCGGTGCCGTTTTTTTATTGCTAGATTTTATAATGTTTTAATTTGAGTTTTTTTATCTATTAAATTCTTAGCATTACATATTTAACGCTTAACATAACAACCCTTAGTTTGGTTACTTATTTCCGATTCTACTTATCTATTCATATTTTCTCTTTTCTCTTTTCTCTTTTTACTTTTTCTTGTAATTACTCTAAGTGTTTTTTTCAGTTATTTCCTTAATAAAATTTTAAAATATTGATCAAGTATTCTTATTTAGAACGATCTCGCAAAAAATTGTATCTCATAAAAGAATACATTTTTTTCTTACGAAGAAGTTCAAAACTATTCAAGTGAATTAGATATTAAAACGTCATTTAACGATATGATATTAAAAGAAATAAATTAATACCATGGATGGGAAATGATGATTTTTCTACAAAAAATAAGATATATTTATAGTTTTAAAGCATCATATATAAAATTGATTTGCTTATTGCAAAGACATTTAAAATTACTCTATTTTAATCAACTCAATATTGATAAAGCTGCTTTTGCAGTAATCTTGGGATCTCTTCCGCTATTAGTTCAATCAGATATTATTAATAGCAAAGGGGGATATGTTGTGATTATCCTCTCTTTGTTATTACTTCTTGTTCCACATGCTACTATTCGCTTTTTAGCACTCATATTATTATTTTGGGGATATTCAAATAGTATTGCACAGTCATTAATTACCAGAACAGACCAGTTAGTTGATAATATCGCAACAATCCAAACTAAAGTTATTGAATATCGTCAGCTACAAGATGGCAATATTATTATAAAAATTGCCATTCCTAAAGAAAGCATCTTTTCATCTGCAATTTATGCCAATGTCTATTGGCGTAACCCTCCTAAAAGTAATGTTATCGGGCAATATTGGCAATTTAAAATACAGTTTCGGGCTGTGCATAGTTATTTAAATGAAGGGGGCTTTGATAGTCAAAAATATAGTGTCTCGCTAAAAGAGACGCTTGCAGGAAAAGTAATGCATGCAACTTTAGTTGATGCAAATACTTCGCTACGTAGCCAATTTATTCAATATATATCAACGTACTGGGAAGCCACAAAAAATAAAGGTGAAATCACGGCATTAGTTCTTGGTGATAAACGACTGATAAAGGCAGAACAGAAAGAGATCTATATGAAAACAGGTGTCGCTCACCTTATTGTTATTTCTGGGCTACATATTGGTTTATCAGCATTTTTTGGTTGGTTTATTGCGAGAGGTATTCAGTTGTTTCTTCCTGCTAAATGGATTGGAGCACTATTTCCATTAATTATAGGATGGATCACGGCGGTTACTTATGCAGCTTTATCAGGATGGGGGATCCCAGCAACAAGAGCGCTCATTGGGCTAAGTGTATGGGTTCTATTGCATTGGCGTAGCCGACTATTTTTACCTTGGCAGTGGGCACTTTGGAGTGCGGCACTGATTTTAATTTTTGAGCCTCTTTCTATTTTATCCGCAAGTTTTTGGCTTTCATTTTCTGCTGTATTTGCGATTATTTTTTGGTACTGGATGTATCCATTATCAGGAAAATTTAGTTACCAGAAACGATGGTTTATTCTTCGATTAATCCATTTACAACTTGGGCTAATGATTATTTTGTTACCTTTTCAGTACTATTTATTTGGTGGCGGTAATCTTTTTAGTTTCTTTGCTAATTTATGGGCTGTACCTATTATTTCGTTTATTACTGTCCCATTGATTATGCTTGGGTTGTTTACTTCATTTATACCACTGTTTCAGCCTTTTTTATGGCATTGGGTAGATCTCTCTATTAGTTATGCATTTGGATTTCTCCCTTATATTGTCTCTTATTGGCATAATAGTGGCGCAATACCCTTTTTATTAAGCTTAAGCGGTATTGTGGGCATTCTCGTCATTAAAATGAAATGGTGGTGTCATCATTTTGTATTAGTAATTGCAGTAGGTGTAATTTTATATTGTGAAATCTATTTTTCAGAGCGTTATCAATGGCGAATGACAATGCTAGATGTTGGTCATGGCTTGGCTATTATCATTGAAAAAGAAGGGGAGGCGATTATTTATGATACAGGAATGCGCTGGAAAAGCGGCGGTTCTATTGCAAAAAGTGTCATTATTCCCTATCTAAAAAACCGTAAAATAACCCCTAGCACGTTGATAATTAGTCATGATCATCTGGATCATACCGGTGGAGTTAGCGATTTATTAGCAGCTTATCCTCAATTGACGGTTCGTAGTAGCTTTAATCAATCTCATCACTTGCCTTGTTTACAAGGGCAATCATGGCGGTGGAAAGGGCTTTTTTTTCATGCTTTATGGCCAATTAATCTACATACCTCACCAAAAAATAATGAATCATGTGTTATTAGTGTTAGTGATGGAAGGCAGAGTATCTTACTTACTGGTGATATAGAAAAAGAGAGCGAAGCCCAACTAGTAAGGTTAAAAAATAATCAACTAAAGGCGGATATTTTACAAGTTCCGCATCACGGCAGCCAAACATCTTCAACATTGTCGTTTATTCAAGCAGTTTCACCAAATATTGCACTTGTTTCTGCTGCTCGTTATAGCCCTTGGCGTTTACCTTCTGGTAAAGTACATCGCCGTTATAAAAATGAAGCCATAAATTGGCTAACTACACCTATTAGTGGACAGATTTCTATTGAGTTTAAGCAAAATAAGCGTGATGTATTGACCTATAGGCAAGATATATTGCCTCGTTGGTATCATCAGTGGTTTGGTGTTTTGCCTATTAACGAGTAGAATAACCCGCTATTTATTAAAAGTTTGGTAATACATATGAATGATATAGACCTATCAACGTGGCAAACTTTCCGACGCTTATGGCCGATGATTCGTGTCTTTAAAGCTGGTTTGTTAGTCGCAGCAGTCGCATTGATTATAAATGCGGGCGTTGATGCATTTATGATCTCTTTATTAAAACCACTGCTTGATGAGGGTTTTGGTAAGGCGAGCAATGACGTATTAAAATGGATGCCTTTTGCCATTATCGGATTGATAGTTCTACGTGGTATATCTAACTTTATATCAAGTTACTGCCTTTCATGGGTTTCAGGAAAGGTCGTTATGAATATGCGACGTCGGTTGTTTTCTCATATTATGGGAATGCCGGTAAGCTTTTTTGATCAGCAATCAACAGGAACGCTGCTTTCTCGTATCACCTATGATTCAGAGCAAGTCGCTTCATCTTCTTCTGGTGCCTTAATTACTGTCGTGCGTGAAGGTGCCTATATCATCGGTCTGTTTGCACTGATGTTCTATTATAGCTGGCATCTCTCTCTCATCTTGATCGTTATCGCGCCTATTGTGGCTATTGTTATTCGAGTCGTGTCTACGCGGTTTAGAACAATAAGTAAGCGTATTCAAAATAGTATGGGGCAAGTAACAACCAGCGCAGAGCAGATGCTTAAAGGGCATAAAGAAGTGCTTATTTTTAATGGTCAAGACGTAGAAAATAAGCGTTTTAATCATGTAAGTAACCATATTCGCCGTCAAGGCATGCGTATGGTGGTTGCATCCTCAATTTCTGATCCCATTATTCAGCTGATTGCCTCTTTTGCGTTAGCCTTTGTTTTATATGCTGCAAGTTTCCCTGAAATTATGGATACATTAACTGCAGGGACTATTACTGTTGTTTTCTCTTCAATGGTTGCATTGATGCGCCCATTAAAATCATTAACCAATGTTAATGCTCAATTCCAACGTGGTATGGCAGCTTGCCAAACATTATTTGCGATATTGGATCTAGAACAGGAAAAAGACAACGGTAAATTAGAGCTGAAAAAACCAACTGGTGATATTGAATTTCGTAATGTAACTTTTCAATACGCAACTAAAGATACGCCAGCACTGAAGAACCTCTCGTTTACTATTCCTGCTGGAAAAACGGTTGCTTTAGTTGGACGCTCTGGCTCAGGTAAATCAACGATAGCAAATCTGCTAACACGCTTTTACGATATTAATGAAGGTGAGATATTGATAAATGGTCATGATATTCGTGACTACACCTTAAAATCACTGCGTAACCAAGTGGCATTGGTTTCACAAAATGTTCATTTATTTAATGAAACTGTAGCGAATAATATTGTTTATGCTTGTGAAGATAAATATAGCCGAGAAGATGTCGAGAAAGCCGCTAAAATGGCGCATGCCATGGACTTCATTCAAAAGTTAGACAATGGGCTTGATACTGAAATTGGCGAAAATGGTGTACTTCTTTCTGGTGGACAACGTCAACGTATTGCTATCGCAAGGGCACTATTACGTGATTCACCCATTTTAATATTGGATGAAGCAACATCAGCACTTGATACAGAATCAGAACGAGCTATTCAATCTGCACTTGATGAGCTACAAAAAAATAGAACCTCTTTGGTTATTGCTCACCGTTTGTCTACGATTGAAAAAGCAGATGAAATTCTGGTTATTGAAGATGGCGAAATTGTTGAACGTGGTGCCCACCTTAATCTGTTAGAGAAAGAAGGTATCTATGCTCAGCTTCATAGGATGCAATTTGGCAAATGATTGAACGGATTTGGTCTGGTAAATCTTGGTGTTATATTCTCTTACTGCCATTTTCATGGCTCTATGGTGTTATAGCAACGCTAAGGCGTATCGCATATCAAAAAGGATGGTTTCCATCATGGAAATCGCCTGTTCCCGTGGTCGTTGTTGGTAACTTAACCGCTGGTGGTAATGGAAAAACACCCGTTGTTATTTGGCTTGTAGAGCAACTCATTGCTCAAGGTTTTAAACCAGGCGTTGTTTCCCGTGGTTATGGCGGGAAATCAGACCATTATCCTTTATTACTTTCTGATAAAATCACACCCGCAATGGCGGGTGATGAACCTGTATTAATTTATCATCGAACTGGCGCGCCTGTTGCTGTAGCTCCAGTTCGACGAGATGCAGTAAAAGCGCTGTTAGATAAGCACTCTCTAGATGTCATTATTACTGATGATGGTTTACAGCATTATGCACTACAGCGAGATTATGAAATCGTTGTTATTGATGGGCAACGCCGCTTTGGTAATGGTTGGTGGTTACCAGCGGGTCCTATGCGTGAACGTGCAGGGCGTTTAGACTCAGTGGATGCCATAATTGTTAATGGTGGAATAAGCCAAGACAATGAGATTGGCATGACATTAGAGGGGGAAATCGCCATTAATCTAAAAACAGGTGAGAAAAAACCTGTAAATCAATTAAATAAAGCGGTAGCTATGGCGGGAATAGGACATCCTCCTCGCTTTTTTAATTCATTAAGTGATAAAGGCATTCAACTAATAGCAACTAAAGCGTTTAGTGATCATAGCGATTATAGTGCGCAAGAATTACAACAATTGACCCCACATAATGAACCGTTAATTATGACAGAAAAAGATGCTGTTAAATGTCATCATTTTGCTCAAGATAATTGGTGGTATTTACCAGTCTCTGCCACTTTAAATAGTCAAACTGTGCTAAAACAAGTGACTAATTTAATTTACAGCTCGAAAAAAACTTGTATCTGATCTGAAACAATGATATTTATATTGGAAATCAGGATAGCGTTACATAAAAGATTACCTACCCACTAATCGCATATCGCTTTTGTCGTAGTCCAATTTAACTCGCTAATACCCTATCTACTCAAAAGCCTTGTGTGGGTTATTTGTGGATCTTTAGTGTTGGGTTAATACTTTTGTGCTGTAGATATTGGTTGGCTTTGCGGACTATTGGTTATGGAAACTATTTTATATAGATACTATTAATCATTTATTTGGGGTTACTCTACTTCGAGTTACTCTATTTATAGATACGCAATGAAATATTTTTCATCATGTCATCTAATTGTCATGGTGATGCTGTAAATATTTCATTGAGCCTATAGATATCTCGTTAAGCTAGCTATCACGATTTTGAACATTTATATATGAATAATAAAATGCACTACTTAAATTAATGTGTTCAGAATTTAATTGGGGTTTTATATAAGAAGACTTAATAAAAAGTAGGATGCATTTGTGTAGTGAAATAAAACTATACAAAGAACAAAAGGAGTTTATCTATCATGACATTACAATTAGTTATGGGTCGCGTTAAATGGTTCGATAATAATAAAGGTTATGGCCTTATTGTTTCAACTGATATTGAACAAGAAATTTACGTCAATAAAAAAGCGATAGCCAATACAAAAAATAAAGCCTTAACAGAAGGTCAGCATGTTGAATTTTCTGTTATCAGAACAGCAGCAGGTCTAGAAGCTGCTGATGTTATCGGCTTTTAATTAATGGTTTTTTAAATCTAGATATAAAACAAGTAGTTGGCGTATGTTTAACTTCTTGTTTGAGCTGTTATTTAAATTATAGTTCTCGTTATCTTTTGAACAAGGCTTAATGAGGAACATCATCGGCATGTTCAGAAGATAATATAAAAGCGGCTAAGTTAATTAGAATGCAATAAAGATAATAAAATGGTCAAATTATTATCAATAAAAGCTGAATGTAATTCTTTATTAATGATATTGTATACTAAACGATAAAAAGCCACATTAATGTGGCTTTTTTGTTGCTGATAGTGAAAAAGAAAATAATAAAATCATTAATAGCAAAAAATAATTGCATAATAATGACTAAACGAGCGAGTTAGAGTATTAACGCAGATCCTTCCTTATGATATCCTTTTGGCATATAAATGATTAACCCTTGTGAGGGACACATGGATCACCGTTTACTCGAAATAATCGCTTGCCCAGTTTGTCATGGCAAACTTATCTTTGATAAAGAAAATTCAGAGCTTATCTGCAAAATTGATCATTTAGCTTATCCTGTTCGTGACAATATCCCCGTTCTTCTAGAAAATGAAGCAAGAGAATTGTCACTAGAAGAGGAAAGATAATTTCATGTTTACGGTCATTATCCCTGGTCGATATGCATCGACTCGTTTACCCGGCAAACCATTAGCAGATATTCATGGTAAACCCATGATTGTGCGCGTAATGGAACAAGCAAAGCGCTCTGGCGCGCAGCGTGTGATTGTGGCTACAGATAATTTAGATGTGGTTGCCGCAGTCGAAAAAGCGGGTGGTGAAGCGTGTATGACCCGTGAAGATCACCATTCAGGTACAGAACGCTTAGCTGAAGTGATTGAAAAATACCAATTTGCAGATGATGAAATAATTGTTAACGTTCAGGGTGATGAACCTCTTATTCCCCCTGCGATTATTAGCCAAGTTGCAGAGAACTTAGCTAACTGTGGCGCAGGAATGGCGACACTTGCTGTGCCTATCGTTGACTCAAAAGAAGCCTTTAATCCAAATGCGGTTAAAGTCGTTATGGACGCTAAAGGTTTTGCCCTCTATTTTTCTCGTGCCACTATTCCTTGGGAGCGTGATCGCTTCAATTTATCGCATGATGAAATTGGCGAGCATTATCTACGCCATATTGGTATTTACGCTTATCGTGCTGGTTTTGTGCGTCGTTATATCAATTGGGCACCAAGTCCGCTGGAATCTATCGAAATGTTAGAGCAGCTGCGCGTGTTGTGGTATGGCGAAAAAATCCACGTTGCAAAAGCATTAGAAGTGCCTGGTGTAGGTGTTGATACACAAGATGATTTAATTGCAGCGAGAGCGGCATTTAGAGCATTAAATCAAGAATTCTAATTCTTTAGTAAAAACAAACTGAAATTTCAAAGGCATGTAAGTCAATTACATGCCTTTTTTAATGTGTATGTATTGATGATTAATAAGCTAACTATATGATAGTAATGAATAAAGTTTATCTTAAATTACAGGATGAAAGACGTTTTCGTGATTTTTTATGTTAAAATTTGAGCTGGTTAATTGGCTTACTGTTTAATATGACAATACAATACTCTGGTGAATTTAAAGAATTTCCTAATCATAATTTTACTGCACATACTTACGATTTTTTTGTAGATGAATTCAAATTTATTCTATTTTTTAGCCAAATAAATATTACTGATGAAGAGTATATTTGTTATAGAAGTGAAGAGGTTGGATTTAAAATTATAGATCAGTGTTATGATTTAAAATTTGATAGGCAAGAAAGTTTTTTCAATGAAACTTACTATAGGCGACCTCTTAAAGGAGAATGTTCTCGTAAATTTTGTTTTCAAAATGAATTAGCCGAGGCACTAAAAACAATAATTGAATTGCATTGTAAGACCTATAAATCCAAAGCATACTTATTTTTTGCAGAAAATCATAAATTGAAGCGTTATTATGACCGAATTTTACAGAAATTACATATTGACGTAATATCTATCATTATGAGAGATCTGGGGGATATGGGGAGTGGTTATGTTATTAAAACACGATATTTCTAAGTTAAAAAAAATGGGTGTAATGGAACGTAAAATAGAAGCCATGCGTCAGCTTAAGTCCTCTTACGATCAAGCAAATAAAAATAATACCTTATCATTACGCGCAGCTAAAATTCGTTGAAATCTCAAAGGCATGTAAGTCAATTACATGCCTTTTTTGATCTGTTTTTTGAAATCTATCTCAGCAAATATCGTTAGCTTTTTGTATTGCTAATCGTATCTTCACTCTGTTTATTCTCAGGTAATAATTCAGGATGACTATCTGGCTTTATTGATTGCCATATTGATCCTAAAAACTCATACCATGCACGTTCAGTGTGCTGAAAATAACTCGCTGAAGGAATATATTTTTCCCAAGGATGTAGTGGTGTTGTGATGGCTAACTGATTTGCAGGAGCCGCAATTGGCTGCATGCCACGTGCTAAAAAGAAACGTTCAGCACGAGCTAAATGGTTAGCTGAAGTGACTAATAAAAAAGGTTGCTTACCAATTAATTTATCAACTTCATAAGCCTCTTCTTCGGTATCTTTCGGTATTGATAACGCAATAGTTTTCTCTGCTGGAACGCCTAACGATTGCGCTACTTGAGCGGCAACTTCAGCGCTACTTATCTTATTTGCGCCAGTACCACCTGTAAATATCAGTGTTACGTTAGGATTGCGATAATAAAGGCGTACCGCTTCTGCGACACGAAATAGGCTATTATTTAATAAGTTAGAACTTGGTGACCACTCAGGGTTATAAGTAAATCCGCCACCTAAAACCACAATATAGTTAATCTCTTGTGGTGATGTTTCTCTTAATTCATAACGTGTTTGATAGTTTTTTTCACTTGGCATTAATAATGTATCAGCAATAGGTTGTATCCCTAAAATAGCTAATAAAAATAATGCTATAGTGAGCATACTTTTTCCTGTTTTTTGCCAACGAGTAAACCAGAGTAAAGCAAGGGCAAAAAAGGCAATAATTAGTAGCAAAGGAAAAGGCATTAATAAGCCACCAATATATTTTTTGAGCAAAAATAGCATAAATTATCCTGAGTTGAGTGAAATGCATGCAATTGATAGCAAAAATTTAGTGAAAACTAGGGGATTTCAGAAGCGCTGTGTCAAAATAGACTACAACACTTTATCTATCTAAAATCTGAACCGATAGAAATAAAGAACAGTCAATAATTTATAAAACGATAAACGTTTGAACGTTAATTTTTTCATTAATAAGCGTTATATTTATACAGCGCTTTGCGAATAGTCTGATTCATGACTTATTTCTTTATAGAAAACAGTCAGTATCATAGAACACTGGTAAAATTGTTATCTTTCATTTTATGCACAGTGTCTCATATTTTTGAATTTATCAGAATGCAAAGAGCGCAAGTAACAGGTCGTTATCATGAGGCGTTTTAATGTCAGATCGTAATTTTGACGATATTGCTGATAAATTCTCTCGCAATATCTATGGCACAACAAAGGGTAAAATCCGTCAGGCAGTCATTTGGCAAGATTTACAACAACTACTGACTCAACTTCCTAATCGCCCTTTACGCATTTTAGATGCTGGTGGAGGAGAAGGTTATTTTTCTCGTAAGCTTGCCCAACTTGGGCATCAAATCATTTTATGTGATTTATCTCAAGAGATGCTTAACCGAGCAGAAGAAGCGGCAACGGAAGATGGCGTTGTGCAAAATATGACATTTATTTGTTGTGCAGCTCAAGATATTAAACAGCATGTAGATGAAAAATTTGACTTAATTTTATTCCATGCCGTATTAGAATGGATCACGGATCAGAAAGATGCCGTAAATGTTCTTACCGATATACTACTGCCTAATGGTATCTTATCGCTGATGTTTTACAATGCTAACGCAATTGTAATGAGAAACGCTATTTTGGGGAATTTTCATTTAGCTGCCCCTGAAATTCCGCGTAGAAGAAAACGCTCTTTGTCGCCCCAAAATCCATTACAACCTGAAGATGTTTATCAATGGCTGTCTGAGTTTTCGATGAACATACTAGGGAAAACGGGTGTGCGTGTCTTCCATGATTATTTGCAAAGTCGTCAGTTACAAACTAAAGATTTCCCAGCGTTGCTTGCTTTAGAGCAGCGTTATTGTAGGCAAGAGCCCTATATCAGTCTGGGGCGTTATATTCATGTCATGGCACAAAAGCGTGTAAATTAAGGATGTACTATGAGTGATTTTACCCAGACCGTTCCTGAGTTAGTGTCTTGGGCGAGAAAAAATGATTTCTCGATTTCACTGCCACCTGAAAGATTAGCTTTTTTGATGGCAGTTGCTGTATTAAACAGCGAACGCCTTGATGGCGAGATGAGTGAAGGTGAGTTGATTGACGCCTTTAGAGAAGTCTGTAAAGGCTTTGAACAACCCGCAGAAGCTATTCAGGTACGTGCTAACAATGCCATTAATGATATGGTTAAACAGCGCCTCTTTAACCGTTTTACCAGTGAACTGGTAGAAGGTAATGCGATTTATCGTTTAACACCATTAGGCATTGGTATTAGTGATTATTATATTCGCCAACGTGAATTTTCATCATTACGGTTATCAATGCAGCTTTCTATCGTTGCGGGAGAATTAGATTCTGCTGCAAGTTCAGCAGAAGAAGGTGGTGATGAATATCATTGGCACCGTAATGTATTCGCCCCATTAAAATATTCAGTTGCTGAAATATTCGATAGTATCGATCTTTCGCAACGTATTATGGATGAGCAGCAAAACACAGTAAAAGAAGATATTGCCGAGCTATTAAATCAAGATTGGCAAGCAGCGATTTCAAGTTGTGAACAACTGTTATCAGAAACATCAGGTACGTTAAGAGAGTTACAAGATACCCTTGAAGCCGCAGGTGACAAACTACAAGCTAACTTATTGCGTATTCAAGAAGCAAATATGAATTCAGGTCATGTAGAGCAAATTGATACCCTGATTTTTGAATTGCAAAGTAAGCTAGACCGAATCATCAGCTGGGGTCAGCAATCTATTGATTTATGGATTGGTTATGATAGGCATGTCCATAAATTTATTCGTACAGCTATTGATATGGATAAAAATCGCATTTTCTCCCGTCGATTACGCCAATCAGTACAAAATTATTTTGATAGCCCGTGGGCATTAACTTATGCAAACGCGGATAGACTTTTTGATATGCGTGATGAAGAACTGACATTGCGAGATGAAGAAGTCACCGGTGAATTACCTGAAGAACTAGAATATCAAATGTTCAGTGAAGTTAATGAGCAAATAACCCAATGGGTTGAACAAGAGCTCGCCTCTTATAAATCAGAACAAAGAGCATTAGATCTTGGTTCAGTGCTAGTTGAATTTCTTCACCATTATCCACAACAAAAACATTTTGATGTGGCGCGTATTGTCATTGATCAGGCAGTACGATTGGGTGTAGCACAAGCTGAACTTGCAGGACTACCTGCAAAATGGTCAGAAATTAACGAATATGGAGCTAAGGTACAGGCGCATGTCATCGATACATACTGAGCAATTTATGCCAGCAAAACTGGCACAGGCGTTAGCGAACTCACTTTTTCCTGAACTGGATAGTCAGTTACGTGCAGGTCGGCATATTGGTATAGACTCTCTGGATGACCATGCTTTCTTGATGGATTTTCAAGATGAGTTATCCGATTTTTATGCGCGTTATAACGTCGAACTAATTCGAGCACCTGAAGGATTTTTCTATCTTCGTCCACGTTCAACCACACTTATCCCTCGTTCAGTACTCTCTGAAATGGATATGCTAGTGGGTAAAATTTTGTGTTACCTCTATCTTAGCCCTGAACGATTAGCAAATCAGGGTATTTTCACGGTACAAGAGCTGTTTGATGAATTGCGCACGCTTGCTGATGAATCAAAACTACTTCGTTTAGTAAACCAGCGTTCTACAGGTTCTGACTTAGACTTGCAAAAATTACAAGAAAAAATGAGAACATCTCTAAACCGCTTACGTCGTTTAGGAATGATTGCGTTTTTGCAAAATGATCTGCAACGTTTTTCAATTACTGAATCAGTGTTTCGTTTTGGTGCCGATGTTCGTAGTGGCGACTCTCCTATTGAGGCTCAAATGCGCATGATCCGTGATGGAGAGGCAATGGCGCTAGAGAGTGAGCCAGAATTATCTAATGATGATGACGAAAATGAAGATGAAGATGAGCAATTGCACTCCAGTGAGGATGATGCGGAGGAAGAAAATAAATGATTGAACGGGGAAAATTTCGCTCATTAACACTAATCAACTGGAATGGTTTTTTTGCCCGTACTTTTGATTTAGATGAGTTAGTTACCACACTATCAGGTGGTAATGGTGCAGGAAAATCAACCACCATGGCAGCGTTTATTACTGCGATGATCCCAGATCTCACCTTACTTCATTTCCGTAATACCACAGAAGCTGGCTCTACTAGTGGCTCTCGCGATAAAGGCTTATACGGTAAATTGCGTCCTGGGGTCTGTTATGCGGTATTAGATGTCATTAACTCTCGTCATTTACGTGCTGTTGTGGGTGTACGTTTACAGCAAATTGCAGGACGAGATAAAAAAGTTGATATAAAACCCTTTATGATCCAAGGGTTGCCAATGGCAGAGAACCCAACGGAAATCTTAACTGAAGTTGTTGCTGAGCGCCAAGCACGTGTTTTACCGTTAAATGAGTTAAAAGAGAGAGTCGAAGCAATAGATGGCGTTGTATTTAGACAATTTAACTCTATTACAGATTTCCATGCGGTAATGTTTGATTTAGGGGTTATTCCTAAACGTCTGCGATCAGCCAGCGATCGTGCAAAATATTATCGTTTAATTGAAGCTTCCTTATATGGTGGTATTTCTAGTGCCATCACCCGTTCTTTACGTGACTATTTATTACCTGAAAATAGTGGTGTTAGAAAAGCGTTCCAAGATATGGAAGGGGCTCTGCGTGAAAACCGCATGACACTTGAAGCTATTCGCGTCACTCAGTCAGATCGTGATTTATTTAAGCACTTAATCACTGAAGCAACCTCATATGTTGCTGCTGACTATATGCGCCACGCTAATGAAAGACGCGTTCACCTTGATGAAGCACTTAATGTTCGCCGAGAGCTGTGGAGTCAGCGTAAATCGATCAATAGCGAAGATTATCGCTTTGTTGAAATGGGAAAAGAGCTTGAAGAGCAGCAAGCCTTATCTTCTGATCTTGAAGCAGACTATCAAGCGGCAAGTGATAGGTTAAACTTGGTGCAAAATGCGGTTCGCCAACAAGAAAAAATTGATCGCTATATTGCTGATGTTGAAGAGATAACATTCCGTTTAGAAGAGCAAAGTGAAGTTGTCGAAGAAGCAGCATCAAAAAAAGAAGAGTTAGAAGCAAGAGTTGAATCAGCAGAAGAAGAAGTCGATGAACTGAAAAATCAGTTAGCAGATTATCAACAAGCACTAGATGTACAACAAACACGAGCAATTCAATATCGCCAAGCTGTGCAAGCATTAGAGCGAGCGAAAGCACAGTGTGGTATCGATGATTTAGATGAAAAAAATGCGCAAGAGTGGGCTGATCGTATTCAAGAAAAAATACAAGCCATTACTCATAAACTGCTCTCTATGGAGCAGAAACTTAATGTTTCTGATGCAGCTAAAACACAGTTTGACCAAGCTTATAAGCTAATTAGCGCTATTGTCGGTGAAGTTAATCGTCAAGATGCATGGGGTGCAGCAAAAAATGCCCTACGTGAATGGTCTTCACATCGTCACCAAGCTGATAGGGCTCATCCTATTAGAATGCAATTAGCAGAATTAGAACAACGCTTGCAGCAACGAGATAATGCACAAAGACAACTTGAAGAATTTAATAAACATCATGGCAAAGCAATGGAGCCAGATGATTTACTTATTTTACAAGATGAATTAGAAGCAAAAATTGAAGAGTTAAGTGATTACGTAAATGAATCTGGCGAACAACGCATGCAAATGCGACAAGAGCTTGATCAGTTAAAACAGCAAATCCAAAAGCTAACCAAACAAGCACCAGCTTGGATTGCGGCACAAGATGCATTAACTCAATTATGTGAACAAACAAATCAATCTTTTGAAACTGGGCACCAAGTAACTGAATATATGCAGCAGTTACTTGAAAAAGAACGTGAAGCTACTGTATTACGAGATGAAACTGCATCACGTAAACAACAAATTGAAGCACAAATTGAGCGCTTAAGTCAGCCAAGTGGTGCTGAAGATAGCCGACTTATTACATTAGCTGAACGTTTTAACGGTGTTTTATTATCAGAGATTTATGATGACATTACACTGGAAGATGCACCTTATTTCTCTGCACTTTATGGTCCTGCTCGTCATGCTATTGTAGTGCAAGATCTTGCTCCTGTGCAGGAACAGTTAGCAACATTAGAAGATTGCCCTGAAGATCTCTATTTTATTGAAGGTGATCCACAATCTTTTGATGATAGCGTATTTAATGCACAAGAGATGGATAAAGCGGTTCTGATAAAAACATCAGACAGACAATGGCGCTATTCACGTTACCCTGAAATTCCACTCTTTGGTCGTGCTGCTCGTGAAAGCCAGTTAGATATTTTAACGCATCAACGTGATGAATTATCTGAGCTGTATGCAACACAAGCTTTTGATGTGCAAAAAATCCAACGTGCGCATCACGCTTTTAGCCAATTTGTTGGGCAACATATTTCAGTGGCATTTGAAGCGGATCCTGAAGAAGATATTCGTCAGCTAAATCAACGCCGTAATGAAATAGAGAGAGCACTCACTCAATATGAAGAGAGTACTCAACAACAACGTCAGCACTATGCACAGGCGAAAGAGTCACTAACACTACTGAATAAACTGATCCCGCAAGTCAATATCTTGATGGATGAGACGTTAATTGATCGTGTTGAAGAGCTACGTGAAGAGCTTTATGTTGCTGAAGAGTCAATGCGTTATCTACAACGTCATGAAAAAGCCTTGGCAACATTAGAGCCGATAGCTGCTATTTTACAAAGTGATCCGCAAGAACATGAGCAACTAACTAAAGATTACGAACAAGCTAAAGCAGAGCAACAGCGGTATCAACAACATGCTTTCTTGCTGGTGGAAGTTGTGCAGCGTCGTGCACACTTTAGCTATAGCGACGCCGTCGAAATTGTGAGTGAAAATAGTGATCTCAATGAAAAACTGCGTCATCGTTTAGAGATGGCAGAAACTGAGCGTACAACAGCACGTGAGTTGTATCGTCAGCAACAAGCGCAATATGCGCAATTTAATCAAGTTCTGGCATCATTAAAAAGTTCTTTTGATACCAAATCTGAATTATTAAGAGAGCTTGAGCAAGAGATGAAAGAAACTGGCATTCATATTGATGCCAGTGCTGAAACTCGCGCGAAAGAGCTGCGTGATCAACGCTATTCTGCGGTAAGTATCAATCGCACCCGTATCAGTCAACTTGAGCGTGATATCGCCTTGAGTGAAGCTGAGCGCGATAATATGACGAAGAAAATTCGTAAGCTTGAACGTGACTATCTGCAAATTCGCGAACAGGTTGTTAGTGCGAAAGCTGGTTGGTGTGCGGTAATGCGTTTGGTGAAAGAAAATGGCATGGAACGACGTTTGCATCGTCGAGATTTTGCTTATCTTTCTGCCGATGAGTTGCGTTCAATGTCGGATAAAGCGTTAGGTGCGTTGCGTCAAGCGGTTGCCGATAATGAATATTTGCGTGATGCGTTACGTCGCTCTGAGGATGCAAAATTCCCAGATCGCAAAGTTCAGTTCTTTATTGCTGTCTATCAACATCTAAGAGAACGTATCCGACAAGATATTATCAAAACGGATGATCCAATTGATGCCATTGAGCAAATGGAAATTGAGCTTGCACGTTTAACTGAAGAATTGACAAATCGCGAGCAAAAACTGGCGATCAGTTCACGAAGTGTCGCGAATATTATTCGTAAAACTATTCAGCGTGAACAAAATCGAATTCGTATGCTTAACCAAGGGTTACAAGCGGTGTCATTTGGTCAGGTACGCGGTGTTCGCTTAAACGTTAATATTCGTGAAAGCCATCAAATTTTACTTGATGTGTTATCAGAAGAAGATAACCAATACCAAGACTTGTTCAAAAACCAAAATCTGACCTTCTCAGAAGCGATGGCAAAACTCTATCAGCGCTTAAATCCACAAGTAGATATTGGGCAACGTATGCCACAAACGGTGGGTGAAGAGCTACTAGATTATCGTAACTACCTTGAAATGGATGTCGAAGTTAATCGCGGACCAGAAGGTTGGTTAAAAGCAGAAAGTGGTGCTTTATCTACCGGTGAAGCGATAGGTACAGGTATGTCGATTCTGGTGATGGTTGTACAGAGCTGGGAAGAGGAGTCTCGTCGTTTACGAGGCAAAGATATTTCACCTTGTCGTCTATTATTCCTTGATGAAGCGGCTCGTTTAGATGCGAAATCTATCGCTACACTGTTTGAATTATGCGATAGATTAGATATGCAACTTATCATTGCAGCACCAGAAAATATTAGCCCTGAAAAAGGCACAACCTATAAATTAGTACGTAAGGTTTCTAATGGAACTGAGCACGTACATGTTGTTGGGCTGAAAGGTTTTGGTCAACAGAGTGAAAAAGATAAAATTGCATCATCAAATGTTACTGAAATAACAGAAACAGCAGAATAAAATAACTTCGTTATTGAATAAAAAGTGATGATAAGAAAGGCGCTACTGGGTTATTCCAATAGCGCCTTCTTTTTTCAAAGTGTTAGATAGATCAAAAAATGAAAGTAAATTAACAAATAATCGAAAACTTAAATGGCATAACGTGCGCTGCATCTCATTTAAATGTAATAGTGATGTCTATGATTGTTTCCGTATGTGATTAACATAAAATTTAAAGGAAAGAGAATGCGTAAAGTCACGTTAACTTTAAGTGCGATTGCTTTAGCGTTAAGCCTAAATGGCGCAGCAATGGCAAAAGTTCATATGCCAGAAGTAGTAAGCCCAGGTGTTACTGTTACTGAATTAGCACAGCAACAACCAATTAATTGGGTGTCTGTTGCAGATATCGAAAAAAGCTTAGTAGGTCAACCACCAATGGCTGTTGGTTTTGATATCGATGATACCGTTCTGTTCTCAAGCCCAGGCTTCTTCCGTGGTAAACTGGAATATTCTCCAAACGATTTCAGCTACCTGAAAAACCCAGAATTCTGGGAAAAAATGAACAACGAGTGGGATAAATTTAGTATGCCTAAACAAGTCGGTATCGATCTTGTTCAGATGCACTTAAAACGTGGCGACACTGTTTATTTCATTACTGGTCGTACTCAAACTAAAACTGAGACAGTGACCAAATATGTTCAAGAAGGCTTGAATATTCCTGCTGATAAAATGCAGGCTGTTATTTTTGCTGGTGACCAACCTGGCGCAAATAACAAAGTAAGCTGGATGCGTGATCATAAACTGAAAATTTACTATGGTGATGCTGATGCTGATATCGCAGCAGCAGATGAACTGAATATCCGTGGTATTCGTATTTTACGTGCTGCTAACTCATCTTACCAACCACTGCCTAAAGCGGGTCAGTTTGGTGAAGAAGTTGTTATCAACTCAGAATACTAAGTTTTGTTTGTCTTTGTTTACCTTTATTTGTCAGGCGTAGGAAACTACGCCTTTTTCTATTTGAGCGTTTGATTATTTTTGATGGCTAATAAGTTAACTTATTTACTATTTTATTAATAATGCGGTTTCCACTTATCTCTCTATTGTGCTTTCTTCTTCTCTTTCCTCACTTTTCTCTTACTTGTTATTAGTTGATACCTAAATTTCATTATTTTTTCTGTGTTGTTTGATTTATATTCTAAAAGGTATAAAAATCAATTTAATAGTCATTTTATGATGATTGAATAAAAAAATTCCCGTAAGAAACTTATAAAACTTTACAAATATTAGTTTATTCCTATAAAACTCTTCTTCTAACTCATCTAATATTCTAGGATACCAAAATAATAATAAGGGAAAGAGGTAAGAGGAATTATGGCGCAACAACAAATTAAAAGAGCAATGGTGTATTCTGTTGTAATAGGCACACTTCTTTCTGGGCAAAGTGCAATTGCGACAGAAAATAGCCAGCCTATGGAGTTATCTATCTCCGAGGAAAAAGCAGCAACTACTCCTCCTATAAATGAAGCAAAGGCTCCAGCGCCAATAAGTGAAACAACAGTGCTTGTTCCTGCAAGTGAACCAGCTGTTCTTATTCCTGTAGACAATGCAACACCTGCGGTTGTAGCAATAGAGATATCATTGGTTACAGAGCAAGAAGCGAGAGCTAAATTACAGTCATGGTTACCACAGGAGTTTAAGCCGTTATATTTCAATCAGCTGACTAAGGTTTATCAAAATAATAATCTGGCACTAATCTGGCAAGACGAAAAAATCACAGAACAGCTGCAACAGCAAATTGCTGAAGTGGCACTCTCGGGGATCCAACCACAATTTGGACGTTGGCTAGCGCAGTTAGATGCTCCAGGATTAACCCAAGAAGGGCGAGATGTTATTTTATCAGATGCTTTCTTAGGGTATATCAGCTTTGTTGATCAAATTAATAAATCTGGTGTTTCGTTACTTTATCGTGGGGCGATGCAAACATTAACCGCACCTGCAGATAAATCGGTGACTGATTTTCAGCAAAATATCAAAAATGCCACACTAGGCAGTTTTGTTATCTCTTTTGCGCCTTCTCATCCTTATTACGCATTAATGAAAAATGAAGTGCGTAAACAGCTTCATCAAGACGTTATTTGGCCTGAAATGAAGGGGACAAACTCATTAAAACCAAATCAATCAGCAGAAGAGGTGATTGCGCTTAGACAAATCTTGCGTAATCTTAAGCTACTGCCAGAACTTGGTGCTAATGAGCAAGAGATTGCAACCACAGTATATGATGCATCATTAGTTGCAGCGGTAAAATTATTTCAAGCAGCACATGGATTAGAAACCGATGGCGTTATCGGTAAACAAACCCGTGTTTGGTTAAATACAACTCCCGCTAAACGAGCAAGCATTATGGCGCTTAATATGCAACGTTTGCGCTTAACACCGGCAATTGCTGACACGGGTATTTGGGTTAATATTCCTGATTTCTCACTCTATTTTTATGCTAACAATGAACTTATTTTAGACTCTAAAGTTATTGTTGGACGTCCAGATAGAAAAACCCCAATTATGAGCAGTGCGCTTAATAATGTGGTGGTTAATCCGCCTTGGAGTGTGCCAACAAGTATGACACGCAAAGATATTGTGCCAAGAGGGAAGGCAGATCCTAGTTATTTTAGTCGCAAAGGATATACCATTTATTCAGGTTGGGGTAACGATGCTTATCCGATCAATCCTTATGATATTGATTGGCAGAATATGAGTGCTTCTAATTTCCCTTATCGTATCTGGCAAGCACCAGGACCGACTAACTCATTAGGGCGCTATAAATTTAATATGCCAAATTCAGAGGCTATATATCTGCACGACACACCTAATCACACGCTATTTTCAAAGAATATGCGGGCGATTAGTTCTGGCTGTATTCGTGTAAATAAAGCATCTGAGCTAGCCTCAATTCTGTTAGGCGATGCAGGATGGAAGCAAGATCGTATTGATGCGGCATTAAAACGTGGTGCAACACAATATGCGCCAATTCCAGAACGTATTCCGGTTTATTTATATTATCAAACAGCTTGGGTTGCTCAGGAAAATGAGCCTCAATATCGAGCAGATATCTATTCTTATGACCAAAGTATTTCAGATGCAGATGCTTATTTAGCTAATATTAAGCGATATTTATAATATAGACATCATTAGCAGCACAAAAGCGAATAAAGGGTAAATATTATTTACCCTTTATTTTTTTATGAAAATCAATAAATTAAACCAAGTTAAATTTAGCTAATATATAGCTATTATATAGAGATATAAAATTTATATATAATCTATAAAATATTTTTTAAATTATATAAAATAATATAGTAATAAACGTGTATTTAGTACAAATAACTAATTAATTAGTATGCGGAATTATTGTAAATTAAAATATCACGTTATTTACAATACTATACAAACAAGAGGAAACAATTTAGGAAAAATATTGTCATAATAAAGATTCCTCCCTCTTATGAATAATTTTTGATTGAGTATACATACTATGGATATAATTGATTCACAGCGTCGAAAGTGGTTAGGCCTTGGTATGGCAGCGGTTGGTTTAGGTTTACTTCCTTCTCATGCGTTTGCTTCATTAGCAACTCCTCGCCCAAAAATTCTCCGCTTTAATAATTTAAATACAGGCGAAACTATTAAAGCAGAATTTTTTGATGGTAAACGTTATAACAAACATGAGCTGTCTAAACTTAATCACTTATTTAGAGACTATCGCCAGAATAAAATTAAGACAATAGACCCCGCGCTGTTTGATCAAATCTATCTTCTGCAAGTTATGCTTAATAATAATAAGCCTGTTGAGCTTATCTCCGGTTATCGTTCTTTAGTGACTAATAATAATTTGCGCCAAAGTAGCAGTGGTGTAGCAAAGAAAAGCTATCACACTCGCGGGCAAGCAATGGATTTTCGTTTAGTCGGAACTGACTTATCTAAAGTTCGCCAAGTCGCATTAAGAATGAAAGCAGGTGGTGTAGGGTTTTATCCAAGAAGTAATTTTGTGCATATTGATACAGGGCCTGTCCGCTCATGGTAATCTATTAAGATTCAGTTTTTAAAGAGCGGAGTGTTTCATGATGTATCACATAGTACCTGTGACAAACTATATGCAAAATTGCACTTTAATTTGGTGTGATGAGACGAAGGAAGCAGCAATAGTTGACCCCGGCGGAGATGTCGAAACGCTGATTACAGAAATAGAACAGCGTCAGTTAAAATTAACAAAAGTGTTATTAACCCATGGTCATTTTGATCATGTTGCAGGAACTGCTGAAATTGTTGAACATTTTCATGTGCCAGTATACGGACCACATAAAGATGATAACTTTTTATTAGAAGAGTTAGAGCAACAGTGCCGAATGTTTAATTTTCCGGGTGGAAAATCTTTTGCACCAGATCAATGGTTAAATGAAGGCGATACTATAACCGTTGGAAAAACAGTTTCGTTATCAGTATTGCATTGTCCGGGTCATACTCCGGGACATATTATTTTTGTTAATCACCAAAATAAATTAATCTCTATGGGAGATGTTTTATTTCGTGAAAGCATTGGTCGTACTGATTTTCCTCGTGGTAACCATGCAGATCTTATTGCATCAATTAAAAATAAAGTTTTACCATTAGGTGATGATTATCAATTTATTCCGGGTCATGGTCCTATGTCTAATTTAGGGCATGAACGCAAATATAATCCATTTTTACAAGATGAAATGCCAATCTGGTAATCGTTGTTTACGCTAATCGAATTTAAATAAAAAAGCCTTTTCATGATAGAAAAGGCTTTTTTGTCAGTATTACAAGCTTAAAAGAAAATTATCTGTTTTCTATTTAGCATTAGAGAACAGCAATAATGGCTTCACACAGTGGAACCATATTTTCAAGCGTTAAACCAGCAACATTAATTCGACCAGAACCTACGATATAAATACCGTATTCAGCGCGTAAGCGTTCAACCTGTTCTTTATTTAGCCCACTAAAGGAGAACATACCATTTTGATCAATGATAAAGCTGAAGTCTTGTTTCGCACCTTTTTCTTGTAAGGTAGTCACTAACAGTTGGCGCATACGTTGAATACGTTCACGCATTGTTGTCAGTTCTTGGATCCACTCTTCTTTTAATTCTGGGTTAGAAAGAATTGTGGTAACAACAGATGCACCATGAGCGGGTGGGTTAGAGTAGTTAGCACGAATAATCGCTTTAGCTTGGCTAAATGCTTTCTCTGCTGTATCGCTATCTTTCGTGACGATAGTACAAGCACCGACACGTTCGTTATATAGCCCAAAGTTCTTAGAGTAAGAGCTAGCAACAATTAGCTCAGAATTTTTCTCTGCAAATAGACGCAGACCTTGCGCATCTTCTTCAAGACCACGGGCAAAACCTTGGTAAGCAAAGTCAAAAATAGGTAGCCAGCCTTTTTCAGCAGAAAGTTCGGCTAATTGACGCCATTGTTCTTCTGTTGGATCAATACCGCTTGGGTTATGGCAGCAGCCGTGAAACAACACGACATCGCCCGCTTGTGCTTTTGCAAGACTTGCTAGCATACCATCAAAATCTAAATCGCGATTAGTAGCATCATAATAGTCGTAATTGCAGATTTCGAGACCCGCAGTTTCAAAAATATTATTATGATTTGGCCATGTTGGATTGCTTATCCATACACGTTTAGCGGTCGTTTGCTTAGCGACAAAGTCAGCGGCAATACGCAAGGCACCCGTACCACCCGGTGCTTGTGCTGTACGAGCTCGTTTTTCAGTAATAATAGGATGCTGTTCACCAAACAGAAGTGCTTGGGTAACATTGCCAAATTCTGGAATACCGCTGATAGGAAGGTAATTTTTGGTGGTTTCGTTTTCTAACAGGTATTTCTCTGCTTTTTTAACAGTTGTTAAAACAGGTGTTTTGCCTGTTTCATCCTTATAAACACCAATTCCTAAGTTGATTTTGTTTTCACGAGTATCAGAACGGAAACTATCAGCCAAACCTAGAATTGGATCCGCTGGTGCAGCAATGATTTTTTCAAACATAGTGTAATTGTTCCCTAAGCTCAAAACGAAGCCGAAATATGAGTAACAAGAGTACCGCTATGGCAAGTTTTTGCCAACTGTTTGTAGTGAAATTAACAAGAAGTTGTGAACTAAGTGAGAATAAATAGCAAATCAAGATGTAATTAAGTAAATATCCTGTGATTACATTAACATGTAATAATAACGACTAAAATCAATTGATAATTTAGTGCTATCTACTTTTTAATTTATCAAATAAAACAAATAAATGAATGATAAATAGTCAAAATAACCAAATAGTTAGCAATAAAATGGTAGGTTATTATTTTTATTACACTAATAAGGTAGGAAAGGGATGGGAGAGCGGTAGAGAAAAAGGAGACTAATTAGTAATGTTGCAAAGGAAGAGAGCAAGATGGTAAGTAATAATGCATTAAAAAAGCAACACCAAAGTGTTGCTTTTCAAATCAATTAACTTGACTGTTAATTACCTTAAGCGGTAATTAGAACTGGTAAGTCAGACCTAAACCAACAACGTTGTCGTCGTTCAGACCTAAATCGTTATCAGATTTCAGCAGGTTGATTTTGTAATCAACAACTGCAGTCATGTTTTTGTTAAATTTGTAGAAAGAACCTACAGAGATATATTTAACTAAATCTGCATTTGCAACAGCTGAGCCGCCGTTAGCATCTAAGTCTTTACCTTTAGATTGAACATAACCTAAAGATGGTTTGATACCTAGATCTTTGAAATCGTACTGTGCAGTTAACTCGATGTTTTGAGTTTTGTTAGCGATACCGTCAACATAAGTAGTCATGTTACGAGTTTCACCGTACATAGCTGCTAAGTAAACGTTGTTAGCATCAAATTTCGCACCAACGTTCCATGCTTCTGCACGTGAACCGTGAGCAGTGCTAGAATCTTGTTGGAATGAAGTACGAGCTGAACTTGAGTAACCACCACCCAGTGTTACGCCCCAGCCTAAGTTATAAGCTGTAGAGAAACCGAAACCGTCGCCATTAGCTTTTTCGCCATTGCGAGTATTATTGGTGTTTTCGTTGTTTTTGCCTTGGTATTGCAGAGCAAAGTTCAGGCCATCAACGTAACCGAACATATCAGTGTTACGGTAAGTCAGAACGCCAGTAGTACGGCCAGTCATATAAACGTCAGTTTGTGACATTGAGTCGCCGCCCCACAGAGGCAGAATGTCGGTCCATGCGTTGGTGTCGTAAATTACACCGTAGTTACGACCGTAGTCCATTGAACCATAGTTAGCGAATTTAAAACCAGCGTAAGCAAAACGAGTTTTCGCTTTGTCATCACCTTCAACGGTGTTAGTTTTAACTTCGTACTCAAAACGACCGAAACCAACTAAATCTTTATTGATTTGAGTTTCGCCTTTGAAACCGATACGTGCACGTGAAGCGTCACCGCTTTCATGTGAATCTTTATCAGCGAAGTAATGACGAACGTCAACTTTACCGTAGATATCTACTTTGTTGCCGTCTTTGTTATACATTTCAGCTGCGTTTGCTGCACCAGCGAACATCAGAGCTGGGATTACCACTGCAAGAAGATTGCGCTTCATCATTATTATTACCCTCATTGGTGTTATTCAGACACCTTTGCCACTGCCAGAAATAGTTTCTTAATTTTTATGGAACTATTTATGAGAGTTAAGTGTCGTCTGTGTCGGGTGACAGTGTTCCATTGCTGAAAAATTTTATCTACCCCCAATTTGCTACAAAAACGAAAAAAGTGTAACAAATTGTAACTATGTATTTCAAAGTATGTATTTGAGGGAACTTTTGAGTCAAATAAGGACCATGCATAAAAAAAGCCAACCTTGAGGTTGGCTTCTAGTATTAAGTAAAACAAGTATAATAAATAAACAGCATAACTGCCATGCTGAATATTTATTAAGCAAAAAAATTAGAAATCAGCGTTTCTTGGTGTGCGAGGGAATGGAATAACTTCACGAACGTTTGCGACACCAGTCACATAAGCAACTAAACGTTCAAAACCTAGCCCAAAACCAGAGTGTGGCACTGTACCGTAACGACGTAGGTCACGATACCACCAATAATCTTCTTTATTCATTCCCATCTCTTCTAAGCGTTTATCAAATATGTCTAAACGCTCTTCACGCTGAGAACCACCGATGATTTCACCAATACCCGGTGCTAATACATCCATTGCCGCAACAGTTTTACCATCTTCATTCATACGCATATAGAATGCTTTAATGTCTTTTGGATAGTTTTTAACTACGACAGGTGCTTTAAAGTGCTTCTCTGCAAGGTAACGTTCATGCTCAGAAGAGAGATCAACGCCCCAATAAACAGGATTTTCAAATTTCTCACCACAGTTTTCTAATACAGTGACTGCATCTGTATAGTCAATCTGGGCAAAATCAGAAGTAATAAAGTTTTCTAAACGAGTAATGGCATCTTTATCAACACGCTGTGCAAAAAATTCCATATCATCTTTGCGTTCAGCTAATACTGCTGCAAAGGTGTATTTCAGCATTTTTTCTGCCAGTGCGGCAATATCGTTAAGATCAGCAAACGCCACTTCAGGCTCAACCATCCAAAATTCCGCTAAGTGGCGGCTGGTGTTTGAGTTTTCAGCACGGAAAGTAGGACCAAAAGTATAGACTTTACTTAGTGCAGAAGCATAAGTTTCGCCATTAAGCTGACCTGACACCGTTAGGAATGCTTCACGACCAAAAAAGTCTTCACTAAAGTCTACTTCGCCTTTATCTGTACGTGGCAAGTTGTTCATGTCTAATGTAGAGACACGGAACATTTCGCCAGCACCTTCAGTATCCGCCGCAGTAATAAGAGGCGTTGATACCCAGAAGAAACCTTGTTCATCGAAGAAACGATGTAGTGCTTGCGACAAAGTATGGCGAACGCGAGCAACGGCACCAATTAAGTTAGTACGTGGGCGAAGGTGTGCAACTTCACGCAGGTATTCAATACTATGACGTTTGGCGGCCATCGGATAAGTTTCCGGATCATCAACCATTCCTACTACTTTGATTGCAGTAGCATGAATTTCAAAGTTCTGTCCTTGGCCCGGAGATTCAACAATTTTACCGGTGACTTCCACAGAGCAACCTGTGGTTAAGTGCAGCACTTCATCTTGATAATTCGGTAAATTATTATTAATGATGGCCTGTACTGGATTAAAGCAGGAACCGTCATAAACGGTAAGAAATGAGATACCAGCTTTTGAATCTCTTCTTGTACGTACCCAACCGCGAACGGTGACATCTTCGCCAACCGCGATAAGGCCTTGCAGTACGTCAACTACAGGCGCAACGATCATAAATAAATCTCTCTTCGTTTAATTAAAATAATTGTTTGGTTAATTCACTCTGCCCCTGTTGGACAGTTTTTCTATGTTACTTGCAATAGCGCAGGAAACAAGTAGGAAATTTTAGTTTAAAGAGTGAATAAAGAAGAGAAAAGCCTTTGTATAAAATAAATTGATAAAAATTGGCTATTCATTGATGAAAAGAGGGGTTTATTACGAGAGAAAGGGTAGTAAATACCCTTTCTTCTATATAGTACTTTTTGATAACAACGTTTGCTGTGGTAACGATTTAGATAACAAATTAATTGTTAGTCTTAATTAGCAAGCTTGTTTAACCAGTGGAACATCAAAGGCTTTGCGTAACTTATCAACAAAGTCATTATCTTCACAAATGGTTTTGCCTGGGCTATCAGATAGTTTAGCAACGGGTTTACCATTACACTCCACTAGCTTAATAACAATATTAAGTGGGGTAACCATTGGAATGTTGCAAGTTAACCGTGTTCCAATACCAAAAATAAGGCGAATACGCTTATGGAAATGTTTATAAAGCACCAATGCCTTCTGGAAATCGAGGCTATCAGAAAACACCAATACTTTACTCATTGGATTAATGCCAAGTTTTTCATAATGCGCAATGGCTTTTTCACCCCATTCAATAGGGTCACCAGAATCATGACGTAATCCTTGATAGCGATTTGCAAAAGGTCTATCAAAGTCACGTAAAAAAGCATCCATCGTAATGCAATCTGTAAGAGCAATGCCCAGTTGATCTGGGTATTCATCTAACCATGATTGTAATGCCGCTCGTTGGCTGTTCGCCAATTCAGGACTAATTTGCTGATGAGCTTGGAACCACTCGTGAGCCTGTGTGCCTACTGGTGCTAATTGCATACGTTCAGCTAAATGATAGTTGCTAGTACCAACAAGATAAGGAAAGTGATTTTTTAGCTCATCAACAATGGCGCACTGCACATCATAAGAAAAACGGCGGCGAGTACCAAAGTCCATAAGTTTAAAATCAGCTAAATCAATTTGTTGTTCCGCGGCATCTTGATAAAACACGTTAATTAATTTACGTAATTGATTAACTGCATCATCAGGGCTTATTTGAGGTGAACGTTCACGATGAACGATTTCACTTACCAACGCCAATAATGGAACTTCCCATAGAATAACTTCACGCCAAGGGCCTGTTATTCTAATTCTTAGTTGGTTTTCTGGTGTAGCAGAAATGTTGACTTGTTCGGGTTTAAATCGAAATTGCTTAAACCATTGCAGATAGTCATTTTTGAAAAAAGGGAGACTCTGAAGATAGTCAAACTCTTCATTGCTCAATGACAAGTCTGCCATCATATTAACTTGATGGCGCAAGGTTGTTGCATATTCACCTAGACGTTCATCACTCCGACAACGGAACTCTGCAACGACAGGAATATCACTGTAATGATGGAAAACTGCCTGTTGCATGTGAAGCTTGTAAGCATCAGTATCCAGCAGCGATGTAATAATCGGTGTAGCGTCTAAAATCATAGCGCGTCAAGCATCCTCACGGAGCGTTTTTATGTCAGCTAAATCGTTAAGGTTGGAGAGTATACCCGAATATGACAACAATGGAGTCACTAATCGATGATATTTCTCTGTGACATAAAAACAAGCTGTAAAACTTCGAATAGTTTACCACGTTAAACATAATTTGGGAGTATGTTAGCATCATTTACCAAATAAATTGATTACATGTATTAATAAATCATTAACATTCTGTTGACTTTTAATGTTTTCAATTGAAGTTTCGACTGGCTAAAGCTATTTTTGACGAGTAAGCTTTGGTTATATAACCGTTAAATAGTCGTGTTAACTAAAGGGTTTTTTCTATGACACAACAAAGAATTGCTAAATATCGTACAGATTACCGCGCTCCTGACTACACAATCACCGATATTCATCTCGATTTTATCCTCGATAAAGAAAATACACAGGTTACAGCGATTAGCCAATGTAAGCGTACAGCTTCAACGCAAGTCCCTTTAGTATTAGATGGTGAAGATCTCAAACTAAAATCGATAACTGTTAATGATGTTGCTTGGACTCACTATAAAGAAGAAAGCGGCAAACTCATTATTGAGCAACTTCCTGAACAGTTTACTTTAAAAATTATTAATGAGATTAATCCTTCTGCAAATACTGCATTAGAAGGTTTATATGTATCTGGTGATGCGCTGTGTACACAATGTGAAGCCGAAGGTTTCCGCCATATTACTTATTATTTAGATAGACCAGACGTATTAGCGCGTTACACCACCACAATTACCGCAGATAAAAAACAGTATCCTTATTTACTATCAAACGGTAACCGAATTGCTCAAGGTGAATTAGAAGAGGGGCGCCATTGGGTAACATGGGAAGATCCACATCCAAAACCAAGTTACCTTTTTGCGGTTGTTGCTGGTGATTTTGATGTTCTACGTGATACTTTCACCACCAAAAGTGGTCGAGAAGTGGCTTTAGAGTTATTTGTCGATAAAGGTAATCTTGATCGTGCTGATTGGGCGATGACATCATTGAAAAACGCGATGGCATGGGATCAATCTCGTTTTGATTTAGAATATGACCTCGATATTTATATGATTGTAGCGGTCGATTTCTTTAATATGGGCGCAATGGAGAATAAAGGCTTAAACGTTTTTAACTCTAAATATGTGCTCGCAAAAAGTGAAACAGCAACTGACAAAGACTATTTAGGTATCGAATCCGTTATTGGCCATGAATATTTCCATAACTGGACAGGTAACCGCATTACATGTCGTGATTGGTTCCAATTAAGCCTAAAAGAGGGCTTAACGGTTTTCCGTGACCAAGAATTTAGCTCAGACTTAGGATCTCGCTCTGTTAATCGTATTAACAATGTTCGTGTTATGCGCACTGCGCAATTTGCCGAAGATGCAAGCCCAATGGCACATCCTATTCGTCCTGATAGTGTAATTGAAATGAATAACTTCTATACCTTAACCGTGTATGAAAAAGGTTCTGAAGTTATTCGCATGATCCACACTTTATTGGGTGAAAAGCAATTCCAAGCAGGTATTCAGATGTATATCCATCGTCATGATGGTAGCGCTGCAACTTGTGATGATTTTATTCAAGCGATGGAAGATGCTTCTAATGTGGATCTTACTCTATTTCGCCGTTGGTATAGCCAATCAGGGACACCACAATTAACAGTGCGTGATAGCTATAATGCTGAAAAGAAACAATACACACTAACTGTGAGTCAAATGACACCGCCAACTGCGGAACAAGCAGAAAAACAAGCACTGCATATTCCATTAGATATTGAACTATATGATACAAAAGGGGATGTTATTCCTCTGCGTTCACAAGGTCAGGTTGTTTCTAATGTGCTAAATGTAGTGCGTGAAGAGCAACAATTTGTGTTTGATGATGTACCAGAACAGCCAATTCCTTCTTTATTACGTGAGTTTTCAGCACCAGTAAAACTGGATTATCCATTTACTGATGAACAACTCTCTTTCTTAATGAAATATGCACGTAATGCATTTTCTCGTTGGGATGCGGCGCAATCACTGCTTGGTCGCTATATAAAAGAAAACGTGGCTAGAGTACAAAAAGGTGAGACATTAGTTTTACCTGAAATGGTTATTGATGCTTTCCGTTCTGTATTACTAGATAAAGATATTGATCCCGCATTAGCTGCACTTATTCTTACATTACCGACAGATCTGGAAGCGGGTGAAGCATTCGCAATTATTGATCCAACTGCTATTCATAACGCATTGCATTTTATTCGTAAAACATTAGCAACAGAGATGGCAGATGAATTCTCTGCGGTTTACCACTCAATGCATATCGGTGCTTATCGTGTTGATCATGGTGATATTGCCAAACGTGATTTACGAAATGTTTGTCTTAGTTATTTAGCTGCTGAAAATGAACAGACTGGTAATCAATTAGTCGAAGCGCAATATCATAATAGCGATAATATGACTGACGCACTTGCCGCTTTAAATGCGGCGGTGATGGCTGACTTACCTTGTAAAGATGCGTTGTTACAAGCCTTTGATGATAAATGGCATCAAGACGGCTTAGTAATGGATAAATGGTTTAGCTTACAAGCCACCAGCCCAGCAAAAGATGTATTGCAAACAGTACGTAGTTTGCTATCTCATCGCTCATTTACATTAGCAAACCCTAACCGTACTCGTGCATTAATAGGTGCTTTTGTAACTAATAACCCAGTGGCTTTCCATGCTGAAGATGGTTCTGGTTATTTATTACTGACAGAAATTCTGACTGATTTAAATAGCCGTAATCCACAAGTAGCGTCTCGTTTAATCGAGCCTTTTATTCGTTTAAAACGTTATGATGCAGCACGCCAAGAAAAAATGCGTGCAGAGTTATTAAAGCTAAAAGCGTTAGACAATTTATCAGGTGATTTATATGAAAAAATTACTAAAGCATTAGCTGATTAATATAACGGCTTATATCACTTTATGAGTGAATAAAGAGCGTTAGATCAGAAATAAAACACCCCAAAGTTGGATCCCAATCTTGGGGTGTTTTTTATTTTTAATTCTTTGATTTTATTTAGGTAAATAATGATTTTATTATAAATAACCAATGAGGTTTGATTACTTTATATTTTCTGTTTAAGTAATTTATGACGTTCTTTTTCTAGTTGTGAAATCAGCTCTTTTTCACTAGGTAGCTCTAGCATATATTTTGAAGCAAACAGTTGTTTACTTTCATTAAGAATTGAATATTTAGCTACAGTATGATTTTTTTCGGTACAAAGGATTAGACCTATGGTTGGATTATCATCATTACGGCGTTTTTTCTCTTCATACATTCGTACATACATATCCATTTGTCCTACATCTTGATGGGTAAGTTTATGCATTTTTAAATCTATTAACAGAAAGCATTTTAAATGGAAATTATAGAACACTAAGTCAATATAATAATCGCCATCATTTGTACTAATACGCTGTTGTCTTTCGACAAAAGCAAATCCTTTGCCGAGCTCGAGTAAGAACTCTTTCAGGTTATCAATTAAAGCTTGTTCTAGTTTATTTTCTTGTAATGCGATATTAGGAAGCCCTAAAAAATCGAAAATATAGGGATCACGTAAATAATCTTGGACAGAATGCTCAAGTTCTCTTGTTTTTTGCTGTCCTTCAATTAACACGGGTAGAATATCTTGTTGCTTCCCCTGAGTAGAAATTAATCGTTCATAATACAAGGTACTTATTTGTCGTTCTAAGGCACGAGCAGACCAAGATTGTGCTATTGCTTCATTTATATACCATTGACGTGCATGTTCGCTTTTCAATCGAAGTAAAGTTCGGTAATGTGTCCAACTTAATTCGTGACGCACTGCGTCACAAATTGGAAATTTAAGATAAAATTGTCGCATATAACGAAGATTTGAAGTGTCAAAACCTTTTCCAAACTCTTTGGTTAATTCAATAGATAATGACTTTAAAACACCCTTACCAAATTCTGCTCGTACAAGTCCTTGTTGCTCATCTTCGACAATCAAGCGCCCGATTTCCCAATAAGTTTGAACCATTATATTGTTGACTAATTGCGCAGTCTGTTTTCGTCCTTGAGTAAGAAGTTTACGGATATTGGTAAGTAAAGGTATATGTGTGTCTGTATCTCTCATTAGGTGGTTTCCGTTTCAGTAATTTATCGGATATCACACAGTTTGCTTCCCAAATTTAGCTTTGTTTAATTACAATTAATTGTAAGGTATCTGACTTGAATTACGTTTTTATGTGATTCGCTGTTTTTAGCTATTTTTAATAATTGTTACTTATTTTGTTTGCTGCTAAACATGAAAAAAATCTTAAATCTCTTTATTGCTTAAGGATTACTTCAATTTACTTATGTGATTTATATGAAAAAGTCACTAAAGCATTAGCTGATTAATATAACGGCTTATATCACTTTATAAGTGAATAAAGAGTGTTAGATCATAAATATAATTAGATCCCCAGCATAGTCTGGGGATTTTTTATGCGTGATTGTTAAATTAGAGCATTTACTTTTAGTATATTTATCTATATGATGCACGACGCTTAAATCGTCGTAGACACATCATTCCTAATACCCGATATTCTCAATGGAGATCGTATGTATTATTCCCTAGTCAGGAAGGCATTGTTTCGGCTAGATCCTGAACGTGCCCATGATTTTACATTCCGCCAGTTAAAGCGTTTATCTCATTCCCCTTTTAAATTTCTAATTCAACAATCGCTTCCTGCTAAACCTGTTTCTTGTATGGGACTCTCATTTAAAAATCCACTTGGTCTTGCTGCTGGTCTTGATAAGAATGGCGATTGCATAGATTCATTGGGTGCGATGGGTTTTGGCTTTATTGAAGTGGGTACAGTGACACCTCGTCCTCAAGTAGGAAATGATAAACCTCGGTTATTTCGCTTAGTAGAAGCTGAAGGTTTAATTAACCGAATGGGCTTTAATAATTTAGGTGTAGATAACCTGATTGAGAACGTAAAACAGTCACGTTATGGTGGTGTGCTAGGTATTAATATTGGTAAAAATAAAGATACCCCAGTAGAACAAGGAAAAGATGACTACCTAATTTGTATGGAAAAAGTCTATCCTTATGCGGGTTATATTGCGATTAATATCTCATCACCAAATACTCCAGGTTTACGCTCACTGCAATATGGTGAAGCATTAGATGACCTTTTATCTGCGATAAAAAATAAACAACTTGAGTTACAAGGTAAATATCAAAAATATGTACCTGTTGCAGTAAAAATAGCACCAGATTTAACTCATGAAGAATTAATCCAAGTTGCAGATAGTTTAGTTCGACATCATATTGATGGTGTTATTGCGACAAATACAACATTAGATAAAACATTAGTTAATGGATTAAATTATTGTAATGAAGCAGGTGGATTAAGTGGACGTCCTGTGCAATCTAAAAGTACGCAAATAATCCAGCAATTAAATGATGAATTAAAAGGTGCATTACCTATTATTGGTGTAGGTGGAATTGACTCATTAACAGCCGCAAGAGAAAAAATGGATGCTGGTGCATCTCTTATTCAAATCTATTCTGGTTTCATTTATCACGGCCCCGCACTTATCAAATCTATAATTAATCATATCTAATTATATCTAAATAACGGGACAGGGCTTTTCTTCTGTCCCTAACTCGTTTATATTGCCTCTAGTTGATTATTTTTTATTAAATTGCACCAATTGTGCTTAATTAATAGTAAAATGAATCCTGTTTTTGATAGGTGATATTAAATATTTTATTTATGTCATCTGTTTTTCGATTAGTTGTATAGACAATAAAGCAGGTAATGAATCGAAGGGGGATTAATTAGTGATAATAAAACCCGATGATCGCTGGCGTTGGTATTTTGATGATGAACAACAACGGCTCATGCTTGATTTAGCAAACGGTATGGTTTTTCGTTCCCGTTTTTCAAGCAAAATGTTAAGTGAGAGTGCTTGTCAATCAGCACCTTTTACCGTTGATGATGCCGCTCTTTATTATGGATATGATGAGCAAATTCGTAAAATAGATATGCCATCTGAATCAAGAGCTGAGTTAGCTTTAAATGCATTAATTGCCCATCGCTTTTTAAAACCACTGATGCCTAAAAGCTGGTATTTTGCAGTTAATTATAATCAATTAACGCCTTATTTAGCGCAAGTGGTCGAAGTTTCATTAAAAGATGGCAATGAAAAAGCCCTTTTTTTAGTGACGGAAGTGGGTACTCAAGCTTGTTTATGTTTATTAGCTCAACCGCAATTAGCGTTATTTGATAAAACACTTAATTTTTGTGACCCAATAAAAATTATGAATGACAGGTTAAGCGAATATCATAGAGTGTCAGAGTCAGGATCATTATTGTACGGAAAAGTTATTTAACAAAAAGAGTAAAAAGGATTTACTCTTTTTTATCATTACGCCAAAACAACACTTCCCAAAATCAAATTATCATTATTCTCTCTGCTATATTCCCACAAAGAAAAACAAAAAATAGCTTTATTGGTTTGGTAATTGATAAGAATATTCTTATTAAAAATATTTAATTATATTGAGTGAAACAAGAGAATAAATAAAAAGGCAATAAAGAATTGCCTTTTTTTGTTTGTGATGAAGAGGGTATTATTTTTTCTTAAAAGAAAGTTTTAGATTTCCTTTAGGAATACAACTACAGGCTAAAATTTTGCCTGAGCGTTATGGCTGAGAGAAGGTAACACAAGTAGAGCAATAAAAATTTATACACAGCGCTATCTACCGTATGCGGGGATGATGAGTGGTAGTTTAAAGTACGCAGTTGAATCATATGATTCTATTGTCGAAATGTTTATTTCGACACCTAAGCAACCAATCGGTATTCCTTCTGTGTTAAATACAGCAATAACATCTGCACAGTCTAGGTTAATCCCGGGAAAGACTATCGATAAAGCCACATTAGCTCCAGTCGCTATATTTACTCCAGCAATAACAACGACAAATGCAACGGCTACGGAAACGTTGGGTGCTATTTTAGGTCGAGCGTTAGGTTTAGGTGCGGGTCTTATGCTGTATTCTCCTCCCGTTGGTGTCGGGAGTGATAGATACCCTCCAATGATTTATCAAGAATACCCTAAAAATAAAGAAACTGCGCTTACTGCGACTGGATTGAAATTAAATATTCCCAAAGAAACACAATTGAGAGATATAGCAAGGCAAAAAGGTATCATTAATACTTCGGCAACTGTAATTGAACAGATTGTTAATGGGACGAAACAAATTGAATTAGTCAAAACGAATACACCAGTTAAAACTCGTGTAGTTGAAGCAAGAAAAACGGTTGAGAAAGGTATTTTTGCTTATACTTTACCAAATGAGAAACAAGAAAGAATAGTTCAGATTGGTAGTGCGGAGATCTTAACGGGTACTGCATTACCTCAGCCAGAAAGACATAAATATCTACCTGGTAAGATATATGATATTCCTAGGTTTAATACCTTACCTTTAGATGCACCTACTTTTTTTACAGAAAGTGAGAAAGAACAGTCTTCGCTAAAAGAGCCTATAATTTTGGTATTTCCATGGGAATTGGGAATAAAACCAATTTATTTATCAACAGGAAAGAAAGATAAACCTCGCCAAGGCGTAAAAGAGCGTGGTCATAGTTATCACCCAGCACCAAGAGCTGAAGATATTAAAGGATTGGGCATCCTTAAGCCCATTCAAGGTAAAACACCTAAACAAGGTGGAGCAGGCAAACGTAATCGCTGGAAAGGCGATAAAGGGCGAAGGATCTATGAGTGGGATTCACAGCATGGCGAGCTGGAAGGATACCGCGCCAGTGATGGTCAACATATAGGGGCATTTGACCCCAAAACAGGTAAGCAGTTAAAACCTGCAGATCCTAAACGCAATATCAAAAAATTTCTATAAGGTAGATAAGATTATGGGATTGAAATTACATACTCAGTGGTTTGATAAAAAAACAGAAGAAATTATAGGCGAGGAATACTCAAAAGATTTTGGTGATGATGATTTCTTGATTGATGAAACAATTGATCCAAAAGATGAAAATATAATTAATAATGGGGTTTTTGATTTACATAAAGATTGGGTTAAAGCTATTCAAAAGCATGTTACACATAAAATTGAATTGAATAAGTATATTTATCAAATTTCTTTCGATTACCGTGATAAATGGTAATGAACAAGTGTATATAATACTCATTTACATCATTTTGAAAGTCTCTTAATGGAGACTTTTTTATTGAGTTATGAGGTATCCTCTTAAAAATTAGTTAGTTAATCAATCTTAATGTACTTATTCTCAAGAGAATCCTTTTCATTACCTTTATACTTAACAAGGTAATACTGTTCTGGCAAATCATAACGATTGACGATGTAATGAATATTGGGGGGAAATTACTTGAACTTTGGGATTCAATAAACTCAGTTATATATGATTGGGGGAAAGCTAATCAATTTAATATTTACTGATAACGATATATATCATACATAACTGTGTTTATATTGAGTTCTTTATTTCATTTCTTTGTTTATGGTAATTTCATTTTTATTATCTTTAAGTGACAGTTTCACATTACCGTTAGGCACACAACTACAGGCTAAAATTTTGCCTGAACGTTTAATGGCTCCGGCTTTTAATGCATTAACATCGCCTTCATCTAATTGGATAACACAAGAGCCACAAAGCCCAGCTCTGCAACTATAGGGAATAGCATAACCATTATTTTCAAGCTGTTCTAACAGGACTTCTTGGTTATTACCCTCAAAAATCTCACCGTTAAATTCAATGCTGACAGCCTGTTTGGGTGTGTGTTCAACAATAGGAGTTAATTGTGTTTCAACAGGGGCTGTTACAAGATATTGTTTGGCTTCTTTATAAGCTAATACCTCAACAGCATCTCCCACACGAATAATGCCTGTTTGGCGGATGATGATATTTTGTCCAAAATCGACATCACCTGTTTCATCACTGCGGAATGTTTGCAGTGTCGCAAGGGGTTCTGTGTTAGGATGTTTAATGCCTTTATCAATGCTGATAGTTGTCATTATGCAGCGACTACACGGTTTCATCAGATCCATAACCACTGAACCAACACGTATAGTTTGCCAAGTATCTTCTTCAAAAGGTTTTGCACCAGTGACTAAAATATTGCCGCGAAATTGCTCAATATTAATTGAAGCAGGGCAACGCTGTTGCAGATATTGAAATGAAGCTTCGTTAATTAATAAGTATGGGTAACCATCCGCAAAAGAAACTGCAGTATCAGGGCTCTTTTTAACACGACGAGTTGGCTTTTCGCCAGTCCATCGTAGTTGAACATCCCTATTTAAATAACGACTGAACCATTGATTTATTTCATCTGGCGCGATATACGCGGTAAAATGATTTCCCCAAACTTCTGTTGGCTGCAATGTGGTTTTGAAATCTTGATAAGTAATTGCGATACCTTCGCCATCAGGTGCTTGAATATAAATACCATTAGCCATAGCGGTTGGGATGAAACACAGCAAATTAGGAAATTTTCGTGCCGTAAGAAAAGTGCCTTCAGGGGTAGTTATCATAAAATCACGATCAAACGTGAATCCGCTTTCGCGAGCAAAAGCCTGAGAAAGGCGAATTCCTTTCATTGATTTAACTGGGTGAACATAAAGGCGTGATACGTTGATCATGGCTGCTCCAAAAGACTTTATTATTTTTTATAGCCAGTAACTTTATGACAACGTAATACAATTAGCTATAATGCCCAACAATTTTATTTTAGGTGGTAACAATATTATGCGCTCTCTGTTTGCCAGCACAGGCCGAGGTCTGGAAGAACTATTAAAATCTGAACTTGAACACTTAGGTGCTCAGTCTTGCCAGATAACTCAAGGTGGTGTTTATTTTCGTGCTGATGATAAAACCATGTATCAATCTTTACTCTGGAGCCGTTTAGCATCGCGGATCATACTTCCGCTAAATGAATTTAATGTCTACAGTGATTTAGATTTATATCTTGGTGTGCAAGCAATTGACTGGAGTGATATTTTTACTGTTAATGAAACCTTTGCAATTCATTTTAGTGGCACAAACGACGTTATTCGTAATAGCCAATATGGCGCATTAAAAGCAAAAGATGCCATTGTTGATTCATTTCAACGTAAGTTAGGACAACGTCCTGATGTCGCTAAACAATCTCCTGATATCAGGCTGACTATTCACCTACATAAAGAAAAAGCTTCTTTATCATTAGACTTAAGTGGTGATGGTTTACATCAGCGTGGTTATCGCGATCTTACAGGTCAAGCGCCATTAAAAGAGAACCTAGCCGCTGCTATTATTATGCGTTCAGGTTGGAAAACAGATACACCCCTGATTGATCCAATGTGTGGCTCAGGCACCTTATTAATAGAAGCCGCAATGATGGCAACAGATTGTGCGCCAGCATTAAATCGTGTGAATTGGGGATTTCGTCATTGGTTAGGTCATGATGAAACATTATGGAAAGAAGTGACTCAAGAAGCATTTGCTCGCTTTCGTGAAGGTAAAAAGAGTACGGTTGCCCGTTTTTATGGTTTAGATGTTGATAAACGTGTACTGGATATGGCAAGAGCCAATGCCCGTAGAGCTGATGTTGCTGATCTTATTACCTTTACACAGGGTGATGCGGCAAAACTGACTAATCCTGTTGCTGGTGAAATTAAAGGAACTATTATCAGTAATCCGCCTTATGGTGAGCGTTTAGAAAGCGAACCCGCACTAATTGCCTTACACAGTCAGTTAGGAAGAGCTATAAAAGCACACTTTCCTGGTTGGAGATTATCACTGTTTAGTGCTTCACCAGAATTATTAAGTTGTATTCAGTTACGTGCTGAACGTGAGTTTAAAGCCAAAAATGGTCCACTTGATTGTGTACAGAAAAACTATTTACTTTCTGATACACCTTCAACTATCAATACGGGTTTAGCTGAAGATTTTACAAACCGTTTACGCAAAAATGAGAAAAAACTCGCGAAATGGGCAAAACAACAACAGATTGAGTGCTATCGATTATACGATGCTGATTTACCTGAATATAATGTTGCAGTAGACCGTTATGGCGAAAAAGTTGTTATTCAAGAATATGCGCCACCTAAAACAGTTAATGAGCATAAAGCGCGTCAACGTCTATTTGATGTAATCAGTGCCACCATGGAAGTGTTAGCGTTACGTTCTGATCAACTGATATTAAAAACACGCCAACGCCAAAAAGGTAAACTGCAATATGAAAAAATGGCTGAGAAGGGCGACTTTTTCTTAGTTGATGAGTTTGGTGCAAAATTCTGGGTGAATTTAACCGATTACCTAGATACTGGGTTATTTTTAGACCATCGTATCGCACGTAAAATGCTGGGTGAAATGAGTAAAGGAAAAGATTTCTTAAATCTTTTTGCTTATACCGGAACCGCATCTGTTCATGCAGGATTAGGCGGCGCGAAAAGTACCACAACTGTTGATATGTCGCGAACTTACCTTGAATGGGCAGAAAAGAATTTTCAAGCAAATGGCTTAACCGGTAGACAACATCGCTTAATGCAAGCGGATTGTTTACAGTGGCTAATGCAAAGTAATGAACAGTTCGATGTGATTTTTATTGATCCACCCACTTTTTCTAACTCAAAGCGGATGGAAAACACATTTGATGTTCAGCGCGATCATATCGAGCTAATGAAACATCTCAAACGTTTGTTAAGAAAAGGGGGCACAATTATGTTCTCTAACAACAAACGTGGATTCAAAATGGATAATGACGAACTAGCAACAATCGGACTATCTGCAAAAGAAATTACGCAAAAGACATTATCACAAGATTTTGCACGTAACCGTCAAATCCACAATTGCTGGCTATTATGTCATGCTGGTGAGGAATAATTTACAATGCCATTAATTAGTTTGACTGGAGCTTATTTAGCGTTTAGTGATGCTCCTTTATTGGATAATACCGATTTATTTATTGATGAAAATGAACGCGTCTGCCTAGTAGGGCGCAATGGTGCGGGAAAATCCACACTATTACGCGTATTAGCAAAAGAACAGCAATTAGACGATGGTCAGGTTGTTTATGAGCAAGATCTTGTTACGGCACGCTTGCAACAAGATCCCCCAAGAAATATTGAAGGCACCATTTTCGATTTCGTTGCTCAAGGTGTTGAAGAAGATGCAAAATACTTAACGGATTATCACCATATATCTAAGATCATTGAGACAGATCCTTCTGACAAAAATCTTAATCGTATGGCAGAGCTACAAGAAGTATTAGATAACCGTAATCTTTGGTTACTTGATAGCCGTATTGCCGAAGTATTAGAAAAATTGGGCTTAAATGGTGAAGCAGAGCTCTCTTCTTTATCGGGTGGTTGGTTAAGAAAAGCCGCATTAGGTCGTGCTTTAGTCAGCGCACCAAAAGTGCTGTTCTTAGATGAACCAACAAACCACCTTGATATCGAAACCATTCTTTGGTTAGAGAAATTCTTAAAAGATTTCCAAGGCAGCATTGTCTTTATTTCCCATGACCGTTCATTTATTCGTAATATGGCTACACGTATTATTGACCTTGATCGTGGGCATTTATCATCATGGCCAGGAAATTACGACAAATATCTTGAAAGCAAAGAAGAAGCACTGCGTGTTGAAGAACAACAAAATGCAGAGTTTGATCGCAAATTAGCCCAAGAAGAAACATGGATCAGACAAGGCATCAAAGCGCGTCGTACTCGTAATGAAGGACGTGTTCGCGCATTAAAAGCACTTAGAGTTGAACGCGGTGAGCGCCGAGAAGTGCTTGGTAGTGCTCGTATGCAAGTCGAAGAAGCAGCACGTTCAGGTAAAATTGTATTTGAACTAGAAAATGTTAATTACAGCATTGAGTCGCGTACTTTAGTGCGTGATTTTTCAGCTAAAGTACAACGTGGTGATAAAATCGCGCTGGTGGGACCTAACGGCTGTGGTAAAACGACACTGCTAAAATTGATGTTAGGTGATTTAAAAGCAGATAGTGGTCGTGTTCATTGCGGAACTAAACTTGAAGTTGCTTATTTTGATCAACACCGAGCAACTCTTGATCCTGATAAAACAGTAATGGATAACCTTGCTGAAGGTAAGCAAGAAGTGATGGTAAATGGGCGTCCTCGCCATGTACTAGGCTATTTACAAGATTTCTTATTCCCACCTAAGCGTGCAATGACGCCTGTTCGTGCATTATCGGGTGGTGAGCGAAATCGTCTGTTACTAGCACGTTTATTCTTAAAACCAAGTAACTTACTTATTCTCGATGAACCGACAAATGACCTTGATGTAGAAACATTAGAGTTATTAGAAGAACTGGTTGATGCTTACCAAGGAACCGTTCTTCTAGTAAGCCATGATAGAGAATTTGTTGATAACAGTGTTACTGAATGCTGGATCTTTGAAGGTGATGGTAATATCAGCAGCTATGTTGGTGGATATTACGACGCTCAACAACAAAGAGCGCAATCAGTCTCTTTACGTGGTGAGTCGAATAAATCGCGTTCAGTACCAGAAAAAACTGAAAAAGAGATAAAAACTAAAGAGAGCGCAAAAAAGAGCAATCGTGTTGCTAATAAGTTAAGTTATCATTTAACGAGAGAACTTGAACAGCTTCCAGCAAAATTAGAAAGTTTAGAAACTGAGCTCAGTGCGCTGCAAGAAGAGGTGAGTGATCCTAACTTTTTCACTCGTCCTCATGAAGAGACTGAGAAAGTGTTAAAAGCGCTCGCAGATAAAGAACAAGAGCTAGAAACAGCTTTTGATAGATGGCAAGAGCTAGAGTTAATGCAAAACGGTGAATAGCCAATTTAAAACGGGGCATTAGCCCCGTTTTTTCTTCTGGTATGCAATGTTTATTGATAATCAAAAGATAAGAGGTGTAGCAGTGTGCTCTGGTCAACAACATAAGCATGAACATAAACATGAGCAGATATTATGTCCTCAGTGCGATCTGGTGGTCAGCGTACCTCAATTGGTTCAAGGTACTAAAGCAACATGCCCTCGTTGTCATACCGTGTTAATTGCACGTTGGAGACAACCTTTTCGCCAACCTGTTGCTTTAGCCATTAGCGCGCTGTTTATGCTGCTTATGGCGTGTCAGTTTACTTTTGTCAGTATGGAAGTCGCCGGCATTGCAAATAATGTGACGCTATTACAAATCCCAAGGGTGATGTTTAGTGAGAACTATGTTGAACTTGGTGCTTTCTTCTTATTATTTGTACAAATTGTGCCTGCATTTTGTATGTTTGCGATTGTGTTACTTTGTACGCCAATAAAATTAGCTAGAAAATTACAAATTTGGTTATCGCGTATTCTTTTTCAGCTTAAATCATGGTGTATGGCAGAAATTTTTCTGGCGGGTATCTTAGTTAGCTTTGTTAAACTTATGGCTTATGGTGATATCGGATTAGGCTTGAGTTTCTTACCTTATGTCCTATTTTGCTTATTACAAATCCGAGCTTTTCAGTGTCTAGATCGCCATACTTTATGGGAAAAGTTAGAGCCACGACCCACTTATCCTCCTATTGAATCAGGAAAGTCAGGTTTAAAGCAAGGTGTAAGACTGTGTCGTTCATGCACAGCAATATTACCAGCAGATCAATACGAATGTAGCCGTTGTGAAGTAAAAGGTCATGCAAGAAGACCTAAAAGTTTACAGTGGACGGTCTCACTATTAATTACCTCTTTGATCCTTTATATCCCTGCCAATTTATTACCAATAATGGTGACAGAATCATTAGGTAATAATCTCTATTCGACCATTATGGCGGGGGTAATATTGCTATGGGAAGATGGCTCTTATCCTGTTGCAATGGTTATTTTTATTGCCAGTATTATGGTGCCTAGTTTAAAAATGATAGCCATTGCTTGGTTATGCTGGGATGCTCATAAAACAAAAGGAAAAAGAGATCCTGCAAGAATGCATTTTCTCTATGAGGTTGTTGAATATGTTGGACGTTGGTCAATGATTGACGTCTTTGTTATCGCTGTTTTAGCTTCATTAGTCAGAATGGGACGTCTGATGAGTATCTACCCAGATTTTGGCGTAGTGCTATTTGCATTGGTTGTGGTGTTAACCATGTTCTCTGCAATGATGTTTGATCCTCGGTTAACATGGGATAAATGTACTGCCGAAGATGATAAACCGATGATTAAGGAGCCTAAGGGTGACTGAAAAGAATGAAACTGCTTTATCTGAAGCAAAAATTAACAAATTAAAGAGCTGGTCTCCAGTTTGGATAATACCGCTAGTCACATTATTTATTGGGGCATGGATCCTTTACTATCATTTCAGCCATCAAGGACCTGAAGTTACATTAATTACCTATAATGCTGATGGAATTGAAGCCGGAAAAACAAAAATTAAAAGTCGAAGTGTGGATATTGGTTTAGTAGAAACCGTCACACTCGATAGTAATTTCAGTCGCGTTATTATAAAAGCGCGACTTGATACAGAAATGAAAGAGTTACTACGTGCTGATACGGCATTTTGGGTTGTTAAACCTCAAGTGGGTAAAGAGGGTGTAACTGGGTTAGGAACGCTATTATCAGGTGCTTATATCGAATTGCAACCGGGCTTAACAGGTAAAGAGCAAGATGAATTTAACTTACTTGATTCTCCACCACTCGCTTCTCCGGATGCACAAGGTATTCGTGTTACCTTAGTGAGTGAAAGAGCGGGGCAGTTAAATCCTGGTGATCCGGTCTTATTTAGAGGTTATCAAGTAGGTTCTGTTGAAACCAGTGAATTTAATATTGATAGCCGTGATATGCATTACCAACTCTTTATTAAAGCGCCTTACGACAAAATGGTCACATCAAATGTACGATTCTGGAAAGACTCTGGCATTGCATTTGATATGTCGTCATCAGGTGTACGTGTTGAAATGGCATCACTTTCAACTCTATTTAGTGGTGGTGTGAGCTTTGATGTACCAGAAGGTTGGTTACCGGGTGATGAAGTTGATCCTAAAGTAGAATTCAAACTTTACGATAACGAAAAAAGTATTCAAAACTCTCTTTATACCGACTACCGTGGCTATATTATGTTCTTCTCTGACTCTGTTCGAGGATTACAACCCGGCGCTCCTGTTGAGTTTCGTGGTATTAGAATGGGTACTGTTGTTCAAGTTCCTTTCTATACAAAAGGTATGCAGCAGTCTCTTGATAAAGATTTCCGTATTCCAGTGCTTATTCATGTTGAGCCTGAGCGTTTTGCTGATGATGTTGGTAAAAGCTTTGACTACATTAAAGAGATCTCTTCTGCGGTTAATGGTGGATTAAGAGCCTCTTTAAAATCGGGTAACTTGTTAACTGGTGCACTTTATATTGACCTCGATTTTTATCAAGATGAAGGCGAATGGAAAGGGGCTAAAACCGTTGCCGGTTTCCAGCAAATTCCAACGGTCAGTTCAGGGTTAGCTCAAATTCAGCAAAAAGTGCTGACATCACTGGATAAAATTAATAATTTACCTGTTGAACCAATGCTTAAACAGATGACAGAAACATTATCTGAAAGCCAAAAAGCAGTAGCTGAAGCGAAAGAAACACTGAAATCATTAAATACTATGATTGGTAGCGATGAATTCAAAAATCTACCAAATGAAATTCAGCAATCTCTTAAAGAGATAAATCGCAGTATGCAAGGATTCCAGCCGGGCTCTCCTGCATATGGCAAAATGATTGATAATATGCAGCGATTGGATCAAGTATTAAGAGAGATGCAGCCATTGTTGAAAACCCTAAACAACAAGAGCAATGCATTGATTTTTGAAGCACCACAAGGGAAAGATCCAGAACCAAAGAGGGCTGAGAAATAATGAAATATATCATTGGGATATTTGTATTGATGTTGACTGCATGTTCAAGTCAGCCTAATAAAGCGTATTATCAGCTGCCTGTAGAACCTCAGCAAGTGGTAGCGCTTAAAGCACAGAGTGTACAAAAATCACAAATATGGGTTCAGCCTATCCGCTTATCAGACATGTTAGTGAGTGCGGGAATTGTGTATCAAACAACAGATATTAACTATACCGTCGCTAATCAACATCTTTGGGTTAATCCATTGGATCAGCAGTTACAACAAAATTTAGTATCAGGTTTATCTCAAGCGTTTCCTGATACAGTTGTAGCCACACAACCAATAGACGATAACTTGGCAAGATTAACGGTTTCAGTTAACTACTTCCAAGGTCGTTATGATGGAAAAGCAGTAATTGCTGGAGATTGGATTTACGTTGAGGGTAACAAGGTGATTAAACAACCTTTTTCACTCACTATTGATCAAAATGAAGATGGCTACCCAGCGTTAGTGCGAACTTTAGGTCAAGGTTGGCAACAAGTTGTGGCAAATATAGCGCAGGCAATTACCACTCAGCGCTAATTAACGCTCTTCTCTCTATTTGTGAAAGCCCGATATTCACTTAACGTTATTTTAAGCTGAATATTGGGCTTTTATTTGAGATTGATAAAATCACATGTAAATCGCCTGAAAAATGGATACTTTCGTACCATTAGTTTTGAAGAATTTGAATTGATTGAACTATGTAATAATAATCATTAATTTTTTATTAAGTGCATATTGGCTATATCCTTAATAAATATAGGGTAATATAAACTGTTTTTTTTATTTATTAATATAAATAGACTCGAAAATTATATCTCTTGATTAAGCGTTCTATTGACATAGATTGAAAAATAAACATTATTTATTTTTACTTAATTTATTGATAATAAGTATTATGTTTAATAAAATAATTTATCAAAAGATAAAATTATTTTATTTATCAATAAATAAGAAATATTTTCTATATGCCAATGTAAATCTAGAATAAACTTCAACTCAATAACATTAAATATAATTAACTGTAATCTAAGGTTATTTAAAATAGAGCCAGCTTGATATCACAAATATGACATTTATATTAACTTCTTTACTTGCTTAAACCTTCAAGAAAGCGTATCAATTTATAGGGTTGTTGAAAAAACAATCATTATCTTTCCGCTTAAACTTATAACGTGAGGGTTGTCTAAAGATGAAAAGACAGAAACGAGATCGTTTAGCTAGAGCATTATCGAAAGGTTATCAAGCAGGTATTCAAGGACGTTCAAAAGAGTTATGCCCCTATTTTGCGATAGATGCGCGTTCGCACTGGCTGGGAGGTTGGCGACAGGCAATGGAGGATCGCCCCGGTCTGGTAAAATAAAATAACCCATCGTAATAAAATACAAATGAGCCATTTTCACCGAGTTCAGGTTGTATTATTGCGGTTTTACCGACAATCAAAAGCGGGTTATTTATAGATATTCCTATGCGGTTAGTTGTACATAGGACAATTTAAATAACATATGAATTGGAAAGTAAAAGGGCTTACATTATGTAAGCCCTTTTACTTTCTATAGAGATCCATTTTTAGGTTGGAATATATTAATTTTTTTACGTAAGCTAAATCTATAGTAAGTAAAATAGCTAGACCAATATTGCTGGTGTTATATAGCTAATCACTCTTTTCCGATATTTTTCTTACTCAAAATCAAACACTATTTCCAGTTATTAAAAATAGATAATCAACATAATGCAGATAAAAAATACACATTAAAAATAAGCTGCTTTATATGAAGATAATAACGAGTAGAGTCGCTAAAATAGAAAAAAATACCGCGTATTTATTTTACGCGGTATCTTATTTTCTATAATAATTTCAAATAATTATAGATTCTAGAATGCAGTGGTATCTTTAAATAAGCCGACTTTTAAGTCTTTTGCTTCATAAATCAGTTTACCATCAACAAAAACTTCACCGTCAGCAATACCCATAATCAGTCTACGATTGATAACACGTTTGAAGTTAATTTTATATGTTACTTTCTTTGCTGTTGGCAATATTTGCCCAGTGAATTTGACTTCGCCAACGCCTAGTGCGCGGCCTTTGCCTTCGCCACCAAGCCATCCTAAATAGAAGCCAACTAACTGCCACATGGCATCAAGCCCTAAACAGCCCGGCATCACAGGATCATTAACGAAATGGCAATCAAAAAACCATAAATCAGGTTTGATATCGAATTCAGCTTCAATAAAGCCTTTATCATGGGTGCCGCCATCTTCAGTCATTTTAATGATGCGATCCATCATTAACATATTACCAGAAGGCAGTGGCGGTCCATCCTGACCAAATAATTCACCACGACCTGAAGCAATGAGGTCTTCTTTAGAATAAGATTCGCGTTTATCAACCATTGTCTACATAGCCTTTATCATTTGTAAGGTGACAGAATAGCTTACACTTGTACGCTGAACAACTCCGATCACTTGAAACAGAATTATCTTAATATGCGAAGAAACCAAGGTAATCTCGGTCTATCCTGATTATTTGCTAGTGTTATACGATCATGAATAACAGCTAACAGGTGTTCATCAGATTGATTTTCTTCACACTGTCCTTCGTAATACGGCTGACGAGTTAGCAAGGTAATGGCTTCAGCAACATGGGTAACCGGCCAAATATGAAATTTTTCTTCTTTGATAGCCTGCACAACATTTTCATTTAAAACTAAATGTCGAATATTTGCTAAAGGAATAATAACACCTTGCGAACCTGTGAGTTCTCTTTCTTGGCAGATATCAAAAAATCCTTCAATTTTTTGGTTAACGCCACCAATAGGTTGAACTTGACCAAATTGATCCACTGCACCTGTTACTGCAATTTGTTGGTCGATAGGTTGCTGTGCAAGTGTACTGATTAATGCACACAGTTCAGCCAATGAGGCGCTATCGCCATCAACTTCACCATAGGATTGCTCAAAGACAACAGAAGCACTGAATGGCTGTGGCTGGTCTAAACGTAGCTCTGAATTAAGGTAGGCTTGCATTATCATCATGCCTTTTGCATGAATATTGCCACCTAACTCAGCTTTTCGTTCTACATCAGTAAATTCGCCATCACCAATATGGGCAACACAGGTAATACGAGCGGGTTCACCAATTAAATCGGGATAACCAGGATAATCCAATACAGAGAGCCCATTGATCTGTCCAATGACTTCACCCTCAGTTTGGATCATAACTTGACCTTGTAAAATCTCATCACGACTACGTTCTAACAGATAGCTATGACGCCATGAGCGATTTTCTTCCGCTTTTTTTAGTGCATCTGCATTGAGATAAGCATCATGATTAAAACGTAAAGCATTGCGAAGCTGACGTAAGATCCATTCAAGGTCAAACGTTAAAATAAGCTGATCTTCATGACGACGAGCCGCTTGTGTTAATAACACTTCCCAAGCTTCAGGTGATAAAGAAGGTAAGCGATACTTTTGACATAGTGCATTAACAAAACCACACCATTGAGTAAGTGCTGCCTCATCTTCTAAATACATGTCTTGTTCATATTCGCCATATAAAGCAGACTCGCTTAATTCTGGCTCCATAAATTCGAACTCTTCAAGACTTAGACGATCACCAACAAGAATAACGCGTAAATTGAGCGGCATACTTTCAATAGGAAGTGGCAATGATTGGTTTTCATTCCAAATTAGCCACTCAAAGCGTTGCTCTTCTACCATTTTCTTGAGTCGAAACCACATAAGTGGTTGTGTTAATAACGCTTTAATCGAGAGAACTAAAATTCCGCCATTAACCTGATGCAATAAACCAGGGTTTACGGTCACGGTCTCTTTATGGCAATAGAATGAACCAAAAAGCTGTTCTGGTTCAATCCAACTACAGCAGGCAATGGGCACTGATGATGAAAACGCACCTTGTACATTGTCTTGCCAGTAAATTTTATTGGATTCAACTTGATAGGTACCCACCACAGGATAAGTTTGAATTTCTGATTGTCGTAATGTGTCGGATAGCGTATCAAAATATGCAGCAGAATCTTCTGCTTTTAACAGCATAAACTGACCTGACTCGGCATTATTAAGCCATTGTAAGCTTTCGTACAGGCGAGGTTGAACCTCACGGAGCAGAGATGCAGGCAATTGAGATGCTGTTTGGAAAAAAGTCTGATAGGAGGCGTAATCAGGACGTAACGCCTGCCATTCTAATTCGTTGTTTTTCAAGGTTACCGTTTTTTATTATTGGTTAGTGAAAAGAGTCATTATTATGATATCTAACATGAGATATCTATCCTGCAAGTTTGCTGTCATTAAAGGCATTGGCAGGCAATATTTTGCTATTACCTCACAAAAATACCTTATAGGCATGTTGCTTAGGTTTTATAATAGCGACGTTCGATTCTATCACAACGTGCTCAGAAAACTATCCTTAATCAAAGCTTGTTATAGATTGATAAAAAAGCGTATCTGAGGTAAACCGCCTATAAAATAACCAAAAAATTTCGGTTCAGTGGCAGTAATTTTGTAAAATTGTTGATATGCTTATATATAGTTACGTTGTCACTGGAATTTGTATGAAATATCAACAATTAGAGAATCTAGAATGTGGCTGGAAGTGGGCTTATTTGGTAAAAAAGCACCGCGAAGGTGAATTAATTACCCGCCATATAGAAAAAAGTGCCGCTCAAGATGCTGTAGAGCAACTGTTGCTTATTGAATCTCAGCCAATAAAAGTATTGGAATGGATTGATTTGCATATGAGCCCTGAATTATCAAACCGCATGAAGCAAACTATTAGAGCGCGAAGAAAACGTTACTTTAATGCAGAACATCAACACACACGTAAAAAATCCATCGACCTTACCTTTAAAGTTTGGCAGCGACTCTCTGCATTATCTCAACGGCGGGGAATAACGTTGTCAGAAACGATTGTTCAATTAATTGAAGATGCTGAACGAAAAGAGCAATATGCATTAAAAGTTCATAGTTTAAAAGATGGGTTAATTGAGCTGTTAGAAAAAGATAAAACGAAGAAATAGTGTGTCTTATATATTATTGCTCTATTTTTGTTCTTAGGCTTGTTGCTTAAGTCCACTCCTTTATATTGTCATTTATTTATATTCTCTAATCAGTTTCCGGTAAATATTTTATATAAATTAGTTAGATAATGATTAAAAACATAAAAAAAACCCTGCCAGTTTGACAGGGTTTTTGAATTCTTTAGTAGTAGATAAATCTACTATCAGAATTAGTTACCAGGTTGAACAACAACTTCAGTTGTACCTTGGATTTCGATTTCTACACGACGGTCTGGCGCTAAGCAGTCAATCAGAGCTGCACGAGCTTTAACGTTGTCACAGGTATTACCAGTAACTGGGTTTTCTTTACCACGACCTTCTGCAGAGATGCTGTTTGCAGGGATACCTTTAGATACCAGGTAATCTACTACAGATTGAGCACGTTTTTCTGACAGAGGCAGGTTGTAGTTTTGAGAACCGATACGGTCAGTGTAACCGATAACAACTACACGACCTTGAGTTGGGTCGATGTTAGCCAGTTCGCTGTACAGACCATTCAGAGCTTCTTGACCTTCAGCTTTCAGTGAAGATTTGTTGAAGTTAAACAGAACGTCTGAACGCAGAGTAAAGGTTTTGTTCTCTACAACTGGAGCTGGAGCTACAACTGGTGCTGGAGCTACAACTGGAGCTGGAGTTTCTTGGTTGAAACGGTAAGCAACACCAACACTCAGCATGCCATTGTCTGGGCGAGTATTTAGTGTGTCTTTATCACCAATATTGTTGATCCACTGATATTCGATACGAGTTGCGATGTTTGGAGTGATCGCATATTCAGTACCTAAAGCAACAACTGGAGAAACACCAGTGTCATTTTCAGAGAAACGTTTTTGGTTTAATGAAGTAGCGCCAACTGTTGCAGTTGAATCTGCACGCCATACCATACCACCTAAACGTGTATAAACGTCTAAGTCTTCCATTACTGGATAGCTTAATTTAGCGGTTAGTTGAACACCTTGAGCTTTGAATGCGCCATTATCGTATGAACCTTTATAAGTCATACGACCTAGCCAGTCATAACCCATTTCAAAACCTAAGTATTGGTTGTATTGATAACCAGCAAATGCACCGGCACCTAATTGATCACGGTGAGTATTACCGTTACCGATAGAAGTACCATCAAAATGGTTACTTGTACCTTGGTATTGTGACCAACCTAATTTACCACCAGTATACCAAGTGTTGTCTTTTGGAGCTGCTTGCGCTGCAGTTGCGAAAGCTGCCACTGCCACTGCTAATGCGATAGCTGTCTTTTTCATTTTACGCCTCGTTATCATCCAAGTTAGGCATTTGGCTTTAAGCCTTATTATTTGCCCTTGGTTAAATTATTGTTAGGAACTCTATGCTTTCATCAAATGATGATCCCAAAAATTGGGATTTAAAGCATAACCTTAACGACATAAAGTCTACAATGAACTTAAAAAGTTACAAGTATCCCTTTAAAATTCGACTTAAAATTTTAAAAAAATCCGTCGATTAGTACAATAGGGAACATTCTGTGTTTTTGTTAAATTTGTTGTAACTTCATGATTTAGGTTATAAATACTTATTGCTTATCTTAAATGATATTTGGGTATTATGAGTATTAGGAAAACTCTTAAATTTCACTAATGGTAGTGTAATGAATGAATTTTTACGGAATTCAAATGTCGTTTAAAAGTATTTGTACTTTCTATTTGGATATTATTCTTATTCTGTTGCCGCATAATAAGCCCCAAACTTTTCCCTTGGCTAGCAGCAGATTCTAAAGATTTCATCTCTTCTGGCGATATTTCTGGTAACCACGCTAAAACTACGCTGTAATTTCCACTCATCAATGCTTTCTTCATTAAATCTACAGTAGTTATTGGCTGAATATGGTTCAGTTGTATAATTTTATTTAAAGGTAACCCTGCTTGTTGCAACCAATTACGATTTAACTTTTGTTGTGGATTAACCCAAAGTAACCAACGTGATTCATGGCTATACTGTTTAAGCAGTGGTAGTAAAATATGGTTGATAACCAATGGGTTTTGATAAAGTAATTCGCTTACCATGCCATGTTTATCGTTAGGTACAGAAGCTATAGCAGTAGATGCTATAGATAGAGGTAATACCTCATTTGAGATCTCTTGGAGAATGGCATGTTGTCTTGTCGGAGATGATGTTGAGATTTTCATATTTACCTCATTCACTGTGTACTGTATAAACATACAGTATATCTAAATTTCGCTTAAATCAAGTTCATTTTTTTTAACGTTGCTCTCAAATTTTATGTAAATCCATATTTTGGGACGGGTAACTATTGGCAGAAAAAGATAAATTATTTATTGTCTGGTGTACTCAAGTAGTATTCATGTCTTTGAATTCAAAGATAAAAGATGAAATACCAATTATGGAGTACTAATGCTGTTTTTATCTGAGCAACGGACGGCTCATATGTTATCGCGTATTGCGAAATATGGAGAGTTGACCACCAAATCTCAATTTGGTGGTTTTAGCATGATGGTTGATGAAATTATGTTGGCAATAAATTCAGATGGTGAATTCTATTTAAAAGGAAGTGGTTTTTTAGAAACACTGTACAAAGCAACCAAAATGAATGCTTATGTTTATTTAAAAAAGGGGAGTCCAATAACGTTACGCTACTATCGTGTTACTGATCTTATATGGGAAGACCAACGAAAATTAGAGCAATATATTGATTTGTCATATCACTATAGTGTTCAGGAGTATCTAAGGCGGCGCAAACAACCTAGTCGAATAAAAGATCTTCCAAATCTTGGGGTTATGTTAGAGAGAAAGCTAAATCAAATTGGGATTAATAAAGTAGAGGAGTTACGGCTTGTTGGCGCAAAAGCGAGTTATTTAAAATTAATGCAACTGTATAACCGTAAAAATAGTGAATTATTACTCGCTTTAGCGGGAGCAATTGTTGGATGTCATCGCTCAGTATTACCTGATCAATTAAAAATGGAATTACTGGATTGGCACAATGAATTGTAATTTTTATCGTGATTCTATTGAATGGAAATAATATAAAATAACGGTAGTAAGTCAGATCTAAACGTTACTTTCTTTAATGTTCTTATAGAATTGGTAAAATTTGCTGTACCCCCTCGCCTTGTATGGGGGAGGGGGCATCACAGACAAGAACTATTTTTAAGGTTTAACGGGTACTGTTTTACCTAATTTACTTTGTTCAATAAGTTGGATACAGCTGACTATTTGTGGAAGTAAATCGAGTAATAGCCGAATTTGAGTGAGTACTAATTGAGTTCGGCTATCTTCTGCATTAGAAAGTGTATTCACTCGTTCGAGAAGTTGATCATGACTCAGTTTAAATGCATCGTCTTGATACTCTTTTCTACGTAACGCACCATCAATATAACAAACCGTATCATTGAGCAATGTAAGCACATCTTCATCTTCCATTTTATTACGATGAACACCTAATGCTGAGATGTAGCTTAATAACGTGTGATTTAAACAGAGTAGTTGAAAAGCATCCTCTTGAGATGTTTGGTAACTTTTAGGTTCAGATGCCATATTAGAAATTAATGAAGCGAGTTCACCATCACTACTGTGTGCATTACGACGCGCAATACGATAACTCACGCTATTATCTTTACCTTGATAGTACTGAATAAGAATAGCATCAAGGTAATAGCAGTTATGCGCCATGGTTTTATTAATGACTAATGGTAGTTGGCGAAATTTCCAATCCGGCCAAATATAACTCACTGCAAACCATGCAATAGCACAACCCACTATAGTATCTACAATCCGTGGCAAGGCGACATCATAACCTTCACCTAATAAATTAAAGCTCAATAATACTAATAAAGTAATAAAAAGTGTGGCATGGGCATATTGTATCGTTCGGAAAGCAAAAAAGAGCGTTCCTGTCACCACAATCAATACCAGTTGCCCTTCAATTGAAGGAACAAAATAGAGAATAGGAAAGCCAATCAGAATCCCAATAATAGTGCCACTTACACGAAGAGTGAGTCGTCGGCGAGTTGCATTATAGTTAGGCTGACAAACAAAAAGGCTGGTTAATAAGATCCAATAGCCTCTATCTAAATTAAAAAATTGAATAATGGCATAACCAATACATAAAACGAGAGACATTCTAACAGCATGCCTAAATAGCGCCGATTTAGGAGTAAGGTGCTGTTTTATTCGTAATGCGATATCTCGCCATCCTGTTAAACCTTCATCAGACAGCTGAGTCTCTTCTTTTTGGTCATGAGATATTTGATATTGCTCGGTACTAATGCTTCGTAATAAAGCATCAATTCCTTGAAGGTTTTGCAATAAATTATATAAGGGACCAATTAAATTAGGCTCTGTTGTGGTGTTTTTTAACAGATTAAGCGCATTTTCTAAATAATTAATTGCGCGTTCAAAGTGTGGATTATGCTGATATTTTTTATGCCAGAGTATAGATTGAGCAACTTGCTCACAAGCTCTAGCCTGCATAGAAAGTAGACGTTGAAAACGAAATAACACATCACTATGGCGTAATTCATTGCTTAATAGTTGATATTGAACATGAGATGAACTTGCTCGTTCATGAATATCCTGAGCAACAAAATAATAATGAAGAGTAAAACGGCTACTACGCTGACCACGGTCGCCCTTTAAGCGACTTAATAGTGTCAGTTTTGTTTGGCTCATTGCCTCAATTAACTGGTTGTTTGCCATCGCTAAGGTATAAAGCGATTGCTTATAATCTTCGTCGATATCAGGGTCAAATAAAGTTGCTTTTGCTTCAAGATAAGTGGAAAGCTGTTGATAATAGCGAGTTAAACTATCTTGAACTGGGCGAATAGGAAATAAAAGATGACCAATTAATGTTAATACGTTATACCAAATCGCGCCCAAAAGTAGTAAAGCGGGTTGTTCATACCAAATCGGAAATATAGGCATCCCAAGCATGGTATAAATTGCAATGAGTAGTGCACCAAACGCAATCGTGGCATAGCGTTGTCCTAACGCACCTAACAGAATAAAACCCCAAGTAGAGAACGCAAGACCAAAAAAGAATAAAATAGGATAAGGATAGAGTATACCTATTGATGCAGAAGCAATAAAAAAGCAGCATAAGGTGATAACCAAATTCTTTAGCCGACCGACAAGTCTGTCATCCAAATCAGTTAATGCCGCAGCAACCACACCTAAAGTGAGTGGTATTGTATATTTAGGCTCTTGTCCTAAAATCCAAGGAAATAAAGTCGTTCCCGTAAGTGCGATTATTATGCGAATATAATATAAAAAGTGGCTATTATAGATAAATCGGCGGGCGCCATTTAGCAGATTGAACACATAAAGCCCTTAAATAAACAAGATGAAGATAATTACCTCTTAGAATATAGGGTTTATCATCGATTAAAAAGAGTTTAACAACAGACTATTTGTTATTTATTGCAGGAATTACAGTATGGAACTGAAATCCACCCCTATGGGGCAACGTTTAGCACAGCATCCTTATAATAGAGTCAAATTGTTAAATGCAGGTATTGAAGTTAGTGGTGAAAAACATCAATACGTAATCCCTTTTAATGAACTCATCGATATTTATTGCAAAAAGGGAATAGTGTGGGGGGAATTAGAATTTTTACTTCCAGAAGATAAAGTTGTTCGACTGCATGGAACAGATTGGGAAGAGACCCAACAATTTTATCGCTATCTTCAGCAAATATGGCAAAAGTGGAGTCAAGAAATGAGTGAAATAAGCGCTCAGGTTCTTGAAAAACAGATCCGCTCTATTAGTGATGCTATCAACTTAAATCAATGGATAAAACATTCTCGCCTTAGTGAAATTCAACACGCTATTCAAGACAGTTTTTCTGCTATTCCTTTGCCTCTTAAACGCCTTACTCAATTTGATAATTGCCGAGATCTTTATCAGCGCTGTTTACAATGGTTGCAACAAGGTGAAACCTTAATTGAAGAAGAAAATAGTCGTTGGACAACACGTATGCTAAATGAGCATGCAGAGTTCTTTAATACTATAGAATCTTCCCCTTTAAATGAGTCTCAGTGTCGAGCGATTGTTAATGGTGAAAATAATATCCTTGTATTGGCGGGAGCGGGTAGTGGAAAAACGTCGGTATTAGTTGCTAAGGCAGGTTGGTTACTTCGTCGTGAATTAGCGCAATCTGACCAAATTCTCTTATTAGCTTTTGGTCGTAAAGCTGCCCAAGAGATGAACGAACGCATTTCTGAACGACTCGGTGTTGATATCACAGCGAAAACATTCCATGCTCTTTCCTTATTTATTATTCAACAATCAACGAAAAAACAGCCTAAAATAAGTAGCTTAGAAACTGATAGTAAAAAACGTCGAACCTTATTATTAGAAGAGTGGCGTAATCAATGTCAACAGAAAAAAGCACAGGCTAAAGGTTGGCGAGAATGGTTATCTCAAGAGCTCGAATGGGATATTCCAGAAGGTGAATTTTGGCATGATAAAAAATTAGAAAACCGAGTATCCGTTAGATTAGAACGCTGGATTAGTTTATTAAGAATGCAAGGTGGAAGTCAGAAAGATATTATTGAAAATATTCAACCTGAATTTATAGATAGTTTTAAAAAATATCTAAAATTATTAGCACCATTATTAAAAGCGTGGAAGACGGCATTAAAAGAGGAAGGTGCGATAGATTTTTCTGGTTTGCTACATCAGGCAATTAATCTTATTGAAAAAGGGCGTTTTATTAATCCTTGGAAACATATTTTAGTTGATGAGTTTCAAGATATATCGCCATTAAGAGCCAAATTACTTATGGCATTAAAACAGCAAAATAAACAGACCGCTTTATTTGCTGTGGGTGATGATTGGCAGGCTATTTATCGTTTTAGTGGTGCAGAATTATTATTAACAACTGCTTTTCATCACCAATTTGGTGAAGGCGCCGAATGTGCATTAGACACAACTTACCGTTTTAATGACACCATAGGTCAGGTCGCTAATGAATTTATTCAACAAAATCCGGCTCAGTTAACAAAACCATTAAATAGTTTAGTAAAAGGTAATAAAAAATCTGTGGTATTACTGCCAGATGATCAACTGGAAAACTTGCTTAATAAAATGAGCGGCTATGTTAGCGAAGATGAAACCATATTATTGCTCGCGCGTTATCACTATCTACAACCGGATTTATTGAAAAAAGCACAAACACGCTGGCCTAAATTAAATCTACAATTTATGACTTTTCATGCGTCAAAAGGTCAACAAGCTGATTATGTTATTATATTGGGATTACAAGAAGGAAAAGATGGATTCCCAGCACTCGCAAGAGAATCTATTATTGAAGCCGCTTTATTACCCAAAATTGAAGATTATCCTAATGCAGAAGAGCGACGTTTAATGTATGTCGCACTTACAAGAGCTAAAAAACAAGTATGGCTATTATTTAATAAACAACAGCCATCTTGTTTTGTTGCAGAGCTAAAAGCACAAGGTGTTCCTATACAGAAAAAACCTTAAGACTATTTTAAGCGCTCTTTTAAGTAGCCTTCGTAATCAGGAATTTTTATTTTTGATTCTTGTGCGAACAGAGGCGATGAAATTAGAAAGTTTGCTGTTGAACGATTCGTTGCAACAGGAATATTCCAGACCGTCGCTAAACGCAGTAATGCTTTAACGTCAGGGTCATGTGGAACTGCATTTAGTGGATCCCAAAAGAAAATCATAATATCTATTTTCTTTTCAGCAATCATTGCCCCAATCTGCTGGTCGCCGCCCATTGGGCCACTTAGCATTTGAGTTACCGTTAATCCAGTATGATGGTTAATTAGGTTACCTGTTGTACCCGTTGCAAATAGCTGGTGGTTAGCAAGTTGTTCTCGGTTATTTTGAACCCACTCAAGTAACGAGCTTTTACAGTGATCATGTGCAACAAGCGCGATATTTTTTTCTATAGGGAGCGTGCGGTCAATTTGTTCCATTTGATACCTTTAAAATAAATACAGTTATTATTCCAATTGTCAAAATACCTTTTTTTTATTCTACAAGCTATAAACTCATCAAGATACTATGATGTATCATAACATTTTCGATCTTCTGCTTAATTAACGGAGTATATAAATGGTTGATTCCGACATTTATGACATTCTAAGAAGTGTCAAAACAATAGCATTAGTGGGAGCTAGTGCTAAAGAAGAGCGCCCAAGTTATAAGGTAATGAAATTCCTATTAGAACAAGGCTATGAGGTTATTCCTGTTAATCCTGGTATGACCGGACAAACTCTACTTGGGCAACAATGTTATGCCTCGTTGGGTGATATTCCAGTTGCTGTTGATATGGTAGATGTATTTCGCCAATCATCTCTTGCGTTAGATATCGCAAAAGAGGCAATTGAGATTAAGGCTAAAGTATTATGGTTACAGCTAGGTGTTATTAATGAAGAAGCCAAAGTTCTAGCAGAAAAAGCCGGTTTACGAGTGGTAATGGATCGTTGCCCTAAGCAAGAGATTGAAGCACATGGTTTACCTTGGTAATTTACAAGGCAAAATAAAATCGCCGAAACCAGTTCGGCGATTATCATTGATACTAACTTAAGCTGTGTTATTAGTTTCTTAATCGTGGTGCTTGTAATTGACTTCGGATTGATTGTGATAATTCATCTAATGAATCATTGTCTAAATGTTCATCCGAGATCTCATAGGTAATTTGCGCTTCGGCAAGATAAGTATGAACGGGTTGTCCTTCATCATCTTCCATCACAACGTGATACCAAGGTGCGGCTCGCAAGGTTACATTAGATGCAATATCATCCTCATTGGGTTGATCAAGGGAATATTCAGCATCCACATCGACAACAACTCCCAAATATCCGAGTAATTTATGTCTAACTTGCTGACCTATTCCAAATTTGCTGGCGATCATCATATTATCACCTCCACTGAGCCTTGCTTTATTAACTGTATATGTGAGGGCACAAAGTGAAATTTCAAGAAATGAGTAAAAAAATAAAATTCTTTATTTTTCATAGTGAACTAAACACCCCACAAAATCAGATTATCTATTGTATAAAGAAAAGACAATAACCTTATTAGAATATTTATTTTAAACGGACAATATGGAGATAAAATGACAATAGGCAGAGAGTATATTATTCAAGGGCATGTTCAAGGTGTCGGTTTTCGTTTTCATACATATCGATGGATGCAAAAAAAACCTATTACAGGTTACGTTTGGAACCGCCAAGATGGCAGTGTAGGAATAAAAGCATTTGGCAATGAGTCGAATTTAAAATTGTTAGAACAATGGTTAGAAGCGGGGGGGCCAATAGGGTGTAAAATTACTTTTTGGTCAGCAACACCTTGCCAATACGAACAGATGACGGATTTTTCAATCCGCCATTTCTAGAGTGCACTAGATTATTTATAGCTAAAATCTTAACTAAAGGTAATAGGTTAAATACATTTGACAGGTTTTGGTAAACCCGCCAATTTTGTTGCCTGTTTTGCTGGACCTTTAGGGAATAAACGATAGAGGTAGCGACTATTGCCTTTTTCTTCACCATATTTTTGGGATAGCGCTTTAACAAGCATACGAATTGCCGGAGAAGTATTAAATTCCAAATAAAATTGGCGTACAAAGCGGATAATTTCCCAATGTTGCTCTGTCAGTTCGATCTCTTCTTGCTCAGCTAAGATTGGAACCATGTCTTCGGTCCACTCATTGCTATTATTTAAATAACCGTGACTATCTGTCTCGATTTCTCGTCCATTAAATACAAACATATGCGATATAACCAATAAAAAATAATAAGTTAATTTAGCAAAAATGAGTGAAATACCCAAGCGCAACAGATAAATTGTTGATTAATTAAGCCATTGAACTTCAATGCGTTTAATTTTAAGGCAAACAGTAGAATAAGGGCTTTACAATATAAGCCTAGATGTTTATATTGCTCCCCATTGCGGAGGGGTGGCCGAGCGGCTGAAGGCAGCGGTCTTGAAAACCGCCGATGGGAAACCATCCGAGAGTTCGAATCTCTCCTCCTCCGCCATCTCATCATCTCCTAGCGTCTCCTGAAGTCTCCTAATCCCAAGTAAAATCAGACTTAATCACTAAATTATACTCTCTTTGCTCTCTCTTAGTGTCTTTTGTAACTAATTACCATAGTCTTGCTAATCTCAATGTGGCTTTATTTTCTACAAATATTTCCTAACAGACCACTCATATCCATCGCATTAAAATACTAATAGAACCTCTTTAGAGTCACAATATTGTGTTAAGAATCAATGCAAGTTTTTTTAGCTAAATATATTTGCCTAAGTCACTAAAGTTCTTTAATGGAGTACCGATAGTGTCAACTCTTCAATAAGTTACTGGTATTGATTAATGACAGATGCACAAAAGGCAAAATATGTTCTTTAAAAATTTTAAGATTGGTACAAAGTTAGCTACTGCATTTATTACCTTCATTATATTAATAATGTTGGGTTCTACACTTGGGTTAGTAGGTTTAAATCGTGCAAATGAAGGGATAAAAAACGTTGTAAATGATATATATCCCTCTACAGTCAAAGCCAATTTATTGATTAATTACTTTAATGAATTTATTGGGTTTCAACAGCTAACAATGTTAGACGAAAAAGGCACATTGAGTAGTCAGCAAGAAAGTAAAAAGAAAGAGATCACCGCAAAAGTTGCTCAGTTACTGAAAGAATTAGAAGAAAATACACACGATAGTGAATCTAAGAAAATCATAGCTGAAGTATATGAAATTCGACAAAAATATATAAATTCTCAAAACTATGTTGTTCAAGCAGTTAGTGAAAATAATCGACAAGCCGCCATTAATGAACTGTTAACGAATACATCGGATATTCAAAAGATGTATCGAGATAAAATGGTTCAATTTATTGAATTACAGAACCAAAAAATGCATAAATTTGGTAATGAAGTTGAATATGATTTTATTGAAAAAAGAATGCATTTAATATTATTAGCTATCTTAAGTATCGTTATTGGCAGTGCGATGGGATGGTTTATAACTCGAACAATAACACGTCCATTAGATCAAGCAGTTAATCTTGCGCAAGCAATAGCTAGTGGTGATTTAACACAAAATATTAAGATTATTTCTCGTGATGAAACAGGCACTTTATTGCACGCATTATCAGACATGAATGCGCATTTATTAGAAATAGTGCAAGAAGTACAGAGTGGTTCTGAAAGCATTTCGGCAGCAGCTGAGCAAATTACCTCAGGTAGTCAAAATTTAGCAGCAAGAACAGAAGAGCAAGCAACATCAGTAGAAGAGACTGCAAGTTCGATGGAACAGATGACTTCAACGGTTAAAAATACAACTGAGCATACTCATAATGCTATTGTAGTTGCAGAAAAAACGGAAGTCGCAGTACATCATAATGGAACCATGATGGATCAAGTTACTGAGAAAATGAAAGCTATTAATACATCATCAGCGAAGATGGCAGATATTATTAATTTAATTGATGCAATAGCATTCCAAACTAATATTCTTGCGTTAAATGCGGCTGTTGAAGCTGCTAGAGCAGGAGAGCATGGTAAAGGTTTTGCTGTTGTTGCAAGTGAAGTCAGATTATTAGCCCAAAAAAGTGCTACCTCAGCAAATGATATACGCGCTCTGATTGATAATTCATCAACACAAACACAAGAAGGAATGAATCTAGTTGAACAAGCAGGGCTACAGATCCAAAAAATGGTTTCTGATGTTGAAGAAATAAGTGCATTATTAAGGGAGATTGGACAAGCCAGCAGTGAACAAAGTGATGGTATCTCGCAAATAAATAATGCAATTGCTCAGTTAGATTCAACAACGCAACAAAATACTGGATTAGTAGAAGAATCTGTTGCAGCTGCGGGTTCATTAAATGAACAAGCTATCAATCTTAATCGATTAGTTGGCTATTTTAAAATTAATCATTTCTAATTTATTACCATATTAAAATTTATTATTTTTTTAAAGGCTATTACTACATAATTGTGTAATAGCCTTTTATATAAATATCTTAATAAGATTACTTGCATATTTTTTATCAAAAAAAATACTTTTGAGTTAAACTAACTATTATTTCCTGAAAATATTTCAATCTGGTAGAGAAAAATATATTCTATGAAAAAACAGAAGATCGCAGCGTATATTGCAATAGGTATGATTTTAATTTCAATGATATTTCTATCAGGTCTTATTTTATCAATGTATAAAGATTCAGGTTATGAAATAGGAAGTGAAGGTAAAGAAATAAATCATAGTATTTATACTCTTTATAAAGGAAAAATATATGCCAATGTCCCCAGTAATGGTGAGTATTTGATTGATATTGCAGACTCTCAAAGTTTTAAAATGATATATAAAGACTTTAATTATAAAGAGCGTCAGTTTGCGATAGATAAAAACAATAGTTATTGCGGTAATCGAGTTATTCCTAATTTTAATCCCCAAACAGCGAAATCTTTAGGACATAGTTATTTTACTGATGAACAAAATACCGTTTATTGTGCACCGTTTACGAAAATAAACGATGATCTTTCAGGTTGGAAAAATCTATTTCAAACATGGCTTTATGGCTGGTCACAGGGTGATAAACCTCAAGTTTACTATTATCCACTTATCGTGCTTCCAACAACGACAACCTCTTACCAATCTATATTAGAAGGCGACTTAGTTACTGACGGTCAGCGGGTTTTCTTTAGAGGAGAACTAATGCCTGATGCTAACCCTAAAAAACTGGAGGCAATTAATATAATCCGCAATGATGACAGCAAATGGAAAAGTAACGATTTTTATCATGATGACAGCAATGTTTATTATCAACAAAATAAATTATCAATAAAAAATAGTCAAAACTTGTATAGTTTTTATGTCGATGGTCTGCAACGAGAAGCCTATCTTTTTGAGCCTAAATCAGGAGAAGTTGCAATAAATAATATCGTATTTCCATTAGAGTCTACGCCGTATCAATTAATTAGCCGTTATGGCGGACATGTTAATCATGTACTGTTTTTATCTAAACAAGGTGTTTATTTTTACGACCAAAAACAAGAAAAGATACGTAGAGCTGGAGATAATCCATTTTTACACGGGCATTGGCAAGAGATAGCACCATTCGTGTTTACTTATAATAATCAAACTTATTATTTACAGGACTCATCAAGCCGGGGTGGAAGAAAATCACCGAGTCTAATTTCTCGTAGTACAACACTTTATCTTTTAGAAGAGGATCCATCAACAAGTTGGGAAAAAATTGGTAATGTAGCTCGTCATCATTACGGGGAAATATGGAAGAAAGGTGAAAATTATTACTATTTTGATCGTTTGGGCTCATCTCAACTTCTTGGTCATACTATTTATATTATAAATGGTAAAAAAGTATTAGACCGTTTATTAAACGAGCCTTTATTACCAAAAGATATACGTAAAATGGTAGATGATAATAATTTACTTAATGTTTTTGGAAGTGAAGTGTTAAGTGCAAAAACACAATATAAAAATACAATAATTAATGTTTTTGATTTTATTAAAGAGTGAAAAAGGTTTGTTTAATTAACGTTTTAAGTGGGGGTAATAAGAAAATATATTCTATATTTTCTTATTTAGTTACATTTAAGCTAGTATCTATCTAATCGAGATAATGCTTCTTCTACTTCTTCATCATGATCGATAGTAAATACAATAAAATCAGTTGTTTTAGGAATTTTTTGATAAGTTTCGGTTTGCTTAAATAATGTTAGGCATTCAGAGAAAATTTGCACAATTTCTTCAATAAATTTAGAAAGTAAATCATCATTTGGTAATTTTTGAAAAATTGCTGTTAGCTCATTTTCGCTGATAGGATAGATTGTACTAAAACACTGATACTCCCAATCTCCTGTATTATATTTTAAATTTTGTATCTCTTCTTCTGAACGGTAATCACAAGAACTATTGCTATTTTGGTAATGTTGCAAGGTTTTATTAAAATCTTCTTTGGTATTAAAGCAAAGATTAAGTTCACCATATTCAGCATTAAGATCAAATGCAAAGGCATAAAATATTTTACCTTCGTTTTCTTTTAGAAAATTTTCAGTCTCTTCAATAGCAAAAGAGACTACATCCTGTTTGATTTTGTTAATAAGCATTTGATTTAATAACATTATAAAACCCTATTTAAGCTTATCAGTTATTTTAACGGTAATTCCTGATAGTTGCCAATGATGGGAAATCTCTCGCAAGATCAATAAAAATGCAGTGAATGATTTATCTACAGGCAATGTTGTCGTGTTTATTGGGCTGCCATTTATCACATTAACAAGCTCATTGAATGCATTTTCAATATGTTGTGTAGATAAAAAATCAACAGTCTGATTATTTTTATCAAAAAGATGTATAAGCCGAATATCATTACATTGCAATATAGGATTATCCGTGGAGAATTTGTATCTGGCAGGAATTATCACATTTTCAATATGCTCTATTGCAACTTCTGCTTCATAAGGCGTAATAGGAGAATGTTGAAAACTATAACCATCGATTTGCTGTATACCAATGGGAAGTGTCATTTTCTCTGATTGAGATTGCAGTGTGGTTTGAGTATCTTCGATTGTTAATTGAATAAACTCTTTCATTTTTATCACTCAATTGTTTTTTCAAAAATAATTTCTTTAGTTATACCTTATATTGTAATTAAGAGTAACAGCTAGCGCTGCCTCTTATGCTAAAAGTAAGAAAATAGTGAAATCTATTTATGTTAGTAAAAAGCACCACTTTATAAAAAGCGGTGCTGATAAATCAGAAGTACTAGTTACGTACTACAATTTGTTTTTCTTTACGGGCAAACCAATTTTCACGCAATTTATCGTAACTAAGATTAAATGCATAAGTATAAAAAAGGAAAAAGGCAAAAAATCCAATTTCGAGCATAAATGCATTCCACAATGACATATTTAACAAAATTGCGAGTATGGGTAAACCAAACACAATAAAGCTTAATTCAAAGCCAATTGTATGAATAACACGGATTTTTGCTGGTCTAGGTCCCTTTGATAGGGGCCAGTAACGGTCGAAAAGCATGTTATAAAATAAGTTTAAAAGCATTGCTAATGTTGATAACACAATGGCGACCATGCCCATTTGAAAAATAGAGCGTCCCAAAATCCATGCACTAAGCGGTGCCGTTATTGCAATAGCGATAACTTCAAATGAAACCGCGTGAAAAACGCGCTCAGTAAATGTTTTTTGATATTTGCTCATAAACACCTCAAATTTATTGGTAATAAAAAAACAAGTGCAATTATTAGCAAAATTTTATATATATACAAAATAGGAGCCATCGATAAAAGCGATACCATATGAACTATTCTATTGAAACTTTGCGTACCTTTGTGGAAGCCGCCTCATTAAAATCATTCTCTGCTGCAGCAAGAAAATTAAATAAAAGCCAATCTACGGTTAGCAGTGCGATAACTGGCTTTGAAGATGATATGGGCTTTGCACTTTTTGATCGTAAAGGTAGAGAGTCAACGCTTACTTTTGCTGGGCGAAAAGTATTGAGCTTAGTTGAAGATATATTATCAGCAGACGAGCGTTTGCAGGCATTAAGAACAGAACTCTCGCCTGATATCGAACCAAGATTAAGCTGCGCTTTTTCTGATATCTATCAGCCTCCACATTCTGAGCAATTACTTAGAATATTAGATAAAGAATTTCCACATATTGAATTTGAATTTTTGGTTGCTGAAAATGACGATGTCATCAATATGCTACGAAATAAACAAGCTCATATTGGTATGATGGAGTCACGAATTGAATATCCTACAGATATTGCTTTTGCTCGATTACCTATTCAAGGTGAGCTAGGATTATATGCAAAACAGACACATCCATTAGCTAAAGAAAAAAAGATTACTTATCAGCATTTAACTATGAGCCGTCAGCTAAGATTAAGTAGCAGCGCGCAAATGGTTATTAACAGTGAAAAAAACTGGTTAGCACCTAACTATTTATTGCTTCTTGAAATGGCAGAACAAGGAATGGGATGGGCAATATTGCCGACTTGGTTAGTGGAACAATTTGGTCATGATTTACTAATTAGCCTTAATTATGATTGGTGGCCTAAAAAAATAGATCTCGATTTAGTGTGGTCTAAAAATAATCCACCAGGAAAAGCGGGATATTGGATGATTGATAAATTACTTACAAGTAATGTTATTTTTTCTGAATAAAAATAATGAGTTACATAACGTTTGATTCTGTTGGAAAATTATTCTAAGTTTGAATAGGATAAAATTTATCAATTAGATTTAATTAACGAGGATGATTTCTCTGTCCTATAATTAATAGATGAACAGATGCATACTGATTCTTCATTGATTATAAACGAGACATGACTATGGAATTAAAGGATTACTACACCATAATGGGTGTTAAACCGACTGATGATCTCAAAACAATTAAAACAGCTTATCGTCGTTTAGCCAAAAAATATCATCCTGATGTTAGTAAAGAGCCTAATGCTGAAGAGAAATTTAAAGAAGTTGCTGAAGCTTGGCAAGTATTAGGAGATGAACAACGTAGAGCTGAATATGATGAACTTTGGGCTCATCGTAACGATCCTCAATTTAAGCAATTTACACAGCAAAGCCAACAACCACATCAAGAACATTTTGATCAAGAAAGTTTCGATGATTTTTATGCCTCATTCTTTGGTAAAGATTCTCCTTTTGGTAAACAAGAACAACGTTATCAGCAATCAGGTTATCAACAATCACGTCATCAACAACCACCTAAGCAACGTGGACACGATTTAGAAATAGCGCTAGCTGTCTTCCTTGAAGAAACCTTAGAAGAACATAAACGTACTATTAGCTATCATCTACCCGTTTATAATGTTTTCGGCATATTAGAACAAGAAATTCCTAAGACACTTAATGTAAAAATTCCTGCGGGTGTGAGTGATGGGCAGCGTATTAGATTAAAAGGTCAAGGAACAGTCGGTGAAAATGGCGGTGAGAATGGTGACTTATGGTTAACTATCCGTATTGCGCCCCATCCGCTTTTTGATATTAAAGGACATGATCTGGAAATTGTCGTTCCTATTGCACCTTGGGAAGCGGCATTAGGTGCAAAAATTCCTATCCCAACAATAAAAGACAAAATTTTATTAACTATTCCTGCTGGGAGCCAAGCAGGGCAGCGATTACGAATTAAAGGTAAGGGATTGGTTAATAAACAACATAGTGGTGATCTCTATGCCATTATAAAAATTGTAATGCCACCAAAAGCAGATGAAGAAACTCTCGCATTATGGCAAAAAATTGCAGATAGCCAAGCTACTTATAATCCACGTCAAGATTGGGAGAATAAATAATGGCGCCTTTAACCACATATTTGACTACACAATTAACGACAACAGTATTTACTGTAACTGAGTTTTGTCTTCATACGGGTGTATCTGAAGATGAATTAAATGAAATTATTAGCTTAGGTGTCATTGAACCGTTAACAATAGAAACTCAAGAGTGGTGTTTTGATGATGATGCTGTTCTTATTATGCATCGAGCATTAAAACTACATAAAGAACTAGCCTTAGATTGGCATGGTATTGCTATTGCACTTACTCTTTTAGATGAAAATGAGCGCCTTAAACGAGATAATAAGCATCTGCGACAACAATTAATGCGCTTTATTAGTGAATAAGTTATTCGTTACTAATAATAGCTTTATAAGAAGATGTTTTAATAGGAAAATTATAAACCTATTAAAGCATAAGATAATAAAAGGGAAGTAATGAAAGCAACCTCAGAAGAAGTTCAAGTCTTTATTACTGTAGTCGAGTGTGGCAGTTTTACCAAAGCGGCTGAGCAATTAACATTAGCCAATTCTGCTGTCAGTCGAACAGTGAAAAAACTAGAATCTAAACTGGGTGTTAATTTATTGAATCGTACAACTCGGCAATTAAGTTTAACAGAAGAAGGTGAGCGTTATTTTCATCGTATGCAGATAATCTTACAAGATATGGAATCCGCAGAAAATGAGTTAATTGATACTCAAAATTCACCAAAAGGTTTATTACGAATTGATGCAGCAACACCGGTTGTTTTACATTTATTAGTGCCTTTTATTCAACAGTTTCAGCAAGCTTATCCAGAAATAACGCTTTCTTTAATTTCTTCAGAAACGTTTATAAATTTAATAGAGCATAAAGTGGATATCGCGATTAGGGTCGGAAATTTAACCGATTCTAGTTTACGGGCTCGTCCTCTCTTTAGTAGTTATCGTAAGATTATTGCGTCACCAAAATATCTTGAACGCTATGGAACGCCAAAAAGCGCAGAAGATTTAAAAGCACACACATGTTTGACTTTTACTGAGCCGGTTTCATTAAATACATGGCCTATTGCATTACAAGATGGACAGCTATTAGAAATAAAACCAGGTATCTCCTCAAATAGCGGTGAAACAATTAGGCAGCTTTGCCTTGAGGGAAATGGAATTGCATGTTTGTCTGATTTTATGTTGATAGATGATATAAAGAAAGGGCACTGTATTGAGTTACTGACAGATAAAGTGCAACCTATATCATGGCCTTTTAATGCCGTTTATTATAGTGAAAAGATGGTAAGCCAACGTATACGTGTATTTATTGATGCATTAAGTGAGTATATTGCAAGAAAATAGGGTGATAGCACTAACATCACCCTTTCTCATAAATTACTTAATAACGATTAATCCCAATTAGGTGCTAGTCCTTCAGGATTAACTAGGCGATCATTATTATCTAGAGAATCAATCGCTTTTTTATCTTCACTATCAAGTTTTATATTTACACTGAGTAAATTACTTGCCAGATTTTCTCGTTTTGTTGAGGAAGGAATTACTGAATATCCTTTTTCCATTGCCCAAGCTAAAATAACTTGAGCTGGTGTTGCGCCATGTTTTTCCGCAATAGATTGAATAACATTGTCTTTTAAAGCTTTGCCATAAGCTAAAGTCATATATGATGTAATATGGATCCCATTCTCTTTAGCAAAATTCACCACTTTATTATTTTGTAGATAAGGTGATAATTCGATTTGATGTGTGGCAATATTTTCAATTCCAACAGTGGCAATAGCTTGTTTCATTAATGGAATAGTAAAGTTTGAGATCCCAATTTCACGAGTTAAGCCTAATTTTTTAGCTTCTAATAATGCTTGCATAAACTCTTCTACAGATACTGCATCATTAGGCGAAGGCCAATGAATCAGTGTTAAATCTACATAATGGGTCTGTAAATCACTCAAGCTTTTTTTCAAGCTAGGGATTAGCTTATCTTTGCTTAAATTCTCAATCCAAATTTTAGTCGTAATATAAAGATCTTTGCGAGGTATACCACTCTCTATAATAGCTTGACCAATGGCTGCTTCATTTTCATAAATCTGCGCAGTATCAATGGTTCGATACCCTAGTTCTAACGCAGTTTTAACTGATGCGATAACAACATCATCTTTTAAACGAAAAGTACCAAGACCTAATGCAGGAATGCTCATAATATTCTCTCTAAAAATAAAAGGGTTAATCACTTTGACGTGAGTTACTTCTGTAATCGTTGAATGTTAGCTATTGTATGTGTTTTTTTTATTCTAAAAAGTAGAGGAAACGCAAAAGACTTTTACGAAATTGACAATAATAAATGGTAATAAATAAAGTAAGCTTTATGTTGTGGTTATTTTTAAATTCACGTTATTGCATGTTAAATAAAAGTAGGAGATAACGATAAAATCATGTGTTATGAAATGATTATCTTTTATCGGTTACATTAATGCATTTATTTATAAAATAATAACATAATATAAACACAGATATAGTCGGTAAAAAACTCTCTTTTTAATCTATATTAATGATTGCTTCATTTGTTTTATTTCTTGTATTTATATAATTTGTTTAATTAATCATTTCTTTATTCTAATATAATAATCATTGAGACGTTAATCACGGTAATTGAACATTAATCATTGCTAATATCCTACGTCATTTTAGTTATCTAGTTTTTTATTTTGATTTTTAAGGATAATTAATTGATATATAAATTATAAATAACAAGCAAATGAGGTATAAATATGTATCTATTTAAAAAATGTGTTATCGCATTGTCAATTAATATAGCATTAATATCTTCAGGTTTTGCCTGCACAACACTTCTTGCAGGTAGTGAAGCAACAAATGATGGTTCATTAATTATCGCTCGTAGCGCAGATAGCGATGCATTAAAAGCGCAACACTTTGTTATTCATCCAGCTAAAGATAATCAAACCGGTATTTACAGCACTAAAGAACATAATGGCGCAAATAATTTTACCTATCCATTACCTAAAAACTCATTGCGTTATACCACTGTGCCAAACTGGAAAACACAATTACATGGCGCAACAGGATTTAATGAATTAGGCGTTGGAGTTAGTGGCACAGAATCTATTTTTGCTTCACCTAAAGCACTCTCTTTTGACCCATATGTTGAAGAGACTGGGATCACTGAAGATGATATTCCAGATGTTTTATTATCTAGGGCAAAAACAGCCCGCGAAGCTATTGAGTTATTAGGTAATATTATTGAAACGCAAGGTGCGGGTGAAGGTTTTGGTGTTGCAGTTGTTGATAAAAATGAACTTTGGTATTTGGAAACAGGTACAGGGCATCATTGGATTGCTCAACGGTTACCTAAAGATCAATATTTTGCTACAGGTAATCAAGGACGCTTACAACTTTATGATGTAAAAAGTGAAGATATATTAGGATCTAAAAATCTGGTGGAATTTGCGGTAGAAAAAGGACTGTATAATCCTGCAAAAGAAGGGACATTTAATTTTTCTAAAGCTTATACCCGAGATGATGAACGAGATCGTACATATAACGATCCACGAGTATGGGTTATTCAGCAACAATTTAATCCATCGTTAAAACAAGCAGTTGATGACGGAAGAAATTTTGCACCTTTCTTAGTACCAGAGAAAAAAGTGTCGGTTGATGATGCTAAAGCTATGCTTCGTAACCATTTTGAAGGAACTAAACATGACCCTTATACAAATGGATTAAATGGCAATGAGTCTTGGCGTCCTATCAGTGTATTTAGAACTTATGAAGCTCATGTTATGCAAGTACGCCCTGAACTTCCTCAAGAAATTGGTGAAGTAACTTATGTTGGTTTAGGTATGGCTGATTTAACTGCATTTGTTCCTTATTACAGTGGATTAAAAGCATATCCTCAACATTATGGTGTTGGAACAGATAAGGCAGATAGTAATTCTATTTATTGGAAATATCGTAAATTACAAACTCTTGTTATGACTGATTATCCAACGCTTGCTCCTATTGTAAAAAAAGCGTATCAAGAATGGGAAGCTAAAACTGCTTTAGAACAAAAAGAGATGGAAACCAAATATTTAGCAATGGTCAAAACAGATAAAGCAGGCGCAGATAAAATGCTTAATGAATTTAATTTACGCGTAATGGCTGATGCTGAAAAATTAACAGAAAATCTTACTAATGAATTATTTACTGTTCGCACTGAAGATATTCAGAGTGACATCTTCTTTGCTAACAAGTCCAAAAAAGATTAATTAAAGATTATTTTCGAATTAGATAATAAAATCTAAAAGATCTCAATTTATTTTATTGAGATCTTTTTACATATAAAGATTTAATTAATCATTAAATAACGGGTATATAGTATTTTATTTCTTGTAGATGTTTTCCACTCTGTGTAACTAGTTTGTCATAACTAACAGGCTGTTTTAGTGTGTAGCGTTCAATATCTGCCCCTGGTCTACGCAGTAAATTCATTTTAGGAAGAACTTTGGTATATACGGTGTAGATAATGTCATCATAACCTTTGATTGAATCTAGGATTTCGTCCATTGTAAAAGTAATGGCTAAATAGTTACCACCAGGTAGTTCCATTTGAGTCATAGAAGACACATTAACAGAAGTGGGTAGTTGCGCTTGATCTATCGCTGTAGTGTAGATATAAGCAGTGTCATCAAGTGAACCTGCAGATGCTCTGTGCATTGCATACATCTCTGATGGTACAAATTGTGTTTCTCTTAAAAATTTCTCCCAGAATTCTTTTCGAAATCTCTTTTTATCTGAGTTCCATGCTGATATATCTTTATTATAGTAATGGTGTGTACCCACTAAATGAATAGAAGGAAGGGTCATTACCTCATATTTTGCTGTTAATTCAACGCTATCTAAAGCAGGAAAAAATAGCTCACTAATATCCCAGCCAATTTTTTTTCTATATTCTGATGGTGTAATATTGAACTGTTTTTTAAATGCACGACAAAAAGTCTGTTGCGAATCAAATTGATATTTCAATGAGATATCTAACAGACTGTTTTTGGTGATCCGTAGTGCATACGCTCCACAAGATAAACGACGGGCAAGAATATATTTTCCTAAAGATATTCCTGTGTATGCTTTAAATAAACGCTGAAAATGCCATTTTGTATAGCCTGATTTTTTAGCAATGACATCTAACGATAAACGTGAGTCTAAATTTTGTTCTATCCAAATAATGATATCTTTAACGACATTTTCTTGAAGCATGAGTGTTCCTATGATTTCACTCTATCGATCAAATTCAATCAAATCGAAAAATTTATTAAACTGCAATGAATTTATTAGTTAGGGAGCAAATAATAACATATCAAATAGCGACTGTTACTTAATATTAGGTAAAACTACACAAGAATAGTGTAAAGTTATGTATGATATTTTCATAAAATAAAAATTAGAACAGAAAATTTTATACATAATATCCAGATGTTATAAAATGAGTTTTATATGTAATGACACGTATTTTTTGATGTTAATTTTAATAAAATACGGAGATATCTTATTTTTTATTTTCATCTTAAAGATTAGTTTGAATATATAAATGAATTAACCCGTTATATTAGGAGCTGTAAATGCGTAAATTACTTTCTATCTCGGCAATTACTTTGGTTTCTTCATTATTAGCAGTGCCTGCAATGGCTGCAAAAACAGATAGCTATAATTGTGATGGTCAGAAAATTAAAGTATCTTTTCCTGATGACAAAACTGCTGTGATGTATTATAGCGATGAATTGATCGTGCTGAAAGAGGCAATCTCAGCCAGTGGCGCTCGCTATGTAGGCGAAAATTTTCAAATATGGGCTAAAGGAAAAAATGAATTTAATTTAGCTACTATTTCAGAAGATGATGCAGTGAATGGTCGAGTCGCTGAAGATAAAGGTCGTACCTGTAAATTAGTAAAATAGGTTTAATTATTTGAGAATTAACAATTCTAATGAGGGCGAGATATCTCGCCCTTATCTTTTATAAAATAGAAAAATTTCCTATAAACAGTGAAATATAAAAATAAGTTAATAAGAATTTAGTTTACGGAACTAAATTAGCTTATCAATAATGTTAAGTGATCATTTTCAGTAGTAAACAATGTTAATATTCTACTTAACATTACTGTTATTTTAGTATATAAAACGATATTATCACTGGATATTCGATAATTTATTCGACATATGTAGAATCCTTTTTATAGAGAAATAAAATAACGTTTATTGTGAGTTAATATGAAATCTTACCCTTAGCTAGTCTTACAATTAATTTAATTAATAGTCGGTTTTTATTTAATCGATTGAAATATATAGCCATATTAATATCTTTATGGGTGTTAATTTCGTATGTATAAATTGTAGACTAATATAATGACGTTTAAAAACACAAGAAAACAGAATATAACATTATCAAATAATCGAGTTCTCAGTTGGTATGAATCAGGACCTGAAAACGGAACGCCAGTACTATTTTGCACTGGTGCTGGCATGAGTGGTTTACTTGGTGTTGATGTTAATATTTTAAATAAATTAAATATTAGACTTATTACACCTAGCCGAGCTGGTTTGGGTGATTCAACTTTTGAACCGAAAAAAACATTAAAATCTTTTTCTGAAGATATATTGTTTCTACTAAATCAACATCTTAGTATTAATAAATTTAGTGTTATTGGTTTTTCTCAAGGTGCAGTTTACGCTATGGCGCTTTGTAAATATGGCACTGTTCATAAACTTGCTATTGTTGCAGGACAAGATCAATTTGATTATCCAACAACAAATAAACAACTGATACCTGAGGTTGTTAATATGCAAAAACAAGCTATAGATAATCCTGATGGACTTGTAAGTTGGATTAAACAAAATATAACCGCAAATTGGCTAATGAATTTTATTTTAAATTACAGTGCTGAAGTTGATTTAGCGGTTTATCAATCGCCGGATTTTTTCTCTGCATATCAGCAATGTATGAAAGAAGCATTTAAGCAAGGTAATGGTGGTTATACACAAGATCTGTTAAATACATTACAGCCTTGGGGATTTACGCCAGAAGAGATAAAGACGCCAACCACATTGTGGTATGGAATGAAAGACTCGAGTACGGTGCATTCTCCAGATTTTGGCAAAACGTTATGTAAACGCTTTTCTGATGCCCTGCGGCATGAATATCCTAATGAAGGCGGCTCATTATTGTGGACCCAGACTGAGAAGATCCTAACGCAACTTGTTGACTAAAATTTGAGTCATTAGAAATAGATTAAATTAAATAAATAGATGCTAGCACTTTATACTAAAAATTTTTGGTCGTGTGTTGGTGTCTATTTTTGTTTGGATATAAACAAAAAATCAAGTTTCTATTTGGCTATTTGCACAAGTAAAAAAGTGTATTTTAGTTGAATATTTAGCCAGTTCGAGGTCAAAATGACATTGTTTTCTTTAGTAAAGATAGATAGACAAAAATAAAATAGAAAATCGTTTGCTATATAATGAATTCTATGACTTAATAGCGGCATTGGTTTGGAAGTACAGACCTATTTATGTTAGTCCAGTTTTAAGAAGTTCACCGTTTAGTGTTATCCTTGTATATGATACCTCTGCGTTGCGAATTCCTTCTAATTAGTTCTAGTACCCATAAGTAAAAATCGAAATCAAACCGCAAACAAAGCCCTATGGCAAACTAAATTAATTAAAGGAAATTCTATGTCTAATACAATGACTGGTACAGTAAAATGGTTCAACGATGATAAAGGTTTCGGTTTTATCACTCCTAAAGATGGCAGCAAAGACGTATTCGTTCACTTCTCTGCAATCCAGAGCGACAGCTTCAAATCACTGAAAGAAGGCCAAGAAGTTTCATTTTCTATCGAAAATGGCGCTAAAGGTCCTGCTGCAGCGAATGTAATCGTTCTGTAAGACGAAGATAATAAAACAGCTTTTTTGTTATCATTTTTGTCTAGCTTAATAGCTATCGATATAATTAACAAAACTGTTTTAAGAACCTCACTTTGGTGGGGTTTTTTTATATCTATTGATCCTCTAATTTCATATGCCACATATGCATTAGAAACTTTTACAGAAAATAATATTATTAAAGTAATGTAAAGCTTTTAAACTAATTAACAATTATAAGCTTATTATTTAGTTTAAAAGTTAGAGTTAGTTTTGAAAAATATTTTTGAAAAGTAATAAAAATCTCACAATAGGAAAATTAAGTAGAGTGAGAAGGGGTTTTTCAATGAAAAGAAAGAAAAAAGTTACTTTAAAATATAAAGATATCAGATAAATGATAAAAATATGATTTAAAGAAAAAAATAAATATATTATTAATGATTTATCTTGGATAACTGCTGTCTAATATAAATACAGCTTAAAGGAAGGTCTTTTAAGCTTCTAAGGGACAAAACCTGTGTACGCTAAAAATTTTTTTTCATTGCATTTATTACACCCAAAATATTTTTTAACTTGGTTTGGCGTCTTTATTCTTTTTTTATTGGTTCAATTACCTTATACATGGCTACTGTTTTTAGGAAAACACTTAGGACAATTGTCTCGTTTTTTTGTAAAAAGAAGAGTTTCAATTATTAGAAGAAATTTAGAGTTATGTTTTCCTAATAAGGATAAAGCTGAGATAGATAAATTGGTAATGGATAATTTATCCTCTTTGGGAATTGCATTATTTGAAACAGGTATGGCATGGTTTTGGAGTGATCGCCGATTAAAGAATATATACGATGTAAGTGGAATATCTAATTTTACAGACGCGAACGATAAAAACTTAGGTATTTTATTAATTGGTATACATTCTATGTCATTGGAGCTTGGTGGGCGTATTATGGGGCTCTGTTTTCCTGTTAATGCAATGTATAGACCTCATAACAATAAAGCGATGGAATTTATTCAGACAAAAGCAAGATGTCGTTCTAATAAAGGTATGATCGATAGACGTAATTTGAAGTTTATGGTCATGGAGTTAAAAAAAGGTAAAGCTATTTGGTTTGCACCGGACCAAGATTTTGGATTAAAAGGCACTACATTTTCCCCATTCTTTTCAGTTGAAAAAACCTCCACATCAAAAGGGGCTGTTATATTAGCTAAATTATCAGGTGCCCCTTCTTTAACCGTAACGCTCGTAAGAAATCAAGGGAATAAGCCTAAACACTATAGTTTGATTATTGGTGCTGAAATTACGGACTACCCTACCGAAAATATTCAAAATGATACAGACAGAATGAATCGACTGATTGAAGCTGAAATAATGAGAGCGCCTGAACAGTACTTATGGGCACATCGACGATTCAAAACTAGACCTGCGGGTGAAGCAAGTTTTTACAAATAGTATTACTAGAGAAATAAAAAAAAGACCAACACGGTTAGTGTTGGTCACAGTAAATACTGGAAGCAATGTGAGCAATGTCGTTGTGATAAAACTGAGTAAAACACTCAACCAATCACCATATAAAGATAATCATTATCATTCTCATTGTCAACCCTAGGATTAGTATGGGTATCAATAAAGGGGGGACTATTCTCTTCATTGAGCGCCATAAACGGGTGCCTATTATCTATTTCCTATACCATGCATTATCATAAAAAATATTATTATATTTTGATGTTATTGGTGAATTTATATTTGTTTTCACTGTCGCTTATATTATGATTTATTAAAATAACTTATTCTATTTTAACTATAATAAAAGTGATTAGTAATAAATAACATCCATTATTGCTGCATTGTCGTTAATCCAATTAATATTCATAGAACCTTTATTAGCAGCAATTTTTGAATTAAACTTTTCATGAGGTATTAAATTATAAGAAGTAGTTTCCATTTCATTACCATTCCAACAGCTGGTGTTAAAAGTATTACCAATAGAGTCTACATGGCAATTACCATCAACAATATTACCCGTAAATGTAATGGTTCCAGAACCTACAAGCTTATTTCCATCAGCTAGTGCTGAAGTTGATAATAGAACAGCAAAGCAAGCTACAATAGAAAGATTCTTCTTCATATTTTTTCCTAGTATTTATATTTATTTAAATATTGCGATAGTTATTGGCATGTTTTTATTTTGGTTAAAAATGTATAAGTGCCTTATCGATGGGAAAGATATTAATAGAAAAAAAGATATCAATCTGTAACAAACCTTGATGGTTAATGACGATAATATAAAGATTTATAAATGATTTTTTAATGATGAGATTAAATTTCAATAGCTATTTATTATAAGTTATCTTTATAAGTGCATGAGTTTTAAATGAAAATAAACCAGGCTACAATAGCGGACTTAAAATAAGTAAATATAATTATAATTAGTTATACTACTTAATTATTAAAGATACATTTAGTAGTTAAAGGACTCATTTTATAAATTTGATAGTTTCAATATTAAAATAAACTTAACAAAATATTTCTGTAATAATTTAAAAACTATTTTATTTCATGATTTTTATATTAATTGGCTAAAACTTGTACTTTTTGATTCTCTTCAATAAAATATAACAAATAGAATAATAACTTCAATAAGTTAAGGAACTTTATGCAGAGTTACCGCTCTTTATCTGCCCAAGTCTATCAAATAGATAAGCCCATTGGATGTAGTTTTGGTGATGTGGAATATTATCAAGAACGTCTTAAAGGCATTGAAGGCAAAATTTTAGAACCAGCAGTAGGTACAGGGCGTATTCTTATTCCTTTGTTGCAATCAGGTTTTGATATTGAGGGATTTGATCTATCTGATGACATGCTTCATTTTTGTACGAATAATCTTGTTAACTATGGATTTACTAAAGATCGCGTTACAAAAGGTGATTTAGTGTGTTTCGAGGTTAAATCTTTTGTTGAAGCCATTATTATTCCAACAGGAACTTTTTTATTACTCGATAGTGAAGCGAAAGTACGCCAATCATTAGCTCAATGTTTTAAAGCACTCAAATCAGGAGGACGTTTACTGATTGACATTAGTCTCGCTCATCAATTTATTCAAGGAAAGTGTGATAGCCGACAATTTAAAACAGCTGAAGATGGTTTAATAACCTTACAGATAATAAATGCAGAGATAGACTATATTAATCAACTTACAATCGCTCATCATCGCTATGATAAATGGAAAAATGGGAAAATTATTGAGAGTGAGTGGGAAGTATTTAAATTGAAATGGTTTGGGGTCTCAGAATTTAAGCATCTCCTTATTTCTGCTGGTTTTAGTGATATCACTATTTCAGCTGATTATAAATATTTGCAAACACCAAATAATGCTACTGAAATCATGACGTTTGAAGCTTATAAAAAATAATGTTCATAAGTTTTTTATAGACTAGCTTTAAGTTAACACCAATGGTAGATAATAAAATCTAGATAAAAAAAGCCCCGCACAAGGCGGGGTAAATTTAAAATATCTATCAGTGATGAAATACTAAGGGCAATAGTAATGGAAAAAAAGATATCAATCTGTAACAAATAGCGAGAAAAAATATTGATAATAAATGAATAGTGAATACAAAATAAGTTATATAAAATCCAGCAGAAACGCATAACTTATTGTTTATAATGAAATTAATAAAGAAGATAGGTTTTTTACTCTTAGTGTTAATGATAATTTAAATATAAAATTTATATACATTTTATAGAAAATCTATCTCTTATTAATACTACTTAATAATCTATCTTGTAATTTATGACAATTCCACTTAGTAGGTAGCATTATTTAGCAACCTACCAATAAAGGGTTATATATGAAAAATAGAACATGAAGAATAAAGTAATTTTACCACTGATTTACATCAATTTTTTTACTCATGCCTATTTTAGTAATATAAGATTTAATATTTGTGCGTATATAGGGATCTTTTTCAACAGGATACATCTGCCATGCTTTCTTCAAATAAGGCAGTAAGTCATCGTTTATCTGATTTATTTTAGTTGCTGATTGAATGGCAATTAGGCTTATTCTTTCATTACTAGAAATAATGTTTTCAAAGAAATATTTAACTTTATCTTTTAAATCAATATCGTGTGATGCAGCATAAATTGCACTTATGACTATATTTTGATTTTGATGAGTAAAGAAAGGTTGGAAATCCTCAACGCGAACAGCGTTTAAGCTAGTTAGAATATAGCCAATATTACTTAATGTATGGTCGTCATCTACCTCTTTAAGAATAGGTAAGAGATCATCATAAAATAATTGAAAATTCTCTTTCTGTTTAAAATAAATTATTGGAATGACAACTTTGGTCTTTTCATTATATGGGATCTTTAACTCTTTTTTAATATAAGAGACTGTACGATCACGAGAGTATTCAGAAAGTACATTTAGTACCGCCTTATAAAGTGTTATCTCATTGGTTTCTATTTGTTGTTCTAAATAATTAAGTGCATTATTTGAGAGTTTGGGGAGTTTAGTTAATGCGTTTATTGCATCTATCTTTTTGTTAATATCATCTGTATTTTTGGCTGCATCAATTAAGAATTCTTCATCTCCACCCATTCGATGCCCAAACCAGCTAGTATTGTAACCTAAAATAACTTCATCTAGCCAGCGTTCATACCATTCAAGAAATGAGGTTTCATAAGAGAATATGTAAGGTGTATTTGAATCAACCCAATGAGAAGTATATAAAATATGACCTTGATAAGGACCATTTACAATCAGTAGTAAGTCATATTCACAACCACAAGTGCCTAAATAAAGAGTGCCTTGGTGTACTCTATCGCAAATAATATCAAATTCTTCGTCGCTACAATCTTCAGGTACTTCACACAATGCTGTCCACTCTGAAATAGACATATCAGGACTAAGTAGGCAAGGTAGAGCACAATTGCCTATACCGTTTCTATCTATTTCATCGTCAAAGCCACTCATGCCGTAATAGGGTCCTGCACCACCATTACCAATTTGGGTAATAAAGTCGATATAATCTTTTGGAAAACGGCAACCTGATTCCGTTTGTAGTTTTTTTACCTTTTCCAAAGGTAATGTAGGATTAAGTTTATATTGATGTTTACTAGCACCAAATCCATTTAATTCATGATCTATTTTGGCAACAAGTACTAACTTTTCACGTATACGTTCAATCGTATTATTAGCATTCTGGCTATTTATTTTTTCCAATAACGCCTGCGGTGAGTTATCTTTATTGTTTTTTAAAATAGATGAAATAAAACCCATTTTTTCAAATCCTTATTGATTATGGAGTGATATTGATAATATAAAGTAATTGTTTATTTTTTCTAGATATTTTCAATATGTTAAAATTTTTTGTAAAAATATCACACTACTAATTAATGAAATCGTAGATAAAATTTATAACAGAATAGAAATTTTAATTAATTCGATAAAAAATAATGGCAACGATTAAAAATGTTAATTTGTATGGCGTTGAATTGAAAAATAAAAAATAGCTAAAAATTAGATAAAAAAAGACCAACGCTAGGAGAGTTGGTCAATAAATACTAGAAGCAATGTGAGCAATGTCGTTGCAAAAGATTGAGTAAAGCGCTCAACTATTTACAAGTTAAAAGATAATCATTATCATTTGAGTTGTCAACCCTGATTTAGTTATGGTTATAATTAATTTATACTGATAGCTAAATTTATCTGTTATTTTACTGAAATAAGTGTGGGAATTTTATTATCAAAAACAATAAGAACCCTTTTTTTGATCTGAATTTAGCTTTAGATATTTGTTGCTATTTCATCAACAATTCTTTATTGAAAGCAATAGTTAGTTTGAGTTAGTTAAGTTAAATTAGTTTTGTAATATAAAGTATTTCTTTATTAATTAATTTTTATAACCTTGCTTTTAAATATAGTATTTAAATAAAATAGAAATGTAAATTAAGGGTTCTATTTTAAATATTTTATTTGGGCATAAATTAAGGGATATTTTATGAATTGGGAACATGTAATGTTATCTGCTGTTGTTGGTGCCGTTTTATATACGCTAATTTCAGTAATTAGGAAAAAGGGATGGATTGGGAAAAAAACAAGTATAGTAGCTATAATTGTTGCATTAATTATATGGAACTATATTGATACTAATTTTTTAATTCCCAAGAATGGTAATCATTCCGGGTTCGTTGAAGCTAAAAAAATAGATGAGATTTTAGCTACAGTACCTTCAATTGCTCTTTTTAAAGAGTTGGAACCCGAACTATGGCAAAGTATATTTAACCAGTTAGCTCAGATGCACAAAGAGAAAAAAACTGAGCAACAGATGATTGATGTGATACAGCCACAAATATTAAAAATTCAAATGAAAAGTATACAAAATGCACCAGATACTAATGTAGTTGATTATATGAAGATCAATCTTGAACAAGTTGCAAGTATACAAAAATCAAGTAATGAGAACTGTTTTAAATTTTTATTTCCTCATATAAATGGTGGTATAAATGGAGTGAATTTTATTCCTAAAAATATCATTCAGAAGCGCTTAGATGCAAATGAAAGCATAATGAAAATAGCTTATGGCGAAAATAAGCATATTGTAACTGAGCAGGAGCGTGAACTGGCAATAAATGATGGGAGAGCTGTTTTAAATAAATTAGAACAAATTTATCATGATGATGTTTATATTATGATGGATCCTATTAATGGTGTTGGTAAAGAGAAAATAGCATGCGATATAAATCAAGACTTTTGGAAGTTAGTTATTGAACTTCCAGAAAAAAATGCTGCCGGTGTTATCAGGCTTGCAATGTTTTATGAGATGTAGAAATATTTACACTTTGAATTAACGTTATATAAAACATCAAAATAATTTTCACAATATCTATTTTAATATAAATTAATATTGTTTTGGTGTTTTTATTTTAAGGTTAATTTCCCCTGTTGCTAGCATTGTACTCTCTTTATTTTTTATGTCTAATAAGTTTATTTTCCTTGTGATGAATATCGTAAGTTTAAATTTAATTTAAAAATACTTGCTCAATATTGGATGTATTATAAATTAAGTAGTATGGTATTAGATTAAATCTAAGGCTTATAAATAAATCTAAGTTTTATTTATAAGCCATATGTTAAATAAGTAGGTTTTAAGCGTTTTAAATTAGATATATAAAAGTATATTAAGGATATTCCAAGTGGATAATGATCATAGATTTTTTTCTAATGAGGTATGCCCTAAAACAGCATTGTACGGTCAATTTTATGGTGATGATAATTATGCTGGAAGAGATTATGAGCGGAAAATATATAATGGAAACCGATTTCCAAGAACTAAGAAAGGTTTTTATTTTAAGAAATTACTGAATTTTAAATAATAATATAAATTCATTTTAAATAAAAATATCAAGTTGATGGTTGTATAACTAACGAATTTTAGATTATTAAAAATAATAGCACAGTAAATTTTTTATTAAATTTTCAATGCCCGTAGATTGATAATCTTTATCATAAAAATGTGAAGTTTTTGTCTGCATTATTCTAGGTTAGGTAAATGTAATAATTATCTAATTAGTTTCGTTATATGCAATCATCAACATTTTTTATATTGTGATAGCTTATATTTGGTTTTATTTACCGACGGTGTAATAAAATTTTAAAGATTTATTACATGTGAAATAGAAATAAGGGGGAGGGATGGGAAGATATTAGTATAGTAAAAGGTGAGTTACTTATGTAGAACACTCACCTATTCAATATGAAAATTCAGATGATATGAAGAAATAACATTAATTTTGTCATATTATTTGGGGGGTTATTATAAGTGCTCCCAGCATCCCGAATAATTCCAATCTGTAACGGTTCCCTTTTTATTGGCAACAAAATTATTTGTGCAAATCGTTGATTGCCCCCATCCATTATTTTGTGTCCATTTCCATGTGTATTGTGTGCCACCATCTGTTCTTTTATGCGTGTTGCTAGGGCTACCCCAAGACATAATAAGATCATCCACTGATTTACCAACCCAATACGACCTACGTGCTTTGAACTCTTCTATCTTTTGTAGTCTCTCTAATCTTGCTTTACTTGGTGCTTCTTGCTCTTGGTTTTCTAAAGCTTGTTTATGTTTAGCGCCTGGTACTCCAGTAAGAGCATAAGTTAAGTCTGAGATAGCATCACGATCTCTTTGAGTACAACCACTTAGTATGATTAAGGAGGAGAAAAAAATAGCGAAATTTAATTTATTAATCATAATAGTCCTTTACTGTATTAGGAATTAATGCTTTATATTTAACAATCATATATTAATTTTTAAAATAAAACATTTAATAAATTTGTTTATATTAAATTAATACTTGTATTATGTCGAATGACATAATCTGATACTCTCAATAGGCGTATTATCTAATGAGGTTTTAGGTGATATCGTTATTGGATGCTCTTATTTTGAATGTGTGGTGTTTTTTATTTGTGAGAATTAAAATAAAAACAGGTATCTTCTTATAATGCATTATATATTTTTATCTGTTACTCGACTGAAAGTTTCTGCTAAAAATAATAAATATTTCATCAAGAAATACTATGAAAATAATAGTTAAGTAAAATATTGAATTGTAATCATACAAGATAATAGAATAATAAATAAAAAATAGGGAGGTAAAAAAGAAAAATTTATTATTTTTAACTATGATATATATAAATGAGATGGCAAATGATATTAATAAAAAACTAAAGCAATAAATAAAGCAACTAAATGCCAACTATTTTTATCTGAAGGTTTTGATAAATTGATATTTGCTATTTATTTAGTACGATATGTTCTTATTGGTTTTTTCTAACATACTGAAACCAGTAATACGCACAACCATAGCAATTAATGTACGAGGTGAAATATATGTGAATGTATAAATATAGATATATTTTTTGCTTTTCCTGATGGCTTTTCTGTAATTATTAATAAAAATAATATTTTTATGTGATTACATACAGTGCTAAATATACATTATAAGAATCAATGGGTTAAGGGTGGTTTTACCACTAACCATTATATGTATGTTAGCTTAGATTTAAGCCAACAGCTTTCGTAGGTAGAATATAACTAAACATGATCGTCTGCTTTAAGCGAAGAGCGGACATTCACGGTCGGTGAATGAGGACCTTGTTTATCGGGAAGGTTAATCTGATTAACCCAACATAGGCATAAATGATGAAGTTGACCAAAAAACAGGTTATCAATACACTGTCGCTGCCACTTGTATTGCCCAGCCCCCACCTGATGTTCTCGCTGCTGATAGCGGATTACGAACAATTCTAAGCACCAATAAATGGGGGCTGGCTAAGCTGTTTGACCGTGAATTACTTCCGATCCTCTTCAAGTACGATAGATTTTAGCAGAAACGGATTCGATGAATAATGCCGCAGTGAGTACTGCGACATTATGAGGCTGCTAGTTCTGCCAGTCATTTAAAACAGGAGGGAGGAAAGGAGACTCATGGGATGTATACTCAAACAAGCTGCTCCTTGCGTCATTCCAAGCCTGAATGATTTCCTACGAACCATGCATCTTCCTTAATGTGTTTATAATGTGATCATATACCCTTATTCATTCAAACCGCTGGTTCGTTGGCTGCGCTCAGCCTGCAGCTTGAATTACATTGGGTATATATACCGGATTAAAATATCAATTAAGTAAGGTAACTATTGTATTTTGAATAAATAACTTTTTTAAGATTTTTAGTATTGGAAGACATATTGAGAATAACGCAACATGCAGAAATTGAAAGGGAAATGCGAAGTTTTATCGGTGCCGGTTAAATAACCGGCACCAGGGAAATTAACGCCAGCGTTCTGTCGCCCAGGCGACCTGCTGTTGTGCGTCGTGGAAAGTCCAGGCCACGAAGCGACTGATTTTTTGCCCCTGCGCCATTTCAATGGTACGGACTTCGGCCGCACCCACCAGCTTCAACGCGTGATAAATCGAAGGCAAGGTCGTGTTTTTAGAAATCAACGAGGTGAACCACAGGCAGTTTTGCGCCAGGCTAACGCTCTCCTCTACCATTTTACGCACAAAGGCTTCTTCACCGCCTTCACACCATAGCTCTTTATTTTTGCCGCCAAAGTTCTGTACTGGCGCGTCGGCTACCTCGCCTTTACCCAGCTTGTGTAGTTTGCGGCGGGTGCTGGCTTGGGCTTCCTGTTCAGAGCTGTGGAACGGTGGATTACACAGTGTGGCATCAAATTTCTCCGCTACACCGATAATGCCGTTCAAAATAAATTCGGGTTGTTTTTGTAAACGCAGGCGCACGCCGTTTCTCAGTGTCGGATTCATCTCTATGATCATTTTGGCCGTATTGAGCGATACCGGATCAATCTCCGAACCGGTAAAACGCCAGCCGTATTCACGCAGGCCAATAATCGGATAAATACAGTTGGCGCCAATGCCCACATCAAGGATCGCCACGCCTTTACCGCGAGGGATCTCACCGCCGTTGCTGGTCGCCAGCAGGTCGGCCAGATGGTGTAAATAGTCGGCACGCCCGGGGATCGGTGGGCACAGATAATTGGCGGGAATGTCCCAGTGTTCGATGCCATAAAAATGTTGCAGCAACGCACGGTTGAGCATTTTAACCGCCGCAGGATCGGCAAAATCTACCGAGATGTCGCCCCAGGCGTTCGGCTTGACGAACGGCTCCAGTGCAGGGCAACTGGCGATCAGCGCCGGGAAATCATAGCGTGAGCGATGACGGTTACGCGGGTGCAAGCCGCTTTTCTGCTGCAGGAAGGTTTTCTTTTTTTCCACCGTGAAGGGCTCTCTTAAAGGTATTTCTGACGCGTACGATACCATATACACTATAGCTTTCAAGTTGCAGCTAACAGCTCGGGATGAAACCGTATTAAGCCAGTATTCAGAGTTTATGCCGGAATGCCCTGCTCTTTATACCCAACGTTATTCAAGATGCAGGAAGGCGGCAAGGGAAGATAGACAGGGAACATACATCAGTATGTGACTCGGCTGGCTGAGTGCGGCCAACGAACCTGCGGTTTGAATGAATAAGGATATATACCCGTCCGTTTTAAGCAATAAACTGCCTAGATGTAAGATTCAATAAGCTGATTTGACCAAATTGAATACATTAATACCAAACATGGAACAACTAACACAAAATGTAAATCGTCCAACTAATAATATCTGCACATAATTGGATTATATTCCATTATTAAAGTGTCCTGTTTGATTAAAGCAGATCGGTCAGAACATATCGATTTAGTGATACAAAAGTATCCTTGTAGCACATAACTAGCTCATGTTTAAACAACATCCGCTATTGGCACATAACAGACATTTAGATTTGGCAACTATATTAATTTTTAAACACGCAAAAAACAGCCAACAGTTGCAAATATATCCAGCATACAACTTGTATTAAATTTATGTATAAAAAATTGCATTTAATGGTCGAATCAGAACACTGAACATTACTGCACCAATTCAAAATACTTCAACAGCACCACACCATAAGCTTCCACAACATCCTCTTCATTCGCATATTTAGTAATAAATATCTGATATGCCTCATTAAGTGAAAATCTTTGCTTATAGAAAAAATAGCCTGCCAAAGGATGCTTTTTATCACTATATATTTGTGAAGAAGGGCAGTAATATTTTTTATCTATCCAAGATACAAACTGCTCAATAGTTAAATCAAAAATCTTTTCATCTGTTCAATGGTCGAAAATATGATGTGGTGGGTGATGCAGACTGGTACGAACAAGATGGCTGGAAATCAGTGATTTGTATTGAGGCAGGTACTTATGACGGATTATGAAGTTGATGTTGCTATTCGCAAACAACTCTTGTTGCAGTTAAAAGAAGCCGGTATTGAGATCCCCGTTAAAGCAGGTTTTCAACCCACCAAGCAAGGCCGTGAAGATAATATGGTGATGTTTTTTTCCTATCAATGAAAACGGTCATGGTTGGTAAGGGCGAAAATATAACGTTCAAGGCAATAACGCCAATCACCAAGAAAACCAGTTATCCGAAAAAACGTACCAAGTTCAGGCTTTAATTACTAAGTTAGGTCATTACACGGCTACTGATATCACTGCGATTGTCAGAATGATTGTCAATTCACTACCCTTTGTTGAAGCACTCCGAAAACAAGGCATTGGCGTTCAGCGGGCAAGCGGTATTCGAACACCTTATTTTCTGAATGACCAGGGCAACTACGAACAAAACCCCTCATTTGATTTCAATGTGACATTTAATCGCACACTTCATCCTGATACAGACGCCATGAGTGCGTTGTATCCCGATATCTATCGTATTTAAGGAACGTTATGACTATCAAACAAACTCGCTATGTTGATATCGCGAGTGCAGTGATTGCTCGTGCTGTAACCAAGGCGATTAAAGCGGGCAAAACCTTAACCGATGTGCAAAAAATCGCAGTGCAGACGCTTCTGGTGATGATCTAGTGTGGCACGATATACAAAACAAGGGTTATTGGTATAACGCTCAAGTTGTCGAAAACACAGGGCCATCTGATTTACCCGAGTACGTGATGAGATACGTATTAATTTACGGTAAGGGCGACTGGGTTCGTACACAGAACTCAAAATAACCATAGAGTTATAGGAAGCCTTTGAACTGTGGGAAATCGCGATTACTAATCGCTATAACGAAGCCTCAGCAGCATCACAAAAATGAACCATATGACTTTAAAATAAACTACAGTGTGTTTTACTTGATTGATAATCTAACTTACTGGTGAATATATGAAAAAGGCTATCGGAGTATTAGCAGCTATAGTATTACTTTCTGGTTGTAAAGTTGATGTGGAGACGAAAGTCAATACTGACGATCTTCTTTCCACCGAGCACAAATTAGTGCAGGGTAGTATTAATGTTGAGGTTCCGTCATGTAATGATTTTGATGATTCAAGGAAAGAATCAAGAAGCTTAATTGAAATAAAACAAAAACTGCCAACCATATTTAAAAATATTGAATTTAAAGAATGTTATAAACAGAAGTTTAATTCTTATGCGAGTTTTTCAGTGCCAGTCGGTGTGGGTTATTTTGATGATAATCCAAAAACAGTAGATGCTGAAATTTATGTTTTCGCGAATAACATTACTTACGCAGGTATTGTTTTAATGGGCGATACAGCAAATAAATTAGCAAGTGCAAAGAAATCCTCACCAGGTGAATTAAATCTTGCTATGACGCTAGTTGTGGAAAAAGGTAAGCAACCCATTCCTAATGTTGCAGCGCTCGGTGTATATATGACTGGCGTTAAATCTAAAGATTCACCAATTACACTAGGGGGCGTTAGAATTGAAGGCAAAGAAATTAAGTTAAGATTATCAGATGCTTCTAATTCAATGATTGAAAATGGTGAGATCACATCAATTTTAGTGAAAGCAGAATATTTAGAAGAGTTGCTCACACAATTGAAGCCGTAATTATCATCTATAACAGTTCAACCGCCTAATTGGCGGTTTTTTTACGCCCAAAGAAAGGTAATTTATGTCGTTAATGGATACATTTGTTCAGGTATTTGAATTTGATACCAGCCAAGCCGATGATGCGTTTAATTGGGTGAGCAAATCGACCGATGACATTATCGCTGAGATGAAAAAAGCGCAACAATCCGCAACGATGGGTGCGGATGGGTTTACGCAATTTATTCAAAATGTAATTGCCAGTATTGAAACGTTGTCATCAGGGGATCCGATAAATATTGATATCGAAGCTGGTGATACGCAAGAAAAAATAGCCTCAATCACCGCTAAAATTGATGACCTAAAGTTATCAATAAACTTGCTTGATATCCAGCGTGACGAACTATAATAAGGCGTAAATGAAAGCAGTGTTTCATCTGAAGCACTCAACGCCCAATATCAACAGATGCAAGATGAGTTATCCCTTCTCAATAATGAATTGGTTTCGCTCACTGATGCAGAGAAAAAGAATCGTGAAGGTAAAGAGGTTATTGATGCCATTGTTACCGCATTAAATGCCGATTATACGCAATTTATTGAAACTATGCGGACAAAAGGCATAAAGACAGCAATTGAAGAAGCCAAAGTCCAAGAACATCTACAAAAAGAACTTTCAGAAACAGGCTCTAAATATCAAGAGGCGGGAAGCTCTGTTGCAGGATTTGCGACAAAAGCCCTTGGTGCTGTTGGTATCGTGATGAGCATTGGCAGTATTTTTGCCGAATCCGTTTCTCGTTCCCAAGAGATTGAAACGCTGGATAAACTGGGTAAACAAATCGGTGTTGCTACTGCAGACGTTGATGCATTTTCTGGTGCAATGGCTGAACTAGGGAGTTCTAGAGAGTCCGCGCAAGCCGATTTATCCGCGATGGCGAAATTGTTCGGCAATACCAAAGATTCAATGGAAAAAGTGCTTAAGACAGCGGACAAAGTTCAAGGCATGAGCTTTGATAAAGCGAAGAAAACACTGGAGGGCATGGGAGTATCGGACGATAAAACCATTTTACCCCGCACAAATTCCAGACATAAAAAAACCAACCCTAACAGGTTGGTTTTTCTAAGGAATTTTGGTCGGCATGATAGGATTTGAACCTACGACCCCCGACACCCCATGACGGTGCGCTACCAGGCTGCGCTACATGCCGTTTGAGCCCGTATAATACTGTTTTTCGCTGTTAAAGCAACCCTTTGAGGGTTTAAGTGGTGTCTTTTTGCACATTAATATTGGTGTTTAAAACAGCACTAACGCTCGATAAAACGCTTCTGCTCAGCCAGTACTTGCAACAGTAATCGTAAGTCTGGTTTTTCTGATTCTATTTCTTTGCCGGATTTATCGAATAAGGCGTATCTGCCATGCTTATCCATCAGCAAGGTATTATCTTGTAAGAAAACGACAAAGGTCTCATCATCACCAGTAAAAATCCAAGGATGATTACGACTGCTTGCAAACAGATCTTCACCTTGAGAATAATTTTCAGCAGGGCTAATAACGTGTAGCACATGCTGCATCAAGGTAGTCATAACATCTTGATGGCTGGTCATCTTATTTATCTGCTGTGGTGTCATATCCGGCCAATGAACAATAAGAGGTACTTGCGACTGAGCTAAGTTAAACGTGCTCTTATTGGAAAGCCACTGGTTATGCTGTTTTTTATCACTATCTTGGTGATAATTTGATGTCACTACAACAACCGTATTATCTAATACATTACGTTCTTGTAATGTTGTAAATATGCTCTTAAGTTGGCTATTGAGTTGCTCTTTTTGAGTTGCTTTATCGGTGTAACCATTAATCTGTAAAAAAGAGAACCAAGGTGCAGTTTTGTTATCTTTTACTAACCAATTACGCCAGTTGCTGATTGTCTCATCGTTATTATCACTGCGTGTTGATGGAATAGAAAAGTCAGATAATACCGCTTGTTTAAACAGTGGTGTTTGAAATCCATTAGTTGAAAATAGCGCTAATTGATAGTTGCGATAATTCAAGGCATCAAACAGTGCAGATGTTTTTCGGCTACTTAAAACACTGTCTAAATAAGAGGGTGAGATGCCATAAAATAGACCAAATAGTGCTGTATCATTATCAATGCCGGATGAATAGTGGCGAGAGAACGAAAGATTATTATCGGCAAATTGCTGCAAGCTAGGTAATTGAGCCACTTCTTCATTACCTAATCCATCAACAACAACAATGAGTAAATTATAGGAATACGCATCTTTATAATAAACCAATGGTGCAAGTGGATAAGTAATACTTTGAGCTGTTGGATTGCCTTCGCTAATTAAGCGTTGCTCATACTCAGACTGATTAATAAAGCCATGACGTTCAAGAAATTTACGGGCTGTCATTGGATATGATAACGGTAAATTCGCACGCTGCATGGTGATAGGGCGATAGAAATTAGCATCAGCCCAAATAGACATTGAGTGCGATAAAATAAAGCAGGAAATAAATACACCGGCTAAAGGTTTTCCCCATTGTTGGCGATTTAAACTGCGTAATTTTTGCCAACTCCAAGTAGCAAATAGCATCTCAACAAGGAAAATAATAGGGATAGCAATAAAGATAAGTTGCCATTCTCGCGCCATTTCACCTTCATTTGGATTGATGACTAAATCCCAAACAAGTTGTGTCAGATGAAGCTGAAATTGTTGATAAACAGCAATATCAAAAAGAAGAATAGTTAATCCCGCACTGGCTAAAGCGCAAGAAACGACTCTAAGAAGCCGTTGTGATACCACCACAAAAGTGAGTGGGAAAAGAATAAGAATATAGATGGCAAAGACGATAAAACTAAAATGCCCCATCCAACTGATGATGGCATAAAGACGACCAGCAAATGTGCCCGGCCAGTCTGAAATAAACAGGTAACGGCTCCCAAGCAATAAGCTTAGAATAATATTGAATAGCGCAAACCAGTGTCCCCAACTGATCATTTGGGATACTTTTTCACGATAGGACTGATGTCTCGTTACCATGTCTATAAATAGTTTTTCTATGTTTATTAGTGAATTTTGCCTTCATCAATTGAAGCACGCAGAGCGTGAACAAAAGAGTCTGCAATCAGCATTCGTTGAGCAGGGGCAATACTTGTATTAATTAAGTTTGTCACCATGTTTCCCAACACCATCAAAGAGAGATCTGTAGGAGTATGATGTTTTTCAAGAACGCTGACAAGTTCTGCTAATAATTGCTCGACTTGTTCATCACTATAACGGGATTGTTGTGGCATAAAATATGAATTCCTACTAAATGAATAAAACGCTATATATTACCGCAAGGGCGACAATTTTTCTGCTTTTTAAAAAAATTAATTTTCTGCCGCTTTTTCCTTGCCAGTGTTAGACGGGAATGTTTGAATACGCGCACAAGAAGGTTTGGGATAAAGGAGGGCGTCCATGAGTCTAGATATTAATCAATTAGTCTTACATCAGCTGATAAAGCGCGATGAGCAGACATTAGAAGTTGTGCTACGTGATTCACTATTAGAAATTCAGCCTGTTGTTCAGGAAATGATAGAAGAGTTACATCGTGTTTATAGCGCTAAAACCAAAGCTTATGGCTTATTTAATGAAGAGAGTGAACTCGCTGAGGCACTGCGTTTGCAACGTAAAGGCGAAGAAGACTTTTTAGGTTTTTCACGAGCTGCAACGGTACGATTAAAAGACGAACTTGCTAAATACCCTTTTGCTGAGGGTGGAACCGTTCTATTTTGTCATTATCGCTATTTAGCGGTCGATTATTTATTGATTGCAGTACTTAATAGCTGCAACAGCATGTGGGTTAACGATAGCCTTGATGTCTCTTCTACGCGCTATCTTGATATTCCACATGCAGATATTATTGCTCGTATTGATTTAACTGAGTGGGAAACTGCACCTGACTCATTACGCTACTTAACTTTTTTAAAAGGTCGAGTCGGGCGTAAAGTTTCTGACTTTTTTATGGATTTCTTGGGTGCTCAAGAAGGCTTAAATACAAAAATTCAAAATAAAGGCTTATTACAAGCCGTTGATGATTTTTGTGAAGCTTCTGAAATGAATAAGCAAGAACGCCAAACGTGTCGTGAACAAGTGTATAGCTATTGTAATGAACAATTACAATCAGGCGAAGAGATTGCATTGAATGAGTTGGCTCAAGAGCTACCTGCACTTGGTGATCAAAACTTTGCTCAGTTTACTGAAGATAAAGGCTATGAACTTGCTGAAACATTCCCGGCTGACCGTAGTACATTACGCCAGTTGATGAAATACGCAGGTAGTGGCGGTGGAATGACAATTAATTTCGATGCGAAATTATTAGGCGAAAGAATTTTTTGGGATCCAGCAACAGACACGTTAACGATTAAAGGCACTCCGCCTAATTTACGTGATCAATTACAGCGTAGATCATCAGAGAAGTAATGATGATAAAGATGATTGAATGCTAGAAACAAATAACGCCACAAAAGTGGCGTTATATGCTCGGCGTCCCGAAATAAAGCTCGAAGGGTGGCTAATTAAGCGCGCAGGAAGTCAATATGAGTAACTTTTGGTTTATACTCATGACGTTGCACTGCTTTAACTTTAACTTTAGTTTCTTTGCCATCGATAACCAGGTTAACGAAATCACTGTAGAACTCAGATTTGTGTTCTTGGTTGATAACTTCGTTGTGGTCTAAATCAATAGCGATTGGCTCTTCATTTCCGCCATAAACGATAGCAGGAAAACGGTTAGCCACACGCAGGCGGCGGCTCGCACCCTTTCCCTGCTCTTTACGTACAGTTGCATTAATAGTTAACATCTTTTTTCTCTTTAAAAAAGAAAGAAAGTACATACCTGTTACAGGCGACCCAGCAACAAGCTCGATATTTGGTTTATCTAAAAATAGATAAAGCGGGCGCATTTTAACGAAAAAGCGCCTTAACAGCAAATATAAATCCATATTAATACAAGGTATCTGCTTTTCGGTGGCGTCCTACATAGTCAAATATCTTGTTTCTTATCTGCCAAAAGTCGCCTTTTTTATGAGCAACAATAAAATCAGGATGACGCAACAAGCTAAATTGCTTGATGATATCGTCAGCATTGTGCCAAATAAAAGGGATCGCAGGAGCTCGTTGATGTTGGCGTAAAAATTTTAATTCAAATACTTTTCGTTGAGCGGGGGTTGTTAAGCGAAAACGCTCAGAAACAGCAGTACCATCTTCATCATAATAATTAATTTTTAGCCATTCGCCTTTATTATCGTTTCCGTGAGTAAATTGCATGCCACCACAACGTAGCACAAGCGCACCTTTCAATTTTAGTGCGGCTTTAAGCATATCATCAGGGTCAACTAAGATTTCGTCACAGTGAACACAACGGCGCGCTGCAATGTCATTCTCTTCATTACAATGGGGACAAAGTTTAAAACGAAAGCGAAATTGGCATTGCTGTTTTTGACCGTTGTTATCTAACTCCCAACCTTGGCAGCGACGACCATAATGTTCAATGATATCTCCATCGCCATCAACTATTCCCCAAAACGTATTAGCAAATTGGCAAATGGGACAAAAAACTTGTACTGGCTGGCTATTAGGGTTTGGCTTTTTACTTCCTACTTCAGGAAGATAAAGATCATGAGGATTACCTGCATAATCTAAAATCAAGCATTCGGTTTTTCCTGGATATAATCTTAATCCACGACCAACAATTTGTTGATAAAGACTAACAGATTCTGTGGGACGTAAAATAGCAATTAAATCTACATGGGGAGCATCAAATCCCGTCGTTAATACCGCCACGTTGACCATATAGCGCAATTGTTGCTGTTTAAAACGTAAAATAAGATCATCACGTTCTTGAGATGGCGTATCTGCACTGACTAAAGCGGCTTCATTGCTAGGAAGTAGAGAAAGGATCTCTTTGGCATGTTCAACTGTGGCTGCAAAAATCATTACACCACGGCATTTTTCGCTGTATTCAATAATTTGTGTAACTATATGAGGTGTAATTCGTTTCTGTTTTTTTATTTCTCGGTTAAGATCTTCCTCATTAAATATACCATTTTGGCTAGTTCTTACTTTGCTAAAATCATATTGCAAAATAGGCATATCTAAACGGGTAGGGGGCACTAAAAAATGGTTGCTTATCATATAACGTAGCGGCAGTTCATAAATACAATCGCGGAAAAAGCAATTTTCATCCCCTTTAATCATGCCGTGATAATGATATTGATAAATCCAACCACTAGGTAAACGATATGGTGTTGCAGTAAGTCCTAATATACGTAATTGAGGATTAACTGATTGCAGCTGTTTAATAACTTGTTGGTATTGGCTATCTTCAGAAAGGCTAATTCGGTGGCATTCATCAATAATAAGTAGTGAAAATTTCTCACTAAATTGGGATAAATTTCGAGCTACTGACTGAACACTGCCAAATACCACTTTACCGCTACTCTCTTTTTGCTGTAATCCAGCGGCATAAATATCTGCTGATAGACCGTAAGCCTCATATTTGCTATGGTTCTGCTCTACTAATTCTTTAACGTGCGCTAAGACTAATACACGTCCACGGGCTCTTTTTGCCAGTTCTGCAATAACCAAACTTTTACCTGCACCTGTTGGTAACACTATCAGCGCGGGTGTGTGGTGTTGGCGAAAATAAGAGATTGTCGCATTAACTGCGTCGAGTTGATAAGGTCTGAGTGTAAAAGCCATAACCGTATATAAGAAGTAAAACAGGCTATCAGCGTAGCATTTTTTTATGGTGAGTGCGAATCAGTATGCTGTATTTAAATACAGTAATGTGCGGAATGGTTCATTGGTAAATTAATTAGTTGTTTTATTGTTAATATTCATTTTTAATAGATGCCTCATATCAGATGGTATTCTTCCATTTTTCAGAGAAATTCATGCGATTAGATAAATTTTTAGCCCAGCAATTGGGAATTAGCCGTAATTTGGTTGCTCGTGAACTTAGATCAGGGCTAGTGACAATTGATGGTGAAGTAGTTAAGTCTGGTTCAACCAAAATTACACCAGAACAAAATGTAGCCTATGACGGCAATGTGCTGACACAAATCTTAGGTCCTCGCTACTTTATGTTGAACAAACCAGTGGGCTATGTGTGCTCTACTGACGATCCTGTTAATCCAACAATTCTTTATTTTATTGATGAACCGCTAGCGCATAAATTACATGCTGCGGGGCGTTTAGATATCGATACAACAGGGCTTGTTTTATTAACGGATAACGGGCAATGGTCTCATCGTATCACTGCGCCAAAACACCATTGTGAAAAAACCTATCTTGTTACTCTTGAAGAGCCTATTGGGGATAATGTTGCTGAGCAATTCCAAAAAGGTGTGCAATTAAATGGCGAAAAAGAGCTTACAAGACCAGCAACACTAGAAATTATTACGCCAACGGAAGTGAAGTTGACGATTAGTGAAGGTAAATATCATCAAGTCAAACGTATGTTTGCCGCCGTTGGCAATCATGTCTGTGGTTTACATCGCGAGCGTATAGGGGATATCACACTAGACGAAACTTTAGCAGAAGGCGAATATCGCCTATTAACTGAAGAAGAAATCAACAGCATCCATATACCTCAATAGTCATTATTATCCTGCCGTTTTTGGGAGTTTATCTGCGTGCAACAGCAACGTTCGTCATACCTTAGTCTCATTTTTATTCTGGGACTAATTTCCATGCTTATGCCATTGGCTATAGATATGTATCTACCTAGCTTACCGACTATCGCACAAGATTTTGGTGTGCCAGGCGGTAAAGTTCAGATGACACTAAGTATCTATATTTTTGGTTTTGCTATTGGTCAATTAGTTTATGGTCCTATGGCTGATAGTTTGGGGCGTAAGCCTGTTATTTTGGGTGGTGTTATTGTTTTTGCTTTTGCGTCAGGTGCTTGTGCATTATCTGAATCTATAGATATGTTGATAGGCATGCGTTTTTTACATGGCTTTGCAGCAGCAGCGGCGAGTGTTGTCATTAATGCATTAATGAGAGACATGTTTTCTAGAGATGATTTTTCTAGAAGTATGTCTTTTGTTGCCTTAGTGATGACTATTGCACCATTACTCGCACCTTTATTAGGTGCTGGGGTGATGAGATGGTTCTCTTGGCATGCTATTTTTTGGAGTATATCAATAGCAGCAATTATTGCGGCACTATTAATAACGCTATTTATTCCAGAAACATTGCCTAAAGAGCGCCGCCAACGCTTTAGCTTAAGAGTGACTTTTGGGCAATTTATTAGCTTATTTAGAGCTCGTCGTGTCTTTTGTTATATCTTGGCGTCAGGTTTCTCTTTTGCAGGAATGTTTTCGTTTTTAAGTGCGGGCCCTTTTGTCTATATTGAATTACATGGTATTCCTTTTGATCAATTTGGTTTTTACTTTGGTTTTAACATTATCTTTTTAATCATTATGACAGGCATTAATGGGCGATATGTCCGCCGATTTGGTGCTTTAAACATGCTGCGCTTTGGATTAACTATTCAATGTATGATGGGCGTATTTTTAATTCTAGTGGTGCTTTTCAACTTACATTTCAATTTCCTCGTTGTTGGGGTTGCAATGTATGTTGGAGGGATCGCCATGATAACGTCTAATGCCATGGCTGTTATTCTTGATGATTATCCTCATATGGCAGGTACGGTCTCTTCTTTAGCGGGTACAGTACGCTTTGGTGTTGGGGCGTTAGTTGGCACCGCAATTGCAATGTTGCCAGCTAAAACAGAGTGGCCAATGGTTAGTTCGATGGCATTTTGTGTATTGTGTGCAATGGGGTTTATTTTACTTGCTCGCCGTTATAAATAAGAATATCACGCTATAAATTTATCTTATTTATAGCGTGAACTCTTCCTAACTGTGCTTCCCTGCACAGCATTTCACAATTTCCTTCTGACATCCGCCATGAATCGTTTCAATTTAGAGGCATTTCTTGATTTCAATCAATACTTAATGTTGTGTATTTGTTAATTTAAGTAAAATTTATTTTAATGATCATCTGTCATTGTTTTGTGGTTATGAATCATCATGATGAAAATTGATTAATTGTTTTACTTGAATGCGTAATATTTTATACAAAAACTTTATATAGTTGATAAAATGTTAAATAAATGAAAGAATAATTGAAGATAACATTCCGCATAGGAATGAATGCATGGAAACATCAGAGCTATAAAATGATTCAATAGCGATCTTCACTTTTTTTGTAAAACAATTGTAATAATTGTGTTTTATAATTAACAAGATTTTAATATGAAGTGTGGGCAAGTCAGTTCAAACTCGTATTGATGATGCATTAAACTAACGTGTTGATGAAACAGGATTGATTTGTGGATAATGTACAACTTTCGGTAGTCCATAAGCTGCCGCTGAGTTATCGGTGGCTAGCAGGCTTTGCAGGTACAAGAGTAGAGATACTGCCTGAGAATGATGCTGGAAAGCAAAATACGTTGATTGGTTTAAAATTGTTAAGCCATGATGGTATGTCACTGGATGAAGCAATACAAAATTTGCGTCAGTATCTGAATAATCTCCATATTGAAAGCGTTATTATTGAGTGGGATGGCGTACCTTGCCTTTTCTTGTGTAGCGATGATGAATGCGCAGCATTGTGTTGTTTAAAAAATGCGGGTGTTGCTATCGCTGAGCCGTTTCCTACTGCATACTCTTATTTGTAACTCTTACTTATTAAAGTAAAAGTCTATCGTTGTTAAGAGCATGGTTAGTATTGGATCAATAGGGCTCAACACTAAGTAACTCACACCAATATCATATTCAGCTGCTATAACGATAAATGAAGAATAAAAAAGAGGCTCATTATTTAATGAGCCTCTTTTATTTTTCATAAGATATAAGGGAAATAATTATCTTAATGTATTCAATGAGAGATTGTCAGCTAATGCAGCTTCTTTATCAATGACTCTTCTTGCTGCATAAAAACGGTTATTCCAGTAAGTATTCGACATTTCTGAAACGATTACACCACTACTTGTTGAAGCATGGACAAATTTATCGTTACCAATGTAAATACCCACATGGCGCATTGTGCGACCCGTTTTAAATAAAACTAAATCACCAGCTTGTAATTTTGTTCTATTTACTTGAGTACCTGAAAATTGTTGATCCGAGGTTGAACGCGGCAGTTCTACACCAAACTGATCGCGGAATGTTCTTTGAACGAATGCAGAGCAATCAATACCACTTTTAGTACTACCACCTAAACGATACGCTACGCCTTTCCAGTCTGCATATTGGTCAAGTATCTTAGATTTTATATCGAGATTCTTCACCAATGATTCAAATTCATCCTGAGATGCTTGAGAAATAGAAGTACTAGATGATGTATTAAGTGGGGTATTGCTAGAATTCGCTAAGCGTGAATTTGCGTTCTGTGAGCTACATGCAGATAACGTAGCTACGACAATGAACGCCGGTATGAGCTTAAGCATTCTCATAAACGGTTTGTTTCTCATTGTGACAGATTTCCCTTACATCCTTATGTGCAGAATTGCACATGAATAATTCACCAAATAACCAGAGAATATAGTGTAATTTAACTCTGGCAACCACATTTCGCGAAAAACGTGCTCTAAAGCACGTAATTATCCTCATTAAACAATAAATAATGAGGAAACCCAAAAAGTGTACATAAAGAGAAGTTAAATGGCGAGAGAAAAGAGGGTTAATTTACAAAACATTAGATAATAAAGTGCTAATACTTAAAATAGATTCCATTTTGTCATCAAAACTTCATTAAATTGATATAATTCTGACCAAAATAAATAAGCGCAAATAATTTGCACTTATTTATTGTTTCAATAGATTTCTCGTTTTTATAAATCTATTTTTTCTCTTTAAAAGGAAGTATTTTTTCTAACCCCTTAATAATGGTATCTGACAGTGGTGTAATTAATAACCAGCTAGTGGTAATTAATGTTAAAGAGATAGAACCTACTAATATATCAGAAGCCCAATGAGCACCTGCCATTACTCGTGGTAATGAAAAGACAATAGTGATTAACAGTGCACATAAAAATGAACGAAATGAGAGATAACGTAATATAAAGCTACAGAATATAAGTAGCATTAAGCCATGATCGCCAGGAAAACTGTCGCCAGAAGCGTCCTTTGTCGGTATTCCCGTCACAATACTCACTCGATGCGCATCTTGAAAATGAAGTGTAGGGCTAGGTCTTTCTATTGGTATATTTTGACCAATCTGATTTATTAGCACAGCACTAATCACCATCACTAATCCCACAATAATAAGATGGCGTTTCCCCGTATAATTTTGTTTGCGAAATGTATTGTAATAAAGAGCACCCATGGCGAGCAAAATAATAAGATCAAATGATCGCTTATTAACGTAAGCCACAAAGGTTGCAAAAAAAGAATCAGAAAGAATATGTTGATTAAAAAAATAAAAAATATAGCTGTCTAATGATAGCCAAAATCCATGTTGTGCAGGAAAATACCAAGAACAGAAAATGAGCAAGCCACATAAATTAAAAATTAAGATAAGGCTGGTTTTTTTGCGGATGTTAGAAAGTTTCATAAATAATTAAATTGGTTGTATTACGAGAATTTAGTGATCACGATCACACTAAGGTTAAAATTGATTATAGGACTATAGTCAAAATAAAAAAATATATCTTTGCAAATAGATGCTTTGAAAATTGTTATCTAGAGGTTTCATTTCTGTTATTCCCATTAACTCCGCCCTAAGTCAAACTTTAAAGATATTTTTTCGATAGTCTTAATTTGAGTGTTTTATAATTTTTTTCTAATCTTAAAGTAATGATAAAAGTTAAATAAAAAAAGTAACGAGCCGATATTAGTTAGGTCTTTAATAACATATTGGCTTGCCTATCTTGGCGTCATCTATAAACACAGGGAGATTAACCATGAAAAAGATATGTAAGGTAGTTTCATGCTTGTCTTTATTATTAACTACATCATTGTTTGCTAATGAAAATAGAGTAATAGGGTCTGGTACAATTACATTTGTTGGTGCTATTGTTGAAGGTAATTGTGAAATGGAAAATAATAAAAACACTTTTAAAACAAGGTGTTGGAATGGTAGTGAAATGGAAGAGTCACGCTATCATTTAGAACCAAACAAACATTTTAATTCAAAATTAATTAATAATAAAGGCACTATGGATATTAAGTGGATTAAGGATGACTTAGCCATAATGAATATTGTATATAATTAATTATTTGTGAATTAGATAATAAAATTATTTGTATTATTTAAATAAAATTTTAATGTTTTACCTATCTTTAATTACGGTTATAGATATTTGACTTAAGTTTATCAACGTTGATTTCCTATTTATAAATAACGAATGCTTATATTTGATAGATATCAAATATTCATCTTCTGTCTATATAAATGTCATATTTTATTGCTATGATGAAATTATGTCGGGTGGGTGTGATCCTCATACCTACTAGAGCAAACAAGAAGTGAGGTCGTTATGAGAAAATATCTGACCGTATTATGCAGTCTTCTCGTTTCCAGTTCGATATCTCTTGCTTGGGCATCCGCTCCGGAGCAAACCACAGGGCAGATTTATCTGCGAGGTGCTATTGTAGACCCAGCCTGTGAAATGAATTTCACACTCAATAAAGCGCAATATCAGTGCTACAAACACAATCAAGTCTTTACTTCAACTCAACCTATTGTTCCTGCCTCTTTTGATAACTCACAATCCATTATTTTGCCTCAAGATATGGGGAAAGCGGAAATTCGTTGGATGGATAATAGTCAAAAGAATGGAATAATCGATGTTCACTATTTTTAATCATATTTTTAGCGCCATGTTTGGTTCATTTTTAATGGCAAGGTAAAAAGATAATAAATAAAAAGGGTGATTAATTGAGGTAAACAAGTCAAATAATCGTCGGCAACAGAAGGTTTTTACGATTATCTGACCTATTTAGCCACACATTAGCGATATTTTGCTAAGTGAAGGAGTGATTTGGCACTTATTTAGTCAGCACGACCCATATAACGACGTTCTGCAATATGGATGCGGACTTTATCGCCAGTAGACAGGTATTCAGGCACCTGAATCACTAATCCTGTCGGTAGTGTTGCAGGTTTTGTACGAGCACTTGCTGAAGCGCCTTTAATTCCAGGTACAGTTTCCACAATTTCCATATCTACCGTTTGTGGAAGTTCTAATGCAAGCACTTGCCCATCCATTGTTAATACCTGCATTCCTGCTAAGCCTTCTTCTGGAATAAACAGCAATTCATCTTCAATTTGATCTTTTTTGAAGGTATATGGCGTGTAATCTTCATTATCCATAAAGATATACTCATCACCATCAATATAAGAGAAGCTAACTGCACGACGGGTTAAGTTGATAGTATCAACCATATCGTCGCCTTTAAAACGCTCTTCAACTTTTTGACCTGTACGAATATCGGTAAAGCGCATTTTATACAGAGTACTCGCGCCACGAGCACTTGGTGCTTGAATATCGACATCTTTAACAAGTAATAGTTTGTTGTTATAACTGACTGCCATACCGCGTTTAATTTCATTGGCTTTTGCCATATAAAACCTTCCATTAAATAACATTGACGAGAATGGCGACAAAATTACTCGCAGTACAGAAACTTGGCAAGTTATTCGCAAACTTTTTTATAGGGAATTTGACGAAAAGCGTAAAGCCAGCATTTGCTGGCTTTAACTGAAGATTAGCGGTAGATAGGGAGAAGATCAAAACTTGCTAATATATGAGCAGAAGCGTTAATCAATCCAAATAAAATAACAAATATAATCATAAACATACCACCAGGTGCTTTGAAACTTTGCTCTTTATGACGTTGGCGGCTTGCTTTCACCATTAATGCTGGAATAATTGCCGCCCAAATTGTCGCTGCCAGACCTGCAAATCCAATGGCATACAAGAATCCATCAGGGAAGATAATGGCCAAAATAGTAGGTGGAATAAACGTAATTAACGCTGATTTTAATCGACCACTACCACTGTTTGAAAATTTAAAGAAGTCCGCTAAGTAATCAAATAAGCCTAAAGAGACACCTAAAAATGAACTCGCTAATGCCATATAAGAGAAAATATCTAATAGGTGCGATACCATCTCATTTGCAGTACTACTACGCATCTGTGTTAATAAGTTACCAATATTCCCACCACCAGCTATAACCTGTTTAAAATCTTCTCGTGGAATATTACCTTGTACCACAAACTGCCATAAAATATAGATTGCCAGTGAGATTAATGTTCCTATTAATAGGCTTTTCATTACTGCTTTGCCATCTTTTTTATAATAAGTCACTAAGCCCGGAATATTGCCGTGATAACCGAATGATGTAAGTAAATAGGGCAATGCAGCTAATGCATAAGGTAAATAGCTAGGATGGCTTTCTGTGGTATTAAATAACACTGGCATTTTTACTTCAGTAAATAAGCCGCCAATAGCAAGAATAAACGCAATAACCATACCACCAATTAAAATAGTACTTAATCTATCTACTGCGCGGGTTGATAACCAAACAAAAAAGGCAACCAATAAGGCAAAAAGCAAACCAGCAATAGCTTGAGGTACACTCACAATACCTGCGAAATTCTGTACGATAATAGAACTGCCCGCTGAAATATAAGCATAGGTCAAAATATAAAGTACAAAAGCAATTGATAAGCCATTAATTGCACTCCAGCCTTTGCCTAATAGATCTTTGGTGATCGTATGAAAACTTGAACCTAAAGGATAATGAAGATTGACCTCAAGGATCATTAAGCCGGACATAAACAGACAAAACCAAGTATAAATCAGCAGAAAAATAGAGCCAGTGAACCACACACCGGAAGTCACAATTGGAATTGAAAACATGCCTGCACCAACTGCTGTGCCGGCAATAATCATTGCGCCACCAAGCACCGATGGGCGTTTTGTTATTGATGTGACTTCTGACATACGATGTCCTTATAAGTTTCGACTCAATGTACTAGCTTGATGGTGTAAAGAATACACGCTTGTTTAGAGTGTGTAAATAGAAGTTAGAAAGCATTAGCAGTTAAAAAAGTGAATAAAAATAATACAATAGAAAGGTGTGACTATATAAATCAATGGATTAACAAGCTTATAATAAGAAATAAATCAGAAATAGAAGAGGGAAAAGTAGGGAATTTAATTTTAAAAAGAGGTTATAAGCATTATTCTGAACAAAAAACATCCAGAATAATGAAGGAGATAGGCAGAAAACTAATTAACCTTGATAAAACTGTTGGTTTTTCCATAAAGCAATGGAATTGCGGCTTGCCTCAAAATGAGGTTCTGGCAGATTATCGGGTGAACACCAGCGAAGTTCTGAACATTTATCTGGTTCCATTAGTGTCGGTTCGCCACCTTGGAATTGCGCTAACATACAAATAGAAACGGTATGTTTTCCTTCTTGCTGGTAAGTTTCTAAGTTATTACTGATGCCTATTACTTTAGGTGCATCAATCGTGATACCAATTTCTTCTTCAATTTCACGAATTGCACACTGTTCAAAGGTTTCACCGGGGTCAACATGACCGCCAAAAATTGACCAATAAGGCGCATGTGATCCACAACGCTTTCCTAATAAAACTTCACCTTTTTCATTAACGATAATGACGCCTACACCCACTACCACATGCTTAGCCGCATCTACAGCAGACATTTGACACTCCTTATTTTTTTACATTGTTATAGAAAAGTCATTTTTTACGGAGGGTATTGTCCATGGGCTATTTTAAAAGTTCAAGGGAAACGCAAGATATTTACTGAATGAAAATAGGGGTGATAAAATAAATAGCCCCCTTAGCGCTTATGATAAAAATAGCCTTGGGAGCAATAATATTCACCTTTAATGGTGATTAATTGGTCTGTTGTGATTTTAGCCAAGCAATTTCGTCAGGCCAAATATCAGGATTAATCGTTTCTAAAATAAGTGGAATATGATTAAAACGATCATCTTGCATAATATAAGTAAAAGGAATTTTACCGATATTTCCTTCACCTAAACTATGATGGCGGTCTACGCGACTTGCTAATTCACTTTTTGCATCATTTAAGTGCATTGCTTTTAAATATTGGAAACCAACAATTTGGCTAAATTCTGTAAAGGTTTTTTCGCAACTTTCAACACTACGCAAGTCATATCCTGCGGCAAAAGTGTGGCAGGTATCAATACACACACCAACACGAGATTTATCTTCTACGCCATCAATAATCGCAGCGAGATGTTCAAAACGATAACCTAAGTTAGTGCCTTGTCCGGCGGTGTTTTCAATAACAGCAGTGACATTTTTCGTTTTATCTAAAGTGATATTGATAGATTCAGCAATGCGTTGCAGACATTTATCGATATCTATTTTACTTAAATGGCTACCGGGATGAAAATTGAGTAGCTCAATACCTAATTGTTCACAGCGTTGCATTTCATCTAAAAATGCGTCTCTTGATTTCTCTAGCGCTTCTTCTTCAGGATGGCCTAAATTAATTAAATAGCTATCATGGGGTAAAATTTGAGCCGCTGTATAACCATAGGTTTCACAGTTTTTTTTGAATTTATCAATGACTTCACTTGATAATGGTGCTGCTTTCCATTGACGTTGGTTTTTAGTAAAGAGGGCAAACGCAGTAGCTTTTATTTCGTGTGCACGCAATACAGCTTGATCGACGCCACCAGCAGCACTGACATGTGCACCAATAAATTTCATGATTTCTCTCCTTAGATTTTATTTCACACCACGATAACAAATATAAAAGTGTATAACACTATATTGATATGTTAAATGAAAAAAAACGCAACTGATTTACAGTTGCGTAATAGAAAAATAGTTTTTCAAGGAGGACGAATTGAGCTTTATATTTACTTATAAGCTACTGTTATGGCTTGTTGGCGTAAAAACTAAGCCATTAATACAGTTTGAATAAAGATATTAATAAAAGCACCACCAATGGTTAGCCAGAAAAAGAGGAACAGTGCCAACAGCAGTGGTTTAACACCGGCTTGGCGAATCGCACTAATATGAGTTGTTAAACCTAAAGCAACCATCGCCATTGCCAGTAAAATGGTATCAATAGTAACAATATAGCTAACTAACGCAGCAGGAATTAAATTTAAAGAGTTAAAGCCTGCCATTAAAATAAAGAACACCGCAAACCAAGGTATGGTGATAGGACTTTTTTGTGCAGTACCTGCGCTATTCTTATTATTCTTTTTACTTAAATAAGTAGAAAGAATAATTAAAAATGGCGCTAACATCATAACGCGGATCATCTTACTGATAACGGCTGCATTTTCTGCATCTGGGCTAATAGAGTGACCTACAGCAACAACTTGAGCTACTTCATGAATGGTAGAGCCAGAAAAGATACCAAAAGTCTCTTCAGTAAAAGGTAACCAACCAGCAAACGCATTTAAATGAAAGAACCAAGGATAAAGGAAAATACCAATAGTCCCAAAGATAACCACGGTTGATACCGCAACGGCAACTTGGCTGGCTTGTGCTTTTACGACGGGCTCTGTAGCCATAACCGCAGCTGCACCACAGATACTACTACCTGCACCAATAAGAATGACGGTTTGTTCGTCTAAGCCAAAATATTTTTTACCTACCCACATCGCGATAAGAAAAGTTGATGTCAGCATAATAGCGTCAATAATTAATCCTGTAGCACCAACATCAGCGATTTGCTGAAATGTCAGCCTAAAGCCATAAAGGATAATACCAGCACGTAATAAGTAGTGCTTAGCAAACTTAACGCCTTCGTCGCTATAAGGTTTTGCAACAGGGTAAAATGTATTGCCAACGATAATGCCAAATAAGATAGCGAGAGTTAAAGCACCTAATCCCATTTTGGAAAACCAAGGAATATCACCTACAAAAATCGCGAGAGTGGTGAGTATTCCTGTTAGCAATAAACCGGGAAGCCAACGATAAATTGGCGTAAAACATTTTTTAGCTAATGTCATAGGTTGAATTTGCTCAGACATAGAGAAACCTTGCTTATATAAATTTTGCATAAGCATATAGCAAATAATCTTATTTATTAAACTCATTATTTTTATAATAATAACCAGTAAAACTAATAGATGTATATTTTATCAATTGTTCTTGGTATGTTATTTGTTTGTGGATAGTATGTTATATAATGTGACAGCAAAAAGGTGAAACGGATATGCGAATTACGTTGCGGCAACTGGAAGTGTTTACGGAAGTACTCAAATGCGGTTCTACAACGCAAGCTTCACAACAGCTGGCATTATCTCAATCTGCCGTCAGTGCTTCTTTGACTGATCTAGAGAGCCAATTGGGTGTACAGCTTTTTGATAGAGTTGGAAAACGTTTAGTCACCAATGAACATGGGCGGTTACTTTATCCTAAAGCACTCTCTTTACTTGAACGAGCAACAGAAGTAGAGCAACTATTTCAAGCAGGAAATGGCTCATTACGCATAGCCGCAAGTACAACTATTGGTAACTATATTTTGCCGCAAATGTTAGGGCATTATCATCATAACTATCCTGATATTCCTTTAGAAATGAGCATCGGAAATACCGAAGAGGTGGTTAAACTTGTTAGTGAATTTCGTGTTGATTTAGGTCTTATTGAAGGCGCTTGTCAAAGCTCTGAACTTATTAGCCAAAAATGGTTATTAGATGAAATGGTTATTTTTTGCTCTCCAAATCACCCTTTAGCTAACACTAAAAGTATTACGTTAACTGATTTGCAATCTGCTCCGTGGATCTTACGAGAAAATGGTTCTGGTACACGAGATGTACTTAATCATCTTCTATTTGCGTCATTACCCGGTTATCGCATTGAAATGGAGCTAGGAAATTCAGAAGCGATAAAACATGCTGTTATGTATGATATGGGTATTAGCTGTTTATCACGCCGAGTAATAGAAGAACAACTTAAAAATGGCAGGTTAAAAGAGATAAAGGTAGAGGGGTTAACGCTGCAACGTACCTTATATCTCGTTTATCATCGTCAAAAACACGTATCTGATGCATTGAAAAAGCTGCTTAAGTATTGTAATGCAGAACATTTAATCAGCAATTTTCCATAAATTGCTAATAATTGACGCGCGATCATGAAGGTATCTTATAATCATGGATCGTTGCTATTCACGACTGGCAGATTTGCATACAATCCTTACAGGACAGTGAATAGAAAAGTGGAATAATATGTCAGAACAACAAAATGGTGCTATCAATTCGGGCGCACCACGCACTTTGCGCCGAGAATTAAAGGCGCGACATTTAGCGATGATCGCTATTGGTGGTTCAATTGGTACAGGTCTTTTTGTGGCATCAGGTGCAACAGTTGCACAAGCCGGACCTGGTGGCGCATTACTCTCTTATGCGTTAATTGGGCTAATGGTCTATTTCTTGATGACCAGCCTCGGTGAATTGGCAGCATTTATGCCAGTTTCAGGTTCGTTTTCAACGTATGGCTCTAAATATGTTGAAGAAGGTTTTGGTTTCGCATTAGGGTGGAACTATTGGTATAACTGGGCTGTTACTATTGCGGTAGACCTTGTTGCTGCGCAATTAGTCATGCTTTATTGGTTCCCTGATATCGATGGTTGGATCTGGAGTGCACTCTTCCTGGGTGTTATTTTCTTGCTTAACTATATTTCGGTGAAAGGTTTTGGTGAAGCGGAATATTGGTTCTCATTAATTAAAGTCTCTACCGTCATTATCTTTATTATTATCGGTATTGCGATGATAACAGGGATCATGAAAGGTGCTGAACACGCAGGTTGGCATAACTGGGAAATAGGCGATGCACCATTTGCTGGTGGTTTTGCGGCAATGATTGGTGTGGCAATGATTGTTGGTTTCTCATTCCAAGGTACTGAACTTATTGGTATTGCAGCGGGTGAATCTAAAGATCCCGCTAAAAATATTCCTAAAGCAGTGCGCAAAGTCTTTTGGCGTATTTTACTGTTTTATATCTTTGCAATTTTAATTATTAGCTTAATTATTCCTTATACTGACCCTAACTTACTACGTAATGATGTGGGCGATATTAGTGTGAGTCCATTTACACTGGTATTCCAAAATGCAGGGTTACTTTCTGCTGCGGCAATTATGAATGCGGTTATTCTGACGGCGGTACTTTCTGCGGGTAACTCAGGAATGTATGCGTCAACGCGTATGCTATTTACTTTAGCAAGAGAAGGCAAAGCACCGAAATTTTTTGGTAAATTATCCAAAAATGGTGTGCCACGTAATGCGCTTTATGCCACAACGGTTGTTGCTGGATTATGCTTTTTAAGCTCTATGTATGGTAACCAAACTGTTTATCTGTGGTTATTAAATACCTCAGGTATGACAGGGTTTATTGCATGGTTAGGTATTGCGATTAGTCACTACCGCTTCCGTAAAGGTTATGTGTCTCAGGGACGTGATTTAAATGACTTACCATATCGTTCAGGTTTCTTCCCAATTGGTCCTATCTTTGCTTTTGTATTGTGCTTAATTATTACATTAGGGCAAAACTATCAGGCATTCTTAGCTGACACTATTGATTGGTATGGTGCAATTGCGACCTATATTGGTATCCCATTATTCTTATTGATTTGGTTCTCTTATAAGATTGTGAAGAAAACACCCTTTATCCGTTATAGTGAAATGGAATTTCCAACGCATATTGAGAACAAAAAGTAATCTTATATAGCGCTATTTAATTAAATTAAAAAACGCCTGATTTGTGAGTTAGATCACAATAAATCAGGCGTTTTTTTGTTTTTTAATCAATTATCTTCATAAAAGATACAAAAAACAGATTTAAATTAGTAATCGCATTGATAAGTATTCTTATTTGCTTTATTGTTAGCTGACAATTAATTTACATAATAATGTGATGATGGTGCTATTGGTTGTAGGCGAAATGTTTAATACAAATAAAGTAACAACAAACGCTATAAGAAATAACCTGATAAATAGTCAATCTATTTTTCTTGCTATTTTTCTTGGTATAGCGAGTCTGTGCTTTTTAATTACCGCTACAACCGTATTCAATCTCTATATAACTATTCGTCATATAATAATTTATACAGCAGATATAATTCACCGTATAATATTTTTGCGGCTCAGTTTTTTGTTGAATGCATCATCTTACATAGATAACTGTATTTTTGCAGTTAGCCAACAATTAATGAGTTGTACGATAGCTTTTTGCCTCTATAACCAACCAGTAAAAGCTAAAAAACAGAAAAAAAATAATAGGTACAACAAGTAATATGAGCCTTCTTTCAGAGCAGCTAACCGCTGAGGAGCGTGAAAAAAACGCTTCTGATCATGTCAAAGCGCACTATCGCCAGATGATGAATAAGCGTGTGTTATGGCTGGGCATTATTGTTTTAATTATTTGTGGATCTGTCGTGCTCGATTTTACGATGGGACCTTCAGGATTATCTTTAGAAAAACTGCTAACGACACTTTTTCAGCCTGAATTAGTGGATGCGGGTTCAAGAGTCATCGTATGGGATATCCGACTGCCTTATGCCTTAATGGCGGTTGTTGTTGGAATGTCTCTTGGGTTAGCGGGTGCTGAAATGCAAACCATTTTAAATAACCCATTAGCCAGCCCATTTACCTTAGGTTTATCTAATGCCGCTTCATTTGGTGCTGCATTAGCAATTGTATTAGGTATTGGTATTCCGGGTATTCCTGACCAATGGTTTATCTCAGCGAATGCGTTTATTTTTGCGCTGTTATCCGCATTGCTACTGGACGGTATTACTCGTTGGACAAAAGTCCCAACGTCTGGCGTGGTGTTATTTGGTATCGCAATGGTGTTTACCTTTAATGCATTGGTTTCAATGATGCAATTTATTGCCACAGAAGACACGCTTCAAGGGTTAGTGTTCTGGACAATGGGGAGCTTAGCGCGTGCAACATGGATAAAACTAGGCGTAATGGCAGGGGCATTTGCCATTATTATGGCGATTTCATGGATGAGTTCATGGAAATTAACAGCGCTACGTCTAGGTGAAGATAGAGCAATTAGCTTTGGGATTGATGTAAAACGCTTAAGACTAGGCTCGTTGCTACGCATTAGTATTTTAACGGCACTTGCGGTTGCTTTTGTTGGACCTATTGCTTTTATTGGCTTAGTTGCACCTCATATTGCTCGTATGATGTTCGGTGAAGATCACCGCTTTTATCTACCAGCAAGTGCTTTAGTGGGGGCGTTAGTTCTATCTTTAGCTTCTATTGCGTCTAAAAATCTAATACCGGGTGTGATTATTCCTGTTGGTATCGTGACTTCATTAGTGGGTGTGCCATTCTTCCTCAGTATGATTTTGCGTCATAGAGGAAATATATAATGATTGAAGGATTACAAATAGAAAACTTTAGCGCAGGTTACGCTAAACATATCATTATTAATTCACTTAATGTTGCGCCATTACCGAAAGGAAAAGTGACTGTATTACTCGGACCTAATGGTAGTGGTAAATCAACGCTGTTAAGAGCGTTAGCAGGATTAAATAAATCATCAGGCAGAGTCAGTTTAGATGGTAATAATCTTGGTACTATGAATTTTGCCGAGCGAGCACAAAATGTGGTTTATTTACCACAAACTTTACCCGCTGGTGTACATTTACATGTATTAGAGTCCATTATTGTTGCACAACGCGCTTCTGGTGGTTTACATAATCAACATAGCGAAGCTGAGGTAATGAATTTATTACGTCAGTTAGGTATTGAACATTTAGCGTTACACTATTTAGACCAATTATCTGGTGGGCAAAAACAATTAGTAGGATTGGCTCAGTCATTAATAAGACAGCCATCACTTTTATTATTGGATGAGCCTTTAAGCGCTTTAGATCTTAATTATCAATATCACGTAATGGATTTAGTCGCGAAAGAAACACATCGCCGAAATATTATTACAGTGGTTGTGGTCCACGATATAAATATCGCACTACGTCATGGTGAGCACATATTAATGTTAAAACAAGGGCAATTAATTGCTCAAGGCGAACCTGATGAAGTAATAACACCTGAAAGCCTTGCTGATGTTTACGGTGTTAAAGGTCGATTGGAATATTGTTCACAAGGAATTCCTCAAATTATTATTGATGGATTAGTGAATAAAATAGAGAAATAAAAATAAAGCAGTAAATATAGGAATGCAATAAATAGGGATATAAAAATAATATTAAAATAACCAAGGGTAATTAAATTCTTATTACCCTTATTTTGAGCAATTGTCGATCTATCCATCTATATAACTTACAGAATATATATTCTTGGAGAATCGGGAATGGTAGTGTTAAATAAAAATAAAATCGCGCTTGGTGTTATTGCTGCAATTGCAACAAGTTTTGTTATGACTGCATCAGCAGAAAATACAGAAAGACTTCTTGTAACAACGGCTTCTGGTTTTAAACAGACCGTTGAGGATGCACCTGCATCGGTTTCTGTTGTGACTCGTGAAGAGTTAGAAACCAAATCTTACCGAGATGTTACTGATGCATTAAAAGATGTACCAGGGGTATTAGTCACTGGTGGCGGTAGTAGTTCAGATATAAGTATTCGTGGTATGGATCCTAAATATACCATGATCCTTGTTGATGGTAAGCGTGTTGCATCACGTGAAACGCGTCCTAATAGTGATAACGCAGGGATAGAGCAGGGATGGTTACCGCCATTACCGGCTATCGAACGTATTGAAGTTGTACGCGGACCAATGTCTTCTTTATATGGTTCAGATGCAATGGGCGGTGTTATCAATATTATCACTCGTAAAGCGCAGAAAGAGTGGAACTTTAGTCTTCGTGCAGACAGCACGATTACAGAACGTAAAGATTCTGGTAATACCAACCAAGGCAGTTTCTACGCTGGTGGTCCATTAATCGATAACGTGCTAGGTTTGAAAATTCAAGGTCAATATTCGCATCGTAGTGAAGACAAAATAGTAAACGGTTATAACCGTCAAATCACGGCGACAGGTGGCGGTACATTAAGTTGGACACCTGATGAACAAAATACGATAGATTTTGAGTTTAAAAAAGATAATCAACATCGTGACTCGCGTGTGTGGCATTCAAAATCAGGGCTTCCTAGCCGAGGAAAAGCCCCTGAAAGTAGTTTTACTGACTATGAACTTACTCATTATGCGTTAACTCATGATGGTATTTATGATTTCGGTACCATGAATACGTATGTTCAGCGTGATGAAAACCGTAACCCCTCTCGAAAAATGGATTATGACGATACAACAGTACGTAACCAAACCGTGCTAATGCTTGGTGCTCATACTTTAAGTGTGGGTGCGCAATATCGTTATGAAGAGCTAAAAGATGAAGGCAATAAAATTAAAGGTGGTAACAAACTAGACCGCTATAGTTGGGCACTATTTGCTGAAGATGAGTGGGCAATGACCAACGACTTTGCATTAACGGGTGGTTTGCGTATGGATAAAGATGAAAACTTTGGTACGCACTGGACACCTCGGGTTTACGGCGTTTGGCATATGGCTGATGAGTGGACATTAAAAGGTGGTGTATCCACAGGTTATCGTTCACCTGATTTACGCCAAGCAACAGCATCGTGGGGACAAGGAACAGGTGGTGGTAACTTAGATGCTGTTATTTATGGTAATCCAGATTTAAAACCAGAAAAATCGGTCACGGAAGAGATTGGTATTATCTGGGATAACCGTGAAGATCTTACTGCGAGTGTCACCATCTTTAATACAGACTTTAAAGATAAAATAACGGAAATTCGTCGTTGTGATAGTCAAAAAAATAAAGATGGTTCTAAGATGAACCCTGATTTGCGCGATTGTGATCAACCACAAGATGGTTTAGGTAACAATGGCAATTTCTATGACTTTGTGAGTGATAGAACGAACGTTGATAAAGCGAATATGCGTGGTGTTGAAGTGACAGGTAACTGGACTATTTCACCAGAATGGAATTTAGCGGCTAACTATACCTTTACTGACTCTGAACAAAAGAGCGGGAATTTTAGCGGTAAACCGTTAAATAAACAGCCTCGTCATATGGCGAATGCAACGTTAAATTGGGACACCACACCAGAAATGGCAACATGGGCACGTATTAATTTCCGTGGTAAAACCTCGGATTATTTATCACGTACCAGTATGGCGAAAGGTACACCGTCTTATGCTTTTGTTGATATCGGAACCAGTTATAGCTTAACCAAACAATTAAATGTGATTGGTGGTGTTTATAACGTGTTAGATCGCCGTATTGATCAAGAAAACTTTAAGACAACATTAGAAGGTCGTCGTTATAATGTTGGTCTAAACTATAATTTCTAATGTGCAATTTCTAACCTAGCTATACCCTCAAGTTTGTGTCATTAAGGCTCCACTTTTGTGGCGCCTTTTTTTGTTCTTAATGGATGAAGATTAATACTGGAAAACGTAATAAGAGCAGACTATATTTAGCGTAATAAAGCACCTGTATTTATCTTTATTGATTAGCAAATAGTGCGGTTTCTCGTTATTTATTTAACTATTTAGCTAATTTTTATTCTGTTATTTCTACAAACTTAAGAATAGGTTATTAAAAAACAGACTATTTCTTAAAAATAATGATTATTGTGGAAATAAAATGGTTAAATTTACAATTTAATAGCATTAATCTTATTAATGTATTTTAACTGTCTCATTTAGATTGTTTTTTTGTGCTTTTTATTAACTTTTATAACTTATTTATTATTTATCAATGGGTTGCGTTTGTGTTTTTAGCGTTCAGACAGTGATTTAGATATTCAGGTTATCTTAATATTTGTGATAAAAGGGCTAACTTTGTCAATAGAATGTAACATTAGATGTTGATTAAGTTTAATGTTTAAAAAGATCATAAAAAAAGGTGATTTTTTCATGAAAATCTATTGCTATTTCACTCTGAGACGTGCAAAATGCGCCCACTAAAAATATGACTGATGCGTTTAAACTGCATCGGTTTTTTTTTGCATTTTTACTAATTACTACACCTAGAGGTCAGACTCTTTTCAGTCTGAATAGATAACATAATTTGATTAGCAGCCAGCCCCTTAGAGAAAGGGTTGTCATGATAGAGGAATGCTAATATGGTACAATTATTCTCTTTCGCAGTCGGGCCTAACGGCACCTGCGGTAATGATGACTACGGAGCATGGCGTCTCCAAAATACATTCACATCCTCAAAAAATTCTTTCTATTCTGTTTATAGGCAGATGCGAAGTCTTCCCAGTAACTGTCGGATGAGTTTATTTAAAACTCAGTCCGAAGTTATGGGAGGTTTCGCTCATGTCAGATAACGTCATCTCCTCTATCGGCACCAATCAAACTGGTGTTAATAACCGAGTTCAGTTACGCAAAACATTGACCCTAATGCAGGTAGTCATGATGGGGCTTGCTTTCTTACAGCCTATGACTATTTTCGATACCTTTGGTATTGTTTCCGGCATTACTAATGGGCATGTTGCGACCTCTTATGCTATTGCATTAATTGCAATTTTATTTACAGCGATAAGCTACGGGAAATTAGTTAAGCGTTTTCCATCAGCGGGTTCTGCATATACTTATGCACAAAAATCCATGAGCCCTTATGTTGGCTTTATGGTGGGTTGGTCTTCATTATTAGACTATTTATTTATGCCAATGATTAATATCTTACTGGCAAAAATCTATTTACAGGCAATATTCCCAGGCGTTGATCCGTGGATCTTTGTGTTTGTTTTAGTCGCATTAATGACGTTCTTTAACTTACGCGGAATTAACGTTGTTGCTAACTTAAATACCGTTATCGTTATTGTACAAGTCGCAGTGATGGTGGTTTTTGTTGGGTTACTGATCCATGGCGTATATAACGGAGAAGGTGCAGGGGAGTTATGGACTATTCGCCCGTTTGCGTCAGTTGATGCTGAATTAATACCTATGATAACCGGGGCAACAATACTCTGTTTCTCATTCTTAGGTTTTGACGGCATTAGTACCTTGTCAGAAGAGACACCGAACGCAGGTAATGTTATTCCTAAAGCGATTTTCTTAACCGCGCTGATTGGTGGATTAATCTTTATCATTGTGTCTTATTTCTTACAGCTCTATTTTCCTGATATTTCGCGTTTTGAAAAACCAGATGAGTCACAACCAGAAATAATGTTATATGTTGCTGGTGCACTGTTCCAGTCCATTATTTTAGTGTTCTCATGCGTTACTGTACTGGCTTCTGGTATGGCAGCACATGCAGGGGTTGCACGTCTACTTTATGTTATGGGACGTGATGGTGTTTTCCCTGAAAAAACCTTTGGTTATGTTCATCCAAAATGGCGTACACCAGCATTTAACGTATTACTAGTCGGCTTCTTAGCGTTAGGCGCGGTATTCTTTGATTTAGTTACCGCAACAGCATTAATTAACTTTGGTGCACTGGTTGCCTTTACGTTTGTGAATTTATCTGTTATTTCACAGTTTTATATTCGCGAGCGTCGTAATAAAGGCATTATGGATAATATTAACTTTTTAATATTACCTATTATTGGTGCTGCGACGGTTGGTGTTTTATGGATAAACCTTGAACCTGGTTCTATGGAATTAGGACTCATTTGGGGTGCGATAGGTTTACTCTATATGGTATGGATCACTCGACGTTTCCGTCGACCAATGCCACAAATGCCAGAGAAGTAATAGCGAATTAAAAAACGCGCAAATCAGAGATAAATGGCTTCAGTAATGAAGCCATTTTTTTGTCTATTATATTTTCCCTTATTTTCCCTCTCGCCATTTTTCTTTTTTGTAACTTCCATTTTATTATCTTTTTTTGTTAGAACACTATCTTTGTTAATTAAAATTAATGATTTTTATTGTAAATATTCACCAATAAGAGACTGTTTATTGTTTTTATTTATTATAAGAAGCCTAAATTAGGCTATTTGTTGTTATTTTAACAAGTTAAATGAGTGAATAACCTTATTCATTAAGTTAAATTTATATAAATCTAAGTGTTTGAGATAGGTTGAGTTCTTTTACCCTAATATTAGTAAGGGTGTGGTGTTTTGTTGGTTATTCATTTTTAGGTATTTACTTTATATTTTTTAATATTAATAATATTGAAGAATTAGCGTACTCTCAATAAATACAATTAAAAAACACTTATATAGAATAATTACACATACAATATGAAAGGTCTTTTACTCACATTTAATTTTTGGGTATGTTTTATCATACTCAATATATCTACAGCACATGCTGATATATCTACAGATGCAACGGAAAGATTTAATCAGCAGCAGCAACATAATAAAAGCCAGCAAGAGGCGCTTTATCAACAGCTGACGCCTGAAGTTCCTAATATTCATTTTGATATTAGCCCATATTCTCTCTCTGAAGAGAGCACCGAAGATACGCCTTGTTTCCTTATTAATGATATTCAAATAAATAATAGAGAAGCTATTCCTCACTGGGTTAATTTATCTCTATTTACGCATCAATTTACTGGACAATGTTTAGGTGTAAAAGGAATAAATAGCGTCGTTAATCGTCTGCAAAATAGATTATTAACTCATGGTTGGATAACAACACGTATTGTTGTACCTGAGCAAGATATTAGCAGTGGTACGCTTTATCTTACCGTTATTCCGGGAATGATTAGTGCAGTTAAATACAGTGATGATTCAGATAAATACGCGACACTTTTCACCAGTATGCCAGCACATAAAAAACAGTTACTAGATTTACGAGATATTGAACAAGGGCTAGAAAATCTGCAAAGATTACCGGTGGTTTCTGCCGAAATGGAGATAAAACCAGGGCAAAATGCCGGTGAAAGTGAAATTATTATTAAACGGAAACAGTCGCGTTTTTGGCATACTTCTTTATGGATAAATGATGCAGGATCACCAGCCACAGGACGCTATCAAGGTGGTGTGATGTTATCACTCGATAATCCACTCTCTCTTAGTGATCTATTTTATGTTTCTACTGAACGTGATTTAGATTTTGCTGGTAATAAAAATAATCAGAACGTAATGGTGCACTATTCTGTACCTTTTGGTTACTGGTTATTTGATATCAATGCGTCGCGTTATGATTACTCACAAACCGTTGCAGGGCATTTAAAAGATATTCTCTATTCGGGTGAAAGTGAAAATGTGAATATGGGATTATCTTATACACTTTTTCGTAATCAAAGCAGTAAAACCGCATTGCGCTATGGTGTTCAAGCTAAAGTATTACGTAACTATGTTGATAATACTGAAATTGAAATACAGCGTCGAAGAGTAAGCTCCTGGTTAATTAATTTATCGCATCGCCAATATTTCTCTTTTGCTACTTTTGAAGGTAGCGTGAATTATCAACGAGGAACGCGTTGGTTCGGTTCTGTTCCTGCTTATGAAGAAGCCTACCTTGATAATTATTATGCAACAGATAAAGCGGATATTTTGACATGGCGAGCGGATTTAGAAATTCCTATATTAATAGGACAACAAGCATTTCGTTATCAAGGGCACTATCGCCGACAAATGACCCATGATTCATTAACCGCAATAGATAAACTGGCTATTGGTAACCGCTGGACAATTCGTGGTTTTGATGGTGAACGAACATTAAGTGCCAATGAAGGTTGGTATGTGCAAAATACGTTAAGTTGGCAATATCCTTCTACAGCGCATTTTGCTTATTTAGGTATTGATTACGGTAAATTAACTGATAATACGGACAATCCTCGTTTATTAGGTAAACATCTTGCTGGTGGCGTTATTGGAATAAAAGGCTCACTATTCTCATCAAAAATAAAATATGACACTTTTATTGGTACGCCATTATCAAAACCTGATGGTTTTAAAACGGAACACGTTAATTTAGGATTTAGCATTAACTTTAATTACTAAAATATAGCATTAACTAAAATATTAAATAAAAAATAATAATTAAATAAAATTTATATTGTCTTTTAGGCAAGGATCTTACACATGAATAAATTATGTTATCGCGTTATTTATAATCGTACTCGACAATCAATGGTTGTTGTTTCTGAATTAACTAAATCTTGTGGTGAAAATAATAAGCGTAATACTCTTTTTTCATCACCCATTAAAAGTTCGCTAAATAGCGTGGCATTTATTTTATTACTGATGCAAGGCATGGTCAGTTTTTCTGTGCAAGCCAGTCAAATTATTGCAGATCAACATGCGCCTAATAACCAACAAGCAACGGTATTACAAACCAGCAATGGCATAGTACAGGTTAATATTCAGCAACCTAATCAACATGGTGTTTCACGAAACCAATTTACGCAATTTGATGTTGATAATAAAGGTGCGATCCTCAATAACAGCCTACAAGATACACAAACACAATTAGCTGGAATGGTAACGGGAAATCCGTGGCTGGTTAAAGGCGAAGCGAATGTTATTTTAAATGAAATTAATAGCCAAAATCCTAGTCAACTTAATGGTTTTATTGAAGTTGCTGGCAAACGAGCAGAAATTATTATCGCTAACCCAGCCGGTATTAGTTGCCAAGGATGTGGCTTTATTAATGCCGTAAATACCACTTTAGTTGCAGGTAAAGCTTTAACGCAAGAGGGGGCAATTTCTGGTTATGAAGTTAATAACGGAAAAATAGTTATTTCTGGTAGTGGTCTAAATGATAGCCAAAGCGATTACACGCGTATTTTAGCGCGCGCCGTAGAAGTTAATTCACGTATTCAAGCCAATAAATTAGAAATTACGACGGGTAAAAATAAATTAGATAATAATGGTAATGTAATTAGCCAAGATAATTCGGCAACTAAACAAAATGATTATGCCATTGATGTCGCACTGGTGGGGGGTATGTATGCCAACAAAATTAAATTGGTTGGCACAGAACATGGTGTTGGTGTACGCAATGCAGGCGAAATTGGTGCTGAAGCAGGTGGTTTAACACTAAATGAAAACGGTCAGTTAATAAATACCGGGCTAATTCAGTCTAAAACACAATTACAAATTAATACGGCAAGTGTAAATAACCAAGGTGTGATTGCAGGCGATAAAAACCTAGCGCTAAATACCACGGGTGATCTTGTTAATAGTGGCACACTGCAAGCTAAAAATAATATTCAGCTAAAAGCAACAGAAAACGTTTCTCAAACCGCATCAGGCAAAATAGTCGCTCAAGAGAATATTCAAATTGATGCTAAAGGTTATTTGGCAACACAAAAGAGCCAACTAGGTGCTGGTATCGATAATAGCGGTAATGCCGTTAATCCTGCCTCGCTAACACTGAATATAGCGGATGATATTGTTTCTGCTGGTCAGCATTTAAGTGGCGATAAAATTAATCTAACGGCTAAAAATGTTGATATTTCAAACAGCAAAACACAAAGTAAAGATCTACACATTACGGCATCAGTAGGGCAAATTAAAACAGAGCTCGCCCAAGTGAATGCCAATACAGCAATGCTTAATGCCAAAACAGAGATTATTAATCGTAAAGGCGAGATCAGTGGCGATAAGCTCCAACTCATTGCCCCTAATCTGATTGATAATAGTGAGGGTAAATTAAGCCAATCAGGTAGTCATGATTTAAAACTCAATTCTGTTGTACTCAATAACCAAAAAGGAGAGATTAATACCGCCGGAAATCTCTCTTTAAATCATCAAAATCTTAATAATCAACGTGGTGATATTCAAAGTCTTGGTCGCCAATTAATAATTAAAACAACGGCACTAAATAATCAGCAAGGCACAATATCACTGCCTCAACAAGGTGCTATCACGCTAAAAACTGAAACGCTATTAGGTAAAGAAGGTTCCCTATTAACAACGGGGCAGCTTTCTCTGCAAGGGCAATATTTAGATTTAGAAAAAGCCACAACCCAAGCGAAAGAAATAGAGATTAATGCGGTTAATCTTAACCATAATGACGCTAATTTAAAGCAAACGGGTACTGAATTAACGTCGATTAACGTAGAAAAAACACTCAGTAACCAACGCGGTAATATTCAGACACAGGGCGCATTAACACTCAATGCTCAAGAGATAGATAATACACAAGGTGAAGTGAGAACCTTAAATCAAAGTCGCCTAGATATAACCGCAAAAGACGCTATTACTAATAATAAAGGTACGTTGATATCAGCGGACACTCTTAAACTTAATGCCAATATATTAACTAACCAGCAAGGCAATATTCATGCTGATAAAGCAATTGCTCTTACCCTGAACAATAAGCTTGATAATAATGCTGGGAAAATTGTTAGTAAAAGTAATAGCGAAATAAAAGCGAGTACATTAAATAACACCAAAGGCGAAATTGGCGCTAATGGGTTAAATATCACTTTAACGGGACATGCAGATAACCAACAAGGTGCAATAGTTTCGCAAGATAGACTACGATTAACGGCAAATAACGTTGATAACAGCCAAGGTATTATTCAATCAGAAAAATCCTTGTGGTTGGCAACTCAAGGCGGCGAATTAAATAACCAAAATACGCATCAATCTGGCGGTATTATTAGCCGAGGGGCGTTGCATCTAGACGTTGGTGATATTAACAATAGCCAAGGGGTTATCAATGCTAAAAACAGTATTGATCTCCAAAGTAAAACAGTTAATAGCCAACAGGGTAAACTAGTTACGCAAGGCGATTTTACCGCTAATACTCAAGGTTGGAATAATACATCAGGGTTAATACAAGCATTTAATATCACTATTAATTCAAATAACCAGCCGTTAATTAACCGTGATACACAAAAGGATCAAGGTATTCAGGCAACACAAAACTTACTACTGAATACGGGATTATTAGATAATAGCCAAGGTGATATTAGCGCGAGTCAATTGCAATTAAATACAGCCAAAGCCAGTTTTATCAACCAACTTGGTCGATTAACCTTATCGGATAATGCAACGTTAAAAACAGGTACGATAAATAATCACGCGGGGCTGATTATTACTGGTAAAGATCTCATTATTGATAGCCACCAGCAAAAAATAACGAACAGTGAAACGCAAAAAAGTGGCGGAATAGTTAGCCAAGGTGGATTAAATATTCACAGTGGCGACCTTGATAATCAGCAAGGGCAAATTTTAGCTAAGCAGCAAGTTGATTTGCAAACTAACATCGTGACTAACCAATCAGGTCAAATCCTTAGCGAGTTAGCGAATTTAACATTAAAAGGAATATCGCTAAATAATAGCCAAGGGCATCTGTTTTCTCCTCAACAATTACAATTAACTTTGCGTGATAACCTGATTAATCGTCAAACAATTGAGGGTAATAAAGGTATCGAAACAAAAGGGACATTAACTATCAATAGTGGTGATATTGATAGCACGCAAGGTCGTATTGTTTCCGCTGATCAGTTAGCCATTAAAAGTGGTAACTTAATTAATCAACAAGGCATATTAGGCAGCCTAAATAGCGATTTATCAATTACCAGTAAACAACTGATTAATGATAATGGTTCAATAAGTGCCAATAACATCACCATAAATACCCAAGGTGAGCGTTTAAGTAACCAAAGTACTAAAACCAATAGTCAGATTTTTAGTAAAAACACACTCAATATTACAACGGGTGAATTAGATAATACCAAAGGCAAGTTGATTAGTAATGCTTCAGTTAATATTTTAACTAATGGTAAATTAAACAATACCCAAGGAGAAATAAGTGCTCTTGAGACGTTAGAAATTAAGACAAAACAAGCGTTAAATAATACGCAAGGATCACTTGTCTCTAATAAATTAATGACGCTTATAATGGGAAGTGAGTTAAATAATGCTAAAGGAAAAATCACTAGCCACGATGCACTATCCATTGAAACGCAAGGTAAATTAGATAATACACTCGGTAAAATAATTGCGCGCAATAGTGCGAATATTTTATCTTATGGCGATTTAATTAACTATCAAGGTCGTTTAGGAAGTGAGAAGTCATCACTTATTTTAAATACACATCAAATTGATAACCGTAGTGGGGTTATTTCTGCCCAAGGTTCTCTTAATTTAGATTCAAATAAATATGCTATCGATAACTCGCAAACCTTGAAAAGTGGCGGAATTGTTAGCCAAAAAAATATCACCATTGATAGTGGCGAAATCAACAATCAAGATGGTCAGTTAATTGCAAAATACAATGCAATAATCAACACGCATCAGCAACAACTCGTCAATAACGACGGTGTTATTTCCGCTGATAATGGCACCATTTCTATTGACTCAGCCTCAATCAAAAATATTTCTGGGTTAATTTACGCCCTAAAAGAGATGGTCATTAATACCTACGGAAATATTATTGATAATAGCAACAGCAAAAATAATGGTGGCATTTTAACCAAAGCTAATTTAACGCTTAATGCAGGTGATATTAACAACAATAAAGGGAATTTAACGGCTGAGAATGGTAGCAAAATTACCTTCAATCAGTTAAATAACCAACAAGGTAAACTAGCAAGTCTTAAGCAAGACTTAGTATTAGAAGGCAGTGAACTTGATAATGGTGAGGGGTTGATCTATTCATCAGAAAAACTGCAAATAGAATTATCTGATCAATTTAGTAATAACAATACACTAAATGACCTTGGTGTGATCAGCCATAGTGATATCGAAATAACAGCCAAGTCATTAGATAATCAGCAAGGTCGCATTATAGCAAAACAAGAAAATAAGCTGACATTAGGTAACATTAATAATAACCAAGGCACATTAGCAAGCCAAACTGGAAAACTGGTAATAGAAAGCGCTCAGTTACTTAATCAATCAGGATTAATTACAGCCAAAACAGAATTAAATATTAATACCAACAGACAGCGACTAGATAATACGCAAGGTGTATTAGCCAGCCAAACAGGCAAGTTAATTATCGCCAGCCATGAACTATTAAACCATGCAGGGCTGATCACGGCGAATACAGCATTAAATATTAACACTGACAAACAGCGCATTGATAATAGTGATACGGCAACAAGTGGTGGTATTATAAGTAAAGGCGAATTAGAAATTAACGCCGGTAATATTGATAACCTTGAAGGTAAAATCACGTCAACGGCTAAACAGTCACTGTTTGTTGAAGATATTAATAATAAGAAAGGTAAGATTGGTAGCATAGAAGAACGGGTATTAATCGAAAGTGGTGCTATTAATAACCAAAATGGTCTTATTACGGCAAAAACGCAATTAGATATCACAACGAAAAATAATCAATTAGATAATAGCAACACGTTGTCTCAAGCAGGGATTATTAGTCATGGGGTATTAAACCTTGTGACAGGTAATTTAAATAATCAATCTGGCTATATCTTTTCTGCTAAATCCTTATTGCTTAATAACTTAGGAATGAACAACCGTAGTGGCGAAGTTATTAGTCAGGCAAACGGCTTTAAGTTAACGACTCAAACGTTAGATAACCAGCAAGGCACACTCTATTCAGCCAATAATTTAACTTTAGATACACAAGGCTATGAATTAAACAATAGCCAAACGCTATCGGGTGGCATTATTAGCCAAGGAAAATTAGACCTAAAAAGTGGTGAGCTTAATAATACTCAAGGGCGAGTTATTTCTGATGACGACTTAAATATTTCTAGCGCAAAACTGATTAATAACCAAGCACAACTAGGCAGCAAGCAGGGCGGGTTAAATTTAAAATCAGCTGAAATTGATAATAAAAAAGGTGTGATTAGTGCGAGTCAAAATGTCGTTATTAACACGCAGAAACAGAATATTAATAACCAAAATGGGCTAATAAGCGCATTAGCTAATCTTACTATTTATAGTGGGCAACTGGTTAATCATGTGGGCAAAATAACCACTAATAAGCAAGCAACTATTAATTCAACCGATCTTGATAATAGACAAGGCAGCATCGCCAGTAATAGCCATCAATTAACCATTAATGCCAATAATATAAATAATGCGAAGGGGCTAATTTACGCCGTTAAAGCGCTCACCATTAATGCAGATGGTAAGTTAACGAATACGGATAACAACGCGACAGCGGGCATAATTACTCAACATAATCTGAACGCAACGGTTAAGCAGCTAGACAACCAGAATGGATTAATTTCTGTTGCTGGTATGCTGAAACTCATTAGCCCTGAAAAATTAAATAATCAGCAAGGGCTAATAACGGTGGGTCAAAAAGCAGACCTACAAACAGAACAGTTAAATAACTATCAAGGAAAAATCTCTTCCGGCGATTTATTAACAATTAGCCACTCCAATACACCACTTATTAATCGTGAAGGGACGCTTGTATCTTCTGGTGCGATTTCATTAAACAGTGGCGATATTGATAACCAGCAAGGGAAAATAACCGCACTTAATACAGTCACCATTAACAGCGGTGAGTTGCAGAATAATCAAGGTACGGTATACGCCAAAAAAGAGTTAAATATCCATTCTCAAGAATTGGTTAATACTGATGGATTATTGCAATCAGATAGCCGGCTTAAGTTAAATACCAGACAAAATGATCTGATCAATTTAAATGGCAAAGTTATTGGTACGACTGAAACCCAACTTAACGTTGCAGGGCTTAATAACCAAAAAGGGCATATTCAGGCAACTGACAAACTGGATATTCAGTTAAACCAAAGTGAGTTAGATAATCAGCAAGGAACACTCTTATCAGCAAATAACTTACTGATTAACGGTAAGAGTATTGATAACCAACAAGGCGTTATTCTTGCGGGTAACAATACTGAAATTACGCTCAGTCAGGGATTAAATAACCAGATAGGACAGATCCAATCTCAAGAACAACTCACTGTAACGGCTCAACAGCTTGATAATCAGCAAACGGACGATGAAAATCTAGGCTTAAAAGCAAATAACATTCATATTGCAGTGAATGATTTGCTTAATCATCAAGGCGTTATTCAAGCCAGTGAACAACTTAAATTAATTCCGGCTGAAAACCTTAATAATCAACATGGCTTGATATCTGCTGCAATGTTAGCCATTGAAGGTAAAAGCGAAAATAAATTAGCGATTGATAATAAAAAGGGGTTATTAGCCGCGACACAACAGCTTCGTTTATGGGCTGAAAAGCTAAGTGGTGATGGCGAAATTATTTCGGCGGGTGACAGTGAAATTCAGTTAAAAGCAGCCTTTAAGTTAGAACAAGATGCCACACTTAAAGCGCAGAATTCTTTAACACTCTCTTCAGAGGATGAAATTCATAACGCTGGATTTATTTATGCGGGTAATCAGCTTTCACTTCAAGCGACGAACTTAAATAACAGTGAGTCAGTAGCCCCAGTAGAAAATGATGATTTAGTTACAACGCGCAGCAAAAGAAGTATTGATGATAATGAAAAACGTAACGGCGAAATTAGTGCCAAACAGCTGACATTAACTATTTCAGAAAAACTGCAAAATACAGGATTAATTGATGCTTTTGGTGGCACGCTCACATTAGCTGCTGAAGCTATTTATAACCAAGCGGGTGGGCGAATTTATGGTGATAATATCCAGCTAAAAAGCCAGCAATTTGATAATTATGCCCAGCTTGAAGATATTGCCCCAGTATTAGCCTCTCGTGAAAACCTACAGCTATTGAGTAATACAATAAATAACCGTAATCACGCCCTTATTTACAGTGGTGGCGATATGGTTATTGCGGGTTTTGAAACAGAAAGCCTGCCAGAAAGTGTTGCTGCTGATGTATTAAATAATGAAAGTGCATCTATTGAGGCAAGTGGAAATTTATTTGCTCATATTTCAGAAATTAATAACCGTGATCTCTATTTAAAAATCAGTGATCCCGAAAAAGTATCTGAAGTTCCTATGTATCAATTTGGTGTCGACCATAGTGGCGATAAATTTGATTCTGATGATAAGCGCATTTGGTACAACATTAATACGCGTGAACATGTATTAAATCTTAATGGTCGTCAATATAAAGACTTCTATGAGTTTAAATATAAGATAATTACAGAAGAGTCAAAATTATTACATCGTGATCCAGCATTAATATTGGCGGGCAAAGATATCACGTTAAAAGGTGATAATTTAAACAATATTGATAGCCATATTATTGCAGGTGGCAAACTGATTATTGATGGTATGCATATTAATAATCAGGAAACCGCAGGTCAGCGTATTGAATACCATGAAGGTACAGCAATAAAGCATAAAAGACCGGGTAAACGTAGAGCTGGTGGTAAGAAAAAAAGCAGTTCGACTTCAAGTAGTGATTATGGGCCCTTTGAAGTGGTTAAATCCTTACCATTAGGACTACTTGAATATAAAGAAAATACCGATCTCACTTCAGATAAACGCCCTGAACTAAGTGAACAGAGTGAAATAAAAGTATTTACGACACGAAGATTTGGTCGGTTAATGGCTCATCATAATCAAGTAGATGTTGATACCGCTGAGCTAACCGCTATTACGCCTGAAAAAACAGATTATGATTTGGGTGATGATCTATCGTTAACAAAATATAAAGAGAGTTTATTAACAGACCAAGGTGATCTTGATCTCTTTGATAAAATAACCACCACAAAACTCGATGATGCGATTAATGGTAATCAATCGACAGAAATCGTATTAAAAAGTGGTGATACGGTTTCAACATTTAACGCTGAACAAACCGCAATTACGCAGCCTGATAGCGTATTACCAGAAGTAAAACGTTCAGAGAAACACCCTGAGCTTCTTATTGGTAAAGTGATTACCGTTCCTCAGTTAGAAAAGCCAACTGAAGAGAAAACCATAGACGTTAAAATTCAGACCGTAGCGCCTATATTAAAGCTTCCTGAAAACCGTTTATTTAATGTCAATAAAGGAACTGATAGCCAATATATTGTTGAAACTGACTCCCGCTTTACCAATAAAAGAGAGTGGTTAAGCTCAGATTATATGCAGAATGCATTATCTGTTGATCACAATAATACGCATAAACGTATTGGCGATGGTTTTTATGAACAACGCATAGTCCGTGATCAAATTATTCAGCTAACCGGTAATCAATATCTTGATGGACATAATGACAACGAACAGCAATATCACGCTTTAATGGATGCGGGTATTCGCTTTAGTGAAGAGTTTGGCATTAAACCGGGTGTGACATTAACCGCTGAACAGATGGCAATGATCACGACGGATATGGTGTTATTAACCAGTAGAGAGATAACATTACCTAATGGCTCCGTTGAAAAAGTATTAGTGCCCCAAGTTTATGCGCGTGTTCTACCGGGTGATTTACAAAATGGTGGTGCATTACTTTCAGGTAGTGAAGTTATTTTAAATAATATTCCTGAGTTAAAAAATGAAGGCACTATTTTAAGTAAAACAAGCTTACAAGCTTCAACCAATAATTTAATTAACCAAGGGCTAATTAAAGGGCAAACGGTAGATTTACTTGCGTTGCAAGATATTAAAAATGAAGGCGGACAAATTGCAGGACAAAGCCGCATTAATCTGCAAGCAGGTAATGACATTATTAGTACAGCAACAGTATCGGGTAATAGTACCGACCAATGGCTAAACCGTGGTGCCGCCATTTATTTAGAATCACCCGATGGTGAGATTGCATTAAAAGCAACGCGCAATTTAGCGTTAACAGCAACAGATATTCTAGCAAGTGGTGATAACAGCCAATTGGCGTTAACCGCAGGTAAAAATATTGAATTAGGTACTATAAATACGCGTCGCCAAGAGAATATTGATTGGGATAGTAATAACTATCTGCATAAAACCACCGAAGAGGAGATTGGATCTCATCTTTATGCGGGTGATATATCAATAACCTCGGGCGAAGATATTCGACTTACTGCAACCGATATTCAAGCAACAGGCTCGCTAGGATTAAGTGCAGGTAATGATATCTCATTACAGAGTGGTTATTCCTCTATTGACCAAATCGCACACAGTGTAACTAAAGATAAATCGTTTGGCTCTTCTGAAACGCGAACAACGCATGCTGAAATTCATAATAAACAAGCAACGGGAACACAGCTAAAAGGAAATGAAATTTCTATTTCTGCCGGCAATGATTTAATTGCACAGGGCAGTGAGATTATTGCTACACAAGATATAAATCTTGATGCGGGTAATCAACTATCGCTTACCACTGCAGAAGAGCTTGCTTTCCAATCTTATGAAGAAAAAATTAAAAAATCAGGCATTGGTGGGACTGGTGGTATCGGCTTTACTGTGGGTAAATCTGCATTTGAGCAGCTTAATAATAGTAATGCGGTGACTCAAAAAGGCAGTGTGATTGGCAGTACGGATGGCAATATTCGCATTAGCTCAGGGGACAATCTCACCATTGATGGTAGTGAAATGATAGCCAAAAAAGAGATATCTCTTACAGGGGATTCTGTTGATATTCTGGCTACCGAAAACAGTTACACCGAGCTAAGCAAAACCAAAACTAAGCAGAGCGGTTTTACCGTCGCACTAAGTGGTACTGCAGGAAGTGCAATCAATGGCGCTATTTCAGGTTATAAGGCATCTAAAGAAGCTGATGATAGCCAAATTAGCACACTTCAAGGCATTAAAGCGGGGCTTTCGGGTGCTCAGGCAGCTGGTGCGGTTGCATTAGATAATGCGCAATCTGGCACTGATAATGAGAGCACAACATTAATTGGCGTTAATGTTGCTTATGGTAAAAGTGCCTCTGAATCTGAACGTATACAGCAACAAGACATCGCCCAAGGCAGTAGCTTAAGCGCAGGTGAAAACCTCTCTATTACGGCAACAGGAAAAGAGCAAGGCGATATCACCATTACCGGCAGTGAGCTACAGGCAGGTGGTGATCTTACCCTAAGTGCTACGCGAGATATCACATTACAATCGGCACAAAACCAAGAGACGATAGACAGCAAAAATAGCAGCAAAAGCGCCTCTGTTGGTGTAGGCGTTACAGTGGGCTCGGGTGGAGTCGGGGTAAATATTAATGCCAATGGTAGCCGAGCGAAAGGCTTTGAAGAGGGCGACCACACCTATTACACCAATAGCACATTAAATGCAGGGCAAACGCTCACATTACAAAGTGGTCAAGATACAACGCTGAAAGGCGCTCAAGCGCAAGGCGATAAAGTTATTGCTAAGGTGGGGGGGGATTTACATCTTGAAAGCCAGCAAGCGATTGATGACTACAAATCGAAGCAATCGAGTGAAAGTGTCGGTGGTAGTGTCAATGTAATGGGCACACCGGGTGGTTCGGCAAATATTTCGTTTAGTCGCGATAAAATGGACAGTAAATACCGTTCAGTGGAAGAACAAACGGGCTTATTTGCAGGCAATCAAGGGTTTGATATTAGCGTGGGTAAACATACCCAGCTTGATGGCGCAGTAATTAGCAGTACCGCAGAGGCTAAAAATAATCAGCTCGATACAGGCACATTAGGCTTTAGTGATATCCATAACTACGCAGAATATAAAGTTGAGCATCAATCTGGTGGTGTAAGTACTTCAGGTGGCGTTGAAGGCAATATGCTGGCGAATATGGGGCATGCGTTAGCCATGGCAGGCAACCATAGTGACAGCGATGAAAACACCACCCAATCTGCGGTTTCACAAGGCACATGGACAGTGCGTGATAGCGATAATCAGCAGCAAGATATCGCGCAATTAAGCCAAGATACCGATAACGCCCACAGCACGTTAAATAAAATTTTCGATAAAGAGAAAGAGCAAAACCGCCAACAGAAACAGCAGTTAGTGGGTGAAATTGGTGCACAGATTATCGATTTGGCAACCACGGTTGATACCATTCGTGGCACCAATATTGCCAAAGAAGAGTCAACACTAAATCGCCTTTCAGACACTGCTTATGATGATATCTACCAAGCCCTTTCAGAAACTAACGATAACGTCACCGAACGTGATGTTCAAAATTACCTCTTCCAACAACGTTTACAAGATTATACCAACCAGTCTGACTTTGGCACGGGCGGTAAATATACCCGAGCTATTCAAGCAGTTACCGCATTTACGCAAGGCATTATGGGTGGCAATATTGTCACCGCGATTGCTAATGGCTCAGCGCCTTATCTTGCCAATGAAGTGAAAAACCAAATTCAAAGCAATAGCGTTGAAAGTGATATTCAGCGCACCCTTGCCCACGGTTTAGTGAATGCCGGTCTTGCATTAGCAAAAGGCGAAAATGCGGCAGCACAAGCCGCTGGTGCGATGACCGGCGAAACCATGGGTATTTTATCGCACTCACTTTATGGCAAAACCCCGGAAGAACTTACTGAAACTGAAAAGCAGAATATAAGTGCATGGGCAACGTTAGCTTCAGGCATTGCCGGCGGGTTAATTAGCGATAATAGTGCCGGCGTTGCCAATGCCGCCCAAGCCGGGAAGGTGGTGGTTGAGAATAATTGGTTGAGCGTGTCTGAAAAGACAGAGCTCGATATAGCAAAAAAGACACTTAGAAATAGTACAGATCCAATAGAACGAGAGAAAGCGCAGCAGAAATAT
>NZ_JBEEUB010000006.1:0-277192 GCF_040139125.1 Proteus hauseri
GCGCAGCGGTCCCACCTGATCCCATGCCGAACTCAGAAGTGAAACGTTGTAGCGCCGATGGTAGTGTGGGGTCTCCCCATGTGAGAGTAGGGAACTGCCAGGCATTAAATATCGCCTTAATGTTACATAAGACATTAAAGCAAAAAGAATACGCGGAGCGGTAGTTCAGTTGGTTAGAATACCTGCCTGTCACGCAGGGGGTCGCGGGTTCGAGTCCCGTCCGTTCCGCCAACTATTTAGGGGCGTAGTTCAATTGGTAGAGCACCGGTCTCCAAAACCGGGTGTTGGGAGTTCGAGTCTCTCCGCCCCTGCCAGTTACCAACTAAGTAATAACAAATTTATACTTTATTTATAGCCCAGTTAATTAACTGGGCTTTTTGTTGTTTAAAATTTGGCATATCTTTATGTCTCTCTTCATTGAAATCTGACAATGAATATAAGCCTCAATTAGTTGTATTTATGTACAACTAATTGAGGCTTACTATTATTGATGAGCAACGGGTTGTTTCAGCAATTGCTGTATTAAAGCTTGCTGATCGCTGGTATTTAACCAGACAGCAAAGAGGGGCTTTTGAATAATATCAGCAGAGACCGCAGATAAATCAGAATAGAGCTCAAGCCAATGTGTAGGTAAAAAAGCAACCGCATGTGTTGTTTTCATCAACTGGTAGGCAATGACAGCTGAGTTAGTCGTTAAAATAGGATCAACTTTCTTATCTATATCGCTTTGCAATAAGGGATAAAAATCAGCACTCCATTCTATTTTGATAAATTGGGATGGGCTGTCTGTTTCTTCTGACGATATTCTCATCAATTGAAAAGCAATATTACCAATAATCTTACTTTCCAACTCATCCATTTTAGGTGCTTCTGTTGTAAAAAGTAGATCAAGCTCTCTGGCATGAAGTTGTTTTACAAGAGATTGTCTTGTAGAGGCTCTAGATTCGATTCTGAGCTCTTTTTTATCTAGATAAGATTCCTGTAACCAAGAGGTTAAATAAGCCTCCCAGAGCGATGCCGTAGCGCCAATTGAAAGCTCAGAATGTTGAGATGCATGGCTAATCTCTTTTTTAGCCAGCAACCAAGTATTCATCAACGATTCAGCATAAGGTATGAGCCTTTCACCCGCCACAGTTAAACGAATATTATTGCGATGACGAGTGAATAAGTTCGTTCCTAATTGTGTCTCTAATTGTCGTATTCTAAAACTGACCGCAGACTGCGTTAAATAAAGAGATTCAGCGGCTCGGCCAAAGTGTCTTGTCTTACTGACTTCCAAAAAGGTTTTCAGTAATTCGGTATCCACATCTATCTCCAAAAAAATTTGTCGTTACGATTTAAATATTTTGTTTTACAGAACCGCATGACTACCTAATACTCCGCGCCATAAGTATGACGATAGAGAATTAGGAGTGTGTCAGATGGCAGAAAGTTTTATCACGACTAATCGTTTTTTTGACAATAAACATTATCCGCGTGGTTTTTCTCGTCATGGCGATTTCACTATCAAGGAAGCTCAGATATTGGAACGTCATGGTCAAGCATTTAACGAGCTTGATTTAGGCAAACGAGAGCCTACAACCGAAACGGAAAAATTATTTGTTGCCATGTGTCGTGGCGAACGAGAAGCAGCAACTATTGAAGAAAAAATTTGGAAAAAATATACAAGCCGTATAAGACGTCCAAAACGTTTTCATACATTGTCGGGTGGAAAGCCACAGCTCGATCCGTCTGACGACTATACCGACTCTGATGATTAATATCATTAGTTTTAGTGAAAAGGAGCGTTTTTCGCTCCTTTTTATTTATCCATCAAGCTGTTTTTGAAGATGTATCATTAATCTATCCATTGCGCGAAAACTCAGCGCTTCAATTAAATGATTTCGTTGTATATTTTCTTCATTTTGCAAATCGGCAATTGTTCTCGATACTCTAAGGATCTTATGCCACGCGCGTATAGATAATCCCAGTTTATTTAGTGTATCCTCTAAAAAAGTTGCATCTGCTGTATTTAGCGCACAATACTGCTCAATCTCTTTTCCCGTAAGGTAAGTATTAATTTTCCCACACCGCTTTAATTGCCTCTCTCTTGCCTTTAATACTCTTATTCTTATCTCTTCACTGCTTTCATTAGAGTGTGTGGGATTGATAAGTGCACCTTGAGGTAATAACGGCATTTCTACCGAAAGATCAAATCTATCTAAAAAGGGACCTGATATTCGACTTAAATAGCGTAATACTTGTTTTACGGGGGTTCGATTATGAGTGCCTTGATAATGCCCTGTTGGGCTTGGATTTAGAGCACCAATAAGCAATACACTCGCTGGGTAACTTATTTTTGCTTTTGCTCGTGAAATAACAATTCTTCTCGCATCTAAAGGCTCACGTAATGCATCTAACACTCGACGCTCAAATTCAGGTAATTCATCTAAAAATAAGATACCGTGATGTGCTAGTGTTATTTCTCCAGGTTTAGGAATTGAGCCGCCTCCCGTTAAAGCGACTGCTGAAGCTGTGTGATGAGGTGATCTAAACGGTCTCGTAGGCCATTTCCCTTCTGTAAACACAACGCCTCTTAAGCTACTAATGATTAAAACATCAAGCGCTTCTTGCGCGGTTAGTGGGGGTAATAATGTGCTGATCCTCTGAGCCAACATTGTCTTTCCTGTTCCTGGTGGACCAAGAAATAAAATGTTGTGATTTCCTGCTGCTGTAATTTCTGCTGCCCTTTTTGCATTGTTTTGACCAATAATATCACTAATATCTCTATTATCTTGGTTTTCAATTGCGCTATTAATATTAAGTTGCTGAGCTTCAGCTAATGGTGTGTTATTTTCTAAATAATGGCAAATTTCTAAAATATGAGATGCTAATAAAACAGATTTATTCGGTAATAATGAAACTTCTGAGCCATGTTCTATTGAAACAATACAGGTACGACCATCTTGAGATGCACTAATAATAGAGGGGATTATGGCATTAACTCTTTGTAGTTTACCTGATAGTGCTAGCTCACCAATAAATTCATAACTACTTAATTTGTCAGACTTTAACTGTTCTGATGCGATTAAAATCGCGAGAGCAATGGGTAAATCATAACGTGCTCCTTCTTTTGGCAAATCAGCGGGTGAAAGATTAATTGTTATTCTTTTTGCTGGGTAGATATATCCACTATTAATTAATGCGCTTCTAACTCTATCTTTGGCTTCTTTTACTACCGTTTCAGGTAAACCCACTAAAGCTAATCCGGGTAATCCTTGGCTAATATGAGCCTCTATAGTAACAAGTGGCGCAGATATTCCTAATGAAGCTCGTGTATATATGACTGCTAATGCCATTTATTATTCTCCCTTATTTTTATTCTTTTTAATTTATTTTTATCTTTTTGTTAAATGACTATTTAAATAAATGAGAGTTAACTCGTAAATATTGTAATTATTTGAAAAATATGAATAAAAGTAAAGTATTTTTAATTTTATTAATGGAGTTTTAATTATTTATATCGGTTTTTTATCTGTAAAAATAAATAAGGGGTAGCTGTAGTTAAAAAAGTTAAATAAATCGTTATTATCCAGTATATAATGCTATGAACTATTTATTTGTTGGTTTATTATTCTTTTTCGGTTTGGTTAAATAAAAATAACTATAAATTTCATAATGTTATACTTATTTTAAAAATAAACATTGTCAATATTAAAATATCATGGTAACTCTAAAAGAACAGAGTGAAATAAAACACAACACAACATTAAAAACATACATTTTAAATAAGAAAAGAAGTCATAAAACTATGAATACTATCGTCCTAGTGATTAGCCTAATTATTGTCAGCGTGGTGGTGATTATTATCCCACCGTGCGGGGCTGCACTAGGACGAAGAATGGCTAAGTAATTAGCCGGATCGCTTAAAACCCCCGCACCGAAAGGCGCGGGGGTTTTTTTTGAGCCTAAGTTTGAGAAATTAATCAAAAATAAAATTAATCAATATTAAACAATAAGTTAAACAGACGGGTGAGAAAATGAATGGAGCACAGTGGTTAGTACAGGCATTACGAATGCATCAGGTTGAAACCGTGTTTGGTTACCCCGGTGGTGCAATAATGCCTGTTTATGACGCACTCTATGATGGTGGTGTTGAACATGTCTTATGTCGCCATGAACAAGGTGCTGCCATTGCTGCTATCGGTTTTGCCCGTTCTACTGGCACAACTGGCGTTTGCATTGCAACCTCAGGGCCTGGTGCTACCAATGTTATTACTGGACTTGCAGATGCATTGTTAGACTCTGTTCCTGTTATTGCTATTACAGGTCAAGTAACTTCAGATTTAATTGGTACTGATGCATTTCAAGAAATCGATGTGTTAGGACTGTCATTGGCGTGTACAAAACATAGTTTTTTAGTATCTACCGTTGATGAATTACCAAGAGTTTTATCAGAAGCTTTCTCTATTGCATCGCAGGGAAGACCTGGACCCGTTTTAATTGATATTCCTAAAGATGTGCAGTTGGCTGATGCCTCACATTTATCAAGTTATCAATTGCCCGAAGAACAAGAGTTTCCTTATCCCACACAAGAGTTAGCTCAAGCTTTACACATGTTGGCTCAAGCACAAAAACCTATTCTGTATGTAGGGGGTGGTGTTGCAATGGGCGGTGCCGTTGACACATTAAGAAAATTTGTTGCACAAACTCAGATCCCGGTTGTTTCGACGCTGAAAGGCTTAGGTTGTGCTGATGCGTTCGATGCAAATTACTTAGGCATGTTAGGTATGCATGGTACAAAAGCCGCTAACTATGCCGTTCAACGCAGTGATTTATTGATCGCGGTTGGTGCTCGTTTCGATGATCGTGTGACTGGTCGATTAAATACTTTTGCATCCAATGCCAAGGTTATTCATATCGATATTGATCATGCTGAGCTGAATAAACTTAAACAAGCGCATGTTGCCTTGTTAGGCGATGCCAACGTTTTATTGCCAGTTTTATCTCAGGTATTAGATATCACACCTTGGAGAGAAGAAGTTCAGCACTTAAAAGCAGAACATGCTTGGCGTTATGACCATCCTGGTCGTGCAATCTATGCGCCATTGTTATTAAAGCAGCTTTCAGATGCAAAACCTGAAAATACGATTGTGACAACGGATGTAGGTCAACACCAAATGTGGTCAGCGCAACATATGACCTTTGATGCACCTGAAAATTTTATTACGTCTAGCGGGCTTGGCACGATGGGATTTGGTATTCCTGCCGCGGTAGGTGCTCAAATCGCAAGACCTGATGCTTGTGTAATCTGTGTCTCAGGGGATGGCTCTTTTATGATGAATGTGCAGGAGTTGGGCACAATAAAACGTAAGCAGTTGCCTATCAAGTTAGTGTTATTAGATAACCAACGTCTTGGTATGGTTCGCCAATGGCAAGAGCTGTTTTTTGAACAGCGTTATAGTGAAACTATTTTAACCGACAACCCTGATTTCGTTGCTTTAGCAAAAGCATTTGATATTCCGGGACAGCGCATTACAGAAAAATCACAGGTTGCTGACGCAATTAAAAACTTATTAGAGAGTGATGGTGCTTATTTATTACAGGTATCTATCGATGATGCAGAGAATGTCTGGCCTTTAGTTCCGCCGGGCGCAAGTAATGATGAGATGATGGAGAAATCAAAATGAACCAACACAATATCACAATTGAAGCCCGTTTTTGTCCAGAGATCTTAGAACGTATTCTGAGAGTTATCCGCCATCGTGGTTTTCATATATGCTCAATGAATATGAATATCACGGAGAGTAATAATATCAATCTTGCTCTGACTGTGAGTAGTCAACGACCTTTAGACCTTCTATGCAGCCAGTTAACTAAGTTAGCTGATGTTGCGGGAATTCAGGTCTTACAACAACATCAACAAAAAGAAAAATTACAATTCATGAGCGCACTTAGTGCTATGTAAGGATAGAAAATGACAAAGCAAGCTGATTATATTTGGTTTAACGGTGAAATGGTTCCATGGGCTGATGCCAAAGTTCATGTAATGTCTCATGCATTGCATTATGGAACTTCAGTTTTTGAGGGCGTTCGTTGCTATAACTCACATAAAGGACCCGTTGTTTTTCGTCATCGTGAGCACATGCAGCGTTTACATGATTCAGCTAAAATTTATCGTATGCCTGTTGCACAAAGTGTCGATGAATTAATGGAAGCCTGCCGTGAAACATTACGTAAAAATAATTTAGTCAGCGCTTATATTCGCCCACTAGTCTTTATTGGTGATGTTGGTATGGGTGTTAATCCACCTGCTGGTTATAAAACAGATATTATTATTGCTGCATTCCCATGGGGCGCTTATTTAGGTGAAGAAGCGCTAGATAAAGGGATTGATGCAATGGTTTCATCTTGGCATCGTGCGGCTCCAAATACTATTCCAACAGCGGCTAAAGCGGGTGGTAACTATCTCTCTTCATTATTAGTAGGTAGTGAAGCACGTCGCCATGGCTATCAAGAAGGTATTGCCTTGGATGTACATGGTTATCTTTCAGAGGGTGCGGGTGAAAACCTGTTTGAAGTAAAAGATGGGATTATTTTCACACCACCATTTACATCGTCTGCGCTGCCAGGGATCACCCGAGATGCCATTATCAAGCTAGCAAAAGATTTAGGTTATGAAATTCGCGAACAGGTGCTTTCTCGTGAATCACTTTATCTTGCTGATGAAGTCTTTATGTCTGGTACTGCGGCTGAAATTACGCCAGTACGTAGTGTTGATGGTATTCAAGTGGGTATTGGTCGTTGTGGACCTGTTACTAAAGCTATTCAAAAAGCCTTCTTCGGTCTATTTACAGGCGAAACGGAAGATAAATACGGCTGGTTAGATCCTGTTAATCAATAATCATAAATTAAATAAATTTGTTTAGCGGGTAGTTCGTTCGCTATTCGCTTTCATCATCGCAGGAGTGTTAAAAATGCCTAAATACCGTTCAGCGACAACGACTCATGGTCGCAATATGGCTGGAGCACGTGCTTTATGGCGTGCAACAGGAATGACAGATGCTGATTTTGGCAAACCCATTATCGCTGTTGTGAACTCATTTACTCAATTTGTACCGGGTCATGTGCATCTACGGGATTTAGGAAAACTGGTTGCAGAACAAATTGACGCTGCAGGTGGTGTTGCTAAAGAGTTTAATACCATTGCTGTAGATGATGGGATTGCGATGGGGCATGGCGGAATGCTTTATTCTTTGCCATCTCGTGAACTGATTGCTGACTCCGTGGAATATATGGTTAATGCACACTGTGCTGATGCCATGGTGTGTATCTCTAACTGCGATAAAATCACCCCAGGAATGTTGATGGCATCGTTACGCTTAAATATTCCCGTTATTTTTGTTTCAGGTGGACCAATGGAAGCGGGTAAAACCAAGCTTTCAGACCAAATCATCAAACTTGATTTAGTTGATGCCATGATCCAAGGTGCAAACCCAAATGTCAGTGACGCTGATAGTGAGCAAATTGAGCGTTCAGCTTGCCCAACGTGTGGCTCATGCTCAGGGATGTTTACTGCAAACTCGATGAACTGTCTAACCGAAGCTCTGGGATTATCTCAACCGGGAAATGGTTCATTATTAGCAACACATGCTGATCGTGAAACACTGTTTATCAACGCAGGTAAACGTATTGTTGAATTAACTAAGCGTTATTATGAGCAGGATGATGAGTCCGCTTTGCCGCGTAATATCGCGAAAAAAGAAGCCTTTGAAAATGCGATGATCTTAGATATTGCGATGGGCGGCTCTACTAATACCGTATTGCATTTATTGGCTGCTGCGCAAGAAGGTGATGTCGATTTTACGATGGAAGATATCGATAGGCTTTCTCGCCAAATTCCACACTTATGTAAAGTGGCACCCAGTACACAAAAATATCATATGGAAGATGTTCACCGTGCTGGTGGCGTAATGGGGATTTTAGGCGAATTAGACAGAGCAAACTTACTTAATCGTAATGTTAATAATATCTTAGGATTAACATTGCCAGAAACGCTTGATCAATATGACGTAATGTTAACGCAAGATGAGCAAGTTAAGTCGATGTTCCAAGCGGGACCTGCGGGTATTCGTACCACTAAAGCGTTCTCACAAAATTGTCGTTGGCCAACGCTAGATACTGATCGTGAAAATGGTTGTATTCGTAGTAAAGAGCACGCTTATAGTCAAGATGGTGGACTTGCAGTGCTTTCCGGTAATTTAGCGCAAGATGGTTGTATCGTTAAAACAGCTGGTGTTGATGAAGATAATCTGGTTTTTAATGGTCTTGCTAAAGTTTTTGAGAGTCAAGATGATGCCGTTGAAGCCATATTAAGTAGCAAGGTTGTTGCTGGTGATGTTGTGGTTATCCGTTATGAAGGACCTAAAGGTGGACCGGGTATGCAAGAGATGTTGTACCCAACTTCTTATTTAAAATCCATGGGATTAGGTAAAGCTTGTGCACTGATAACCGATGGTCGTTTTTCTGGTGGTACTTCAGGTTTATCTATTGGGCATGTCTCACCGGAAGCGGCTAGTGGTGGTGTCATTGGATTAGTTGAAGATGGCGATATGATTGCTATCAATATTCCTACTCGTGAGATTACCCTAAAAGTCGATGATAAAACCTTGGCCGATCGTCGTGATGCACAAAATGCGCGTGGCGATAAAGCATGGACACCAAAAAATAGAGAACGCCAAGTCTCCTTTGCGTTACGCGCTTATGCCTCTTTGGCAACAAGTGCAGATAAAGGTGCGGTACGTGATAAATCAAAACTTGGAGGCTAAGAAATGGCTGCCTTTAGACCTCTGAACTCAGCGCCAAGTAGCGCTGAGTATTTAAAAGCGGCGTTAAGTGCGCCTGTTTATGAAGTCGCGGTTGTCACTCCATTGCAAGAGATGATCAAAATTTCTGAGCGCTTAGAAAATACCATTTTAGTTAAGCGTGAAGATAGGCAACCAGTGCATAGTTTTAAATTACGCGGTGCTTACGCCATGATTGCTGGTTTAACACCAGAACAAAAAGCCAAAGGTGTTGTAACTGCCTCTGCGGGTAATCATGCACAAGGTGTCGCGTTATCAGCTAATAAAATGGGTGTAAAAGCGTTGATTGTTATGCCTGTGGCAACGGCAGATATTAAAGTTGATGCTGTACGCCAGTTTGGTGGTGAAGCACTGCTTTATGGTGCTAATTTTGATGAAGCTAAAGCCAAAGCTATCGCACTATCGCAAGAGATGGGCTACACCTTTGTACCTCCGTTTGATCACCCCGCAGTGATTGCAGGGCAAGCGACATTAGCTATGGAGCTTTTACAACAAGATGTGCATTTAGACCGAATTTTTGTCCCTGTAGGTGGGGGAGGATTAATTGCAGGTGTCGCTGTACTGATTAAGCAACTGATGCCTGAAATCAAAATAATTGGTGTCGAAGCAGAAGAAGCCGCCTGTTTAAAAGCAGCATTAGCAGCAGGTCATCCAGTTGAGTTAGCTAAAGTTGGTCTATTTGCAGAAGGTGTAGCGGTTAAGCGTATTGGTGATGAAACTTTTCGTTTATGCCAAAAATATGTGGATGATGTTATCACTGTTGATAGCGATGCAATTTGTGCCGCAGTGAAAGATTTATTTGAAGATGTACGAGCCATTGCAGAACCTTCAGGGGCTTTAGCGTTGGCTGGGCTGAAAAAATACGTTGAAGAGCACCAAATTAAAGGTGAACGTTTAGCGCATGTACTTTCTGGTGCTAATGTGAATTTTCATGGCTTACGTTATGTATCAGAACGCTGTGAATTAGGTGAAAAGCGTGAAGCGCTGTTTGCCGTTACTATTCCTGAACAGAAAGGCAGCTTCTTACGTTTTTGCCAAATCTTAGGTCAGCGTGTTGTGACGGAGTTTAACTATCGTTATAGCGATGCTGATGCCGATAATGCATGTATTTTTGTTGGTGTACGTTTAAGTCAGGGGCTACAAGAGCGTAAAGATATTTTACGTGAATTAACCGCTTCTGGTTATCAGGTTGCCGATCTCTCCGATGATGAGATGGCTAAATTGCATGTGCGTTATATGGTGGGTGGTCGTCCTAATAAACCGCTAAAAGAACGTCTTTTTAGTTTTGAATTTCCAGAATCACCGGGTGCATTAATGAAGTTTTTAAAAACATTAGGCACTTACTGGAATATTACGCTGTTTCATTATCGCAGTCATGGTACCGATTATGGACGAGTGCTGGTGGCGTTTGAATTACCTGAAACAGAAGGGCGTTTTGAGCGACACTTAGATGCATTAGGTTATGAATATCATGATGAGACAGGAAATCCCTCTTTTCAGTTATTCCTATCTCCTCAAACGACACCGTTAGCCGTGGAGTAATTGCCAAAAGGCATTAATCACTGGTTCTTGTAGGCGTTTGTTCAATCCACAAACGCCTAATTCAAACGGCTCTACTAGCGAAATGTTATCCAGTAAAGAGATACGATTACGCACAGGCTCAGGGCAATTATCAACCACAACTTGTGGAATAAGTGCAATGCCACAACCTAACGCAACCATTGAAACGATAGCTTCATGCCCTGAAACTGTCGCATAAATTGAAGGGTTATGGATCCGGTGACGTTTAAACCATAGTGCAATTCGTTGTCGAGAAGGGCCATGTTCTGGAATGATAAAAGGAATATTTAGCCAATCTGGATTTTCTTGTGTAGCGAGATGGCGAACATTGCAAGGTAATGCGGGAGCAATAAGTACAAGTGGGATCTCGCCTATTTTTTCAAAGCAGATATTTTCGGGAAGTTTTTCTGGTTTGCCCGCAATGCCAAGATCTGCTTCGTCAGATTGTACTTTATCAACCGCATCCGCAGCATCGCCAGTTGTCAGTTTTATCTCAACGAGTGGATTTTCAGCACGGAAACGGTCAAGAATCGAGGGTAAATGGCTATAAGCTGCAGTGACAGAACAAAATAAGCGTAGTTCACCTGAAAGCGTAGGGCTATTTTGATTTAGCATGTGCTTAAGTTGCTTATATTGCAACAAGGTTTGTTGAGCATATCGCCTAAGTTGCTCGCCAGCATCGGTGAGTGTGACTTGTCGATTGTCACGTAGAAAAAGAGGGTGCCCAAGGCTCTCTTCTAGGCGCTGGATCTGTCTTGAAAGCGTTGACGGGCTGACATGCATCGCTTGCGCGGTCTTAGTGAAATGACAGCTTTCAGCTAAGTGTAGGAAGAGCTTGAGATCACGAATATCCATGGCCAGCCACCGATTTTAATGAAAAAGAGTACGTTGCATATTTTGCAACACCATCTTGTAAATATATCAATTTAAGCAATGGCTTTCATCCCCTATAGTGAAGTCATGCAACACCTCACAGAAAGTGAGGATAAAAATAGCAAACACATACACAACGATTTTGGAGTCACTCATGACAAACTATTTTAATACATTAAATCTGCGTCAGCAGTTGTCACAATTGGGTAAATGTCGCTTTATGTCGCGTGAAGAATTTGCTGATGAAGCAAATTACCTGAAAGGCAAAAAAGTCGTTATCGTCGGTTGTGGTGCGCAAGGTTTGAACCAAGGCTTAAACATGCGTGATTCAGGTTTGAATATCGCCTATGCATTACGTCAAGAAGCGATAGATGAGAAACGTGCATCATGGCGTCGTGCGACTGAAAACGGTTTTGAAGTTGGGACTTATGAAGCGTTGATCCCACAAGCAGATTTAGTTGTTAACTTAACGCCAGACAAACAGCACACCGCCGTTGTTCAAGCGGTTCAACCTCTGATGAAATCAGGTGCTGCATTAGGTTATTCACATGGTTTTAATATCGTTGAAGTTGGCGAAAAAATTCGTGATGACATCACTGTTGTTATGGTGGCGCCAAAATGCCCAGGAACGGAAGTACGTGAAGAGTATAAACGTGGTTTTGGTGTTCCAACGCTGATTGCCGTTCACCCTGAAAATGATGCAAAAGGTGAAGGCATGGCGATTGCCAAAGCATGGGCAGCCGCAACCGGTGGTCATCGTGCTGGTGTTTTAGAATCCTCTTTTGTCGCTGAAGTAAAATCAGACTTAATGGGTGAGCAAACTATTCTGTGCGGTATGTTACAAGCTGGTTCACTGTTATGTTATGACAAAATGGTTGCTGATGGTGTCGAACCTGGTTATGCCGGAAAACTGATCCAGTTTGGTTGGGAAACTATTACCGAAGCGTTGAAACAAGGTGGTATCACCTTAATGATGGACAGATTATCAAACCCAGCCAAAATGCGGGCTTATGCATTGTCAGAGCAACTGAAAGAGATTATGGCACCTCTGTTTGAAAAACATATGGATGACATTATTTCAGGTAAATTCTCTGAAACCATGATGGTAGATTGGGCTAATGATGATAAAAACCTGCTGACATGGCGTGAAGAAACCGGTGCTAGCACATTTGAAAACTACCCAGATTATCAAGGTGCAATCAGTGAACAAGAGTACTTCGATCACGGTGTATTGATGGTTGCTATGGTTAAAGCGGGTGTTGAGTTAGCATTTGATACTATGATTGATGCCGGTATTATCGCGGAATCAGCTTATTATGAGTCATTGCATGAATTGCCATTAATTGCTAATACCATTGCTCGTAAACGTCTGTATGAAATGAATGTCGTTATCTCTGATACGGCAGAATATGGTAACTATCTGTTCTCATTCGCGGTTGTGCCTATGCTGAAAGAGTTTATGACAACATTACAACGCGGTGATTTAGCGAAGAATGTTCAAGATAGCGGCACAGATAATGCACAGTTACGTGAGATCAACGAAGCGATTCGCCAGCACCCTATTGAGGCTGTAGGTAAGAAGTTACGTGGTTATATGACGGATATGAAGAAGATTGCCGTTGGTAACTAATTTTCCAATTTTTCGTCGCTCTTTACGCGATAAGTGCGTTGGCTACACTCGGTTACCCAAGTCACATACTAATGTATGTTCCTTGGGATAACTTCTTTTGCCGCCTTCTTCTCTCGCAAATAGCTTAGAAAAATAAGCACTAAGTGTATTTAAAAATAATAAAGACCACATAATCTATTAATTAGGTATGCGGTCTTTTATTTAAATAAATCAGAATGTGAACCAGTTCTTTCAAAATGGACTGTATCATCTTCTATTTTATAAATAAGTAGCCAATCAGGTTCAATATGAAGATCTCGACGAGGTTTCCAATTTCCAGTTAATGGATGGTCTTTCAATTGAATTGGTAGTCGTCCTCCTTGTATTAATAGCAGCATAATATCTTTTAGTTTATTGATATCCTTTCCACGTTTTTCTGCGAGTTTTAAATCTTTTTTGAATTGTCCTGAATAGCTAACTTTTCGCATTTAGATATCCAATTTTTTGAATAAATCATTGGCATCTTTGGCATAAAAAACATCATCACCTTTATCTGTTTTTGCAAAAGTTTTTAATGTTTTTTCATTTGGTTGGGTTTGATTACTTTCCACATAAACTCGAATGAGATCTCTTAAAATTTGAGAGGCAGGTCTGTGTTTATTTCGAGCTATTGCAACAAAAGCCTCTTTGAGTTCAGCATCAATTTTAGTGGCTATTAACTCGCTTTTTATACTCATAATACACCTCCTTATTTGTTCAAATATCATACAGAGTAAAACTTTATTAAACAAGGTTAAACTTCGTTTTACTTAGATAAAATGAGGCTCAAAAAACCGAACCATCTTTCTATGCGCTTTCTGCTACAATTATCCCCCGTTATGTTCTTTATTGATGAAGTTTGGAAAAAGTATGCGATTAAATCCCGGTCAGCAAAAAGCAGTTGAATATGTGTCAGGTCCTTGTTTGGTCTTGGCTGGTGCTGGTTCGGGTAAAACACGGGTTATTACCAATAAAATTGCACATTTGATACGCCAATGTCGCTATCCAGCAAAACAGATTGCAGCGGTGACCTTTACCAATAAAGCGGCTCGCGAAATGAAAGAGCGAGTTGCTCAAACATTAGGTAAGCAAGAAGCTAAAGGATTAATGATCTCAACATTTCATACCCTTGGGTTAGAGATAATTAAACGGGAATACAAAGCGTTAGGAATTAAATCTAATTTTTCACTATTTGATGATCAAGACCAATCCGCACTACTTAAAGAATTAACGGCAGATTTATTAGAAGAAGATAAAGAGTTGTTATCACAGTTAAAGAGCCAAATCTCTAACTGGAAAAATGACATGCTTACACCAGAACAAGCTGTTGGAATTGCCAGATCTCAGCAAGAACATACTTTTGCTGAATGTTTTCGCCGCTATGAGCAACATCTTCGCAGTTGTAATGTCTTGGATTTTGATGACTTAATTAGTCGCCCAACCCTTTTATTACGCTCCAATGAAGAAGTGAGAGAACGTTGGCAACAACGAATTCGCTATTTGCTGGTGGATGAATATCAAGATACCAATACTAGCCAATATGAGTTAGTAAAGTGGTTAGTCGGTGAAAGAGCGCGTTTTACCGTTGTAGGTGATGATGACCAATCTATCTATTCATGGCGTGGAGCTCGACCTCAAAACTTAATCTTACTGCAAAAAGATTTTCCACAACTCAATGTGATTAAGTTAGAACAAAATTATCGATCTTCAGGACGTATTTTAAAATCAGCGAATATCTTGATCGAAAATAATCCTCATGTGTTTGAGAAAAAACTCTTTTCAGAATTGGGTTATGGAGACGAGCTTCGGGTATTAACAGCAAATAATGAAGAGCATGAGGCTGAACGTGTTGCTGGTGAATTAATTGCTCACCACTTTATTAATAAAACTAATTATAAAGATTATGCAATACTTTATCGTGGTAATCATCAGTCGCGTATTTTTGAAAAATATTTAATGCAAAACCGCATTCCTTACCGTATTTCCGGTGAAACTTCATTCTTTTCACGCGAAGAGATCAAAGATATTTTGGCTTATCTGCGAGTGATAACAAATCCTGATGATGACTCCGCTTTTTTACGCATTGTGAATAAGCCACGCCGTGAAATTGGACCAATGACAGTTCAAAAATTAGGGGAGTGGGCAAGAGTACGTGATAAGAGTTTATTTAGTGCTTGTTTCGACCTCGGTTTAAGTCAAACCCTAACGGGGCGTGGCTTAAATTCACTTCACGCTTTTTCACAATGGATGTCTCGTATTGTGCAGAAATCGCAGCAAGAACCGTTACTTGCGGTGAGAGATTTACTCCATGAAATGGACTATGAGAGTTGGTTATATGAAACCTCAAGCAGCGCCAAAGCAGCTGAAATGAGGATGAAAAATATTAACCAACTGTTTTCATGGATGAGTGAAATGTTAGAGGGTGATGAACTGCATGAACCGATGACACTTTCACAGGTCGTTAATCGCTTTACTCTGCGCGATATGATGGAACGTGGTGAATCAGAAGAAGCGCTAGACCAAGTTCAACTGATGACATTGCACGCCTCTAAAGGCCTTGAATTTCCACATGTTTTTTTAGTTGGGATGGAAGAGGGGATCTTACCTCATCAAAGTAGTATCGATGAAGATAATGTTGAAGAGGAGAGACGACTTGCTTATGTTGGGATAACTCGGGCACAGAAAACACTTACTTTCACCTTGTGCAAAGAAAGACGTCAATATGGTGAATTAATTCGCCCAGATCCTAGTCGCTTTCTCTATGAATTACCCCAAGATGACTTAAATTGGGATACTAATAAAAAGAAAGTCTTAAGTGCTGAAGAAAAGCAGGAAAAAGGGCAGGTTGGTGTTGCTGGGTTAAGAGCCATGCTTGCCAAGCATAAGCCTTAATATTTCTTGTATCTATTTCATAGTCGAACTGATTGCATAAGCCGATATTTCAAAAAATAAAATCCCTTAACTGATAAGGGGTTTTATTTTAAACTTTTATCTTAAATATAAACTAAGATGAGCTAGCCCATACGTGAACTATTTTGTTCTTCAATAATAAGAGGCCAGTGTATATAGCTTTGTAACTGGGTCTCTTCTTGAAGGTTTTCGGCTCGTAACGGATGCTCGGTAAGCCATTGATGAGGTAGTGTAATTACCAGCTTTTCATCTTCTGTACGCAAACGAAGTGCTGGTAGTGTGTCATCACGGCGGCGGCTAGCAAAAATAATCGCCAATCGTAATAAGCGAACTAATCGGTATGCTTGATTGATTGGTAACGCATTTTGGTGATTAAGTGGCGCTAAATCGATAATGCCAGTTTGGTTTCTCAATAGTGAAGCTAATAAGCGTCGTTGTGCAGGCGTATAACCAGGCAAATCAAGATGAGAAATTAGGTAACTAGCATGCGATGGCGCTTGGCGAAAATCTACGCTAAGACCAATTTCATGTAGTGCACTCGCACTATTAAGTAATTCACGACAACGATTATCTAATTGCCAGCTTTTACTTACCTGAATAAAAAAGTGTTCGGCAAGTTGTTGAACGCGATGAGCCTGTTCGATATCAATTTGAAAGCGGCGTTGGACATTACGCAATGTACGTTGACGGATATCTTGTTCAATTGGCAAGTGTAACATGCCGTAAACCAAACCTTCGCGTAATGCGCCACCTGCAAGGATCATATTCTCGATATGAAGTGTTTCAAAGATAGCGATTAAAATGGCAAGCCCACTAGGGAAAACCAGTGCTCTTTCAAAGGTTAAACCTTCAATTTCTAGCTCTTCCAGTTTGCCACATTCAATAGCTTTATGTTTAAGTCGCTCTAATTTAGGTAAGGTGATTAGCTCATCCATACCTTGTGCAATCATAATCTCTTGTAGTGCTTGAACGGTACCTGATGCACCGACACACACTTGCCAACCTTGCTGAATTAATTTATCAGCGACAGGCGCAAGGATTGCTTTAGCCGCATCTTGAGCTTGTTTGAAATTCTCTTGTGTTAGAGAGCGATCACTAAAGTAGCGCTCTAACCAAGTTACGCAGCCCATACCAAGGCTCATTAATTGTGTTGTTTTAGCACCAGTGCCTGTAACGAGCTCGGTACTACCACCACCAATATCAACAACTAACCGTTGTTCTGCTCCGCCTGTGGTATGTGCTACACCACGGTAAATAAGACGAGCTTCTTCCTCACCACTAATCACATGAATGGTATTGCCTAGTATTTCAGATGCTTTAGCAACGAAAGTATCTGCATTTTTGGCAATACGCAGTGTTGCAGTTGCAACCACTCTGATTTGGTCTGCAGGAATATCACGTAGATATTCTGAAAAAAGTTTTAGACATTGCCAGCCACGTTCCATGGCTTGTTCTGACAATTCATTCTCTTTATTTAGACCTGCTGCAAGGCGAACCTTACGTTTAACGCGGGAAAGCACTTGTATCGAGCCCGCAATTTCACGAACAACTAGCATGTGAAAGCTATTTGAGCCTAAATCGATAGCAGCATAAAGTGATGAGGATTTCAGCATAATTTATGAATGACTCTGGCGTTTAGGTCGGTTATTACGTTGAGTATTATTTCCTCTGCGAGGTGCCGCATTATTACGACGAGGCTGACCTTGACGAGGACGATGACGACGTTTTGGCTCCGGTAATTCGGTTAACAACGCGTCACTATTATATTTACTCACAGGAATTGAGTGCTGAATGTACTCTTCAATGGAAGGTAAATTCAGTGCATATTCTTCACAAGCTAAACTAATTGAATTACCACTTTTACCTGCACGTCCTGTTCTTCCGATACGATGAACGTAATCTTCACAGTCATCAGGTAAATCATAGTTAAAGACATGAGTTACAGAAGGAATATGTAATCCTCGTGCCGCAACATCAGTTGCAACCAGAATATCAATATTACCTTGGGTAAAATCTTCTAAAATACGTAGGCGTTTTTTCTGTGGAACATCACCTGTTAATAAACCAACACGGTGTCCATCGGCAGCAAGATGTGCCCAAATATCATCACAACGATGTTTGGTGTTTGCAAAAATAATGCAGCGATCTGGCCACTCTTCTTCAATAAGTGTCTGAAGAAGACGCATTTTTTCTTCATTTGATGGATAAAACAGCTCTTCTTTAATACTAAAGCCAGTTTTTTGCTCTGGTTCCACTTCAACGTATTCTGGATTATTCATCTGCTCAAACGCTAATTCTCTTACACGATAAGAGAGTGTCGCTGAAAAGAGCATGTTCATACGCTCTGCGGCGACAGGCATACGACGGAAAATCCAACGAATATCTTTAATAAAGCCAAGATCATACATTCTATCTGCTTCATCAAGCACAACGACTTGAATTGCATTTAGATTGACGTGACCTTGTTTTACATAATCAATTAGGCGACCTGTTGTACCAATAACGATATCAACGCCATTATTTAAAACTTTAAGTTGTTCGTCATAGCCATCACCACCGTAGGCTAGACCCATTTTAATCCCTGTATTTTGCGCAAGCTCTTTAGCATCAGAATAAATCTGCACGGCTAATTCGCGTGTTGGCGCCATAATAAGTGCACGAGGTTGATTGGTTTCATGCCCTTCTTTAGCAGGGTGTGTTAAAAGATAATGAAACGTTGAAGTTAAAAACGCCAACGTTTTTCCTGTTCCTGTTTGGGCTTGCCCGGCAATGTCTTGACCTTTCACAGTGATAGGTAACGTCAATGCCTGAATTTGTGTACAATTAGAGAACCCTTTTTTCTCAAGGGCTTCTATCACTTTTGGATGCAAGGCGAAGTCGGAAAACTTCTTTTCTGTCAAATATGTTTTGCTCATAATGTAATAGAATATCAGTTATGGGTTGCATTACAAAAGTTTATCCGCTGAAATGCAGGCAGACTTTTGTTGTTTAATGTTACACTGGTACGGTCAATATTATTCTTTGGAGTAGAACAATGAGCGATAAAATCCTTCACTTATCTGACAGCAAATTCGATGCTGATGTATTACAAGCAACCGGCCCCGTGCTCGTTGATTTCTGGGCTGAATGGTGCGGCCCGTGTAAAATGATTGCTCCTATTCTAGATGAAGTTGCAACAGAATACGCAGGTAAATTAACAGTAGCGAAATTAAACATCGATGAAAACCCTGCTACCGCACCAAAATACGGTATTCGCGGTATTCCTACACTGATTTTATTCAAAAACGGTGCAGTTGCTGCAACTAAAGTGGGCGCACTGTCAAAAACTCAGCTAAAAGAGTTTTTAGACGAAAATATCTAATTTGATTTAGATATCAAAAATAAAACCGGACGTTTAGATGTTGTCGGTATTTCTGTTATTGACCGCTAGACGTCCGCTTAGAAGCATGATAAGTTAGCGCCACTTGCTTACATAATATATCGGTTTTTCTTGTTTATTTGATTAGACACAATTAAATAAGTCTGAAATACTGAGTACCTGAAATATTGAACAAATATTTGAATATAAGCAATCTGAATTCATCTAACCAGTCAAGTTGCCTTAGAATAATCTATAGTATTCAAGGAATATAAAATTTTTTCCAATATGTTCCTAACCCATAAGTTGAAAGTACAATCATTTCATTATTACAATGGATGTCACTTTTCTGGGTATGATGCTGACTGGTCTATAAAGTATCAACATACTCTCTAGCATTATCATTTATGTTATATAGCAATGTAAGAAAGTAGAAATCTGTAATTTTACACATGACGAAACTGACAGCGATTCGCTGTTATACTATTCACGTTCATAGTTCGAGAGTTACCCCGAGTTATTAAGAACCCACCATTATGAATCTTACCGAATTAAAAAATACGCCGGTATCAGAACTGATAGCACTTGGCGAAAATATGGGGCTAGAAAATCTGGCTCGAATGAGAAAGCAGGATATTATTTTCTCTATTTTGAAGCAGCATGCTAAAAGTGGAGAAGATATTTTCGGTGACGGTGTGCTGGAAATACTACAGGATGGCTTTGGCTTCCTACGTTCCGGAGACAGTTCCTACCTTGCAGGCCCCGATGATATCTACGTTTCTCCTAGTCAAATTCGCCGTTTTAACCTTCGCACTGGTGATACCATCGCAGGGAAAATTCGTCCTCCTAAAGAAGGTGAACGTTACTTTGCTCTACTAAAAGTTAACGAAGTTAACTTTGATAAACCAGAAAATGCTCGCAGTAAAATCCTCTTTGAAAACTTAACTCCTTTACATGCTAATAATCGTTTACGCATGGAACGTGGTAATGGTTCTACTGAAGATTTAACAGCACGAGTGCTTGATTTAGCCGCACCAATTGGTCGTGGACAACGTGGTCTTATCGTTGCTCCGCCTAAAGCGGGTAAAACAATGTTACTGCAAAATATTGCAGCAAACATTGCTCACAACTATCCTGATTGCGTATTGATGGTTCTTCTTATTGACGAACGTCCAGAAGAAGTAACGGAAATGCAACGCTTAGTTAAAGGTGAGGTTATCGCATCTACCTTTGATGAACCTGCTTCTCGTCATGTGCAAGTCGCTGAAATGGTCATTGAAAAAGCAAAACGTTTAGTTGAGCATAAAAAAGACGTTATCATTTTATTAGACTCTATTACTCGTTTAGCCCGTGCTTATAACACCGTTGTTCCTTCTTCAGGAAAAGTATTAACCGGTGGTGTGGATGCTAACGCATTACATCGTCCTAAGCGTTTCTTTGGTGCTGCACGTAATGTTGAAGAGGGTGGAAGCCTGACCATTATTGCAACTGCGCTGGTTGATACGGGCTCTAAAATGGATGAAGTTATCTACGAAGAGTTTAAAGGTACAGGTAATATGGAATTACACCTGTCGCGTAAGATTGCTGAAAAACGTGTATTCCCTGCGATTGACTACAACCGCTCTGGTACACGTAAAGAAGAGTTACTGACGTCACAAGATGAGCTACAAAAAATGTGGATCCTGCGTAAAATCATTCACCCTATGGGTGAGATTGACGCGATGGAGTTCCTCATTAATAAGTTAGCTATGACAAAAACGAATGAAGAATTCTTCGACTTTATGAAACGCTCATAATTTTCAGGAAGAAAACGAGACCATCATAAAGATAAAAGTGATGAAACAGTGTGCTCTATTACAAAATAAGTAATATCACCTCGATTTATATGCTGTTAAGCTCGTTTACTTTGTGTGAATGACGATATGATAAAAACGCCACAAATTTTTGTGGCGTTTTTTTATATGGATTATTTATTGATTGCAACATATGGAAACTAGATCTTGGTACATATATTGCATGTTTAATGTTTTTGATAAAAATAGCGATAGCATCAATGCAAATAGTTAAGGAAAACTTATTATTGATGAAGGGTGGTGGGTTACTGAGTTAACTCGTCGTGGTACAAGCTGGAACAGAATAAAAAAACAATGGATGAGTAAATAACCAGCTATATTTATTATAGAGAACAGTACTGTGGATATACTAAAAATGAGCACAAGCGTTTTATATGTGTTCTTATTTTCTTTCGTGTTTTTATTTGTTGCACGTAAAATCGCGAAGAAAATTGGACTCGTGGATAAACCTAACTATCGTAAACGGCATCATGGATTGATCCCTCTTGTAGGCGGGATATCGGTCTATTTTGGTATTGTTTTCGCATTTTATATTTCAGATTTATATATTCCTAATAAGGAACTTTATCTGGCATGTGCGGGACTGTTAGTTTTTGTTGGTGCCTTAGATGACCGTTTCGATATTAGTGTAAAAATAAGAGCGACGATTCAAGCTTTTGTTGGGATTGCCATGATGGTGTGGGGAGGATTGAAATTAGACTCTCTTGGTCATGCATTTGGTCCTTGGGAAATGCATTTAGGACCTTTTGGCTATATCGTCACACTTTTTGCTGTTTGGGCTGCAATCAATGCTTTCAATATGGTTGATGGTATTGATGGATTGTTAGGGGGCCTCTCTTGTGTCTCTTTTGGCGCTTTAGGTATTTTGTTGTACCAAAGTGGTAACTCTGCCCTCGCATTTTGGTGTTTCTCGTTTATTGCCGCTATTTTGCCTTATATTTTATTAAATTTAGGGGTGTGTGGTAAGAAATTTAAAGTCTTTATGGGAGATGCAGGAAGTACTTTAATTGGATTTACCATTATCTGGTTACTTGTATCATCAACTCAAAACCAACCTCGCCCAATTAATGCCGTGACTGCGTTATGGATAATTGCTATTCCGCTCATGGATATGGTGGCAATTATGTATCGACGTTTACGTAAAGGGATGAGTCCTTTCTCGCCAGACCGTCAACATATACACCATCTTATTATGAGAGCAGGTTTTACTCCTCATCAGGCTTTTATTTTAATTACGGTTGCAGCGGCATTATTAGCTGCTATTGGTATTATTGGCGAAAACCTATCATTTGTGCCTGAATGGGTAATGTTGGCATTATTCTTGCTTGCATTTGTAATGTATGGTTACTGCATTAAACGCGCGTGGCGAGTTGCTCGTTTTATTAAACGACATAAGCGCCGTCTACGTAAAGCAACACAACTTAAGCATTAATAAGCAGAGGTTTTGTAACGTGATGAACTCGGAAAATAACGCTTCCCAGCAAGGTGTTTCACCTGATAACGAACTCGATATTCGAGGTCTTTGTTGCACACTTTGGTCCGGAAAAATTTGGATTATAGGGTTCGCTCTGCTTTTTGCTGTTGTGGCTCTGGGTGCATCTTATTTGATGCAACCCAAATGGAGTGCTATCGCAATGACAGAGAAACCGACAGTGAATAACTTAGGCAGTTATTACTCTCAGTCTCAATTTTTGCGTAATCTTGATACACAAATTAATCCTTCAACATTCAATGCGTCGCTGAGTATTCCTGATGAAGCTTATCAAGAGTTTGTGACTCAAATAGCGGCATTTGATACTCGACGAGAATTTTGGTTGCAGACGGATTATTACAAACAGCGTCAAGAGAGTGATGAACAAGCAAATGCAGCGCTATTGGACGAGTTGATTAATAATATTCAATTTACGCCAGCAGATGAAAAAAAGTTGGTTAATGATCAACTAAAATTAATCGCTGAAACCTCTAAAGAAGCTAGCCAGCTATTAAATGCGTACATCGCTTTTGCTAATAAACGTGCTTCTACTCATCTTAATGAAGAAGTTATTGTGGCTTGGTCAACGAGAACACAATCGATGAAAGCATTGGTTAAGCGCCAAGAAATGGCGGCTCGTGCTGCTTATCAACGTCAGATTAATTTATTAGAACAATCAATTAAAGTTGCTGAGAAACAGGGAATTTCTCAAAAACAGACATCGATTGCTATGGATGAATTACCTGATTCTAAGTTGTTTATGTTAGGTGTCCCGCTTTTACAGTCGCAATTAGAAACGCTAATTGCAACAGGACCAGATTTTGATAGCGATTATGATCAAAATACGGCAATGTTAGCGACCCTCGCAGTTGGTGCAAAACTACAAGATAACTTCCAAACTTACCGTTTTTTACGTACACCTGAAGATCCTGTGAAACGTGATAGTCCGCGTCGTGCCTTTATGATGGTACTTTGGGGGGCTATTGGTGTTTTAGCGGGAGCTGGCGTTGCACTGACAAGACGTAAATCATTAAAAAAATAATAATTATTAATTTCTATCTTTTATGACAATAACGAGACATCAGGTGTATTTGCACCTGATGTATTGAGAATAAGGGCATATTGCTTTCCCAAAAATAAGCAATATAACAATGAAAAAAAGAGAGCCACTGTGAAAGTGTTGACTGTTTTTGGCACACGCCCTGAAGCGATAAAAATGGCACCTTTAGTGCACGCTTTAGCAAATGATAATTCGTTTGAAGCAAAGGTATGTGTTACGGCCCAACATCGAGAAATGCTTGATCAGGTATTAAATCTTTTTGAGATCCAGCCAGATTATGATCTCAATATTATGAAACCAGGACAAGATTTAACTGATATTACTTGCCGTATTTTAGAAGGGCTAAAACCTGTTTTAGCTTCATTTCAACCCGATGTTGTTTTGGTACATGGTGATACAACAACAACGATGGCGGCAAGTTTAGCCGCGTTCTACCAACGGATCCCTGTTGGTCATGTTGAAGCCGGATTACGCACTGGCAATCTTTATTCACCTTGGCCTGAAGAGGCAAATCGGACAATTGCAGGTCATCTTGCAATGTATCATTTTGCGCCTACAGACACTGCAAAACAAAATCTTATTCGTGAAGCCGTTGCTGATAAGAATATCGTTGTCACGGGAAATACCGTGATTGATGCACTATTTTGGGTGAGTAATCGCGTGATGGGAAACCAAGCTCTACGTGATGAGCTTGCGGTTCACTATCCATTTATTCAGCCAGACAAAAAAATGATCTTAGTAACAGGTCACCGCAGAGAGAGCTTTGGCGGCGGATTTGAACGCATTTGCCAAGCCTTAGCTGAGATTGCGTTAGCACATCCTGATGTGGAAGTGGTTTATCCTGTCCACCTTAATCCAAATGTGAGTGAGCCTGTTGAACGAATTTTGCATGGTATTGAAAATATTAAATTAATTAAACCTCAGGATTACCTGCCGTTTGTTTATTTAATGAATCATGCCTATCTTATTTTAACTGACTCAGGTGGGATCCAAGAAGAAGCGCCTTCATTAGGAAAACCTGTTCTTGTGATGAGAGATACCACAGAACGCCCTGAAGCAGTCGAAGCAGGTTCAGTTCGTTTAGTTGGTACGGATACTAAGCGAATCGTGAGTGAAGTAACTACTTTATTGACAGACGAAAACGCATATCACCAAATGAGTAAGGCAACAAACCCTTACGGTGATGGTCATGCCTGCCAACGTATTCTTGAAGCATTGAAAAAAAATCAGGTGACATTATGAGTTTTGAAACTATTTCTGTTATCGGCCTCGGCTACATTGGTTTACCTACTGCTGCCGCTTTTGCCTCTCGCAAGAAAAACGTCATCGGTGTTGATGTTAATCAGCATGCTGTTGATACCATTAACAAAGGTCAAATTCACATTGTTGAGCCTGATCTTGATAAAGTGGTAAAACAAGCGGTGGAAGAAGGTCATTTAAAAGCGTACACCACACCACAACCTGCTGACGCTTATCTCATCGCAGTACCCACACCATTTAAAGGTGATCATGAGCCAGATTTAGCTTATGTTGAATCCGCGGCGCGTTCTGTCGCGCCAGTACTTAAAAAAGGTGATTTAATTATTTTAGAATCAACTTCACCCGTTGGTACAACAGAACAAATGGCAGAATGGTTAGCACAAGCTCGCCCTGATTTAACCTTCCCACATCAACAAGGTGAAGATGCTGATATTGATATCGCTTATTGCCCAGAACGCGTATTACCGGGTCAGGTGATGATTGAGCTTATTCGCAATGACCGTGTTGTTGGTGGCATGAACCGTAAATCATCAGAACGTGCTAGCGAACTATACAAAATTTTCCTTGAAGGTGAGTGTGTTATTACTAATGCACGTACCGCAGAGATGTGTAAGCTGACCGAAAACAGTTTTCGTGATGTGAACATTGCGTTTGCTAACGAACTATCACTTATCTGTGCTGATCAAGATATTAATGTTTGGGAACTGGTTAGCTTGGCAAATCGTCACCCACGCGTAAATATTTTACAACCAGGTCCAGGCGTTGGTGGTCACTGTATCGCAGTTGACCCATGGTTTATCGTGTCACAAAACCCAAAACAATCTCGCTTAATTCATACTGCACGTTTAGTTAACGATGGTAAACCAGTGTGGGTTATTGATCAGGTTAAAGCGGCGGTTGCCGATTGTTTAACTGAGACTGGAAAACGCGCTAACGAAATCAAAATCGCTTGTTTTGGTTTAGCATTTAAACCAAATATTGATGATTTACGTGAAAGCCCAGCAATGAATATTACCCAACAAGTCGCGAATTGGCATAGTGGAATCACTTATGCGGTTGAACCGAATATTCATGAATTACCAACTAAACTGAAAGGCATTACGGAATTAGTGTCGACTGAACAAGCATTAAAAGAAGCGGATATTGTGCTAATGCTGGTTGATCATCAACAGTTTAAGGCTATTTCAGGTGCTAAAGTGACTCAAAAATGGATTGTAGATACTAAAGGAGTATGGCGTTGAAACGCATTTTAGTAACAGGCGGAGCCGGTTTTATCGGCTCTGCTGTTGTTCGACATATAATTGATAACACTGCTGATAGCGTTGTCGTGGTAGATAAACTGACTTATGCCGGTAATCTTGAATCATTAACATCGGTTGCAACCAGTGATCGTTATGCATTTGAGCAGGTTGATATCTGTGACAGAGCAGCACTTGATCGCGTATTTGCGCAATATCAACCCGATGTCGTGATGCATTTAGCTGCGGAAAGCCATGTTGATCGCTCTATTGATGGTCCTGCTGCATTTATTGAAACCAATATTGTGGGTACTTACAGCTTATTGGAAGCGGCACGTCATTTTTGGCTAGTATTACCAGAAGAAAAAAAGAGTGCATTCCGTTTTCACCATATCTCAACAGATGAAGTGTATGGCGATTTAGACGGCACTGATGATTTCTTTACTGAAACTACGCCTTATGCGCCAAGTAGCCCTTATTCAGCATCTAAAGCCTCTAGTGATCACTTAGTTCGTGCATGGTTACGTACTTATGGTTTACCAACAGTGATTACAAATTGCTCAAATAATTATGGCCCTTACCATTTTCCTGAAAAATTGATCCCTTTAATTATTTTAAATGCGATTTCAGGAAAACCATTACCTGTTTATGGTAAAGGTGAGCAAATTCGTGATTGGCTCTATGTTGAAGATCATGCACGTGCACTCTATTTAGTTGCAACAACAGCGCAACCGGGTAAAACCTACAATATTGGTGGACATAACGAACGCCGTAATATTGATGTGGTGAAAACAATTTGTGAATTGCTTGAAGAGCTCTATCCAAATAAACCGGCAGGCGTTGATAACTACGTTGATTTAATTACTTACGTGAAAGACAGACCCGGTCATGATCTGCGTTATGCCATTGATGCTGCAAAAATTGAAGCTGAGCTAGGTTGGGTTCCACAAGAGACCTTTGAATCAGGTATTCGCAAAACAGTGTTGTGGTATTTAAATAACCAGACATGGTGGCAACGCGTTCTTGATGGCTCTTATGCGGGTGAACGTTTAGGGCTTGGAAACTGATTGAGTAAAAAGGATAGATGATGAAAGGTATTATTCTGGCTGGTGGCTCAGGTACGCGACTACATCCAATAACCAAAGGGGTGTCGAAGCAGTTGTTGCCTATCTATGATAAGCCAATGATCTATTACCCATTATCTGTACTGATGTTAGCTGGTATTCGAGATATTTTAATTATCACAACACCTGATGACCTCACGTCATTTCAACGTTTATTGGGTGATGGTTCTGCTTTTGGTGTTCATCTTCATTATAAAGTACAACCGTCACCCGATGGATTGGCTCAAGCCTTTATTTTAGGTGATGAGTTTATTGGTGATGACCATTGCTGTTTAGTGTTAGGTGATAATATCTATTTTGGTCAAGGGTTTAGTCCAAAACTAAAACAAGTGGCTCAGCGTGAACATGGTGCCACTGTATTTGGTTACCAAGTGATGGATCCTGAACGATTTGGTGTTGTTGAGTTTGATGATGATTTTCGAGTGCTGTCGATAGAAGAAAAACCAGAAAAACCTAAATCTAACTGGGCTGTGACTGGGCTCTATTTCTACGATAATCGGGTGGTGGATTTTGCCAAGCAAGTAAAACCGTCGATTCGTGGAGAACTTGAAATTACCTCTATTAATCAAATGTATCTTGAATGTGGCGAGTTGAATGTTGAGCTTTTGGGTCGTGGTTTTGCATGGCTAGATACTGGCACTCATGACAGCTTAATTGAAGCGAGCACATTTGTTCAAACCGTAGAAAAACGTCAAGGATTTAAAGTTGCTTGTCTTGAAGAGATTGCTTGGCGTAATGGTTGGCTAAATGATGAGCAAGTAAGAGAGAGCGCAAAATCGCTATCTAAAACGGGCTATGGTCGTTATCTATTGGATCTATTACATGTCCGTCCTCGCCAATATTAATCATTTAGAGTGGGAAAGCGAGTTTTTCTCACTGAAAACAGGGCGTCTTGAATTTAGTACTCAAGCCCCTGTTTTAACGCAGAAACAACTGGATGAATTTGGTGTGGTTCATGCCAAAGTTGCATCACATGAGTTATCTCTAATCGATAAACTCAGTCAATTTGGTTTTCGATTTGCTGAAGGTGAAATTGATTTTAAGCTCTCAGTTGGCACAGAAAATGCTACAGAAAACATCTGTAAACAAACAGAGGCGCAAACCTCACTATTTCGAGAAGCGAACGAAAACGACATTGATTTATTAATGGCGACGGCTTCGGAAGTATTTGTGCAGAGTCGTTTTAGAACACCATGGTATCAACCTGATGATAGCGGTCGTTTTTATGCGTTATGGGTGAAAAAAGCCGTTTTAGGCACTTTTGATAACACCTGTTTATTGACAGTTGATAGCAATAATAGCGTGAGCGGCTTTGTTACTTTGCGCCAAGTTTCAGAGAGTGAAGCAAGAGTGGGCTTACTTGCTGTAATGCCCAATAGAATAGGACAAGGCATCGGTAAGCAACTGATGTCGGCAGCGAAGTTTTGGTGTCAGCAGCAGGAAATATCGACTCTGTATGTTGCAACCCAAATCAGCAATATTGCAGCTTCGCGTTTATATACACACAGTGGCGCTTTAATAGAGAGCACCACCTATTGGTTATACAGGGGATAATATGATTCCGTTTAATAAACCACCCGTTGTCGGCACAGAATTAGGTTATATGAAACAAGCGATGGAAAGTGGCAAACTCTGTGGCGATGGCAACTTCACAAAAAAATGTGAAAAGTGGTTAGAAGAACAATTTCATTGTCATAAAACGCTGTTAACACCATCGTGTACTGCATCGTTAGAAATGGCGGCTATCTTATTAGATATCAAGCCTGGCGATGAAGTCATCATGCCTAGTTTTACCTTTGTTTCGACCTCTAATGCCTTTGTATTACGCGGTGCTACTATCGTTTTTGTTGATATTCGTCCAGATACGATGAATATTGATGAAACAAAAATTGAAGCGGCAATTACTAATAAAACTCGCGCGATTGTCCCTGTTCACTATGCTGGTGTTGCTTGTGAAATGGACACGATTATGGCGATAGCCAAAAAGCATAATCTGTTTGTTATTGAAGATGCGGCACAAGGTGTGATGTCTACCTACAAAGGCAAAGCCCTCGGTACTATTGGTCATATCGGTTGCTATAGTTTTCATGAAACTAAAAACTACTCATCAGGTGGTGAAGGTGGCGCAACACTGATTAATGATCCGGCATTAATTAACCGCGCTGAGGTTATTCGCGAAAAAGGGACTAATCGCAGTCAATTTTTCCGTGGTCAGGTAGATAAATACACATGGCGCGATATTGGCTCTAGTTATTTAATGTCTGATTTACAAGCCGCCTATTTATGGGCACAGCTTGAAGAAGCTGAGAAAATTAATGAGCGTCGCCTCGCATTTTGGCAGATTTACTATGATGCCTTAACACCATTAGCGGCAAAAGGCTTGTTAGCGCTTCCTGTTGTTCCTGAAGAATTAGAGCATAATGCGCATATGTTTTATATCAAACTAAAAGATATTGAACAGCGTACTGCATTTAATGAATATATGAAGGAACACGATGTATTAACCGTATTCCATTATGTTTCGTTACACACAAGCCCTGCAGGTATGGAGTTTGGTCGTTTTGATGGTGAAGATATCTTTACCACCCAAGAGAGCGAGCGTTTAGTCCGTTTACCTATGTTCTACAATATGACAGAAGAAGAGCAACAGACTGTAATTGGTCATATTCGCGACTTCTTTGCCTGATATGTCATTAGCTAAAGCATCAGTTTGGACTGCCGGATCAACCCTAATAAAAATTGGGGTTGGTCTGCTTGTCGTGAAGTTACTCGCTGTCTCTTATGGTCCTTCTGGGGTTGGTCTTGCGGGTAATTTTCGTCAATTAATTACTGTACTCGGTGTGTTATCAGGTGCAGGTATTTTTAATGGCGTGACGAAATTAATTGCACAATATCAAGATGATGCAGTTCAACGTAAAAATGTGTTGGGTACTTCATCATCGATGATTTTGCTGTTCTCAACACTTTTAGCCATTCTATTTCTTATTTTTACGGTTCCCATTAGCCAAGTTCTATTTGGTGATGACTATCAGCAGTATCAAAACATTGTAAGAGCGGTCGCTTTTATTCAAATGGGTATTGCTTATACCAACTATTTTTTAGCGATTTTAAAAGGGTATCGCGATGCATCAGGTAATGCGCTTGCAATTATTGCAGGTAGTATCATTGGTGTGGTTGCTTACTATTTGTGTTATCTCTTTGCTGGTTATCATGGCGCATTAATCGGGCTTGCATTAGTCCCTGCGTTAATTTTATTTCCAGCTACTACCATATTATTAAAGCGTAAACGCTTTGCCTTGAGTGAGCTTAAACCAAGTTGGGATAAGGCAATTGCTAGCCACCTTGGTAAATTCACCATTATGGCAATACTGACCTCCATTACCTTACCTGTTGCTTATATCATGATGCGTAATCTTTTAGCTGAAAATTATAGCTGGGATGAAGTCGGTATTTGGCAAGGTGTGAGCAGTATTTCAGATGCTTATCTACAATTTATCACCGCCTCTTTTTCGGTTTATCTATTACCTACACTCTCACGTTTAACGCAAAAGAGTGATATCGCCAAAGAGATTATTAAGTCGCTTAAATTTGTTCTTCCTGCTGTTGCTGTCGCTAGCTTTATGGTGTGGTTACTGCGAGATTTTGCTATTTGGTTGCTATTTTCAGATAAATTTACCGCGATGAGTGGCCTTTTTGCATGGCAATTAGTCGGGGATGTTTTAAAAGTCGGTTCCTATGTATTTGGTTATTTAGTTATCGCAAAGGCAGCTTTGCGTTTTTATATTCTCACTGAAGTAAGCCAGTTTGCTTTGCTAACGCTATTTTCTCGTTGGCTAATTCCTGAGCATGGTGCATTAGGTGCCGCTCAAGCCTATATGGCGACATACATTATTTACTTCTTTCTCTGTAGTTCTGTTTTCGTGATTTATTGCAGGCGCAAATGACAACTTTGATTTACGTACTAGGCTCAGACATTGTGCATCATAACAGCACAATGCTACGTTTTTTTAATGACCATCTCGTGACTGAGGCGGCATTAACGTATAAACCTCGTTTTATCGTTGCCAGTAAAGATGGTGCGCTTCAGGCGCACTATCCTGCTTTAGACATTGAGTGCTTAGCAGATAAACAGCAGGTGGCACAAAGAGTCGTTGCCTTAGCTAAAGCGGATAAATCCCAGCGATTTCTCTTTTTAGGGCAGTTTAATGCGCCGATTTGGATTGCCTTGCTGACAGGTAAAATCAAGCGCCATCAATTTTGGTGGCATATCTGGGGTGCCGACCTTTATCAAGATTCAAAACAGCTGAAATTTAAACTGTTTTATTTGCTTCGTAAGCTAGCGCAAAAGCGTGTTGGGCGAGTGTTTGGTACGCGAGGTGATCTTAACTACTTTGCGCAATCCAACGTAAATGTGCCGGCAAGTTTGCTCTACTTCCCAACGAGGATGGATCCTAAACTCACGGTTACTGAGAAAGCAAATATTGATGAGCAGCAAATAACTATTTTGCTGGGTAACTCTGGTGATAAATCTAATCGCCATATCGATGCATTAAATGCGATAGCAGAACAATTTGGTCAGCGAGCAAAAGTGATTATCCCAATGGGATATCCTGAAAATAATGATGCTTATATCCAAGAGGTTTCTCAAGCGGCTGATACGTTATTTGCTCGTGGTCATGTTGAGGTATTACGTGAAAAACTGGCATTTGATGATTATCTCGCATTATTGAAAACGTGTGATTTAGGCTATTTTATTTTTCATCGTCAGCAAGGTATTGGCACCCTATGTTTGCTTATCCAATTTGCCATTCCTTTTGTTATTAGCCGCCAAAATCCGTTCTGGCAAGATTTAACAGAGCAAAGTGTGCCAGTGTTTTTTTCTGGCGATAAGCTTGATATTCCACTTATTGAGGAAGCTCAACGCCAACTGTTAATGTTAAATCGTAATGATATTACTTTCTTTTCCCCTAATTTTACGCAGGGTTGGAAACAGTTAATTGAGATGAGTACAGGAGAGTCGCAATGACACTGGCGGAATTAGGTGGACTCGCACTCGTCTACTTTATCTCATTAGGTTTTATTTTATTGCTGACCTATCAAGAATTTCGTCGGGTTCGCTTTAATTTTAATGTCTTTTTCTCAATGCTCTATTTATTGACCTTCTATTTTGGTTTTCCACTTACCTGTATGCTGGTCTTTCAGTTTGATGTGGCGGTTGTTCCTGTTAATGCACTGCTACATGCATTACTCGCCTCTACAAGCTTCTATGCGATTTACTATGTGACTTACAAGGTAAGGTTGAGAAAACCTGCCAATGGTCCTTCTAGACCGTTATTTACCATGAATCGAGTAGAAACGAATCTGACATGGATCTTATTGGCGCTGATTGCCTTTGTAACCGTTGGAATTTTCTTCTTACAAAATGGTTTTTTACTGTTTAAGTTGAAAACATATAGCCAGATTTTTTCTAGTCAGGTTTCTGGTGTTGCACTTAAACGGTTCTTTTACTTTTTTATTCCAGCAATGCTGGTGGTCTATTTCTTAAAACCAACACAGCAGCGCTGGATTTTCTTTTTATGTGCCACTGTGGGTTTTGGTATTCTGACTTACATTATCGTTGGTGGTACTCGCGCTAATATCATTATCGCTTTTGCACTGTTTTTGTTTATCGGTATTGTGCGTGGTTGGATAACACTGTGGATGCTGATTGCTGCAGGTGTAATGAGCATTGTGGGAATGTTCTGGCTCGCCTTGAAGCGTTATGGGCTTGATGTCAGCGGTGCTGAAGCATTCTATACATTCTTGTATTTAACACGTGATACGTTCTCTCCTTGGGAAAACCTTGCGTTATTACTCAATAATTACGACAAAATAGAGTTCCAAGGTTTAGCGCCGATTATTCGTGATTTTTATGTCTTTATTCCCTCTTGGGTATGGCCAGAGCGCCCTGATGTTGTATTGAATTCAGCAAACTATTTTACATGGGAAGTGTTGAATTATCATGCAGGGCTTGCTATTTCACCGACTTTAATCGGTTCATTGGTGGTCATGGGCGGTGTTGCATTTATCCCATTAGGCGCCATTGTGGTAGGGCTTATTATTAAATGGTTTGATTGGCTTTATCAGCAAGGCGTGAATGAATCCAATCGTTATAAATCCGCCATACTACAAGCATTCTGCTTTGGTGCTATTTTTAATATGATAGTGTTAGCACGAGAAGGCGTTGACTCTTTTGTTTCTCGCGTTGTCTTCTTCTGCCTTATTTTTGGTTTATGTTTAGTTATCGCAAAACTGCTCTACTGGCTATTTGAGAGTGCGGGATTAATCCGTAATTATGTCGTTAGTCAGGTGCGTAATGAACCCCGTTTAGAGAAAAAGGAAAAGTAATGGAATCGAATTCAATTCCGAAGTATTCAATCCGCGGACATAGCATCTGGGGATTTCGCGATATGAAACATTTTCTGGATTATCTTTATGAGGGCACGCAAATTAGAAGTGGCTCGCTGATTGCTCTTAATGCAGAGAAAATCCTTAATGCAGAAACGAATAGCTCCCTTAATGAGCAGCTAAAAGAAGCCGATTATCTTTATGCTGATGGTATTAGCGTAGTGCGAGGCATTCGCCGTAAATACCCTGAAGCTAAGGTTTCTCGTATTGCAGGTGCTGACTTATGGGAAGCACTGATGGAAAGAGCGGGTAAAGAAGGAACCCCAGTATTTTTAGTTGGTGGGAAACCCGAGGTTTTATCTCAAACCGAAGATAAACTTAAATCACAATGGAATGTGAATATTGTCGGAAGTCAGGATGGCTATTTTACACCACAAGATAGAGATGCATTATTTGAGCGTATAAAGGCATCTGGTGCGAAAATTGTGACTATTGCTATGGGTTCTCCTAAGCAAGAGCTATTTATCCGTGCATGCCGTGAGATTCATCCTGATGCATTGTACATGGGTGTTGGTGGGACTTATGATGTTTTCACAGGTCACGTTAAAAGAGCGCCTAAAGCGTGGCAGAACCTTGGTCTAGAGTGGTTATATCGTTTACTTTCACAACCAAGCAGAATAAAACGTCAATTTAAGCTATTAAAATTTGTCGGTTACTACTATTCCAATAAATTATAAGTCTTGAAAGCTAGTTTCTATTAGTTTGAATGCATTAATATAGAAATAAATGTATTTAACTAGCATCTGGGTTGTTTAATTATTATACTGATGGGGCGTTGAACGAGTAAAAACGCTCCATTTATCGACGAAATGCACAAACTATCGTCAAACAAACTTTTTTTTTCAAAAAGCACTAGACAGACAGTGTGTAAATCCGTACTATCCTCTCCCGCAACGGCGTGAAGCGCCCGTAGCTCAGCTGGATAGAGCGCTGCCCTCCGGAGGCAGAGGTCTCAGGTTCGAATCCTGTCGGGCGCGCCAATAAAAAGCGTGCTAAGAGTTACGGTGAAGAACGTTGTTGTAGAAGTAAATAAGATAGCTGTTATGGTGGCTATAGCTCAGTTGGTAGAGCCCTGGATTGTGATTCCAGTTGTCGTGGGTTCGAGTCCCATTAGCCACCCCATCTTATCTTAGTTTCTGTTTATGCGAGGGTGGCGGAATTGGTAGACGCGCTAGCTTCAGGTGTTAGTGTCCTTACGGACGTGGGGGTTCAAGTCCCCCCCTTCGCACCATAAACAAGATAAGAACAGTGATTCAGACGGCGAGTAGCGCAGCCTGGTAGCGCAACTGGTTTGGGACCAGTGGGTCGGAGGTTCGAATCCTCTCTCGCCGACCATTAAGAGAAAGCCCCGATTTTATCGGGGCTTTTTCGCATCTGCAGTTTGTACCTTATCATGGTGTTACTTCTCCTTTATACCCCATCCAATATCTATCTCCTTATCTGTACTGATAAAATACGCGTGTTAACTTTAGCGACAAAATCTGTGATGTGCATATTTGATTTTTAAACGATCCGCTATTTTGGTAAAGGATAGATCCTCACTTTTTTTTCTATATATTTATTGCTACTTATTGACGATGAGAGGCGCCTTTTTTGTGCCATATTATCTTTATCACTTAAGCGTTATTAATAATTTACTTTATCGCCATATATCACACTTCAAATAAGGATGAGTATTAAATATTAAGTTACATACCATAACTATATGAATAATAATAATTTTATTTAAGTTGTCGGTAAATGCCAACAGTAGGCTATTTTAATGTCTCCAATAGGAGACATTTAACATCATGATTATAAAGCATTAAATTATCAGGTGGGCTTTGTTGTCGTGGAAAAGAGACGAATACGAGACCTTATTTTTTGTTTTCCATTTAACAATAGGGTAATGAAATTATTAATAGAGCCTCTTTTGTCATTAAAAATGAGTAAAGGCAAATAGGGTTGTCAAAATTCAGTAAGTTAGCTTTTCTAAATCAGAAAATTTATTGTATGAACTAAACAAAGAAAACTTGGCACACTAAATGCATTATTTAGTTTGTAGATGCTCATTCCACTTCTTATGACAGCAATGGCTTCATAAACCCAGGAATGATGCAGAGCCGATTATCGGTGCCTACGTCCACGTTATCGATGAACATCATTCATCATCAACAGGACGAAACGTTGAGTGAGGCACCATCCGTCTGTAGACCTGATTGTATATTTATGCACCTGTATTTTTTATACAGGTGTTTTTTTTGCTTATTTTTTACCATGGATGCTATTTTTGCGTCCGTATGACAAGTTTGTAGTCCTATTTTCATCAGCTTCAAATAGTAAACTTCCTTCTTTGTATTCATAGAATTATCGGGCTATTATCCCTTGGCAATAAATTGTCGGAGATAGCATTACAATGAGCTACAAACAAGATGCACGCCTTGCAGAAGAACGACTATTCCTTATTGAGAAATTTGGTCCTTTACTGTTTTTTCTGATCCCATTAATTATATTGATTATCGGTGGAAAGGCATGGGCTAGTTATGTGCTATTGCTTTGTCAGGGAATTACTATTGTCTATATCGGTGTTTTTTATCGGGCACGAAAAGCTTATTTAGCTTATAACCAAGAAAATGCTAAAGGCGTGCCAAGCCGTTTTTATCGTATTGCGTGGGGATATGTTTTATTGGCGGTTTGCGTTGAAATTGTTTTACTGTTTCTAGCGTGGCTATCATAAAGACAAAACCCCTCAAATAAGAGAGGGGCTTAGGTATTTATTAGGATTAAATCGACTATTTACTTTTTTGAGGCTCTTCAAAAATAACAGAGTCTTTTTTCAAGGTCATTAATAGCGCATCTTTACGTACTTTCGCCGACTCTTCAGGCTTTTTCTGCTTATCTAACGCATCAGCAAGCCATGCAAAATCATGTACATCAGGACGCTGTTTTAATGCGTTGCGAAAAGCCGCTTCAGCTTCTACCCATTTACCTTGCTGCATCGAAATTTGTCCCAATGTACTGTTAAGCAGTGGTGTTGGTCCATGTTGCTTAATCAGTGCGTTGAGTACTTTTAATATTACGTTGGCATCGGTATTTTTTAGACGAGGAAGCAATAAAATCAAGCGTTCATCATAGTGGCGTTTAATACCGTCTAGGATGATCGTTTGAGCTGTATTAGGATCATTACATTCAATCAGATGTTCAGCAAGTACAACTCGTAATGCATTATCGTGCTGAATTTTGCGAGATTGCGCTTTCCACCAATTTTTCAGTCCATCACAGCCGCTTTCAGACATTTTCTGACCCATAATGCCGATATAAGCATTTTGGCGCAATTGGTTTAATTCATCATCGTTATGTAATGCAATTTTTTGCATTGAAGGAATGATATCTAATAGTGCTTGCCAAGCTGCCGTGCGGACATAGGCGGTTTCAGCTAAACGCAATACTTCTGGGTGACGAGGTGCTTGATTTAACAGCTCATCGACACCTGTACGTGCAGCGTGATCCTCATTTTGCGCTAATAAGATACGCACTCGAGTAATATCAACAGGTAATTGGTTGGTGTCTGCTAACTCACTTGCACGTTCAAGATATTGTTGAACGCGAAATTCATCGCCTCGTTGTTGAGCGGCTTCGGCAGCTAGAAGATAGTTTACAACAGGCTGCTCTGCATAATCGGCATTACGGCTCATCAGTTTTTCAACTTGTTTAAAATCACCTTCTGCTAATTTCATTAACGCCATACTGGTCTGTTTACGTGCGCGATTGCGTCGACGAAATGAGAACCAGCTATAGGCTTTTGAACCCGTACCAATAAAGCGGCGGTAACTCCAACCAATAAGTAATAAAGCCAATTGAAGTAAAATAAACATGATAACTACGCTGGTAACACTGGTTTCAATATCCCAGTCGTCGGTCTGTATAAGAACATAACCTTGATGACCAGCGAGTATTGGACCAAAAATAACGCCAGCAATTAGTACCACAAAAAGGAGTAATACTTTTAACATGCGCTTATTCTCCCTGTGGTGTTACAGTTTCTGCTGTTGCACTATCAGTCACTGTATCAGTTGCAGCATCTGCTGCCGGATTCTCAGGCTCTACAATTTGAGCATCTTGTGCTTCTTGTGCCTCAATTGCTTCTGGTTGCGTATATTCATTTTGAGTGAGTAGATTACGAATTTGTTTTTCAACACGTTTTTCTAACAGCGTCGGGCTTTTTAGCTCTGTTGGCATTGCTAATGTAATTGGCTGTTTTTCAAGTGCAGATACCGTATCTAGAAACGCGGTTGTATTCGGATCTGTGGTATCAAAGTAAGAACGAACCCATGTGGATACCGCCTCAAGTGACTGTTGATAAATTTCACTTTGATGGCGAGGAACGGCTTGAGAAGCGATTAATAGACGTGAACGAATATTTTCACGTAAATAGATATCTTGGTTTGGTGCTAATAAAGGAACGGCTGTTGTATCTCGACGACGAATGGTAATAAAGTCATCCATAAAGCTTTTCCAGCTCTTACTGAGGTTTTGCTTCCAGTCAGAAAGTGAACCAGAAATGGCTTCATCATTTTTATCCATTGGTGCACCATTACGTTCAAAACCAGATAAACGTAAATTATCAACCTGATTAGCTAATTGATTTAGTTGTAAAATAATACCGTCGTTGTCAATTTTAGTTAATGCAGCAAGGTTACCAATATCTTCATTAATAGCACGACGAATGTCCAATAAACTTGGGTCATTCATTTCAGCTAAGCTGCTGTCTGCGCCTTTTAATAAGCTTACGGCTGTGACAACATCTTGATCATTCCAAAGTTTACGACCTGCCATTTTGACCATAAAATCAGCTTGTGCAAGTAACCAACTTTTTACGTCAGCACTAGAAATTGCTGCAAATCGTGTTTGGAGATCTTGAAGTTGGCGCTCTGTAATTTGTCGCTCACTTTGTAGCTTATCAATAGTGATTTTTTGTGAATTAAACATACTATCGATATTATCAAAACGTTGCTGATATGCGTTTTGTAATTGCTGAAGCTGAGCTAGTTCTGTTTTAAGTGATTGGTTTTCATCACTTAAGCGTAATGCTTGCTGGTTGGTGTAAGAATAAAGTCCACCGCCAATTGCTAAAATAACGATAATCGCAACAGCACTACCAATTAGACCTGAACGTTTGTTATTAACAGGTTTAACTTCCTGATAGCGGACATCTTCATCAGCCTTTGATGCACCTTTTTGCAAGTCATTTTCGTTGATATTTTTCTGTTCCGTCATATCGGCGTCTCATTTAGGTTCTATATTAATGCACGAAATAAAGCATCATTGTTGGCACTATCTGCAACGGTGATATTTTTCCACCCTAGTGCTTCTGCTATTGTTGCTAATCGTTCACTTACAACAATCAAATGGCAGTGTAACAGCCATGCTTTTTTAGGTTTAGTGACCAACTCAAAAAGTTGTTGCAACATTTCGCCACTTGTCACTACAAGAGTATCAATCTGGGCGTTTTCCCATTGAGCGCTAAATGTCTCTGATGAGTAATCAATAAATAGACGTTGATAGCACTCACACTCATCAACTATCGCACCTCGCTGGCGTAGCACGGTGGCAAGTAAATCTCTGCCTCCATTGCCCCTAAGCAGTAAAATCCGCTTATTTTGTACCTGATGGAGGGCGGGTAGTGTGAGCAAATCTTCGCTGGTCTCTCCCTGTTCAGGATAACTAACAGTAATACCACTTAAACTTTGAAACTTACTTGCCGTACTCGGACCTATTCCATAATAGAATAGCGTATCTGGCCATGATTGTTGTAATTGATTTAGCTGCCAGTTCGCGTATGACACCGCATTTTTAGAAAGAAGAAAAAGGCAATCACCCGACCGAAGCTTATTCAGCTTAGTCTCTAATAAAGGTAGCTCTCGACCTGCTGCTATCTCTATTAAAGGAGCTTGAAACGCTTTTTTCCCTGCATTATTTAAGCGTTGTGCTAACGCTTGTCCTGCGGGATTTGGGCGAGTGATTAAGATACTCATTTAGGTGCATTGCCTTGGTATACGGCAGTTAAAATTTCGCGCGCGCCTTTATCTAGTAACTCTTCAGCAAGAGAAATACCTGCTTTTTCAGCTTCTTCTGGTGCGATTAAGCGCTCTCCTTGTAAGATAGTTTCACCATCAGGTGAGCCAACCAGTGCACGTAGCCAAATTTTATCGTCTTGCCAGATGGCATAACTACCGATAGGAACCTGACAACCGCCTTCAAGGCGAGTATTCATGGCACGTTCTGCTCTTACGCAGATATCTGTACGAGTATGGTTTAATGCGGTTAATAAATTGCGTGTTTCATGGTCGTCTAAACGACATTCAATACCCACAGCACCTTGTCCTACAGCGGGTAAAGATTGCTCTGCTGACAAAGGCGAGCGAATACGCTGTGCAAGATTAAGACGTTTTAGCCCCGCAACGGCAAGAATAATAGCATCATAGTCACCATTATCTAATTTACTTAAACGTGTACCTACGTTGCCACGTAAGTCTCGGATAATAAGATCTGGGCGCTGTGCTTTTAATTGACATTGGCGGCGTAGGCTTGAAGTACCAACAATGCTGCCTGCTGGAAGTGTATCCAGAGAGTCATAATGGTTAGAAACAAAGGCATCGCGAGGATCTTCACGTTCACAAATGGTGACAAGTCCTAAGCCTTCAGGAAAGTCGATAGGCACATCTTTCATGGAGTGAACGGCAATATCAGCGCGAGATCCCAGCAAAGCTAACTCTAACTCTTTAACGAATAATCCTTTACCTCCAACTTTTGCCAATGGGGTATCTAAAATGATGTCACCTTTAGTGACCATCGGTACCAGTTCGACCACTAAACTTGGATGAGCAAGTTGTAGTTGTTCTTTTACATAAAGAGCCTGCCACATAGCAAGAGGGCTTTGGCGGGTTGCAATACGGATGGTACTTTTTGACATAATAGTATTATCTTCCGAGCGATTAGCGATATTTTTGTTTATAAATAAAGCTTTGTTTTAACATTTTAACGCGCATTTTTCCAGTTAAGGGATCTGGCGTGAGATTTTTCATACAAAAAAAAAGCCTTCAGTTGAAAGAAAGATGAAACAGATAAAGAGAGCAAAAAAAATTAAATATAAGAAAAAAACAAAGAGAGTATTTATCATTTCTCTTATTTTATATTTAAGTTTTTTTATACCTTTATAAAAAATGTGGTCATTTACAAATTTGAAACAATTAATGATAGTTGTTAACGTGTTTTTTGAATGGTGAAGATAAACGAGATAGATATCACTGAACGTGTTGATAAAGCGAAAATAATTCTATTTTGTGATCTGTTTTTTTATTTAGTGATAAAATATAAAGGCATGATAAAATTTAACAAAAAAGTATTCTAATAAACAATTAAAGAAATTATAAAAAATAAAATAGATATTTATTTATTTTTAGAATAACTAATGAATTAAATTTATTTTTACTCGATTTATATTTTTTATTTTTATTAAAAATAATCTTATATTTTATATGAAAAATAAAAATATAGGACTTAATAATCTATTATTTATAATAATCAATGGGTTGTGTTTTTTTTTGCCGATTACCATTTTTTTATATTTTGTCAGGTTTTTTTTTAGTTTGTTATCATCAGGAAAACAGGGTCTTTTTGCCAGGTTAACGGTGGATTGAGGGTAAATTCCAACATTTATTTGTATAACTAAATCACGCTATCATTATGATTATAATAATATTATTTGACTCGCTTTAAACGATTTAGCCGTTAAATATCTTTTTTAGATCTTGGTGCTATATATTTAGTTCCTCTTTACGCTTTGCTTGCAAGGTGTTAAATTGATCACGTTTCCGAGATTTTGTTAGTAAAGTTTTATCTATTAATAATTGAATAATTTGATCTCGGTGATTTATAAACTCAGATTCTACTATCTTCTTAGTATTGTTCAGGCGAAACTCTTGTATCTTTATATTGAAACACTGAAGCAACGGCTGGATGCGATTAATCAACTCAGACTGGAACGAGCTTTTGCATCGATGGGTGATGTTTTTAAACAGGTCTATGGTTTAATCCCTGTTTTACTGCATTATCACCATCCTGAGTTACCTGGTTATATTCAGGGAAATGTGCCTCATGGTACCTGTTTCTTTGAACCTGATGACGTGCAACGTCAATGGACAACCAATCTGGTTAACGCATTATGTGATGAGCCAATGAATGGATACGCCAGCGGAGAACTGCCAATTACTGGCATCTATTCGATGGGGAGTACCTCTTCTATTGGGCAAAGTCACAACTCTGATATCGATATTTGGGTCTGTCATCAATCTTGGCTGGATCAGGATGAGCGTGTGCTTTTACAACGCAAGTGTCAGCTGATTGAGCTGTGGGCAGGTAAACTAGGTATTGACGTTACGTTTTTTCTTATTGATGAGAATAGATTTCGTCATCATGCAAGTGGCAGCCTTGGTGGAGAAGATTGCGGCTCGACTCAGCATATCCTTTTATTGGATGAGTTCTATCGTACTGCGGTGCGTTTAGCGGGTAAACGCTTGCTATGGGCAATGGTGCCAGTAGAAGAAGAGCACCATTATGATGAATATGTTATCTCTCTTTATGCTCAAGGTGTTTTAACACCCAATGAGTGGCTAGATTTGGGGGGATTAGGTGAGCTTTCTGCTGAAGAATATTTCGGTGCAAGTTTATGGCAGCTTTATAAAAGCGTCGATTCACCTTACAAAGCCGTACTAAAAAGTATTTTATTAGAAGCCTATTCTGCGGATTATCCGAATGGGAAATTGCTGGCATTAGAAATGAAGCAACATCTACATCGTGGTGAAATTGTGAACTACGGTTTAGATGCTTATTGTATGATGCTTGAGCGAGTCACTCGCTATTTGGTTTCTATTAATGATTTAACCCGCCTTGATCTTATCCGACGTTGTTTCTACCTCAAAGTCTGTGAAAAATTATCTAACCAAAAAACAGAAAATGAACCAATTGGGTGGAGACGACAAGTATTATCTCAGTTAGTAACACAATGGCAGTGGGATAATGAGCGTTTAACCATACTGGATAACCGAGATGGCTGGAAAATAGAGCGAGTGCGTGATGCACATAACGAGCTATTAGATACGATGATGCAAAGCTATCGTAACCTTATTCGTTTCGCTCGTCGTAATAACTTAAGTGTAAGCGCTAGCCCTCAGGATATTGGCGTATTAACACGTAAACTTTATGCCGCATTTGAAGCTTTACCGGGTAAGGTTACTTTGGTTAATCCGCAGATATCACCTGATTTATCAGAACCTCACTTGACCTTTATTTATGTTCCTCTAGGTCGCGCTAATCGCAGTGGTTGGTATCTTTATAATCGTGCGCCAGATTTTGCCAATATCGTAGGACATCAGCCTTTAGAATATAACCGCTACTTAAATAAATTAGTTGCATGGTCTTATTTTAATGGGCTTTTGACTAGCCGTTCTAAAGTCTATATTCATCAAGGTGAATCTTCTTGTGATGAAATTAAACTTCACGAATTAGTTAGAGATATGTCTGGGCATTTTCCAATACGCTTGCCAGCACCAACGCCAAAAGCATTATATAGTCCTTGTGAAATTAGACATTTGGCTATCATTGTTAATTTAGAGACTGATCCAACAGAGAGTTTTTCTGATCAAGTGGTTCACTTTGATTTTAGAAAACTGGATGTATTTAGTTTTGGTGAAAAAGAGCAATGTCTTATTGGCAGTATTGATTTGTTGTATCGTAATTCATGGAATGAAGTAAGAACGCTGCACTTTAGTGGCACTCAATCGATGTTGGAATCGTTAAAAACTATTTTAGGTAAAATGCATCAAGATGCAGCGCCTCCAGCCTCTGTTGAAGTGTTGTGTTATAGCCAACATCTACGTGGTTTAATTCGTACTCGTGTTCAGCAGTTGGTTTCTGAGTGTGTTGAATTACGTTTATCAACGAATCGGTTAGAGCCAGGGCGTTTTAAAGCGTTACGTATTGCAGGGCAAACATGGGGGTTGTTTTTTGAACGCCTCAATGTGTCTGTGCAGAAATTAGAAAATGCCATTGAATTCTATGGTGCAATCTCTTACAACAAATTACATGGATTACCCGTTAAGTTAGACAAAGATGCTCGTTATTTACCTGCAGTGATCGATGGTTTTGCTTGTGAAGGGATTATTCAGTTCTTCTTTGAAACGACTGAAGATAATAATGTCTTTAATATCTATATCTTAGATGAAGCAAATAGAGTCGAAATTTATTCTCATTGCGAAGGGAGTAAAGAAGACTTAGTGAAGGATGTAAGCCGCTTCTATTCATCGTCTCATGACCGATTCACTTATGGCTCAAGTTTTATTAACTTCAATTTGCCGCAGTTTTATCAAATCGTGAAAGTAGAAGGATTAACACAAGTGTTGCCTTTTGCGGGTGGATCTTTTGGTCGATTAAGTGAGCTGGGTAAAGAAGATGATTATCCTAAAGATATTATCTCTGTTGAATCTCATGCCTTTAACGATTATCAGGCAGTACAACACACTTAAGTGTTCACCTGATAAGATAAATAGCAGGTAAAAAACGAACAGGAGCTGATTAAGGCTCCTGTTTTTATTGCATTAATGTATCAACTAAAATGAAAATGTTTCACCGCTTTGTTCGGTGATTGCTTTTGCCAGCATTGTTAAGAATTCACCACCACTTCTATCACAAATCCATTGGCTATTTTTCCAATCAAAATGATAGCCGCCAGAACGTGTTGCTAACCAAACCTGATGAAACGCTTCTTGGCGATTGATAATAATTTTACTATTATTTTCAAAGGTTAATGTCATAACGCCGCCATTGATTTCACAATCAATATCCGCATCACCTTCATAGTCGTCGATAGTTTGTTCTATTACTGACATCAATTCATCAGCTAATTGGTGAAATTCACTGTCGTTCATCTTCATTTCCTATTTGCTTTTCGAGATCTAACTGCGATTATAGAGGATATTAATCAAATTAATGACAGGCAGATCTCGAATGAAAACGTATTTACGTTGCACTCTTGCTATAATAACACTGATTTCTCTTTCTGGTTGTGGCTTGAAAGGCCCTCTTTACTTCCCTCCTGAAGATACTCAGGCAAAAATGACGCAGTCATCCCAGCCAACCCAGCAAGTTGAGAGCACCTCAACTCAGAGTAATTAGTCAATATTAGGAACGGTACACCGTTTCAGGCAGGGGCAAAATGCAATTTTCAAAAATGCATGGTCTTGGCAACGACTTTATGGTGGTTGATGCCGTGACTCAAAATGTTTATTTTTCACCAGAACTGATTTGTCGGTTAGCGAATCGACACACGGGCGTCGGTTTTGATCAGCTTTTAGTCGTTGAAGCACCTTATGATCCTGAACTTGATTTCCATTATCGCATTTTTAATGCTGATGGAAGTGAAGTAGCACAATGTGGTAATGGTGCGCGTTGTTTTGCTCGCTTTGTCCGATTAAAAGGGCTCACTAACAAACGAGAAATAAAAGTGAGTACACAATCAGGCAGAATGACCCTACATGTTATGGATAATGACGATATTTGCGTCAATATGGGTGAGCCCGAATTTGATCCACAAAAAGTTCCTTTTCGTGCACAAAAGGCAGAAAAGACCTATATTATCAGGGCAATGGAACGCACAGTGTTATGTGGAGTCGTTTCTATGGGAAATCCACATTGTGTTATTCAGGTTGATGATATTCAAACCGCAGAAGTTGAATTATTGGGACCTGTATTAGAACTACATGAACGTTTTCCTGAGCGTGCTAATATAGGTTTTATGCAAATTGTAGATAAAAACACGCTTCATTTACGCGTCTTTGAACGTGGTGTCGGTGAAACTAAAGCCTGTGGAAGTGGGGCTTGTGCTGCTGTTGCGATAGGTATTTCACAAGGCTTACTTGATAAACGAGTAAACGTGACATTACCAGGCGGCTCACTGCTAATTGAGTGGAAAGGTACTGGAAATCCGCTTTATATGACAGGCTCTGCGACGCATATTTATGATGGGATCATTCAGCTATAATATTATTTTTTAAGAGGTTATCTGTATGACGGATAAAAATGAGCAGTTTTGTTACCCAGAAAAGAACGAATTAAGTGATCAACAGGTCATTCGTTATCTTAGGGAGCACCCTGGTTTTTTTATCCGTAATGCCAGCTATATTGAGCAAATGCAGGTTCCTCACCCAGTGAGAGGCACTGTTTCATTGGTTGAATGGATTATGTCTCGCCAACGTAATCGTATTCATTATCTTGAAGAAGATATGCGGCTGTTAATAGAGCAAGCTTCAGAGAATGAATCACTGTTTAGCCAGCTCTTACTGCTTATCTCTGAGTTATCGAGTAGTTCTTCTCTTAATGAGATGCTAGAGCGCTTAAATCTTTGGGCTAAAGATTTAGGGCTTTATTCTGTTCAATTGCGCTTATTTACCGATCGCTGGCAATTACATCCTCCTCTAGATGCACAAGATCTCGCTCTGTCACGTCAATCTTTTGAACATTTTCGTATTCAGCACATGGGTGATGATAATCACTATTTAGGTACATTAAATGGGCAAGAGATGATGCTGTTAATGCCAAATGTGCGTCGCTCAGGCTCTGTTGCACTCTCTTTGCTAGGACATTATGGCGATTTAGGGGTGATAATTTTTAATAGCCGCGATAATCAACATTTCCAGCAAGGTATGGGAACCGTTATGCTTGATAAACTTGCTCACTTATTGCCTGAATTATTAATACGTTGGGTTGCAAGGCAATGAGTAATTTAGTGGAGATACCTGAAACGCTCTCGTTACCTTATGAGCAATTTCTGCGTTATATCCAAGTGGAACGACGATTAAGCCCTGTTACTATAGAAAATTATCAGCGCCAACTCAGTGCATTAGCTCAAATGATGGTAGAGATGAATATCATTGAGTGGTCATCGCTAGAAAGCCAACATGTACGTATGCTCTTAGCTAAAAGCCATCGTAGTGGATTACAGGCAACAAGCTTAGCTTTACGTTTTTCCGCGTTACGTAGTTTTCTAGATTGGCAAGTTGCTCAAGGGATGTTAACGGTTAACTCCGCTAAGGGGATTCGCACCCCGAAATCCGGTCGTCATCTGCCTAAAAATATGGATGTTGATGAAGTCAACCAATTGATGAACATCGACTTAAAAGATCCCCTCTCTGTTAGAGATAGAACCATGCTAGAAGTGATGTATGGTGCAGGATTACGTTTATCAGAACTTACGGGATTAAATATTACCGATATCGATCTTAACGAAGGCGAAGTTCGCGTATTAGGTAAGGGAAGTAAAGAGCGAAAAGTACCACTAGGGCGTATGGCAATTGAGTGGCTACAACACTGGTATCCAATGAGAGATCTTTATGATCCTGAAGATAAAGCCGTGTTTATCTCGACTAAAAGTGGCAAACGTTTATCAGTACGTAGTGTGCAAAAACGCTTTGAACTTTGGGGGGTTCGCCAAGGCTTAAGTAGCCATGTTAACCCTCATAAGTTACGCCACTCTTTTGCAACTCATTTACTTGAGTCAAGCGGCGATTTACGTGCAGTACAAGAGTTATTAGGGCACGCTAATTTATCGACTACACAAGTTTATACGCACTTAGATTTCCAACATTTATCTAAAGTGTACGATGCTGCTCATCCTAGAGCTAAGAGAGAAAAATCATAATGCACTTTTATCGAACACTGACGCCCATTGCAGCGATGACTTTCGATCTTGATGATACGTTGTATGACAACGTGCCAGTTATGGATAGAACGGAAAAAGAGACACTCACGTTTATTCGTCACTATGATATGCGTTTTAATGATTTCACTGCACAAGACGTTAATGCGTATAAAAAACCGCTTTTAGCGCAAGATCCAAATATTCTCCACGATATTACGCATTGGCGATGGTTAGCTGCTAAAAATATGCTGTTGGCTTATGGCTATAATGAAGCAAAAGCGAATCAAGGTGCCGATGAAATTATGGCGCACTTTGCTTATTGGCGTAGCCGGATTACGGTTCCTAGCAATACCCATCAAGTACTCAGCGAGTTAGCACAAAAAATGCCACTAGTGGCGATAACAAATGGTAATGCTAATCCACTAAGTTGTGGTTTAGGGCAATATTTTTCTCATATTTTAAAGGCTGGACCTGATGGTCGCTCTAAGCCTTATCCTGATATGTTTGATAAAGCGGCGACGTTGCTAAATTTGCCTCATCAACAGATCTTGCATGTGGGTGATCATCTTGTGACGGATGTTGAAGGTGCCATTCGCAGTGGGTTACAAGCTTGCTGGATTAACCTTGATAACCGTAGTCTGTTTCAAGATGGCGAAGCTAGAGTGATGCCACATGTTGAAATCACAGCTTTAACTAAGCTGACAGAATTAATCTAAGATAAGTGCTAGGTTAAAATAACCTTTACATAGGCTTTACTTTGCACAGGGCGTAAAATCCTGTTAGTTTGTTGCATATTAATTATTTCTGTATATATCCACAGTATTTTTTCTTCACTAAATGATTGGTAATTATGGACGTCTCATCTCTGCTAGAAGGCCTTAACGATAAACAGCGTGAAGCTGTTGCGGCACCTCGAACAAATATGTTGGTGCTGGCAGGTGCGGGTAGTGGTAAAACCCGAGTGCTGGTACATCGTATTGCTTGGTTATTATCAGTTGAACAGGCGTCTCCATTCTCAATTATGGCGGTGACCTTTACCAATAAAGCGGCAGCAGAAATGCGCCATCGCATCGAAGATTTAATTGGTACAAGCCAAGGTGGTATGTGGATAGGGACTTTTCATAGCCTTGCGCACCGCTTATTACGCGCTCATTACCTTGATGCTGGATTACCGCAAGATTTTCAAATTATCGACAGTGATGACCAATATCGCTTAATTCGTCGTATTGTAAAATCAATGAATCTTGATGATAAACAGTGGCCCGCACGACAAGGCACATGGTATATCAATGGTAAAAAAGATGAAGGATTGCGCCCTCAACATATTCAAACGTATGGTAATCCCGTTGAAACCACATGGTTAAAAGTTTATCAGGCTTATCAAGAAGCTTGTGATCGTGCTGGATTAGTCGATTTTGCTGAGCTTTTATTGCGTGCCCATGAGCTTTGGTTAAACAAACCACAAATTCTAGAGCATTATCAAAACCGATTTACCAACGTATTAGTTGATGAGTTTCAAGATACTAACCACATTCAGTATGCCTGGATAAGAATGCTAGCGGGTCAAACCGGCAAAGTAATGATTGTGGGTGATGATGACCAATCGATTTATGGTTGGCGTGGCGCACAAGTCGAAAATATCCAAAACTTTTTAAATGAATTTCCTGGTGCTGAGACTATACGTCTAGAGCAAAATTATCGCTCGACCAGCAATATTCTAAAAGCAGCCAATGCTTTAATTTCTAATAACAGTGATAGGTTAGGTAAAAGCCTGTGGACTGAGGGAATTGAAGGCGAGCCAATCTCTCTTTATTGCGCCTTTAATGATTTAGATGAAGCGCGTTATGTTGTTGGGCGTATTAAACGTTGGCAAGAAGAGGGCGGTGCACTTTCTGACTGCGCTATCCTTTATCGTAGTAATGCCCAATCTCGTATAATGGAAGAGGCGTTATTACAAGCTGCAATGCCTTATCGTATTTATGGTGGTCAACGCTTCTTTGAACGCCAAGAGATCAAAGATGCGCTCTCTTATATGCGATTAACAGCTAATCGTCATGATGATGCTTCTTTTGAACGCGTTGTGAATACACCTACGCGCGGTATTGGCGACAGAACCCTAGATATTGTTCGACAAGTGGCAAAAGATAACCAAATCACTTTATGGGAAAGTGCATTACAGGTTATTGAGCATAAAATGTTAGCGGGCAGAGCAACCGCAGCAATACAGCGCTTTTTAGAGCTAATTGAAACCTTAGCGTCTGAAACATCTGACATGCCACTACATGTTCAAACGGACCGTATTATTCGTGACTCCGGTTTAAAAGCGATGTATGAGCAAGAGAAAGGTGAAAAAGCACAGGCTCGTATCGAAAACCTTGAAGAGTTAGTGACGGCAACACGTCAATTTAGCTATCAAGATGAAGATGAAGATCTTATGCCTCTGCAAGCTTTTCTTTCTCATGCCGCGCTTGAGTCAGGCGAAAGTCAGGCAGATGCTTATCAAGATGCGGTTCAACTAATGACGTTGCACTCGGCAAAAGGGCTTGAGTTTTCACAAGTCTTTATCGTCGGTGTTGAAGAGGGCATGTTCCCAAGTCAAATGTCGTTAGATGAAGGTGGACGTTTAGAAGAAGAGCGTCGTTTAGCTTATGTTGGTGTGACGCGAGCAATGAAAAAGCTAACACTAACTTACGCTGAGAATCGTCGATTATATGGCAAAGAAGTGAGCCATCGACCTTCTCGTTTTATTGGTGAATTACCTAAAGAGTGCGTGGAAGAGGTTCGTTTAAGAGCCACTGTTTCACGTCCTGTCAATCATCAACGATTAGGTACACCTATTATAAGTAACGATTCTGGTTATTCTCTCGGTCAGCGAGTTAAACATCCTAAATTTGGTGCAGGCACAATTATTAATATTGAAGGCAGCGGTGAGCACTGTCGCTTACAAATTGCATTCCAAGGTGAAGGAATTAAATGGCTGGTGGCCGCGTTTGCTCGATTAGAGTAAATCATTTTCACTTTGTATTATTAGTGTAAGTATCAAAAATAAACCTCTATTTACCTCAGTGGTAGATAGGGGCTTTTTTTTGCGGTCATAGGGCGATAGTTGGCAAATAATTCCTGAGTAAACTTCTATTTAGGATATTAATTTATGAAAATAGCACCTCTATCGTATTACTATTCTTATAATTTAGACACAGTAAATTCATTAAATAAAACAACGAAATACCGACAAATTGTGGTTGAATCAGTCGAGGACTCAATATCAACAGACGCGTTATCTCCACTCCCCATCAAACAGGATTTTTATCGTCCCTCTGAATTAAACAGTGAAGAAGACACCTATATTAGACAATTACAGCGCCAACGTAATTTTGTACCCCAAGTAAATCTATTTAATATAGTTTGGCAACGTAGTGTTCGTGTTTTTAACTCACCTGTTTTTTTAATAAAGAGAACGTACCGCTATGTCGAAGAGATGGCGCGTAGTTCATTACTGAAATCAGATAAGAAAAAGCAGCTCTCTTCCGCCTTTATTGCCATAGGCAATTCGACGGAAGAGTAAAAACGAGGTAATTAAGAACGTCTTAGTCGGCGTTGTGTGTATAACGCATCTAATGTAAACAGAATAAGCGCAACCCAAATAAAGCCAAAGGTGATCAAACGCTCTGAGTCAATACTTTCGCCATAAACCATTGTTGCGAGAATAAACATTAACGTTGGACCAATATATTGGAAAAAGCCCAATGTAGATAAGCGCAAGTGTTGAGCTGCTTCTGTAAATAACAGGAGTGGGATCGTAGTGATAACACCTGCAGCAATCAGCAATGTATTTAATGACCAACTGTTTTCCATCATATTGCTGGTTGGTGAATGGGTGAAAAATAGAATGTATATTAAAGCAATAGGGAATAACCAAAGGGTTTCAATGGTCATGCCAGTTTGTGCATCAACACCTAATTTTTTACGTAGTAATCCATAAAGACCAAATGTCACAGCAAGACTTAGCCCGATAACAGGCACAGAGCCAAATTGCCACAACTGGATTAGGACACCAGTAAAGGCTAATCCAACGGCAATCCACTGCATACGACGAAAACGCTCACCTAAGAAGAGCATGCCAAAAAGTACGTTAACAAGTGGGTTGATAAAATAACCAAGGCTGGCTTCTAACATAAATCCGTGGTTTACCGCCCAAATATAAATTAGCCAGTTACTCGCTATTATTACGGCAGTCAACGCTAAGAGTAATATTTTTTTAGGTTGACGGATAAGTTGACGTAAATAAGGCCAATGACGGCTTGCCGTCATTAAGATCAACATAAAAAAGAAAGACCACAAGATACGGTGTGTCAGGATCTCTTCTGCGGGCACTTCTTGAATGCTTTTAAAATAGACAGGGGCAATACCCCAGATAAAATAGGCACCTAAGGCACATAAGACGCCTTTCATCGTGTTTTTCTGGCTCATGCTATCTCTGGAATTGATGGAAAGGAAAATTGTGACGGGGTTATCATACCCAATGACATCTCTAATGTGTCATTAGGTATACATTTTTACAAGTAATTAATAACATTCCAAACATCTCAGTACACCATCACCTTTAGCCAACAATATAAGTTGCTGTACCACTTGCTATATGAACTTGTTTTTCATTGTGCAATTCAACACGAGCGACGGAAACTTTGTTGCCACTGCGTAAAATATGGCTACTTGCAGTAAAGATTTCTCCATGCCCTGGGCGTAAATAATCGACACGTAAATCAATAGTACCCATTTTAGCGAGTTTTTGCTGGAGCTGCTCTTGGGATATTGGCGCTAACCGTGTTAAGGCATTGCCCACACAAACAAGCCCTGCACTTACATCTAGAACAGCGGCAATCATACCGCCATGTAATATACGTTGGGCAATATTACCAACCAGTTTGTCTTGATAGCGAAATTGAATATCTGCGTAATCTTGCTCAAAACGGACAAGTTCTAAACCAATAAGTTGATTGAATGGCATTTTATACACAAAGACATGACCGATTAAAGCTTGCGCTTCTTCTAGTGTTAACTGCTTTTCCATTTTTAGCCCTCTTAGTATTACACTATCAACGTTAATATAATGTTAATAATACATGACGAAAAGGTAATTTCCTATTCGTGCTATAAATATAATGACGCTAAAATATACGAGATTTAATGGAAATTACGTGTAAAATATGGAAACTTAAGTGTAATAAATCGCATTTATAAGATTTGAGTAGTCAGTTAGTGCTAACTCCTTCTCTTATTTATCAATAACACAGGATAATTAACTATGCGTTACATCCGTTCTTTGCTTGCGGTGATTTTATGCTATCCAGCATGGGGAACAGCGTCAGAAGCATTGACTTCTTTTTCTCCTACACCGCTTGTTCAGGGCAGTATTATTTCTGGTTTATTGCAAGAATATGATTCTCCTTTTGTGCTTTATCCCTATGAATCAAACTATATTATCTATACAAAAACCTCTGATATGAATAAAGAGGCTATCGCAAGTTATGATTGGGGTGATAAAGCCAAAAAAGATGAAGTGAAATTTCAGTTAAGCCTTGCTTTTCCACTTTGGCGTGGCATCGCGGGTGATAATTCAGTATTAGCAGCATCTTATACTCAACGCTCTTGGTGGCAATTAAGTAATAAGAAAGAGTCTGCTCCTTTTCGTGAAACCAACTATGAGCCACAACTCTTTTTAGGTTGGGTAACTGATTACCGTTTTGCTGGTTGGACATTGCGCGAAATAGAGACTGGTTTTAATCACGAATCAAATGGTCGTTCTGATCCTACCTCGCGTAGCTGGAATCGTGTTTATGCCCGTTTTATGGCACAAAAGGGAAATTTCCAACTCGATTTAAAACCATGGTATCGGTTTAGTGAAAGTGCCCAGAATGATGATAATCCAGAAATTAACCGTTATATGGGCTATTACCGTTTAAAAGCGGGTTATCAATTAGGTGATAGTGTCATAACTGCAACGGGGCGATATAACTGGAACAGTGGTTATGGTGCTGCTGAATTAGGTTGGAGCTACCCGATTACTAAACATGTGCGTTTTTACACTCAGTTATTTAGTGGTTATGGCGAGTCAATGATTGATTATGACTTTCGTCAGACACGTATTGGTGTTGGTGTGATGCTTAATGATATGCTGTAATTTTCCTCGTTCTGGGGTAGCATAGTTCTACAAATGATGATGGCACCCAACTGGTGCCTTTTCTTTTACTCCTCATCATAGTTTTAATCAGCTTTTCAGAGGAACGGTGTGTCCACAGCAGAAGTTCTTAACTCAATGCCATCAGCTCAGATAATTTTGCGTGATACCTTTGGTTATCAACAATTTCGCCCTGGCCAGCAAGAAATTATCGATACTATTACTACAGGGCGTGACTGTTTAGTTGTTATGCCAACGGGTGGTGGAAAGTCCCTTTGTTATCAAATTCCAGCGCTTTTGCTTGATGGGCTCACTGTCGTTGTTTCACCCCTAATTTCATTGATGAAAGATCAGGTCGATCAGCTTTGCCTTCATGGTGTTGAGGCGGCATATCTCAACTCAACACAAACACGCGAAGAACAATTCAATGTACAAAAGCGTTGTCAACAAGGTGAAATAAAACTGCTCTATATTGCTCCTGAACGTTTAATGATGGAGAGCTTTCTTCATAATTTAGTACAGTGGCAACCCGCATTATTAGCGGTAGATGAAGCGCACTGTATTTCACAGTGGGGGCACGATTTCCGCCCTGAATATCGAGGTATTGGTCTATTACGTCAATATCTCCCAGATGTTCCTATTATTGCGTTAACTGCTACTGCTGATAACACAACACGTTACGATATAATCAATCAGCTTGTATTGCGTTCACCTTTAGTTCACGTCAGCAGTTTTGATAGACCCAATATCCGCTACACTTTGGTTGAAAAATACAAACCATTAGACCAACTTTGGCTATTTATTCGCGGTCAAAAAGGTAAGTCAGGCATTATTTACTGTAATAGTCGTAGCAAAGTTGAAGAAACAGCAGAACGACTGAGCAAACGAGGTTTAAGTGTTGCGGCATATCATGCTGGAATGGAAATCGTTGAACGTGCAAAAGTGCAGGATGCTTTTCAGCGTGATGATCTGCAAATCGTCGTAGCAACAGTGGCTTTTGGTATGGGTATTAATAAGCCTAATGTCCGTTTTGTCGTACATTTTGATATCCCTCGTAATATTGAATCTTACTACCAAGAGACAGGACGAGCGGGACGAGATGGTTTACCTGCTGAAGCAGTATTATTTTACGATCCTGCGGATATGGCATGGCTACGTCGTTGCTTAGATGAAAAACCTGAAAGTGACCAAAAGGCGATAGAAACCCATAAGCTAAATGCAATGGGTGCTTTTGCTGAAGCTCAAACTTGCCGACGTTTAGTGCTATTAAATTATTTTGATGAACATCGCCAAGATGCTTGTGGAAACTGTGATATTTGTCTTGATCCTCCTAAACAGTATGATGGTTTAGTCGATGCACAAAAAGCATTGTCTTGTATCTATCGAACAGGACAGCACTTTGGTATTGGGTATATTGTTGAGGTATTGAGAGGTGCGAATAACCAACGTATTCGTGATACTGCTCATGACACATTACCTGTTTATGGTATTGGAAAAGAGCAAAGCCATGAACACTGGGTAAGCGTTATTCGCCAATTAATTCATTTAGGAATGGTGACACAGAATATTATTCACCGTTCTGCATTGCAATTAACAGAAACGGCAAGACCTATTTTACGGGGCGAAATTCCGTTGCAATTAGCCGTACCTAGACTGTTAAGTCCAACAAAGGGACGTAATCAGCAAACAAAACACAGCCATAGGCAGTACGATAGAAAACTATTTGCGAAATTGCGTAAATTACGTAAATCTATTGCTGATGAAGAGAATATTCCGCCATTTGTGGTGTTTAACGATGTCACTCTTATTGAAATGGCAGAGCAGTGCCCGGTTTATCCTAATGAGCTGTTATTAATTAATGGTGTAGGACAACGGAAACTAGAACGTTTTGGTCCCGCTTTTATGACGCTAATCCGCGACCATATTGAGGGTTTTGAATAACGAAGTGAGGAGAGCCTATGAAAACCACTCTTTTTAAATACATGTGGTTATCACGTGAAAAGCAATTTTCTGCTTTTACGAATGGCGCCTTATTAGATTTTTGGAACCAGCGTCAAGAAGGTGAGTTTGTTGGTATCGATGGCATTATGATACGTTATGTTTATTGGCGGTCACCTTCGCACAATAAAGCCCTAGTTATTGCTTCAGGGCGTAGTGAAAGTTATGTAAAGTACCCTGAAGTTGCCTTTGATTTTTTTCATGTGGGTTATGATGTTTTTCTCCTTGATCATCGTGGACAAGGTCGTTCTGGTCGAATGCTCGATGATCCTCAAAAAGGACATGTAGAAAAATTTAGTGACTATATTGATGATTTTTCGACTTTTATCGATAGCGTAGTGTTGCCTTATCAATATAAACATTACTTTGCTTTAGCTCACTCAATGGGTGGTGCAATATTAGCAGGGTATCTTCTACGAAAACCCAATATCTTTAAAGCAGCAGCACTCTGTGCACCTATGTTTGGTATTAATTTACCCATACCTCGCTGGGTTGCTAATTTTTTGGTCAGCCGAGCAGAGCAGAATTTATCAGATAGAAATAACTATGCGGCATCAACGGGGAAGTGGTTTCCATTACCGTTTATTCTGAATGTGTTAACGCATAGCCATGAAAGATACCGTCGTTATTTACGTTATTACGCTGATTTCCCTGAGTTACGATTAGGTGGTCCCACATATCATTGGATGGGGGAAAGCTTACAAACAGGAAATTGGTTGATAGAACATGCGGGAGAGATTAATACCCCTTTATTAGTACTAGAAGCCGAGCAAGATAAAGTGGTAGATAATCGGGAGTTAAGGGCTTTCTGTGAACAGTATAGTCAGTCCAGAACAAGAGAAGAAAAGCAAAAACTGCCACTGGTGATTGAGGGTGCGCATCATGAAATCTTGTTCGAAATAGATAAGCTACGCTCACAAGCATTAAGTGAAATTTGTGAGTTTTATGATAAGCATTTATTTTAATCAGGAATGTGTATGTATTCGATAGTCGCTTCAGATCTTGATGGCACATTGTTATCACCCAATCATTTATTAACTCCCTATACTCAAGAAACTTTGCACTTGCTTATTAACAAAGGGGTGCACTTTGTTTTTGCAACAGGACGTCATCATGTTGATGTCGCACAGATCCGTGATGGATTAGGCATTAACGCTTATATGATAACGTCTAATGGTGCGAGAGTTCACAATACTCATGGTGACCTGATTTTTAGCCAAGATCTTGAACCTGAGATAGCTTACGACCTTTCATTAATGGTATTTGATCATCCAGAAGTTGAAACCAACATCTATAGTGGTGATTACTGGTATATCAATAAAGAAACACCTGAATTTTGTGAGTTTTTTCAAGAGTCTGTATTTAATTATAAATTATTTGGTAAAACGGCTTTTCCAACCACTGATGTTTGTAAGGTCTTTTTCACCTCACAAAATCATGATTTGTTATTAAAGCTAGAAAATGAAATTAACCAGCGCTGGGGCGATAAAGTTAATGTAAGTTTCTCACTGCGTAGTTGCTTAGAAGTTATGGCTGGTGGTGTATCAAAAGGTGAAGCATTAGAGAAAGTTGCCGAGTTGATGCAGCACACCATTCATGATGCTATTGCATTTGGTGATGGCATGAATGATAAAGAGATGCTGAAAATGGCAGGTAAGGGCTGTATTATGCAAAATGCTCATCAAATGCTAAAAGACCTGCTACCTCATATGGAAGTGATTGGCTCTAACGTGGATGATGCAGTTCCTCACTATTTACGTAAACTCTACCAAGTTTAATTGTTCTTTTGCGTTAGCATGTCATAAATTAATAAGGCAGAATTGATATTCTGCCTTATTAAAATCAAATGGTTAGCCAATCATCAACTAAGATTAGTGATATTGCATGGTGAATTGCAATGTACCGTCTGCTTTACCTGCTTTTGTTGTATCTGATGTTTGAATATAGCCGGCTTCTAGCGGAATTGAATAATGACCTGCGCTATTATTTCTTTCGCTAATAGTCATTAATTGCCCCAGCTTAATCGGCTGATTTTGATACTTAACTTGTATGCCATAACCTTTTGCCGTATTGGTGTCGTTGGCATTATTTAAGACTATCGTACCTGCTGCTTGGTTATCAGTAGCACCATCAAATCTAATTTTAATCGGTGATACTGGGTCACAACTCAAATCAATACTAAAGCCATTAATACTGTCAGGGCTAACAGAGCCAACGCCATTAAAACTGGATTTTGCAACTGATCCCATAGGGACATTAATATTGTTATTCACGACATCACAACCACTTGAAATAATGGTTAATGGTGCGAGATTAATTTTCGGCTCAATATTTCCATAATAGTCACGGGTAATAAAACCATTATTATATAAAATTAACATCGCTACCCATGTATTAGGTATTGTTTGTGATTTAACATTGTCACGTAGTTTATACAGCGTCATTTTTAGTGATACGCTATAATTACTACGACTCAAAAGTGATGAGCAAATAAGACGATTACTGTAGTTACCATCAATATTTTGCTGACCATCAACATAAGCAGATCCACTACAACCACCACTGATAGTGCCATGCAATGTATAGCCGATACCGCTAGAACCTAGCTCCTTAACATAAGCGCCACCCACTTTAGGACTAGAAGCTGATAAACTACCTGGTAAATAGATCCCAGGTCTAACAGCGCCAGTTGTATTCCACCATGTCCATGCATACATTGAACCTAAATCGATAGTCGCAAGTTCTGTTAATATTGGTGCGCTTCTTGATACATAAATAGGTGTTGTGTAACTTACTGTTTTTGTTGTTAAATCAGCTCTAAACTCTGCAAGGCTGGTTGATGTATACAAAAGAGCAGACAGACAACCTAGCGTTATATACTTATTCATATCTATCACCTATCTGCAATCTAGCTGTAAAAATTGAATTTTTTCTATTGAGAGATCTACTTTTAGTGAGGCTTGACACTGTTCTGTTTGACTATTGCCCCATTTAGCAAGTAATAAACTCTGTTTAGGTACTCCATTAAGGAAAACTTCACCCTCATTGGCAATGATCCCACTGGAAACAACGCGATCACCTTGGTAAATCTCAACTTGTGTACCAAATGGTAATGTTGTGCCGTTATAACGCAGACTAGCGAGAACTCTGGCACCCTTTCTGGCTTTAAAATCAGCTAAAACAATGGCACCTTTGGTTGGAGTCACGGTGGTTGTGGTTAATTCAACGTCGTTATTACCCGTTAAAGAAGCAGGATCAACGGTGACTTTATTGCGCTCGTAACGAGACACATTTGGGATCACCGCATAGCCTTGAGAGTTGGTGTATAAACTTTGCGTACTACTGACTTTTAAATGATCAACATCTTCTGCTTTAATCAAAATGGCTGAATCATAAATAGTACGAGAAGGTGTAATACCCCCCTGATGGGCTAATAATGCTCCCGTTGCACCCCAATTCACTGACTGATAACGCTTGTCATAACTGTAACCTGCACTCAGTTCACCGCCTGACGCTGTATAGTTACTGTTTACTGCGCCACTGAATTCTTGACGTGTGTGATTATAGTTTTGTGAAATATCATATTGAAGATTGTTATCTTCTAATTGTGTTCCACTTAAGCTTACTGAACTAATAGAATCGCCTTGTTTACTAGTATTATAGCGATAGCTTAACCAGTTGTTATTATTGGAAATATCAAACGGAATGCTTAGACTTATCGACAGGATTTGATCTGTTAATTTATTATCTTGGCGTTTATTGTAAGCATAAGAGACGCTATAACTCATCGTGCGATAATTTGAGTTAAAGCTTAATGTCGCATTACGATCAATTCTGTCTCGATCCCAATAATATTGCTGATAACCATTTAAAGAGAGATAACCGATATCGCCTAATGACTGAGAAATAGAAACCTGAAACTGTTTTTTCTTATGATTAAGATGCGAAAGTGATTCGTTAGTTGATGAGAAATCATAGTAATCTTTCGTTGAATAACGATAAGAAGCTAATGAAAAACCCGTTCTGGTTTCTGGTAGATATTTTGAATATTGTATGCGGTATGATTGTCCTTGAGCATCAGTATCATCAAGTAGCGTAGTGCGAGCATGGGTAATATCGGTTGATACTGCACCTATATATCCTAAGTTTATGCCTGTACCCAATACATACGCTTGGTAATCGGCTGATAACAGCGTACCACCATAAACAGAGAGATTATAAGGTAGACCATAGATGGCAGTTGCCTGCAAAAAGCTCGGCTTTCTAGCTGCATTATCAGCATTATATTTACCAATATCGACGCTGTACTTTACGCTACCCGCACGCTGCATCATCGGTACCGCAGAAAAAGGCTGAGAAAAGGTTCTGGTTGTGCCATCAGCTTCTTCTATTGTGACCTGCAAATCACCACTATAAGAGGTGGGATAGAGATCGGATATAGCAAATTCTCCTGGTGGAACAGAAGTTTGATAAATCACGCTGTTATTTTGACGAACAGTAACTACGGCATTACTTTGTGCAATACCTCTGACAACAGGCGCAAAACCACGTTGGCTTTGAGGTAACATACTTTCATCAGAGGCTAATTTAATACCGCGATACGGCGTACTTTCAAGAATACCGTCATCGGATGCGGTTTCTCCGATAGTTAAACGACTTTTTAAACGACGAATATCGCGTTCAACATAGGTTTGTAGGTTATTCCATTCTGAAGCATTATCGCCATTTTTATTGTAAGTGCTGTGGTTACGTAACCGCCATGCACCTACATTTACGCCACTACGAAGCCCTAGAAACACACTGTTGCTATCTTTTTGATCGTGATACCAGTATTTATTTTGGCGATAGGTGTAGTTAACAAAGGCCGCATTGATACCATCATCCCACTCTGTTGCAGGGATATAGCCTTGTCCATAATTGTATAAAGCAATTTGAGGGATAGAGAATGATAAACGGGCTCGTGAGAAATCATATTTATGTGCGGCATTAGGAATAACATTCTCAATATTTGTAATTGTCGCGGTGTCACTCTGCTGTTCTAAGATTGGGGTAACCGTTTCTTTAACGCCCCAATTAAGTAAATCTTGTTTTGTGATTTCAGGTACTAATGCTTTTTTATCATCATCAAAGATAAAGCGAATTTGGCGGTTATCGATTAATTTTTCATTTAAATAGATATCAACAGAGTAGATACCCGGAAGTTGACCACCTGCATAAGAGAAGTAGTCAAGATTATTGATATCAGCAACCTGATTTTCGACACCTAAATTGAGCGCTTCTGGATTGAACATGTTGTCTGCTAGTGCGGCATAAGGAAATAGTACGGCACTCATCGCTATGGCAATCATGCAGTAGCGATGATGTTCAGTCGAGAAACCAGACTGTTTTTTTGATAAAGCCATTATTGATGAAGACATCGCTATACGCTCTTAATTTAATACTTTATCTACGGTTGCGCCGTAATCATTAATAAACTGAACGGTCACTTTCTGATGAATATTGCTCTCTTTCAGCAATACAGTTTCTTGGTGAGGATTAATAAAATCATCAAATGGATAACGCTTATCACCAATTAAAATATGTTTAATCGTGAGGTGATAAGGTGTGTCGTTGTTGATAACAAGTCCTTGGGGTTTCTGTGATAATTTGACGTTATTGAAATCCATAGGATCAATATCATTTGAGCGTAAAAAAAGCTTAAATTGTGAATTAATCACTAATTGCAGTTGGTTTTCTGGGCTTTTTTCAATTGGTGGAATTGATTTAATATTTAACCAATAAACCACTTCTTGGTTTGAGTCTAAAGGCTCTCCAGTATAAGAAATTCGTGCTGTACCCGTACTATCGGGCTCAATACGAAAAAGCGGAGGAGTTGCAATAAAAGGTGATTTCTCTGTGCCTTCATAAGCTGAAACCCAGCTCTGAATTAAATAAGGTTTTTCGTTATCAGTATTCATTATCGGAATACTTATCTCACGTTTGCTGTCGTTATAAACAAAGCGAGTTCCTCCCACACTTATTCCAGCAGCATGGCTTACCGTTATGAGAGAAAACAACAAAAGTAGAATTAAAAAAATATGCTTTTTCATAAGTAGCCATAAAGTTGAGCAAAAAGGGAGAGGGTAATAAAGATTACCCTCTATTTTTATTATTTATATTGGATGCTGTATACAGCAGAGCTGTTAGCAGGGCCTGGTGTGGCTTTCGCAGTTGCTTTATAACGAGCAACATAATCTAAGTTAATTGCAGTACCTGGAATAATGACTTCTTTTGAGTCTGCATATAGGTTGATTTGAGAAACAGCATCTTTTTCAAACAGGGCGATACCGACGTTAGAAGCGCCGCCAGAAACAGTGTTAATCGCTAAGATATCGCTATCAGCAGCATCACGAGTACCACCAAAACGAACTGCAACAGTTGTATTTGCTGGGCAGTCTACAAGTTTAATGGTGAAGTCTTTAAGTCCAGCAACGTTGCCTTTAGTTGTTAAGCTTTTCGATGAAACTTTTCCTAAATCTACAGTTAGATTTTTAGAAGAACTATCAACAGTACAAGCTTGATCAGTTATTTCTCCGGTAAAGTTAATGGTGCCTGAAGCAAAAGCCGCAGGAGCAGAAAGTAGAGAGAGGCTCATCCCTAATAACGAGAGAGATTTATTTAATTTGCTCATGGTCAGTCCTATATAAAAAGTAAAGGAATTTACTTTTTAGTCTTTAATAATTAATTTATAAGTATATATTTTATTCGCATAGAAGGTATGCGAATAAAATATAACATTGCTTATTTGTTAAGTTAATAAACATTTACATGAGTTTTTTTGTTTCACTATCGATTTATTTAATGTTTGTTTATTTAATTAAGTAGATTCAGTTATTGCTTAATAATTAACTATGCATTTTTATTACTTATTATTGATAATAAATTTTTAATATCTTCCACAGGAAATGAGTTTTTATTCATATATAGATAGAATCTATATTCTTTATCTTCTTCCTGCATATTTAATTGTTTTATTGTTTTTTTATTCAATTCATCTTGAATAAGTGACAATGGTAAACGCGAATAACCAATGCTGTGTTTAATTAAGTTAAGTGCAGTTTCAACAGAACCTACGTTAACGTTTTGTATACTATGATTATTATTCGAATCATCTGGTAATAGTGAAATGTAGGTATGTTGTTGTAATTGTTTAGAAAGTTCCTCATTGGAATAGTTTTGTAATGTGTGTTCAGGATGTGTAACCAGTACTGTTTTAATGCTTTTTAATACAATGGGTTGCAATGATTTTATGTAGTGATGAGTAATAGTAAGGTCATTCTCTTTTTGAGATAAAACATCTGATTTACTGAGTGAAATCTTATTAATACTGACATCATAATGCCTGTTATCTCGAATAAAAATGGAGATTTTATTTAAAAGACAATCAGATGCATATAGTGGGTCTATCAATATGTTTATTTTTAACTTATTGTTTAACTTGATTTTTTTTGCTTTTCTCTCTAAGGATATCGCTTTTTCAGTGATCTCTCTTGATAACTCAAGCAGTAATTCACCTTCATGCGTTAACACCGCACGTCTTTTTTCTAGTGAAAGTATTTCAATACCGAGAATTTGCTCTAACTTACTAATAGTATAGCTCACTGAAGACTGGGTTCTATGTAGTATTTCAGCGGCTTGAGCGAATCCACCGTAATCAACGACAGCTTGTAAGGTGACCCATTGATCAAGTGTTGTGCGTGATTTTTCCATAATGGAGCCTTTTATTATTGTTTATTAATTACTCACTACAAATGAAGCTAGCAATATATCTTAGCATTGTTAATAGGTGTTAATACTGTTTTTTAAATTGAGTTCAATAAATATTAACATTATGATAATTGTTACTACTTTTTAATTAGATACACTCTTTTATATTTAATATCATGTGTTTTTTATTTTTTGTTTATTTTATTTTTTATTGACTTTAATTAATTAAATTTGGTGTTTTTTTTGTAATTATTATTACTGTTTTTTATCTTCACTATAAAACTATAAATTGATTTTTTATTTTATATTTAAGGTTTTTTATTTTTTTTTATTTTTATATTGTCATTATTAATTGGAATTCCAATTAATAATGATTAAATTTTTATTTGAATGTTTATTATTTTATGGTTCTATTTTTTATAACTATTTTTAAAAAATAAAAGAAGCATGATTAGCTAAAAATAGTATTAATGATGACTATTATATTTTTTTGGAAGTGAACATTATGGTAGTGAAAAAAATTGAAATACAAAAAGAGCAAAAAATAAGTCTAAATTAGAATATTTTAGGTGTTATATCTCGCTTTGTGGAATGAATTTGCTACGTAAAGCTGTTCTAGTAGTTTTAGAAAAGAGAAATGTATATTTAACTTAGGCTGCAATATATTTAGCTTAATACTATTTAAGTGTGATTCTAATTCTAATTTATGAAATTAAACTCTAAAAGAGGTATATCTGTACTCATTTTATGAGTGTTCAATGGGGGTAAAAACGTATCATTAATGATCTTGATCAATAAATAAGAAACTATTCTTTGTGATAGCGATAATTAAAGTGAAATAAAAGAAGGGGTCGAGTATTAGCGGCATATCTGGGTTCTACTTAATAGATGATAATAATCACATAAGTAAATCAATTTTCACTTTCTTAAAATTTATATCGTATTAGTGAAATAAACTGAGCAAAGATATATTGCTAGGTAAACCGTGGGAAGTATAGTTGTCCATTTTATGATGCTCTGTTTATTACCATCTTATTTCTACTTAAAACAAGTAGTTTCACTTGTTATTATCTATTAGTTTTATTTAACAAAAAAGAGGCGAAAGAGTGTATCTGATTGTAATTTACTGAGTAATTTGCAAACAAATTGATTTAAATTTGTACAGATCATGAAAGAGGAATGGCATTAATTTTAAACGCGGATATTTTTACTTTAGGATAAAAGAGAACGAGACAAGTAAGAGATAGAAAAGAATAACCGCCATTCAGCTTCTTTTTTCTGCAAAATAGCGGTTTTTTATCAAAATAATTGATGAGGACAAACTACAACCCACCTACTTCTCGTTGAGAATTTCGTGTCGTGCTACGAATAGTATTGCCCATCATATCTACTCTAGCCTGGAATGGCGGGAATGGTAATGCAATACCATGCTCAGCAAATGCAGCGAGAATATTTTGGTGTATCTCATGGCGAGCTGGCATTCTATGTCCCATTTCTGCCGCATAAACCCGTAACTCAAAGATTTGAATACCTTGTTGAAGATCGACAAGGTAAACCTCGGCTGCTGGATTATCCAAGATAAGCGTAGAGCGTTGAGCGGCTTCTAATAGCACATTGGTTACTTGTTCGCTATTACACTCAGCAGGTGCTGGTATTGTCATTACGATACGTGTTATCGAATCTGATAGTGACCAGTTGATAAACTGCTCTGTAATAAATGCTTTGTTAGGAACGATAATCTCTTTTCTATCCCAGTCTGATAATGTGGTGGCGCGGGTATTAATTTTGCTGATTTTTCCCGTTAGATTACGAATTGTCACTGTGTCGCCAATACGAATTGGTTTTTCAAAGAGGATCATTAGCCCTGAAATGATATTGGCAAAAATTTCTTGTAAGCCAAACCCAAGACCAACACCCATTGCGGCAACAAGCCACTGTAATTTCGACCACTCAATGCCTAATAAAGAGAAACCCACAATACTGCCTATTAAGGTAATGCTGTATTTGGTCATTGTTGTGATGGCGTAACCTGTACCCGGCGTAAGGTCAAGGTGCTGTAAAATGGCTAACTCAAGCAGTGCTGGTAGGTTTCTGACGAGCTGTGCAGTAATAATGATGACAAGCACGGCAACAAGAATAGACCCCATAGTAATTGGCTGAATAGTATTTACACCGTTTACTGATGATGTCACATCCCAAAGCCTAATATTACCAACGAATGAGAATGCTGTATTTAATTCAGACCAGAGCAATATCATGGAGACGAGAGCGAGCATTGTGAGAATCGAACGAACTAAATCGATAGATTGCGCACTAATTGCATCAAGGTCGATAGCTTGATCTTCAATTTCTAGTCCTGCTAAACCTTCACCACTACTACTGATGATAGTATTTTCATCTTCGCCTTTTGCTCGCTGGGCTAAAATTTCAGCTCGCTTCTGTTTTGCTCTTTCAAAAGCAAGTTTACGGCGCTGAATAAGCATCCAACGCTGAATAATATGGTAGATAATTAGTAAGGCAAACCAAATTGCCACAGACATCTCTAAGCGACCAAGTAAAACAATCGATGTAGAAAGATAACCTAAAACGGCGGCAAATCCTGCAACGACAGGCGCTACAAGTAAGAACCACCATAAAATAGTATTAATAATATTATCGCCAGAACCGTGTCTATCTAAATAGAGAGGTACATGGGCTTTTTTCAGGTTGGAAGTAATAAAACTTAGCGCAATACAGAGTAATAAGAAGCAAAAACGCCCTACGGTAGGGGCAAATTCACGATCACTATAATATTCAAAAGTGATAAGTGACATCATCAATGGAACGATGACAAAAATAGAGAGCTGATAAAAGCGCATCGCTTTTTTAACGCGGCTCTCTTTCCATTTGAATTGTGAAATAAACAGACCATTTGGGCGTGCAAAGGTTGCGCTTATCATAAACAACCATAAAACAGGCGCTGCGGCTGTTACACCATATCCAATAGCGCCCGCCATAGGATAACGCCACTCAACACTTTGTAAACCATAACCAACGGCTGACCACAAAAGCGGCAAAGGAAGTGCAATTAAAATAGACCAAAAAACAGTACGAACCGTGAGTGAAAAATGGTCTTGTGTTACTTTACCAATGCGATTACTAACCCTTTCAAGAAAGGCGTTGTAGTGCTTTCGTGTGCGGATACTAAAGCCAACAATAGATAATGTCACAAATAGGTATAAGAAGGTGTCTTGATTTTTGAGCATGTTAATTGCGGCATGCCCAAGTTGTGAAAAAGTATCTAATGAGAGTAAGCGAGTAATATCTTTAATTAACAGAACCGGATAATTAAATTTTATCGGGCTAACATCTGCAACCCAGAACATATAACGATTCGTTGCATCTTTTGTTTCTCTTAATGCATCGGAGAGTTGAGTTGTAGCAACTTTAAGTTTGGTTAATTCCAGAATTTGCGAATCATAGCCCGAAAGCAGTGAATTGAGTAATTCATGTCGAGCTTGAATTAATGAATCAAAAATATATTGCTGTGCTTCTGGTAGCTTAGCACCATCAGCGGTTTGTTCTGGTGGCTGGATTTTATTAAGGTTTTCCAGCATATCTTCATAACCTAGACGTTCAACACGTAATTGAATGATATCTCTATCTAATTCTTGTGAACGAGGCATTTCAGGTAGGCGTGAAAGTTGCGTTCTTAATGCTTCGCCTAATGCGGTTGAACCGCTCAACCACTGTGCTTGTTCTCTAATTGTGGTGAGCGTTTGGCGTACTTGTTGGGTTTGTTGTGTGGTAATCCGCTGTTTTTCCGCTAATTGGCTCATCTCCTGTGTTTGCTTATTTAGGATTTGAGATAACTCACGGTTAGTTTGAATTTGTTTACGTAAAAACTCAGGAAGTTCACCACCTTGTTCCGCTAACATCTCTGTTTTTTCTAAAGCAAGGTCGGCAACTTCTTGGCGTTTAATATTCAATAAGCTGCGTAGTTGCTGTAATTGTACATCGAGTCGTTGGTAGCGTTTTTTAAATAATTCAAGACGTAGTCGTACAATTTCTTGGCGGTTGTTTGCCGACAGTTGAGCAATCTCTAGCTCATTTACCATTGCTTTACGTGCATTCACTTCAGCTTGTGTCAGCTTGTTTTGTGCTTCTGCAAGTGATGTGGTTGAGGTGCTTGCTGAGGCAAGGCGAGCAGTTGCATCGCTAAGTAGACGACGAGCTTCAGATAATTGTTGAGGAAGTAAGTTTAATGACTCACTTATTTCGCGGCTTTTATCTTGTTCTTGTTGTTGGAGCCTTGCTTGCTCCATCAGTTGACTACTGACTTGAATAATTTTTTGTTCAAGGTCAGGTATGCTGATTTTTTCAGGAATAGAGGGGAGTGAATTACTCTCTTCAAGAAGCTTGGTTCTAAGCTCTTGTGTCATTTGAGGATATTCATCAATCGCTTTTTGGTAATTATCGGCACTTGCTTGTGCCTTTTCGCCATCATTTATCCAATTAATAGTACCTTGTAGCGCCTGAACAGTCTCGATATCTTGAGGATTGGTACTTCCTTCAAGTTGTTTAATGTCTTGACGTAATTTCGCTACATCAGCAGATAGTGCTGATGTACTCATTGAAACAGTCAGAAAGAGCGTGAAGAGCAGACTGATTATCAGGCGCACAAAGATATACTCCGAATTACGTGTTATTCACTGATGATGGTGTTTTCGTTGCTAACGACATTAATAATGGAACCCAATTGTTCCCCCATTAATGTAACGGAGCCATTTACTAAATCTTTATTCAATTGGACACTATTTTCTGGGAAAAGGTTGATAACGGTTGAGCCTAGTTTAAAACGACCCATCTCTTCCCCTTTTTTCAAGAAAATTGCCCCTACTTTATCTGCTTGAGGATAAGTCCAACGCTTGATAATGCCTTCGCGTGGCGGAGTTACCATGCCACACCAAACCGTTTCAATACTACCAACGATAGTTGCACCGACAAGAATTTGCACCATTGGACCAAATGCGGTTTCAAAAAGACAAATAATGCGTTCATTACGAGCAAATAAATTAGGTACATTAGCAGCAGTTAATGGGTTCACAGAAAAAAGATCACCAGGTACATAAATCATCTCTTTTAGCAAACCGTCACAAGGCATATGCACACGATGGTAATCGCGAGGAGAGAGATAAGTCGTAATAAATTGACCATTACGGAACATATCTGCCAGCATAAAGTTACCGGCAAGCAATGCCTCTAGTGTGTAGTGATGACCTTTGGCTTGTAAAATTTGATCATCTTGTATCAGACCTAATTGGCTAACTGCGCCATCAGCAGGTAATGCAAGTTGGTTCTCACCATCAACGATAGGGCGAGCGCCTTCTTTTAATGCACGAATAAAAAAATCATTGAATGTAGAGTAAGCCTGAAATTGGCTCTCTTTTGCTTCATTCATATCAACGTTATAAGCTTTGGCGAAAGCTTTGATAACAAATTGAGTGATGCTACCAGCTTTTTTATTTGCAAACCAACCTGCGAGCTGTGTTAGCCATAATTTAGGCAATAAATACTGTAGTTTAATTTTTAGCTTGTCCAACATGGCAACCTCTAGGATTGAACGATAAAAAATAGACAAAAGGGGTCTATTGTACCTACCCTTGATAGGGTTGTCAGTGAATCTGTTATTAAGAGTCTGAATTAAAGTTCTTACGAACTTTCACCTGACTCATACTTTCTAGAATTCGGTGATAATTTTCAAAACGAATATCGTTGATCTCACCTTTTTCAACGGCTTCATTAAGCAGGCAACCAGGATCATCCAAATGCTTACAATCGCGGAACTTACAGCCGCCAAGATAAGGTCTAAATTCAATAAAACCTTTAGTGACTTGATCAGGTGTTAAATGCCATAAGCCAAATTCACGAACACCTGGAGAGTCGATAACATCGCCGCCTTGAGGGAAGTGATAAAGGCGCGAAGCCGTAGTGGTATGTTGACCTAAACCTGAGTTATCAGAGACTTGATTAACAACAATGCTCTCTTGTGTTGGTGGCAGTAGTGCATTGAGTAAGCTTGATTTCCCAACACCTGATTGACCTGCAAAAATAGAGATCCTACCAATAAGTTCTTGTGTCAGCTCATCTAAACCTTCTTTAGTGTGACTAGAAACTTCAACAACACGATAACCAATGTTTTTGTAAGTTTGCATCCACTCACTTACCATTTTTCTACTTTCAGCATCTAACATATCAATTTTATTGAGCACAATAAGTGGCTCGACATCTAATGTTTCGCAAGCAACAAGATAACGGTCGATAATATTGAGAGAGAGCTCAGGTAAAATGGCGGAAACAACAATAATCTGGTCAATATTGGCGGCAATAGGTTTTATGCCATCATAATAGTCAGGTCGAGTAAGTACAGAAGTTCGCTCATGCACTGCTTCGACAATCCCATTAACCCGCACACCTTCCTGCGTTTGTAACGCGGGTCGCCAGACGACTTTATCGCCAGTAACTAATGATGAAATAGTCCGTCGTATGTTGCATCGAGTTATCGTGCCATCAGTTGCTTCGATATCTGCATGTTGACCAAAGCGACTGATGACCAAACCTTCAGCTGCTTCACCTAATTGTGTATCGTCTAATTCAACGTGGTTTTTTTTCTCTTTGCTCTGCAAACGCTTTTTATGATTTTCTTGTACTCGGCGTTGCTGGCCCTTAGATAATTTACGTTTTGTCACCGATCCTCACTTGTGTTATTCGGTTAGATGTTCTTCTGTCGTGCTTATTGAGTAAACGCGTTATGATAGCGCTAAAATATCATGTCTCACTCTTAGAAACAGCTAGGAAATATTATGTCAAAAAACGAGAGCAATCTTATCTGGATAGATCTGGAAATGACGGGGCTTGATCCTGAACGTGATCGCATTATTGAAATCGCTACTATCGTGACAGATCCTCAACTTAATATTTTAGCTGAAGGTCCCGTTATTGCTGTACATCAGTCGCAAGAACAGCTTGATTTAATGGATGACTGGAATACACGCACACACACGGGTAGTGGTTTAGTCGAACGTGTTAAAGCGAGTCAATATGATGATTTTGCCGCACAAAAAGCCACTATAACATTTTTAGAAAAGTGGGTACCACAGGGTGCTTCTCCAATTTGTGGTAACAGTGTAGGACAAGACCGACGTTTTCTTTTTCGTTATATGCCTGAATTAGAACAGTACTTCCATTATCGTTATCTTGATGTGAGTACATTAAAAGAGTTGGCTCGTCGCTGGAAGCCAGAAATTTTAGATGGCTTTACCAAGAAAAATACACATCAGGCGTTAGATGATATTCGAGAATCTATTGCTGAGCTTGCTTATTATCGTGAAACCTTTATTCAAAAATAAAATATCCTTATTTATGATGGATATTGCACCATTATGGTGATTTTATCAGCATGCAGTGAAAAAAATACATTTTTTTGGTGCCAGGGGCTTGCGGTTAAGCTTTTTTCTCGTATAATGCGCTTCCCGTACCGATGAAGAATTTCGTTAGTACGGGTGTAAGAAAGATGCGGGAATAGCTCAGTTGGTAGAGCACAACCTTGCCAAGGTTGGGGTCGCGAGTTCGAGTCTCGTTTCCCGCTCCAATCTTTCTTTGATAGTTATCAGTATTATGCGACGCGGGAATAGCTCAGTTGGTAGAGCACAACCTTGCCAAGGTTGGGGTCGCGAGTTCGAGTCTCGTTTCCCGCTCCAAATATTTCTTTGATAATTATCTAAACCTTACCAAATGCGGGAATAGCTCAGTTGGTAGAGCACAACCTTGCCAAGGTTGGGGTCGCGAGTTCGAGTCTCGTTTCCCGCTCCAATTTTTTCTCTTCTGTTTTACTAAATCTGATTTTTAATCCTCATAAAAAATTTTACGTTTTTTCTCTCGCTTTTTTTAATATCGACTACACTATTTATGGTATTTGTTTAGTGGGTTTTACTTAGTGTTCTAAAAATGAAAGCGGGCGATTTTATTGTAAAAAGATCAATATTGTAACTCTCAGTAAGATCAAGCTATTTTTTTGTGATCTATCTTCGATCTTTCCTTGCATTTCTATTTTGACAGCACTAGAATGTGCGCCTTTCCTCGTTCAGGGGGGATTAGATATTAGATCTATTTTTCTGTTTTTAGGTCTTTATTTTGTTAAAAACAAGTTGAATAGTGTTTTAAATGAAGGAAAGTATTTTTAGCGCTTTTCTTTAAAAAAATGTGATATATATCTTACTATTCTTAATATATTCCCAAGTTGAATTATCCACAGTCAGATGCTGATAACCGCCGCGTCTAAGTCGTATTAATTTTTTTACTGCACAGAGTTATCCACAGGGCGTTATCATAAAAAGATAATGTTATTCTCTTTTACTCTCAAATTGTGTTCTGTCATATCTATTTGATATTTAAGTCTATTCTAAATTTTTAAAAATTGTGTCTTGGTTCGCTTGAATTTTTTCTTCATGTTGATAGGCAAGGGATTTTTATTTTATTCACAGATGAAACTATCTGTAGTTCCAGATTGATTAAGACTATTAAAAATTAAGCATCTCTAGGTAAGCCCTTAGTTATAGCTCTTACTAGGCGTTTTTGCTTCGAAGTCTGTATTTTTATCTCTTTATCATTACGTTTGGTTGTCTGCTGTGATATCGCCCAATGTAAATGTTCATCTAAAACTTCGCTTAAACCAAAGCGTTCTTGCAGAGCAAGTACAATTTTATCTTGGTAAGGCGCATTTCCTAACGCCACACTAATATTTCTAAGCCAACGTAGATAGCCTATTCTGCGGATCGGTGAGCCTTCAGTAATGCGAAGAAACTTCTCTTCTGTCCAATGGAAAAGATCCAGCAATTCAGGGGTGTGAAGAGCTCGTCGAGGAGAAAAATCATCTTCTTCAGTGAGTGATGAAAAACGGTTCCAAGGACAAATAAGTTGGCAATCATCACATCCATAGATGCGATTGCCCATTAAAGGACGAAATTCTTCAGGGATTGCGCCATCAAGCTCAATAGTGAGATAAGAAATACACCGGCGAGCATCTATCGTATAAGGTTCAATAATGGCACCTGTTGGGCAGGTTGTCATACAAGCAACACATTTGCCGCATTGCTCTTCAACTGATGAATCGATAGGTAAGGGCAAATCTATCAATAATTCACCCAGGAAAAACCACGACCCCGCCTTATTGTTGATAACTAGTGAGTGTTTACCAACCCAGCCAAGTCCAGCTTTAACGGCTAGAGGACGTTCCATAATCGGTGCAGAGTCAACAAAAGGGCGAAAATTAACAATATTTTGGTACTCATACTGTTGGCAATATTGTGTAATTTTTTCCCCTAATTTTTTAAGACGTTGTCTTAATACTTTATGATAATCTCTGCCAAGAGCGTAACGACTGATATAACCCTGCTCAGAATTATTAAGTGTTCGGGCAAAAGCTGCATCAGTAGGAAGATAATTCATTCTGACGCTGATAACGCGCAAAGTGCCAGGCACAAGTTCATGAGGTCTTGCGCGAGTCATTCCATATTTTGCCATCCATGCCATCTCTCCATGATATTGCTTATCTAACCACGCCTGTAAGCGAGGTTCCTCTATAGATAAGTCGGTATCACATATTCCCGTTTGTTGAAAACCGAGTTCAGTGCCCCATAATTTGATATTTTGTGCGAGGAGATTGAGGTCAAGTAATGGCATGATAAACCGAATAAATAGGTAAGAGGTGAGTCCTAAGAGCGCGCAGTGTATCATAGAGAGGCATTAGGAAAAATCCTCGTGATAAATAGATTTATGATATGGTTATTTGATCACTGATTTAGATAGCTATTTACCTTAAGAGAATACAAAAAGCTTGGCTTTTGATTTTAACCAAAGATCTTGCTTTTCTTGGCCGTTATTACCTAACAATAGATTATATGAATATGAAAGAATGGGTTGTTACACTGAAAGATGAAGCCGCTACAGTAAAATTGGGGCGCTCTGTTGCTATTGCAGCTGATAATACTGGATTGATTATTTATTTATATGGTGATCTTGGGGCTGGAAAAACAACCTTTAGCCGAGGTTTTTTACAAGCACTTGGTCACCAAGGTCATGTAAAAAGTCCAACTTATACGCTAGTTGAGCCATATATGCTGTCGCCAAATCCTGTTTATCATTTTGATTTATATCGCCTAGCATCTGCTGAAGAACTAGAATTTATGGGAATACGAGACTATTTTGAACAAGATGCACTGTGTTTAATTGAGTGGCCTTCTCAAGGTGAAGGTTTCTTACCAAGCGCAGATTTAGAGCTTCATTTAAACTATGAAAATGAAGGCAGAACAGCCCGTTTTGTAGCCCTTTCACAAAGAGGGAATACCGTTTTATCCCGTATTCAGTCTGCATAAAGGAATATTGATTATGTCAAATCTCGTCACTATGGTGAGCCAAAGTCAGCGTTATTTCGTTGGCTTTTTGTTGTTTCTTATTTCGCTTTTCTTTGTGCAAACGGCATATGCTGCAACAGTAACAGAAGTTAAAGTAGAAAATAGCGCATCATTAACAACCCTCACATTTACTTTTAGTGATGGGAAGCCGGGTTATAAATATTTTTCGCTAAAAAGCCCAGATCGCTTAGTTATCGACTTTCAGCAGAGCACTAAAATAGCGGGATTACCTACACCGTTAAGTGCAAATCAATTGGTTCATAAAATACGAACTAGCCAATCACAAGATAGCCAATATCAGCGTATAGTTCTTGAACTTGCCCAACCTATAGCGGTGACAGAAAGCATTAGTGCTCAAGGAAATAGCTATAAGTTAGTACTTACTCTCAAAGGTTTAAATTCGCGCCAAAGCGCAAATATTCAAACCTCGATAAGTACGGTGAGATTATCGTCATCTTCTACCAGTATGAATATGGCACCAATGACATCAGTGAAACCAGCAACGACACAAACCACCACACAAATAGTAGCGCCAACCGCAAGAGTTGAGCCTCGTGCTACACCATCCAAACCTACAGCCAGTTCGCGTCAAATTATTATCGCTATTGATGCAGGACATGGTGGTCAAGACCCAGGTGCTATTGGGCAAAAGGGAATGCGTGAAAAAGATGTCACCTTAAGTGTGGCTAAAAAACTAGAAGCTCGTTTACGCAATGACCCAATGTTTAAACCCGTATTAACTCGTAATGGGGATTACTTTATTTCTGTTGCAGGTCGTTCAGAAGTCGCTCGTAAACAAGGCGCGAATATGTTGGTTTCTATTCATGCGGACTCAGCACCTAATCATAGTGCCAGAGGCGCTTCTGTATGGGTACTTTCAAATCGTCGTGCAAATAGCGAATTAGGTAAATGGCTTGAACAGAGTGAGAAACAATCAGAATTGTTAGGTGGTGCGGGTGATGCTTTGGCTGAAGGTGCAGATCCTTATTTAAGTCAGACTGTATTAGATTTACAGTTTGGTAATTCACAACGTGTGGGTTATGACGTTGCGGTTGCTGTGTTATCTGAGCTAAGAAAAGTCGGTTCACTGCATAAAAAAACACCAGAACATGCAAGTTTAGGTGTATTACGTTCACCAGATATTCCTTCTATTTTGGTTGAAACTGGATTTATTAGTCATGCATCTGAAGAGCAACTGCTCACTTCTGATGCTTACCAAGAAAAACTTGCAGCCGCAATTCACGCTGGATTACGCCAATATTTTCTGGCTCACCCATTGCAAAATGCGCCAAGTAATTAATTAAAACGGAATAAAGGTGATGGCGATAAATTTATTGCCTCCCCAGTTAGCGAATCAGATAGCTGCTGGAGAGGTTGTTGAAAGACCAGCATCTGTCGTTAAAGAGTTGCTGGAAAATAGCTTAGATGCGGGTGCAACAACGATTGATATTGATATCGATAAAGGTGGCGCTAAGCTTATTCGTATCCGTGACAACGGATGTGGGATCAATCAAGAAGATTTGAAGTTAGCACTTGCTCGCCATGCAACTAGCAAAATATCAAGCCTTGATGATCTTGAAGCTATTATTAGTATGGGGTTTCGTGGTGAGGCATTAGCAAGTATCAGTTCTGTTTCTCGCCTTACGCTGACTTCACGCACTGTGTCTCAAGAAGAAGCTTGGCAAGCTTATGCTGAAGGGCGAGATATGGCGGTGACTGTAAAACCCGCGGCACATCCTGTTGGTAGTACCGTGGAAGTGCTCGACCTATTTTATAATACGCCAGCAAGACGTAAATTTTTGCGCACTGAAAAAACGGAGTTTGGTCATATTGATGAAATAGTGCGGCGTATTGCGCTATCTCGTTTTGATGTTTCGATTAATTTGACGCATAACGGCAAACGTATGCGCCAATATCGCGCCGCGAAAGAAGAGCATCAATATGCTCGTCGTTTAGGTGCTATTTGTGGCAATAATTTTGTTGAGCAATCAATGCAATTATCGTGGGAGCATGGCGATTTAGCGATAAAAGGTTGGATTGAGCATCCATCTTCACCCACGCATAGCAGTGAAATTCAGTATTGCTATGTTAATGGGCGGATGATGCGCGATAGGCTAATTAATCATGCTATTCGTCAAGCCTATGAAGGCTATTTGCAAGGTGAACAGCAACCTTCATATGTGCTTTATTTAACGGTTGACCCTCATCAAGTCGATGTGAATGTGCATCCCGCTAAACATGAAGTGCGTTTTCATGAATCACGCTTAGTACATGATTTTATTTACCAAGGCGTATTAAGTGTTTTAAGCCAAGCGACCCAAGAGAGCTTACCTCTTTCAACAAATGATGATGTTGAGTCTACTATGGCACCTATTTTCCCTGAAAACCGTCAAGTTGCAGGAGAAAATATATTCTCTCAGCCTTATCAGGCACCTGTTAATTATTCCAGCAGTAATCACACCACAGAGAAAACGCCACCATCTTCATTCGATGAGCCAAAACAGGTTAAAGAGAGAGTGCACGCGCCAAAATCGATATCGCAATTTGGTGACAATCGTCAGTTTGGCGACAGCTATCAGCGAACTCAAGGGGTGCTTTATCAGAAAATGATGCAAGAAAGTGCTAGCTCGCTTGAAAAAACAGAAAAAATTCCACTATTTCCTGAGCGTACCCCATTGAATTTAGGTGAAAGCGTTCATACTACTACTCATATAGAAAATCGTGTTTCTGTAATGCCTCGTTCTATCAATGTATCTGAACAGCAAAATGATTATACTTTTGGGCGAGTATTGGCAATTTATCAACAGAAATATGCGTTAATTGAATCTTCTCAAGGTCTTGGCTTATTAGCGTTGGAAGAAGCTGATTTTCTGTTAAAATGTGCACAGTTATTGCCTGAAAATGAAACATTGAAACCTCAGCCGCTATTAGTCCCATTAAAAGTGGTGCTGAATAAAGAAGAAATAAATACGTTTAATCAGTTTCAAGCATTAATCAGTGATTTTGGGATTATTATCGAGATATCCCATGGTAAAGCGACAATACATGCCGTATCGTTGCCGTTGCGTAAGCAAAATTTACCTGTATTGCTGACAGCGTTGCTGGCTTATCTTTCCTCTGAAAAGTTATGCACAAAACAGCAACTTGGACATTGGTTTGCTAAACAGATAATCCATGAGCCGGTTCAGTGGTCACAAGCTCAAGCAGTCGGATTATTGGCTGATATTGAAAGACTTTGTCCTCAATATGTCAGACAGCCATCAGAAAACTTATTACAATTAATAGAATTACAACCTGTGGTAGCGGCACTAGATAATGAGCGAAGTAAGTACTCAAACAAAACCTAAAGCAATTTTTCTAATGGGGCCAACAGCCTCAGGTAAAACCGCATTGGCGATTGCACTAAGACAAAAACTGCCTGTTGATATTATTAGTGTTGATTCTGCTCTGATTTATCGTGGTATGGATATTGGAACAGCAAAGCCAGATGCAAAAGAGCAATCGCTTGCACCACATCGACTAATTGATATTTTAGATCCCGCATTACCATACTCAGCTGCTGATTTTCGCCGAGATGCATTAAAAGCAATGGATGAAATTATCTCTGCTGGGAGAATTCCATTATTAGTGGGCGGGACTATGCTATATTTTAAAGCATTACTCGAAGGCTTATCACCTTTACCTAGCGCAGACCCTGAAATTCGTGCTGAAATAGAAAAAAAAGCAATGGAACAAGGATGGGAAGCCGTTCATCGTGAGTTATCTTTGGTTGATCCTGTGGCTGCACAGCGGATCCATCCTAATGATCCTCAACGATTATCGCGCGCGCTAGAAGTTTACCTGATTTCAGGTAAAACAATGACTGAATTAACAAAAATATCGGGCGAATCATTGCCTTATACGGTTCATCAGTTTGCGATTACTCCGAAAGACAGAAATGTACTTCATCAACGCATTGAAACTCGTTTTAAACAGATGCTGGCTTGTGGATTTGAAGATGAAGTAAAAACATTATATGAGCGGGGTGATCTGCATGAAGATTTACCTTCTGTACGTTGTGTCGGTTATCGCCAGATGTGGTCATATTTATCTGGTGAAATCGATTATGATGAGATGGTTTATCGAGGGATCTGCGCTACCCGGCAATTAGCGAAGCGACAAATCACTTGGTTAAGAGGTTGGAAAGATATTCATTGGCTTGATAGTGAAGATCCTGAGCTTTCTCTTAATACTGTTTTGCAGGTTATTAGTGCATAGATGGTAGGTTTGTGTAAAATTGATAGTTGCCAAAGCGCAATTTTTGAGTAGTTCATTTTTCGGACCAATTGGGTTCTAGTATAAAACAACAAAATAAGGAAAACATAGAATGGCTAAGGGGCAATCTTTGCAAGATCCTTTCTTGAACGCATTACGTCGTGAAAGGGTTCCCGTTTCTATCTATTTGGTAAACGGCATTAAATTGCAAGGTCAGATCGAATCTTTTGACCAATTTGTTATTTTGCTGAAAAACACAGTAAGTCAGATGGTATATAAACATGCTATCTCTACCGTGGTACCTTCTCGTCCTGTTTCTCATCATAGCAACACAGGCACGAATCAAACAGGTACTGGCTATAATGGCGGTAGCGCGACTCAGCAGGATGATGTTGCAGAATAATTATCAAATATTATTCTTAAAATAATAAAAACATAGGTAGGGAGACTTTACCTATGTTTTTTCCTGTTTTTATAAAGTCCAAGAGGTTTCGCCTTTGTTTGATCGTTATGAAGGTGGCGAGTTAGCCGTTTTAGTGCACGTCTTTTTTTCTCAGGAAAAGGACGTTGATGATTTGCAAGAATTTGAATCACTGGTGACATCTGCGGGTGTAAAACCAGTTCAAATTATTACAGGGAATCGTAAAGCACCTCATCCTAAATATTATGTGGGTGAAGGAAAAGCTGAGGAGATTGCTGAGGCTGTAAAAGCTAGTGGTGCTGATGTTGTTCTTTTTAATCATGCACTCACACCTGCACAAGAACGAAATCTGGAAAGACTTTGTGAATGCCGTGTGGTAGATCGCACGGGAGTTATCCTTGATATTTTTGCTCAGCGAGCAAGAACTCATGAAGGTAAACTACAGGTTGAACTCGCCCAGTTACGTCATTTATCAACCCGTTTAGTCAGAGGGTGGACACACCTAGAAAGACAAAAAGGGGGGATTGGATTACGTGGACCTGGTGAAACTCAGCTAGAAACAGACCGCCGCTTACTCAGAGGTAAAATTAGTCAAATTCTTATGCGACTGGGTAAAGTAGAGCGTCAGCGTGAACAAGGACGACAAGCGCGAAGTAAAGCTGATATTCCAACATTATCTCTCGTTGGCTACACAAATGCAGGAAAATCGAGTTTATTTAACTACCTTACCTGTTCAGATGTGTATGCTGCAGATCAGTTATTTGCAACTTTAGATCCAACATTACGACGTATTCAAGTCGATGATGTAGGTACGGTAGTTTTAGCTGATACTGTTGGTTTTATCCGACATTTGCCTCATGATCTTGTCGCGGCATTTAAAGCGACACTACAAGAAACACGAGAAGCCACCTTACTTCTTCATGTTATTGATGCAGCGGATAGCCGTTTTGAAGATAATATTCATGCAGTAGAGAGTGTATTAGAAGAGATAGATGCTCAAGAGATACCAACACTGCATGTAATGAATAAAGTTGATCTTCTTGAAGAGTTCACTCCAAGAATAGATCGAAATGAAGATAATTTGCCTGTTAGAGTTTGGGTTTCTGCACAAACAGGTGAAGGTATTCCTCTGTTATATCAGGCGTTGACAGAACGTCTTTCAGGTGAGATCGCACACTTTGAATTGCGTTTGCCACCAGAAGATGCAGATGCAGGGCGCTTACGCAGCCGTTTCTATCAATTACAATCAATAGAGCGAGAGTGGATTGAAAAAGACGGTAAAGTCGGGCTTATCATACGTATGCCTATGGTAGACTGGCTCCGCCTTTGCAAGCAGGAACCAAATTTATTGGATTACGTGGTCTGATAACGGCCATAATAAAGAACATAAACTGAGAGCTGGCGACGAAATCGGCTCTTAAGCCTGATAAATCTAATCATAATAATGGAGCTAGAACATGGCGTGGAATCAGCCCGGTAACAACGGACAAGACCGCGACCCGTGGGGTAACCGGAACGGCGGTAATAATAACGGCGATGGTAACTCCAACGGCAATCAAGGAGGTCGGAATCGCGGGGCATCAGATCTCGATGATATGTTCCGAAAACTGAGTGAAAAACTTGGTGGTTTCGGTGGTAAAAAAGGCGGCAACTCCTCTTCAGGGCAAAATGGCGGACCTCGTAGTAATGCTGGAAACCTACTGGTTACTCTTGCATTAGGTGCGGTTATCGTTGTTTGGGCTGCCAGTGGTTTTTATACCATTAAAGAAGCTGAACAAGGCGTTGTAACTCGTTTCGGTAAGTTTTATCAAATCGTCGAACCTGGTTTGAACTGGAAACCGACTTTTGTTGATGAAGTTCAGCCTGTCAACGTGAAAACTATTCGTGATTTAACCACGGGTGGCATGATGTTGACGTCGGATGAAAACATGGTTCAAGTTGAGATAAACGTGCAGTATGTTGTCTCTGATCCAGAAACATTTCTGTTTAACCTTACAACGCCTATTAACAGTTTAGGTCAGGCAACTGACAGTGCTGTTCGTGGTGTTATTGGTCGTTCAGAAATGGAAAAAATTCTGACCTCTAATCGTTCAGAAATTCGTGACCAAACGCGTCAAGAATTAGAAGAGACTATCCGTCCTTATAAAATGGGTATCTCTATTGTGGACGTCAACTTCCAAGTTGCTCGCCCACCAGAAGCTGTAAAAGCTGCATTTGATGATGTAATTGCCGCCCGTGAGGAAGAGCAAAAAACCATTCGTCAAGCTGAGGCTTACAAGAACGAAGTTTTACCTTTAGCTAAAGGTAACGCACAGCGTATGATCGAAGAAGCAACGGCTTATAAAACCAGTGTGGTAATGAGAGCTGAAGGTGAGGTGGCGAGTTTCGCCAAAATCTTACCTGAATATCGTGCTGCACCGGAAATTACTCGTGAGCGTCTTTACATTGAAACCATGGAAAAGGTACTCTCGAAAACACGTAAAATTATTGCTAATGATAAAGGTAACAGTATGTTAGTACTACCTTTAGAGCAGATGTTACGTCAGCAACCGCAGTCGTCGAACTCGTCAAATAGTGCGATGGAACCGTCTGCTCGTATGCCAGTACCAACGCCTAATTCAAATACGGCTCCTGCTCAAAAACCTGCAACCAATTATGGTAATGGTGGATACGGTAATAACAGCAACAATAATGGCGGTTATGGTCAGCCTTATAGCTCTAATCAAGGAGGACAATAATCATGCGTAAAGTTATCGCTGTTGTTGCAGTTATTATTTTAGCGTTACTGTACTCTTCAGTATTTGTCGTTCAACAATATGAGCGTGGCATTATTTTACGCTTCGCAAAAGTTGTTCGTGATGGTGAAAACAAACCTGTTGTGTATGAACCAGGTCTTCACTTTAAAATACCATTTATTGAAAATGTTAAGAAACTCGATGCACGTATTCAAACAATGAATATTCAGCAAGACCGTTTCTTATCAGGCGAGAACAAAGACTTACTGGTTGATTCTTACTTAAAATGGCGTATCAGTGATTTCAGCACTTACTATCTGGCAACAGGTGGTGGTAATACAACGCAAGCAGAAACACTGCTTCGTCGTAAATTTAGTGACCGCTTACGTTCTGAAATTGGTCGTATGAGCGTAAACCAAATTATTACTGACTCACGTGGTCGTTTAACCATCGATGTGCGTAATGCACTGAACGAAGGTACACCATCTCGTGATACAAGTGCTGCAGATGATGCAATTGCTATTGCTGCGAAGAAAGTAGCAGAAGAAACCAAAGGGCAAGTTCCCGCTATCAATATGAATAGTATGGCTGCATTAGGGATTGAAGTGATTGACGTTCGTATCAAGCAAATCAACCTGCCAATGGAAGTTTCTGAAGCCATTTATCAACGTATGCGTGCAGAACGTGAAGCGGTCGCTCGTCGTCATCGCTCACAAGGTCAGGAACAAGCAGTGAAGATCCGCGCAGCAGCGGATAAAACAGTAACTGAAACCTTAGCTGAATCAGAGCGTGAATCTCTGCGTCTGCGTGGTGAAGGTGATGCCCAAGCAACTAAATTGTTTGCTGATGCGTTCAACCAAGATCCCGATTTTTATGCATTTATTCGTAGCTTACGCGCTTACGAAAATAGCTTTAATAAAGACGGCAATGACGTCATGGTGTTAAGCCCAGATAGCGATTTCTTACGCTATATGAAAGCACCAACTAAAGCGAGAGCAATGATTGACGATTAAGTTGTCGTTATTCTAAGCTCAAATAAATAATAAAATCCTCTGTGATAAAAAAACAGGGGATTTTTTTATTGTTAATTATCATATAAATAGCGTATAAAAGAAGGTGATAAATATCTTAATATGACTATTCAGTTGAAAAATCACTCACAATGATTTCCAAATTGCCTTTAGCTGAGATAGTATAAAGTGAAAATTGCATTTCAAGATAATCCCTCGACTATCCCGAGGCGTCTTCTGAGCCATTTTCACTTTTATGCCACTCTGCTTTCTGGTTTTACATTCAGAACTGTCGATAAAAATCACAAATATCTTATGTTGTGGATTTTTAGGGCGAAAATATTGAATATGGCAAGATTTTCTATTGCTTAAAAGCGGTGATGGCATAATTAGATAAAATCTACTGTAACTCTTGAATTGAGATGGTAGAATCCTTTTTTAAGCAACCGAGTGTATTTTGAAATGAGTAATAACGTTGTCGTATTGGGCACCCAGTGGGGTGACGAAGGCAAGGGCAAGATTGTTGACTTGCTAACAGAACGCGCTAAATATGTTGTTCGCTACCAAGGTGGCCACAATGCTGGTCATACTCTAGTCATTAACGGTGAAAAAACCGTTCTCCATTTAATCCCATCAGGTATCCTGCGTGAAAATGTGATTAGCATCATAGCAAACGGTGTCGTTTTATCGCCAGAAGCATTGATGAAGGAAATGACTCAGCTTGAAGCGCGTGGTATTCCTGTTCGCGAGCGTTTACTTCTGTCTGAAGCTTGTCCGTTAATTCTTCCTTATCACATCGCATTAGATAACGCGCGCGAAAAAGCACGTGGCGAGAAAGCTATCGGTACAACAGGTCGCGGTATTGGTCCTGCTTACGAAGATAAAGTTGCTCGTCGTGGATTACGCGTTGGTGATCTGTTCGATAAAAAAGCATTCGCACAAAAGCTGAAAGAAATTATTGAATATCATAACTTCCAATTGGTGAACTACTACAAAGTTGAAGCAGTAGATTATCAAAAAACCTTAGACGATATTATGGCGATAGCCGATATTCTGACTGGTATGGTTGTTGATGTTTCTGATTTACTTTATAAAGCAACTCAAAATAATGAGCTGGTGATGTTTGAAGGTGCACAAGGCACTTTATTAGATATCGACCACGGTACTTATCCATACGTGACCTCTTCTAACACAACGGCTGGTGGTGTTGCGACAGGTTCTGGCTTAGGTCCTCGTTACGTTGGTTATGTGCTAGGTATCATCAAAGCTTATTCTACACGCGTTGGTGCAGGTCCATTCCCAACTGAACTGTTCGACGAAGTAGGCGATTTTCTTCGTGAAAAAGGCCAAGAGTTTGGTGCTACTACAGGTCGTAGTCGCCGCACTGGTTGGTTAGATATTATTGCTATTCGCCGTGCTGTTCAAATCAACTCACTCTCTGGTTTCTGCATGACCAAACTTGATGTTTTAGATGGTCTGAAAGAAGTTAAAGTATGTGTGGGCTACCGTTTACCAAATGGTGAAGTGATTGAAACCACACCTTTAGCAGCTGATGATTGGGAAGGTATCGAGCCTATCTATGAATCAATGCCTGGTTGGAACGAAGTAACCTTTGGTGTGAAAGACAGAGCGCTGTTACCACAAGCCGCTTTAAACTACATCAAACGTGTTGAAGAATTAACAGGTGTACCTGTTGATATCGTTTCTACAGGACCTGATCGTTCAGAAACAATTATTCTCCGTCATCCATTTGATGCATAATTTGTATTAATGGTTTGATGCGAAAATCGTCCCTGAAAATGACAGGGGCGATTTTTTCATATCTGTTAGTCGGTCGTTTGTTGTAAAAATGCCAATGATAGGTGCGATAAAACGGTTTTCACTCGGTTCTGTTTTATTGCTCTTGGCTAAAGATAAAAATACAACGTTATTATTGTTTGATAAGCCATAAAGAGAAGCGATCTGTTGAAAAAGCGGCAGTATCGCTTTTTCTTTGTCTGTGATATCGCTATTATTTTATTAATAACTTTGTGAGATAGAGAAATTGCTCACTTTTGAGTATATCTTTGCTAAATGCCCAAAAATTAAACATAATATTGCTTAATAAAATGATATTCTCATTATTAATTATTTATCCCTTAATGTATTTAATAGGGAAGCTTACTTTTCAGAGGTCATTGTGCAATTAACCAGTTTTACAGATTATGGATTGAGGGCATTGATATATATGGCTTCATTACCTGAAGGCAAAATGACAAGCATCACTGAAGTGACGCAGGTCTATGGTGTCTCACGTAATCATATGGTCAAAATTATCAATCAACTGAGTCATCTTGGTTTTGTCGATGCGATACGCGGAAAAAATGGTGGGATCCGTTTAGGAAAACCAGCATCGCAAATTATTGTTGGTGATGTTGTTCGTGCTTTAGAGCCTCTTTCATTAGTTAACTGTAGTGCTGAGTTTTGCCATATAACACCAGCTTGTCGATTAAAATTGGTATTAAATCAGGCAATTGAACAATTTTTGAAAGAGTTAGACCGTCACACATTGGCTGAATTAGTTGAAAATAACAGCCCATTATATAAATTGTTATTAGAAGATGCTTGAGTCTACTATTTCATCGATTCTGATAGCTCGGAGGTCATGATGTCAAAAGATCCTTTTCAGGATAGAGAAGCAGAAAAATACGCCTCTCCAATTGCAAGTCGCGAATATATTTTAGAAGAAATGAAAAAACGTACTGCTCCAATGAGCCGTGAAGACTTGGCGCAGGCTTTTAACATTTCAGGCGAAGAAGATCTTGAAGCCCTACGTCGTCGTCTAAGAGCAATGGAGAGAGATGGTCAATTAGTTTTTACTCGACGTCAATGCTACGCCTTACCAGAACGCCTTGATCTTTGGAAAGGTAAAGTCATCGGTCATCGTGATGGATATGGTTTTTTACGTGCTGAAGGTCAAAAAGATGATCTTTATCTTTCACAAGATGAAATGAAAAAAACCATGCACGGTGATGTTATTCTTGCTCAACCTTTGGGTATGGATAGAAAAGGTCGTCGTGAAGGCCGTGTTGTTCGTGTTATTGAACCAAGAAATAACCAAATAGTAGGTAGATATTTTATTGAATCAGGAATGGGATTTGTCGTACCTGATGATAGCCGTTTAAGCTTTGATATTTTGATCCCTAAAGACGATCTCATGGGTGCTCGTATGGGAAATGTGGTTGTTGTTGAAGTAACAACCAGACCTACTCGTCGCACTCAAGCTGTAGGCCGTATCGTGGAAATTCTAGGCGAAACAATGGGAACCGGAATTGCCGTAGAGATTGCCCTGCGTACTCATGAAATTCCATACTCTTGGCCTGCTCAAGTCACAAAAGAAGTTGCTGATTTAAAAGAAGATGTACCAGAATCGGCAAAAGAAGGTCGTGTTGATTTACGTAAATTGCCATTAATCACTATTGATGGTGAAGATGCACGAGACTTTGATGACGCGGTTTATTGTGAACGTAAAAAAGGTGGCGGTTGGCGTTTATGGGTTGCTATTGCGGATGTGAGTTATTATGTTCGTCCTCAAACCGCATTAGACACTGAAGCGCGTAGTCGAGGCAACTCTGTCTATTTCCCTTCTCAAGTCGTGCCAATGTTGCCTGAAGTGCTTTCCAATGGCTTATGTTCACTCAACCCACAAGTAGACCGTCTCTGTATGGTTTGTGAGATGACGATTTCTGAACAAGGGCGTCTATCATCTTATAAATTCTATGAAGCAGTGATGAGTTCTCATGCACGAATGACCTACACTAAAGTGTGGAAAATCATTCAAGGTGATGAAGAGTTACGTGAACACTATAAACCTATCGTACAAGATATTGAGCACCTATATGAGCTGTATCAAGCATTAGATATCGCTCGTCAACAACGTGGTGCTATTGGTTTTGAGTCAGAAGAAGCGAAATTTATTTTCAATGCTGAGCGTCGCATTGAGCGTATTGAGCCTGTTGTTCGTAATGATGCACATAAACTGATTGAAGAGTGCATGATCCTCGCCAATATTGCTGCTGCACGTTTTGTTGAAAAAAATGAAGAGCCTGCGCTTTATCGTATTCATGATAAGCCAAAAGAAGAGAGTGTGATGAATTTACGCTCTGTCTTTAGCGAACTAGGTTTAACATTGCCCGGTGGTTTAACACCAGAGCCAGCAGACTATGCGCGTGTTATGAAAGAAGTTGAAGAGCGACCTGATCATGAAATGCTACAAACCATGATTTTACGCTCGATGAAACAAGCAATTTACGATCCTGAAAATCGTGGTCACTTCGGTTTGTCATTGAAGTCTTATGCACACTTTACTTCACCAATTCGTCGTTATCCTGATTTAGCCTTACACCGTGCAATTAAATACCAAATAGCTAAACAAGAAGGGCATGGCTCACAACGCTGGACACCAACAGGTGGCTACCATAGCGATATGGATACCATGCTACAGTTAGGTGAGCACTGTTCATTAACAGAACGTCGAGCAGATGAAGCGACTCGTGATGTTGCTGATTGGCTGAAATGCGACTTTATGCTTGATCAAATAGGTCAGCAATTTACAGGTATTATCACAAGCGTGACGGGATTTGGTTTCTTTGTTCGCTTAAACGATCTGTTTATTGATGGTTTAGTTCATGTCTCCACATTGAATAATGATTACTATCAATATGATAATGTTGGGCAGCGTTTAATTGGTGAATCATCAGGTCAAGTTTATCGTCTTGGTGATGAAGTTGAAGTAAAAGTTGAAGCGGTAAGTATGGATGAACGTACTATCGACTTCTCGTTAATTTCAACCACTCGTACAGCACGTAACCCTGGAAAAACAGCGCGAGTTCGTGCGTTAAAAGGGGATAAAGACAAGAAAAATGCCAGCAGCAGCAAATCCCGACGTCGTGATGCAAGCAAAGATAAAAACTTTGAACCAGATAGTGCATTTAAAAAAGGTGCATCAGGTAAAGGAAAAGCGGTTGGTAAAGAAAAAACCGCGGGTAAAGATAAAGCGGTAAAAGATCAAGTTGCTAAAGATCAAGCGAGCAGCAAGCGCAAAAAGGCTTCATCGCAAACGAAAAAGATTGAAGCTAAATTAAAAGCTAAACGAGCAGCTAAACACGACAAAGTATAAGTTTAGTAAGCTATTTAGTGAGAGTGGTTATCTATAAAAAAGGCGGGCACTCCGCCTTTTATCTGTTATCGTGCCTTTTATTTTTTACGAGTAGAAAACGCTATGAGCGAAGAAATTATTTATGGGATCCATGCAGTAAAAGCATTATTAGAAAGTGATCCTACACGTTTCAAAGAAGTCTATGTGCTGAAAGGACGTGAAGATCGTCGTTTAACACCCGTTATTCATGAACTAGAAGCACAAGGTGTTTTAGTTCAAGTCGCCAATCGTCAATGGTTGGATAGCCAAACGGAAGGTGCAGTACACCAAGGAATTATTGCTAAAGTAAAACCGGGTCGTCAGTATCAAGAACAAGACTTACCTGATTTGTTAGCTAAAGTAGGAACACCTTTTTTATTGGTATTAGATGGTGTCACTGATCCTCATAATTTAGGTGCATGTTTACGTAGCGCAGATGCTGCGGGTGTTCATGCTGTTATTGTTCCTAAAGATCGCTCTGCACAATTAAATGCAACGGCAAAAAAAGTGGCATGTGGTGCTGCGGAAAACGTGCCTTTAATTAAAGTGACTAACCTTGCCCGTACTTTGCGTTTTCTACAAGAAGAGAATGTGTGGATTGTAGGAACCGCAGGCGAAGCCGACCACACCTTATATCAAAGTAAACTTACAGGTCCTTTGGCATTAGTTATGGGTGCTGAAGGCGAAGGTATGCGCCGTTTAACACGTGAACATTGTGATGAGCTAATTAGTATTCCAATGGCGGGTTCCGTGTCATCATTAAACGTCTCTGTTGCTACAGGTGTTTGCTTATTTGAAGCGATGCGCCAACGAATTGCAGTGAAATAATTTTTTAGCGTACTTTATTCACTATACTCCCTTGAGTTTTATTAGCCGCGGGGGTATAGTTACGCGTCAATTTTTTCAGTCACAACTTAAACAAGTTCCTTGCCTCCATGGGTGGTGACTGACCCTGACAGGAGGCTGATAAATCCGTAAGGAGCAATATCAAATGCGTCATTACGAAATCGTTTTTATGGTTCACCCAGACCAGAGCGAACAAGTTCCTGGTATGATCGAACGTTATAAAACCGCTATCACTAATGCAAATGGTCAGATCCACCGTCTCGAAGACTGGGGTCGTCGCCAACTGGCTTATCCAATCAACAAACTGCACAAAGCACACTACGTTCTGTTGAACGTTGAAGCTCCGCAGGAAGTGATTGATGAACTGGAAACTACTTTCCGTTTCAACGATGCCGTTCTCCGCAACATGATTATGCGTACTAAACACGCAGTAACTGAAGCTTCACCAATGGTTAAAGCAAAAGACGAACGCCGTCGTGATATCGCTGATGACCTCGATGATGAAGACGAAGTTGATGATGTAGCAGAGGATTCTGAAGAGTAATTAGTGCTGTGACGGCTAATCGATTGGTGCTTACTGGCACAGTGTGCAAAGCATTAATACGAAAAGTTAGTCCTGCTGGGATCCCGCATTGTCAATTTGTTATTGAACACCGTTCAATACAAGAAGAGGCGGGATTAAAAAGACAATCATGGTGTCGAATGCCCATAATTGCCAGCGGGAAAGCGTTACAAGCTGATACTCACAGTATAACGGTCGGCAGCACAATCACCGTTTCTGGATTCATTAGTAGCCATCAGGCGCGAAATGGATTGTTTAAACTGGTGCTTCATGCCGAGCAGATTGAATTGATAGATTCTGGAGACTAGCCATATGGCACGTTATTTCCGTCGTCGTAAGTTCTGCCGTTTCACAGCGGAAGGCGTACAAGAGATCGATTATAAAGACATCGCTACGCTGAAAAACTATATCACTGAAAGTGGTAAAATTGTACCTAGCCGTATCACCGGTACTCGCGCAAAATACCAGCGTCAGCTGGCTCGTGCTATCAAGCGCGCGCGCTACCTGTCTTTATTACCTTATACTGATCGTCATCAGTAATAGGTATATAGTCCATTAATGACTTATAGAGGATAAGGTAATGCAAATTATTCTGCTTGATAAAGTAGCGAATCTGGGTAGCCTGGGTGATCAGGTTAACGTAAAATCGGGCTATGCTCGTAACTATTTAATCCCACAAGGTAAAGCTGTTTCTGCGACTAAGAAAAACATCGAGTTTTTCGAAGTGCGTCGTGCTGAGTTAGAAGCTAAATTAGCTGATACTTTAGCAGCAGCTGAAGCTCGTGCAGCGAAAATCAATGCACTGGGTTCAGTCACCATCAGCTCTAAAGCGGGTGACGAAGGTAAACTGTTTGGTTCAATCGGTACTCGTGACATCGCTGATGCAGTAACTGCAGCTGGCGTTGAAATGTGTAAGAGCGAAGTTCGTCTGCCAAATGGCGTTCTGCGTACTACTGGTGACCACGAAGTTCACTTCCAAGTTCACAGTGATGTATTCGCTGAACTGAATGTCATCATCGTTGCTGAATAATCGTTAGATTATTAAGTATGATGTTGATAGAAAAAACGCCAGCTTAGCTGGCGTTTTTCTTTTGGTACAAAACCAAATAGTAAGTAGTTATGGTGTACGATAATAGCTACCATCACTTAAACGTGTAAATGTAATCACTGTACCTGCACTATTTGTCACTTCTAACATGCTGATATCTCCTTGCTGATTACGCTGTAAACGAATTGCTTGACCCGCTCGCAGTTGGCTAAGTGATTTTTGTTGATCTTCTGATTTTGCCATCGCAAAAGCATCATTTACGGGAAGTTGGTTATCTCTAAATAGTTGAGCTAACGTTTGCCCTTCTCGAATCGTGTATGTCTGCCATGGTTCAGTTGAAGTTTGTGATTCAGATGGTTGTGTAGGCGTTGTTGCTACATCGTTGGTTGTGTTGTTATCACCAGTCGATGGGATATTAAGAGGAACAGTGCCTTGATCCTCGTTTAAGCTATCTTGAGCTGAGGGTAATGTCGTTTGATCGTTAGGATCCCCTACAGAAGGAGCAATAGGAACAGGAAGATCCTGTGTTAAAGGCGCTGTCTGAGGTGCAGAGCTGTTATCTTCACTTGTTGGTAAGAAGTAGACGACAAGCAAAATAGCGGCAATAACCAGTATTGCTTTACGATGTAAACCAGGGAATTTGCCCATATTCACCTCATGACTAGACTGCGTATTGGTATTATCTGTTGTTACTTCTCTTTTATTTCTTGTTGCCATACTAGCACGAACCATGATCCTAACCCGCTCCCTGATTTCTTTTCAGAATTATCTATCCATTTTGACTGTTAATGTTATTTACCATCCGGATAATGAACTAAAAATAGCTTGATACGCTGATAGGCATCGTTATTGGTTTCTATCGCTAATGCATTTGTTAATTCATTATAAAAATCATTGGGCAATAATGCTTCATGCCAATAGGAAAGAACGTTAAGCGCCATATTTCTGTCTCTTAGTGTTGAACTGCGTAACTGCCTTTTTATCAGCGACCAACCTATACCAGGAAAACCACCAAGATCTTGCATAATATATTCAACGGCATGATGGGGTTTATATTCAGGGTAGTCTGTTATTAATGGATCATCTCTGCTGTCTAATGCTGTTAAATCAATTTGTTGCTCTGCAAGTTTGACAACTCTTTCTATTTTGTGAGAAGAGTTTGTTTGCATTAGTTGATGCCACCAATCTGAATTAGGTCTATCTTTTTGTAATGAAAAGATTAGCTCCCAAATATCAAGGCGAAGAGATTTAGCGACAAGGCTTGCTTGATAATTATGATGGCGAGAAGTACTTTGTAATGCATCAATAATAAGCGTCGCCCATTCTGGTTTTTGGATAATCTGCTGTGATAATGACATAATTTGTTGTTGGCAATGATCATCCCATCCTAATGTTTCAAGCAATATCCAGTCTTCACCACTGTTTTGTACAAAATCAGCAAGTTCACAGACACAATAAAGTAGTTTTAGCTCTTTGGGTGGCACTGCATTAACTTGTGCAATAAATACTTTGCACACTTCCGCTCCTTGTTTGTAATCATAAATATCTTTTGCTGGTCCCCCATTTAGCAGCGCGCGTAAAATATCACTACAACCTAGTAATAGTGCGGTATTTAAAGGTTGTGTGTTGAGCATTTCCAACATCGCCCCTTTTACTGCGCAGTCATAAGCAACATATTCTGTCATGACATTATTTTTGTAGCCCTCAGTTAGCATCCAGTAACAGTGTTCAACAGACAGCGTTTGAGGTAAATGCTCAATATACTGAATTCGCCCCCACCCTTTTGTGCGTTGACCAACAGGTGATAAAAATGGATTAAACTCTTCATAAGAAAGGCGTTTTTTTAGTGAAATAATAGAGTAAAGCGTAAATTCAGGATGCAGCAAAAATAGCATTAATAGGCGTTGAGAGAGGCTGTCGGAAAAATGCCTTAGTAGTGCTAGGGCGATCTTAATGGGATTTTGAGCTGGGCTTTTAGTTAGGATCCACAAAATTAATTGATAATAAATATCGCTATTAATAATAATATCGTCTTGTTCTATTTTTATTATTAATAAGGGCAGGTAAGTGATGGGGGCTAACTTATCTTGGCAAAGAGTAGTATAAAAAAAGGAGAGATTATCTTTATCAGGTAACATAATCGCTTGTTTAATTGCGTTATAAATCACATCTACAAATTCTTCACACGCCTTATCTGACGGATACTGTTCTATCGAGCGACCAATGCGCTGATGTAAAATAATTCCTTCTCTTGCACCTGCCGACCAACTAAAAGCGATAGATGAGCCTTGTTTTCCACTAGGTTTATGTGTCTCTGATAATAAATTTAGCTCATCAGGTAAAGGCAAATCACCTATTTCATAAGGTTGTAAACGTGAAAAGAGAGAAGGAACTAATGATGATGAGATCTCTGGATTATCGATAGTGAACTCAATAGGCGCAGATGAGCTACCGAAAATTTTATCGAGCCAATTAGCCATAATGTGTCCTATTCATTTCACTCTATTAATATAACTTTAGTGGAAAATAGACAAGGTGGATAAAAATAAGGCAGAAAAAGCAGCTGTTCGCTAAAAAAGAAGATCGAAAAAGATCACCCTAGAAATATGATGTAAAAATTTTACTAAAAATAGTAGTCATCAAAATAAAAAAGCGCTACATTATCGCCACTCTGAATTGTTATATTATAACATTACATTTATTCCAAGGGAGATTGATAATGAAACCAGGCATTCACCCACAATATCGAACTGTTATCTTTCATGACACAAGCGCTGATACTTATTTCAAAGTGGGTTCAACAATTAAAACGGAAAAAACGATTGAATATGAAGGGAAAACTTATCCTTACATCACTCTTGATGTCTCTTCTCAGTCACATCCGTTTTATACCGGTAAACAAAAAACGCATTCTCAAGAAGGTAATGTGGCTCGCTTTAACAAGCGTTTTGGTCGTTTCGTTAATTAATTAAGATAGGAAAAAAATATGCAGGTATTAAGTTCACTGAGAAGCGCTAAACAGCGTCATCCAGATTGCAAAGTGGTACGCCGCCGTGGTCGTATTTATGTAATTTGTAAATCTAATCCTCGTTTTAAAGCAGTTCAGGGGTGAAATAATGCAAAAACCATTTCTTTCTTGTCTATTAATGATGGGATTACTAAGTACAACAATGTCAGTGCTGGCTCATGGACATCATCATGAAAAGCCACAAACTCAAGCCCAACGTGATGCTGCGAATGGAATTTTTGACAATAAAGATGTGCTTGATCGCCAATTGAGTGATTGGGAAGGCGTATGGCAATCTGTTGAGCCTTACTTACGTAGTGGTGAATTAGATGTTGTTTTACAAGCCAAAGCGGATGCTAAAAAGGATAAAACGGTAGAAGAGTATCGAGCCTACTATGCACAAGGCTATAAAACAGATGTAGATATGATTGGTATTGAAAATAATATTATTGAATTTCATCGTGGTGAAAATATTGCTAGCTGTGAATATCATTATGATGGCTATCGTATTTTAAATTACACATCAGGTAAAAAAGGGGTTCGTTATCTCTTTAGATGTGATGATCCTAACAGCCAAGCACCTAAATTTATTCAATTTAGCGACCATATTATTGCACCAGAAAAAGCAGAACATTTTCACCTCTATATGGGAGATAGTTCACAAGATGAGCTCCTTAAAGAGTTAACCAATTGGCCGACATATTATCCTTATTCAATGAAAGGTGATGATATTGTTCACGAAATGCTTTATCACTAATTTAAATTGAGTTAATAGAAAGAGATAATAATAATCTTAAGCAAAGGAATGCTAAGGTTTTTATAGCGATAAATATTTTTATCTTTTAATAAAGAGTATTTAATACAGTTTCGATAAAAAGAGGTGAAAAGGGCAAAAGCAGTAGCATCCTTGCTGACTTACTTTTATGTTTCATGATTATTTTAAATAGCGATTAACTATAGTCCTTGGCAGAGATATTTCATTTCCATGTAATCTTCAATACCATGTTCTGAGCCTTCACGACCTAAACCTGATTGTTTAATACCACCAAAAGGGGCAACTTCATTGGAAATTAATCCGGTGTTTATGCCAACCATGCCATATTCTAAATTTTCAGCAACACGCCAAATACGTTGTGGATTTTCACTGTAAAAATAAGCAGCTAGACCATAAATGGTATTATTGGCTAAATGCACCACTTCGTCTTCATCTTCAAAAATCACTAAAGGCGCAACAGGACCAAAAATTTCTTCTTCAAGGATATGACTATCAGCAGCAACATTACCGACAACGGTTGGTTGAAAGAAATTCTCACCAGCAACATGCTCTTCGCCACCACAAAGTAAAGTTGCACCACGTTTTAAGGTATCAGCAAGTAAAGTTTGTAATTTTTCAACCGCTTTACGGTTAATTAAAGGACCGATAGTCACACCATCTTCAAAACCATTACCCACTTTGAGTTTTTTAACTGCAGCAACAAAACGTTCACTGAATTGGGCATATACATCTTTATGAATATAAAAGCGGTTAGCACAAACGCAAGTTTGCCCAGCATTACGGAATTTTGCACCCATTGCACCTTCAACCGCTTTATCAATATCTGCATCGTTAAAAACAATAAAAGGGGCATTACCGCCTAATTCAAGAGAAACTTTTTTCACGCTATCAGAGCATTGGCGCATTAATAAACGTCCAACACCCGTCGAGCCTGTGAAACTCAATTTACGAACTCGATTATCAGAGGTAAAGACTTCACCAATTTTAACCGCATCACCAGTAACAATATTAATCACTCCAGCAGGAATACCAGCTTGAGCCGCGAGTTCTGCTAATGCTAAAGCGGTGTATGGCGTCTCATTGGCAGGTTTTATCACCATAGTGCAACCCGCGGCTAATGCAGGTGCTGCTTTTCGTGTGATCATCGCTGCTGGGAAATTCCAAGGTGTAATTGCGGCACAAACGCCAATACCTTGTTTTATTACCATTAGGCGCTTATCTGCGGAAGGTGAAGGAATTATTTCGCCGTTAGTGCGCTTACCTTGTTCTGCAAACCATTCAATAAAGGATGCGGCATAGGTAATTTCGCCTTCTGCTTCAGCAACGGGTTTGCCTTGCTCAAAAGTCATTAATTCAGCAAGTGTGCGTTTATTCTCGCTAATTAACGTAAACCAATTTTGCAGCAAAGCTGCACGTTGATGAGCGGTTAAAGCACGCCATTTTGGTAATGCTTTTTGTGCAGCATCAACCGCGGCTTTGGCTTCTTGCTCTGACATATTTGGTACCGTACCAAGTCGCTTACCTGTCGCCGGATCAATAACTTCAACAGTGTTTTTATTATTAGCGTCACACCAAAGACCATCAATATAGCCTTGTTCACGAAAATAGGGATTTGTCATTATCTTCACTTAATACCTCTCTGAACATCTCTGTATATTGATATTTAGCTCTGGATTAACAGGGCTAGGCAGTTTTATGCCTACGTATAAGTATATGCCCGTGTTGCGATATTGTGAAAATAAGTATGACAAATCACAATAAAAAAGCGCTAAAAACACGATAAATAGGATCAATAACATATGTTTTTAATGAATAATCCTCATTACTCAAGACAGAAGGTTTACGCTGTACCTTACCACTGTTATTCTTGGCATTAACATCCATAAAAAACAGGTATTTTTCATGTCAAAACCATCATTTGATTCTATTGAATCTCAAGCAAGTTACGGTATTGGTCTGCAAGTTGGTCAACAACTCACTGAGTCAGGTCTTCAAGGATTAGAGCCTGCAGCACTGCTAGCTGGCTTGACCGATGCATTAGAAGGTAATGCACCTTCTGTACCTGTTGAAACGCTGCATAACGCATTACGTACTATGCATGAGCGAGCGGAAGCAGTTCGCCAAGAACGCCAAGCAGAACTTGCTGATGCAGGTAAAATTTTCTTAGAAGAAAATGTGAAAAGCGAAGGTGTTAACGTAACGGAATCTGGCTTACAGTACAAAATACTGACAGCAGGTGAGGGTGCAATCCCGGCTCAAACTGATCACGTTCGTGTTCATTATACGGGTCGTTTAATTGATGGCACTGTGTTTGATAGCTCAGTACAACGCGGTCAGCCAGCTGAATTCCCTGTAAATGGTGTTATTGCTGGTTGGATTGAAGCATTAACTTTAATGCCAGTTGGCTCAAAATGGGAATTATATATTCCTTACCAATTAGCTTATGGCGAGCGTGGTGCTGGTGCGGCTATTCCTCCATTCGCAACATTAGTTTTTGAAGTGGAATTACTCGAAATTTTATAATTTCATCTTTCACGATAAAACAAATAGAAATAGCCGGTTTTTCCGGCTATTTTTGTCTCTATACTGTATAAAGAGTAGTAGCAATTTAGCGTGATTGATTTTTATAAGGGAGATTTTTCCTCTTATAGAGACAAAAGAGGTGCATCATGTTAGAACAAGTCAGCGAATTAGCCCGTCAAGCGGGTGTAGCCATCATGCATATTTACCAGCAATCAGCACCAATAAAAGTACAGGAAAAAAGTGATAATTCTCCTGTCACGCAAGCTGATCTCACGGCTCATCAAATTATTAAGCAAGGACTTGCGATAATTGCGCCCGAGATCCCTCAATTATCTGAAGAAGATCCACCAGAGTGGGAAATTAGACGCCATTGGCAGCGTTATTGGCTTATCGATCCACTTGATGGTACAAAAGAATTTATCAGTAAAAATGGTGAGTTTACCGTTAATATTGCCCTTATTGAAAATGGCATACCTGTTTTAGGTGTGGTTTATGCGCCAGTACACAACGTACTGTATGCCGCTGCTAACAAACAAGCTTGGAAAGAAGTGTGTGGGCAGCGATTACCTATTCATGCCAGTCGTGCTGAACCACCCGTTATTGTCATTAGCCGCTCACATCAAGATGATGAATTGAAAGAGTATTTATCTCAACTCGGTACTCATCAAACGGTTACAGTAGGATCATCATTAAAATTTTGTCTTGTTGCTGAAGGTAAAGCTCAGTTATATCCACGTTTTGGACCCACTCATACTTGGGATACTGCGGCAGGACATGCCGTTGCAATAGCGGCGGGGGCACATGTAACCGACTGGAAAGGGGTAACACTTGATTACTCCCCCAAAGAGTCGCTGTTAAATCCAGGTTTTAGAGTCTCTATTTTCTAGTCATGCAAAATATTTAATTTCATGCAATAGCGTAAGAGCCCTTTGTTTTTTTAAAGGCTCTTGCGATTTATATTCTTGATTTACTTGTTTGTTACTCTACTACTCTTTTACTAAATCATTAATAAGATTGATTGCTGTCGTGATTTCAGCGCCACTCAGTACGCCTTCTTTAACAAAACGTACCTTTCCTTGTTTATCAAGTACGATAATTGCAGAGTTTTCTTTCTCTAAGCCCCAGCCTTTTAATACTAAACCATCCGCATCGACAATAAATTGTGACCAAGGAAACTCTTTTTTGCTGTCTTCAACACTTCCACGAACAAAAGGACCCGTACCAAAAGTAGCATCATCAGTATTGATAATAGTGGTGGTTTGATAGCTCTCTTGTGGAAATTTGGCTTGTTTTATCGCTTCAATAAGAGGGGCATTCATCTCTTTGGCTTTACTACGGCCAGCAATATGTTGAACAGTACGAACTTTTCCACTGAACAGACCACTATTCCAATTTTGGTAGCTAAACTTGTTGGTTGCCGAGTCATAGAGTAATTCACCTTTATCGCTGACGGTAACAGCCGGAAGCGGGGTATTTTCAGTAATATTATGAGCTAACGCCCATGTTGATGTACTGAGTAAGAGTGCAGCTAAAGTTATCTTGTGCATAGCCATAGTCCTATTATTGAAATCGATTTACTTTCTATTTAATCATAGAAGGTAGCAGCAAATAATACCCTATTATAGATACATTTATTTAACATATAGGGTGTAATATAAAGTAAGAGTTATTTCTATTTATCTACTTTACTGTCAATAAATGTAAAAATAGATAAGAAAATTAAATAAGTGGAACCTAGTACTTATAATTAGGTCTTTAGATTTGATATATATTGATAAGCCTTTATGGCTGATTAAACTCACAACTGAGCATGGGAGACTAACTGAAAGATGAAAATCTTCAATCGCTATAACCCAGAAAAAATTGCTCTCTACGTTAAGACATTATTTCGTGGACGGTTTTACATCAAAGGAATGGGTGCATTTGAATTTGATTACGGCAAAATCTTGCTTCCCAAAATAAAAGACAAGCTGCATTTTAATGTGATGAGTGAAGTTAACCAGCAGGTTATATTACTCAAGGCAGAGATAGGCTAACTTTTATCTGACAGATAACTGAGTCTTTATCTTGGGTAGGTTCGATAAGACTCAGTTATTAATTTCATCTGTTATTTATTTTTGATCAGTCTTAGCAATGTTATTCTCACCCATCTTGTTCTCACTCATATGGTTTTCATCCACTTTATTCTTACTTGTTCTTATCTCAACTTCTGTTGTCGTGGTTTGAGTGACAGGAACTTGTCCCTGTAAAACAGCTTTAACAGGAGGAGTATCTTCAACTCGAGTGACTAACAATTGGTCGATTTTATAATTATCAATATCAACGACTTCAAATTTATAACCCGCAAACTTCACATAATCTGTTCGCTTCGGAATTTTACGTAAACGATACATCATAAATCCAGCAATGGTTTCGTAATTGCTCGAATCAGGAAAATCATCGATATCCAGTGCTCTCATTACATCATCGATAGGTGTTCCGCCTTCAACTAACCATGAATGCTCATCACGACTGACAATTTGTTCTTCTTGTCCAGGACCAATTAAATCGCCCATTAGTGTTGTCATTACATCATTAAGAGTAATGACACCCATTACCATAGCGTATTCATTAAGAATAATGGCAAAGTCTTCACCGGAGGTTTTAAAGCTCTCTAACATATCTGAGAGTGTTAACGTATCAGGAATAATCAGCGCCTTACGAATATGAACACCTTCGTTTAAGTTTAAGCTTTGTCCATTAATAACGCGGTTAAGTAGCTCTTTAGAATCAACATAACCAATAATATGGTCGATATCACCTTCACAGACTAAAAACTTAGAATGAGGCTGAGTCGCGATTTTATGTTTGATATCGTCCTCTGTTTCTTCGCGATCAAAATAGACGACATCTTCTCGAGGTGTCATCGCTGACGGAACAGTACGTGACTCTAATTCAAATACGTTTTCAATTAGCTCATGTTCTTGTTTACGTAAAACACCTGCGACAGCACCCGCTTCTACAATGGCAAAAATATCATCAGAGGTGATATCTTCATTTCTAACCATCGGGATTTTAAATAACTTGAAGATAAGATCAGCGATGCCATTAAATAGCCAGACAAGAGGACGAAAGAAAGCAAGGCAAAAACGCATCGGATTAACAATTTTTAATGCAATAACTTCTGGTTTAATCATACCAATTCGTTTTGGTGTTAGGTCTGCCAAAAGAATAAACATGGAAGTGACGATAATAAACGAGAAGATTGATCCCAACTGTTGAGCAAGCGGCTCTTCAAGAAATTGTAAGAAAAAGCTTTTTAATGATGGTGAAAATGCAGATTCACCGACAATACCCGCTAAAATGGCAACGGCATTTAAACCAATTTGCACCACAGTAAAAAACATACCGGGCATTTCTTGCATTTTTAATACGCGCGCAGCGTTGATATTTCCTTCATCAACTAGCTGTTTGAGTTTGATACGACGAGAAGCTGCAAGAGAGATTTCAGACAGCGAAAAAAAGGCGCTGATGGCACAAAGCAAAAGCACAATGAGTAAACTATTAAGCATATAAGGCTCACATCACCCGGAGTATTTTATTTAAAGGGCAATACCAGAGTGTTAACAAAAGAAGATAAATCAATATATTGTGATAGACTATTTAATAAAAATAGACACAAAGATAGATAAGAGGGCGCATTATATCATCGCCCTGCTATTTTCTGCTAGTTTTAGTTTTATTTTTCAGGTGGTAAGCAAATACCAATACCCCCTAAGCCACAATAACCTTGTGGGTTCTTATATAAATATTGCTGGTGGTCATCTTCAGCAAAATAGAAAGAGCCTGTAGGTTGTATTTCTGTGGTGATTTCTCGATGATTACCTTGAAGCTGCATTGCGTGTTGATAACGGCTCTTTGATTCAATAGCTTGCTGATATTGAAAAGGTGTACAGGTATAGATTGCAGACCGATATTGGCTGCCAATATCATTACCTTGTCGCATACCTTGTGATGGGTCGTGATTTTGCCAAAATAGAGTGAGAAGTTGCTGATAACTAATAATGTTGGGATCAAAAACGATTTTTACTACTTCAGCATGACCAGTACGACCTTGGCAAACTTGTTCATAAGTTGGATTTTCAGTAACACCACCACTGTATCCAGCACTGGTGGTATAAACGCCGGATTGTTGCCAAAAAAGTCTTTCTACACCCCAAAAGCAGCCCATGGCAAAATAAGCCGTTTCCATATTTAAAGGGGTAGTCTTAATTGGATGCCCATTAACTGCATGATTAGCAGATATTTCTAATGGTGATGAATTACCCTTTAAGGCATTCTCAGGTTGGTAAGCACGATGTTGCAAAGTAGGCTCCATTTTTTATAATTGTAAACGCTTTAGTATGGTAAAGGTTTAATATTGTTATAAACTAAATCTACCATAAAGCTAATAACAGATTGTCGTCAAATCATCAAATCGACTAATTACTATTGAGGAGAAAACGTGCCGAGATACTCCGTTATCTACGTTCTCTGTCTGTCTTTCGCTGCACCTGTTGCCTATGGGGCAAATTTGCGTTTAAAAGTGGAAGGTTTAGAAGGGCAACTCGAAAAGAATGCACGAGTGCAGCTATCAAACATAACAACAGAAGAAGTTGCACCAGACGGGCGTTTTCGTGCGCGTGTTGAAAAAGCAATTCAAGAAGGGCTTCGACCTTTAGGATATTATCAACCCTCAGTGACGTTTGACTACCAAGAAAATATACCGCCCGCACGCTCGGTGTTAACTGCAAAGGTAGATCCGGGTATTCCTGTTTTATTAAAAGGTGTTGATGTTGTACTTGAAGGTGGTGCAAAAACAGATGCGCAATACGCCAAAGTAATTAAAGAAAATACCCCACCTTTAGATAGTGTGTTAAATCATGGTGATTATGAAAAATTAAAAGGCTCTTTAACGGGGCTGGCAATTCGTCGTGGTTATTTTGATGCTGAAATGGAAAAAAGCCAATTAGGTGTCGCTTTAGGTCAACATGCTTCTTATTGGGATTTTGTTTTTAACAGTGGTGAACGTTATCGTTTTGGTGCAGTTCAATATAGTGGGTCTCAAATACGAGAAGACTATCTACAAAATATTGTCCCTTTTAAAGAAGGTGACTACTACTCTTCCGAAGAGTTAGCTGAATTCAACCGACGCTTAGCGGCAACAGGTTGGTTTAACTCTGCAATGGTAACGCCAGATATTGCTCAAGCACGCAGTGAAGGGACACACCTTTTACCAATGAATGCCGCAGTAACGCCACGTTCTCGTAACTATGTTGAACTTGGTGGTGGTTTTGCTACAGATGTTGGGCCTCGACTAAACATGCAGTGGGATAAACCATGGATGAACTCAAGAGGTCATAGCTTAACTTCAAATATCAGTTTATCTCAACCTGAACAATCTATTGGTGCAAACTATAAAATTCCACTAAAAGCCAATCCACTTGAACAGTATTACGGTGTTCAAGGTGGTTTTAAACGTACCGATTTAAATGATACTCGTTCTGATACCACAACACTGAATGTTTCTCGTAACTGGGATATGTCTACAGGCTGGCAATACAGCATTAATACACGTTGGAGTCTTAGCCACTTTACTCAAGGGGATGTGACTAACACCACTATGCTGTTATATCCGGGTGTTAATGCCAGCCGTGTGCGTCAGCGTGGTGGCATGATGCCATCTTGGGGTGATAGCCAGCGTTATACCTTGGATTACTCAAACAAAATTTGGGGTTCTGATGTTGAGTTTGCCGCATTTCAGGCGCAACAAGTTTGGATCCGTACACCATGGGAAGGGCATCGCTTTGTAGTACGAGGTCATTTTGGTTGGATTGAAACCAATGCTTTTGAGCAAGTTCCACCCGAATTAAGATTCTTTGCTGGTGGTGATAGAAGTGTTCGTGGTTATAAATACCAAAGTATTTCGCCAGAAGACAGCAAAGGTAATTTAACCGGGGCATCGCGTATGCTCGTTGGATCAGTTGAATATCAATATAACGTGACCGGAAACTGGTGGAGTGCCGTGTTTATTGATAGTGGTGAAGCGGTTAATGATTTTACTAAAAGTGATTTTAAAACCGGTGCTGGTGCTGGTGTTCGCTGGGCATCACCTGTCGGTCCAATCAAATTTGATTTAGCAGTGCCTGTAAATGATGGAGAAAAACGTAAACTCCAGTTTTATATCGGATTAGGAGCAGAGTTATGATGAAGTGGCTGAAATGGACTGTTCTGACACTACTTGTCATTATTCTGTTGGTTTTCGGTGCACTCGCTTGGGTTTTAGGTACTCAATCTGGTTTGCACTTTGCGATAAACAGTGCAACACGTTGGGTTCCTGGTTTAACCATCAATAATGTTAATGGCGGTTGGCAAGATCTACGCTTAACGGGCGTGGGATACGAAATGCCAGGCGTGAATGTTAATGCAGGTGAAATCTCACTTGGGTTAAGAGTAGCTTGTTTAACCGATAAACAAGTGTGTATTGATACATTAGGAACAAGAAATGTTGTTGTTAATATTGATACCAGCGCTTTTCCTCCTTCAGAAGAGACTCCCCCATCAGAGCCTTTAACTGAGCTAAATGCCCCCTTACCGATTTTCTTAAATTCACTCTCATTAGAAAATACGCAAGTTAACATTGACGATATGGCAATATCGTTAAGTGATTTTAAAACAGCAGCGCAGTGGGAAGGTCGTCAAATTACCTTAAAGCCCACAACTATTGATAACTTGCTGGTGGCATTACCCAAAACACCAGAACCAATTGTTGATGGAGAGAACTCATCTGAAGCTTTAGCTCCGCAAGGTACAGCAGAATCTAGTGTTAAAGTAAGAGTTGAACCAGAAACAAGTGCTGAAAAAGAGCAAGCTTTAGCGGATACCATTAAAGCGATTTTTGCTAAACCATTGTTGACCGAATTACCTGAAATTATTATTCCTGTTGATGTCAATGTAGAAGGAATTGAGGGTAAACAGCTTCAGGTTACAGGCGATGCACCCGTTACGATTAATCAGTTATCTTTTAAAGCCAATACACAAGGTAAGCAAGTTAACCTCACCAAATTAACGGTTGATGCACCAGAAGGTGAAGTGAGTTTAAACGGTGCTATCACCCTTGATAAACAGTGGCCTGTAACGTTAGATGTTAATGCTGTTGTGCGTGATGTGGCTGGGCTTGAAGATTTTAAAGATCAGAAAATCATCTTATCTTTACAAGGGGCTATCTTAGACGAGTTAAAACTCGTGCTATCATTAACCGGTACCGTTACAGCGACACTTGATGCTCAAGCTGAATTAGCCAAGCCACATCTACCATTAAAACTGACTCTTGAAAGTGAAAAAGTACGTTGGCCATTAACAGGTGATATTCAATATCAACTTAATGGCACAAGATTACGTCTTAATGGGCAAACTGATAATTACGATCTTTCGTTACGTTCTGATATTCAAGGGCAAGATATCCCGCCTGCTAAATTAATGCTGGATGCTAAAGGTAATGAAGAGAAAATCGAATTAACCCGTTTACGCTTAGCGGCTTTACAAGGTCATGCTGATATCACGGGTGTTGCTGATTGGAGTAAAGCGATTAGCTGGAATGCGTTATTAACGCTGTCTGGTATTAATAGCGCGAAACAGTACCCTGATGTTCCTGCCAAACTTGATGGACGTATTGCTACAACAGGAAGCCTTTACGGTGGTAGTTGGCAATTACGAATTCCTGAAATCACCTTAGATGGTAATATTAAAAATAACCTTATCAAAGCGCGAGGTAACGCTTATGGTAATGATTCGGGTCAGTGGAATATCCCTCAATTAAAACTTATTCTGGGTAAAAATAACCTGAATGTTGAAGGTCATTTAGGTGATAAATGGGCATTAGATGCAGATATTAACGCCCCAGGTTTAAATGGATTAGTGCCAGGATTAGCGGGTGTAATTAAAGGTAAAGTGAACATCCGTGGTGATATTAATACACCTAAAATTATTGCTGATATCAATGCACAAGGTATTAAATGGCAAGACCAAGTTAGTGTTGAATCCATTACGATAAAAGGCGATGTTCAAGCTGATAAAGAAATTGGCGGTAAACTCGCCATTACTGCTCGTCAGCTAAGACAAGCTGATTTAGTCGTCAGAAATTTAACCCTTGATGCATCAGGTACTGAAAAGCAGCATAAATTAACGCTAAAAATGGATGGTGAACCTGTTTCTGGTGGGCTGACATTAGCGGGCTCATTTGATAAAGAAAAACAGCAATGGAAAGGCACGTTAAATAATACCGCTTTTGATACACCAGTAGGTGAATGGCGTTTAAATAAAGCAATGGCGCTTAACTTGTTAGCGGAAAAACAAGAGATCACCATTGGCTCTCACTGTTGGATAAATCCCAATGCACAACTGTGTGTGCCTAAAGCGATTACCGTTGGAGAAAGCGGCTCTGCTGCAATCACGCTAACGCGTTTTGATTTGGCAATGATAAAACCTTTCTTGCCACCAGAAACATCACTTAAAGGTGTGTTTACGGGGGATGCCAATGCAAGTTGGACTTCAAAAGGTGGATTACCTAAAGCATCTGTAAACCTTAAAGGGCAAGGTGTTGCATTAAAACAGAATTTAGAAGGTACTATCCTTCCAATTGATTTTGATGCCATTACACTTAATGCAGGCATTAATAATGGCAAAGCAACACTACAGTGGCTTATTAGCATTGCGGGTAATGGTAATTTTAAAGGGAATGTACATGTTGCAGACCTTGAACGTAAACGCCAGTTATCAGGTAATGTAGATATTGATAATCTAACCTTAGATCTAATCAAACCTTTCTTAGGTAAAGGTGAGATAGCTCAAGGGAGTATTGGTGCTCAATTACGCTTAGGGGGTAATGCACAATCGCCACTTTTATTTGGTCATTTCGGTATAAACCAATTAAAAGTTGTTGGGCATTGGATACCTTTTGATATCACTAAAGGTAATGTTGATGTTAACTTTAACGGTGCAACCTCTGATTTAGGTGGCAGAATCGAAACACCTGAAGGATATCTAAATCTTACTGGTAATGCTGATTGGCGTAAATTAGATGAATGGCGAGCCGTTGTTGCTGCAAATGGTAATAAACTACGTGTGTCATTACCTCCTATGGTACGTATTGATGTAAACCCTGACTTAGTCTTTGAGGCAGGTCCTCATTTGCTTAAGCTAGATGGTCGTATTGATATTCCTTGGGCTAGAATTGTCGTTCAAGACTTACCTGAGTCTGCAATATCTGCTTCTTCTGATGAAGTTATGCTAAATGATGATTTACAACCCATTGCACCGAAAGAGACATCGATTCCAATTCAAAGTAATTTAGCGATTAATATTGGCGATGATGTGACATTGGACGCATTTGGGCTTAAAGCTAGATTGACGGGAATGCTAAAAGTCAATCAGAATAAACAAGGGCTTGGTTTAAATGGTCAAATTGATATCCCTAAAGGGGAATTCAAAGCCTATGGACAAGACTTACAAGTGCGTAAAGGACAAATCTTGTTCTCAGGACCCGTTGACCAACCTTACTTAAATATTGAGGCGATTCGTAATCCTGAAAACACGGCAAATAATGTTATTGCTGGTGTAAGAGTAACAGGGCTTGCAGATAAGCCTAAAGTTGAAATTTTCTCTGAGCCTGCATTTACTCAACAAGAAGCGTTATCTTACTTGTTAAGGGGCGAGGGATTAGATAAAAGTGGTGATGCAGATTCATCACAAATGACGGCAATGTTAATAGGATTAGGTGTTGGTCAAAGTGGTCAACTTGTAGGACGCATTGGTGAAACCTTTGGTGTTTCTGATTTAGCACTAGATACACAAGGAGTGGGTGATAATTCACAAGTTGTGGTCAGTGGTAAAATAACCAATGATCTGCAAGTGAAATATGGAGTGGGTATATTTGATTCGCTAGCGACGTTAACTCTACGTTATCGCTTGATGCCCAGGTTGTATTTACAAGCAGTGTCTGGTATGAATCAGGCAATAGATCTGCTTTATCAATTTGAGTTTTAATTATATGCGAATTATTGTTTATGGTAGTTTACGGCAAAACCAAGGTAACCATCACTGGATGACCTATGCACAACTATTAGGTGAGCATAAATTAGTTGGATATAAGCTTTATGACTTAGGGTTCTATCCAGCGGTTGTTGAAGGTGAAGGGGAAATAGAGTGTGAAGTCTATCGGATAACACCTTCTATATTGACAGAGCTTGATGAATTGAAAAAGAACGATCAGGATTACAAGCGACAATTGATTTCAACGCCTTATGGTAGTGCTTGGATCTATCTTTATCAGCGGTCTATTGATGGTTTGCGTGAAATAAAAAGCGGTGACTGGCTAAAACGTCACGAAAAAGAGTAATCGGTTCTTTCCCTTTTACTCAATGTTATACAAAAATGGCTTGATAGGTATATCGAGCCGTTTTTATTTTGACATAAAGAAAATAATTTTAATTAAAAAAACTATTTATAATTATTATTTCTATTTAATTTAATAGCTAATATTTAATTTGTTTTTTATTTTTATAGATATGAATTTTATTAATGACTATTTTTATTGACAATAAAATTAAATAAATGTTAAAAAAACAAATGAACACTTTAGTTAAATGATTAAATTTACTGTTATTATTTTTCAATATTACATTTTCTATATTAATTTGAAAGGTGGTTTTATGCGTAATTTTAATGATATCTCATTGCTTTATAAAAATCAGCCTGTAGAAGTTGAACAAAATACAGAAAGTAATCCTTTTACTGATATGATATTACAAACAAAAAAAACAGCAACGGAGGCATTTGATAAATTGGCTTATCTTGCTGGCATTAAAAATGCACCTGCTGATGATAAATATTCAAAGTTGAATACGTCTAATTTAAATGCGTTTTTTGAGAGTGCTAAATTATTAGGTTATGATATCGAGATAATCAATGTTTAATTAAAATAGAGCAGTCTTATGGCTGCTCTATTAATTCAAGGCGGAAATAATGAATAAGGATGTTATTGAGTTAAATAAAAAAATTAACATAGCAGGATTACATTGGGTTTCTCGTTGGCGAGTTAATAATGGAAGAAAGGACTCTTATGTTATTCCTTTTGCTACAACCCATCCTATTAATATTGTTTATCATGGCGATAATGAATTTAAATATGGGCAATATGGTATTCATCTTGGTCAGCAAGATACATTAACTTTCTTAGGTAATGAAAATCAAAAAATACTTGCTAAATTTATTGATTGTCGTAAATACTCTCCAACATTTAAATCAGTATTAAGTTTTTATATTACGCCTTCCTCTGCCAGAACATTAATTATTCCTCCTGGTATTGCTCATACATTTCATCATTTAGAAAATATATTTACTTTAAATAGTTATACTTTATTTTTACCTACAATAGGTAAACTATTCAATAAGGATCTTACGTGGTCATCAAATAATGATGTTATTAACCTTCCTGAAAATATTAATATTGATGATATTGAAGGTTATGAACCTATGACAGAAGAAGCCTCTGACTTGGTTTATCATCGAATTGCAGATATCCAGTCTGAAAACCTCAATAAACATGAATTTTTGCATTCAGAAACACGGAAAATTCGTTTAGATAATGGTGATGTCGTTAACTTAAGATTGAGAGAAAGAGTCGCTGAAAATCAAAGAATGCAATTACCTCTATCGACTATTTTAGGTGTGGAATTTCGTGAGATACCCACAATGCAAACTGGCAAAGAAAGTGGCATCGTTCCGTTAACACGAAAATCGCCTATGTATCTTGTTGAACATGGTAATGAAGATTACAACTTTGACTCTTATGGATTACACCTAGGGCAAGAAGATCATTTAACTTTTTTAGGGAGCGCATTTAGTGAGATAACATTAAAACTTGTTGATATGCGAGAAGGCTCAGCCACTTTGTTTTGTGAAGATGAAATAACGTTCAAGCCTTCACCTAATGTGGAATTGGTGATCCCCTGTGGGGTTGCTCATGCACTGTTTAATATGGCTAATATCATTACAGTTAATCGACCCGTTATCTATTTAGATGAAGAAAAAGAGTATATCCCGGGGCATGATGTTATCGACTGGAAAATCACTAATAAAAATTATCAAGCATATTGTACTAATAAAATAGAGGCTGATTTAGATTATTATCAATTTATTGTATCTAAGCAAAAAGAGATAATTAAACAGCAATCTACTCATCATACACCAAAGTCAATTATTATATATGACAAAAATAATAGACCGATTAAAGTCTTAATTAAAGAAAAAGTTTAGTTATTTTTATGCGTATTATCTTTTTTTATATGCTTTTTTTTGTTTTAACTGCTGATGGGTTAATGGTATTTCTTACACCCGTTATTGTTTATCAGTTAACAGCAAGTATTGAATATTCAGGATTAACATACGCATTATGGTGGTTACCTCGACTTTTTTTAATACCACTTATTGGTAAGTATATTGATGATCTAGGTGTGCAATTTATCTCTGTTATTTCTGATGTTGGTAAAATAATAGGATGCTTATTTTTATTACTCACTAATTTTACATCTGATTTAATGATAGCAATAAGTTTTGGTTTAATTGGCAGTTTAATTTCTATTGGAAATTCACAAACATTGATTTCTTATGAAAAAATTATTGCGTTGATAAGTCATCATAAAGAACATCATATTAATCTAATGTCTAGAATGGATTTTTTAGGCATGGTTATTGGACCATTAGTCGGGATTGTTTTTATTGATTTTGGCTACAAATATTTACTTATTATACCTTGTCTATTCTATTTTATTAATGCTATTTTCTTTTTATTCTTTTATGTAAAAAAAGAGGTTAACAATGAAAAGAAAAATGTAAATAATTTGAAGGAGAGAATGTTTTTTACTAAAAAATTTATTTATATTTTTTCTTCCCCCATACTGCTATTTTCTATTTTTATTGCTATTGGTAATAATATGTTTGATGGTTTAATTGAATCCAGTGGAACGGGATTAATTGATCAGACTATGAATTTACCGATTAAATATTATGGTTGTATTGATATTACTGCGGGTATCTTCGGGGTATTAGGAACATATTTATATAGCTATTTAAATCAATACATAAGTAGAGTGTTGTTAACTATTATTTCAATTGCCATTATTACTATAAGTTCCTCTTTACTTGTTTTTTTTCAAAGCTCAATAATAATATTTATTATTTGCTATGCGATTTCAATTATTGGAAAAGTCTTTTCAGGTAACGTGTTGAGAATATTAAGAATAGAGATTATTCCCATAAATCAGCTCTCTAGCATTTCATCACTGATTATTTTATTAAATCAGATGATATTACCTATTGTTGGTGGGCTTTTGTTTTTCTCTACGGGGGAAGTCACTGCTATTTATACGTTGATGGCTATCGCTATAGGAATAACATTGATAAGTGGTGTATTACTTGTAATACGCTTAAAAAAAGAGACTTCTTTATCATAAAATAAGCTCTTCAATAAAATGAAGAGCTTATTTTTCATTAACCTATTAAATCATAAGTTAATTATTCATTCTGATGGTGTCAGAATTATTTTTTAGCACGTTCGAAAGAAGACAGAATTTCAGCTTTAGCTGATTCTACGCCTTCCCAACCGTCAACTTTAACCCACTTGCCAGATTCTAAATCTTTGTAGTGTTCAAAGAAGTGTTTGATCTGTGCTTTTAACAGTTCTGGCAGGTCAGTCACATCTTTGATATTTTCGTATTCTTTGCTCAGTTTAGAGTGTGGTACTGCAACCAGTTTCGCATCTTCACCTGATTCGTCAGTCATTTTCAGCACGCCAACAGGACGGCAACGAATAACTGAACCTGGTTGTAATGGGTATGGAGTTGGAACCAGAACGTCTACTGGGTCACCATCTAAAGATAAGGTGTTATTGATGTAACCGTAGTTGCATGGGTAGAACATTGCGGTTGACATAAAACGGTCAACGAACAGTGCACCACTTTCTTTATCAACTTCGTATTTAATTGGATCAGCATTTGCTGGAATTTCAATAACAACATAGATATCTTCTGGCAGTTCTTTACCAGCAGGAACATGATTCAGGCTCATAAAAAATTTCCTATAAAAAAATTAATTTTACGTGACCTGTAGTATAGCGAAAAGTTTTTAACAATACCCGTTTTTTGCCGTACACGTTGAGTTCCGACGTAAAAATAAGCAGTAAATAAAAAAAAGGGTAAATTTGATAGATGAAAAAACCGGACGAATAAGAAGCCCGGTTTATCTATATTGATGCTAGACCAATGAATTATTCTTCGTCAGGGTATTGCGCCATAAAGCTTTCTGCTTGTTCGACCATAGATCGGGTACCAACAAAGAAAGGCATACGTTGATGAAGCTCTTTAGGCTCAATATCAAGAATACGATCTTTACCGTTACTTGCTTTACCGCCAGCTTGTTCCGCTAAAAATGCCATTGGATTGCACTCATACAGTAAACGTAATTTACCTGTTGGATGGCTTGCTGTACTTGGGTAAATATAAATCCCACCTTTTAACAAGTTACGGTGGAAATCGGCAACTAAAGAGCCAATGTAACGAGTGGTATAAGGGCGGTTAGTTGCTGTGTCTTGTTCTTGGCAATACTTAATATATTTTTTAACCCCTAATGGGAATTTAATATAGTTACCTTCGTTGATTGAGTACATGTTACCTGTTGGTGGGAAATGTACGCTCTCATGAGATAAACAGAAAACCCCAAGAGAAGGATCATAAGTAAAGGCATGCACACCACAACCTGTGGTGTAGACCAGCATGGTTGATGAGCCATAAACGACATAACCTGCAGCAACTTGACGGTTACCTGGTTGTAGGAAGTCATCAAGGGTAACAGATTGCCCAATTGGGGTAATTCGATGGTAAATAGAGAAAATTGTACCGACGGAAACGTTTACATCAATATTCGACGAACCATCTAAAGGGTCCATTAGTACAACATACTTAGCGTTTTCTGCACGGTCACCTTCAAAGATAACAATATCATCTTCTTCTTCTGAACCGATACCAGCAACTTCGCCACGAGCCTTAAGCGCCGCTTTTAGCTTCTCATTCGCGTAAAGATCCAGTTTCATCTGGGCTTCACCCTGAACATTAGAAACACCATTGGTGCCAAGGATATCGACTAACCCTGCTTTGTTAATATCACGATGAATAATTTTTGCCCCTAACTTAATTGCCGAAAGCAGTGCAGTTAATTCGCCAGTAGCATGGGGAAAATCTTGTTGTTTCTCGACGATAAATTCGCCTAATGTTTTCATGACGCAGGTCCTGAATGTGAGTGGGTAAAGTAAAAAAGGAGAAAAATCCCCTTGGTGGTGGCAAGTTTAGCCAAAGAATCGGATGATTCAAAGGTTAATCCGTTTCTAATCTGCTTTTTGATGGTTAGAATAGTGACCAACTTCATGCTATTGGACAGAAATTCATGCACATTCATATTCTTGGTATTTGCGGCACGTTTATGGGAAGCCTTGCTATCCTTGCTAGAGCTCAGGGATATAAAGTTACAGGCTCTGATGCTAACGTTTATCCACCAATGAGCACATTGCTGGAAAGCCAAGGCATCGAGCTTATTGAGGGATATGATCCTCAACAACTAGAACCTGCACCTGATATGGTTATCATTGGTAATGCAATGACACGAGGTAACCCTTGTGTTGAAGCCGTGCTTGAAAAAGGATTACCTTACACTTCAGGACCTCAATGGTTACATGATTATATTTTACCAGAGCGTTGGGTTTTAGCTGTTGCAGGTACCCATGGTAAAACAACAACCGCAGGAATGCTGGCTTGGGTTTTAGAAGATTGTGGTTATAAACCAGGCTTTTTGATTGGCGGAGTACCTGGAAACTTTCAGGTATCAGCACAATTAGGAGAAAGTCCTTTCTTTGTTATTGAAGCTGATGAATATGACAGTGCTTTCTTTGATAAGCGTTCTAAATTTGTCCACTACTCACCACGCACATTAATTCTTAATAACCTAGAGTTTGATCACGCTGATATTTTTGAAGATCTCGCTGCTATCCAAAAACAGTTTCATCACTTAGTACGCATCGTGCCAGCAAGCGGCAAAATTATCATGCCTGATAACGATATGAACCTAAAACATACTATTGGCATGGGATGTTGGAGTGAGCAAGAATATACGGGTGAAACGGGTGATTGGCAGGCTAAAAAGCTCAATAATGACAGTAGTCATTTTGAGGTTTACCACCAAGGTGAGCTTGTTGGTGAGGTTTGCTGGGGGCTTTCTGGAGAGCATAATATGCAAAATGGCTTAATGGCGATTGTTGCAGCTCATCATGTGGGTGTATTACCAGTAGATGCTTGTGAAGCGCTAGATAAATTTATTAATGCTCGACGTCGCTTAGAGTTACGTGGTGAAGTCAATAACGTCAGCGTATATGATGACTTTGCACATCACCCAACGGCAATTTTGGCAACACTTGAAGCATTACGCAGCAAAGTAGGTGGAACCGCTAGGATAATTGCGGTATTAGAGCCACGTTCAAATACCATGAAAATGGGGATCAGCAAAGACGATATCGCTCCTGCATTAGGTCGAGCTGACGAAGTGTTCTTATTTCAGCCACCTAATATTCAATGGTTAGTGAGTGAAATTGCCGAGCGTTGTGTACAGCCAGCACGCTGGAGTACAGATTTAGATACTTTAGTTGATATGATAGCGAAAGAAGCACAACCGGGTGACCATATATTGGTGATGAGTAATGGCGGTTTTGGTGGGATCCACCAGAAATTATTAACAGAGCTAGCTAAACCAAAGCAGACTGAAAATCAGTACTAAAATAGAAAAGCCACTGAAAAATAATTTAATTTCAGTGGCTTATCATTTTTAACTTAGTAGACGCAGGATTATAATTCCTGATCAAACAGGTTTAGGATAGCGTCACGCAGTTCTTCAGTAGAGAAACCAGGAGCGGGTGTTGAAAAAATTGTATCATCACCGGCAATACTTCCAAGTATGCCCTCGGCTTTTCCTAATGAATCTAATAGGCGAGCGATAAGCTGTGCTGCTCCTGGGCTGGTTCTTATCACCACAACAGAATGGTTATGGTCAATATCTAGCACCAAGTTTTTGAGTGGGCTGCTTGCTGTTGGAACGCCCATCTCTGTTGGAAGACAGTAAACCATCTCCATTTTTGCATTGCGGGTTCTTACTGCCCCAAATTTTGTGAGCATACGAGAAATTTTAGATTGATTAATATTATCAAAACCAGCTTCTTGTAGTGCTGTCACGATCTCGCCTTGTGAACTGAATTTTTCTTCTTTCAGTAGGGCTTTAAACGCTTTAACCAAGTCTTCTTGCTTAGAAGGAACGCGCATAGTTCACCTTTAGTGAGTTATCAATAACCCCTGCATTATGCAGAGATGTGAATTTTTATGCAACATAACATCGTATAAGGGGCATTATTTACTCTCAAATATTTTTAGAGTGTGATGTGTCGCAAAAGAGTTTTATTTATCTTCTCTGAGTGCGATAATCTAGATGAAGTAAAATATTTGTTAACTAAATGATAATCTTAAATGATTTAATTAAGTAGGGCGGTACACTTAACACTTTACTATATTTATTGGAATTATTTATCAAAAGAGTGTCCGCTATCTCATTAACAGATAAGCAATTTGTTTAGAATAACTGAAGTGTTATTTTTTAATATAAATGCCTTATTATGCAATATTGCTGTTAAATAATTGTTTTTTCTCAAGGCGGATTGCGTAATAGTGAATATATCAAAGGCGTTCCACTATCTCGTAACTAAGGAGTATCAGAATGAAAGTAGCAGTTCTCGGTGCAGCAGGTGGTATTGGTCAGGCACTGGCACTTCTTCTTAAAAATCAGCTTCCGGCTGGTAGTGAACTCTCTTTATATGATATCGCTCCCGTCACTCCGGGTGTTGCAGCAGACTTAAGTCATATCCCGACGCCAGTTGTTGTAAAAGGTTTTGCGGGCGAAGATCCTTCACCAGCGCTAAAAGGCGCAGATGTAGTTCTGATTTCTGCGGGTGTTGCCCGTAAACCAGGCATGGATCGTTCGGATCTATTTAATGTTAATGCGGGAATTGTGCGTAACCTTATTGAGAAAGTTGCACAAAACTGTCCTAAGGCATTAATTGGTATCATCACTAACCCTGTAAATACTACCGTGGCTATTGCAGCGGAAGTTCTCAAAAAAGCCGGTGTTTACGATAAACGACGCCTGTTTGGTATCACTACCCTTGATATTATTCGTGCAAATACCTTTGTTGCTGAGCTAAAAGGTAAAGATCCTCAAAAAACCAACGTTCCTGTGATTGGTGGACACTCTGGTGTTACTATACTTCCTCTGTTATCTCAAGTGGCTGACGTATCGTTTACTGATGATGAAATTGCAGCACTGACAAATCGTATCCAAAATGCAGGAACGGAAGTTGTAGAGGCAAAAGCAGGTGGTGGATCAGCAACATTATCAATGGGACAAGCTGCTGCACGCTTTGGTCTTTCATTAATTCGTGCATTAAATGGCGAAAAAAATGTTATTGAATGTACCTACACTGAAGGCGAAGGAGAATATGCCCGTTTCTTTGCTCAACCTATTCTTTTAGGTAAAAATGGTGTGGAAGAATATTTATCTATTGGTAAATTAAGCGATTTTGAAAAACAAGCGCTTAATGGCATGTTGGATGTATTGAAAAAAGATATAATCCTAGGCGAAGAATTTATTAATAAATAAGAAATACTTTTTTTGCTATAAAAATAATGCAAAATTAAATAAAAACCGCTGATATAGTATCAGCGGTTTTTTTTATTAATTATAATGTATGTAATTATTAGTTAATTATTAGTTTTGTCACGAATCTTTCGTTCAAGTAATTCTCCCGTTTCAGGATGGAAATAACGACTTGGCCAAATTTCGGAAGGTTCTATACCTAGATAGTCAGCAATAATTTTTTCACCCTTTGGCCAAGGTCGTGACAGGGCATTAGCCAGTGTTGAAGAGCTTAATCCAGCTTGTCGAGAGATAGCTGCAAGTGTTGTTCCTCTTTTTCTGAGTGCGGCAATAATATCGGCAGGATGCCAATCAGATTTCCTTGAAATCATTTTTAATCCTTTTTCTATAAAATTGAATGCTGTGTTAGTGGTATAAATAACAGTTTATTAGAAATGCCTAAAAGCATTTAAACTGATTATTTAGAAAATAAAATAACATTATTTTTCTAAAAAGATTTCTGATTTTTTTCTTAATAATTTCTTTTTTGAAGTTGCTAACAATTTTAGAGAAACATAATGAAAAAAGAGTGGTATACGGCAATGGAATTGACGGGTATAGGTGGATTACCTAAATCACCACAGGGTGTTAATGCGAAAGCAAAACGTGAGTCTTGGTTGAAACAAAAGAAAGTGAATAATAAACAAGGTAATGGAGTCGAATATCATTATTCTTGTTTACCAGAAGAAACTTTAATTGCTCTGGAACTTTATGAACCATTAGCACATTACAAACTAAATAAAGAGGAGCCACTCGTTATCTGGGTGAAAGCATTCCAACAACTAAATGATGGTGAACAAAAAACATTAACAGAGCTGATATTGCGAGATGGTATTAGGAGTTTTTTAGAAAAGATCGTAAATGATTGAGCGATTTTAAAGAATGATTATTGCGTTGTCCGCAACAGATATCTGACTAACCTCTTAGTTGAATGTGAGATGAGATCATGAAAAAAGAATGGTATACAGCGAAAGAACTAGTGGGGCTTGCGGGATTACCCAATTCACCGCAAGGGGTTAACTTGATGGCACGCCGGGAAGGATGGGAAAACCGTCGTAAGCGTGGTGTGCAAGGGAAAGCTGTCGAGTATTCAGTTAAAAGTCTACCTGATGAAGTTATTGGTGTCTTAGCGGCTCATGAGCCTCCTGCAGAATATTTATCTAAACGACAGGACGCTTTTCTTATTTGGGTTGAGGCTTATTACCAATTAACCAAATCAGAGCGTGAGAAAATTGTAAAGTTTGTTTTACGCGAAGGGCTTTCAAAATTGATTAGTTATATTGATGCTGATAATCAAGATGCGATAGAGCGTGAAAATGAAGAAGTACTGCGGAAATTAAAAAGTCCTCCAGAATCGACATAGTCGCTCTGGAGGGCTTCTAAGTAACGCTTAATACTCTTTTATACGATTAAGATTGGCGTTGTACCGCAACGTGTGCAAGCCCAATAAGCGCATCTTTATAAGGTGAGTCAGGAACGATAGATAAAGCATCAATGGCTTTGTCAGCTTCTTCCTCTGCTTTTTGGCGGGTATATTCCAAAGAGCCACACTGTTTCATGGTAGTTAAAACAGTATCTAGCAGATGACGACCATTACCTTGTTCAATTGCTTGGCGAATGAGTAGCGCTTCTTCCTCATTACCGTTATGCATTGCATGTAACAGTGGTAATGTAGGTTTTCCTTCATCAAGATCATCACCAGTATTTTTACCTAACTGGTTATTATCTGCATCATAATCAAGCAGATCGTCAATGAGCTGAAAAGCGGTACCAAGATAACGACCGTAATCTTGGAATGCTTTTTCTTGCTCAGGCGTTGCACCTGAAAGTATGGCTGATGCATGAGACGCCGCTTCAAATAAACGTGCTGTTTTACTGTAGATAACCTGCATATAGTCTTCTTCAGTAATATCAGGATCGTTACAATTCATTAATTGTAGAACTTCACCTTCAGCAATCACGTTTGTTGCGCTAGACATCAATCTTAATACACGCATTGAATCAAGATCCGTCATCATTTGAAAAGATCGTGTATAGATAAAATCGCCGACTAATACACTTGCAGCATTACCAAACACCGCATTTGCTGTTTGTTTACCTCGACGCATATCTGATTCATCAACAACATCATCATGTAATAATGTTGCAGTGTGAATAAACTCGATAAGTGCAGCAACCGAGATGTGTTTGTCCCCTTGATAACCTAAAGCTCTGCCAGTAAGTACTGCGATCATTGGGCGGATCCTTTTTCCTCCACCGCTAATGATGTAATAGCCGAGTTGGTTGATCAGAGAAACATCTGAATTAAGTTGGTAAAGAATTGCCTCATTTACCGCCGTCATATCAGTGGATGTCAGTTTTACAATAGATTCTAAATTCATGTTTTTTCGACTTTGGCTCGCCAATGAGCGCGTTATTATTAATAAAAAATTATCATGCCACAGATTTTACTCTCTTATAATTTAGATTGTACTTTAAAAATTGCTGAAATAAATATCGCGTAAAAAACTCTTTTTTTTAACGGTAGTTTGCGATCTGTACTTGTCATCGGCACTAAAGTTGCGTAGAATTCGCGCCCTATGTGAATATTTTAATTGTGCGCTCAGATTATCATATTGAGAGTGCACGGAAAGCGGAGTTTATATGTACGCGGTTTTCCAAAGTGGTGGTAAACAACACCGAGTCAGCGAAGGTCAAACTATTCGTTTAGAGAAGCTCGAAGTAGCAACTGGCGAAACTATCGAGTTTGACACCGTTATGATGGTCGCTGATGGCGACAACATTCAAATTGGCGCTCCAATTATTGCGGGCGTTAAAGTTAAAGCGGAAGTGGTTGCTCACGGTCGCGGCGAGAAAGTTAAGATTGTTAAGTTCCGTCGTCGTAAACACAGCCGTAAACAACAGGGCCACCGTCAGTGGTTCACTGATGTTAAAATCACTGGTATCGCTTAAGGTTTAGGAGAGTAGTTCAATGGCACATAAAAAGGCTGGCGGCTCGACTCGAAACGGTCGTGATTCCGAAGCAAAACGTCTAGGTGTGAAACGTTTCGGTGGTGAAGCTGTATTAGCAGGTAGCATCATCGTTCGTCAACGTGGTACTAAGTTCCATGCAGGTACTAACGTTGGTTGTGGTCGTGACCACACCCTGTTTGCATTAGCTGACGGAAAAGTTAAATTCGAAATTAAAGGTCCAAACAACCGTAAATTTATCAGCATCGACGCTGAATAATTACCGGTCCTTTAAATACCGAGTTAAAAGCCCTGCACAGTCTGTTGCGGGGCTTTTTATATTTAAAAAAGGCCATCTCTGGGTAATTTCGGCCATCCAGCACGTTAATGGCTATCATACGGAGTAAAATCATGAAATTTGTTGATGAGGCCAAGATCCTAATCGTCGCTGGCGATGGTGGTAATGGCTGTGTAAGCTTTCGTCGCGAAAAATATATCCCTAATGGGGGACCTGACGGTGGTGATGGTGGTGATGGTGGTGATGTCTACATGATTGCAGACGAAAACCTAAATACACTTATCGATTACCGTTTTACTAAATCTTATCGTGCCGAACGAGGCGAAAACGGTCATAGCCGTGATTGTACTGGTAAGCGCGGTCAAGATATTACCATTAGTGTACCCGTTGGAACCCGTGTTCGTGATCTGGCAACTAATGAGATAATTGCTGACTTAACGGTCCATGGTCAAAAGCAAATGGTCGCTAAAGGCGGTTTCCATGGCTTAGGTAATACACGTTTTAAATCATCCGTTAACAGAGCGCCACGTCAGCGCACAATGGGAACGCCAGGTGAAGAGCGTGAAGTACTGCTTGAACTTATGTTATTAGCTGATGTTGGTATGTTAGGCATGCCAAATGCAGGCAAATCAACCTTTATTCGTGCGGTATCAGCAGCAAAACCAAAAGTGGCTGACTATCCATTTACCACATTAGTGCCTAGCTTAGGTGTTGTGCGTATGGATAATCATCAGAGCTTTGTGGTGGCAGATATTCCAGGTCTTATTGAAGGCGCTGCTGATGGTGCAGGTCTTGGGATCCAGTTTTTAAAACACTTAGAACGTTGCCGAGTGTTATTACATTTGATCGATATCGATCCTATTGATGGTTCAGATCCTGTAGAGAATGCCAGAATCATTGTTTCTGAATTAGAAAAATACAGCGAAAAATTAGCACAAAAACCACGTTGGTTAGTTTTCAACAAAGTTGATCTTCTTGATCCTGAAGAAGCGAAAGAGAAAGCACAAGCTATCGTTGATGCGCTTGGTTGGGAAGGCGATTACTATATGATAGCCGCGATCAACCAAGAGGGTGTGAAAAAACTTTGCTGGAACATCATGGAATTCCTAAATGTGACACCACGAGAGCAAGATGTGGTTGCCACAGCTGTTGATAGCGATAAAGTTGACTTTATGTGGGATGATTATCATAAAGAGCAACTTGAAAATCCTGATTTTGAAGAAGATGACGATGATGATTGGGATGAAGAAGATGATGAAGGTATCGAGTTTATTTATAAACGTTAATTTATTACTTCTATAGCTATTGAGTTTTCAATATCGAGCTTAAAAAGAAAATGCCTGATTTATCAGGCATTTTTTATTATAACAATTATTTCTAGTATTTATTTAGTCATCAGATTATCGATTGTTGTACATATCTTTATATAGATTCGTTTCAAATCGCACTAAATAGGCACGACCTGCATTACGATTCTGTGTTGGCGGAGAATAAGCAGAAACATATTGCACAAAAGCGACTTTTTGCCCATTTGCCGTTGTCATAAAGCCTGCAAGATTATAAACCCCTTTTAAAGAGCCTGTTTTAGCGGATACTTTGCCATCAACACCTGCTTCATGAAATCCACCACGATATTGTAATGTGCCATCATGACCAGAGAGTGGCAGCATAGTAATAAAATTGAGTTCATTTTCATGCTGCCCAATATATTGCAGTACTTGCATCATGGTGGCTGGTGCAATGAGGTTATGTCGAGAAAGCCCTGATCCATCAACCATAATGGTATTACTTAAATCAATGCCCGCTTTCTGTTTCAAAATAGCCCTAGTTGCATCAGCGCCTGAACGCCAAGTTCCTGCTACACCGTAATATTCGCGTCCAATTGTTCTAAATATAGTGTCTGCAATCATATTGTCAGACTCTTTTAGCATGGTGGTAAGTAAATTATGCAGTGGCTTAGATTGTGTTTGAGCCAGAATTGTTACTGGTGCTTTTGCTTGAGAACGGCGTTTTACATAGCCATCAAGCTCAATATTCGCTTTTTGTAACTCTTCTTTTAAGATAGTTCCTGCCCAATGAGCACCATCTTGAATTGAAAACATAAGAGGGATCGCATCATCACGTTTTGGCATGCAACCTGTAATAACATAGGTGTTTAAATCACGGACAGTGACATCTAGCTCACAAAAGCGGGTTCGGGTTGAGCCTTTTTCATAGGTTTCAACTTCACTTAATACGGTAACAGGGTAAAAAGAGGCTTTACGAACCGTTGCTATATCACCCTCTTTAGTCCCGCTTTGTAGTAAAACGGAGAAACAGTTTTTATCAACAATAGCCGCTCCAGGTGGTGCGCTAAAGCATTGTGTCATGTCGTTCCAAACCCAACCAGGGGCTTGGTCATGACTAGAAAATGCAGAAGTATCAATGAGTAGATTGCCGTGGACTTTTGTCACGCCCGACTGTTTTAAAATAGCAACCATGCCTCTAAGTTGTTGGCGAGTTAAGGTTGGATCACCGCTGAAACGGAAGATCAGGTCACCATTAAGTTGATCTTTATTTATTTGACCTTCTGTTTCCATTGTTGTTGTAAATTGATAGTCCCTACCTAATTGCAGTAGTGCTGCTAGGGCTGTTACCACTTTTTGTGTACTAGCAGGAAGCGCCAACTGGTCTGCATGGTAAGTGAGATTAGGCGATGGGGCACCAACAGTTTGTGTTATCAAGCTAACCTGTGTTCCGTCAGGGAGATATTCTATGTAGTTTTCTACAGGAATAGCCTGCGTTGAAAAGCTAACGACACCTAAAATGTAAAGTATTCGTCGTAAATTAGGGAATAAGCGCATAAGTTTTCTATCCATAACTATAGCGTGATAACGTTATAGTGTTGATTGCCAGTGGGTAATACTAAAGGGCAATGAGGGCAAAAGTAAACGCTAATGAGTGTGATTACTTCATTATCAGAAAATGTCTAGTTATCTATTTATAAATATAGATAAGGCGTGAAGCTATTTGAGTCTTGTGTTAGATTTAGTTTAAATGTGAGGGGCGAATTTTACTTCTCAATAGCACGAATTAGCTGTTAAAAAGGCCGCTAATTCACCAAATATATGAGAGACAGGTCCAGTTTTAGGCTGCCTGTGTCTTTTTTTGTCTTGAGAAGAGGAAAAACACCTTTTTCTCTGTGTTGTTAGTATAAAAAATCAGGATGATACCTATTTTTTATTAGGAATAGTATTGAGGTATTAACACATGAATCAGATCCCTATGACAGTTTTGGGTGCGGAAAGATTACGCGAAGAACTGGAGTTTTTAAAAAGTGTTCGTCGTCCCGAAATTATTGCCGCTATCGCGGAAGCACGGGAACATGGCGACTTAAAAGAGAATGCTGAATATCACGCAGCCCGGGAACAACAGGGTTTCTGCGAAGGTCGTATACAAGAAATCGAAGCTAAGTTATCTAATGCCCAGGTTATTGATGTGACAAAAGTGACCAATAACGGTCGTGTTATTTTTGGTTCAACGGTAACATTGTTAAATGTAGATACCGAAGAAGAGCAAACTTATCGCATCGTTGGTGATGATGAAGCCAATATCAAAGAAAATTTAATTTCAGTAAACTCTCCGATAGCTCGGGGACTTATTGGTAAAGAATTAGATGATGTGGTTGTTATCAACACACCTGGTGGTCAAGTTGAGTATGAAGTTTTAGACGTAAAATACATTTAATTTGTAATTTTACGTTTCTATAGAAAACTCAGCTGTTATCCTGTGGTAATATAAAAAAGGCCTTAAAAGGCCTTTTTTGCCATAGAGTTAGTAATGGCATTTTTATATAAAGGTATAAGTTTTATTTCGGTAGAATAATCTTACGCTCTTGTGAAGGGCGATAAAGAACTAATATTTTTCCGATAACTTGTACATTCTGTGCACCGCTTTCGCGTACAATCGCTGCAACGATCAAGTTTTTAACATCTCGATCTTCGCCTGCGATTTTGACTTTGATAAGCTCATGGTGTGCCAGAGCGAGTTCAATTTCTGCAAGAACGCCTTCAGTCAACCCGTTGTTACCAATCATAACGACTGGATTTAGGTGATGAGCGAGCCCTTTCAGGTGTTGAATTTGTTTTTTGTTAAGAGTCATCATTAATTTTTGCTTAGTTGGGATTGAAAACGATCTATTCTAACGCCATCTCTCACTTATCACCATAAAATGTCGTATGACGAGGTTAAATGAGTGAGATAGTAAAAATTTTGATAGCTAAGTGTATGATAGTTGGAAAACACAATGGCCAATAAGAAACGTTCGGCAAGCTCTAGCCGCTGGTTACAAGAACATTTTAGTGATAAATATGTTCAACAAGCAAAGAAAAAAGGGTTTCGCTCTCGCGCTTGGTTTAAACTGGATGAAATTCAGCAAAGTGACAACATTTTTAAACCGGGTATGACCGTTGTCGATTTAGGAGCAGCCCCAGGTGGGTGGTCTCAATATGTTGTACAGCAGTTAGGGAACAAAGGTCGAATCATCGCATGTGACCTTTTACCTATGGATCCTATTGTTGGAGTCGATTTCCTTCAGGGCGATTTTCGTGATGAACTTGTATTGAAGGCATTGCTTGATAGAGTAGGTGACAACAAAGTACAGGTTGTCATGTCTGACATGGCTCCAAACATGAGCGGAACACCCGCGGTCGATATTCCTCGATCCATGTATTTAGTAGAGTTAGCGCTTGATATGTGTCGTGATGTGCTGGCTCCCGGGGGAAGTTTTATTGTCAAAGTGTTTCAGGGAGAAGGCTTTGATGAATACCTGGGGCAAATACGCTCCCTGTTTACGAAGGTAAAAGTTCGTAAGCCTGACGCTTCGCGGTCTCGTTCTCGTGAGGTATATATTGTAGCCACAGGGCGTAAACTTTAGTACCCTAAAGCTATTTGTTAACACAGTTGTAATATGAGGTTAATCCCTTGAGTGACATGGCGAAAAACCTGATCCTCTGGTTAGTCATTGCAGTCGTTTTGATGTCATTATTCCAGAGCTTCGGACCCAGCGATTCGAATAGTCGTAAGGTGGATTACTCTACCTTTATCAATGAGTTAACTAATAACCAATTACGCGAGGTCAGCATAAGTGGTTATGATATTAATGTAACTAAAACAGATAACTCAAAGTACAGCACGTATATGCCTATGCGTGATGACAACCTGCTGACCACTTTAATGAACCGTAATGTAAAAGTAACGGGTGAACCACTTGAAGGTCAAAGTCTTCTGACTCAGATTTTTGTTTCTTGGTTCCCAATGCTATTACTGATTGGTCTTTGGATCTTCTTTATGCGCCAAATGCAAGGTGGTGGCGGTAAAGGTGCGATGTCTTTCGGTAAAAGTAAGGCTCGTATGCTGACGGAAGACCAAATCAAAACAACGTTTGCAGATGTTGCAGGTTGTGATGAAGCCAAAGAAGAAGTGAGTGAATTAGTTGAATATCTACGTGAACCGGGTCGTTTCCAAAAGTTAGGGGGTAAAATCCCTAAAGGTATCCTGATGGTAGGACCGCCAGGTACAGGTAAAACGTTATTAGCCAAAGCTATTGCTGGTGAAGCTAAAGTTCCATTCTTCACTATTTCTGGTTCTGATTTCGTTGAAATGTTTGTGGGTGTGGGTGCTTCTCGTGTTCGTGATATGTTTGAACAAGCGAAAAAAGCCGCACCTTGTATCATCTTTATTGATGAAATTGATGCTGTAGGTCGCCAACGTGGTGCAGGTTTAGGTGGTGGTCACGATGAACGTGAACAAACACTAAACCAGATGCTAGTTGAAATGGATGGTTTTGAAGGTAATGAAGGTATTATCGTTATTGCGGCAACTAACCGCCCTGACGTTTTAGACCCAGCATTACTGCGTCCAGGTCGTTTTGACCGCCAAGTAGTTGTTGGTTTACCTGACGTTCGTGGTCGTGAACAAATTCTGAAAGTTCATATGCGTCGAGTGCCATTGTCACCAGATGTTGATCCTGCGATTTTAGCGCGTGGTACTCCTGGTTTCTCGGGTGCTGATTTAGCTAACTTGGTTAACGAAGCCGCTCTGTTTGCTGCCCGTGGTAATAAACGTGTTGTTTCTATGGTTGAGTTTGAAAAAGCCAAAGATAAGATCATGATGGGTGCAGAGCGTCGTTCAATGGTTATGACCGAAGAACAAAAAGCATCAACGGCTTATCATGAAGCTGGTCACGCAATTATTGGTCGTTTAGTACCTGAACATGACCCAGTGCATAAAGTAACGATTATTCCTCGTGGACGTGCATTAGGTGTGACATTCTTCTTACCAGAAGGTGACCAAATCAGTGCGAGCCGTCAGAAGTTAGAAAGTCAAATTTCAACTTTATATGGTGGTCGTTTAGCTGAAGAGATTATCTATGGTTCAGAACATGTTTCTACAGGTGCATCTAACGATATCAAAGTAGCAACGAATATTGCGCGTAACATGGTGACACAGTGGGGCTTCTCTGAAAAATTAGGGCCATTACTGTATGCGGAAGAAGAAGGCGAAGTCTTCTTGGGTCGTTCAGTCGCTAAAGCGCAACATATGTCTGATGATACTGCACGTACAATCGATGAAGAAATTAAAGCGATTGTAGATCGTAACTACGTTCGTGCTCGTCAGATCCTGATGGACAATATCGATATTCTTCATTCAATGAAAGATGCACTGATGGTTTATGAAACTATTGATGCACCACAAATTGATGACTTGATGAATCGTCGTGAAGTTCGTCCACCTGCGGGTTGGGATGGTAATGGCAACAGTGGTTCTAACACCACAACAGCACAACCAGCTCAGACGCACGTTACGAATGAACCTAAAGAAAAGCCTGAATCAGAGGGTGATACACCGTCTGATAACAATACTCACTAATCCTATTTAGGAAATAAATGAGTAAGCTATAAAATACAAACCCCAGGCTTCTGGGGTTTTTTTATAAAGGTATTAACATAATGAAATTAATTGCCAATGGTAGAGAGCTTTGTTTATCAACACCTCAAGTTATGGGGATCTTAAATGTCACCCCAGACTCTTTTTCTGATGGTGGTACTCATAACTCACTCAATGATGCACTCAATCATGCGGCAAATATGATTGCACAAGGCGCTACTATTATTGATATTGGTGGCGAATCAACAAGACCTGGTGCAAGCGATGTCAGCATTGAAGAAGAGCTACATCGTGTCGTTCCTGTTGTTGAAGCAATAAGACAACGTTTCGATGTTTGGATTTCTGTTGATACTTCAAAAGCGCAAGTTATTACTGAATCAGCAAAAGCAGGAGCAACAATCATTAATGATATTCGCTCTTTGCAAGAACCTGGGGCACTTGAAGCAGCGGCTAAAACGGGGCTACCTGTTTGCATTATGCATATGCAGGGTGACCCTAAAACAATGCAACAAGCACCTCATTATAAAAATGTGATGATGGATGTTACCCATTTTCTTGAGGAGAATATCCAACGTTGCATTGATGCTGGAATCGAAAAAAATCAAATTATTCTTGATCCAGGATTCGGCTTTGGTAAAAATTTAGCGCATAATTATCAGTTATTAGCACACTTAAGTGAATTTCATCACTTTGGTTTACCCATACTCGCCGGAATGTCACGCAAATCTATGGTTGGACAACTATTAAATGTTCCGCCACAAGAGCGTGTTGCTGGTAGTGTTGCTTGCGCTGTCATTGCTGCAATGCAAGGCGCACAGATTATTCGTGTACACGATGTTAAAGAGACCGTTGATGCGATGAAAGTCGTGCAAGCGACTCTTTCTGCAAAGGAAAATAATGAATGAGCGAACGTAAATACTTTGGAACAGACGGTATCCGTGGAAAAGTAGGAGATAGTCCAATTACTCCTGATTTTGTTTTAAAATTAGGTTGGGCTGCGGGTAAAGTATTAGCTCGTCATGGCTCTCGTAAAATCATTATCGGTAAAGATACACGTATTTCAGGCTATATGTTGGAGTCTGCATTAGAAGCGGGTCTTGCCGCCGCTGGGTTATCTGCATCATTTACAGGACCAATGCCAACACCTGCAGTTGCTTATCTTACAAGAACTTTCCGTGCGGAAGCCGGTATTGTTATTTCTGCTTCTCATAATCCTTATTATGATAATGGGATCAAATTTTTCTCTATTGATGGTACAAAACTACCTGATGAAGTAGAAGAAGCCATTGAAGCAGAAATGGAAAAACCAATTACTTGCGTTGAATCAGCTGAATTGGGTCGAGCAAATCGTATTGTTGATGCGGCTGGTCGTTACATCGAATTCTGTAAAGGGACTTTCCCCAACGAGAATAATCTTAATGGATTAAAAGTCGTTGTCGATTGTGCTCACGGTGCTACATACCACATCGCACCTAATGTTTTTCGTGAGTTAGGTGCTGAAGTTATTACTATTGGTTGTGATCCAACAGGTATTAATATTAATGATGAGTGTGGTGCAACAGATGTACGTATGTTGCAAAAAAGAGTGCTGGAAGAAGGCGCTGATGTTGGTTTAGCATTCGATGGTGATGGTGACCGAATCATTATGGTCGACCACCAAGGATTTAAAGTTGATGGTGACCAAATTCTCTATATTATTGCAAGAGAAGCTTTACGTCAGGGACAATTGCGTGGTGGCGCAGTGGGTACACTGATGAGTAATATAGGGTTAGAAATTGCACTGAAACAATTGGGTATTCCTTTTGTTCGGGCTAAAGTGGGTGACCGCTATGTTCTTGAAAAACTTCAAGAAAAAGGCTGGCGTTTAGGTGCTGAAAACTCAGGTCATATTATTTTGCTAGATAAAACAACAACAGGCGATGGTATTGTTGCTGGGTTACAAGTACTTAGTGCAATGGTACGTAATCATATGACCCTGCATGACTTATGTAGCGGTATGAAGTTATTACCACAAATATTGGTTAATGTTCGCTTTACAGGTAGTCATGATCCATTACAAACTCCTGAAGTTCAAAGTGTCGCTAAGGCAGTTGAAGAAGAGCTTGCAGGTAAAGGACGTGTTCTATTACGTAAATCGGGTACTGAACCATTAATTCGTGTGATGGTTGAAGGCGAAAATGAAGAACAAGTTACAGCGATGGCAAACCGTATTGCGGATGCAGTAAAACACGTTGGGTAATTGCTGTTTTTTTCTTCAATCAATCACTTTATAGAAAAATAACCTTGCTTGTCAGTTCAGCTTTGGTTAGTATTCACACCCGCTTAGTAAGGTCGTTGAGCTATAGCGGGTGAAGCAATCGAAGGTTATCGCTGAGGCGATAAGTTCCATAGAATAGGTAACGCAAATGTATACAGCACTCATTGTTATTCTTATCATTGCAGCAACAGGGCTGGTTGGCCTGATCCTGTTACAGCAGGGTAAAGGTGCTGATATGGGCGCTTCTTTTGGTGCAGGTGCTTCCGGTACAGTATTTGGTTCAAACGGTTCAGCTAATTTCATGACCCGTATGACCGCTGTTTTAGCAACAGTGTTTATTGTACTTTGCCTGATTTTGGGTAATTTAAGTGCCAATAAAACTGTACGTGAAGACAGCAAGTGGATGTCTATCGAGCAGACTGCAGAAGAAGCAAAAAAAGCTGAACAATCAGCCCAGCCTGTAGCGCCAGCAAAAACAGATATTCCGCAGTAATCTAAGTAAAGTTTAAAGTGAGATTGTTAGGTTTTGATTTGTAAATAACAGTCTCATTCAGTGCCGAGGTGGTGAAATTGGTATACACGCTACCTTGAGGTGGTAGTGCCTACAAAACGGGCGTACGGGTTCAAGTCCCGTTCTCGGCACCATTATTCCAGATAACTTGCGTTTTGCTTGTTATCAGCGTAAAATTTGCCACGTTTTTCGAACGCGGGGTGGAGCAGTTTGGTAGCTCGTCGGGCTCATAACCCGAAGGTCGTCGGTTCAAATCCGGCCCCCGCAACCACTTCTAACAATACAGCACTTTTCTCATTAATCATCTTGTAAATCGATTATGATCCTGAGTGGAATGTGCCGTAAGAAGAGGTTATTCTCGAATGGCAATTTACAGGGTCCAGTTGCATAAAGCCCCGAATTTCGGGGTTTTTTGTTATCAGAGAATAGAATACTGGGCTATAGGCCCTTTTTTTATGCCTTGGGGGTGGGTTTGTCCACATTAGAGCAAAAATTAACAGCGATGATTTCAGCACCAGTAGAAGCATTAGGCTTTGAATTTGTTGGTCTTGAGTTTATTCGTGGTCGAGAATCAACATTGCGTATCTATATTGATAGTGAAGATGGTATCACTGTTGATGATTGTGCTGATGTCAGCCACCAGGTCAGTGCTGTGTTGGATGTCGAAGATCCGATTCAAACAGTTTATAACCTTGAGATCTCATCTCCTGGTTTAGAAAGACCTTTATTCACTACAACGCATTATGAGCAATTTATCGGTGAAGAAGTCACCGTTGTATTACGGATTGCAATGCAGAACCGCCGCAAATGGCAGGGCATTATTAAATCTGTCGCCGGCGAAATGATCACGGTTACTGTGGATGGTAAAGACGAAGTGTTCGCACTGAGCAACATCCAGAAAGCTAACCTGGTACCCCACTTTTAAGTTTTGAAGAGGCAACTAGGATGAACAAAGAGATTCTGGCTGTTGTGGAAGCGGTCTCTAACGAAAAATCTCTTCCTCGTGAAAAGATTTTTGAAGCACTGGAAACCGCACTGGCGACAGCAACTAAGAAAAAATACGAACAAGAGATTGATGTACGTGTGTGCATTGATCGTAAAACGGGGGATTTTGATACATTCCGCCGTTGGCTTGTGGTTGAAGAAGTCACTCAACCTACCCGCGAAATCACGTTTGAAGCTGCACAATATGAAGAACCTGAGATTGAATTAGGTGGCTTCATTGAAGATCAAATCGAATCTGTTACTTTCGACCGCATTACAACACAAACCGCCAAACAAGTTATCGTACAAAAAGTACGTGAAGCTGAAAGAGCAATGGTTGTTGATCAATTCCGCGAACACTTAGGCGAAATTATCACTGGTGTTGTGAAGAAAGTGAACCGTGATAACATCACTCTAGATTTAGGAAATAATGCAGAAGCTGTTATTCTACGTGAAGATATGCTTCCGCGCGAAAATTTCCGTCCTGGTGACCGTCTACGTGGTGTACTGTATGATGTACGTACTGAAACACGTGGTGCTCAGCTTTTCGTTACTCGTTCTCGCTCTGAAATGCTGGTTGAGTTATTCCGCATTGAAGTGCCAGAAATTGGCGAAGAAATCATTGAGATTAAGGCTGCTGCTCGTGACCCAGGTTCTCGTGCTAAAATCGCTGTAAAAACCAACGATAAACGTATCGACCCAGTCGGTGCATGTGTTGGTATGCGTGGTGCACGTGTACAAGCTGTTTCCAGTGAACTGGGCGGCGAACGAATTGACATCGTTCTGTGGGATGATAATCCTGCACAATTCGTTATTAACGCAATGGCTCCGGCAGATGTTGCTTCTATTGTTGTCGATGAAGACAAATGCACAATGGATGTGGCAGTTGAAAGTAGTAACCTAGCTCAGGCGATAGGCCGTAATGGTCAAAACGTTCGTCTTGCTGCTCAGTTACTGAAAATACATCGCGGTGATGACAAGTGGGAATTAAATGTCATGACTGCTGATGACCTGAATGCGAAGCATCAGGCAGAAGCAAGCGCAGCCATTGAAATATTTACTAAGCATCTCGACATTGATGAAGACTTCGCAACCGTCTTGGTTGAAGAAGGTTTCTCTACCCTTGAAGAGTTAGTTTATGTGCCAATTGACGAATTACTGGCTATCGATGGTCTAGATGAAGAAACTATCGAAGCTCTGCGTGAAAGAGCAAAAGCTGCATTAACGACAATTGAATTAGCTCAAAAAGAAAGCCTAGGCGATAACCAGCCAGCTGAGGACTTATTAGCCCTTGAAGGCTTGGAACGCTCTTTAGCATTTGATCTAGCTGCCCGTGGTATCTGCACACTGGAAGATCTTGCCGAACAGGGTATCGACGACCTAACTGATATTGATGGTTTAAATAGTGAGCGCGCAGGCGAACTCATTATGGCCGCCCGTAATATCTGCTGGTTTGGGAATGATGCATAATAGCTGAGCAGGAAGGAACAGAATGACAGATGAAACAGTAAAATCACTGGCAGAAGAAATTCAGACACCGGTTGAACGTTTGGTACAGCAGTTTGCTGATGCCGGTATTAAGAAGACCGTCTCTGATTCTGTCTCCCAAAAAGAGAAAGAGACCTTGCTGGCTTGGTTGAACCGTGATAAAGACGTATCAACTGGCCAACCAGGTAAACTGACACTGCAACGTAAAGTTCGTAGTACGTTAAGTGTTCCTGGTACAGGTGGCAAAAGTAAATCTGTAGCCATCGAAGTCCGCAAAAAACGCACTTATGTGAACCGTGATGTAATTGAAAAATCACAAGCGGAAGAGCAGGCGCTGCGTGAAGCGGAAGAAAAGGCGCATCGCGAAGCAGAAGAGAAAGCACAGCGCGAAGCACAAGAAAAAGCACAGCGCGCAGCTGAAGAAAAAGCAAAACGTGAAGCACTAGAGGCCAAGAAACAGGCCGAAGAAAAAGCGAAACGTGAAGCTGAAGAAGCAAAACGTGAAGCAGCGGAATTAGCTAAGCGCGAAGCAGCGGAAAAAAATAAAGTGAAACAAAACGATAAACCAAAAGCTGATGTAGCAGATCAGGAAAAAGCCCGTCGCAATGCTGAACTGGCTGAACTGAAACGTAAAACAGAAGAAGCACAGCGCCTGAAAGTTGAAGAAGAGACGCGCGCTGCAGCAGAAAAAGCACGCCGCTTAGCTGAAGAAAATGCTGAAAAATGGACTGCTGAAACTAAAGCGCCAGAAACAGAAAGCGCTGACTATCATGTAACTACATCTCGTTATGCTCGTGATGCAGAAGATGAAAGTGATGCAGAAGTAGAAGGTGGTCGTGGTCGTGGTCGTACGGCTAAAGCACCGCGCGCTAAGAAAAATAATCGCCATTCTGAAAAAGCTGATCGTGAAGAAGCTCGCGCAGCGGGCCGTTCAAATAAGAAAGGCAAACGTAAGAGCAGCACCTTACAACAAGGTTTCAACAAACCTGCTGTTGCAGTAAACCGTGATGTTATCATCGGTGAAACCATTTCTGTTGCTGAATTAGCAAACAAAATGGCTGTAAAAGGTTCTGAAGTCATTAAAACTATGATGAAAATGGGCGCTATGGCAACCATTAATCAGGTTTTAGACCAAGAAACAGCACAGTTAGTTGCTGAAGAAATGGGTCATAAAGTTATCTTACGTCGTGAAAACGAATTAGAAGAACAAGTAATGAATGACCGTGACACTGGCGAAGAAAGCGCAGTTTCTCGTGCTCCAGTTGTTACTATTATGGGTCACGTTGACCATGGTAAAACATCATTACTTGACTATATTCGTTCAACGAAAGTTGCATCAGGCGAAGCCGGTGGTATTACTCAGCACATTGGTGCTTACCACGTTAAGACTGATAAAGGCGAAATTACTTTCCTTGATACTCCAGGTCACGCCGCGTTTACTTCAATGCGTGCTCGTGGTGCTCAGGTAACAGATATTGTTATTCTTGTTGTTGCGGCTGATGATGGTGTAATGCCTCAAACTATCGAAGCAATCCAGCACGCTAAAGCGGCAAATGTACCTGTCGTTGTTGCTGTGAATAAAATTGATAAACATGAAGCTGATCCAGATCGCGTTAAAACTGAGCTATCTCAATATGGCATCTTGTCAGAAGATTGGGGTGGTGAGACTCAGTTTATGCATGTATCTGCAAAACAAGGTCTTGGTATCGATGAATTACTTGATGCTATCTTATTACAAGCTGAAGTTCTTGAACTGAAAGCAGTAAAAGAAGGCATGGCAAGCGGTGTTGTTATTGAATCTTACCTTGATAAAGGTCGTGGTCCAGTTGCAACTATCCTTGTTCGTGAAGGTACACTGAATAAAGGTGATATCGTTCTGTGTGGTTTCGAATACGGTCGTATTCGTGCAATGCGTAACGAATTAGGTCAAGAAGTTCAGTCTGCTGGTCCTTCAATGCCAGTTGAGATTTTAGGTCTGTCTAACGTTCCTTCTGCGGGTGATGAAGCTACCGTTGTTCGTGATGAGAAGAAAGCACGTGAAGTGGCATTGTATCGTCAAGGTAAATTCCGCGAAGTGAAACTTGCTCGTCAACAGAAATCTAAACTGGAAAACATGTTTGCTAACATGGAAGAAGGTAAAGTTTCTGAACTGAACATCGTACTGAAAACTGACGTTCAAGGTACTTGTGAAGCGATTACTGATGCATTAGTTAAACTGTCTACAGATGAAGTTAAACTAAGAATTATCGGTTCTGGTGTAGGTGGTATCACTGAAACAGATGCAACTTTAGCAGCCGCTTCTGAAGCAATCATTCTTGGCTTTAACGTTCGTGCAGATGCATCAGCACGCCGTATCATCGAACAAGAAAGTGTTGATTTACGTTACTACTCCGTGATCTATAGCCTGATTGATGAAATCAAACTGGCAATGAGCGGTATGTTAGCACCTGAATACAAACAAGAGATCATGGGTCTTGCAGAAGTCCGTGACGTGTTTAAATCACCTAAATTCGGCGCAGTTGCAGGCTGTATGGTGGTTGAAGGTAACATTAAACGTAATAACCCAATTCGTGTTCTACGTGATAACGTGGTTATCTACGAAGGCGAGCTTGAGTCACTGCGTCGCTTTAAAGATGACGTCAACGAAGTTCGTAACGGCATGGAATGTGGTATCGGTGTGAAAAACTACAACGATGTCCGCGTTGGCGACATGATTGAAGTCTTCCAAATTATCGAAATCAAACGTTCTATTGTTTAATTTAGTACGTCTTGTTTTAAAAGGGAGCTTAACGGCTCCCTTCTTATTCCCTTCTTTGCTCTATTTATCCTCGCTTATTTTTCTCCTTTATTTTTCAACATAACCGAAATAGATTGGCTTTCAGTCATTTGTGAAAGCAAGAGAACAGGGTAAAATAGCAATGAAGAAAAATTTTTATTTCCAAATTGTATAGATAGGCAGAAAGCAGTCGTGAGACGCTACATCATGTATACTCTTTAGAAGTTATCTATTTTTGAATCAGAATCAATAGTGGCAATCAGAGAAAATGCTGTATTGCCAGGGAGAGATATAATGGCAAGAGATTTTAGCCGTGCTCAACGCGTTTCTCAGGAAATGCAAAAAGAAATCGCAATCATCTTACAACGTGAAGTCAAAGATCCTCGTATTGGAATGGCGACCGTGTCTGGTGTTGAAATTTCACGTGATTTAGCTTATGCCAAAGTTTTTGTTACTTTCTTCAACCTATCTGGTAGTGATGAAAGTGAAGAAGAAATGGTCGCTAATGGTTTAGCAGCGCTTAATGAAGCTGCTGGTTTTATTCGTTCATTATTGGGTAAAGCGATGCGTTTACGTATCGTCCCTGAGCTAACATTTGCTTATGACAACTCATTAGTTGAAGGTATGCGTATGTCTAACCTTGTTACTAATGTGGTTAAGGATGATGAAAAACGTCGTCATAAAGAGGAAGAGTAATGGGGCGTCGTCGTAAGGGGCGTGAGATTAACGGTGTCTTGCTACTCGATAAACCCCAAGATATTTCCTCTAACGATGCACTCCAAAAAGTCCGCCGTATGTTCAATGCCAGTAAAGCAGGACATACGGGGGCACTGGATCCTTTAGCAACAGGAATGCTGCCTATTTGTTTAGGTGAAGCAACTAAGTTTTCTCAATTTTTGTTGGATTCAGATAAGTGTTATCGCGTGATTGCACGTTTAGGGCAACGAACTGATACGTCTGATGCGCATGGTGAAGTTATCCAACAGCGCCCAGTTGGCTTTACGCAACAAGAGTTGGATACAGCATTAGATAGTTTCCGTGGTGAGACATTACAAGTGCCTTCTATGTACTCTGCATTAAAGCATCAAGGTAGACCCTTGTATGAATATGCAAGGCAAGGTATTGAAATTGAACGCGAAGCACGACCTATCACTGTTTATGAATTACAATTTATTCGTTGGGAAAATGATGAATTAGAGCTTGAAATCCATTGCTCTAAAGGAACCTATATTCGTACTATAATTGATGATCTTGGCGAAAAGCTACAATGCGGCGCTCATGTCATCTTTTTACGTCGATTAGAAGTCGCTGATTATCCTAAAGAGCGTATGGTAACACTTGAGCAATTGAGAACATTGATTGAGAAAGCACAATCTCTCGAAGAAGAACCGTTCTCTTGTCTTGATGCGTTATTATTGCCTATGGATACTGCAGTAGCCCATTTTCCTGTGGTTAATTTATCTACGGTTATTGCTGGATACTTAAAGTTAGGTCAACCTGTTAGAGTTAATCATGATATCGCTGAAGGTGAATTATTAAGAGTCACCGAAGGTGATGAAGAAAAATTCATTGGTTTGGCAATCATCAGAGATGGACTTGTTGCTCCTAAACGCGTGGTTGTTGAATACAACACAATCGATAACACTTAATAGCAATTCTTGCGCTAACTGTGTTTGCAGCGTAGAATAATGCGGCTATCTGTTTAGGTGGCTGAGTTGGATAGCTGAATTAGAGATTGGCTATCTGAAAATTTTATATCATTTTGGAGTTTATTATGTCATCTCTAAGTACTGAAGCGAAAGCAAAAATCGTTGTTGAATTTGGTCGTGATGCTAACGATACTGGCTCAAGCGAAGTTCAAATTGCACTGCTGACTGCAGAAATCAACCACCTGCAAGGTCACTTTTCAGAGCATAAAAAAGATCACCACAGCCGTCGTGGTCTGCTGCGTAAAGTTTCCAGCCGTCGTAATCTGCTGGACTACCTGAAACGTAAAGATGTTGCTCGTTATTCTGCACTGATCGAACGTTTAGGTCTGCGCCGCTAATTAAGCGAGTTTCAGTGGAAAGGGGCCTGTTGGCCCCTTTTCTACTAGAACGTGCTATTTTTAATATTAGTCGTTATGTTTTAATGTGGTGATTGTTATTTGGATTCTCTAGTTACGACAATTCGCGCGGCTAATGAAAATATTTTAATATCATGTTGAAAAGTATTTTCATTAGTCGCGAGGGGACGTAGCGGAGAAAAGAAAATTCATCGTCGCTAAGCATCTGGCGACAATAAGATAAAGGATATTATTTTGCTGAATCCTACAGTTCGTAAATTTCAATACGGTCAACACACCGTAACGCTAGAAACGGGCATGATGGCTCGTCAAGCTACAGCAGCCGTAATGGTAGACATGGATGGCACTGCTGTTTTTGTTACTGTTGTTGCCAAGAAAAAAGTTAAAACGGGTCAAGATTTCTTCCCATTAACAGTTAACTACCAAGAGCGTTCATATGCTGCTGGTCGTATCCCAGGTAGTTTCTTCCGTCGTGAAGGTCGCCCTGGTGAAGGCGAAACATTAATTGCACGTTTAATTGACCGCCCTTTACGTCCATTATTCCCAGAAGGCTTCTTAAACGAAGTTCAAATCGTTGCTACTGTTGTTTCTGTTAACCCACAAGTTAACCCAGATATCGTTGCAATGATTGGTGCTTCAGCTGTATTAGCGCTATCTGGTGTTCCATTTAATGGTCCTATCGGTGGTGCACGTGTTGGTTTTATCGATGGCCAATATGTTCTGAACCCAACCGTTGATGAGCTGAAAATCAGTAAATTAGACTTAGTGGTTGCTGGTACTGCTGGTGCGGTACTGATGGTTGAATCAGAAGCTGATTTATTATCAGAAGAAGAGATGTTAGGTGCAGTGGTATTTGGTCATGACCAGCAACAAGTTGTGATTGAAAATATCAATGCATTAGTTGCACAAGTTGGTAAAGAGAAATGGGACTGGACACCAGAAACCGTTAATCAACCTTTACATGACCGTATTGCACAAATCGCTCAAGCACGTATCGGTGATGCTTATCGTATTACTGAGAAACAAGAACGTTATGAGCAAATCGATGCTATCCGCGAAGAAGTCATCACGACTTTATTAGCTGAAGATGAAACATTAGATGAAGGCGAAATCAATGATATTTTCTCTGGCTTAGAGAAAAACATTGTTCGTGCTCGTGTGTTAGCTGGTGAACCACGTATTGATGGTCGCGAAAAAGACATGGTGCGTGCGTTAGATATCCGCACTGGTTTATTACCTCGTACTCATGGTTCAGCACTGTTTACTCGTGGTGAAACACAAGCACTGGTAACTGCAACATTAGGTACAACACGTGATGCTCAAAATATCGATGATATTATGGGTGAACATACTGATGCTTTCTTACTGCACTATAACTTCCCTCCATACTCAGTAGGTGAAACGGGTATGATGGGCTCACCAAAACGTCGTGAAATCGGTCATGGCCGTTTAGCGAAGCGTGGTGTGTTAGCAGTAATGCCAACGCTTGATGAATTCCCGTATACTGTTCGTGTGGTTTCAGAAATCACCGAATCAAATGGTTCATCTTCAATGGCTTCTGTTTGTGGTGCTTCTTTAGCACTGATGGACGCTGGTGTACCAATTAAAGAATCTGTTGCAGGTATTGCGATGGGTCTTGTGAAAGAAGGCGAAAACTTCGTTGTTCTTTCAGATATTCTTGGTGATGAAGACCATTTAGGCGATATGGACTTTAAAGTTGCGGGTAGCCGTAACGGCGTCAGCGCATTACAAATGGATATCAAAATCGAAGGTATCACTCGTGAAATTATGCAAGTTGCGTTAAACCAAGCGAAAAGCGCTCGTCTGCATATTTTAGGTGTTATGGAAGAAGCAATTAGCCAACCTCGTGCTGATATCTCTGAATTTGCACCACGCATTCACACTATCAAGATCAATTCAGACAAAATCAAAGACGTCATCGGTAAAGGTGGTTCAGTTATCCGTGCATTAACGGAAGAGACTGGTACGACTATCGAAATCGAAGATGATGGTACGGTGAAGATTGCTGCAACAAGCAATGAGCAAGCTAAAATGGCAATTGCTCGTATCGAAGAAATTACCGCTGAAGTTGAAGTGAACCGTATCTATAATGGTAAAGTAACCCGTATTGTTGACTTCGGTGCATTCGTTGCTATCGGTGGCGGCAAAGAAGGTTTGGTTCATATTTCTCAAATCGCAGACAAGCGTGTTGAGAAAGTCAGTGATTATTTAACTATGGGACAAGAAGTTCCTGTTAAAGTACTGGAAATTGATCGTCAAGGCCGCATTCGCTTGAGCATGAAAGAAGCACAAGCAAATCAGCAGGAAGCAACAGAAACTTCATCTGAAGAATCTGCTAATTAATGATATTCTACTACCGGTATCTAGAGATAGGTATCGGTAGGGACTTATTATTATTGACAAATAGGACGTCATTGAATGCTTTTTGTTGAAAGAGTCTGACTTTGGGAGTTGGAAATGAAAACATTTCTGCGCGGTTGTTCTATTGCTGTTTTCATCTTTATTTCCGGATGCAGCACTAGCCCAGAATGGCGTCAGAATGCAGTTTTTGCTACTCCATTACAGCCTTCTTTACAACAAGAAGTCATATTGGCTCGTATAGAACAGATCCTTGCGAGCCGCTCATTAACCGAAGATGAATACGCGCAGCTTTTATATGAGCGTGGTGTGCTGTATGATAGTCTAGGTTTAAGAGCATTAGCGCGTAATGATTTTTCAATGGCGCTATCAATGAGACCCGATATGCTAGAAATATTTAATTTTCTAGGTATCTATTTTACGCAAGCAGCAAATTATGATGCTGCATATGAAGCGTTTGATTCTGTTTTAGAGCTTGATCCAACTTACAATAATGCGCGTTTTAATCGTGGTATCGCTTTATACTACGGTGGCCGATTGAAATTGGCGCAGGATGATCTGCAGGCGTTTTATCAGGTCGATCCAAATGACCCCATTCGTTCGCTTTGGTTATATCTTGTTGAAAAAGAGATAAACACTGATTCAGCTAAACAACAGTTGAAACAGCGATACCAGCAGGCGGATAAAACGGGGCAATGGGGATGGAATATAGTTGAATTTTACTTAGGTGATATCAATGAAAAAACATTGATGGCAAAACTAAGTGAAGTTTCAACCGATAACACTTCGCTCGCTGAGCATCTCAGTGAAACTAACTTCTATTTAGGTAAGTATTACCTAAGTCTGGGGGACATGGATAGCGCACAAGCGTTATTCAAGCTGACGGTTGCCAACAACGCACATAACTTTGTTGAGCACCGCTATGCATTGTTGGAATTAGCGCTGTTAGGCCAACAAGAAGACCTAGCGGAATCGGACCAGCAATAGCTGACGAACATTTCTCTGATCAGTTTGAAAGCCATCATCTATAAAGGATGAGGGCTTGTTTGTTCGTTTAATAATATAATTTGAGCCAGTTCACATTTTAGATGATAAAGACCGACAAACCATGCGGTATGTTATGTCAACTGGCTGCCATAATGAATGAGGCACAGTGACATGACTACTGAAACCGATATGACTTTTGCTGATCTAGGTTTATCAGCACCTATTTTGACTGCACTGAATGACTTAGGCTATGAAAAGCCTTCTCCAATTCAGCAACAATGTATTCCTTCTCTTTTAAACGGCAACGATGTTTTGGGCATGGCACAGACCGGTAGTGGTAAAACCGCTGCATTTAGCCTGCCGTTATTACACAATCTTGATGAATCATTAAAAGCTCCACAAATTTTAGTATTAGCACCTACTCGTGAACTCGCGGTACAGGTCGCTGAAGCTATTGAAGATTTCGCTAAACATTTACCAAAAGTGAATGTTGTTGCACTGTATGGTGGTCAACGTTATGACGTTCAATTACGTGCATTACGTCAAGGACCACAAGTTGTTGTTGGTACTCCAGGTCGTCTGTTAGACCACTTGAACCGTGGTACTTTAGACTTATCTAAACTGAAAGGTTTAGTACTGGATGAAGCTGATGAAATGTTACGTATGGGCTTTATTGAAGATGTTGAAAATATCTTAAGTAAAATTCCAGCAGAACACCAAACAGCACTGTTCTCTGCAACAATGCCAGAAGCAATTCGTCGTATTACACGTCGCTTTATGAATGATCCAAAAGAAGTTCGCATTCAAAGCAGCGTAACAACTCGTCCTGATATCAGCCAAAGTTACTGGATGACATTTGGCGCACGTAAAAATGAAGCGCTGATCCGTTTCCTTGAAGCTGAAGATTTTGATGCAGCAATTATTTTCGTTCGTACTAAAAACGCAACATTAGAAGTTGCTGAAGCTTTAGAACGCAATGGTTATAACAGTGCAGCATTAAATGGCGACATGAACCAATCATTACGTGAACAAACGTTAGAGCGTTTGAAAAATGGTCGTTTAGATATCCTGATCGCAACTGACGTTGCTGCTCGTGGTCTTGACGTTGACCGTATTAGCCTTGTTGTGAACTATGATATCCCTATGGATTCAGAATCTTATGTTCACCGTATTGGTCGTACTGGTCGTGCAGGTCGTGCGGGTCGTGCAATTCTATTCGTAGATAACCGCGAACGTCGTTTACTGCGCAATATCGAACGTACTATGAAGATGACTATTCCTGAAGTAGAACTGCCAAACGCAGAACTTATCAGCCAACGTCGTCAAGAAAAATTTGCACAGCAAATTGCTCAACAGTTAGAGACAAGCAATCTGGATCAATACCGTGCTCTGTTACCAAAATTAGCGCCAGCAGGTGAAGAAGCGTTAGATATGGAAACATTAGCAGCAGTATTACTGAAAATGGCACAAGGTGAGCGCGCGCTTATTCTTCCACCAGATCCAGTTCGTCGTCCACGTCGCGAATTTAATGATCGTGATGATCGTCGCGGAGATGATCGCCGTCGTGGTGAAAACGACCGTGAACGTGCTCCTCGTCGTGAGCGTCGCGAAGCGGGTGAAATGGATTTATACCGTATTGAAGTTGGCCGTGATGATGGTGTTGAAGTTCGTCATATCGTTGGTGCAATTGCTAACGAAGGTGATATCAGCAGCCGTTATATTGGTAATATCAAATTATTTGGTTCTCACTCAACTATCGAGTTACCAAAAGGTATGCCAACAGACTTATTAAGTCACTTTACTCGCACTCGTATCATGAACAAACCACTGAATATGCAATTAGTGGGTGATGCACAACCTTACCGTGAACGTCGTCCTGGTGGTGGTAGCAGCAGCAACAGCAGCAGCCGTCGTGATGGTCAACCACAAGGTGGTCGTCGTTTTAGCAATAATGGTGATCAACCACAACGTCGTGGTAATGGTGACCGTGCTAACAGCGGTGAGCGTAACAGCGGTGAGCGTAGCAGCAATGAACGTAGTGGTGAGCGTGGAAACTTCCGTAGCCGTAACAACGAAGGTACTCCACGTCGTCGTAGCAGCTCTCATAACCAATAAGAGCCTACAATCCACTCAATATTAAATTGAGTGGATGGCGAAAAATTAAAACCAGTCAATGAAAATTGGCTGGTTTTTTTATGGTTTAAAATTTTCGGGATACATTTTTTCAGCAAACTCAATATGTGCTTTATTACTTATTTAGGTACAAATATGTACAGACTTTCCACTTTCTATGCACTTCTCCAGATTTTTGCTCTCATTGAGAGTGAATAGAATTTGATCCCATCGTTTAATATGGTATTTGTACTCTCTACTTCCATTATCAGCAATCCATTGTGCATATTCCTTTGCTTTATTGAGATCTTGAGGTATTCCCTTTTCTCCACGTAAATAAATTGAGAACAGTTCCTCACAAGCTGCAATAACTCTATTTCCTTTTATTTGACAGGCTTTATCAAAAAGCTCAATAGCTTGATGTATATTTTTCTGTACACCATAACCATTTTCAAAAATAAGTGCTTGGTGGTATAACGCAGCACCGTGATTAGCATTTAATCTTAAGATTTCACTTAAGTAATGATGAGATAAACTGCATTGCTCTTTATCATTATTATCTACATTATCAGATGCTAGTTTTGAACATCCGGTAAAGAAAATGGATGCAATAAGGTAATTGTCATTCTCATCTTCACTTATTTTCGCTTTTCTAATTAAAGAAGGTACATCTTCACTCTTTTTGGATAAGGTGCGGTAAGGAGTAATATTTGGTCATAACGTAGTTCTAAGCGGTTATATCCAGGAACTAACATCTGATCTGTCACTATTGGATAGTCTTTTCCAAAAGTAGGATTGCTGATAAAAAATAAGAAGAATATTAATTTATTAAGTGTTTTCATTTTTTATCCTAATAAGTTTGGTGTGATGACAGGATTGTTTAATGAAGTAATAGCAGATGAGATTTGTGGGAGATGATCATATAAATTATCTGAAGTAAAAGAAGCCATATCATGAATAATATTATTTACTTTATTATTGTATTCCGATATATCCGCTATATCCGCTATTTTATTTTTTTGATGAAATAATACATCAGTAATCTGTGTCTTATTTCCATTGCTCCAATTAACTGAGGAGCCCAATTTATGAAAGTTACTATTTTTATCATAATAATTTATCTGACTAGTATTGAGTTCAATTGAATTAATACCCATGTCATTCAAAGTAAATAATTCATTTTTTTGACTTATCCCATCAGAATTTTTATCTTGCCAAATTTTTAATTCAGACCATAGAACATCATATGTATCTATTAATCCATTTGTATTACTATCTAAGATAGAGAGGGCAGAAAAACCATCTTCTGCTTTAGTGTTATCTGGCAATAAACTATTATCACCAAATAATTCTTTCCCATTGTTTATAGCATCGTCGTTATTTCTATCCCAAACTAATAATCCATCATCAGAATGGATCCAACCAGTTTGAATAGGTGTATTACTTCCATCAAAATCAAATGCTATTCCTAAATTGCTAGGAAGTGTCTGTATACCATTACCATTTAAATCTATAGCTAATGGGGTCTGATAATTATCTGCTAAATGTTTTAAATTTTTATAAAGGTCATCAGGTTCAAATGAAATATTAATATTTCTAAATCCTGATTGTTCTAAAACATATTGAACAAAGTGACCACAGTTATTGAATAAAATATTATATTTAGGAGGAGGTTTTTCACCCGTTTTATATGTATGTAATAGAGTGAATAACTTTTTAAAATTTTCTAAAAATGGCCAATTATGTGACATAATTGATAAGGTAGATGCATCAGGATAACGAAGGTGATCATCAAATGAAAAATTATCTCTGCTTGTCGTCATATCATCACCAGGGCTAAAGCCGACTGTAATCGCTTCTTTTTCTTTAGTCACTGGGTTCCAACCTTTAATACCAATAAAAATATGTCCATAAGTTGATTTGTTATCTGTCTCATTACCATCATCATAGATTTTACTACCTGATGGTGCTACGAATATTGTTATTTCAGGGTGACCGTGCTTCACATAATTAAAATTTCCATTATATTCACCGTGAAAATTCATATCCTCAACTTTTTTAACAATGTAATGTTTTTTTTCTTTCATAATTAGTCCTCTTTCTTTTTTTAATAATCTATGTTTAAGCTAATTTAAAATAAAGAATATGTCTATAATAATTTTGATTGTTTATTTGGTATATTTAAGTTTATTTTGAAATTGTTTTTAAGTTGATTTATTTTAATTTAAATAAATAAGATGTAATCATTTTCACTATGAATTATTTTTATATTTAAAGTTGTTTTTAGATATCTTAAATATAATATTTAAATTTAATGGCTGTTTTTTATAGTTAAAGTATTTTTAATTTCATTGATAATATAAATGTCATTGAATGGTGTTTGCTTTTTTACATATAAAAAACTTTTTAATTTTTCATTAAAAATTATATAAATAAATTTATTAAATAAATGAATTTCTAAATTTGTTAATGCGCCCTCTATTTGTTTAAAAGCATAAATAACGATATCTCTTTTTCTAAAAAAATGAAGTTGGTTTAATGTTAATTCTTTCAATCCCAATAATAATTGCGTCAACTGCAGGGGGAAAATCACCAATTAGCATTCTACTATGAGAAAAATCACGTTGTGCGGATGCTTCTTTTTTTGTGTGAAGATCACGAATTTCAATACGATTTGTATAAGCTTTAATATAAATCGGTTCCATCCTATTATTATCCTTTTATTTTTTATCATTACTCAATTAGCTTAAGCCTATCGCCTCTTTTAACGGTTTTAAATAACGTCGGCTGACAGGGATTTTACTACTATTATGCAAGATTAATTCGGCTTGCCCATTATCACCAAAAATAATCTCGTTGACGTAATCCATATTGACTAAATATTGACGATGGCAGCGTACTAACTGTGTACGAGTTTCTAATGTACGCAATGTCAGTTCAGTAAAACCTTCTTGCCCTTGGCTATTAGTCACATAAACACCACTGAGTCTTGATGTAGCAAATACCGCTTCATCAATCGGCATTAACCAAATACGGCTATGACCCGTGCAGGGGATGCACTTTAAACGCTCTTCTGGTGGTGTTAATAAATCGATATTTTGCTTATTACCTTGGCGTAAACGATTTAGCGTTTTGCTTAAGCGCTCTTGCTCTAGTGGTTTGAGTAAATAATCAAAGGCATGTTCTTCAAATGCTTGAATGGCATACTCTTCAAAAGCAGTAAGAAAAACAATATAAGGTCGATGCTCAGGATCAAGCATCGTTACCATTTCAAGTCCTGTAATGCGAGGCATCTGGATATCAACAAAAACCACATCGGGTTTCTTGCGATGTATTTCGCCAATGGCTTCAATGGCATTGCTGCATTCACCAACGATATGAATATCTTTTTCTACTTCGAGTAAGCAGCGTAAATTTTCACGCGCTAATGGTTCATCATCAATAATTAATATATTCATTATTATGCAGTGTTACCCATACTTTTTTCTAAAGGTAAGCAGATTTTTACCTTAGTAAATTTATCAGTTTGATAATCAACAACAACGCCATAAAGATCACCGTAGCGTAGCTTTAATCTCTTATCTACCAGTCTCATTCCTAGCCCTAATTCATGAGAAGGGCTCTGAGGGCGATAAAGACCCGCATTATCGCAAATTTCGATAATGATTAAATGGCACTCTTGATAGGCACGGATTGTAACCTTTCCTGTTTCTAATAACTGTGATGTCCCATGTTTAATTGCATTTTCAACCATTGGTTGAAGTGAAAATGCTGGGAGTCGTGCATTTTGTAGGTTTTCTGGAATATGAATATCTATTTGTAACCGTTCTTGAAAACGCGCTTTTTCAATTTGCAAATAGGCAGTTACATGCTCGATTTCGTCACTTAGCGTAACTATAGCTTCAGGGCGCTTTAAGTTTTTACGAAAGAATGCGGATAAAAATTGGACTAATTGTTTTGCTTGTTCACTATCACGCCTAATAACAGCTTGTAATGTATTTAATGCATTAAAAAGAAAATGTGGGTTAACTTGGGCGTGTAATAATTTAATTTCAGATTCTAATAGAGATTGTTTATTACGCTCATATTGTCCGGCAAGAATTTGTGCAGACAATAAGCTTGCAATACCTTCACCTAATGTTCGATTGATTGAACTAAATAAACGATTTTTAGCCTCATAAAGCTTAATTGTACCAATAACCTGATTATTTTCGCCTCTAAGTGGGATAACTAACGTAGAGCCTAATTTACAATTAGGAGAAAGCGTACAGTGGTAAGGTGTTTCATTACCATCAGCATAAACAACTTCATTATTATGAATTGCTTGTTTAGATTGTTCTGATGAAATAGGTGTACCAGGTAAATGATGGTCAGCACCAATACCAATAAATGCGAGTAGTTTTTCTCTGTCAGTAATAGCAACAGCGCTAACTCTTAGCTCTTGGTAAATCACTTTTGCGACACGAGTACTATTATCTTGGTTGAATCCTTTACGCAAAATACCTTCAGTGCATACCGCAATTTTTAAAGCTTGAGTAGAGAAAGCACTGGTATATTTCTCAAAAATAGCACGTCTATCTTGCAATATTCGAATAAACATCGCAGCACCAACGGTATTTGCTACAATCATAGGAGCTGCAATATCTTTAACTAGAGCGAGTGCTTCATTGAAAGGGCGAGCAAGTAATAAAATAATACTCATTTGTATGATTTCAGCGACAAAGGTAACTGATGCTGCTGTCCACGGGTTAAAAATGCGATGCATCTGTCCCCGTTTAACGTAATGGCGGTGTACTAATCCCCCAATAAGCCCCTCTGCAACTGTTGATACCATGCAGCTAAACGCAGTCATTCCACCAAGAGAATAGCGGTGTAATCCACCTGTGAAACCAACAAGGACGCCTACATAAGGGCCGCCTAATAGACCGCCTAATACAGAACCTATTGCCCGAGTATTGGCAATAGAGTCATTAATATGCAGTCCAAAATAGGTTCCCATAATGCAGAAAATAGAGAATATGACATAACACATCAACTTATGAGGAAGTTTTATCGTAACCTGTAAAAGCGGCGTAAAGAGTGGTGTTTTACTTAAAAACCACGCAATTATCAGATAAACGCACATTTGCTGTAATAACAGCAAAACAAGGTTAAATTCGTACATTAGTGTTGTGCACCATTCTCTTTTTATTTGATAAAACAGGATTGTTAGTAGAGTGATAAATTTTGATATAAGAATAACTTAATCGCACTATCAAAGAAAATATTCCTCTGCGTCAGTGATCTAGCGCACAAAATTCTTAAAAGGATCTGGCGTTATTGTGTAATATAACTCTGTCAGTGAGTGTTCTACTTCACTATTAAGGTCTAATCGTTATATGAAAAAAAGTGCTATTTATCTTATTTTACTAATGCTGATATTAATCGCATTAGCCATACTTTTCCGCGCGCATAATCAATATTTATTACTGCAAGGAGAAGTAGACGCACCTGAAGTTATTGTTGCTTCTAAAGCAAAAGGTCGCGTTATCGAACGCCATATTGAGCGCGGTGATGATGTAAAAGCAGGGCAACTCATGATCACATTAGAAAGCCCAGAGCTTAATGCACAGGTTGCGGCACTTGAAGCTGCCAAAGCACAAGCTCAAGCCCAATTAGATTTATCACTTCACGGGACAAGAGAAGAGAGCATTCGTAATTTAGCAGCTGTTTTATCTCAATCTCGCGTTGAAGCAGCTAATGCGGCAAGAGACTTTCAACGTATAAGTGCGGTTGCTAATAAAGGCTATGTGTCTGCTACTGAGCTAGATAATGCTCGGCGTAGTCGAGATGTTGCTACTCAACGCGTTCGTGCGGCACAAGCAGATCTTGATGAAGCTAAAAATGGTGATCGTATTGAATTACGCCATAAATATACAGCGGCGTTAGAGCAAGCTGAACAGCAATTAATTGAACTGAAAATTCAGCAAGAAGATCTGCAAGTTAAAGCCCCTGTTGATGGTGAGGTTGGTCCTATTCCAGCTGAAATTGGCGAACTTTTTAATGCTAATAGCCCATTAGCAACGCTAATTCGTATTCCAGAAGCTTATTTTGTTTATAACCTAAGAGAAGATATCTTGGCTGATATTCGTAAAGGTGATCGCATTACGGTGGTGGTTCCTGCATTAGGTAATAAAGAAATTGAGGCGCAAGTACGATATATCGCTCCAATGGGAGACTACGCAACCAAAAGGGCAACACGTGCAACGGGTGATTTTGATCTTAAAACTTTTGAGGTTCGACTTTATCCTACAACACAGATTGAAGGGTTACGTCCGGGTATGAGCGCATTATGGCGCTGGGATAAATAAGGACGAATAATGAGAGTAAAGGCAGCTTGGCGAGGCTTTAATAGCGCATTTTCGCGAGAAACCCATATGGCAGTACGTAGCCCCGTATTTCACTGGCTTAGTTGGCTGTTTCCATTGATGTTGTTTACGTTGATAAGCGCTAACTTTTCTGAAGGCACACTGCTAAATTTACCTGTATCTGTAATTAATAACGATAATAGCCCGTTATCAAGAACACTTATCCGTGACTTAAATGCAGGCTCTCACGCGCAATTAAATACCTTAGATGGTAATCCGCGTACAGCAATGGAGCGATTAGGTAGCGCGCAAGATTACGCTATCCTCACCATTCCTCGCCATTTTGAAAGTTGGGTACTTGCAGGAAAACAACCCACGGTACGTATGTATTACAATGGTCTCTATTATGCAGCTGGCAGCTATGCCATACAGGATTTTAGTGGGTTACTGGCAGAATTAAATGCACAATATCGCACTGTATTAGCGCAAGAGATGCATAAGCCTGTGCCGCCTTTAGCAAAAGTGACGCTCTCTTATGACAGTCTCTTTAATGCGAGTGGTAGCTATATCTATTACCAGCAATTTGCCGCTACTATTCATATGCTTCAGCTATTTGTCGTGACATGCACTATCTACTCTTTGTCACGAGGCAATATGCTGTTGAATATCAAACCATTCACTTTTGCTTTAATTGGTAAATTAGCGCCTTATACGCTGTTTTTCCTAACGTTGTTGATTGTTGAATTAGCTGCATTGGTACATTTTTCAGGTGCGAAAGTAAATGGTAATCCATTGTATATGGTGCTGGTGGGATTCTTTTATATTATCGCTGCTCAAAGTGTGGGGTTATTGCTCTTCGCGTTTACCAGCAGTGCCATTACAGCTTACAGTATGATAGGGATGTTAGTGAGTATCGCTTTAGCGTTCTCAGGTATGGCTGTACCTGAACTCTCAATGATTTTACCCGCGCGGATCATCTCTAATTTAGAGCCTTTAACGCACGCCTTAAATGCCATGTTTGATATCTTCTTAAGAGAAGTATCGCTACAAGGTATTCTCTATGTGTGTTTGTTATTACTGCTCTATCCTTTAGCTATTGCACTACTTATTCGTAAACGTATTTTTAAACGATTGGAATTACAGGTAGGTGTCGCATGATGCAGATGTATTTCCAAACATTTAAACGCGTTTTATTGGGTATGTTAGAAAAGCCAATGTGGATGCTGTTGATTGTATCCCTTTGTGTTATGAGTTTAGTTTATGCTAAACCGGTGTTGTGGGATCTTCCTGTTGCTGTGATTAATCAAGATCATAGCCCTGCAAGTTATTCGCTTATTCGTTCGTTAAATGCCACACCTAAACTGAGTGTAAAAAGCTACGATAATCTTGAAGAAGCTCGTCATGATATGATTATGCGTGAGCTTTTTGCCATTATTATTGTGCCCACAAATTTTGAAAAAAAATTGCTTAACGGAAAAGATGTCACTGTCCCTGTATTTGGTGATGCTACTAACCGTTTAGCGAGTGGACAAATTCAGCAAGAGTTAATGCTTGCTTATCAGCAGTTATTAGATTCTTACAATGGACGCATTTTACAAAATGCAGGTTTTAGTGCAGAACAATCGAAAATATTATTAAAGCCGATTCAAGGCGAAACGATCACGATGTATAACCCTGGTGTTAGTTTCGCGGCAATTATATTCCCTGGCTTATTAGTGATGTTATTGCAGCACTCCTTATTAATTGCCTGTGTACGAGTCAGTATTGCGGTGAGAAGTACACCAAAAGGTAAACCACCGTTAGCTGTTTATCTTGGTGCATTATCTGCACTTATTCCTATTTGGTTATTTTTATCTGCGGTTTTCTTTGCATTATGGCCTTGGGTATTGGGTTATCGCCAAGAAGCCCCTCTTTATCAGATCTGGATGCTGACTTTCCCATTCTTATTAGCGGTGTTGGGATTAGGCAAATTGATTACAGAATGCTTACGTAGTGTTGAAATGATTTATTTAACACTGGCATTTGTTACCACGCCTGTTTTTTACATTTCAGGCACCATTTGGCCTCTGCAAGCAATGCCTGATTGGGTATTAGCAGTTTCATCTGCACTTCCTTCAACATGGGCTGTAAACGCCATGGCGGGGATTAATCAAATGGGACTATCATTCCAAAGTATATTGGGTGATATCGTGATGATGCTGATCCTAGGTGTAGTTTATACCGTATTAGGCGTGCTGGTGGGTATGCTACGTAATGGTGAACTAAGGCATATCACACATCAGTTTAAGCATTGGTTACATCATCGTGGTGAGTCGAAATAGTTAGTTTTTTAAAGTTAAAAATGTAGTGACAACGACACTACATTGATGTAGGTTGTCACTGTAGCGATAGATTTATTGAGGTTAATTATGCAAAACGAAACACCAATAAAGCGCTCTACATTAAATCTACGCATTAAGCCTGAAGAAAAGCAGTTAATAGATAGAGCAGCTGAAGTTTTAGGTAAAAACAGAACGGATTTTGTTATTGATGCAGCACGTAGAGTCGCGGAAGAGACATTATCTGATTTAAGAGTTATTAATGTTGATGCACAAGCTTATGAGAAATTTCTCGCTTTACTTGATATGCCCGCTGAAACTAATGAGTCTTTAATGAAGACGATGCAATCTAAGGCTCCTTGGGAGAAATAATTTTGAATTTTTCAGCACCAGAGCCTTTAACTGCTAATCATGATTTAAGTGAGTTCGATTCTGGAGAGAATTCACTTAATATTTGGTTGAAAAATAAAGCATTACAAAATCAATTATCAGGAGCATCTCGAGTTTTTGTGACTTGTACTGATAACAATAAAGTGATGGCATATTATGCGCTTTCGACGGGGATTGTTCACTCTTATGATGCTGTCGGTCGTTTTAAAAGAAATATGCCAATAGATATTCCTGTTGTTTTATTGGGTAGATTAGCCGTTGATAATCAAGCCAGAGGAATTGGGTTAGGAAGAGCATTGATTAGAGATGCTGCAATTAGAGTTATTCAAGCTGCTGATTTAGTGGGTATCAGAGGGATCATTGTTCATGCTTTATCTCAAGAAGCGAAACAATTTTATCAGCACGTAGGTTTCTACTGTTCATCAATACATCCAATGCTTTTAATGATTACAGTACAAGATATAAAGAAAGCTTTGGGCTTAAATACAAATTAATAATATTTTTAATATTTATTATTTTATCCACTTCACAAATAAATATGAAGTGGACTCATCTTTAAAATCGCTACTCCACTAATTCTAATCCTGCCAATTTACGCCAATAGCCATTACAATCATGGTGCTCAATTGTAGTAATTGGTTGTTTACCTTGCTCATTTTGGCGAAATTGCTGCAAGGTATCGAAAATAGTGTCTGATTCTGGTGAAAGACGAACAATATCAACTAATCCTGCCATTGAAGTTTGCTCGTTACCCAAGTTATAGCAATAACCACTTTGCGTTTGTATGCCATTAAGCACAAAAACTTGCTGATTTTCTTGAGAAAGTACGTTGCGACCTTGTGGATATTTCACACAACAGGTTTCACAATCATCTTTCGACCTATCTTCTGAACGAGCGGTAAAACAACGTGCTGAATAGGCTAAAGGTAAATGCCCATAAGCAAATACTTCAACTTCAAATTTATCTCTAATACCTAGTGTTTCACACTGTATTAAAAGGTTATTTAGCCAATCACGAGAAAGTTCGACTGGCATACACCAACGGATCATTCCTTGCTTATGTAATAAACGCAGTGCATAAGCGTTGTAGCAATTAAGCCCATGACCAGCAATAAAAGGAAGGTGGCGTTCAGAAAGCATATTGATTACGCCAAAATCGTGGGCTTCGATTAAAAATTCACCATTATCAATAAGCTTTGTTATCTCTTTAAGTTCAGAGGGAGCTTGTAAAAGTGCCAAGGTGGAAATAACCACTTGTTTGCCACTTTTAGCGACTTCTTTGGCGATATTTAGCCAATCTTGCGGCTTTGTTTCACGACGTTTACTGCATACTGTTTCGCCTAAATAGATAATATCCGCATCTGACGTTTTGGCTTTTTCATAGAACGATTCAAGGGTTGCCTTTTGCCAATAATAAAGTACCGAGCCGAGAGCATATTTCATTTTCTAATCCTTATTACTGCCATTTTCGGTGATAGGCACCCAATGTGGTTTGTGTTCCTTCTGATAAGTTTCCTAGTGCATTCATCCAACGTGGATGAGAGCTAAATCCTTGAGGATCTTTTTTACATTGATCGATTGCAGCTCGCCAAACTCTTGCAACTTCAGTGACATAAGCTGGGCTACGTTGACGACCTTCAATTTTAACGGAGGCAATATTCATTGCCATAAGCTCAGGTAATAAGGATAACGTGTTTAAGCTAGTAGGCTCTTCTAATGCGTGATAACACTGATTATCGACAAGATAACGACCTTTACATAAAGTCGGGTAACCTGCATTTTCATCAGGGGAGTAGCGATCAATCAGAACATCATTCAAACGAGATTCCATACCTTGTGGCGTTTGTTGCCAACGCACAAAGCGAGCCGGTGAACACGCTCCCACCGTATTAGGAGATTCGCCTGTTAAATAAGAAGAAAGATAACATCTACCCTCAGCCATAATGCATAAGCTACCAAATGCAAATACCTCTAAAGGCACAGGGCTACTTTGGGCTAGTTGTTTTACTTGATGAATAGAAAGCACGCGTGGTAGCACAATGCGAGCAACATCAAAATGGCGCTGATAGAACTCAATGGCTTGTGTATTCGTTGCTGAAGCTTGTACTGATACATGTCGTTCAATATGAGGATAGCGCTCTGCGGCATACTCAAGCATGGCGATATCAGCCAAAATTAATGCATCAGCACCTAAAGATGCCGCCATATCTACCGCTCTTTGCCAGCGTTCAAAGCCATCTGGGTGAGCAAAAGTATTAATAGCAATGTGTAGTTTTCGCTGGTGGCGATGAACGTAATTAACCGCCTCTTGTAATTTTTTTTCCGTAAAATTGAGTCCTGCGAAGTGTCTGGCATTGGTATCATCTTTTAAGCCGATATAAACAGCGTCAGCACCATTATCAATGGCTGCTTTAAGTGCGGGTAAGTTACCTGCTGGGCACAACAATTCCATCTTCACTTCCCTTTAGAGATTAAAAATGATCAGAAATTGTAATTAGCAAGATAAAAAAAGGTTTTGATTTAGGGCAGAGAACAGTGCTTTTAACTTAAGTAAAATAAAATAACTCAAAATATGACCAACGGATTAACGGAATATTGATATAGGATCGCAGAATATCTGTCGATATCTGGCACAATAGCCCCAATTTAATTTAAAGGAGTCCGAAAGTGTTTAGTAAAATTCGTACCCGCCTAGTAAAAGATGGCCCTCGTTTCTTACGTTATCCTTTGCAAATAACTCCATTTGCATTGCAACGCGATATCTTAGAACAGTTTTTAAGTTGGCAGTTTCGTGAATCCCTGGCTGAAGGTGATTTGCATTTCTTGGAAGATAAATGGCTAAAAATCGAAATTAAGGATTTACAATTACAGTGGTTTATCAGTGTTCGTGATGATAAATTAATTGTTAGCCGTTTGGAAAAAGAAGATGTTAGTTTTAGCGGAAATGCCAATGATCTTATTTTAATTGCTGCTCGCAAAGAAGATCCAGATACACTCTTTTTCCAGCGTCGCCTACAAATAGAGGGTGATACAGAACTCGGGTTATATGTAAAAAACCTGATGGATGCAATTGAACTAGATTCAATGCCATCTGTGTTGCGTTTTGGTTTATTGCAACTGGCTGATTTTGTGAAAAGTGGGCTTCAAGAAGCAACTGAAGACACAACACACAGCCATGAACTGAGCTCAACTTCATGCTAATACGTGTTGAAATTCCTGTTGATATCCCCGCTATTGATACGCTTTTGCGCCATAGTTTTCCGACTGATGCTGAAGCTGATTTAGTGGGACATTTACGAGAAGAAGGGCTGCTGACATTAGGTATGGTCGCAGTTGATGATGAAGGCCAAGTGATGGGCTATATTGGTTTTACGCCCGTTGATATTGATGGAAAAGATTGCCAGTGGGTTGGACTTGCTCCTCTCGCTGTTGCCAAAGCGTTCCAAGGTCAAGGTATTGGTCGCCAGCTTATCAATGAGGGGCTCGATAGCCTAAATGAGTTTGGTTATGGCGCTGTTGTTGTATTAGGCTCGCCTGATTACTATCAAAAATCAGGCTTTGTTGCAGCAAAAGCGCAAGGGCTTCACTGTAAATGGCCTGATACTGAAGACGCATTTCAAATTTATGCGCTGGATAATGGCAGTATTGAAGATATTCACGGTTTAGTTAATTACTCACCGTTGTTTGATCAATTTAGCTAATATCCCTGTATCGAGTCTACTTCTGAGCTAAATAGCACGCAATGTCTGAAGGCTGGTCTGTGATCAGCTTTTCTTTTTGCTTTTTTTTCAGCTGTTTTAGTTGATATTCTAATTGTAGAGCACGTTGTTTACTGCCTATTTTGCATTGAAATTCTAAAGATAAGGGACCTTTACCTTTTAACGCTTTTGCACCCACACCTTTCTCATGCTGAGTAAAACGTCGCTCTACATCAATAGAGATCCCCGTATAAAGATGCCCTAAACGGTTTCTAACGATATAAAGTGACCACTCTTCACTTGGCATCGTATTTTTCCTTTCTGTGCTAAAAATTTAATTAATAAATTATATTTCTTAATTATTACAATAAATAATTTATAGCTTTATTAATATGAAATCTAGTAATCATATCAATGAGTTGTGATTTTTTTGTGACATTAATCACTCATTTCCATAAATTGATAATCAATTTTTTTGAAAAAGAACAGCAATTATTGCTAATTTTAAAGTCAAATGAAAGTGCATACTATGAATCACATCACAGAGACATGCTCCGCGATAAATAACAAATCTTAGAATTTAATTGGAGTTTATTATGAAAAAATCTACATTAATCGCTGCAACATTAGCTTTAAGTGCTATTTCATTCGGTTCAATTGCCGCTGATAGCGTATCAACAAGTCATACTTCAACTGGTGAGTATATCACTATTTCAGGTAGCGATACTTTAGATGGTTTAACTACAAAAATTGCACAAATCGCGAAAGAGCAGGGTGCAACAAGCTATAAAGTTATCGGTGCAACGGGTGATGAGTATCTGACTGTTAGCGCTCAAGTTTATCGTTAATATCGTAGTTGTAACGGATAAACACCTGTAATAAGAGACACGCGCAAGACGCTTGTTCCGATGATATAATTATCTGATGAACAGCGTCTCTTTTTATTTTATACAGGTGAATAATGTCCTCTGAAAACTCGATCAAAATAATTAAACAATTTATAAACGAGCACCATGTATTTACGTTGTGTACGACAAATTCAGCGCATGATATTTGGTGTGCAAATTGTTTTTATTGGTTTGATGAGCACCAAATGCAGTTGATCTTTCTAACGGAAGAAAAAACGCGCCATGCTCAAATGATGCAGGAAAATTTATCGGTTGCAGGAAGTATTAGCACACAAGAAATTACCATTTCAAATCTACAAGGTATTCAATTTACAGGCACTGTTTCTTTGCTAACAGGTATTGAAGAACTTAACGCAAGGAAGCACTATTGTTCCCGTTTTCCAGTAGCATTAGCGGCAATTCATATCCCTATATGGCAATTACAATTGCAAGAAATCAAAATGGTGAATAATTGTTTAGGTTTTGGTACTAAACTTCACTGGCAACGTGATTAATATTTTGGTTTATTCCCAAAAGTAATGGTTCTTTTGCTCCCATCCCTTTAAAGACATACATGAGGTATAGAATATTTTTCTATCTTCTTGGTTAATGTCTTCTACATAACTTTCTGTCATAGGTACTCGTTCGGTATAGGTCTTTTTATCACCACAGTGGTCTTTATCATCTTTGCGACATGTCTTTTGTACATCATGGTAAACAGTACGTTGTAGCACTTCTTTGCGTATTGGATAACGAGTGTTAGCGTTGAGATCACAAAGTAATTTTGCTTCTTGTAATGTGTAGTCTGATGCTCCTTTAGGCTCCCATGAACTGCTACAACCTGAAAGTAAAACAATCGAAAATAAAGATAAAAAAAGAGACTTCATAAAATAAATCATCATAAAAAGAGTGGTTAGTAGTAATAATAATAAAACAGAATTAATAGATTTGGCTATTATTTTTGAAAATGATTCGCATTTGATAACGAGCGTGATTAAGTCAGAGTAGTAAGAGGAAAAAGCCCATTATAAAAATGGGCTTTTAGGAATTACTCAAATAATGAAAGATTTTTTTCTATCTCTGCATCTATTTCAGTGTGTTGAAGATGTTTAGCACCGAGTTTCTTTTTCAATTCGGTACCTAGCTTCACGAGTTGTTCTCGATTCACTTTTGATTGTTTCTTACCCCATTTTTTTAAATGGTAGTTCAGTTCATGATCTTCAGAAAAGCTTACATATTTATTATCACTTAAAGGCATACATCCTCCAGTTAATTCAATGTGTATTATTTCAATTTATGGATCACCTGATTACTACTACCTCGCCACAGTAATGCGGGATCATAAAGTTCTTGTACGAACTTGCCATCAATCAGTACGTTAATATGGTTAACGACTTCTTGCTGCTCTGGGGTTAAATCAGCCAGTAGGTAGCCAGTCCAAACCCAAATGTCTTTCTCTGGGCATTGCGTTTTAATACGTAGTACCAATTTTAATATAGCAGAAAGATTTTGAGGGTGTAGAGGATCGCCACCTGAAAGTGATAATCCTTGACGATTAATACGACTGTCTTGAAGATCAGCAATGATCTGATCTTCCACTTCTTGAGTAAATGGTTTGCCTGAACTTAATGACCAAGTTGATTTGTTATAACAACCTCGGCATTGATGTATGCACCCCGAAACAAACAGGGTGCAACGAGTACCGGGACCATTAACAACATCAACAGAATAATATTGATGGTAATTCAAAATCTTAACCTAACTGACCATTTGCCAGATGTTTTACACGACGTTTAACTTCTTCTTGTTTGCCTGCATTAAATGGACGTGAATCAGGGCTACCTAAATAACCACAGACACGGCGAATAACAGAGACTCTTGCCGGGTTATGATTACCACAACGAGGACAAGTAAAGCCTTTACTGGTACAAGAAAATTCACCTGTGAAGCCACAATCATAACACTCATCAATTGGCGTGTTAGTACCATAGTAAGGGACTCGGGTATAGCTATAATCCCAGACATCTTCTAATGCTTTGAGGTTATGTTGCAGGTTAGGATATTCGCCATAACAGATAAAACCACCATTAGCTAAAGGAGGATAAGGCGCTTCGAAATCCAGCTTATCGTATGGGTTTACTTTCTTTTCAACATCTAAGTGGAAGCTGTTGGTGTAATAACCTTTATCAGTTACACCAGGAAGAATACCAAACTCTGCGGCATCTAAACGACAGAAGCGGTCACACAGATTTTCACTTGGCGTGCTATAAAGGCTAAAACCATAACCTGTTTCAGCTTTCCATTGATCGGTGGCTTCTCTTAACCGATTGATAATCGCAACGGCTTTTTCTCTTAATATTTGGTCATCAAAAACGTGTTTTTGCGTACCAAATAACGCGTTAATGGTTTCATGAACACCAATGTAACCGAGTGAAATTGATGCTCTACCGTTTTTAAAGATCTCAGCAATATTATCATCTGCTTTTAAGCGAACACCACAAGCACCTTCCATATAAAGGATAGGGGCAACACGTGCTTTTACGTTTTCTAACCGAGCAATACGTGTCATTAATGCTTTTTTCGCGAGTTCAAGACGATCGTCAAGCAGTGACCAGAATGCGGCTTCATCGCCTTTAGCTTCAATTGCGATACGTGGTAAGTTGAGGCTGATAACACCAAGGTTATTACGACCTTCATGGATCATTTCACCGTTTTCTTTGTAAACACCTAAGAAGCTACGGCAACCCATTGGGGTTTTAAATGAACCCGTGACTTTAACCACTTGATCATAATTAAGAATATCGGGATACATACGTTTACTTGCGCACTCAAGAGCAAGCTGTTTGATATCATAATTAGGATCACCAAACTTATGATTTAGCCCATCTTTAATCGCAAAAACTAATTTAGGAAATACTGCGGTTTTACGATTTTTACCTAAACCCGCCATGCGGTTTTCTAAAATAGAGCGCTGGATCAGACGTGCTTCTTTTGATGTCCCAAGACCAAAACCAAAGGTAACAAAAGGTGTTTGTCCATTAGCAGTATGTAGTGTATTGACTTCATACTCTAATGACTGAAAAGCGTCATAACACTCTTTTTCAGTACGAGCATTGGCATAGGCTTCTTTATCTGCAATTTGCCACTCTTGTGCAACTTGGTAATTTTTTTCATAGCTGGCTTTCACAAATGGCGCCAGTACTTCGTCAATACGGTTTATCGTTGTGCCGCCATAAATATGGCTAGCAACTTGGGCGATAATTTGTGCTGTTACTGCGGTTGCTGTTGAAATTGATTTAGGGGGTTCAATTTCAGCATTACCCATTTTAAATCCATTGGTTAACATGCCTTTAAGGTCGATAAGCATACAGTTAAACATGGGGAAAAATGGCGAATAATCAAGATCATGATAATGAATTTCACCGCGTTCATGAGCTAGTACCACATCTCTTGGCAGGATATGTAATTTTGCGTAATGTTTAGCCACAATACCCGCGAGTAAATCGCGTTGAGTTGGGATAACCTTACTGTCTTTATTCGCATTTTCATGAAGAATAGAGACATCACTTTGTTCGATAAGACCACGGATTTCCTGAGTTAACCTGCCACGTTGTTCACGGGCAACATCTCGGTCATGACGGTATTCGATATAGGCTCTGGCGACATCTTTATGCTCGCCAGCCATCAGCTGATTTTCTACGGCGTCTTGGATCTCACGGATATCGACATTTGAACGTCCTGCGAGAGATTGTGAAACAGATTGAGCGACAGATTCGCAATAATCATCATCAGTGATCTCACAAGCTACGGCTGCTCTTTTGATAGCATCGCTGATGCGGGTTTGGTCAAAAGGGACTTTGCATCCGTCTCGTTTTATCACTATGGTTTTCACAATCCTACTCCTTAACTATTTATCCACAGGCTTAAATCCCATAAAAACAGGCGATGGCACTGCATTTAGGCTTATTGTGGATAAGATGTGTATAATTACTATATGTTGTATGTCGCCAAGTATTAAAGCACAATATATAGTAATTGGAAGGGAAATAATCTTCATAAATACTGATCTGAATCAAGGTATTTTTGCTACATCAGGTGAGTAGAGGGGTTGGTGTGATTGTAAATATGTGCCAAAAAGTAAAGTGATAAATTATCCATCAATAAGTGAGAACATAAAAAAAGCAAAGTGCTCAGAAAGAGACCTTTGCTTTTTTAATATAAATAATTGAGACGAAATTAACGAATAGCGATAACTTCGATTTCTACTTTTGCATCTTTTGGTAAACGTGCCACTTCAACACAAGAACGTGCTGGGAAAGCGGCATTGTGTTCTTTAAAGAAGGCTTCATAAGCTGCATTAATTGTACCGAAATCGTTTAAATCTTTAACGAAGACCGTTGTTTTGATGATATTAGCAACAGTTAAACCTGCTTTTTCAATAATTGCTTTCACGTTTTCTAAAGATTGACGTGCTTGCTCAGCAGCGTTGTCTGAAACAAACTCACCTGTAGCCGGATCAACAGGTAATTGACCTGATGTAATGACTAAATTACCTAAATCAACACCTTGTACATAAGGGCCGATAGCTGCAGGGGCTTTTTCGGTATTAATCTCGTAAGACATGTATAACTCCTGTTTTTATAAGATTGACGCTAACGTTGGGTTAGCACGCTGCCATTATAGCCAGCGGATAGTATTAGCAATATGATAGATATCAGGCTTTATCATAAAGTCTATACAGATAAAAAGAAAATGAACATAGAGCTTTTTTGCGTTTTGACGCTATTTTTAATCCACCAAAATGGTGAAATCATAGAAATATTTTTTATAAAAAAGAGGGAATAGACTATTTCTATTTTTAGTAAAAATAGTCTTGGGGCTTTTAAGAGGTAATTATTCTATTTTTATAAAAAACTATCTGCCCTTGCGAGCAGATAGTGAAAAGAATTAGCGAATAACAGCGTGGCGCTCAAACTCTTTTTCGCAATATTTGCAGGTTAATACAACGTCAGCCGCGAGTTTTTTTACGCGAAAACTACTTTGAACTGGTTCGTTATGGCTAATGCAGTTGCTATTAGGACATGGAACCACATCTTCTAGTAATTCAGGCAAGCTTAATGCCATTTTATCAACGACTTGATACTCATCGATAATATTTACCGTGGCTTGTGGTGCATACATTGCTAAACGGTTTGCTTGTTCCGAAGTTAAGAATACGTTCTCTATTTTAATTAAATCTTTTTTACCTAAATTCTCCGAAGGTAAGTTAAAGCCAACGGTAATTCTTTGGTCTGTTTCAGTTAAGCGAAAAAGTGACAGGATCTTAAAGCCCACCTGCGCTGGAATATGATCAATCACAGTGCCACGTTTGATTGCTTCAACTTTTAGTTTGTGATCATGTGTCATGGTGCGCTCCTTATTAAAGAACCAGTGTTTTATTCAGAACTAAGGCAAGTAATGCCTGACGTGCGTAGATACCGTTACCTGCTTGTTGGAAATAGTAAGCGTAAGGGGTTTTATCTACATCAGTTGTAATTTCATCAATGCGAGGCAGTGGGTGAAGAATTTTTAAATTCTCTTTTACGTTAGTTAAATCAGCGGTGGTTAAAACAAACTGCGCTTTTACATTGGCATATTCAGATGGGTCTAAACGCTCTTTTTGTACACGAGTCATATAAAGAATATCCAGCTCGGATATCACTTCATCAAGGGTTTCATGCTGGCTATATTGAACACCATTTTCTTCTAGTAAATGCAGAATATGTTCTGGCATCGCCAACACTTTAGGGGCGATAAAGTAGAGATGATTACCAGTGAACTTAGCTAACGCTTGAGCTAATGAGTGAACAGTTCGACCATATTTTAAGTCACCAACCATGGCGATATTTAAGTTATCTAATCTGCCTTGTGTCTCTTTAATGGTAAACAAATCCAGTAAAGTCTGGGTTGGATGCTGATTTGCACCGTCGCCTGCGTTAAGTACTGGAATATCTCCAGCAAATTCAGCGGCTAATCGAGCTGCACCTTCTTGAGGATGACGAATAACTATCGCATCAGCATAAGTGCGTAAAACTGAAATTGTATCTGCCAGCGTTTCACCTTTTTTACCTAGCGAGGTGTTGCTACCGTCAGAAAAACCAACTACTGATGCACCAAGGCGGTGGATTGCAGTTTCAAAAGAGAGGCGGGTACGTGTTGAGGCTTCAAAAAAACAGCTCGCAATGACTTTCTCTTTTAATAATTCATTATTTGGTTGCTGTTTTAATTTATCAGCAACTCGGAGAACACACTCCAAATCTTCCCTGTCCAGATCATTAATGGAAATAATATGTTTTTGATAGAGCGGATTAGTCATTTGAGTTCTCCTCATGCGATGAGATGGAATAGTGCGGTGAATGGTTTTTTACAGGCAAAAAAAACCCCTCAAAAAGAGGGGTTTTAAAAAATAGGATTGTTGGGAAAAAGAGAATGCGCTTGCGACCCGATGGTAGGGTGCTTTTTATTGAGACAAACTGGAATAGGCGCTGTTTCATCTTTCCTCCTGACAAATTGTGGCGCATTATACGCATCTTAAATCCGCACGCAAGCGTTTGCTTTTATTTTTTGCAAAATAATTTTTTTTAATTTTAAAATCAATGAGATCGAAAGTGAATGCATAAAACGTCCCTCTTTTTAGGATAAAAAAGGGGCGTTTTTGCATGAATATGTATTTTAAAAAGGGTCTGCAAGAGTTGCCACCATCACCGCTTTGATGGTGTGAAGACGGTTTTCTGCTTCATCGAATACAATACTGTGTTTTGATTCGAACACTTCATCCGTTACTTCAAAACCACCAAATAGATTAAATTCTTGCGCTAATGTTTTACCCATAGTGGTTTCTTCATCATGAAATGCAGGTAAACAGTGTAGAAATTTAACCTCTGGATTATCAGTTAATTTAATCACATCCATATTCACTTGATAAGGCTTGAGTAGGGCAATACGTTCTTTCCATACTTCCTTTGGTTCACCCATAGAAACCCAAACATCAGTATAGAGAAAATCAGCATTTTTAACGCCTTCAGCGACATTTTCAGTGAGTGTTATTTTTCCGCCATTTTTACTCGCAATTTCTTGGCATTGTTTAACCAGTTCTGCGTTAGGCCAGCACGCTTTTGGTGCCACTAAACGTAAGTCCATACCTGTCAATGCAGCGGCTTCTAGCATAGTGTTACCCATGTTATTACGAGCATCGCCTAGATAAGCAAACACGGTTTCAGACAGCGGCTTGGTTTGGTGTTCAGTGATAGTTAACAAATCAGCTAGCAATTGTGTTGGATGAAATTCATTCGTTAAGCCATTCCACACCGGCACTCCTGCGTGTTGTGCTAGTGCATCAACTGTTTTTTGTCCGTAACCACGATATTGAATACCGTCATACATACGACCTAATACACGAGCCGTATCTTTAATGGATTCTTTATGACCAATTTGGCTACCACCACCAAGATAAGTCACTCTAGCGCCTTGATCAAACGCAGCTACTTCAAAAGCACAACGAGTACGTGTTGAGTCTTTCTCAAAAATTAAGGCAACATTCTTGCCAGTAAGGTATTGAATTTCATTACCTGATTTTTTTGCTTTTTTGAGTTTTGCCGACAATGTAAGTAATTGTTGGATTTCTATGGGAGAGAAATCTAACAACCGCAAAAATGATTTTTGGTAAAATGGGTTCATAAAGAAACTATCCTTTCGTTGAATTTATATTCAATTTATATCAATAAATATTCACAAACAACCCCAGAAAGAAAACTTTTAACAAAAAGTGAGAACATAAGTAGAAAGCGATTAGGTATGGTGTGTTGATTCTGGCTGTGGGAGAATGAGCTGGATACCTTTTCAGACTATTGCGGAGCATGATTATGGCGGACAGCAAAGAGTTAGCAGAACAACGTGAAGAAACACGTCTGATTATTGAAGAATTACTCGAAGATGGCAGTGATCCCGATGCGCTTTATGCTATCGAACATCACATCTCTTGTGAAGATTTTGAAACACTAGAAAAAGCAGCCGTTGAAGTATTCAAACTGGGCTATGAAGTAACAGAGCCAGAAGAAATTGAAGTTGAATCAGGGCAAATTTTAGTCTGCTTTGATGCAGTAAGCGAAAGCGGTCTTAATGCAGAACTTATTGATGCGCAAGTTGAACAGCTAATGAATTTAGCTGAAAAAATGGGTGTCTATTACGATGGTTGGGGCACTTACTTTGAAGATCCCGATGCTGAGTATGACGATGAAGATGGCGACGATGAAGCAGAAGAAGACGAAGACGATTCTGATAAATCATCACGCTTGCATTAATTTTTCGCTAAATGTTGTCCCTTTGTACTAAATTTGCCAGTACAAAAATAATAACACCAGCCACAAAATTGATTATCTGTGACTGGTGTTGTCTGTTTTTAGTGCTTAAGCTAAGCATTAGCAGTTAATCATTATTCTAATAGACCAAATTTCCCATTATCATAATCATCAAATGCTTGTGCTAACTCTTCTTGTGTATTCATCACAAAAGGGCCTTGACCTACAACAGGCTCATTAATCGCTTCACCACTTAACACCAGTACAATAGTATCCCCCATTGATTCTAATGTTAGTGTGTCGCCTTGATTATCAAAAATCACCATTTCGTTTTGGCGAGCAATTTGATTTTCATTAATATGCACAGCGCCTTTTACTACAAATAGCATCGCATTATAGCCATTTGGAATAGTGTGATGAGAAACACCTGCGTTATTTAGGTGCATATCCCACACATTCACGGGCGAAAATGTTTTCGCTGCACCTTGAGTACCTAAATAATCACCCGCGATAACTCTGACATAACCTTGAGCATTGGGTAATTCAACATGCGGGATCGCTGCGGCTTTTAGCGCTTGATAACGAGGCTGCGTCATTTTATGTGCTGCAGGCAAGTTCACCCAAAGCTGAACCATTTCTAGCGTACCGCCTTCTTTGGTCATTTTTTCAGAGTGATACTCTTTGTGCAAAATACCCGATGCTGCGGTCATCCATTGCACATCGCCAGTGCCAATAGTTCCAGCATGACCTTTAGAGTCATGATGAGAAACTTCACCTTGATAAGCAATAGTCACTGTTTCAAATCCGCGATGTGGATGCGCTCCAACACCACGCGCATTGGTTACAGGTTTAAAAAGCGTTGGCTCGGCATAATCCATCAGCAGAAACGGGCTATATTGCTCAGGATTTTCACGATAGGAAAACATTGAGCTCACTGGAAAACCGTTACCTACCCAGTGTGAATTTGGCGCGTCATAAATATGATTAACCTGTCTGATAGTCATGATAATTCTCCGAGTTAAGGAAAGAAACCGCAATAACCCAGACACAGAAGGAGGCAAAACAGGTTATTACGATCTCTTAATAACAGCCATAGTAAAGTGTTCTGGTGATAAACAAAATAAGGTGAATTTGTTGATGGAGTTCAAAAAATATGAACAACTTTTATATACTAGAAGTAAAATAAAGAAGAGACTCAATAAAGAGAATAAGAATAATAAATAGAGTATATTTAAAGAATTGAAATAATGATTTTTAGATTAATGGAGTACTTGTTAAATACTGTTTTTATATAATGATAAAAATAGGAAAAAACTACACTCTTTCTTAGCAACAATAAGCAGAATGTAGTTTGCTAATGATTTTATTTCTTACTTACTGGTATCGCCACAGCCACCAATGATTTTAGAAATAGAAACTGCTGGGTGCAGTAAGTAATCGTAGTTACAGTCTTTTTCTTTATTGTATACGCTACCAGTACAACCCGTCATAACGGTGATAACAGAAGCAAGAAGCGCAATTTTAACAAAGTTTTTCATGAAAGAAATTCCCTTTAGATTTTAGAGTGATAAAAACCAATGCATGGTTTTATCTGTATAAAGATATTAAAATAGATAAAAATAGCAATATAAAAAAATAAGGTTTTTAAAATATAAAATAAGATAGAAAATATTTAATTTAAGAAATTAAATGTGATTATTTATAGTGAAATGAAAGGCGATTTAAACTTTGTTGTTTTAATAGTATTTAATTTAAGGATTGATTGAATGATATATTGCTAATAATTAAAAATAATTTAATTAAAGAAATAGAGAGTGAAAACCACATCTTTATATCATTTTGATAAATAAATTTTGTGTTGATAGATGCTATTTAGATATGAAAAACCCACATTTTATAATGTGGGTAAAATAGATTGTGCTAATTTTTTAGTCTAGGGTGTAGAGGTAACTTCAAATAATTATAGGTACTTCAACATGCGGATTTCACAGTCACCATGACCTGTGTTACCCAATGCTTCATCAATAAATTCAAAGCCGAGTTTTTCATATAAACCAATGGCTGCTTTCAGAATATCAGTGGTTTCTAAGTAGCAGCGGCTATAGCCCTGTTCTTTGCCAAAGGCTAAGGATTGCTGAACAATTTTTTTTGCAATACCTTTACCGCGTAATACTGATGATAGATACATTTTCTGTAGTTCACAGGTATCGCCATCACCACCAGCAAGTGGTGCAACACCACCGCCACCGACGATTTCGCCATCCATTTCAACAACCCAGTAAGCACTACGAGGCTGGTGATAAACGTCATATAGGGTATCTAAAATAGGATCGGCAACAGCAAAACCTTTATCAGCAGTTAAGCCATGTTCAGCGGAGACTTCACGGATAACACGAGCAATGCCCGCATTGTCTTTTGCTTCAATCGCTCTGATTACAATGTGTTGTGTTGCAGTTTGGGTTGTTATTGGGGTTGCAGTCATAGTTGCACTCATCGTTTTCACTTTTTAGTAGAATATTTTTTGATAACTTATTGAGAGAGCACCGGAAAGGAACTTCTTCATTGAAAGTAGCATTGATAGCTACAAAACTTATCTTAATTGATTTGATATGATTGTAAACTGCTAAACTCACTCATTGATAAAGTTAACCTAGTTACTCATAGTTTTATATTTTATCTATTAATTAAATCAAAGAGGATATAGAGAAATTAAAGTGTATTTATAAAGAAATGGACTAGAAAAATCACAATAATTGAGTAGAAAATAGTTTTCTTTTTTTACTGACTCTCATTTAAGAAAAAACAAGTAAAAACCCGCGATAAACGCGGGCTTTAGTGCCAGTTATCAAGCCTCTTAAAAGAGGCTTGCTGATTGTTCACTTACAGTGAAGCGATAGAAATCTTCTGGGCAATCAGTTTTTCTTTCGAACTTAAGCAAGTTGCTAAGCGTTCACGCTCTTTGGCAACAACAGCTTCTGGTGCGCGGCTAACAAAGCCTTCGTTAGATAATTTACTGTCTAAAGTCGTAATCTCTTTTTCAACTTTTTCCAGTTCTTTATCTAAACGAGCTAACTCAACGTCTTTGTCGATAAAACCCGCCATTGGGATCAGTAATTCTGCGCCGTTAACCAGTTTAGTTACTGATAATGGTGCTTCTTCACCTTCTGCTAATGGGCGAATATCTTCTAGACGACCCATCGCTTTTAAGAAGCCAATATTATCACTGACACGACGCTTAGCGGTATCATCAGCACCACGTAAGATAACTTCAAGTGGTTTACCTGGAGAGATATTCATTTCAGCACGAATATTACGTACTGCAACGATAACTTCTTTGATCCACTCAAGATCGTTAAGCGCTTGTTCATCTACTTGTGCTGCATCAAAAGATGGGAAAGGTTGTAACATGATAGTTTCACCTTCAAGTCCTTTCACTTCTTTCACACGCTGCCAGATAGTTTCTGTAATAAATGGAATAATTGGGTGTGCCAGACGCAGTAAACCTTCTAATACTTCAATCAGAGTATGGCGAGCTGCACGTTTTTGCGCATCATTACCTTTATGTACCGCAGGTTTTGATAGCTCAAGATACCAGTCACAGAATTGATTCCATGTGAATTCATATAAAATTCCCGCCGCAATATCGAAACGGTAGTTATCTAACGCTTCGCGATAAGCTTTAACGGTATTATTAAATTCAGCTAAGATCCAACGGTCTGCTAGCGAGAATGTCATTTCCCCACCTTGGTAACCACAATCTTGCTCTTCAGTATTCATCAGAACAAAGCGGCTAGCATTCCATAGCTTATTACAGAAGTTACGGTAACCTGATAGACGTTTCATATCCCAGTTGATATCACGACCTGTAGAGGCTAATGCCGCTAAAGTGAAACGCAGGGCATCTGTACCGTGTGCTTCAATTCCTTCTGGGAACTCTTTGTTAGTACGTTTAGCAATTTTCTCAGCCATTTGTGGCTGCATCATGTTGCCAGTACGTTTTTCTAACAGTGCTTCTAATGAAATACCGTCAATCATATCTAAAGGATCGAGTACGTTACCTTTAGATTTAGACATCTTCTGACCTTCTTCATCACGAATAAGACCAGTCATATACACAGTATTAAATGGGACTTGTGGTTTGCCATCTTCGTCTTTGATGAAATGCATGGTCATCATGATCATGCGCGCAATCCAGAAGAAAATAATATCGAAGCCACTGACTAATACATTCGTTGGGTGGAATGTTTTCAGAGCTTCGGTATTTTCAGGCCAACCTAAGGTTGAGAATGTCCATAGCGCAGAAGAGAACCATGTATCTAATACATCTTCGTCTTGGCGTAATGCAACATCAGCAGCGATGTTATTTTCACGACGAACTTCTTCTTCGTCACGACCAACATAGACATTGCCTTGGTTATCATACCAAGCTGGAATGCGATGACCCCACCACAGTTGACGAGAAATACACCAGTCTTGAATATCATTCATCCAAGAGAAGTACATATTTTCGTACTGTTTTGGTACAAACTGAATATCACCATTTTTAACCGCTTCAACAGCGGGTTTTGCTAAAGGCGCAGCACGAACATACCATTGGTCGGTTAGTAAAGGCTCAATAACAACGCCACCACGGTCGCCGTAAGGTACGGTGAGATCGTGTGGTTTAATCTCTTCTAATAGACCTAATTGCTCAAATTCAGCGACCATCGCTTTACGTGCAGCAAAGCGTTCCATGCCTTGATAGGCTTGTGGAATTTCAGTGCTGTAAACGTCAGACTCAACACCGTTGGTATCTAAAACTTCAGCGCTAACACGAATGTTGCCATCAAAATCCATGATATTAATCATTGGTAACTGATGACGACGTCCCACTTCATAGTCATTAAAGTCGTGAGCAGGCGTGATTTTTACGCAACCCGTGCCTTTTTCCATATCAGCGTGTTCATCCGCTAAAATTGGAATACGACGGTTCACGATAGGCAGAATAATTTCTTTGCCAATTAAATCTTTATAACGTGGATCTTCAGGGTTAACCGCAACACCAGTATCACCTAACATGGTTTCAGGACGTGTTGTTGCTACAATCAGGTAATCTTTACCTTCAGCGGTTTTTGCGCCATCGGCCAATGGATAACGCAGATGCCACATGAAACCTTTTACTTCGCGGTTTTCAACTTCCAGATCAGAAATTGCCGTGTGTAATTTAGGATCCCAGTTAACGAGGCGTTTACCGCGATAGATAAGGTCTTCTTTATGTAAGCGAACAAACGCTTCTTTAACCGCTTTTGATAGACCTTCATCCATGGTAAAGCGCTCGCGCTCCCAATCCACGGAGTTCCCTAAACGACGCATTTGGTTAGAAATATTACCGCCTGATTCAGCTTTCCATTCCCAAATTTTGTCGATAAATGCATCACGACCATAGTCATGACGATTTTTACCTTCTTCAGCAGCGATTTTACGCTCAACCACCATTTGTGTGGCGATACCTGCGTGGTCAGTACCTGATTGCCATAAGGTATTTTTACCTTGCATACGCTGGTAACGGATCATGGTGTCCATAATGGTCTGCTGGAAAGCATGACCCATATGTAGACTACCAGTAACGTTTGGCGGTGGGATAACGATACAGAAGCTTTCCTGAGTCGTATCACCATTAGCTTTAAAATAACCGTTTTTTTCCCAGTGCTGATACAGAGGCTGTTCAATCTCTGCAGGATTATAAGTTGTGTCGAGCGATGGCTCTTTAGGTGCGGATTTATTTTCCATATTCTTTACATATTCAATAGGTTGGCGGCGTAGCCATGGTCAAAGTAAAGCCGACGCTACGATAGATTTTATATCGTTCACGCGCCAACTGTTTCAATTGTTCATCGATAGGTACAAAGTCTATCACTTCATGGAAAGCTGTGGCAAAGTCTGCAAATTGAGATTGCAAATTAATCAAGAGATCACGAGGGGCATTTCCACGTTTACCAGGCCAACATAATTCAACGGGTGCGCCATAACGAGGCCCTTCACCGGCTAAATTATGAGGAACAAATTGATGAGGCTCTCTTGCCCATAGTGCTTCATCAAGTAACTCAGCTTGTGCCTGTGATCCGCAAACGAGCAAAATACGTTTACCTAATCGCCAATGTGTAGCGATAAGTTGACAGGCAAGCCACTCATGAGCCTGTAGATCTTCATGTATTGATGGATGTTCCATTAAATAAAACGTGGCGTTTTTCATGATATCCCGATAACAGAAGGGTATTGCAACGCAATACCCTTCTTTGAGTCTGCTCTATTAACCGTAATAATTAGCTAGCTATTAACTATTAATAAGTCGCTAGCCTATTAGGATAATACCTTTACCCTAATAATTATGCGGTATTAATCGTCGCTATTCAAACCCGCGCGATTAAGTAAGAACTGAGACAGTAAAGAAACCGGACGACCTGTTGCGCCTTTGGCTTTACCAGAACGCCATGCAGTACCTGCGATATCTAAGTGTGCCCAGTTATATTTGGTTGCAAAACGCGCTAAGAAACATCCCGCGGTAATAGCGCCACCTAAGCGACCACCTGTATTTGCTAAATCAGCAAAATTAGATTCGATTTGTTCATAGAACTCCTCGCCTAATGGTAAACGCCATGCACGATCACCCGCTTGTTCTGATGCATTCATTAACTCATGCGCTAATGGATTATGATTTGACATTAATCCACTGTAATGATGCCCAAGAGCAACCATACATGCACCAGTCAATGTTGCGATATCGATAACTAATTCAGGCTCAAAACGTTCTACATACGTTAATGTATCACATAATACTAAACGACCTTCAGCATCGGTATTGAGCACTTCAACGGTCTGACCTGACATTGTAGTGAGGATATCACCAGGACGATAGGCTTTTCCACCTGGCATATTTTCGCAGCCAGCAAGAACACCAATAACGTTAATCGGTAATTGCAACTCAGCAACTACACGCATAACACCATAAACAGTGGCTGCACCGCACATATCATATTTCATCTCATCCATGCCATCAGCAGGTTTGATTGAAATACCACCGGAATCAAAGGTGAGTCCTTTACCTACCAGCACAATAGGGCGAGCTTCAGGATCTTTATTGCCTTTGTATTCGATAATCGACATTAAAGATTCGTTCTGAGAGCCTTGACCTACGGCAAGATAAGCGTTCATGCTCAGCTCTTTCATTTGCTCTTCGCCAATAACACGCGTTGCAACGTTAGGAGCGGTATCTGCTAATTGGCGCGCTTGCGATGCTAAATAAGCGGCATTACAGATATTTGGTGGCATGTTTGCTAAATCTTTACAGGCTTTAATACCTGATGCGATAGCTAAACCGTGAGCAATTGCGCGTTCACCGCTTGGTAACTCGCGACGAGTTGGCACATTAAAGACCATTTTACGCAGTGGTCGGCGTAATTCGGTTTTATTACTTTTCAGTTGATCAAAGGTATAGAGGCAATCTTTTGCAGTCTCGACAGCTTGACGTACTTTCCAGTAATTATTACGGCCTTTAACATGTAACTCAGTCAGAAAGCAGACTGCTTCCATTGAGCCCGTCTCATTGAGCGTATTAATTGTTTTCTGAATGATCTGTTTATACTGACGTTCATCCAGCTCACGCTCTTTACCACAACCAATGAGTAAAACGCGCTCAGAGAGAACATTTGGTACATGGTGAAGCAGCAATGACTGGCCGACTTTACCTTCCAGTTCACCTCGGCGTAATAAGGCGCTGATGTAGCCATCGCTGATTTTATCTAGTTGCTCCGCTATCGGAGATAAACGACGAGGCTCAAACACCCCCACGATAATACAAGCGCTGCGTTGTTTCTCTGGGCTGCCGCTTTTTACATTAAACTCCATGCGTTCTCCTGAATATTAAAGACAAAGACGGAAAGTATCGTTTAGAATAACGATCCGCATTAATCTACCCCATAGAAAGTTTACTTTTTATGTTAAGCTAAATGCATTAATTGAACACAACTAATTTAGCTAACTTATAAGCTTGTTCTTATTGGGAACCTGTTTATAGCATGTTTTGATATCATTTGGGCTGCAAGAATGTCTAACTGAGATGCGCAAATGATAGATAGACAACGAAGTTAGCGATTTTCCTGCAAAAAGACAAGTTTTCACAGGCATAACTAGCGTGATTATAATTCGATATTTAGCTCGGGAAACCCTTAAAAGTCAGATAGCCATCTTATTTATTTTGATGCTGATTTTTTTTAGCCAAAAGCTGGTTGAAATTTTAGGGGCAGCAGTAGAAGGGAATATCCCTACTAATCTTGTGATTTCTCTGCTGTGGCTGGGAATACCAGAGATGGCACAGCTTATTCTTCCATTAAGCCTTTTTCTTGGGCTCTTGATGACTTACAGCAAACTTTATGTTGAAAGTGAGATAACCGTCATGAATGCGTGTGGAATAGGTAAAAAGGCATTAGTGCAAGCTGCACTTCTGCTCTCATTACTGACAACCGCATTAGCCGCAGGGAATGTTATTTGGCTTATTCCTTGGTCATCGGTACACCAAGAGACGGTACTCGAAGATGCGAAAGCAAATCCAAGTTTAGCGGCGTTGATGGAAGGGCAATTTAAAATGTCCAGTGATCGCAATATGGTGCTTTATCTTGGTAGTGTAAAAGGAAATCAGTTCCAAGATATTTTCCTTGCACAAGTGCGACCAACACAAGATCAACGTCCATCTGTGGTGGTTGCAGATAAGGGCTATACCAAAGAATTACCAAACGGTAATCAAATTGTGGTCTTAAGTGAAGGTACTCGCTACGAAGGTACAGCGGTATTGCGTGATTTTCGTGTGACTGATTTTACTGATTATCAAGCAGTAATTGGGCATCATGAATCAACTATCAACAGTAACCGTGTTGAACAAAAAACCATGTCTGAGCTTTGGCACTCAACTGAAACGGAATCCATTGCAGAATTCCATTGGCGATTAACACTGATTTTCTCGGTGGTCATAATGGCAGTAATGGTGGTGCCTTTAAGTGAGGTAAACCCTCGCCAAGGACGCGTGTTAAGCATGTTGCCAGCAATGTTGCTCTATTTGGTCTTTTTCTTATTACAAAGTTCACTGCGTTCAAGTGGTGAGAAAGGAAAAGTAGACCCTTTAATTGCAATGTGGGCAGTAAATGGCGCTTACATGGCATTGGCTATCTTATTTAATATTTGGGATACCTTGCCAATGCGTAAACTACGCGCTCGCTTTAAGAAAGGAGTTGCCTGATGTTTGGTGTATTAGATAGATATATCGGGCGTACCATATTGCAGTCTATTTTAATGACGCTTTTTTTACTGGTATCACTCTCCGGCATTATTAAGTTTGTCGATCAACTGCGTAAAGTTGGGCAAGGCGATTTTACTACTTTAGATGCGGGTGTTTATGCCATTTTAAACATCCTAAAAGATGTACAAATTTTCTTCCCTATGGCGGCATTACTCGGTGCACTATTGGGATTAGGCGCTCTTGCAACACGTAGTGAGCTGGTGGTCATGCAAGCTTCAGGCTTTACTCGTTTGCAAATTGCAGGCTCAGTAATGAAAACGGCAATACCGTTAGTGTTACTTACTGTGTTAATTGGCGAATGGGGTGCACCACAAGGCGAACAGTATGCACGTAACTATCGTGCAGAGAAAATCATGGGTAACTCTTTGGTTTCAACTAATCGTGGTATGTGGGCGAAAGACGGTAATCAGTTTATTTATATCAACCGAATTAAAAGTCAAAATGAGATGCAAGGTGTGTCACTGTACGACTTTAATGATAATAGAAAGCTGATATCTGTTCGATATGCCGCGAGTGCAACTTATGATAGCGCGAAAAAAACGTGGGTATTAAAACAAGTTGAAGAGTCAAATTTAAGTAATGAGCAACAAATCACGGGTAAAAAGCAGGTTTCACTAGAGTGGAATACACGATTGACGCCTGAAAAACTCAGCGTTGTGGCGTTAGATCCTGATGCTCTATCCATTAGTGGTTTATATCAGTACGTTAAATATTTAAAACAGAGTGGGCAAGAGTCTGGTAACTATGAACTGAACTTTTGGAAAAAAATCTTCGCACCTATCTCTGTTGCAGTGATGATGTTGATGGCATTGTCATTTATTTTTGGACCATTACGTACTGTACCGATGGGATTAAGGGTTGTAACAGGCATCGCCTTCGGCTTCTTGTTCTATATCGTTAATGAAGTTTCTGGTCGATTAAGTTTGGTCTACGGCATTCCGGCAGTTGTCGCAGCTTTAGTACCAGGAATATTATTCCTCACTCTCAGTCTTTGGTTATTGATGAGACGTAATCGCTAAAAATAAAAGTACGATATCAGTTTAAATAAAAAGCGCCTTAGAGTTTTTTTATCTCCAAGGCGCTTTCTTTTTGTTCGCTATTTTAATGATGCTTTCTGTTGTTACTGATAAAAATCTTTTGCTAGAGCGCGAACAAGGGCGTTGGTGCCTTGTGTTACTTCACTAAATTTAGTGCCGTTTGGTTTACGCGTTATCACCACAAATACACCGATGTTGAGCTCAGGAATGGTTGCCATATAAGTATTAAATCCACCACCACCCCCTGTCTTTTGGTAAATAGCAGGAATACCATTTGCTGGTGCCATATAAACCCAGCCTAAACCTACACCATCAGCACGACCTGCAACATCCATACCTTCAATCGAAGAGAGTTGATTACGCGGAAAATAGATCGATTGCTCTTTACTTGCAGTCGCTTTTCTCATGGCATTGTGTGAGGTTAAAAAGCCTTGCATCCAGCGTTGCATATCCGCAGGGGTTGAATAAACGCCACCACTACCAGCGGCTGCTAGTGTGTCTGAACACGGACTTGGACGATAACCAACTAATAAGCGCTGACACTGTGCTGAAGTTGGTGTGAGAGTGGTATCTCTCATACCAGCAGGTTGAGCGACATATTGTTGTAATAACTGAGGATAACTTTTACCTGATGCTTTGATTAACGCGTCAGCAAGAAGGTCATAAGCCAAATTAGAATAAGCTGCCTCATTACCAGCAGGTGACGTTAATGTGGCTTTTTTCAACCAATTCCAGCGATCACTATGAGTAGGCCAGATAAAAACAGGTCGCCCCCATTTTCCACCGGGTTGTTCACGAGGAAAACCACTAGTGTGGCTAGCTAAATGATAAAGGCGGATAGGCGATTGTGAACTAACTAATGGGATATTAACGCCATAATAATTATACTTCTGCAAAGGATCGGTCACTAACAGCTTACCTTCGTCTTGCAGTTTCAGCATAATTTCACTGGTCATTAATTTGGTTATCGAGGCGATACGGATAAGGGAGTTCATTGAAGGCGCATTACGACTTTCAGGTGTTGTGGTACCGAATGCTCGATTCATTGCGTGATCGTTATTGATCATCACTATTACCATGCCTTGTGGATTACTTTTTTGATAAATTTGCGATGCGTATTTATCAAACAGTGCAGTGGCATTTCTGGTATTTGGCGTTAATGTTGTTGGCCACTGTGTAAGCTCTGGTACATTTTTGCTAAATGTAGCAGAAGGGAGTGTTGTTGCTGGTGGTATTGATGATCGCTGGCTACAAGCATTTAGCGTTAGCATGGCAAGAGGGAGCAATAGATACTTCAGAAAATGTTTTTTCATTTTTACGATCAACAAAGTAAGTGAGTAGAAAGAGTATGAGCAACATAAATCCGTTTATGTTCTGGTTTTCGCTGTTTTCGTCGTGCTACTTCTTGTTTTTATTTATTATTTTCAGTACGGCGCCTAATATAATACCAACAAACATCCCCGTTATAATCCAGCCAACAATACCCATAACACCCCCGTCTTATCAGATTTAAACCAAATTTTGATTATATTATCAGAAATAAGAATGTCTATCAGTGCAAGTGTGAGTTAACAAAAATATAAAGGCAAATGTGTCAAATTGTCATAGCTCAAGATCTTTTTAAGGGTTAACGCATCGCAAAAAGAGAATAAATACACTTTTTTGTTTTTGTTATCATCGAAAAAAGAGATTAGTATTACAGTTAAGTTACAATCTCACTCTAATTTCTGCTATTTCCCCTTAAACATTAGCTTTTCTTTATTATTAAGTTAGCATATGTTTATCAAGAAAATGTTAATTAACAGTGTTATTGTCTAATTTAAGGTAAATATTTGGTGTTTAAGTCTTATTGTTATCTTTTTTGGATGTATATTGTGTGGATATATAAAGGTAATATAGGAGTGTGTCATATTTTGTAATAATTTATCCATTGTGAGATTCAGAAATTAAACTTATTATAGATTCATCGAGTCAGGGGCAGTAAAGCGTTTTAAAATAGAGCAAAGATAACACAGCAAATAATAGAGCCTTAATAAAGTAAGTTATAATTAATAATAGAGTCGTTGTCTCACTTTATTATATATTAATTTAGATATTCCTTTGAATGCGCCATAAAGTACCTTTATATTAGAAATTAAGTTCCTATGTTTTAATAAAGTTATGCCTTGTATCAAAAGTAAGTACTTTTGTTTTAGTAAGAAGTACCTTTATATTAGAAAGTAAGTTCCTTTGTTTTAATAGAGTTATGCCTTGTATCAAAAGTAAGTTCCTTTGTTTTAGTAAGAAGTACCTTTATATTAGAAAGTAAGTACCTTTGTTTTAGTAAGAAGTACCTTGAATTAAAAAATAAGTTCCTATGTATTAATAAAATATAACTACCATCTTCCTCACACCAGGGAAGAAAGGGCAGTGACGCTAAAATAATAATTTATAGTCATTAGAATAAAACTAAGCCCTCTATTAGAAGTACTATTGGATCAAAACACTAACCCAAGTTTTGATCCTTTTTTTATTTATCGATATATAAAATATTTTATATCGGTATATTGATTTAAATAAATAAGATGTTATTGATAAATTAATAATGTTTATTTCTATCCTAGATTAAGGATTAAGGATTAAGGATTAAGGATTAAGGATTAAGGATTAAGATGAGCTAACTATTGATAAAAAGAGGAAATAGAAGATTTTATAAACATCAAAAGCAAGAAATGCACTTTTTTTCGCCAATCAGTCTGAAAATCAACAATAATTGTTGCTAGGCTACTTAACGCAAGTATAATGGGCGGGTTTTCCAAGTACACTTCAGTGCCGGAGTGGCGAAATTGGTAGACGCAGTTGATTCAAAATCAACCGCCTTCGGGTGTGCCGGTTCGAGTCCGGCCTTCGGCACCATAAGAACATCAAGAGACGTCAACCGACGTCTTTTTTTGTATCTGAAATCCCAGTTTTACAAGGCTTTTCCCCACTTTTCAGTCTTCCCAAGTATACTAAGGTCAACCCACATCAAGTACCTATTGTTGGTATATGTGTTGGTATCTCTCGATTCGATAATAGTTTGTACCAACAGAAGGAGATAAATCATGGCTCTTACTGATGCTAAAGTCAGGGCTGCCAAGCCTTTGGATAAATCGTATAAATTGACCGATGGTGATGGTATGCACTTGATGGTACATACCAACGGCTCAAAATATTGGCGTTTACAGTATCGCTTTGGCGGTAAGCAAAAAATGTTAGCGCTGGGTGTTTATCCTGATATTTCACTCGCAGAAGCCAGAGAGAAAAGAGATGCCGCCAGAAAGTTAATTGCTAATGGATTTGATCCAAGCGAAAAACGTAAAGAAGTGAAAGAAGAACAGCAAAAGGAATTTAATACCTTTGAGAAGGTAGCTCGTGATTGGCATGCAACCAATAAGAAATGGTCGGAAGGGCATAGCCATAGAGTCCTCAAAAGCCTTGAGGACAATATCTTTACTGCTATTGGTAAACGCAATATTGCCGAACTAAAAACTCGTGATCTACTTGAACCGATTAAAGCCGTAGAGATGTCTGGACGTCTTGAGGTGGCAGCACGTTTACAACAGCGTGTAACAGCCATCATGCGCTATGCAGTACAAAGTGGTTTAATCGACTATAACCCAGCCCAAGATATGGCTGGCGCAGTTGCTACTGGTAAACGAGTCCATAGAGCAGCCTTAGAGCTTAAACGTCTACCTGAGTTCTTACAACGCATCGATGATTATAAGGGAAGGCCTTTAACTAAACTTGCAGTCAAACTCACCTTGTTAGTCTTCATTCGTTCCAGTGAACTACGCTTCGCCCGTTGGGATGAAATTGATTTTGAAAATGCCATGTGGACGATCCCTGCTGAACGCGAAGTGATAGAAGGGGTTAAGCACTCTCATCGCGGATCAAAAATGCGTACTACTCACTTAGTGCCTTTAAGCCGACAAGCGATTGAGATCTTAAAACAGATTTATCAATTCAGCGGTAACCACGAACTAATCTTTATCGGCGATCATAATCCTAGAAAACCCATGAGTGAAAATACAGTAAACAACGCATTACGTGTGATGGGGTATGACACTAAGACAGAAGTGTGTGGGCATGGTTTCAGAACGATGGCATGTAGTTCGTTGATTGAGTCAGGCTTGTGGTCGAAGGATGCAGTAGAAAGGCAAATGAGCCATCAAGAGCGCAATTCAGTGAGGGCGGCTTATATTCATAAAGCTGAACATATTGAGGAAAGGCGGCTGATGGTGCAGTGGTGGGCTGATTATCTGGATGTGAATAGGCAGAAAGAAATTTCGCCGTTTAGTTTTGCGAAATTAAACAATGAGATAGTGTGAGGTATGCAGATACGGTTTTACATGCCTTGCTAAATACTCATCAAAAGCTGGTCAGTAAAGAAAGCATAAATCAGGTTTTTAATTGCTTGAGTATGAGGGAAGGCTAACAGGACATGGTTCCAGCCACGAGATGGGGACTATCTTGTATGAGAAAGGTTTTAACTTAACATGGTTTGAAACCCAGATCGCATATATCGATAAGAACGCAATCCGTGGCACGTACAATCACGCTCAGTATATGGATGGACGCAGAGAAATGATGCAGTGGTATGCGAATTACATGGATGAGCTGGAGGGGAGTTTGGGTAATGTGGTGAGTGTAAATTTTAAGTAATAATTAGCCATCTTTATGTCTATATGTAAGGATGGCTAGCCATATGGATTTATTTTTTTATGAAAATTTGTTATTCATTCTCGATGATATTAAACCCCTAAAAGTAAACGGTGCTTTCTATTGGAGTACCTCACAGAGTCACTAACTCCAACCATTCAAAATACCCAGAGCAGTACAAATTTGGTCATCTTAGCATTATCTTATTGGATATCAATAATGCGACTCACCGATTTCTTTGCCTCAAGTTAATTAGTAGCTATTTAATCAATACATTTACTATACCTGATTGAAATACAAGTGTTATTTACGTAGCGATAGAATTGCTCGTGCAGTTTCACCGCGGTCAACAATGTGCTTTTGGAGGATTGCAGTTTTTACGTCTTCACCACTCTTTTTATCTAGTTTAATCAGAAGCTCAATAGGTAATAGCGAAGTTAAATTTTCAAGTTTATATTCAGACCAATTGATGATTGCAGTTGCCCCTTCAACTCGTTTAATCATTAGGTTTTTAAGTAATTCTAAACGCTCAGGTTTAACGGTTATATAACCAATAGGCAGGGTTAATGCACTATCAGAATTAGGTTGACCGTGGTATTGCACCAAAGCAATCACATCAGGAATTAAGAGTATCTCCAAACGATCAAACTTAGCCTCTGAAGTAAGGCCAATACCGGTAGGAAAACGACCAATGTGTCGCTTACGTTCTTGACGTTTCTCACCTTCATCAGCGCTTGGGTGTAAAAGCGAAATGCGAGCAATTTTATCGTCGGCATAATTGCCAAGGATATCGCTAAGATCGCGATTAAAACGCGAAAGTTGGCTGCCATTAGCTCCCCAAAGTGGTACTTTACTGCTATACCACACGGCCTTTGGAGTTGTTTTACCTATATAATCACGTAATGCATTATGCAACATACTAATGAACAGCTTAGAGTTGTGCGGCAAATAAACAGCCCCTAACATGCCGGTAGTCAATGAAGTACCGTAGCCAGTTTTCCGTTGTTCGCGAGCCTCTATCCAGCCGGAATAGTCGAACTTATAACCATTAGCAAATTGTAACAACACTTTATCATTTGCTAGTTTACAGAAATCTTCACAGTCGATACCAAATTCATCTAGTTTATGTTCTCCCAAAAAATCTGCGATATGAGCCTCCAGCTCGTTTGAAAGCGGCAGCCGGGTGTTACCTAAATATTCATAGGAGCGAGTAAATTTCTGCGGCTCAATGCTACCAGCAGAAGCATCGTAGCTAACCTCTATCTCTATTGGGAGCTGCACCATCTCATGCGAACTACAGCCCATTATCTTATATAATCTAGTCCTTTGACGCTCATACTCGCTGTTGCGGCTGAGCAAAAGATGGTGGCGAAACTGGGAGCTAAAAGCCTCTGTTACCGCAGCAGCATCTCCCCCAATCTGATGCCGAGGCAATAGCTCTGGCAGTCCAGAAGTAAAACGCCGATTCGGTTGCGGTTTACATATCGAAAGAGTTAGTAGGTCGAATGCCACTTCCTCCGTACGTTCTTGATACTTAACTAAACTTGGCTTTCCACCATTACTATCTGCATGCTTACGTAGGAATGAGCTAGCCTCAATATGCCCATCTGGGTTAATGTTGATCAGTCTGTTAGCCAGCAAGCCATCAAGCAATATCTCTCGTTCACGATCGGTTAGACCAAAGTAATTCTGTAACTCGCTGGGATAGAGCTGATCAAAAATCAGCAGCAAGCGACATGCAAACTGTTCAATTCCAGGCATCAGTTTTTCAGTGGTCAAAGCGCAGTTGATCTTGTAACTACGCGCAGGTAGTAAAACGGTAATCAGATTACCCAGACGTGGTTCTGACATTAGTTGTTATCTCCAAGCAGACTTTGACCACACAGGATTTGGTAGCTGGGTTCATCTACGGCAACCTGTTTACTTATAAATTCATGAACGTTTCCAAGTGCTGAATCATTATTGGTCTTTGACCACATACGCCTAGCTCCCAGAATCAATAACCTTTCTTGAGCTCGCGAAATAGCAACGTTTATTCGCGGCGCATCGCGCAGGAAACCTTGTAGTTTGTTGGGATTATCGCGAACCAGACTAAGGATAATTATCTTGTTCTCCTGGCCCTGATATGAATCAACGGTATCGATCTTAATCAAACTACGCAACGATGCTGCCCATTCAGCCCGACTGATAGCATTGTCAATTTCCTCTTTTTGCTGACGATACATTGTGATTATACCAATAGGATATGGCTGCTCTGTGGTAATAGTTTGCTTAAGCTGTGCAATGCAGTCATCGCTCGACAATGACTGCAAAGCCTCTAACAGTAGCCGGACTTCTCGCTGATTATAGTAACGGCCATTACCCTTATGCTCTTCTGCACCTGCTTCATTAGGGCTCGAACTATCGATCCAAGTAACAGTTTTGTTCCAGGGACTTGGTAACTCGGAATACCAATCTGGCGAGACTTTCCTCGATGAATGCAGTTTACCGATATCTTGAGCGTAAAAGCACTCCGATACTAACTCACCAATTGGTTCTACCATTCGATATTGAGTATCGAGTGTTACGCCGTCTGTTGCTTTAAAAGCACGTTCAAAATCAGACTCGTAAAAGATCCCTTTCCCGAGTTCTAACTTCTTAGAGGCTAACTTAAGATGCTGTTGATGATAGAATGGTGGCAATTGTTTATGATCCCCTACCAGTAACACTCGCTTGCCTGATTGCAGCGCTACCATCAATTCAGCAGCTTGTGCTCGGCCAGCCTCATCTACTATTACCCAATCAAAACTGGACTCAGCTAGCTCTAGTCGACGATTCCCAACACCAACAAGAGTTCCGCAAACCAATCGCTTACTTTTGAACATAAATCGATCAAATCCAGCCTCGCCGCCGCGTAATACATCCATCCACTCTTGGCTCATTTCCAATAGCTGCATAAAACGTTCAAGGTTCTCTGGATTGTTATAACTGCATTGTATGGCAATTTGCTCAGCCAACTGTCTTATCAAGGCCTCATCATAGACGAGAGTTTTCAGCAAGCTGTCATCGAATATTGAGTTAATAATTTCTTGTGTTCGCAGTTTAAGCTGATTGCTTTGTTCTAATAATTCAGTCAGTCGCTCTTGATGACTAATACTACTACTCTTTGTCTGTTCTACTTTATCCAGCTCACGGCTATATTGGCCATATGTCACCATCAAGGGATTCAGCGTACGATGTAACTGACATAACTGTTTGACTAATAATGGAGCCATCCCTAGACGCTTTCCTAGGGAGCTAACTCGCAGGTCATATTCACGGTGAAATTTATGCTGAATCTGTCGCTGAAGAGCTTTAGTTGCAACACTTAGCATACCCTCATCAATCATAAGTTCATTACCAATACGTACTGTATCCAGTTCCATTCCTTTTGTATGGCAGAGCTCTCGAGCCTTGATGGCTACATTATCAACAGACGCATGGGATTGGCCGACCAGAAGAATATTATTCACACCGCAATGTTGATACAGATAGTGAATAAATTTTGAAATAAAAGTTGTTTTACCTGTTCCTGGCGGTCCCTGCAGAACTCCAACAGGTCCCAACTCGACCAACTGTTGAAACGCCATGAGCTGCTGTTCATTAAAACGTTGTCCAGGCTGATCATAAAGCTCGCGTAATGTATCTGCGGATGGCCGCGGTTGCATTTGCTGCATGCAGGGTTTCTGGTGGTAATCAAAATACTGTGGCAGATGCTGGATCTCTGCTTTGTTTTCAATTACTCGTTGAAGGGCTCTTTGACGCAACTCTCTTGATGATTTGTCACGGATCGACTCCAATTGTAGCTGGCTGCCGCTACTAATTCGCTTACGAGCAGCATCGAAATCAAAGCGAATAGCCAATAGATTCGGCGTAGTCTCACTTAGCCGCAACTCCCCTAACTGCACTGATTCACGCTTATCTTTAATATAAACAATGATCTTATCATCAAGTTCAAAGCTGAGGTCAGCACCGGATTCCGTAGTATATGGGTAGAGTAAGCAACCACTTGGTGATTCCTGAAAGTCAGTTGAATCGATATTGACTATATCTCGTAGGTCTACTTCTGTGTCAGACAATGCCTGCCACAACTCAACTGGACTTGACTCACTACTATCGAAGTCATCTTCATCCATCTCTTGATTAGGATTAGCTCGCTCAATGATGGCGTCAATTACTGGCTCGAGATTAAACAGTAGTTCAATAAAAGTATTACGCTGATTAAGTGAGCCACGCTGTAATGAAAGTTGAGTATTAATTTTAGCCTGGGAATATTTACCAGCCTTTATACTTTCTTCGATCGATAATCCTTTTTCATACACTATTCTATTAATAGTGCGATTATCAGGATCCAGGTCTACCAATAGCCGCTCACCTAGGCCAGTGATGTAACAACGCAATTCATGCGCAAAGCGTGGGTTAGCTGACCAGTTACATTGAAAATGATAGACCCCATCATTTTGTTCTAGAAGCTTCACTTCTTGCGGCCAATCATCTGCGCCCCAGCAAACAGGAATTACCTTATCTTGTGACTCAGACTCCACAACTTGCTTAATCTCAGCTTGTTCCGGTGCTCGAAGTGACTGCAGTAAAGGATCGAGCGCGATAGGTATACCGTCAACGGTTTGCTTTGCACGTTCTAACTCAGCTTGCACCAGTACTGGCATATCTTCACTAAATAGCTCCTCCACCATACGATATACTGCAAAGCAATCTCGCCCAAAAGCATCAGTACTTTCAGGATTATCTGGCTGGTAGCGATTATCTGCAGTTAATTCATCACTGAATTCAAGCAATCCAATCAGGGTAATTGCTGTCTGCTCCCCGACTTGTACCAGCAGTTTCTCTGGGCAAAGATCTCCATGAGGTAACTGCTTTTCATGAAAAGCATGAATGGTGTTGATCAACGTCTCCGCAATTGTGAAACGTTGGGATTGTTCTAACACGCTCTCAGCAATAAACTGTGACCACGGTAGACCATCCACATACTCGCTCACTACATACAAGCCGCCTTGTCCTAATAGTCCACAGGACTGCACCTTAGGAGTTGGCAGGTTTATATGCGTAAGCTTATCGATTCGCTGCTTAAAAGCGTGGATACGGCGGTTAACACCAGGTTGCTGAGGATTCAAAATCACGCCATCCCACAATTTTATCTGCAGGGCTTTTCCACCTTGTTCACAGTGATAACTGATGCTGCCAGTCGTAGCAATAGCAGCAAGAGCAGGGTAAACCATAGACAACTGTTCAGGAAGCGGAGGAAACTCAATTAACACACCAACGCTGTTCATCCCTTCGCGAAAGAATTTGTTTTGCTTTAACTCTTGATAAATCTGGTTAGCTTCATCAAATTCTTGGCTATGTTCCTTAGTAGCCGCATTAAACTCATTGAGCATTATGTCCGCACGTGGAAAGCGTTTACTTGGCTCAAGGTTAAGAGCTTGTTCAAACCAGCTATTTAAAATACCGCTAAAAGGATCAGTTAATGGAGCTCGCCATTCAGGCATCTGTTCAGGAGTCAGTAATGATTCGCCTGCAAAACAAATACGATAAGCAATTACAGCCAACATGAATACATCTAGGCGATAGGGCTCAACTGCTTCTTCAAAAGCATCTTCGGGCAAAGTATATGGAGCACTTTGCAATGTCGGACGTAATGCCTCCAGGCTATTATGTCCCTCCAGCGAGGCTGCGCCAAAACCAGTAACGACAATGCTCTTTTGATCCCCTGCGTACCATAGATTGTGTGGGTCAATATCACAATGACCGATACCTAGGCTATGTAATTCAGAGAATGGAGCCAATAATGCACGAACGCGATCAATACGATCAGACTTACTCCACCCGTCAGCTTCGCTATCTAGTATCTCATCCAATCGGCTAAAACTACGGCGTAACTCATACAGCTCACGGGCATCATCAGTTATATCCTCCTCGGATAGTTCCCTTACCGCACGCAACATATAATCCTGCATAGTTGCACTGCCATGACGAACTAAGCGACCTACTCGGGTCTCACGCAGAGCTATCTCAGCCCACAATGTTTGCATTGCGTTTGCTACACCCAAGGCATCAAAGTTCCACTGACGTAGCAGACCTCTGTGTTGACTATTGTCTTTGTGGGTAGCCCTGAATTCGTTGTAGACCATGTGAGGGTGACTAAAGAATGGCTTATCGTTCGCAAGATAACCGCTTTCTTTAAGTGGTAAAGGCCTGACTTTTGGGCCTTCAAAGAAGGACTTAATGATCGGTAATGCCTCATCTGAATTTGGCCGAGGCTTTCCCCCCTCAAAAAGATGAGAAAAGTTAGTGTCTTGCACCAGCTTTTCGTAATTTTTGGGGTTGCCTATAGTCAAGAATTCATCACGGGTATGAACATAGCGACTCTCACTTGATGGCAAGTTCTCAGGACCTGCAGTGCCACACAGCACTACATGAGCCTCAACATGCAAAAAGTAACCCAACTTACGAGATAGCTCTTCCTGCAACAAATCTTTTAGTCGCAATGCATGCTCACGCTTGATCTGATAGGGACTTTTGCCTCGTGGCTTACCATTTTGCAGCCACTTCCCCCCTTCGTATGTGATGTTACCATTCCACTCTTTAAGCTCGACTAATAGCAGCCGGTCAGCAGTAATAATTAGCGTATCGATTTCCATCGATCCTTGGCTATCAGTAACAACCAAGCCAGCATAGCCAAACCAACTATCTGGTAACTGCTTAACCATTATATCAACTGTTTTGGTTTCGCTGCGGTGCAGGCCTGCACCACCTACTATCTGATACTTCACGTTTTCTCCTGCACCACTAAATTTTTGTTGGTGGTAGTCAAGTAAAAATGGATGTAGTTATCTCAGACATTGCATAGATTGTGCCTGCCTGATCCTAAAAAATGTAATTATGAAAGAGAACGCCAGAAATTTTATACCGTTCGCAAAGAGAACGTATTCTAAAGATTTTCAAATAGATATAATCATTTTTAACATATAACTGTAACTTCTCATTTTAAACGGGGGGGGGTTAAGTAAAATATGGTTAACAGAGTCCATTTTTATATCAGCTTAACACCATCAAAGCCTAAGTATGATAGTTCATAATTATAATAGTTCATAATTATAATATCATAATCAATTCGTCGCGACTTCCTGTAGTTAACTAATCGGATTATTCGATTAGTTGTTCACTAACAAACAACACATAATCATCCATTATCCTCGTCAACCCCCAGTTTCGCCATTTGCCTGCCAATCAGCCATTCCACCAGCTGTTCTTCAGTTTTCATCTTCAGGGTATTTAGCCAATCATCTAACGGAAAACCTAGCATCAAATCATACCAGCACAGCCACATTAGTTTGGGACGTAACTCAGGGTTATTGAACAGGTTAAACAAACTTATCAGTTTGTTGGCAAACGAACTCTGTCCAAGCCACATACACTCGCTGAGTAAAATGCCCTCTAGCATCGAGTAGTAACGCAGTAGGCGGTTATCGACCTCTAGGCTCACATCCATATCAGATTGTACCGATAATGGTTCAGAGAGCATTTTACCGTGAATTAAGAGGCATAGGTATGCAGGAACGACAGCGGGTGTGCTGTTGGTGTCAGGAAAGCGTATATCTGCCACCATCAATAGGTGACAATGCTTGATTAAGGGATTGCACACTCCCTGAAAAACAGTGAGTTTGGTAAAGCTGTCCAGCCAGCTCTGGTAGTGACGTAGCAATGCCTCATGGTGTGCACGACACTTTTCGTGGATAAATATCCGAAGTGATTTAAATGTTAGTGTTGCTAATGAAGAATAGGGGAGTGATGTGATGGTTATGCTCTGGATTCGGCAATACGTGCTTGTAGCCAATTTTCGACTTCACTTTTTAACCAACGCGAACTACGGCCTAATTTAATTGGTTTTGGAAATTCACCATCTTGAATTAATTTATAAAACCATTTATCGGTTAACCCAGTTAATTTCGTAATAAATTTCATATCAACGAATTGATCATCTAATAAGGGAATAGCTTGTGTGTTCATTATTGAATTCCTGTCTTTTAAATTAAAAGGCAGAAGAGATATCGATAAATGTTTAGGGATATCTTTCTTCCAAAAGATATCCCCCTCATGTTTTTTATTAGCGGCTACATCCAAAAGAACGTTCACCATCTCCATAATGTTTAGAGTGATTTTTTGTTAAATATAAACAACGGATCTTTAATTGTAAGATTTGCCCTTTTATATCAGGTGCATTTTTATCTAACCAATAAGTAGGTTTTGTAGGAAAATGAACTAATTCTTTATAAGTTAGATAATCAACATTAATTGCACTACACCATGCTTGCTGTATTAATTTTCCAAGATTTATATCATCAGCATCATAGTTACCTAACCCTTTATAAATATCTTTATTAACCATGATTAAAATATGGTAATGTTTTTTATTATTTATCTCTCCAAATTCTCTAACCCAGACATAATAAAGTTCACTGAAACAATGTCTTTCCCATGATTTAGATTTACGAATTAAATCTGCTTTCATCTTTGCTTTTAATGATTCAAAGAATCGAGTTATCACTTTGGGATCATTTAAATGGCAAACCGTATAGCTAGGAAATCTTAGGTCAATTCTTATCGCAGAAATTCGATTGTGCGATTGAAGTGACTTAGATATTACTGCACCTATTCTTGAAAAATAATTTTCATTATTTGATTTTATAGACATGAATTATTCCTTGTTGTTTATTTCATATCTAAATCCGTTACTGTAATAAAATGATTTATTTTTATAGAAGGTAATGAAAATACGATTAATGAATGATGGAATGAGTGTTGAATGTATTTTTGAGTGACAAGGTAACATTATCTAGATGCAGTGATAATTATCTGTACTTATATATATTACAACACCAACATGAGATTTGTGATGATAAGGTCTATCAATGCTTGATATCATCTAGGTTCTTCATAAATCTAAAAGCTAGCATTTACTCTGATATAATAATCATGAATAATTGCACTACATCACAGATTTTTATTGGCTTTGCTTTAGCATAATATGCATGTATTTTACTACGTAAAATACTATGTAATTTTTATAGTAAAATGCTACCTAAAAGTGATGATAAAATACTATGCTGAATAAGGATGAATTAAGTGAAAATAAATATACCAGATGATTATTTAAAATATAGATATTTTTATATTTATAATTTTGTAAAGTTAAAGGAGTGCTTTATCTCTGGAGTATTTAATGATAATCATGATTGTTGTGAGGAAATATTATCTTTAACTAGTAATGATGATAGTGTTAAAAAAAATATTCATTATGAGAAGATTAGGCATATAAGAAAAGATATATCTTCATCTTCAATTTCAAAATCATTCTTTCCTTATGGGAATATTTATTTTTTTATAAATTATAAAATTGGAAAAATAAAAAGCAAAAGAACTTTAAATGCGTTGATGAATGTTCTTACTCAACAATATGTTGATTTACTAAAGAATAAAAACATAAGGCCGATCCCTGTAAATAATAAATTATTGATCCCTATAAATATTAATTCTGACAAGGATAATAATGTTTCATTAGTTAGTGTTGTTTTCTTTTTAGATTTTTTATGTGTGATATCGGATAATTCTAATGTGGGTTTGAATGGTGATGATTCATTTTTAAATAATATAATAAACCATATAATAAATTATATGGATGAAAATAAAGATCCCTTTGAAAATTATGATGGTGAGATTTTTGTAAATTGGATTTATGAGAGAATGGAAAGGAACAATCTGCTCTTTGATTATGATGTTAATAGAATGCTCAGTAATGAAAAAGAAAAAATAGTAAAATCCAGTTTTGATTTTTGGGCATTATCTAAGTCGAAAGCTGAGATTAAATTGTATCTTATAGAAATGAAAAAGGCTTGGAGTCAGAAAAAATTTCGTGATGGAGTCAAAGATAAGAAAGTCCTTAATACATATATTTCAAAAAAAGCCAGTGATAAATTAAAGAAAATCTCAAAAGAAGAAAATAAAAACATGAGTGATATTCTTGATTTTTTAATATTAAATTCGGATGAGATTATAAAAAAATATGATTTTGTTAAGTTAAAATCGAAAAAAAATTGAGATATATATCATCATAGTGAACTTGGTTAATTAAGGTTGCTATGATGAAACAATTAGAATCACACTTATCTTTTCTTCCTGAAAAAACAAAGAAAATGTTTTTTTCAGCCTTTAATCATCTTATTTGTTATTCCCCCACCATCGGTATAATGGGTAAAACAGGAACGGGCAAATCAAGTCTGATCAACGCCCTATTTCAATCACCACTCTCATCTGTCAGTGATGTTTCCGGTTGTACACGTCAAGCTCAGCGTTTCAGTATGAGTATGAATGACCATACTCTTACCTTTATAGATTTACCGGGTGTTGGAGAAAGTCTTGAGCGTGATAAAGAGTATCACTCACTCTATCGTAACTTATTACCAGAATTGGATTTAATCATTTGGGTTCTTAAAGCGGATGATAGAGCATGGTCTTCCGATGAGCAGTGTTATCATTTTCTTACTGAGCAATGTGGTTATCATCGAAACCGTTTTCTGTTTGTATTGAACCAAGCCGATAAGATAGAGCCTTGTCGCCAATGGGATGAACAGCGCCACCAGCCATCTGATGAACAAGCAGCCAATTTAGTATTGAAACAACAGGCAGTAATAACCGCCTTTAAGCCCTATCACACGGTGATAGGTGTTTCTGCAATAGAAAATTTTCAACTTACTGAGTTGGCAGAAAAATTAATACAGGCGTTACCGGCGCAAGCCAGTAGCGGGGTTGCTAGGCAATTGAACACAACCTATCGAACTGCCTCTGTAGAGACTTCCGCGCGTGATGGCTTCGGACAGTGTGTCAGCGATATTGTTGATACATTAATCGACATTGTTCCTCTGCCAGCATTGATAAAAAATACACTCAGTACAGTCAAAAACAGTATTGTTTCTGTCGCCAAATCATTATGGAGTTTATTCTTTTAACCTCTTAAATTGGTGCATCATTTATTACATCAAGCGCCAATCCTTAACGTGATTGGCATTTTTTTAATTTCTTTTTACTGGTTACTGGAGATTTAATTTATGTCCGATTCAATCGGATCCGCTATCGCTATAACTTTTGTTCCCGATGAGCAACGTCTTGATTTTTGGGTAACTCATTTTGGAGGGATCAAAGGTTGGGCCACCTTTGAAGTGGTGACTTTCACCACCATGGGACAGTTTTGTGAAGCCTATAACGGTGGATATTGGGAATACTGCACGTTATCTAATGGTGGCGCTTTTATCTACCCGGATGTTGCAAAAGAAGCACTAACGCTGTTCAACATGCATAACGGCAATGAAGCACAAGTTAGCTGTGAAGCAGCGGGTATTGCCGTGTGTTTGATTTTATACAGCATCTGGTCATTTCAAACCAAAAATGAAGTGATGTGCGACCGCTTTTATCAGCTGCGTGACTATGCGCTACAACATTCTGAATCTGCTGCCATTTTCCATTTAATTGATTAATTAATCGGGAGTCTTATCATGAATTTATTAGCTTCTCGTTTTGGCTCTGCCAATAGCATTCGTCGTGACCGTCCACTGACCATTGAAGAATTATTCCGTACTGTACCGAGTGTTTTCTCCGAAGATAAGCATGGGTCACGCAGTGAACGCTATACTTACATTCCCACCATCTCCTTGTTAGACAGCTTGCAAAAAGAAGGCTTCTATCCGTTCTTTGCTTGCCAAACCCGTGTACGTGATATCAGTCGTCGAGATCATACTAAACACATGCTTAGGTTACGGCGACATGACCAAATCATAGGTATTCAAGTACCTGAAATTATTCTGCTTAATAGTCATGATGGTTCAAGTAGCTACCAAATGTTACCCGGGTTATTTAGAGCAGTATGCTCGAATGGGTTAGTGTGCGGTGATGTATTAGGTGAAGTGCGTGTACCCCATAAAGGGGATGTCGTGGGGAAAGTGATTGAAGGGGCGTATGAGGTACTCGATACGTTTGAGCAAGTGGCAGAAAAACGGGAAAGTATGCAGTCATTACAGTTATCACCACCCGTCCAGCAAGCCTTTGCTGAAGCGGCATTGACCTATCGATTTGGTGAGGAGTTCCAGCCTGTTACTCGAGAACAAATTCTACAACCTCGACGATTTGAGGATAAAAAGGAAGACTTATGGACGGTGTATCAACGTTTGCAAGAAAACCTGATTAAAGGGGGATTATCAGGCCGAACTATCAAAGGTAAGCGAGCTCGTACTCGCGCAGTGAACGGTATCGATGGTGATATCAAACTTAACAAAGCATTATGGGTAATGGCGGATACCTTATTTAATCAACTCACACCTCGCCAACCCAATTAATTTTCCCTTCCTGACAGGTTGTGTCCTCGCACTTCATTTTTGCCATTGTATAAATAAACATCATAATTTTATTTATCAATTCATTAGCGTTAACACTTTATCATTAAATACCCAAATGAGATATTTTCTCAACAGACATAACCTGTCAACCCCCTAAGTTAAACTCCCTTATCCCTGTAATTTCCTAACGCCTGTTATTGAGAGCAAGATGTTATGTTTCAGACCAACCGAAAATATGACCGCATGGCGGTACGATTATCTGCCTTGATTGCTCGCTTGATGGCGGGAGAGAGCCTTGTTTTATCCTCACTCACGAAGGAATTCAATGTATCTGAACGTACTTTGCAACGCGATTTTCGTGAACGCCTTGTTTATCTTGGTGTAGAAGGTCAGCGAGGTGTATATCGTCTTCCGCTCAATACACTGAATGCTTATCGTGATAAAGACATTCTGACTTTTGTTAAACAGACAGGAATGACTCGACTCTTTCCGGGATTAGATAGTCGATTGCTGAATCTATTATTATCTGAACGAAAGCAAGCACCTTGTATTATTTGGCATCATGCGCATCGCACTTCAGCTGAACATTCAGATAATTTTTATCAGCTTATTTACGCTATTAGTAGTTATCAGCAAGTGATTGTATTAACCGATAATCATCGATTCAATCCACTCTATCCTTATCAATTTATTTATCGCGAAGGGTTATGGTATCTCGTCGCTGAATATAATAAGCAAGTACAAGTGCTTTTATTAGATGATATTCATCAAGTCCAAAATTTAACAATGACCTTTATTCCAAGAGACGATATTTCTCAACTTTCTCGTCAAAACAGTTTTATTGCCGCATTGCCTCATTTTCAAGTTATTAACCAATTAATAAAACCTTTAACCCCGATTAAGGAGGAAATATAGAGATGGTTATTTACGGTTATTTGTTTATATCTCAAGACTGTCCTTATTGCCATTCATCGCATGACATCATTCCATGGGGAAAAGGGTGGATGTGCCGAGAGTGTGGCTATGAATGGGATCTTGATTAGAAAGCAAAATAGATAACGTTGGATCACATTATTACTTTAATAAACACAAAACAGTTCACTTAATAATGAAATGAATGGAGCATTACATGAAAAAAATGATAGCAACAGCCATATTAGCATCTCTTTATTTTATCACTACCCCGGTACTCTCTGCGAGTAAGCCTCCCGCCAATACCATATGGGAATTTAAAGGCGATAAAGGGAAAACACTTTGGCAAGTATGTGGAGGCGAAAATAGCTCCTGTAAGATCGTGGGTTCTACACAACATTATGTTGCTGTTCTCAATCACCGTTCATCCTCGGGATGTGCCTTTGGTGATTTTTATATTGTGGCAAGAACAGATAGAAAATGGGAACAACGAGATACAGGAACATGCAGTCCGAATGCCTATGTAACAAAAGGGTCGATGAATAACGGACAATACATGACTGTGGATATTGGCGTGGGTAATACAATTGTGAAACGTTTTCCTATTGAATACTGGTCAATGCAAAAAAGATTTTCTGGCTCAAATCGCCCTAAATGGAAGGAAATCGATAGAGGGCAAGGTGGAGTAAAGGTTAATCAATAAATCGGCTATTATAAAGTTCATAGGCTTTATAACAAAATAAGGAATGAAGAGTGAAGAAAATAGCGGGTTGTCTCATCTTGGGATTGTTATCAGTAAGTATGTCTGCGTCAGCAACAGAAAATAGGTATGCCAGTATTACTCACACTCAGGAAAGTTTTGCTACTCAAGGTTATTGTAGTTATGAGTTTTCATTAGATAATGGCGGCAGTCATATGTCACTCGATAATGCTGGATTTGGCTCTTTAGAAATTACTTTGCAGATGAAAGATAAAAAAGGAAGTGTCATCGGCAACGAAGTGCTTGAAGTTGAACCTTTTGGTGATATTGGTGCTAACCGTTCAATTACTGCATCTTTAGCAATACTGTGTGACGATATCGGAGAGTTTAAAGTGATTAAGGTCGTTGAAGATAAAAACGGTCGTAAAGTCCAATTACCACTGAGTATTTTTGAGCCAATGAACCCAGAGCTTGCCAAGATGTCTGTTAGTGAGTCCAAATAACACACTCTGTTTATTATTGTGCTGGTGGTTTGCCAGTACAATAATAACTTTATAAAGTTAATCGTTATATGTGAGGTTAACTTTATTTTTTATAAATTATTAATTTAATACTGAATTAGAAATTATCTTAATTGTATGTTTTATTAAATTATTCGTGTCTGCTTAGTGCCAGAAGCGGACGTTGCTGACATATATCGAAGGTGGGGTGCCCCACCTTCTGTAACCAAATAGTATATTTTAGCTTTTTTAAAATAAATACTAACGCTTACTCTAAATGTTTTACTTTAGTAATTGAGCTAATCGGATGAAAGTCTGGTAAATATGTTTTAATTTGCCCATCAGCGGATAAATAATGATTCGCGGCCTCTTGAAATACATTCCTAGATAGAGGATGTAAAGCGTTAGGGTTATGGTAAACCTCAAGACCTTCACTCCACCGTTCATGGTAGGAAGGAGAACCGACTTCTAGGCTAAATGATTGACCCCTTATTGCATTGACATCATGATTAATTCTAAGTCCCGTCCTAATCATCTCTGAACCTTCAGGTGCAAATTCATTTAGAAGTCCCATACGATTGAACTTTCCAAATGATGCATCATTAGAGAAAATCACCGCGCTAATATTTTTCGCTTCTGGAAGATTAAAAAAACCTGAAGGTATTACTTTTTTCCCCCAAGTATGCTCTTCTATCTTAACAGGAACTATTGTCAAACTCCCATTATCGTCTACTTTGACCTCATGTCTGTATCCATAAAGATAATATGGTAATGACTCCCTAGAATCTTTACCGGAAGCAGGACTGAGACAATCTGTGATAGCAAAAACTAAAGGCTTATCTTTGCAAACTGGCTTTTCCCAATATTTTTTTTTAAGTTTTGAAAAAAGAGCACTTCCATATTTTATAGGATAATAGTTATTCTTTATATCTTCCAAATCTTTTAAGTTGTGATATTGTGGCAATTCTTCAACTTTACCCTCTATTATAGAAGGGTTGATAGTTGTAGCTTCTATGCAAAATTCACCTTGGAAGCTGTCACAAATAAAGTCAGGAATAGCTTCTTTCTGATTGAATGTTATATCATTTTCAGTCAACAGAGCGAATAGATACAGCTCCCATATTCGTTGATTAAAACCTGTTGTCTGAAATTGCTCTACAAAATTACCATCGGCATCTTCATACCAACGCATCATGGGTTCAATAATATTCTTTGCAGAAGCAAATAATGGATTAGATATCAACTCATTGAAAAGAGGGGATAGTTTGTTTTTTGTTTTTATTAGTGGGATAAAAAAATCAACCGGGGCCTTATGAGTATCCCCTTGTAATCTTGCCTTATCAATATTTTCATGTATTTCTAGTATTTTGGTCAACAAGGCGGATTCAGAAAGAGCAAAATTTTCATTCCATTCGGAATTATCAATAAAACGGTATCGTTCAGATTCATCACGAGCCATTAATATCCCAAAAAAATCTTTATCTGTGTAATCTTGTATGATGCATGAAACAATACTTTTGTCTTCAGTTTCATACCAAGCGATCTCCCTGCCAAGGTATTTTACCTGAGGGTTCCTCGCATACGCCGCTAGAGAATCAAATCTGGACTGCTTTATTTTTCTAATATTCATTTTAGATTGATGATTTTTAGGGAAAAAATAATGCTACCATCTATTAAAAAAGATACAAGCGCTGTTTTGCATCATGGATTTTTTTGATAAAAAATGGGAGTGAGATTTATTCTTCTTGGATTACTGCGGCTCATCTAGGCACTTTCGTAGTGCTATCACGAATCATTCGTTAAGAAGATTAGATGTCTCTTTCTTGCTCACAGCGGACCTTAAGCCCACTCCGCTTCGTGCCGAAAGCGGCAGTAGCTAATAGTCGATTGCGTAGAACAACTGAAAGCAAATCAAATAGCCATTATTGACACATGATGTAAATACCCCGCAAGAACGGGGGGTTTGAACGAAACTACAATTTTTTAATCAGATTCTCAATATTGGCTGGTTCAAAGTAATGCGGATTAACTTCACCATTTATGAGGAAACCATCTTTAAGTAGGTCTTCAAGTTCACTCTCTACCTCTTTGTTGAAGATACCTGGATATATTCTCTTGTATGCCTGAAAGGTACCTTTCATCTTCCTGCAAGCATTTTCCGCGATTTCGAATGAGATCTCGTTTCCTGCATTAAAGATCGGTACGAAGATCTCAAGAATATCGTTCTTTAGCTTCTGCTTAAGTTTCTTTTTTTCAACGATATTTGAGTAACAGATGCCTAAAAAGAAGGTGAAGATACCAGGAACCCAATTGTTAACAAAAACTTCAAAAATACCTTTAATAGACAAAGTGTCCACTATCTTACTCCTGAATTAAGATTGAGGTTCATAAAGTACAAACCACGTACAAGTCTGGTATTAAACAGCAGGTCGAATACGCTATTTATTATACAGCGTTCATATGAAAGTGCTTCACCTTTGGTGGCAAATTGCATGCGAATCAGTTTGCCACTTGCCCTAAATAGATAACACTCACTAAACCACTATCCTGATAGGTGCTTACGAACGATTATTCTGTTTAGCCTTCATGAGTAAATCCCGGATTTTCGCAAGGTTTGAATTTTCGGGGGCTGAATCCATGTATGGATCGCGCTCAAACACTAATTGCTCAGACTCAACAAAAGCATGCCACTCTACTGGGTCTAGCTCAAATTCCATGGCCGACATATCACTTTCATCTTCCCCCTCGATCCAGCGGACTAAATAAAACAATTCATCATCAGGAGTCTCATCATCGTCATCAACAATATCAACGTCAGTTACAGTGATGCGAAGGGTGGGATCGATTTTTGAGACATAAATCCCTAACTGCGGCATAGAGGGAATATTGTTCATGAGAATTCCTTTTATTAGTGTTTGCTATTCGAATAAAAATACGCCAAACAGTATGCTTACTGTAAATACGGCAAGAATCGTTATAAGTATCCCGCTTAGACGCCCCATTCTCTTTCAGAGGTAGTATGTTACCTGAAAACGAACTTCCGTTCATCGCTCAAAATGGACTGTTAGCCTATTTTAGAAATTATTCTCTTCGCAAGAAAGATTATGTTAGCTACAGGCTCTTTTTATTTTTCTAGGCTATCTACCAATAAAGATCAGGTTAATCTTTTTTAGTATTAGAGAAGGAGAAAATATATTGATATTACATAGGCACTAATATCTGATAACTTATACAGCTCCACCAGCATCACGATTATTTGTATTAGATAACAATCAGAAAAAGTAAGAATTTCATCTGTTGGTATATGCGTTGGTATAAATAAATTTATACTTTTATATTTTAATTTAGATCATGAGGTTAAGTATTATGTTCGAGTCCGGCCTTCGCACCAAAATCAGACGCTTAAAGCGTCTTTTTTTATATCTAAAATTTATGTTCTGTAAGCTTTTTCTCAAATTTTAACTTTACCTACGTATATTGAACTCAACCGATATTAAGTTAATGGTCTGGGTTGGATACATTTGCAGGTATATGCCGATCCGATAAAGTTTTGTACCCGCAATTCGGCTGCGAGGATAGTTAAAACGCTTACTTGAATTCTTACAACGCATCGATAGCTATACGGGCAGACCATTAACGACCTTAGCTGTCAAACTTACCTTGTTAGTCTTTATTCGTTCCAGTGAACTGCGTTTTGCTCGTTGAGATGAAATCGGTTTTGATAATATCATGTGGACGATCCCTGCTGAACGAGAAGCGATAGAAGGGGGTAAACACTCTCACCGCGGATCAAAAATGCGTACACTTCATTTAGTCCCTTTAAGCAGACAAGCCATTGAAATCTTAAAACAGATATATCAAGTCAGTGGTAATCATTAGCTGATCTTTATCGGCGATCATAATCCAAGAAAACCAATGAGTGAAAATACGGTAAACAACGCTTTACGTGTGATGGGCTATGACACTAAGACGGAAGTGTGTGGGCATGGTTTTAGAACAATGGCATGTAGCTCGTTGATTGAGTCAGGATTATGGTCGAAGGATGCAGTAGAACGGTAGATGAGTCACTAAGAACGCAACTCAGTAAGAGCTGCTTATATTCATAAAACAGAACATATTGAGGAAAGAAGGCTGATGGTGCAATGGTGGGCGGATCACATGGAACGCATCGATATAATGCATTAAGTCATTAGTATTTTGTTTTATTGTGATTCTATTTTTAATTCTTCATTTTATACTCAATGGTGTGCTTATTTAGAACAAGATGCCACCAAAATAGTGATAATAATATTTTTCTAAGTTAAAAGAACATGAATATTAACGTCATTATAATCGCATGTAGGCTGTAATCAGTATGTATCAATAAAATCATCCCCATCATCTATTTATTCATCAACGATGTGACGCTAGATAATGACTTGTTGTAATAATAAATTATTTCCATTTTGATGCGTTATCAGTGCGGGCACCAGGGCTTCACTAGCCAAAGAGAGTGTCACGCTATATCTTGCTAAACCACCTATGCCCAAAAATGTGTTTGAGTCATAAAAATGCTCAGAAATACAACTCATATTTTGTTGAACATAGCGCTGAATACATTCTCCTTTATCACTATCACTCACATTACTGTGCCAGAGAGCGGTTAATTGAGGACCACTTAATTGAAATTCACATTGTGTCTTTAATGCATCAGCAAAAGCGTCTATCTCTGTGGATATCGGGCGTAGGAGTTTTGCTTTAATCGGGGCTTTCAGTTGTTCATAAAACCCTTGGGGTGCAAGCAACAGGCTCGTGGCTTCTTCGCTGACCGTTGGATCTAACTGAAACGCTAATATCGCGTATACTTTAGGTTCAAAAGGATTTTTATACAGCGCTAATAACCATTCACTGAACGACCCGTAGGGCAACATTTCGATAGTTTCCAGAGGTAATGATAAGTGTATAGCTTCTTGTTGAATAAGTGCTTGCCAATCAGTCTCTTGTTCTTCTGCCTGCCAATATAATGTTATTGGCGCAGCGAGACGGTATTGATGATAATACTCTGCAATGGGTGCCAGTAATTTTTGCACCACCATTTCTTGTTTTTCCCATAAAGAACGTGATTTTAATCGTTCGAGTTTGAGGATATTGTCTTTATTGGGTGGCAATGAAGATAAATTCTCATCTTCTTTTATCTCTTCATCAATATGAGTTAATCGAGCGTGCGCTAATAGCCCAAGGTGCTTACCCGCCCAGTGACGCCACTCTTGTCTTGCATCATCAAGCATTTCGGTAAAAAGTTGATGACGATAAGAGGCAAGAGAATAAATAAAGAGTCGGATTAGGCCAATTAATAGCGCGGGACAAAGCGCAAAGACAACGATTAGCATGGTGTTATTTATTGTGGGTGATAGCATTTCATTTATGGATAAATAAAGGCCAAGTGCAAATCCAATCGTTCCCATAATGATCATGATAAATAACCAACGTATAAAACGAGGGGGTTTAGGGGCGGGTGAGTACGCTAAGGAAGGGATTTTCCAACTTATCATGATTGTTCACCTGACGATGATAAGCTGGCAATCAGCGTACAACCACATTCGGTTTGAAAACCATTGAGTGCAACTTGACGCCCTGACATTATCATACGTGTTGAACCGGGCAAAATAGCGTTTATTCCATGTCCTTTCTTTGGGCAATTCACCTTATCGCCGACAAGTGCTATCGGTTTACCGTACATGATGGAACCCGATGCGGTAATCACTTCACCGCCATGCGTTGTCTTGTCACCTAAACGAATAATCGCGCGCATACTCATATCCTTTTATTGACTTATCTGTTGTTTTTTATACTCGAAAGTACCGTCCCATTTGGGCAGTTCAGCTGGGGGAAGAGGGACAATTTTATCAATATCGGGGAATTTGGCTCTAGGGTTGGAACTCAGCTCTTCTTCTATCATTTTATAACGGCGAACTCTTTCAGGATCAACCAACAATCCCATATAATCTAATCTATTATCAGGATCTGAAGTATTAAAATTTCTGGAGAGTTGATAGGCTGATTGGCCGTGCCCATAACGAATGGCTAATTGATAGAATATAAGTGCTTGTGAGTAGTCTTTATCACGAACTTCATAATCCATAGCAAGAGAATAAGCAGCATTTGTATTACCTTGTTCTGCTGCACACTTAAGCATAGTTCGCCCTAAATCTAAACGATATAAAGGTGTTCTTCCATTAAGAAATAACTCACCGATGGCTAATTGACCATCTGCGTTTCCCATCACCGCAGCTTTTAAGAAATACTGTAATGCAGCATCAGGATCTTGTTTAACACCATATCCCCGTTGAAGATAAGTTCCCATAATATAATAACCAAAAGGGATATCCATTTTTATTAATTGCTCTGTTAAATCAATTACTTCTTCGGAACGGGTTTTCCCTGCCAAAGGCTCAACTTGTCCCATTGCAATCATATTTTGTAAATTACCAATGGCTTTATAATGCCCTTTCTCGACAGCTTGGCGGTACAGAAAAGCAATATGATCAAAATCTTTAGGTCCTTTTTTTATTTCTAAACGGCGAGCTTCTTTAAACCAGTCATCTGCTTCGGGCTCGAGCGGAGGAAAATGGTCTTTTTCTTGTACACAGGTAAATTGAAAGTTTTTTAATGTGTCATTCATATTACTTGTTTCCTGTTTTTCACATCCTGTTAGTAAAAATAAAAAAAAGATAATCGAGCACAACGTGCTTTTTCTAAAATAGAATATTAATCTTTGTTGTCCCATTTTTTATTTCCATCAAAAAACTCAATTAAAGATACACTAGGTGTTGTCGGAATATCATTTTGATTTAATTTTTTATTTTTCTGAATAAACTTTTCCCAAATATTATATTCCTCTTGAATATTGTCACACGTTTGTTTTGTATGTATTTTCCATAAATGTTGTCGAATAGGAGGAATAATATTTGTCATATCTGTGTCTTGAATCGCAATATTAAATTCACTATCAAATAACATACTCCGTAAATTAATATTGCTAGAACCTAACGTCATAAAGGTGTCATCAATCATCAATACTTTACTGTGAACATAAACAGGTTTCCAATGAGAGGTGGTCGAATCAGGAGAGACAAGCGTACAAATATGTGATTTTAAACCCGGTATTTCTCCTGCTGTAATCGGTTCATTTTTATTCAATTTATGTTCTTTTCGGTGATAATTAGGTACCATATCTGGGCGCTGAAGAGCTTCTATCATTTTATAAGTTTGATAGCTTCCCGAATGAATTGCTTCATCACTGGAACTGTTTGTGATAACAAAAAGATAAAGTGGATATTTTTCAATATCATAACCTTCTTTGATCCTTTGATTGATAGCCTCTTGTAATAATGAAACAAAAGGTGAATATCGAAAATATTGATTTTCGATATAAATGTAATTTCGTGCTCTGACTAACGCATGGGTATAAAGGCGTAAAACATCGAATTCTTTATATTGGGGTTGAGTGCGGCAAATTTGTGCCATAACCTTTTTTAATGGGATCATATCCTTCACAGGAATAGCATTAATTAATCTATTATTAATTTTATCCATTCGTTGCTGCATGAATGTATGCTCATCTTCTGTCAGCGCGCTACGCTGACTTAATTCAATATCTTTACCGACATTCTTTTCCCATGCTTCTACAAAATTATGATTAATATGCGCTAATACTGCACCACAAACACACGAGGAATTATCTTGCCATCCTGTATTACCATCTCGTCCTAATTCAGCTGAAAATTGAATTTCAGAATGAGAGTCTTGATCCCAATAAGCTGATAATGAGTTATGTCCCATAATAAAACCAACAGCATCATCAGGAATATCATAATCAACTAAAATGACTTTTTGATGATGAGTGGGATATAATGCTAATAATCTTCCTTGTTGGTAACCAATATCACCATATTCTTTAACTATATGGCTTGATTGTCGATCGGTTGCTTCTTCTACATCATTACTCCAGTTAAACTCCCTGTGTTTAACCTGAATATTACCGTTTCCTTTTTTTCCAATTTTGATATTCCAATGCCATTGACAATCATAGTCATAATCCTCGGTGGTTTGATACGGTAATTTATTTCCTGAAGCGTCGTATATTTGTTTTCTATATTCATTATAGTTGCCATAATTTCTTGGCGTTGCTTTCCAACCTGGAAAGTTGGGGTCTTGGCTGTCCCCACCTAATGTATACCATACTAATATACGTACCTTAACACCCCGATTAGCTGCCTCTATAAGTAAATCACCTACTCGTTTCGCTTTTCCTTTACTCCCTCGAGTAAAGTACATAGAGGCTTGAAAGCCCCATGTAATGATATCAATACTTTTTTGTGCTTGTTCAATTGCTTTCGCTATTGTAGCAAAAGTACGTTCACCATTAATTAAAGGGGCAAATCCAGAGGCAACAGGTGCGTATTTACTACTAATAAACCATTGCTGAGTTAATGTTGCATTATTATCTTCACCTAAAATGATATTAATCGTTTGTTCCGTTACATCACTCATTATTTTTTCCCTTTGGGCTATCTTCCGATATACCAATCATTAATAATTGCTTGAAAATATCTTGATGTTTAACTCCAGAATGTTTTTTGCCTTGCATACCAATTTGGGGCTTAAGTGTACGGAATCCTTCGATAGACGCTTCATCCTCTTGCGTTTTTTCAGTATTTGATTTTAATAAGTTGATAGTGAATTTTTCACCATCGACGAGCTCAACACGGTATTGTTCAACAGAAACATCATGCTCAATCTGGATATTGCCGTTTTCATCGGTTAACTCCTTCGCCAATAATGCGCCATTGGCATACAAGGTATATGGCTCAAATGCCCGTGCTTTCATAGGGCTTTGGGGGGAGGCACTTAATTGAAATCGTAACGTTTGTTTCGGTAAGGACTGAGGAAATTGAGGATGTGTGATATCCATAGATACAGGGCCATTAACCACCCAATTAGTGGCTTTTACCGTTTGATTCCCTGGGCTGCCGTACTCAATTTGCCCCCCTTTTAAGCGAATAAACGCCCCGCCACACGTGAGTAATAGCTCGTCTTTGGCTGCCACCACGGTTTTCCCACCCGTACTGGTGACGGTTAAATCTTTCAGTGATGTTAAATGCATTTCATCACTTTGTGCCTGTAGTTCGACCTTTCCTTTTGCCGCAAAGGCTTTAATGCCACTGCTTTGAGCAAATAAACTGATAGCCTTGCCTGCGGCTAAGGTGATTTTTTTGCCTACTGAAATATCGGCTTGTTGTTGTGCCGTAAGCGCAATATTTTCACCACTATTGACGTGAACTGTTTTAGGTGACGTTAATGCCATCCCCGCAGGCGCACTTAATAGCATGGCATTTTGTTGTAATTCACTGATCGATTGTGTTAATAAATGCTGTTGGGCTTTGACATCGGCTAATTCTGCTTTTGCCACCTCGGCGGCTTCACGAAGCGCATCAACTAAATGAAGTGCGTCTTCTAACTGTTGTTTGGCTTCACGGATATCAAGTTGCTTAGAAGCGGCGTGAGTGCGTAAATCAGTACTAATAAACAGCCCTTTACCCGCTCTGATGGCACCCCAACTGTCGGTGCGTAATTCAAAGCCGTCACCGCGTTTTTCACGTCCTTGATTAACCAAATGCCCTAAATTGAGCTGCGTTTTACCACCGTATTCAGTACTGAGTTTGATATGCTCTTCACCCCGTTTATCTTCCATTCGCAGTTTATTATTTGCGGGGGTACGGATCACATTGCGGGTATTATTTTTATCGGTGATGTGGTCAGGGTGGCTAGAGTCATGCAACGTATGAGCAATATAAGGGCGGTCAGGGTCGCCTTCATGAAAGGCAATCGCTACTTCAGTGCCTTGAATTAATGGAAAATGTATGCCGTAGGTATCACCTGCATAAGGTTTTGCCAGTCGTACGGGCATACTTTCATATCCCATGGGTTTTTCATCACGGTCGGCATCAAATTTTATCCAATAAAAGCCCGCATCATTTTGATGTGCGTAAATATCGCACTGGTAATGCGCGCCGTTAACGTTCCCGTGACGATGGGACGTGGCTTTAATGCGGGGCGCCAGCAAAGTGTTTCACTGTAAGGGGTAGCATAAAAACGCACATTTAAGCCATGTTCACGCCCGCCACTAAAACGTAAGCGGGTGATTAAAATGGGTAATTGAAAAACGGCGGGTAATGAGGAAATTAAGCTGTTATCCGTAATGGTGAGCACCTGTAAGGGAGATAAGGAATCCGCATTACTCTCCCCTTTTAACCGTGTTTGACGGGTTAAAAAACGCTCATGATCCAGACACGCCCAAAAGTTGGCGGTTTCCGCTTCGGGGGTCATTTTATCACCGCGAGCCAAATGGCGCGCTTGGTAGTGATACACCTCACCGTAATGAATATCATCTCCTTCACCGCGGGTCATATCGGTAACGGCTGAAATTAAGGTGTCTTGTGCTTGGCGATGGTTATAGTCTTTGGTAAAGACATTTTGTTCGACCACTTGGTGATGTAATGATAATCCCCACACACTCTCTTGATGATTATCATTCATGCCTGATGGGCTATTTAACGGCAGGGTTTTATCAAAGGTATAAGCACTTTGGCGGTCAGCAAAACGGATCACTTCTGTCTGAGCTTCATCTTGCAGATAAAAGGAGTAGAAAATCCCCACTTCACTTAATAAACGCTCAATAAACTGGCGGTCACTTTCGTTGTATTGGTTGGTTTGCGCCCGTTTGGGGTAATCCTGCTTGAGGATAAATTCAAATTCCCAATCTTTAAAGTTGTGCTCGCGTAAGATTTGACTCACCACATCAGGCACAGATTGATTCAGGAAAAACCGATGTGTGCGGATTTGATGGCGCAATAAAGCAAACATCGGTTCAATGACTAATTGATAACGGGCTTCATCAACGGAGCCCGATAGACGGCGAAACTGAGTGACGACACCATGAACTTGTTTAGTGACAGAGGATTGGGTCACTAAATCGGTTAGACTATTGAATGGTGGCGTAAAAGCGAGCGTGGCACTACGGCGTAGAAGTTGTTGCGGTTGTAAGTCTTGAGCATCACAAGTGAAGGTAATTTGGTAATAGTAAGTATCACTGATGGCTTCACGCCCTGTGAAGAGCTCTACATCCAATAGTGCATCACAGCCTTGCACCGTGAGATGGTAACGATTCTGAGATTGTATAAAAACATCCATGCTTATTTCCTTTCAGATGCAGGGTGGCAACCGAAAATAAAGCGGACCATCCAGTTGTTCATAGCATTTATTGCGCATATTTACCTTAAGCTAGCAGGTTGTTTTGTGGGAAGACAAGCTAAATAGTAAATAAATTTAATATATGAGCAGTTAATAAGACTTATCTGTTCGAAGTGATTGGGTGAAGAATCCAATGGGGGACGTTATAGCGTGGTAAAAACTCAGTTACCAAGGGACTGTGAGTCGGGTGAAATGGTAACGCATATGCGTTACCAATACAAAAAAACAGAGGGTTTTAATGTAAATTATTGTTTTTATTGAATTATTATTTAATTGTTTGCTTTTTTAATCATTATCAGGGAAGCAAACTCTACCCACGTATATTGAACTCAACTCAACTCAACTCACATCAATATAAAATACATATTGCACCTTTGATCGTATTGCAGAAAAGCGCGAGCAGTTGCCATTTTTTATTACCATAAAATTAATAAAAACAAATTACTTCAATATCTTACGAATTGAGAAGTCAGTTATATATGCAACTATGGGAATTAAAAATACGCCATGTATTACATAAGATGTCATGAACATATGACCAAGTACCCCAGTGGTTGAACCATTGCTGGAGTACTGACTTGGATTAGCAATATAAATATTAATGTACCAAGCAATTACAGACAGTATGTACGGTAGAACGATGTAAAATAAAAAACGATAACCATTATTTATTTTATTTTTAATGTAAAAAAAGAATAAGGGGGCTATAGATAAAAGGTAAATAGCAAAAATGAGACTCAATAATTTTTGATGTTGAAATATAGGTACCGTATTCATTGCTTGTGGATACAGTCTGAATAAAAACTCATGAACCATTTCAAGGTAATAGAATAAAATACCTAAAGATAATGAAATATAAGATATTTTAGTAGGCACCTGATATCACCCCTCCACGGCTAGGATAGTAAATATCCAACAGTTTTTTTTAGTTCCCAAGGCGAGCGCAGCCAAAAAGGCTCTTTCAATTCACTAAAAATTCCGTATCCAGTATGAAGTTACCCAATAAGGGGGTACATCAATTCTGATTCTATTATTGTTATTAGCTATAAGTTGATTTGAATAATCTGAACTTACGTTACTGTTATCCTGAAGTGTAGGTATCTCAGAGTTTGCTCACTACTATTCTTTATTTGAATACTCAATACTTATAAAGTAATTATCTTTTCTTTTATTGTGAACTCTCAACGCTATCAATATTGATTTTATAGGTAATGTTACCTATTCTCTATTCTGTTTTTATTAACTTAGGTAATATTACCTAAGTTTTAACTCTTTTAGCTAGTGTGTTTAGATATTTTATTTAAATCTATACTTTTTTCATGACGCTATTTTAAGATAAATACTATTTACAGGTAATAATTATTTTCCTTTTTTTGTCTTAAATGTTTCAATTATGTTTTAATTTGTGTATTTATGTTTATTTTACTCCTTAAGTGTGTAAATTTGATATTTATTCTTCATTTTCAATCTGCAAGAATAATCTTAATTTAATAAAGATCGCTCAGATATTACTCTTATTTAGAATGTCTTTATTTTATTTACCATTCATAAGTAGATTATCTTATTTTGGTGCATAGTGTTAAATGTTGTTTTTTTATTCCTTTTTTGAATTTGCTGGATTTTTATGTCACATCAATATTATCAATAATATTATTATCTAATAAATGGTTGTACTTTTACTTAATTGAAAATAAATGTTTCAGGGCATACTATATTTGCAACAAGATTTGGTGGGCGGTTAATAATTATATTTATTTATTATTATTAATTTCATCAAATTTAATTATTTTTTTGCTGAGTTAAGTTTTAATTATTCTATATGTAAATCTTAATTAACTTTTAATTAAGACGGGTTTGATATTTTAAAAAAAATGACGTCACGTCAGATATTAACTTACTTTTGAGGTATTCATAATGACATTTAATAAATTAAGCATCGTTGGCGCTGCTGTTGCTTTATCTTTAGCTTCTTTCGGTTCAATGGCTGAAAATAATGGCGTAATTAACTTCGTAGGTTCAGTTGTTGATTCTCCATGTAACATCGCTGATGAAAGTTTAAACCAAACAGTTAAATTTGGCGAAATTTCACGTGTGTTCTTAGAGCAAGGTAATGAAAGAGAAAAAACTTTCACTATTAAATTAGAACAATGTAACTTCGACAAATTCAAAAAAGATGACCAAGGTGCATGGTTACCTGTTAAGACTATGAAAATCCAGTTTGACGGACGTTCATATGCTGATGCTACTAACACTCTGTTAGCAACTGACAGAACTAAAGCAAACAACGTTGGTATCGCTATCGATACTTACAAATTTGGTGAAGCTGCAGATATTTTATCTAAAATCCGTAACAAACAAGGTACTAACGTACTTGAGTTTACTGCTTTAGCTAAAGCTGTTGACGTATCTAAAGAAGTTAAAGAAGGCGAATTCGCTGCTATCGCTGACTTCCGTATTTCATACGAATAATGCACCAATATATGTATAGGGGATATCCCCTATACATATTTATATAATGGTAATGAGATGATGAATTTTAATAAAAATAAGTATCTGACTATTTTAAATACGATGGGAGTACTATTTTTTGCATCATCGGTCTCTTTTGCTTTTGATGACACGACAAAGCCGAAAGTTCTTAAAGCAAATGCTACATTATCTGGTTCAGTTATCGCATCACCTTGCTCAATAAAAATGGAAGACCGTTATCAATATATCGATTTCTCAGATATTGCACTATCGAAAATTGATAACAAAGTAAAAAGGGAAAATTTAAGGAAAAGCTTTTATATAAGATTATCTGATTGTGTTAGTCAATATAGTGATACGGACAAGAAATCATTAAATATTCAGTTCAATGGATTAGAAGCAAATAATGATTCTATATTTTCAATGTCAGGGAGTTCTCAAGGGCTTGGATTTTATATTTTAGATGAAGAGGGGAACATTATTCCTCCTAATCGCCCTTATTATATTGATCATCTTATATATCAAAGTAAAGATGCAAAAAAAGATCCGGAATTGAAATACCAAGTGGAACTTGCTTTTACCAATCAAATTATTGAAGCAGGTAAATACTCTGCATTTGTTTATTTTTCAATAGATTATAAATAGATAACTATTTTAATTTTCGCTTGGTCACATTATCACGGTGGATGAATATGCTAATTTCTAAAAATATGGCAAAAATAGTCTTATTGCTAACAATGACACCGTGCTTCTATGCCTATTCTGTAGAATTTAATACCGATATTCTTGATGCTTCTGATGCTGCTAATATTGATATTAGCCAATTCAATAGCTCTGGCTATATTATGCCTGGGGATTATCATCTTACTGTTTTTAGTAATGGCGAGCGAATAGGTCCAAGCCAAAAAATCAGTGTATTCCCTGTCGAAAAAACCGCCTCTTCTGAAAATATCTTTAATACCGTTTGTATTCCTAAAAATAATCTAGAACTATTAGGGCTAACAGAAGAAGCTGAAAGTAAAGTCAAAGTTTATCATGAAGATCAGTGCTTAGATTTATCTGCTTTAACTGGAACAAATCTCACGCTAGACCTTCCTTCCCTTGCATTAAAATTAACTGTGCCACAAACATGGCTACAATATTCAGATCCTTCTTGGGTGCCACCTTCTCGTTGGGAAGAGGGGATTGTTGGTGCGTTTATAGACTATACCTTGTCGCTAAGTGGTGCGAAATATAACTCAGGTTCAAAATCTGTTTATGCTTCGATGAATGGTACGAGTGGCTTCAATATGGGGGTATGGCGTTTTCGTAGTGACTATAGCATGAGCTATCAGAAAGAAAACGGCGGCAGTAGTGATAACCAAGAGTCCCATAATTTTGATTTTAACCGCTTTTATGCCTATCGTTCTATAAAAGCACTGGCTGCAACATTAACAATGGGTGAAAACTATTTTTACTCTCAGTTATTTGATGCATGGCAATATACAGGGATCACGCTAGAAAGTGATGATCGTATGCTACCGCCTAAATTAGTGGGTTATGCCCCTGAAATTGTGGGTGTTGCCAAAACGAATGCGACAATTATTGTAAAAAGCCAAGACCGTATCGTATTAGAAACAACCGTACCACCGGGACCGTTTAGAATTCAGACATTGGATAGCTCTATTCAAGGTCAACTGGATGTCACCATTCGTGAAGATAATGGTGAAGAGCGTAAATTTACTATTTCTACTGCAACACTGCCTTATTTAACACGACCAGGACAAGTCCGTTATAAATTAGTGGGTGGTAAAACACGTTATGATGACCATAAATTAACAGGTGATACTGTTATTGGTGGTGAAGTTTCATATGGTGTAAGTAACGCATGGAGTGTGTACGGTGGTAGCCAGTTATCACAAAATTATCAATCCATTGCATTAGGTATTGGTCGTGACCTTTCTATGTTTGGTGCCTTATCTTTTGATATTAACCAATCATTTGCCAAATTATCAGACAGCGATAAACAGGGTCGTTCTTATCGTGTGAACTACTCAAAATCGTTTGATGAAGTAAAAACAAATATTACCTTTGCAGGCTATCGTTTTACAGATGAAGATTACCGTACAATTAGCCAAACAATGGAAGAGAGAAGAACAGGACAAGATGCCTATTCTCCAAAAGAGAGTTATCAAATCTATTTAAATAAATATTTTGATGATTTTTCATTATCACTTAACTATCAACATAATACATTCTGGAATAGCCGTTCTCAGACACAATACGGTGTTTATGCTAATACCCGTTTCTCACTATCTAAAATAAAGATACGTGATATTAACCTGACACTTTCTGCCTTTAGATCGCAACAGGAAGGGGTCAACGATGACACGTTAAGCCTGTATGTATCTGTGCCATTTGACCAAGGTGGAAACCTCACTTTCTCTGAACAATATACTAAAACCGATGAGAAAGGGCGTTATAACCATAATGTTGGGTACAGTGGATATGATGAAGGTTTAAGCTATAGTGTGAATGCGGGCTTAACTCATGGTCAAGCAATTGATAATGAATCTTCATTTAGTGGTTATGTAAGTAAAGACACAAGTCTAGCGAATGCCTCAGCAAGTGCAAGCTATGTGCCAGGTCAATATAAGAGCCTAAGCGGTAGTATTTCTGGTGGTTTAACAGGAACATCTCATGGTCTTGTTCTTCATCAACCAGCTTATGGTGATACACGTTTACTGATTGAAACTCCGGGTATATCAGGTGTGCCTATCGAAGGGGAATCAATGAAAACGAATGCATTTGGTTTGGCTATTATTCCTAGTGTAACCAGTTTCCGTAGTTCATCAGCAGCGATAGATGTCAGTGCATTACCTGAAAACTATGATGCAGTAGATACCATGACCGACATAACCTTAACGCGTGGTGCGATAGGTTATCGTCAGATGAAAGTTATTAAAGGTTATAAATTGTTTGCTACCGTTAAAATGGTCGATGGTAAACATCCTCCATTTGGAGCAAGTATTCGTAATAAAGATAATGTTGAATTAGGCATTGTGGGTGATGAAGGCGTGGCATGGGTAGTTGGTGTCGCGGAAAATGATGAATTGGGTGTGTTCTGGGGAAATGAGAAACGATGCACCATTAGTCTACCTGAAACCATAGATCCAAAAACACAAATGCTATTAATGCCATGTAAGTGATGCTAATAAAGGTTAATCACAAATGAAAAAAGAACTTAAAAATACCGTTATTTCTACTCTTTTCATCTCATTAATGGGAGTCTCTACGGTTGCTCAAAGTGCAGTAACACTAGACAGAACCCGGGTTATTTTCCCGGGTACTGAGAAATCGATTAATATTACTATTCGTAACGATAACCCAACGCTTCCTTATTTAGCTCAAACTTGGATTGATGATGCAAATGAGAAAAAACTAACCACTGGACCATTAATTGCCACGCCACCTATTCAGCGGTTAGATCCTAAATCATCAAGTATTGTTCAAATCAGTACAACACCTTCTGTCGCCTCATTGCCACAAGACAGAGAATCTGTTTTTTACTACAACTTACGTGAAGTACCACCTAAGTCTGAAGAAGCGAACGTACTGCAAATTGCGTTACAAAGCCGTGTAAAACTGTTTTATCGCCCCGCTGGAATTTTACCTCAAGCCGATAGCATGTGGTTTCATAGCGTGACATTAACGCCTTCAGCTAAAGGATATACGGTTAATAATGTGACTCCATTTTATTTAACAGTAATTGGTTTGGCATCAACACAAAAAACCGCTGAAACGGGTGCTTTTGATGTGGTAATGATCCCACCTAAATCAGACCATGAATTTGCTATGGCAAAAACAACCGTTCCTTATATGACCATTATTAATGACTACGGTGGAAAGCCAACACTGAAATTTAAGTGTGATGCAGCTAAATGTACTGTAGAAAAAGAAATGTAACCTAAGGAATAAGAGATGAACTCCCAGAAATTACGTTATTTAAAGAATACATGTTTATCTGTGATAATTTTATTATCTGGGAGTTATGTCTATGCAGCAAATATTTCTGTTGATAAAACAATAAACTCATCACCGAATAAAAACATTCAAGATATTTATGAAAATAGAAGTAGTGGCTATTTATATGTTACAGCGAATATTGTAAGTTCACCTTGCGACTTGATTGATTATCATATTAAGAGTTATCGTCCAACTAATAAATTTCTCTCTTATGATGCTTTTCTTATTACAGCTAATGTATCTCAGTGTGGTGTTGGTAATTTGTTTGAATCATTGACAGTAAAAAACATGTCAACACCCACGCCAGTAAATCTCTCATTTATTGAATATGATCAAGTGCTATCTCGGCATAAATTCTTATTACAAAATGGTAGAAACTCACTGCAATTTGAAGCACGTGAATTAGGTGCTCATAGCTATTTAATGGAGATCTATTATGAATAAGTTGATTTACCTATTATTACCATTATGTAGTCTCTCCAGCTATAGCTATGCCGGTGGTTCATTAGATATCTCTTTTATGGGAAGTTTAGTCTCAACAGGCTGTAAGTTACCTGAAGCGCCTTATAATTTAGAGGTTCAGCTTAATAAAATAAGCAGTAAATATCTTTATGAATATGGTCGTTCTCAAGCCATTGAGTTTTCTATTCCAATAGTTGATTGCTATGTCAGTGATTTAAATAAAATGATTTCAATAAAATTAAATAGCAACGACCTTGTAACCGATAAAGGTATAAGTTATTTAAAAACAGACGGTGGTTCTAATCTTTTACTAGGCTTACTTGATAGCAACGATGCAGTAATAAAATTTAATGAAAAAATTGATATGTCACGCGTTATTGTAAGTGGTAAAGATGAACAAAATTTATTGAATTTTAAGGTTTATGCTCGTCCGCCTATTACGGGTGATTTAAAAGAGGGCGCGTTTTCATCTACCGTTACATTTAACATTGATTACCAATAGGGAGCGATAATGAAAAGAATACTATTTGCGCTAACCCTTGGCTTATTATATGTGCCTATTTCATCGGCTGAAATCCACATTACAGTTAATGCAACATTAATTAATCCAGCATGTACCGTAACAGATGGCAAAGGGGCAAAAGAGTTATTTGTCGATTTTCAAAATGTGGATGTTAATGCTGTAGTAAAAACACCGCCAAAAAATTTTGATGTATTAATTAAAGATTGTAACCTCAATAAAATGATGAATTTATATCTTTCTCCAAAAGATAATGGTTATTTCTCTTATAATGGTATTGATGTATTAGCCACAACAACAGATCAATTGGGAATTGAGTTTTCGGATATTACCAGTGGTAAACGTAAAATTAATGTTCAACGTTATGAACGTATCACACCAATTCTTAGTGGCAGCAATTCAGGGAAGATCTCACTAAGTACTCAATTGGTTGCAAATAAACCGGGTACGCAACTTAAAATGGGACCATTTACTGCTAATGTCTCTTTATTAGTTGATTATAATTAGAGGTTAGTATGAAGAATTGTTTATCATCAATTAATAAATTATATTATGCTGTTTTAGTAGCAGGATTAGTATTATCTAATAATGTGCATTCTGCACCAGCTAAAATGTATACGAGTGCAGCACAAAACCCCCAAGATGGATATATTATTGACTTAAGTCGAAATGCTAAAATATCCACAGTTCCAAGTATAGGTACTGATGGTATTTATTACTATAAAGTAGGTGATACTTACACTATAAGCGATAAAGGATTACGCCCTTCAGGTAGAGTTAATTGTACGGGTAGTTTTTATCAAGAAGATGCCAGTGTAAAAGCAGTAGGTAGAGAAGGATATCATCGTATTTTTACTTATATTCCTAGAGCACCTAGAAATGCCACTATCAATGGATTACCTCTTTATCAATTAAGCTTCAATACTTTTGTTACTATTTATTCAAATAAAGGAATGGTTGATAATTGGATCAATTATAAAGCAAGTATATGTAGTTCTGGAAGTGGAACTGCGACTATGAAAAGCTTTGTTTATCAATTTCCATTTGAAATAAGTATTTATGTTAAGAAACGAAATTTGGATGGAATAACTGTTATTCCATCATCTGACTTTGCTGGATATTCTCGAGCATATAGTACATTTCCCGTAGCTCAAACGATGGCTAAATTGCCACCTTTTTTACCCGTCACAAATGTTACTGCACCAATGCGTTTAATTGGTGCGACTATTGTCTCTCCTGCTGAATGCCGAACTGATGTGGGTGGTAGTTTAATTATTAATCACGGTGTATTAAATGCAGAAAAATATGAAAGCCGTGTAGTGAGATCGATTAATTTCTCTTGTGACCATGTGATCCCAACGCCCGTTGAATTTGAATTGCATTATACTAAAGATAACGATCCACAGCAGCGATTACCATTAAAAGTGGATGGCACAAATAGAACCATTTACAGTAAAATTCAAATGATAGATGCTGAATCTGGCAATAAAGGACAACGCTTTATTTCAAGAGTAGGGCAATATAAACAAATTCAAATTGAAAGTATCTTAAAAGGTGAGAATGCCAATGGCGGTAATTACAGTGGTACCGCAGTATTAATTGCAGCTTATCCTTAATACTTTTTATTGATTTAAATAATACGATTAAAAAATGCTATTAAATTTTCTTTAATAGCGTTTTTTTTAATGAAAGATAACGGCTTATTGAATGACTGGTTTAACGGCTAACGGTAATGACTCGCTATTTTTATTAATTAAATTCCAACACAAAGTTTGCCGAGGCATTAACTTTTCCCGGTTTGACTTCATTACCATAACGGAAATATTCTGCTTTTAACGGCACACTTGTTGAGCCACTGGTTAAATCTGCGAGCTTAACAAATTGATTATTAACTAAACGTGTATCATTGCTTAATGGCGATGAGACAACAAAGCCAATTCCTTCTGCATTATCACGACCACCTTCATTATCAGCCTTAATAACCGATTCTTGACCTTCATAACTTGCGGTATTACTTGCCATCAGTTTTATTTTGGCAGAAACGTTACCTGTGCAATTAATTCTTAGATTATCTTCAGCATAAGCTTGTTCTGTAGGAAAACCAATCTTAGGAAATGCAGAGGTTGATATTCTAGGTAGGTTCATAACAAGGTTCGTATTTTCAGCACTGCATGAGGTTGGTGCACTAATAATTTTAACTGAAAGCCGATAACTAAAGCCCACCGCAGTTGTACCACCACCAGAACTAAAGCGGTTAATTAATACTGAACCAATATATTGGGTAGTAAATTGTTGTGACTTAGGATTATCTTTAGTTGAATAGACAATAACCGTTGCATCTCTAGAATAGAGCTTATCATCATTAACAGGGATCTCTTGTCCTGGCTGACTTCTAAACGAGTGCTGGGTTTTATTATCAATGAGCACATAAGCGTAATCGTCTAAACCAACGATAGGACCATTACGGACAACATAATAAGCGGGTCTGCCATCGATATCCATGTAATAGGTCGGGACAACACCACTACCTTCACTATAGGTAGCATAGGCATAAACTTCAGCGCCATCAGGACAATCTGCAACAGAGACATCAGAGCCATCTCGAACAAAGGTAAAACGGCCTATTTCTTGGTTCTTTTTAATTGAACCGCTTAATTCAACCGTACCTGCTCTTGCATCCATGGTGCCATGTTTAATACCACCGTTATTAACGCAATTTGGTGCAGCATAACTATAAAAAGAGGTTGAGGATAAACCAAGTATAAAAGTAAGAAATAATAAATTATTGGTTTTCTTTTTGCTGTTAGTCATTTTATTTCCTTATTTACACTCGGCGGTTAAAATATATAACCCATTGTTTGGCGACTGATTATTAGCATTGTAGTTGGCATGGCAGCGATATGTTTTACCTTCAGATTTCCACGAAACTTGAATATTACCTTGTGGTTTATCTGCAACAAAATAGAGCTGATTAAAGTTGGCAACCAGTTGTTTTTCAGTTTGCCCTATATCTGCTTGAGCACCCATTGGAATAACACTGTTATCGGGTGTTTCTAATGTGAGTAAGAATTTAAACCCTTTTTTGGCATCAAAATCAGCAAGGATTAATGCCCCTTTAGTTGGAATAACATTGCTAATAATGTTATTCGAAATTTCAGTATCAGCGGGGATAGATTTAGTATCAATGCTAATACTGTTTTTCTGATAAGGAGACATGCCTGAAATAACCGCTAAACCACTACCATCTGTTTTCACTGACTGACCATTAATAACTTCAATACCCGCAGTATCTTTTGTCAAAATTAAGGCATTAGTCTGTTGTAACGATGGAGTCAGTACTGCGCCATATTGTGTTGCTACTAAAGCACCACTAATACCGTAGTTAAGATTTTGTCTATCTTTTGAGTATGAATAACCTGCATTGACAATAGCACCAGAGGTCTTATAAGAACCATTCAATCCACCGCTATAGTTAACACCTTTGTTGCCATAACCTTGATAAACATCCCAGCTCGCTTGATTTTTCTCGCCGTAAGTTCCACTTAAACGTGCGGTATGTAAGGTTTGGTCGTGATTATTGGTTGAAACGGCATAGTTCGCCCACACATAGTTTTCATTCCATGTTAATGGAATACTAATGTTCATACTTAAGTCATAAGTATTTTTATCGTTATTATCGGATCGATTACTATCGTAATAAGTATAATAAATACTGTAGTTGATTTTGTTTATTGAGCTATTAAAGCCAACGTTATAAGAGCTAATATTTTTACCATCAGCGTACTTATAAATAATGGAATTTAAATTTATCGATGAGTTATTTGAGAATAAAGGCTGACTAATGGACATGGTATATTCATTTTTTAGTCCCTCATTTGCCTGATATTCTTTATCTTTGTACTCCATTGCATCATTGAAGTTAAGAAAATTAGCATCAAAATGGCGATATCCCACCACAGAAACATTGGTATTGGTTAGCTCAATATTTTTTGAATAATTAACTCTAAAGGCGTTACCGTTTAAAGATTCATCATGATTAACGGTTGATTTTGCATAGAGCCAATCTGCGGTAACAGCACCATAACTACCGAAGTTAATCCCACTTCCTAAGCCAAAAGATTGGTATTTTTCAGCAACCAATAAACCACTATAGAGTGTGACATAATCGGTTAAACCGTAATAAGCTTCAGCTTGGGTTAAATAGGTGCCATCGCCACTGTTATGGCTATCGTATTTTCCTGTTGAAAAGCTATATTTCATTTCACCTTTTCGTTCTAGGCTGGCAATAGAAGAAAAAGGCACAATGAAATTCTTTTCTGAGCCATCAGATTCTTTGACATTAACATATAAATTTCCCCCACTGCTCATTGGGGAGTAATCAATAATATTAAAAGGTCCTGCTGGTACACTCTTTTTATAGATAATTTGCCCGTTTTGCGTGATGGTGATGATAGATTCTGAATTGGCAATACCAACCACACTCGGGGCATAGGTTCTATTTTGATAAGGCGTCATTAGGCGATCTGTCATTAGCTTTAGTCCGCGGTATTTAACAGAGTCAAATAATTGGGATGAGCTATAAAGATCACCTAACTGTAATTCACTTCTTAAGGCATAAATATCTCTAGAAAGAACATTACTTAATGTATTCCATTTATTTTCACCATTTTCATTTCTAGACCATGTGGAATAATTATAAAAACGCCATGCATCAAAGTTAATTTGGCTTTGAATGTTGCCATAATAGCTATCATTAGTTTCGCCATCGCTGCGACGATTAAAAGATGAAAATGAGTAGTTAACTAAAGCAGCAGGAATACCAGAATCCCAGCTATTGACTTCGGTGAGTTGGATCCGGCTTTCATTAATATATTTTTGCGGTAGTGTCAGTACATATTGGCTTCTATTTAAATCAAGGAGACCAACAGCGTGTTCAATAAGATTAATATTAACAAATTTTTCGTCTTTATTAATTAATTCACTAGGAATATCAACACCGGCTTGATACCATTCATCGGCTGTTAATAAAGGTACTAGCGCTTTTTTATTTTCGGCATCATCCATTAATGCGAATTCGATTTCACGATTAACAATACGGTTATTATTAATAAAGAAATCAACATGATAGTAGCCAGGTGCGATAGAGGATTCTCTAAATACACTGAGATCTTCATTGGTAACCTGCTGAGAATTACCTTCAATATTCAATAGATTAGGTGGATAATAGTCATCTGCTGAAGTATTGAAGGAGGCAAATAAACCTCCCGCTATCAATAAATAGAGTGAAGATTTATTAAAATAATTATCCTTTCCATTTTCCATTTTCATATTAAAATAAATCTCTTATTTATAATTTAAAATCTACTGGAACGCCTTTGCCAAAATCATCAATATAAAGTAATTGGATATTGCTTTGATTATTTGGTGTTTTATTTGTTTTTATAATGGTTTCAGATTTTGGTGGTAAATAACCGGGGTTATTTTCAATTTCACTATTGTTAATAAATAGTTTTCCAATGTTAACAAAGAAAGGCGAGTTATTAGTAACAACCAAATTGCCATTTTTTACTGACCATTTAAGTGCTTTTACTTCTTCTTCAATATTAATATTACTGAGTGATTGTGGACGATAAATTAATTTTATTTTATTAGTCATAGAATAACGTAAAACATTCTCTAAATTCTCATTGCTTGGGGCAACAAATTTTACGTTAATCCAGTACATCGATTCGGTATCATTAGGTAATGTAATATTCTTAGTAACTTGTAGTGTATTTTTCTGCTGTGCAACGAGTTTTAGTAAAGGCGGTGTGATAACAAAATGTTGTGTGACCTTGCCGTTAAGATCTTCAATCCAAGATTGTAATAAATAATTGGTGTCTTTATCGGTATTAAATGCAACAAAGCCTTCGTTATTACTCTGTTCATTATAAATAACACGTGTTGTTTCTAAGCCAAAACCAGCAAAGCTTGATGTTACTGTGCTAAGTATAAGTCCTAATCCTAAAAATACGCTTTTAAAAGACATAACGATGACAACCTTTAGGTAAAAGCGCAGGCTAAAGCCTTAACCTGCGCTTGCTTGTTATTGATAATTAATTATTATTGATAAGTAATTGTATAATTTAGTGTTGCATCTGCTTGACCCGCAATAACCGTATTTGCTGTACTAATATATTTAGCAACAAACTCAGCACTCCAAGAGCTATCAGCACCTTCTACATCGATAGTCTCCGTTTTACTTCCGTTAATGACTAATGGTGTAGATTTATCTTTAACGTTATAAATACGGATACCTACATTTTTAGCTGTATTTGAGCTGCTTGGATTATCTAACGCTAAGGTTTGGTCAGAGCTATCATCTGCTTTACCATTTAATTGAAGTGTTACTTTCCCTACTGGTGGGCAATTTTCTAAAGTAATCTCAATTTTACCATTACCATTTTCGCCACCTACTTCAGAATCTTTTTCTGTAAATGCGCTAGTAGGGTAACGACCCATTAATACGTTCGCATTAGGTGAATTACTATCGTTAATATCGATACTACAAGAAGAGGAATAGATTAATCCTTTAAAGGATAAAGTACCTGATTGTGTTTCAGCGGCTAATACACCAATACTTGCCGTCATAGCTGAAACAAATAAAGTGATTGGAAGAAGTTTTTTTGTTGAAATAGTCATTTTATGACCTCTATAGATTTATATAAATAGTAGTTGCTTTCTCAATGAAAACAGATTAAATGCTATTTAATTTAGAGATTAACTTACTATTACCAATTATAAATCTAGTAAAAGCAGCTGAATATACAAGTGCTTTAAACAGATAAATTAAATAACAAGATATAATCTTTTATAAAATAGCTTGTTAGCATTTATTATTAAATAAACCTCATATTTAGATGAAATTATTATCTGATAATTAATGCTGAATTCTTTATGGCATTCAATAGGGCTTTTGTGTGAAAAGGAGTTTAGGGGTTTTATTGAACGATGTCTTAGAGACAATGTTACAAAGTTTTCTTATGAAAAAGCCAAAAATCATTAATATTATAATGAATTAAATATATATTAATTAATAATATCAGTATGTTATATTAAGTTGTAATAAAGATACCATTACAAAATAGTTTAACTTTACTTTATGGATAATATATTTAGTTACAAATACGAAGTAATTTACAATATCAAAATGACAAAAACTGAAATAAATCCGAACTTAAGTTAAATTATCATACATTAATAAGTAAATATTGTATTTAATGGATAGTCAAAAAAAGATTACTTTATTGGTTTTAATATAAAATAGTTATTTAAAGAAGCGATTAAATAGAATTATTATGCTTTTTTCATTCGTCTATATAGTGTTGCAATGCTTACTCCTAATATTTCAGCTGCTTTTCTTTTTCCATCAAGAGTATGCCCCGTTTTATCTAATATCTGCATAATTATTTGGTACTCTGAACGATGACTTCTAATTTTCAGATTGTTTTTTTCTTTATTTAATTGAGATAAATTATTGTTATTATTTTTATTCTCTTTAATTGGTTCCATTAATTGCTCATTTTCCTCATCTCCAGTTGCTGTTTTTTCTAATAGGTAATGGGGAAGATGGCTTAGGTTTAAATCGGAAGTTTCACCCTGCATAACATACATATATTCAATTACATTACGTAGTTCTCTGATGTTGCCGGGCCAATCATAAGAATATAAGTAATTAATAATGGCATTTGGGATCCGATTTACGTGCCTTTTATAGCTTATTGCTAGGTCATCAGCAAAATATTGACTGAGTTCTGCAATATCTTCACGATGCTCTCGTAATGCAGGAACATGTATAGGAACGACATTAAGGCGATAAAAGAGATCTTCACGAAATTGACCTTTATCCACCATTTCACGTAAATCTTTATTGGTTGCCGAAATAATACGTACATCAATGTTGATAATATTGTTAGAGCCAACGCGGGTAATGCTTTTTTCTTGTAATACACGCAGTAATTTGGCTTGTAAATGTAATGGCATATCACCAATTTCATCTAAAAATAGGCTACCCCCATGTGCTAATTCAAACTTACCAATTCTTCCTTTTGGATCTGCACCACTAAAAGCGCCTCTTACATAGCCAAATAATTCACTTTCTAATAATTGCTCAGGTATTGCCGCGCAGTTAATAGTAATAAAAGGCTGTTTAGAACGATGGCTTTGCTGGTGAATAGTATAAGCTACCACCTCTTTACCAGAACCGCTTTCCCCTGTTATTAATACACTGGCGTGACTGACTGCCACTTTGCTTAACATGCTTTTTAATTGCAGCATATTTTGTGAGTTACCAATTAAAGGGGAGTGGGGATTTTCATCGACAGAAAAAGTATTTACTTGAGTCATATAATCGCGAGCATCATGGAAAATAACCATGGTGAGCATATCGTTATCAACAGAAGAGAAACTTATTTTTTTGCAAAGTACATGATAACGTTGTTTATTAAGTATTAACCACGCTTCTTCATCCCCGTAAAGAATATCCCCCGTCATCTCGATATCAAGGGGTAAGCCAATTAACTCACAATCGAAAAAACGTAAGGCGGAAAGATTGGCATGCCAAATCTTTCCTTTGCTATCTATTGCAATAACACCTCTGTCCATAACATCTATTAGGTTTCTAAAGGTACCAAAACGTTCTTGCTCTCTTAATCTTTCAAGGCATTCAAAGATACGACTTGAAATCATTTGTGAAAATTGTTCAATAAAAGAGATAAAGGCTTGTTTTTGCTGCATTAAAAACATTTTCTGTTCTCTGTTTGAACAGATGATACCGATAACGCCAATCACTTGATTATTCAGAAAAATAGGTGCATTAAGGTCGAGTTCTTCAGTGCAGGTTAAGCGATTTTGGCAAAGTTGGCAGAGGCTATTTTCTTTAGGGTCTTCAATCAGAATAGTTTTTTGTACTTGTAATACATGGCGATAGATATGGCCGTTATTTGAGACATCTTGATTAAGCATATGACGATAACGTCCTGTGCCAGCAATCCGCATAAGGTTGTTGTCAATTATCTCAACATCAGTACCTGTAATACCTGCTATTGCGTCAGTATATTTACTGATTTCATCTTGTAATGTACTGAGTAGCGATCGCATTAGTTTCTCACCTTAAAATTATCAAAAATGATAATAAATTATCACCGTTAAATTAAAATAATTATTTTATTGTTATTTATTAGTGAGTTATTTATTTATCGCATAAAGCTCACACTAGTTATCATTATTGATAATTTATCATTTAAATAAAACCGCACAGATCACAGCTTTCTCTTTTCAAAAAATAAGTCCTCTTTCTTTTTATTTAATAATTCAATTTAAAATCAATGAGATAAATTTATTTTTCACTCAATTTTATCTCATTGGCATGCTTATTGCCCTATAGAACATAACCCTTGTTTTCTGATTAATAGCGATATCTGGTTATCGCTGATTTTTAAAGCGTGATTAAGAGGTAATTCCATGCAGGAGCAATTGCAGTATCTGATTAACCAAAGTTCGTTTACGCGAAAACCTACCGCGGCACTCACCCCTTTTTGTTATGAGGAGTTAGTAAAAGCGTTGGATTTTCATAGAACTATTCCTGGATACGCACCTACACCGTTATTTCATTTACCCCAATTAGCGAAAACATTGGGCGTTGGCGAGTTATATCTCAAAGATGAGTCTTTCCGTTTTGGTTTAAAAGCATTTAAGGCTTTGGGCGGTGCTTATGCGATGGCGCGTCATATTGCGGATTTCCTCGAAATGGACATCAGTGAATTACCTTATGAGGTAATGATCAGTGATCAGATCAGGAAAAAGTTAAATGGCGTTACTTTTGCCACAACCACTGACGGGAATCATGGACGTGGCGTTGCTTGGATGGCAAGACAGTTAAAGCAAAAAGCGGTTGTTTATATGCCAAAAGGTTCTTCACAAGAGCGTCTTGATGCCATCTTACGCGAAGGTGCAGTGGCTGAGATTGTGGATATGAACTACGACGATGCGGTGAGAATGACCGCTGAAATGGCAGAGAAATATGGCTGGATAGTGGTTCAAGATACCGCATGGGAAGGCTATGAAGAGATCCCTCTTTGGATAATGCAAGGTTACGGCACTTTAATGCTGGAATCACTCGCACAATTACATGAAGTACCACCAACACACGTGTTTGTTCAGGCGGGCGTAGGTTCTTTTGCGGGTATGGTGCAAGGCATGGTCACCGCAGCTTATGGTGATAACGCACCGAAAGTTATTGTTGCTGAGGCGCGTATTGCAGACTGTTTATATCAATCAGCGGTATCAGGAAAAGCAGATGCAATACCTGTTGGCGGCGATTTACAAACCGTTATGGCAGGGCTTGCTTGTGGTGAAGCTAACAGTATTGGTTGGAATTTATTACGTGACTATTCAGCGGCATTTTTCTCTTGCCCTGATGCAGTTGCGACTAGGGGAATGCGGATTTTGGGTAATCCATTACCCGGAGATCCGCACATCATTTCTGGTGAATCTGGCGCGGTAACAACAGGGTTGCTCTCAATTTTGATGCAATCGCCTGTTTATCAAGACGCAAAAGAAACACTGGGATTAGATGAAAATGCACGAGTGCTTGTAATAAGCACTGAAGGTGACACCGATCCAGAACGTTATCGCGATATCGTTTGGGATGGCGAGTTACCTAGCTTCAAACAATTTTAAAAAACAAATAAGTCATTTGGAGTGAAAGTATGTTATCAGCAAACCGATTCGATGAAGTAATTAACAATTGCCAATTATTAATCCAACAAAAAAGCTATTCAGGTGAAGAAGGTAATGTTGTCAACGTCATAGAAAAAATGATGAAAAGCTATGATTTTGACGATATCCATATTGATAAATACGGCAATATTATTGGCGGGATCATAGGAAAACAGCCAGGGAAAACCCTTATTTTTGACGGGCATATTGATACTGTTCCTGTGAGTGAGCGCGATTGGAAAGAAAAACCGTATGGCGCAGAAATTAAAGACGGCAAAATTTATGGTCGTGGTACCAGTGATATGAAAGGTGCTGTTGCGGCAATGATTTCTGCTATTGGTTTTTATGGTCAAGATAATCAGCGTAATTTTGCTGGTCGTATTTATGTTTCTTGTATTGTGCATGAAGAGTGTTTTGAAGGTGTTGCGGCAAGATTAGTGACTGAGCGCTATAAACCTGACTATGTGGTTATTGGCGAAGCCTCTGAACTGAACTTAAAAATAGGGCAACGTGGACGCGCTGAAATTGTTGTCGAAACCTTTGGTAAACCTGCGCACTCTGCTAATCCAGATGCGGGGATCAACTCCGTCTATAAAATGGCAAAACTGATCGAGAAGATCAGAACCTTAACGCCATCGGTTCATCCAGTATTAGGCAAGGGGATCCTTGAATTAACCGATATTAAATCCTCGCCTTATCCTGGTGCTTCTGTTGTGCCTGAATATTGTCGTGCCACTTATGATCGCCGCTTATTAGTGGGTGAAACAAAAGAAGGCGTGCTGGCTCCACTGCAAAAAGCAATAGATGAATTAGCGGCAGTTGATGCTGATTTTAAAGCCAAAGTCTCTTACGCCTATGGTACTGAGAAATGCTATACCGGTGCCACTATTGAAGGCGAACGATTCTTCCCGGGGTGGGTATTAGAAGAGAGTGACTCTTATGTACAAGATGTACTAAAAGGGCTACGAGATTCAGGCTTTGAACCTAGCGTTACACAATACTCTTTCTGCACTAACGGCAGCCATTATGCGGGTGAAGCTGGCATTAAAACCATTGGCTTTGGTCCATCTCGCGAGAACTTGGCACATACCATTGATGAATATATTGAGATTGAGCAACTGACTGGTGCTGCTAAGGGTTATTACAGCATTATGAGTAGCCTTTATCACAATTAATCCTATTAGCAGCGTCTCTGGCTTTGTCAGCAGAGACGCTGTGGAGATAACGCAATGAAAACAATATTTAAAAATGCCACTGTAATTGATGGAACAGGGGCAAGTGCATTTCAGGCTGACGTTGTGGTTAATGAAGGGAAAATAACAAAAATCGGTCAGGTTGATACCCATATTAATGATCAAATTATCGATGCTACAGGACAAATAGTTTGCCCCGGTTTTATTGATACGCATACGCACTCAGATTTATCCGCGCTGTTAAATCCTGCATTATCAGCAAAAATTCGCCAAGGTATTACCACTGAATTATTAGGGCAAGATGGCGTCGCTTTAGCACCATTACCAGAACAGTATATTTCTGCATGGCGTAAAAATATTGCGGGTTTAGATGGTGATTCAGACAGTATTGATTGGCATTTCAAAAATACCGAAGGTTATTTAGGTATGTTGGAAGCCAGAGGATCTGCAACGAATCTCGCTTATCTTGTTCCTCATGGCAATATTCGCATGGAAGCGATGGGCTTAGAAGGTAATCCATCCACGCGTGAAGATGTCGCCAAAATGTGTGAGATCTTAGAACGTGAATTAAAAGCGGGTGCTTTTGGCTTATCCACAGGGCTAATTTATATGCCTTGCGCCTTTGGTGATACCGCAGAAATGATTGAGTTATGCAAAGTTACGGCAAAACATAACGGTATATTTGTGGTGCACCAACGTAGTGAAGCTGACGATATTATTCAATCTACTCAAGAACTTATTGATATTGCGAAAGCCTCTGGTGTTTGGTTGCATATTTCCCATATGAAAGTGTGTGGTAAGAAGAACTGGGGATTAATTGACGAAATGCTAGGCATGTTAGAGCAAGCTCAAAAAGAGGGTGTTCGTATCTCTTTTGACCAATATCCTTATGTTGCAGGTAGCACCATGTTAGGGGTTATTTTACCACCGTGGGTACATGCCGGAGGCACTGAGAAACTATTAGAGCGCCTTGCTTCTCCAGAACTGCGTAAAAAAATGATTGAGGATATCGAAAAAGGGATTGCTGGTTGGGATAACTTTATTGATTTTGCAGGGCTAGAAAATATTTATGTGACTAGCTCTAAAACAGAGAAAAACCAAGATGCCGTAGGTTTGAGCTTAGTTGAGTTAGGAAAACTCAGAGGTAAGGATCCTTATAACGCGACTTTCGACCTGTTATATGAAGAAGAAAATGCGGTAGGAATGGTGGATTTTTACGGTACTGAAGAGCACGTGATTAAATTCTTATGTCGCCCAGAACAGAATGTCTGTACTGATGGTTTAATGGGCGCGGGTAAGCCACATCCTCGGGTATTTGGTGCGTTTCCTCGAGTTTTAGGTAAGTACGTTAGAGAAGAAAAATGCCTAACGTGGGAACAAGCAATCCGCAAAATGACAGGAAAACCGGCAGAAGTACTTCGATTAACCGACAGAGGTTTAATTAAAGAAGGTTATGCCGCGGATATCGTGATGTTCAATCCTGAAACCATTATTGATAAAGGTACGTTTGTTGAGCCAAACCAATATCCAGAAGGCATTAATTTGGTGATGGTTAATGGTCGTATCGCATTGATTAATGGTGTGGAAAGTTACGCCTGTCGCGGTGAAGTATTAAGAGCATAACAACACAATAACGCTCTCAATATTTAAATCTTATCTCTGTTATCGCGGCTGTTTTTCAGCCGTGATGGTTTCCCCTTACCTGAGGAACAGGAAAATGAGTTCAAATATTATTCCAGACCTTCATCAGAAAAAAACATGGAAAGCTCGTTATACCGTTTTATCCTTGATTTGGTTAGCATGGTTACTTTCATTCTTAGATAGAATGGTAATGAGTGTTTCATTACCTTTTATTGGGCGAGATTTGAACCTTGATACCACGCAACAAGGCTTAATTATCAGTGCGTTTTTTGTCGGTTATGCGGCATTCCAAATACCCGGTGGTTTTTTAGCTGACCGCTTTGGTGCGCGCAAAATTATGGCTATCGGGATTGCATGGTGGTCGGTATTTACTAGCTTAACGGGGATGGTTTTTACGCTACCCTTACTTTTAGCCGTTCGGTTCTTATTTGGTATTGGTGAAGGTTGTTTTCCATCAGCATCTTGGAAAATGATCTCAACCTATTTCCCTTCTAAAGAGCGTGGTCGTGCTACTGCAATTCAATCTACTGTAAATACATTAGGACCTGCTTTAGCGGTGATCGTCGCTGCCAGTATTATCGGTGCGTTTGGCTGGCATATGGTGTTTATTATTTTAGGTATACCGGGGCTGGCTATTGCAGCAGGGATCTACTTCTTTACCCGTGATAATCCTAAAGATCATCCTAGTATTACTCAGCAAGATCTCGATGAATTAGCTGCGGATGGTACATTAACGGATAAACCCGTTGAAGCTGTGCCTTTTAAAGATGTTTTAAAAATGCCCGTGTTATGGCAAATGGCGGCAATTTGGTTTTTATTTGATATTACCTTTTGGGGCTTCTCTACTTGGTTACCAAGTTATTTAATTACCGTTCGTGAATTCTCATTAGCAAAAACGGGGGTAATGGCAGCAATTCCATTCTTATTTGGTGCTGGTGGTACTCTATTAGGCGGTTATGTTTCTGATAAATGTAAATCTCAACGTAAATGGTTATATATGGTCACTGCGGTAATTGCAGCGGGTTTCTTATATATGACTTATACCGTTGAAAGTGCCGATATGGCAGTTGTTTATCAGTGTGTTTCAGCTCTGTTTATGTTCTTTGCGATGGCTATGTTCTGGGGAATTTTAATGGATACCATTCCTAATAAAATCATGGGACGTGCTTCAGGTATCGTAAACTTCGGTGGTCAAATGGCTGGTGTGGTTTCTGCACCCGTAATGGGCTTTTTAATTAAAGCGAGCGGTGGTAGCTATGACAGTGCATTTATCTTTATGATAATTGCCTTGGTTGCATCTGCGGTTGTTACCTTTACGGTTAAAATGAGAAACCCAGCAGTACAAGCTTAATTAATAAACGTTAATAATATTTATATTAAATAATAGCAATATTGTTAGGGAAAACTGTCTCTAATAATAGAAAACCGAAAATTAACCATAAGATTTTTTTAATTAAATAGTTATTGTCTATTATTAAGATATCAATTTAACTATCTTATTACTCGTGCTATTTTTTCAAAATAGAAAAGAGTCTTAAATTAAGAAAATTAAATTAAAAATTATTTATATAAAATTAGCTAACAATAAAAGCCACAACATTAATGCAATGCCGTGGCTTTATTACTTTTTTAAAAGACTACATTAAAAGACTACATTAAAACGACTACATTAAGATTACCGCTTTAATCGTGTTTATTTTGAAACTAAAACAAAATCATTCCCCGAAAAACAGAGCGCTGCATTACCACGAATGACCCGATGGTGTGCAATATGTCGCTGGCTATTTAACGAAGCTTGTTGTTTCATCATATAAGTCTCTAAATGCCATGCAATAAGTTGTTTAGCCAGCTTTTTATTGGCATGCTGGCTGCGTTCTGATTGCACTTTTACACTAATACCTGTGGCAATATGTGTGGCTCTGACCGCAGATTCTGTTTTATTTACATGCTGACCACCGGGACCATTAGAACGCATGGTCTCAAATACAATTTCGTTGTCATTAATTTCATCGGGTTGTTCAAAACAAGCAATCCCAATAAACCAATTCTTACGTTTATGTTTTGGTCTTAAGGTACTAGCACATTGCCATTGCACTGAACCTGTCCATTGTTGAGCAATCGCTTGTGCATCTTCGCCTTCAATAGAGACTAATGCTGATTTTAAGCCATAACGTGAAGGCTCTTTCTCAAGTAGTGCTATTTTTGCTTGCCGCTTTTCGGTCGATTTTAAAAAGTAGTGCAGCGCTTTTTCAACGGCTAAACAGCACTCTTCAGGTCCTTGAGCAGAGGAAAATTGTAATAACATGTTATGCCATCTCCCCACTGGTTTTGTAGGTTATCAGTGGTTTTAAACGTGCAATAACGTCGATTAATCCCATGCTCACCATGCTTTCTACTACGGTTTCAATCGATTTATAAGATTGAGGAGCTTCTTCATAAATCAACTGTTTATTCGCACAAATAACACGGCTTCCTAATGATGTGCGAGAAAGCTGCAATGGTGTAAAGCGATGAGATAAACGTCCTTTGCATTCAGTGCGCATCCATTTTCTACCGGCTCCATGAGGTAACGAATTTAAGCTTAAATCTGAAGCAATAGGTTTCACAATATAGCTATAGTCACCACGAGAACCCGGGATCACAACAAGGTCATGATGCGCAGGTGTTGCCCCTTTACGATGTAGCCAACCTTGTTGACCATGTAATTCACAAGGCTCAACGAGATTATGGTTAACATCCGCAATGATATGACCTTGAGTGCGAATTTGTTGCATCATTCTTTCACCAATTAGCTGGCGATTAAACTCGGCATAACGGAGTGCATCGTTATGGGCAAGCAGATAATCACTCGCCATTTCAGTACCTTCTTCTAAACCTTTATGACCAAATTGTTCAGTGTGGGCGCGTAAAATAGATTGTCCTAATCCACGAGAACCACTATGCACTAATAACAATAACTGTTTTTTATTAATGCCACTTTCAGCGAATAGGGTTTCATTCACGACTTGGTCAATTTGTTGAAACTCGGCAAAATGATTACCACCGCCAATAGATCCTAAAGAGCCAGCAAAAGGGTGATTCTGTATCGCTTCTGGCAGATTTTCTTCTAGCCATTCAGAAGAGGCGATATCACTCATTTCACTTAATTGCTTTTCGAGTTTATCTAAATTGAGTTTATTGTTTTTAAATTCGGTCTGAAATAATGTCATACCACAGCCGATATCATTACCGACTAAAGCAGGGTAAAAACGATTAACAGAGAAAAATGCGGCGCCAATAGGATAACCACGACCAGGATGTAAATCTGGCATGCCAGCAACATAAGCCATATCAGGGAGTTGCGCAGTAATTTCTAATTGTTGGATTGCTTTGCTTTCAATCCAAGTATCATCCGACGCGATATAACAAACGCGGTCAGATAAATAATGAACACACTTGTCCATATACCAATCCATATAATGTAAAGGATAAAAAAATAAATTGATTGGCGGACAGCAAAAAGAAGGAAAAAAGGATTACTTCTGAGATTGTCCGCAAAGAGTATTCATATTAGTTGTTGCCATGGGATACCTCCTTGCAGTTAAGTTAAATGGGTGTTTAATAATAAATCGCGTGCATAGTAACCACTTTTTTTTGCTTTGGCAATGGGCAAGTGGCTAAGTTTATTTTTAATTTTAACAGAAGACAAAACCAAGAAACGTTATTTTATTTAAGTGTTACTTTTATCAAATCGCTATTTTAGTTAATGATAAAAGTTAAAACTTAAATTAATAAATTACTTTTACAGAGCTTTTTCGGCAATAAGCTTCATAGTCATCTGTTAATTTTCTATCAGTGATCACAACATCAAATAGCGCTAAATCGCCCATATTTCCTGTCGCGGTTTCATCAAAACAGTGATATTTGGTGAGTAGAATTTTGCGAATAGATTTATCCATCGCTTTTTTCTTCATATAAAGATCGTCGATGTTATAACAGGTGACGCCGAAATCGAGATGAACACCTTCTGCGGAAATAAAGGCTTTTTTAGGATTAATGCTATCAAGGTAAGAAGGTTGGGTTGGGTTGTAAAAAGAGTCACTTTTAGGGCGATATTCTCCGCCACACAGCAATGCAGTGGCGTTTTTTTTCTGACTTAATGCAAGAAATACCCGATGTGAATAACAAATTCCCGTAAAGTGAAGATTATCTGGAATAAGCTCAATCAGAGCTGGAATTGATTGACCGTTATCGAAAAATAGGACATCACCCTCTGAGACCATGCCAGCGGCAAGGTTCGGAATGTGTAGCTCTTGGGTTTGGTCGGGAGTGATAATATCTGATGATGTTGCCATTAACCCTGCATGAGGTTGTGCCAAAGCAACGATATAACCACCGAGAAGTGACATAGGAAATGGGTTTTCTGAATCAGAACTCAAATCACGGCGGATAGTCATTTCTGAAACTTCAAGGATCCTTGCGGCGTCTTTAAGATGTATGCGACCTGAGCGTTTAATGCATTCACTGAGGCGGCGCAAACGTTCGTGCTGTTTGGTCTCTATCACCGAAGGATCCTTGTGTTAATTAATCGCGTACACCGAGAAAATGTACGCTAACTATATTAGTAGTTCGATTCTGGCGCATCTGAATCTGTCGCGATAGCAACACTGGCGCTAGCACCAATACGTGTTGCACCTGCTTCGATCATTTTCAGAGCAGTTTGACGATCACGAACACCACCTGATGCTTTTACGCCAACGTCGTCGCCAACAGTTGCACGCATTAACGCAACATGATGTTCTGTTGCACCCATTGTACTGTATCCTGTTGATGTTTTCACAAAATCAACGTGGATCTCACGACACATTTCACACACTAAACGTACTTCGTCGTCAGTTAATAAGCAAGCTTCTAAGATAACTTTCAATGTGGTGTTACCACAAGCCGCTTTAACGGCTTCAATATCTTGTTTTACGAAATCTAAACGACCGCTTTTTAACATACCGATGTTGATAACCATATCAACTTCTTGTGCGCCTTGACGAATTGCTTCAGCGGCTTCAAATGCTTTTGTTGCTGTTAAGCCAGCACCAAATGGGAAATCGATAACACAACATACTTTAACATCACTTCCTTTAAGGCAAGTTCTTGCTAAAGGGATATAAGAAGTGTTAATACAAACAGAGAAGAAACCGTGTTCTACCGCTTCAGCACACAATGTCTTGATTTGTGTTTCAGTTGTATCTGCAGCAAGAAGGGTATGATCGATATAATTAGCTAATGGACGCATAGTATATTCCTTAATAGAAAGATTGTTATTTATCACTCATGTGATTTTGGCAACATATTAGTGCTGTTCTAACGGGATAACAATCACAAATGATATTTAAATAACATGATATTGTTATACACCTATCAAAATGTAACTATTTTCACATTATAAATTTCACATAAGAGTAAGAGGCGCTATGGATATCGCAGTGATTGGTTCAAATATGGTGGATTTGATCACCTATATAGACCGTATGCCAAAAGAGGGAGAAACCCTTGAGGCGCCGGCATTTAAAATTGGTTGTGGTGGTAAGGGTGCAAACCAAGCGGTTGCTGCTGCAAAGTTGAATTCAAAAGTAATGATGTTAACAAAAGTAGGGGATGATATTTTTGCCGACAACACCATTATGAATTTAGAGTCTTATGGTATTAACACCCGTTATGTAGAAAAAGTACCAGGTACAACAAGTGGTGTTGCACCTATTTTTGTGACTTCCCAATCATCAAATAGCATTCTGATTGTCAAAGGCGCAAACCAGCATTTATCACCAGAGGATATTGATAGAGCGGCTGAAAGTCTGAAAAAGTGCAAAATTATTGTACTGCAATTAGAAATTCCCGTTGAAACGGTCTATCACGCAATAGAGTTCGGTAATAAACACGGTATCCCTGTGTTATTTAACCCTGCTCCTGCATCAAAAACCTTAGATTTAACTATTGCAGCACAGTGTGATTTTTTTGTTCCTAATGAGACAGAACTCGAAATTTTAACTGGAATGCCAATTACCACCATGGATGAAATTCGAGAAGCTGCTAGCTTTTTGCTGAGAAAAGGCTTTAAAAATATCATTGTCACCTTAGGTGAAAAAGGTGCGTTGTGGATGAATGGGGAAATGGAGAAATATATTCCTGCAATAGATGTTGATGCAATAGATACCAGCGGTGCTGGAGATGCCTTTATTGGCTGTTTCTCTCACTATTATGTACATACTGGCAATATCGAAGAGGCACTCAATAAAGCGGTGATGTTCTCTGGGTTAAGTGTCGCTGGTAAAGGTACTCAATCGTCATATCCAAGTATTGAAGAGTTTGGACAATTTTTAGCGCAAGCAAAGCAATAAACTCATCAACCATCTCTTTTGCACTCTCCTGATTGTTTAGCAGTATGATCAGGAGAGCTGATTTATTATCAAGTAGTTATATAACCCGCTTAAGAGCGATAAATTAATAACTAAAAGATATCGCCTAATTTAATGTGATCCATTTCACAAGATAATAACAAACAGAATTGAAATAAAATTTCATAAGATGTATTTTTGATTGAAATTTTGTTTCATTAAGGCTGTTACGATGAAAGATGATGCATTGAGCCAATGTCTTATAAATGAGAGTAATCAAGAAACCGCTCAGTTTTCTGAGTTAACACCATTAGAGCGAGTTACATTGATAAACAGTGCTGATATGACAGTGGCACAAGCCGTTCAAAAGGTATTGCCTACTATTGCTAAAACAGTAGAAGCAATTACTGAGCGACTAAAATCAGGTGGGCGTATATTTTATGTAGGCGCTGGCACGAGTGGCAGATTAGCTGTTTTAGATAGCGCAGAGTGTCCGCCTACTTTTGGTGTATCGCCCTCATTAGTGCAAGCCATTATTGCGGGTGGGCATGATGCGATGCTAAAAGCCGTTGAAAATATTGAAGATAGCCAAGGTGCAGCAATTGAAGAGCTTGAGCGTCGTGAGGTTAATGCAAAAGATGTTGTGATTGGCATAGCCGCAAGTGGTCGAACGCCTTTTACCGTTGCAGCATTGCAATATGGTAAAAAAATCAAAGCATTAACGGTATCTATCACTACGCGCGGCAAAAGTATTATGAGTGATATTGCCGATTTCTCCATTGCTCCTGATGTTGGTCCTGAAGTTTTAACGGGATCAACCAGAATGAAAAGTGGTACTGCGCAGAAGATGATTTTAGGTATGTTAAGTACCAGTGTGATGACTCAGCTTGGAAAAGTGCATAAAAACTTGATGGTTGATGTGATTGCCAGTAATGAAAAGCTACAACGACGTGCTGAAGGCATTGTTAGTGACGTTTGTGGCACTTCAACAGAAAAAGCAGCAGAGCTTTTAAATATGGTTGCTTACCATCCACGAAAAGCCATTTTGATGTATGAGTTGCACCTTAGCGTGGATAAAGTAGAACAGATAACACAGCAATATCCCTACCATTCATTACAACAACAGCTAGCCCTGTTTAATTAATAACAATATGAGTTAATACTCTTAAACTCTAGCAGGCACACTTATGGCTAATAAAATAGAACATCTCGACACGTTAGCATTAGAAATAGAAAAACAAGCGGGTGGGTTTCAAAATATCGCAACCTTAACCCACTGCATGACTCGTATTCGTTTAATTTTAAAAGATGGAGCACAGTTTAATGCTGATGCTTTAAAACAAGTTGAAGGCGTAAAGGGTGTTGTTTTTAATGGCGAACAACATCAGGTTATTGTTGGAATGGGAACCGCGGCAAAAGTCTATTCTATTATGAATAAACGGATGCAAAAAAATTCAGAAAATGACAATCAACAGCCTGCGTCAACACCAGTGAAAAAAGGTTTTTCAATTCGTCGCACACTAAATACATTAGCCGCCATTTTTGTACCGACAATTCCAGCATTAATTGGCTGTGGTTTGATTATGGGACTAATTAATATTATTCGATTAGTCGCACCGGGATTAGTCGAGCAATTTCCTGAGCTATTTAAATTATTTAAGCTGATTGGTAGCACCGTATTTGCTTATCTTTCTATTATGATTGGTATTAATACGGCAAAAGAGTTAGGTGCATCAACGTCTATTGGTGCGGTTATGGCTGGATTATTGGCGATGCCGGGACTTGCTGATATCACTTTATTGGGTGAAAAATTACAGCCTAATAGTGGCGGAATTTTTGCAGTATTAATGGTCGTGGTGTTCTCTTCAAAATTAGAATTATGGTTTCGTAGCATCGTTAAAGAGAGCCTAGATCTTATCTTAACGCCATTTGTCACTATTTTAGTCTCTTCACTGGTGGCGATAATGATTTTCCAACCTATTGGTCATTATCTTAATCAGTTATTAGCACAAGGTGTATCGCTGTCATTATTAAACCAAGGTGGTGGCGCTGTTGTGACGGGTGCGGCTTTAGGTGGAAGCTTCTTATTTTTACTATTAACGGGTCTACATCAAGGTTTAATCCCTATTCATACTGAGATTTTAAATACCTTCGGGTTAAACTATTTGTTCCCTATTTTAGCCATGGGCGGTATGGGGCAAGTCGGCTCTTGTTTTTGGGTCTATTTACGCACTAAAAATCAGCGCTTAAAGAAAACCTTAATGGGGGCATTACCTGTGGGAATTTTTGGTGTCGGTGAACCTTTATTATTTGGTGTGTCGTTACCATTAGGAAAACCTTTTATTGCAGGTTGTATTGGTGGTGCAGCGGGTGGCGCATTAATGGCTTATTTCCAAGTGGGGATTATTATTCCATTTGGTACCGCTGGGCTATCGTTAATTCCGTTAGTTGGTGATGGTCAGATTACTAAATTCTTAATTGCTGTATTAGGGGCATGGGTTGTTGGTTTTATTGCCAGTATCATCATTGGATTTACCGACCCCGAAAAATAAGCAAAAAATAGATAATGAAAAGGATAACAGCATGTCTTTTGTGACAAAAAAGCTCGAAAATTTACGTATGCAAGGCAAAGGAACTGAACAGCGTATAGCGCGTTACTTGCTGGAGAATAGCGAAAATATTGCCAGTATGAACGCTGCCGAGCTTGCGCTTAAAGCGGGTGTCAGTAGTGCATCTGTTATCCGATTTTCTCGTCAAATGGGATATAGCGGTTATCCTGAATTTAAAGTTGATTATCTTTCAGAAGAAAAGCAACAAAAAAGCAGTGGTGATGTGCTTTATGGCAACTTAGCCAAAACAGATACGACAGAGCAGATTATTACCAAAACAGGACATCTTTTTACTACAGCAATTCAAGACTCATTAGCGTTATTAGATGCCAAGGTTATTGATACGCTGGCTCAAAATATGGTGTCAGCAAAGCGTATTGTTTTATTTGGTATTGGTGCATCTGCCGTGGTTGCGAGTGATATTTTTCATAAATTAATTAGAGTCAATAAAAACGCCTTATTTAGCCCTGATTTACATGCGCAATTAGCTTACTCGGCGAATTTAACTTCAGAGGATTTAGCGATAGCGGTGACCGCTAGAGGAAATACAGTTGATATTAACCGCATGCTGAAATCAGCAAAACATGATCACTGCTTAACCGTTGCATTAACTCGTTTTGGTCAGGACGAAGCAACGCGGTTGGCTGATTATACTTTGCCTTATTTCTATGATGAGCAGCATTCTCAACTGGGCGTTATTACTCCCCAAGTTTTACAGATGGTGGCATTTGATGTGCTGTTTTTTAAATATATGACATTGGTCAATGAGCAGGCAGAAAAGGCATTATTAAAAGGACGACAAGCAGTTATGCAGGGGAATCAGTAAATGTTATTAGTCACCATATTAGCGGTTGGTGCAGCAATTGGTTTAATTATTAGCACAACAGGTGTTGGTGGTGGTGTTATTGTTTTACCTGTTTTAACGTACTTTTTTGGTATGGATGCATTAATGGCAGTCGCTACAGCTAATTTGCTCTCTATGCTAATGAAAGTGACCTCGTCATATATGCATTTTCGTTTAGGCAATATCCCGTTTAAACGGGCGATGATTGTATTAGGAATAATGCTACCAAGTACTTTTTTGGCAAGTGTATTGGTTAGTTATTTAGGATCACTACGTGAGTATCAGCAGCAAGTTGAATGGGGAATTAATGCGCTGGTGGTTGCAGCGATAGTTTTTTCTCTATTTTTATTTATACAGCGTATGTTTTTTTCATTGTCTAAAACTGTCGACGATAGTGCAGAATTGGCGCCACTCAATATTCGTGCTCTGTTATTACCCGCGGTTGCTGCGGGTGTGGTATTAGGAGCAACAGGCGTCGGGGGCGGTGTTGTTGTGCTGCCTTTGCTGTTGCGCTATGCCAATCTTTCTATTAAACAAGCCATTGGTACATCTATTTTTACTACCACGCTGTTATCAGGATCATCCGCTTTAGCGTATATGCAAGATGGTCATACTGACGTTCATCTTGCACTTATGCTATTTTTAGGCTCTTTAATCTCAATTCCGTTATCAAAGTGGTTGCTTATCCGAATGCCAGATCGCGTATTTCAATACGCCACACTTTTTTTAATTATGTGTAGTGCAGTCATGATGTTGGCGAGATTATTTTAATATTTAAATGTATCTACAATGTTAATAAGAATTAAATTCAGCAATGAGTTATAAAATTATATCTTATAAAATTTATGACTATTTTTTATATTTATTAATTAATTGAGCTGGATTAATAAGGTAATTATTATAATCATATTTTTAAATTTTTTAAGTGTTAACAGTATGTATTGATTGTCATTAAATTTAACTAAAACTAGTTTTAGTCATAAATAGATAATTGAGATGATAGTCACAATAATATTACTTTCTATATGTTTCACTTAAACCCTCGTTTTAATACCTATATAGGAGGGTGCTAGTATTATGGAAAATAATAATAGAAAAACGCCTCATATTAGACGTATTACCCATATCATGATGTATAAGCAACGGCAGTGCTTTCACTTCTCTGTATTTAACGGATAATTTTTCTCGTTAACAGTACAAAAATCATTCCCTAACCATATTGTTTTTCAATATTCTTGGGCGGATTTCTATTTTTAATAATAACGTATTTTCACTCTATTATTCTCAAAATAATTAGGAGATAGGATTATTATGTCTATTAATATTAAAGGCAGAAGTTTTTTAAAATTACTCGATTTTTCTTCTTATGAAATTCAATATTTATTGAAACTCTCTAAACATTTTAAATCATTAAAAATGGCGGGTATTCCTCATCGCTCACTTGAAGGTAAAAATATCGTTCTATTATTTGAAAAAACCTCAACACGGACTCGCTGTGCTTTTGAGGTTGCGGGTTATGATTTAGGTATGGGCGTGACTTATCTTGATCCAGGTTCATCTCAAATGGGTAAAAAAGAGTCTATCGAAGATACTGCGCGTGTTTTAGGGCGTTTTTATGATGGTATCGAATATCGTGGTTTTGATCAGTCATTAGTAGAAGAGTTGGCGGCAAAATCAGGTGTACCAGTATGGAATGGATTAACAGATAAATTCCACCCTACACAAATGTTAGCGGATATGCTGACTGTTGAAGAAAATTTTGGTCACTTAAAAGGGTTGAAACTGACATTCTTTGGTGATGCTCGTAACAATGTCGCGAACTCCTTAATGGTGGTCTGTGCCAAATTAGGGTTGCATTTTACCGCTTGTGGTCCTGCATCGTTAATGCCAGAAGAGGGATTGGTGAAAGTTTGTCGTGAAATTGCAGCTGAAAATGAGGGATCAATAACACTGACTGATGATGTTGAAAAAGGTGCCAAAGACGCGGATGTTTTATATACCGATATTTGGGTATCAATGGGGGAACCCGATAGCGTTTGGAGTGAAAGAATACGTCTATTAAAAGACTATCAAGTTAATGAATCAATGATGAAAATAGCAAACCCTCATGCAATTTTCTTACACTGTTTACCTTCATTCCATGATCGTTTAACGCTCATTGGTGAAGATATCTATCAAAAATTTGGTCTGTCTGAAATGGAAGTTGCCGATGGTGTTTTTGAATCTCGCCAATCAAAAGTGTTTGATCAAGCTGAAAACCGTATGCACACCATTAAAGCCGTTATGTTTGCCACACTAAACTAAAGCAAGGAGTCTAATATGCCTAAAAAGGTATTGATTGCTTTAGGTGGAAATGCACTAGGAAATACACCACTAGAGCAAAAACAGATAGTGAGAAAAACCGCAAAACCGATAGTAGATTTAGTGGAAAAGGGTTATCAAGTCATTATTGGTCATGGTAATGGTCCCCAAGTGGGGATGATCAATCTGGCAATGGATTATGCATCACAACAGAATATTGGCACTCCTTATATGCCATTTGCTGAATGTGGTGCGATGAGCCAAGGTTATATTGGTTATCATCTGCAACAAGCGATTAATGATGAGTTGTGTGCACGAAATCTACATAATGGTTGTGCCACGATTGTTACGCAAGTTGTGGTAGATAAACACGATCCTGCTTTTTTATCGCCAACAAAACCAATAGGTGCTTTTTATACTAAAGCGCAAGCAGAGGCTATTCAAAAAGAGCATGGTTTCCATTTTATGGAAGATGCCGGTCGAGGATATCGTCGTGTTATTCCTTCACCAAAACCATTAGAAATTGTTGAATCTTTAGTTATTAAGCAACTTGTAGAAAATAATGTGGTGGTTATTACTGTTGGTGGTGGTGGTATTCCTGTTATTCGTAAAAATGGTAGTTTAGCAGGTATTGATGCTGTTATTGATAAAGATAACTCAAGTTCTAAATTAGCTGTCGAATTAAAAGCAGAAACGTTATTAATATTAACCGCAGTAGATAAGGTTGCGATTCATTTTAATACACCTCAGCAAAAGAATTTAGATAAATTAACACTTTCTCAAGCACAAGAATATATAGATAAGGGTGAGTTTGCTAAAGGAAGTATGTTACCAAAAGTGGAGGCTTGTCTTAATTTTATTAAAGCAAGTGGTGCTTCATCTCAAGCCATTATTACTTCATTAGATAATGCATTATCTGCTTTAGAGGGGAAAACAGGCACTACAATTACCTTAAATTAATCTCAAATACGCTTTAATCAAAAATTAATTCTAATAATTAACTCTGTTGGATAGATATTATTTCTACTGGCAGAGTTACCTTCTTATTGAAGTCGAGGACGCTATGAAACTTAAAAAGTTTGCGTTTCCGACCGCTTTTACTATTTTATTTGCAATTACAGTAATTGTGGTTGGCTTAACATGGATTATTCCAGCCGGAGAATATGAACGACTAAGTTATAACTCCGTAGATTCATCATTAATGGTAGCAAAAATAGATGGTTCTAGTGAGGTATTACCTGCAACTCAATCAACATTGGATAATTTAAATGTTTCTATAGAAATAGATAAATTCACTGATGGAACAATAAAAAAGCCTATTGCTATTCCTGGTACTTATGAACGAGTTGCACAGCAACCCAAAGGTATTATGGATATTACCGAAAGTATGGTGAAAGGGACAATAGAAGGGGCGGATGTTATTGTTTTTATTTTAGTACTCGGTGGACTTATTGGTGTTGTTAATCAAACTGGCGCATTTAATGCGGGACTGTCGGCTCTGGCTAATAGAACTAAAGGGAAAGAGTTTTTGGTGGTTTTTGGTGTCACCATTATTTTATCTATTGGTGGTACAAGTTGTGGGATTGAAGAAGAGGCGGTTGCTTTTTATCCTATATTAGTACCGATATTCTTAATTCTAGGTTATGACGCGATTGTTTGTGTTGGGGCTATTTTCTTAGCTTCTTCAATGGGTGCCGGATTCTCAACGGTAAATCCTTTTTCTGTGGTTATTGCCTCGAATGCATCAGGAATTAATTTTATTGAAGGGATTGGCTTTCGTACTATAGGTCTTATTATCGGTACAATTGGTGTTATTGTTTATTTATATTGGTATTGCAAAAGAATTAAAAAAGATCCCTCTTTTTCTTATAACTATGAAAATGCCGAAAGTTTTAAACAGCGCTTTTTAAGCCATTATGATCCTAATGAGGTACTTGATTTTTCTTGGCGTCGAAAAATTATCTTGTGCCTATTTGTTGCCGCATTCCCAATAATGGTTTGGGGTGTTATGCATATGGGATGGTGGTTTCCACAAATGGCAGCACTTTTCTTGGCAATTGCTATCGTCATTATTTTTATTTCAGGCTTAAAAGAAAAAACGGCTATTGATGGATTTATTCATGGCGCTTCAGAATTAGTGGGTGTTTCGCTGATTATAGGTTTAGCTCGTGGTGTTAACCTTGTAATGGAACAAGGAAAAATAGCCGATACTATTTTGGAATTTATGTCTCATATGGTTGCAGGAATGCCACCAAGTTTATTCTTAATCGCCCAACTGTTGGTATTTATCTGTTTAGGATTTATTGTGCCATCGTCTTCTGGATTAGCCGTATTAGCAATGCCAATTATGGCACCATTAGCGGATGCGGTGGGGGTTCCTCGTTATATGGTGGTATCTGCGTATAACTGGGGGCAATATATTATGTTATTTTTAGCCCCAACAGGATTGGTATTAGCGACACTGCAAATGTTAGATATCTCTTATAATAAATGGCTCAAATTTATTATACCGATGGTGATATTTATGTTTGTACTGTCGGCGACATTATTACTGGTTCAAGTGGCACTGTTATAATTTGTGATTGATGTGTTTATTTAAGCGAGAATATTTTTTGTTATTCTGTATATATCAATTAATCTGGTTTTTTATTCTGTTTTAAGCGGCGTTTTTTGCATCAAGCATAAGTGATCAAGATCTCGTTTTTAATGGCGATAAAAAATAAACCGTAAAAAAAGGTTGTTAATTTGTATAAGTTATGTTTTTTTAAATACAGACAACAAATAAACACATCACTAAATTAATTGATAGGTAACCCATGATCATCACTACTCTACTACAAGGTCTACGACTAACAGCGCACATCGCTGCTGTGGTTGTCGTGCGTGTGGTGGTGGTCGTCGGCAAAGCGCCGTAACGGGTCCGAATCAACACAGTTTCGCAACCCCGCCGGCGCACAAACCGGGCGGGGTTTTTTATTCTAACCTGCCCATAGAGTCCGGCCTAAAATGAAGGACAGAGAAAAATGGGTGCATCACAAGAAAATGCCGCAGGAAGAACCTTTACTGGCGCGCAATTAATCGTTTATTTACTGGAACGGCAAGGCATTACAACGGTTGCAGGGATCCCCGGCGGTGCCGCTTTACCTTTGTATGATGCATTGAGCCAAAGCAAATCTATTCGCCATATTCTTACTCGTCATGAACAAGGTGCTGGTTTTATTGCTCAAGGTATTGCAAGAACCAATGGTAAGCCCGCGGTGTGTATTGCTTCTAGCGGTCCTGGTGCAACTAACTTAGTCACGGCTATTGCCGATGCTAAGCTTGATTCAATTCCTCTCGTTTGTATAACAGGGCAGGTTTCTTCTGCAATGATTGGTACTGATGCCTTTCAGGAAGTTGATACTTATGGCATGTCCATTCCTATTACTAAACATAACTATTTAGTGCGTGATATCGCTGAGTTGCCAGAAATTATTTGTGATGCGTTTCGTTTAGCAATGTCAGGCAGACCCGGTCCTGTATGGGTTGACGTACCTAAAGATATTCAACAAGCCACAATCAGTTTTGATAGTTTGCCACCTATTCCTCAACAGGATCCTGTACCTGCGTTTAACACAGATTTGGTTATTCAAGCCGCTCAAATGATCAACCAAGCTAAAAATCCTGTGTTATACCTTGGTGGTGGCATTATTAGTGCACAAGCGTGTAAAGAAGCAATTGAGCTTGCAGAGAAAAATAACCTTCCTACGACCATGACCTTAATGGGATTGGGATTAATGCCGCCTTCTCATCCACTCTATTTAGGTATGTTGGGAATGCACGCTGCGCGTAGCACAAACTTTGTGTTAGAAGAGTCTGATTTATTGATTGTTTTAGGGGCTCGCTTTGATGATCGGGCAATTGGTAAGGCTGAGAAGTTTTGCTCTAATGCCAAAATTATTCATGTAGATATTGATAGAGCTGAAATTAGCAAAATCAAAAAACCCGATATTGCTATCCACGCTGATGCTAAATCAGTTTTATCTCTGCTGTTACCACTTATCAATAACAACAAACGTAGCGAATGGGTAGAGCGTGTAAATACATTGAAACAAGAGTATCCACTGGAGATGAAAAACTCAGAAAACATTCTCAGTGGTTACGGCATTGTTTTAGCTGCGGCTAAGTGTGTTGATGATGAAGCGATTATTACCACTGATGTTGGTCAACACCAAATGTGGGTTGCGCAAGCGTATCCGTTAAATCGACCTCGACAATGGTTAACATCAGGGGGATTAGGTACCATGGGATTTGGTCTGCCAGCGGCAATTGGTGCTGCATTAGCAGAGCCTAATAAGAAGATCCTCTGCTTTTCTGGTGATGGCAGTATTATGATGAATATCCAAGAGCTGGCAACGGCAGCTGAACACCAATTGGATATTAAGATTATCTTGATAAATAATCAGGCATTAGGTTTGGTTCATCAGCAGCAAACACTCTTTTTTGATGAGCGTATTTATGCAGCTGCTTATCCTTATCAAACCGATTTTATTCGTATTGCTCAAGGATTTGGATTGGATACTTGTGATTTAAACCAAGAGGCAGATCCACAAGCGGCACTGCAAGCTGCGATAGATAAACCGGGTCCTTGTTTAATTCATGTAATGATTGATATTCACCAAAAAGTATTTCCAATGGTTCCGCCTGGTGCGGCAAATACCGATATGATAGGAGCTTAATTTATGTCACAACAATCACAACCTATCGCGTTAGAGTTAATTGTTCGCAACCATCCTGGTGTGATGACTCATATCTGTGGATTATTTGCCCGTCGTGCATTTAACGTTGATGGCATTCTCTGTTTGCCAATGAAAAATAGCGATAAAAGCCGTATTTGGCTATTAGTACAAAAAGATGACCGTTTAATGCAGATGGTAAGCCAAGTTGAAAAACTAGAAGATGTTAAAGAAGTGCGATTTAGCGATGATTTGCGTGTATTTGAGCAGATGGAAAGCTATTTAAATTAAGCTTAAATTTACTGAAGACGCTAGGTTCTATTTCTTAAATTACATAGAAATAGAACCTTATTTTTTATCATCGAGTTTAAGGACGATGATGATAGTGCTGTTGATTTGGGCTAGACATAATCACGGAGGCTCGCATATGTCCTTCAACACAGATATAAGAGTGCGGTGCATTACCATGAAATGCGTAAAAATCGCCAGTCTCTAATAATACTGTTTCATCATTGGCAAAACGCATCATTAATTTTCCGGAATAGACCATAATATGCTCTTGAGTACCATCGGCATGAGCAGGGCTATTAATAATTGCGCCATGTTTCATTTCAATATGCCAAATTTCGGTAATATTACCGATACCAATACGGAATTTAAATTCCTGAGCATAATCACCAACAATGGGTTTATGTCGTTCTAAGCGAGGATACTCTTCTCGTGTAAAACTAAACAGATCACCTAAAGGAAAGCCAAGCGCTATCGCAATAGCTTCTAGTGTGTCTATTCTAGGATTAGAATCGCCAGATTCTAATTTTGACAATGCCGCCTTGGATATTCCCGATTTTCTTGATAACTCATTAAGTGACAAATTTCGGGATTGTCTTAACTGTTTGACTTTATTACCAAGGTATTCATTGGTTTTCTTTGGGGGTTGTGGGTTCATTGCCAATTCAAAATTTCATCAGTTTAAAAGTGTTATTCGCATTAGATAATAACACTAATTAGCCACATTCGGGAAAATGAGACTCTGTTTCTACTGTATTTTGTGAATAGTCTTATGCCATCTGTTCGATTTTAAGTTACTCAGCTAATATCTAGCGATAAATGATAATTATTCAAGGTTAACGATGATTGAATTACTCTCTTGGACAGACATCGCGGTGTGTCTTTTTACTCTATTTTTTGCTTACATCATTTTTGGCATGGCAGGCTTTGGTTCAGCATTAATTGCAGGACCTGTGTTAGCACTCTATTTACCATTATCAATGATAGTGCCTTTACTGGCATTAATTGACTTAACCGCGGCTATTATTAATGTGTTAAGAGATGGCAAACAAGCGGACTTTAAAGAGATCCGTTATCTTATTCCCTTAATTATTATCGGTAGCTTAGTTGGGGCAACGATCCTATTAACAACACGCCCAGATTTACTTTCGCTTTTATTAGGTCTATTTGCAGCGTGTTATGCGTTGTACGCTTTATGTTGGAAAAAGAAAGAGAGTCATTTTTCTCAGCGCTTAGTTTATCCTTTTGGATTAATTGGTGGCGTATTTAGTGCGCTTTTTGGTAGTGGCGGATTTTTATATGCCATCTATTTATCAGGTCGAATTGAAGATAAAAATACATTCCGCATTACTCAAACAACGTTAATAGGCTTTAGTACGCTAACGCGAGTGGTTATTTTCCTTTTTGCTGGTATCTATTGGCAATTAGAAATAGTTAAATTGGCGCTTATTTTTTTACCTGCAATGATAGCGGGTGTTTGGTTAGGTCGGCATTTCACTTTGCGTATGTCTAAAGCGCGATTTATGAGTGTGATTTACGCTATTGTTTTAGTGTCTGGTTCGGTATTGATTTATCGTTACTTCGCTTAAGATTAAAGCGAGTTATTTTGTAAACGAGAATATTGTGAAAGTGAGCGATCTTATCTCTATGAGTTAAGATCTTTCGCTAATTTCTTGCCACTTTTAAGCATGTTTATCTATTTCTAATCCCCTATAATACGACAATATTTTATTTAACCGACTTTCCTTTTATAAAGAGGTTTCTACCGTCAGTAGAAACAAAATAATATGTCCCATCCAAATTATCGCCAATCTGAAATCTTTGCGATAACAACTATTACGGTAAGCATTGGCGTTATCGGTATTGTTATCGGATTAACTATTCCTATGGTGGCATTACGCCTTAATTTAGCCGGGATTAGTGAATCCATTATTGGACTTATTTCGGCAGCTCCCGCTATTGGGATGTTGATTATTTCACCTTTTGCTCGGCGCATTGTGCAATGGTTTGGTAAACGTTTTGCAATGTTATTGGCGACAATTATATCTGCTATCAGTTTATTGCCTTTAATGAGTACATTGCCACTTGAATGGCTATTTCCTTTGCGACTTATTACGGGTGTTGCTAGCGGAGTGATGATCTGTTTGGGTGAAACGTGGATTAACGAGCTTTCACCTGATAACAAAAGAGGGCGTATTTTAGCGGTATATACAACTGTGTTTACCATTAGCCAACTATTAGGCCCTTCTATTATTGCGCTTTATGGTGTAGCAGATAAAACGCCAATCTTAATTAGTGTCTTTATTCATATTATCTCTATTGTTCTATTTTTAATGATGGATCAGAAAAAAGGCGACAAATTACCGACCAATACAGAAGAGCCTAACTTTTCTATTTTCCGCTTTGTCAAAGTAGCGCCGGCTATTTGTGGTGGTATTTTATTTTTCGCTTTTTTTGATGGCACTGTGTTATCGATGTTTCCTATTTATGGTTTAAGTCTTGGACATACCGAAGCAATCGCCGCCATGATGATTAGTGCAATTCTTGCTGGCGATGCCATTATGCAAATGCCATTCGGTTGGCTTGCTGACCATATGAATAGGACTCGGTTATATCGTATTTGTGGCGTTATCACACTGCTCTCTAGTTTGTTGCTGCCTATTACAATGTCTCATCCTATTTTAATCTGGCCACTTCTATTAGTGCTTGGTGCGACTGCTGGGGCGATTTATACCATTGCGTTAGTGCAAATTGGACAATATTTTTCTGGTAACGATTTAATGGTAGCAAATGCTTCTGCCGCAATGCTATGGGGGATTGGTAATCTTTCAGGGCCGTTATTAGCAGGTGCGATGTCTGAAATATCATCATCATCTTTGCCTTTTTTACTTGTGGTGATGACAGGATTATTTTTAATTTCTACCTTAGAACGTTTTAATGTAAATGTTGATGCTTTAAACAAGAGCACTTCATCATGAAATACGCTATTTAATCGATCGATTTTTAATCGCTAGTAGTCTTATTTTTTCACTTACTTAAAGCAAGCAGCAACATACTGGTTTTAAGTAGGTGATATACAACTCAATCTTATCTTTTCTCTCTTGGCTAAATTGTTTCTCTCTATTTTTTCTCTTTCTGAAAATTTATTTTCTATCCATTTGTTTTTTATGAAATGAATATGATTATCGTTTATAGCTACGTTATTTAACTTAGTTTATTAGGAATAATCTAGAAATATTAATATTGAATAGGAAATTGTTTGCTAAAAACAGTCAGACTCAACTAACGTTATAGTAGAACATGAGCGTTTTTTAAGCAGAGGAACAATGAATACTGAAGTAACTAATCGCCAAGCTAGGGAAATGTAGACAAAGTCGTAAAAAAATAACAGTAGATTAATTGGTTAATTAAATTTAACTATTAAGTAATGATATATTAAAAAAGTAATCAATAATGAAAAGTGAAATTTAGAGGGGCGTAGGTAACTACACTCCTCTTTTGTTTTTTATCTGTGTTGAACTGCCTTTTTATGACATTTTTATTAAAAAAGCATTTTTTTGCTTGATTGTTACCCTAAATTCACCAGATAATCGTTTGCGTCAAATTCTATCACTTTATCCACGCTGAAAAACAAACGTTTGCGCCCAAATCTCCTCTACTGATTTTTACTCATTAAGAGGATATTGTTATTTATACGTAATCGTTTTCGTCTTGATGGGTAGTGAACCGTATTTATGCCAGAGGAATGTAATGTCCGCTAATCAATCAGCAGCAACAGGTAAACTAGATAACTATTTTAAACTTACCGCAAGAGGAACCACGGTTCGTAAAGAGATGATCGCAGGTTTAACGACATTTCTTGCCATGGTGTACTCCGTTATTGTCGTTCCTAGTATGTTAGGACAAGCCGGTTTTCCACATACCGCAGTGTTTATTGCAACCTGTTTGGTTGCAGGTTTGGGTTCGCTGTTAATGGGTCTATGGGCTAATTTACCAATGGCAATAGGCTGTGCGATTTCGTTAACAGCATTCACTGCTTTTAGCCTTGTATTAGGACAAAATATTTCGGTGCCGGTTGCTTTGGGTGCTGTATTTTTAATGGGGTGCTTGTTTACATTATTTTCTTTAACTGGCATTCGAACTTGGATATTAAAAAATATTCCAACAGGTATCGCACATGGTGCAGGTATTGGTATCGGATTATTTTTACTTTTAATTGCTGCCAACAGTGTTGGATTGGTAATCAAAAACCCATTTGAAGGGCTGCCTGTTGCGATGGGCGAATTTACTTCATTTTCCGTTTTAATGTCTGTTGGTGGGCTCGCGGCTATTTTTGGTCTAGAAAAGCGCAAAGTTCCTGGTGGCGTATTATTGGTGATTATCGCTATTTCTATTATTGGGCTTATTTTTGATCCTAATGTGAAGTATCAAGGCGTGTTTAAAATGCCTCAATTAGGTGAAGATGGACTCTCTTTACTATTTGCTATGGATATTAAAGGTGCTTTACAGCCATTGGTATTACCCAGTGTTTTAGCATTAGTGATGACGGCAATTTTTGATGCAACAGGAACAATTCGTGCTGTTGCTGGTCAAGCAAACTTACTTGATAAACGCGGACAAATTATTAATGGTGGCAAAGCACTTACCTCAGACTCGGTGAGTAGTATTTTTGCGGGTGTGATTGGTGCTGCACCTGCTGCGGTTTATGTTGAATCCGCAGCAGGAACTGCCGCTGGTGGTAAAACAGGATTAACGGCAACCGTTGTGGGAATTCTATTTTTACTGATCCTCTTTTTATCACCGCTCTCTTATTTAGTACCCGCTTATGCAACAGCACCTGCTTTAATGTATGTGGGATTATTAATGTTAGGAAACGTCACTAAACTCGATTTTGGTGATTTTGTTGATGCAATGTCAGGTATGGTTTGTGCCGTATTTATTGTACTTACTTGCAATATTGTAACGGGCATTATGTTAGGTTTTGGTTGTTTAGTTATTGGCAGAGTATTTGCTGGCGAATGGCGTAAACTTAATATTGGTACGGTATTAATTACTATTGCATTAGTGGCATTTTATGCGGGTCACTGGGCAATTTAATTTAAATAATCAGGTTTAATAACAAAAGGCGGAATATATCTTTATTCCGCCTTTTTGCTATTTATTTATCTACTTTTATTCGCTATTGTCAAAATTCAGGCTGGTTATTAATTTTTTGGTAGAATATATGCAAGAAATAAAAATACGACATAGCGAACCCGAAGATGCTGGTGCAATACAGCAATTATATTTGCACCCAGATCTGTATATATGTACTTGTCAGTTTCCTTATCCTTCAGTCACAATGTGGAAAAAAAGACTTCTTGAGTTTGCAGAAAAGGGCATTCCTAACTTTGTTGCGACTATTGATGAACAAGTCGCTGGTCATTTAGCTTTGATCCTTGATTCACATCCTCGACGTCGACATATCGTCAGCTTTGGTATTGGTGTGGGTGCCGAATATTCAGGAAAAGGTGTTGGGAAATTATTAATTAACACAGCTATTGATTACGCTTTTAATTGGTTAGCGGCGACTCGATTAGAGTTAGAAGTTTATTCAGATAATGAAAGAGGGCTGAATCTCTATAAAAAATTTGGCTTTGAGGTTGAAGGTACTCGCCGAAATGCTGCATTTAGAGATGGCAAATATTGTGATGTTGTGATGATGGCACGTTTAAAACAGATTGAAGCATAAGTTAATACTCCATTTTTATAACTATTTTTCATAAATATCATTTTTCATCATCGTTTTTTTCTAACTACTGTATATTTTACGTTTTTATACTCTCTATTACATTGATAGAACAAAAAATAGGAATAAAAACGTACTCTTTCTTTTTCATATGCCGTTAATAAAAGTGTGTTTATCTCTTAAAAGATGAGTTCGTTCTATCAAAGTACGATTAATCTTAATTTTAAATGATTACTCATGGGTTAAAGGAGAATCAGTTTAAAATAAGAAAAGGTAAAGAATAGGCATAGTGCTTAGAGTTTTCAGCACGAGTGTTCTTTATCATCTAGACAATCTAGCAGGGGTTCTTTTCATCTAGTGTGAAGATAGCAGTTTTCAGGGTAAAAATGGGCATGTAAGGGTAACATGGAAATTTTCTTTACTATTTTAATTTTAATACTGGTGGTTTCAGTTTCGGGTGTAATTACAAAAGTTATTCCTTTACGTATTCCGTTACCATTAATACAGATTGTTATCGGGGCTTTATTGGCATGGCCTCAGTTTGGTTTACATGTCACATTTGATCCTGAATTATTTCTCGTTCTATTAATTCCACCACTATTATTTGTTGATGGTTGGAAAACTCCAACGCGTGAATTTATCCAAAATGGGCGAGAGATTTTTATTCTGGTGCTTGTGCTTGTTATGGTTACCGTTGTGGGAATTGGTTATCTTATTTACTGGATGATGCCAAGTATTCCACTTATTTCTGCTTTCGCCCTTGCTGCGGTTCTTTCGCCAACCGATGCGGTGGCACTTTCTTCTATTGTGGGGAAAGGACGAATACCTAAACGTATAATGGGTATTTTGGAAGGTGAAGCGTTAATGAATGACGCTTCTGGTCTGGTTGCTTTAAAATTTGCCGTTGCAGTCGCAATGGGCACCATGGTGTTTACTGTTGGTGGTGCAACCCTTGAATTCTTTAAAGTTGCTGGTGGGGGATTACTCGCTGGTATCGGTGTTACCCTTATTTATAGTAAATCATTAAGATTAATGAGTCGTTGGAGTGGGGATGATCCTGCTACGCAAATTGTCTTTATGTTATTACTGCCTTTTGCTTCTTACTTAATTGCTGAGCATATTGGTTTTTCAGGTATTCTTGCCGCAGTTGCCGCAGGTATGACTATCAGTAAATCAGGTGTTATTCGTAATGCCCCCCTTGCGATGCGTTTACGTGCTGATAGCGTTTGGTCAATGTTAGAATTTGTGTTCAATGGCCTTGTGTTTATTATGCTGGGGCTACAGCTTCCAGTCATTTGGACAAGTTCTGTTATTCAGGCTGATTTAGATCCAGAAGTTGAAGTCTGGATGCTGTTTGCTGCGGTATTTGTGATCTATTTTGCACTGCTGATTTTGCGTTTTACTTGGTTATGGCTGATGAAGAAAATAAGCCGTATCTTTATGAAAAAGCATCCTCTAGATTTTTCTAATTATACAACGCGAGAATTGTGGTTATCTTCTTTTGCAGGGGTTCGTGGTGCGATCACATTAGCGGGTGCGCTCTCTATTCCACTGTTTTTAACCGATGGCAGTACCTTCCCTGGGCGTTATCAAATTATCTTTATCGCAGCAGGGGTTATTTTGCTCTCTATTTTGGTGGGTATTATCTCGTTACCGTTTTTACTCAAAGGAATACAAGCGACAGATAAAGAAGCGGATAAAAACGAAGTGCGTTATGCCCGAAAAGTGATGGCAGAAGTAGCAATTGTTAGCCTTAATAAAATGGAAGAACGTTTAGCCGCCAGCACAGAAGAGCAGTTAGATGCTGAAGAAATTAATGAAGTTGCATCACGAGTGACAGGATATTTAAGACGACGAACCGCGACTCAAGATGAGATGGTTCATAATATGTTAGAGGAAGATCTCGAAAGACGTTTTCGCCTAACTGCATTACGAGCTGAACGTGGTGAGCTTTATCATTTACGTGCAACGAGAAAAATCAGTAATGAAACCCTTCAATTATTGCTTCATGAGCTGGATTTAATGGAAGCATTGTTAGTAGAGAAAGATAATTAATTATGTGGCTGCTTGTTATTACAACACTCTTATGGGCAGCTTCTTTCAGCCTGATCGGTGAATATCTTGCTGGTCAGGTTGATAGTTGGCTTTCCGTTCTTATTCGCGTCTCTTTAGCTGCTTTAGTCTTTTTGCCGTTTTTACGTTGGAAAGGCATTAAACCTAAAGTCATTCTGCTCTATATGAGCGTGGGAGCCTGTCAGTTAGGCATTATGTATTTATTTGTTTTCCATGCTTATAACTACTTAACTGTTGCCGAATTCTTACTTTTCACTGTATTAACTCCGCTTTATGTCACACTAATCTACGACTTATTAGAGCGTCAACGATTACGTTGGGGTTATGTATTTAGCTCACTTCTTGCTGTATTAGGTGCCGCAATTATTCGTTATGACCATTTGAGTGATGATTTTTGGTATGGATTGTTATTAGTCCAGCTTGCTAATATTTTCTTTGCTATCGGACAAGTGGGTTATAAACGACTAATGGAGATACATCCTCTTCCACAGCATCATGCATTTTCATGGTTTTATCTGGGTGCCGTTGCAGTTTCACTGATTGGTGCATTGTGTTTTGCTGATTGGCAGAAGATGCCAACAACATCACTACAGTGGGGCGTTTTACTCTGGTTGGGAATAGGTGCTTCTGGAATAGGCTATTTCATGTGGAACTATGGTGCTACACAAGTGGATGCTGGAACCCTTGCTATTATGAATAACATGATGGTCCCAGCAGGATTATTAGTGAATTTCTCTATTTGGCAGCAGCATCCAAATTGGCCTAGTTTTATCATAGGCGCGAGCTTGATAGTGGCATCTCTTTGGATACACCGGCGTTGGATCCACCGACCTGTTTCACAAAAGGAAGGCTGTTAATCGCATGCTGACACGCTGAGCGTATAAATTCACGAATTGCCGGTTGATGCTGCTCTCCTGCTCGGTTTGCTGCATATAATCGGCTCCATAATCCTTCGCCTAATGTTTTTGTTACCACTAATCCTTGTTTCTCAAAATTCTCTACCGCCCAATGTGGCAGTGCCGCAATTCCCATTCCAGCTGCAACCATTTGTATTAACAATAATGTGTTATCAACATGCTTAAAATGTGGGGTAATGCCTGCGGGTTGCAAAAAGTGACGCCATACATCAAAGCGCTCTCTTTGTACCGGATAAATAAACAGCGTTTCAGCAATCAAGTCTTGTGGCTGAATATGCAAGCGATTTGCTAAAGGATGCTCAGGCGAGAGAATAAGTTTTACTTCGTAGTCAAACAGCGGGGTATAGTTTAAACGCGTATTGTCTAAAATATCTGATGTCAGTACCACATCTAACTCTTGTTGTAATAGTGCAGGTTGAGGGTCAAATGTCACACCTGAATGAAAATCAACATTCACTTCTGGCCATGTTTGGCGATATTGCTGTAATGCGGGTGTTAACCATTGAATACAGCTATGGCACTCAATAGCAATATTAAGATTATCACTACCCGGTTCATTACACTCTTCGATAGCTCTGCGCACAATAGGAAGTACTTCTTGCGCTAAACGTAATAACACTTCTCCTTGTGATGTAAAGCGTAGTGGTTGGCTTTTACGCACGAAAATACGATAACCAAGACGATGTTCTAATTCACTAAATTGATGTGAAAGAGCGGATTGGGTTTGATGCAATTGATTGGCTGCATTAGCAAGGGATCCTGTTTGCTCAAGAGCCAATATCGTTTTTAAATGTTTTATTTCTATCATGAGAAACCTTCAGGTTGTTGATGAAAAATTTGCGCTTGTGATTTATACACTACCTGTAGATTATAGAAGTGTAAACATCTAGACGGCTAAAAATAGGATTTTAATTATGACAATTCGCAATCACACACTTGGATTTCCTCGTATCGGCTTAGACAGAGAGCTAAAAAAGGCGCAAGAAAATTATTGGGCAGGTAAAATTTCTCAAGAAGAATTAATAGAGGTTGGCAAAACATTACGTGCTCGCCATTGGCAACAACAAGCAGAAGCGGGTGTTGAATTATTACCTGTGGGTGATTTTGCGTGGTATGACCAAGTATTAGGTACCAGTCTACTATTAGGTAACGTGCCTCCTCGCCATCGTAATCAAGAAGAAAACTTGAGTCTTGATACGTTATTTAGAGTCGCTCGTGGTAGAGCGCCTTCTGGTGAACCTGCTGCGGCATCTGAAATGACGAAATGGTTTAATACTAACTATCACTACATTGTTCCTGAATTCCAGCAAGGGCAATCTTTTACGTTCGCATGGAAAGCGCTATTAGATGAAGTCGATGAAGCACTAGCTTTAGGTCACAAAGTAAAACCTGTTCTACTCGGTCCTGTCACTTATTTGTGGTTAGGCAAAGTTAAAGGTCCTGAGTTCGATAGACTTTCGTTGCTTGCTGATATTTTACCGGTTTATCAGCAAGTACTTGCTGCATTAAAAGAGAAAGGTATTGAGTGGGTACAAATTGATGAACCTGCATTAGTACTTGATTTACCAACAGAGTGGCAAAATGCATATCAAACAGCGTATCAAGCCTTATCAGGACAAGTAAAACTGTTACTGACAACCTATTTCGATGGTATTACTCATCACCTTGATATCATTAAAACATTACCTGTTGACGGGCTTCATGTTGATATTTCAGCGGGTCAAGATGATATTCAACATTTACACCAAACATTGCCTGAAAACTGGGTGCTATCATTAGGTGTGATTAATGGTAGAAACGTATGGAAAGCTGATTTAGCACAGCGTTATCAGCAAGTGATTAGTTTAAAAGGCAAACGCCCATTGTGGATTGGTACATCGTGCTCATTACTGCATAGCCCCATTGATTTAAATGCTGAAACTAAGTTGGATGATGAAGTTAAAAGTTGGTTTTCTTTTGCGATTCAAAAATGTGAAGAGCTTGCTTTACTTACCAAAGCATTAAATGCCCCTGCGGGAGAATATGATAAACAACTAGAACAATATAGTGCGCCTATTCGTCAACGCAAACATTCAGCGCGTGTAAATAATGCGCAAGTTGCAGCACGTTTAAATGCCATTAATGCACAAGATAGTGAAAGAACGTCACCTTATACCGAGCGTGCTAAAGTGCAACGTGCTCGCTTTAATCTGCCATTATGGCCAACAACAACAATCGGTTCATTTCCACAGACAACGGAAATTCGTACTGTCCGTTTAGACTTTAAAAAAGGGCGTATTGATACTGCGGATTATCGCACAAATATCAGCGAACATATTAAGCAAGCTATTGCAGAGCAAGAAAGTCTAGGTCTTGATGTGTTAGTACATGGTGAAGCTGAACGTAATGACATGGTGGAATATTTTGGTGAGCACTTTGATGGATATGTATTTACTCAAAATGGTTGGGTACAAAGTTACGGTTCACGTTGTGTAAAACCCCCGGTTATTATTGGTGATATTAGCCGCCCTGAAGCCATTACGGTTGATTGGGCTACTTATGCTCAAACCTTAACGCAAAAACCAGTAAAAGGGATGCTTACAGGTCCTGTGACTATCTTATGTTGGTCATTCCCTCGTGAAGATGTGAGCCGTGAAACTATCGCAAAACAGATAGCGCTTGCATTACGTGATGAGGTCGATGATTTACAAAAAGCAGGTATTGGCATTATTCAAATCGATGAACCTGCTTTACGTGAAGGATTACCATTGCGTCGTGAAGAGTGGCAAACTTATCTTGATTGGGCTGTTGATGCCTTTAAATTAAGTGCCGCTATTGCTGATGATGAAACCCAAATTCATACCCATATGTGTTATTGCGAGTTCAACGACATTATGGATTCTATCGCTGCATTGGATGCGGATGTTATTACCATTGAAACATCGCGTTCAGATATGGAATTACTTGAAGCCTTTGAGCATTTTGATTATCCAAATGAAATAGGACCAGGTGTTTATGATATTCATTCGCCAAATGTGCCTAATGTAGAGTGGATTATTGCTTTATTAAGAAAAGCGCAATCAAGAATTCCAGCAGAACGTTTGTGGGTAAATCCAGATTGTGGATTAAAAACGCGAGGTTGGTCTGAAACACGTGCGGCATTAGCTAACATGGTGGAAGCGGCTAAATATTTACGTCAAAACGTGTAGTAGGTATTAATTGTTTTATTTAAATGAGCTCACTTTGTCGGATAATCTTGACTATCTAAAAAGTGGGCTTTTTTATTAATCTATATCTAGAAATAATATATTTAGAGAGCGTATAAAAAGTAAAAATAGAGATGAAATCTTATTATTGATATTCTAAACAGTTGTTATACTGCGAAGACTATTTGATTTTATGGATATTATTATTGTGCAAAATAGCATTAAACTTTCGGATAAAATATTAGACGCTTTCCCAACCAGACCCTTAAAATTAGTCCCTCTAAGAGGGGATAGTGGGCTATTTCGCACCTTATTCTTAGTCATCACCATGTTTGCACTAACAGCATTTAGTGCTTATCAAATTCCTAATATTCTTTATGATTATAAAATCAGTGAAAATGCAGTTCCTATAGATGCTAGTATCAAAGGTTCTTGTCGTTCTCAACTTCTAATTATCACTAACTGTAGTGTTGATTTGCGTTATAAAGGTAATGAAGTTTCTCGTAATTTTACCTTTTTAGACTTTGGTTCAAAGGATGTACTTGTTGAACCTGTTGCTGATGCAAACGATATAAGTAAAATGACAGTAGATGTTGCGATAGATAATATGTGGCTGCGCTTTATTAGTACGATTGTTTTTATTGGCTTATTTGGCTTTAGTGTTATCTTTTTTATTTATCGTCAAATATTGACGAGTAAAGTCAAGGCAGCATTATTATCAGTTGGCACTAAACCTTTAAAATTAACTGCTATTCCTGCCAAAATGGTTATTAGTAATAAGCAATTTATTGCAACTTATAAAATTAATTTAGCAGGAAAAGAGATCGCTATTGCTTATTCTGGTAATAAAAAAACACCCCCAATAGTTATTGAGGTGAATGGCAATACTTATGTACTTGCTGTTTACGATCCGCAACAAAATATTCCTTATGCATTGGATGTGCCTTTAGCGAGAATTCAAGCAACTGAAGAAGAGAAACAGCGTTTTCATGAGGCATTAATAGCAGAAGGATTGCTGTAGTTCTATTATGGTTTATGGTGCGTTTTCTCATTACTTTTCGTTAGCAGTGAGAAAACGCCAGCAATAGTACTAACAAGTTAATTGAATAGCGTATTATCAGCCGCCAAAAATTTTAGCTTTCAGTATATCCATTCCAGCACTAACTAAATCTAAATTTTCAGGAATAACGCCATTAGGTGTGACTTTATCAATTAATTTAGGTAAATATTGTGCTGCCATTTCAGACGCTTCACCCGCACTCATATTAATCTTTGTTGCTAGATCATTGATTACAGGTGATGAGAAAATTTGCACAATCTGTTCTGCATTAATCGGTAAATTTGCACTTGTTCCTATCCATGATTGAATCAGCTCACTTAAACCAGCAGAATTAAATTGCTTAACTAAACCTTCAATTCCTCCTTGAGATTCAACCCAGTCTAGTACTGTTTTGTATTGATTGATTTTTTCACCGCCAAGTAGGCTTGCGATTTGGTTAAATAAGCTCATGGTTACTCCGGTGACAAAATGATTATTGCCACAAAATTAAATATTAATTTTAAAGGGGGGTAGTGTACGCGAAGTTATTATATTCATCTATACTCGTCATACTTCAAGTTGCAGCGTTGTTGACTTCGTTTATTCGCACTAGTCACCTACTTTAGTATGCTCCTAGCTTTTTTTAAGGAATAGATTCACTTGTCGCCTAGCTGCACCTTGAATTATTTAGGGTATATGTTTGCATCTGTTCAAGTTGCAGCGTTGTGACTGCGTTTATTCGCACTAGTCACCTACTTTAGTATGCTCCTAGCCTTTTTTAAGGAATAGATTCACTTGTCGCCTAGCTGCACCTTGAATTATTTAGCGTATATGTTTGCATCTGTTCAAGTTGCATCGTTGTTGACTTCGTTTATTCGCACTAGTCACATACTATTGTATGCTCCTAGCGACTCATTCGTTTGTCGCCTAGCTGCACATTGAATTATTTAGCGTATATATACTCAATAGGATCTTTATTGCATCTATACTAATAATTAGGATGTAGGCATTAGTGTTGCGAATGATTGACGCAGGTGAGTATTCATAAGGCATTTATTGAAAATGTATTTTGAACGTCAGATTTTGTGATGCTAATCACGTTTTTATGAAATTGTTACTTTGTTTGGTTCGCTGTAAGTGACGCTAGTCACTAAAAAAGGTCTGGGGATCCGATAAAGTAAGTCTTAATTTAATGAACATTGGTTTTGTCCCATTGAGGAGTCCGATATGTCTGATGTATTTCACTTAGGTTTAACTAAAAATGACCTACAGGGTGCAACTTTAGCAATAGTTCCGGGTGATCCGAAACGTGTTGAAAAAATCGCAAAATTAATGGATAACCCTGTTCATCTGGCCTCTTTACGTGAATACACGTCATGGCGTGGCGAAATTGATGGTAAAGCAGTTATTGTTTGCTCTACTGGTATCGGTGGTCCATCAACCTCTATCGCAGTTGAAGAACTTGCTCAGTTAGGTATTCGCACCTTCCTACGTATAGGTACAACTGGTGCTATTCAAGAACACATCAATGTTGGTGATATCTTAGTAACAACAGCTGCAGTTCGTTTAGATGGCGCTAGCTTGCATTTTGCCCCATTAGAATACCCAGCAGTTTCTGACTTTGAGTGTATGAATGCACTTTATAAAGCGGCGACAGATAATGGTTCTACAGTACATGTAGGTGTAACTGCATCTTCAGACACTTTCTACCCAGGACAAGAGCGTTATGACACTTACACTGGTCGTGTAACTCGTCGCTTTCAAGGTTCTATGAAAGAGTGGCAAGAAATGGGCGTAATGAACTACGAAATGGAATCTGCAACATTGCTGACAATGTGTGCAAGCCAAGGTTTACGCGCAGGTATGGTTGCTGGTGTTATCGTCAATCGTACTCAACAAGAAATTCCAGATGCTGAATTACTGAAGAAAACAGAAAATAATGCACTCGGTATCGTGATTGAAGCGGCTCGCATTTTAATGAAATAAGTTTGTTAACTTGAATGTTAAAAGCCCTTAATTGAAGTGACCCCAATGATTGAATAGCCAATTATTGGGGTTTTTTTATGTCCAATACAATCATCCCTTAATGCTAATCCATCTTTTGATCTTATCGGCTTGCTTGGATAATCCATCAAAAATGGCATTACTTATGTGCTCAGGGAAATCTGCTGGTAGCTGAGTTAATACAGTAGTGCTATTTTCTCTTGAGCTCCAGCAAGGGAGATCCGAAAGTCCACATCTTCTTTGATTCCAAGGGGAACGGGTTGGTAACCGTCTAGCAGTTCTTCAATTTGTTTTTTATCCAGAGGTTCGGCATGTATTTCCATCACTTACCACTCCTTGCTCCAAGTCTTACCTTCATTTAGTGTTGAACCACGTTTCACTACATGGAGTTCCAGATCCAAAGAAGCGAGTATTTTGAATAACGTTTCGAGCTTCGTTGATTCAGGCTTGTTCTCAAAATCAGAGACTGTTGTCTGTTTGATACCAACTTGTTCTGCAGTTTGTGCCTGAGTCAGTTTGCTTTGCTTACGTTGATCTCGCATGGCGGCGGACAACATAGCGGGTGTGGTTATCTTCATTTAGCCCCCAATAATAGTCATCTCCACTCTCCCCTACAGGGGATAAAATCAATTTAACCCCTATAGGGGATAAAGCTAATTTAACCTCTACAGAGGATAAAATCAATTTAACCGCTACAGGGGATAAAATGAGATTTTAAATACAAATAAGTTCCAAAATAATAAAATATTAGAGATTTTTTATGCATTAATTCATTAAGTTAATATGAAATGACAATAGAACCTCATTTCTGTTAAGGTCGTTAGAGTCTGAACAATACAAAAAATGAAAAGAGGCGTTATGACTGATATTTTGCAGATACATCCTTCGGTATTGCCTTTAAAAGGTGGTATTAATTTTCGTGATTTAGGCGGAAAAAAACTTAACAATGGTGGTGTGATTAAATCGGGTATGCTATTTCGTTCGGGATCACTCGATAGATTAACAGATAGTGATCAATCACTTCTTATTGATAGAAATTTATTTCAAATAATTGATTACCGCGATAATAGCGAAATTGTTGATAAACCCGATAGAGTTTGGAATGGTGCGCAATATTATCATGCACCTGCGAATCCATTATCAAAAGAGGTCTCCGCAGACCTAGAGAAATTAACACCTGAATTACTTGAACAGTTTGATGCTAAAGATTTTATGTTTAAGTTATATGATTTGTTGCCAATTAATAACCCAGCATATAAACAATTAGCAACGCTATTACAGCAACCAGAAAAAGGTGGTGTGGTGCAACATTGCGCTGTTGGTAAAGACAGAACTGGAGTCGGTTCCGCGTTAGTGTTGTTTGCCTTAGGTGCATCACCGGAAGTTGTAATGGAAGATTATTTGTTAACGAATGAAACACTGGCTCCTTATCGTGACTATTTATTAAAAGAGCATGCAAAGACGTTAAGTGAGAATATTGTTGATAAATTTGCTTATGTGTATTCAGTGCAAGAAGCCTTTTTACACACTGCACTAGAGAGCATTAATCGCCATTATGGCAATATTGATACTTGGCTAGAAAAAGATATTGGCTTGGATGCTAATAGTAGAGATAAACTACAAAATTATTTTCTAGAGTAATAAAGTGATTTATATTCAGTTAATCGCCCTTTTTTATTTTAATTAGCTTAACTGAATTAAGGTCTCTATTTTGACTGTACAAGACATTATTCACACCATTACTTTCTTTGTAAAAGAACACGAAATTTGGGCTATCCCTATCGTGTTCTTTCTTGCATTTGGCGAATCACTGGCATTTATTTCACTGTTATTACCTGCGACTGTTATTTTATTGGGGCTTGGTGCTCTAATTGGCGAGAGTGGATTATTTTTTTGGCCTATATGGTTAGCCGCAGCTTTAGGGGCTTTTTTCGGTGATTGGCTCTCTTATTGGATTGGCTTCCATTATAAAGATGGCGTAAGAAATATGTGGCCTATTTCGCGTTCTCCTCAAGTATTAGTTAGAGGGCATCATTTTTTTAATCGCTGGGGGGTATGGGGGGTTTTTATTGGTCGATTCTTTGGACCTTTTCGCGCCGTCGTGCCCCTAGTTGCGGGTATTTGTGCAATGCCACAGCGTTACTTTCAGGTCGCTAATTTAGTTTCAGCGATGATATGGGCGTTTGGTATTTTGGCACCCGGTGCGTTTGGTTTGCAATGGCTTGCTAAATGGGTGGGATAACTGCGTACTTTATCGCAAATCAACGTATGATATGAATTGTTGCTAGACAATGTTATCTATGCGCTTTAACGTAGCCCGCTGGAAAGTAAAAAGGTCACTTTAGTGGATATTCAGTTGTTATATGGGATCATTGGTTTATTAGGCGGTGTACTCACTGGAGGGATCCTTGTTTGGTGGCTTATCCAACAGCGCTTATCAGACAAAGAAACCATGCTACGTGATAACTATACACAGCTTGCAATTGCACAAGAAAAAAGTGCGATTATTCCATCATTACAACAGCATATAGAGCAACTAGAGCAAGAGTTACGTGCACAGCGTGAAATTATTACCTCTCAAGAAGCAGAACTTCGAGAGGTAACAACACGTTGGGAAGAGAGCCGATTATCTGCTGAAGAGAAACAGCGTTTACTGTTAAACAGTGAACAACGTCTGGCAACGCAGTTTGAAAATTTAGCTAATCGCATTTTTGAACAAAGTGGGCGCAAAGCAGAAGAGCTTAATAGACAAGGTTTAACCCATCTACTTTCTCCTTTTCGTGAGCAATTAGAGAACTTTCGCCGACAAGTTCAAGATGGCTTTGGGCAAGAGGCACGAGAGCGACACACCTTAGTTCATGAAATTCGCCAACTTCAACAATTGAATGTGAAAATGGCGCAAGAAGCAGTAAACCTGACTAATGCTTTAAAAGGTGACAATAAGATACAAGGAAACTGGGGTGAAACCGTTCTTGCTCGGATATTAGAATCCTCCGGATTACGTGAAGGGCATGAATTTGAAACACAAGTCAGTATTCGCCATGAAAACGGTGGACGCTATCAACCTGATGTGATTGTTCATTTGCCTCATGGTAGAGATGTTATTATTGACGCTAAAATGTCGCTGGTGGCTTATGAAAAGTACTTTAATAGTCATGATGATAATGAACGCAAACAAGCACTTCATGCTCATGTAAACTCAATTAGAACGCATATTCGGGGATTGAGCACCAAAGATTATCATAAGCTTCCAGGCGTAACCTCGTTAGATTATGTTTTAATGTTTATACCAATAGAACCTGCTTACCTTGTTGCTATTGGTCATGCACCTGATCTGTTAGAAGAAGCATTAAAAAATAATATAATGTTAGTTGGACCATCTACTTTACTTGTTGCTTTGCGTACAATAGCTGCATTATGGCGTTATGAATATCAAAGCCAAAATGCACAAGAAATTGCTGACAGAGCGGCTAAAATGTATGACAAATTAAGACTTTTCGTTGATGATATGCAAGGGCTAGGAAATAGCATTCAAAAAGCGCAGTCTGGCTATCTATTAGCGATGAAAAAACTCTCAGAAGGTCGTGGAAACCTTATTAGTCAAGCAGAAAGCTTTAAATCCTTAGGGGTTGAAATAAAAAAAACGATTGATGATGATCTCGTTGAAAAGTCAACTTCTGATTGATTTTTATAAATAAATAGACATGAAGTTTCCAGATAAAGACCAGTACTGATTTACTGAATTTTGATTAATTAGCGGGCAAATACTATGACTCAACAAACAAAGGAAACAACAGATTTTGGTTTCCAAACCGTTGACAAAGATGATAAACAAACAATGGTTGCACGTGTTTTTCACTCTGTCGCTTCTAAATATGATTTAATGAACGACCTTATGTCTTTTGGTGTTCACCGCATCTGGAAACGCTATACCATTGAAGCTAGTGGTGTTAGACGTAATCAGCGTGTTCTTGATCTTGCTGGCGGTACTGGGGATTTAACAGCTAAATTCTCTCGTCTAGTGGGTGAGAATGGTGAAGTTGTTCTTGCCGATATTAATGACTCTATGCTGAAAATGGGACGCGAAAAACTGCGTGACCACGGCATTGTTGGTAATGTTAATTACGTGCAAGCAAATGCCGAAGAACTCCCTTTCCCAGATAACCATTTTGATTGTATTACAATCTCTTTTGGTTTACGTAACGTAACAGATAAAAACAAAGCACTACGCTCAATGTTCCGTGTGTTAAAACCGGGTGGACGTTTATTGGTTCTTGAATTCTCTAAACCTGTTTTGGAACCTTTAAGCAAAATTTATGATGCTTACTCTTTCTATATCCTACCAAGAATTGGTCAAGTTATTGTTAATGATGCAGAAAGCTATCGTTATTTAACGGAGTCTATTCGTATGCATCCAGACCAAGAAACCTTAAAAGGCATGATGGAAGAAGCTGGGTTTGATCAAGTCACCTATACCAATATGACTGGGGGTGTAGTTGCCTTACACAAAGGATTTAAATTCTGATATGGAAAAAGCCTCTTTTTCTCATGACATCGCATCACAAGTGCTCTATCCGCTGCTAACAGCATCAATGGAAACTGCACTTAACCATGTTTTGTATCAGGAAAATGTGCTTAAACCTGCCCGCAATCGTCTTGCGGGCAAGGTATTAGCGCTTTCTATTGATGAGTTTCCTCATTCCATTTACTTAATCTTTAGCGAGCAGCAAATTGATGTATTAAGTCAATGGGATGATAAAACCGATTGTACGATTAAAACTAAATTATTGACGTTGATGAAACTGACCGATCGTCAGAAGATGTCTGCATTAATTAATCGTGGTGACATTGTTATTGACGGTGATATGCAGGTGGTTCAACACTGGTCTGCATTACTGGATATGGCTGAGTGGGATCCTGCACAATATTTAGCGCCTTATATTGGCGATCTTGCTGCACAAGGGCTTTCTGTTGTTGCTGGGAAAAGTGTCCAGGTGCTTACAACGCTGTTTAGTCGGCAAAAAGATTATTTACGAGATACCCTAATTGAAGAGTGGAAAACAGCACCTTCAACATTAGAGACAGTTCATTTTTATGATGAAATAGAACAACTCGAACAACAAACTGCCGAGTTTGAAAAACGGTTAAGCACATTGGAGAAAAAATAATGCTCCTTAGCGAGTTAAAGCGCCTCTATCATATTATTCAGGTATTTTTATCTTATGGGCTTGATGAGCTTATTCCTAAACATCGAATTACATTACCTATAAGAATAGGGCGTAGAGCACTATTTTGGATAAAAAATCAGCACACAGATAAACCTTTAGGTGAACGCTTACGACTTGCATTGCAAACATTAGGACCCGTTTGGATAAAATTAGGTCAGATGTTATCAACTCGACGTGATCTTTTTCCGCCTCAAATTGCAGATCAACTCGCATTATTACAAGATAAAGTCGCTCCTTTTGATGGCAAGAAAGCACGCCAATACATAGAGGCATCATTTGGCTGCCCTATTGATCAGTGGTTTGATGATTTTGATGAAACACCATTGGCATCAGCATCTATTGCACAAGTTCATACAGCAAAATTAAAAGAAAATGGCAAAGAGGTCGTTTTAAAAGTTATTCGTCCTGATATTCAGCCAATCATTAAAGCGGATATTCGCTTAATGTATCGACTAGCGAATTTACTGCCATTTTTACCTGATGGTCGTCGGTTAAGACCCAAAGAAGTTATCCGTGAATATGAAAAAACATTGTTGGATGAGTTAAATTTATTACGTGAAGCGGCTAATGCAATTCAATTACGTCGTAATTTTGAAAATAGCTCAATGCTCTATATTCCAGAAGTTTATTCAGATTATTGCCATGAAAATGTGATGGTCATGGAGCGTATTTATGGTATTCCTGTTTCTGATATAAATGCACTAAATGCACAAAACACCAATATGAAACTATTGGCGGAGCGTGGTGTTAAAGTCTTTTTCACTCAAGTGTTTAGAGACAGCTTTTTCCACGCAGACATGCATCCTGGTAATGTTTTTATTAGTTATGAGCATCCTGAAAACCCATATTACATTGGAATTGATTGCGGTATTGTCGGCTCGCTAAATAAAGAGGATAAACGTTACCTTGCGGAAAACTTTTTAGCCTTTTTTAATCGCGATTATCGTAAGGTTGCAGAGTTACATGTTGATTCTGGCTGGGTTCCTGCGGATACCAATGTCGAAGATTTCGAGTTTGCTATTCGTACCGTATGTGAGCCAATTTTTGAAAAGCCACTTTCAGAAATCTCTTTTGGTCATGTGCTACTTAATCTTTTCAATACTGCACGTCGCTTTAATATGGAAGTACAGCCACAATTGGTGCTGTTACAAAAAACGTTACTCTATGTTGAAGGACTTGGTCGTCAGCTTTATCCTCAGCTTGACCTGTGGAAAACGGCAAAACCATTTTTAGAAGATTGGTTACACAGCCAAATTGGTTTAACGGCATTAGTGAATGGCATAAAAAGTAAGGCACCTTACTGGATTGAAAAAATGCCAGAGATACCAGAATTAGTTTATGATAGTCTGAAACAACATAAAAATATGAAGTTAACGCTGGATAAATTGACGGAACAAATAGGTTCGCAAAGAGTCAAACATAGACAGTCGTTATTTTTATTGGGTATAGGTACGACACTGTTTTTATGCGGTAGCCTGTTTTTTGTATCTGGTTTTAAAACATTATTTAGTGTTTTTATCAGTTTAGGTCTTCTTGCATGGATTTGGGGTTGGTTCAAATCTGGTAATGCACAATAAAAACACATCAAAGTTTGTCTTTGAGCAAGTTAAAAGATGAATTCGAGATTCCCGAAAATTGGATTCGTTGTATATAATGAGCACTGTTATTAAGTATAACCCCGAAAATAGTTGAGGAACATAAAATGGGCGGTATTAGCATTTGGCAATTACTCATCATCGCTGTCATCGTTGTTTTATTATTTGGTACAAATAAACTGCGTACATTAGGCTCAGATTTAGGTGCCTCTGTAAAAGGTTTCAAAAAAGCCATTGGTGACGAAAATAGTAACGATAAAGAAGCCAACAGCGCTGAAAAAACAAATAACGATGCAGATTTTGAAACAAAAAATTTAGCTGAGAAGACTTCAACAGAACAGAAGTCTACAACTGAGAGCAAAAATAAAGAGCAGGTGTAAACCGTGTTTGACATTGGTTTTAGTCAGCTGCTATTGGTCATGGTGATCGGTCTTGTTTTTCTGGGGCCGGAACGTTTGCCCGTAGCAGTAAAAACAATTGCTGGCTGGGTGAGGGCGCTACGCTCTTTGGCTGCGAATGTGCAAAATGAGTTAACTCAAGAATTAAAACTTCAAGAGCTTCAAGAGAGCCTGAAGAAAGTTGAAGAGAAAGCGAATTTGCAAAGTTTATCGCCAGAGCTTAAAGCGTCTATGGATGAGTTAAAAGAGGCTGCACAGTCTTTAAAACAAACTTATCAAGCACCGACAACGCCAGACTCTACAAAAGAGCAGTCTGTAAAAACCGACTCTGCGGGATCCTCACCTTCTGATTTAGCCGCTCTTGCTGAGTCTGATGACGTTAACGATGATGCTAACAGCAATAAGTCTGTAGCTGAAAAAGTTATTAAACCAGAGGTTCCTGTTCCTGTTTCAGTTACACCAGTAACAACAGTAACAACAGAGAAAAAAACAACTGATCAGGCAAATGGTGAGCATTAAAAGATGGCAGTAAATGACACTCAACCCCTGATCAGCCACCTGATAGAACTGCGTAAGCGTTTAATGTATAGCTTAGTGTCTGTTCTGGTGGTCTTTTTAGGGCTGGTTTATTTTTCTAACGATATCTATCAATTAGTCTCAGCGCCATTACTGGATAAGCTGCCAAAAGGGTCGAATATGAGTGCGACGGATGTCGCATCAACGTTTTTGACCCCGATTAAATTGACAATAATGGTATCAATTTTTGCTTCTGTACCTGTGATCCTTTATCAGGTATGGGCGTTTATCGCACCAGCATTGTATAAACACGAACGCCGTCTAATGCTACCGTTGCTTGTTTCAAGTACGTTACTGTTTTATATCGGTATGGCGTTTGCTTATTTTGTTGTGTTCCCTCTCGCATTTGGTTTCTTTGTTACGACTACCCCTGAAGGGGTGAACTTTATTCCTGATATCAGTAAATATTTAAGCTTCGTGATGACGCTTTTTATGGCTTTTGGTGCTGCATTTGAAGTACCTATTGCGATTATTTTACTGTGCTGGAGTGGTGTAACAACGCCAGAAGCTTTAAAGAAAAAACGCCCTTATATTTTAGTCGGTGCTTTTGTTGTTGGGATGCTATTGACACCACCTGATGTCTTTTCTCAAATATTACTTGCAGTACCTATGTACCTACTGTTTGAAGTCGGTGTCATGGTATCTCGTTTTTATGTAGGAAATGGCAGAAGAAAGACACCAGAAGAAGAAGCCGAAGAAGCTGAAGAAGCGGACGCGGTAGAAACCGAAGAGCAAAAATAATTTCAGAATTAACCTTCTCTGAAAACTATATAGTATTAACCCAGCTTTTGCTGGGTTAACTTTTTATAGGGCTACTGCTTTTTAAATTCTTTATTATCCAATGATTTTTTAACTTCGCTATTTAATATATTTAAAAGCAAAATTGAACGCGCTTCACCATCAGGCTCTTGATATATCGCTTTTATTCCTTGAAAAATACCCTCTGTAATTAAAACGCTATCACCACTGTGCGGTACATTTTGTTCACTATAAATAATGGGTGAAAGCTGAGGTATTTGTAATGTATCGATAACATCTTGCGGTACAGTAACGGGATATTGTCCAAAGCGAACAAAAGAGTTAACACCTCGTGTCGAATTAATGGTTGTTGTATGAATGATTTCGGGATCAAATTGGATAAACAGATAATTAGGAAATAGGGGTTCTGTTACGGTTGTGCGTTTGCTTCTAACCAACTTTTCTATTGAAACCATAGGCGTAAAACATTCCACTTGCTGGCGTTCTAAGTGTTCGATAGCACGAGGGATTTGTCCTCGTTTACAATATAGTAAATGCCAATTTTTCATAATAGAGACAATAGGTTAGTTAATTTGAATATTGCGATGATAACAAATATATGATTAAGGGGACAGAGTATTACTATCAGCATGAAGGAAAAAGAAAACAACGATGTTTTATTCTGAAAAAAAAGAATAAAAGCTGTGTGCATACGCAATAAATGTCGCTGTTTTTATTAGTTTTAATAGGATCTCAGATAGAGGTAACAAGTTGACAAAAAAGTGATGGTAAAATGAAGAAAAAACTTCCAAGATAATTATCTTAGATTCTAATTCATAATTATAAAGAGGTTCTGAAATGGAAGTTTTTTTATTAAGTAACGGAAAAATCGCCGGGAATCCACAATGGTTAAGTTATGCTAAAGAACCTATCGATAGCATGATTAAAAAACGCGGTATTCGTTCAGCAGTGCTAATTGCTTATGCTGTTATCCGCTCTGATCACGACCAACGTGCTCGTGATTTATCAGAAGTTTTAGGCATTGAAGTTACTTGTATTGAGCATTTTGATTCAGAAGTCGAAGCCATTAATAATGCTGAATGTATTTTAGTGAGCGGTGGTAATACTTGGTTATTAAATCAAATGCTGCATGAGAAAGGATTGGTTGTTCCTATTCAACGTGCGGTGCGTGAACGTAGTATTCCTTATATTGGTTGGAGTGCGGGTTGTAACGTAGCCACACCAACAATTCGTACTACAAACGATATGCCAGTTCGTTCTTCTGTCATTATGCCTTCACTTGGTCTATTCCCTGTTCAAATTAATCCTCACTATATCGATGCTTCTATTAGCGGACATATGGGGGAAACTCGTGATGAGCGTATTGCAGAATTCTGTGCAATCAATCCAGAAGAAATTGTTGTCGCTATTCGTGAAGGTAGCTATTTATATATCCAAGGCGAAGAGCTGAGTTATTTTAGTGCCAAAAATGAAGGGTTTAAAATCTTCCAACATGGAAAAACTTTCCCTGAACAGTTTGATACCAAAATGCTTTCAGAGTGGGTTCCATTCCGTTGTCTATAAATTTAATGAACAATTTCAAATAAAAAGCATTGCTTTTTAGTGAGTTATGCGTTTAGCTTATAGTGTCTTAAAGAGGGCTTAGCCCTCTTTTCTTTCACTCACTGGCTCGTAAAATTATGATGAAATACCGCGATTTAAGAGATTTTCTTTCATTACTAGAAGAAAAAGGTGAATTAAAACGTATCACCTTTGAAATAGATCCCTACCTTGAAATGACCGAAATAGCGGACAGAACTTTACGTGCCGGAGGACCTGCACTGTTGTTTGAAAATCCGAAAGGTTTTGATATGCCAGTGCTTTGTAACTTATTTGGTACACCAGAACGTGTGGCAATGGGAATGGGGCAAGAAGATGTAAAAGCACTGCATGAAGTCGGTAAATTGCTCGCTTTTCTTAAAGAACCTGATCCACCAAAAGGTTTTCGTGACCTATTTGATAAGTTACCTAAGTTTAAACAAGTATTAAATATGCCAACAAAACGCCTGAGTAAAGCACCTTGTCAGGAGGTTGTTTTAACGGGTGATGATGTTGATTTAACGACCATTCCGGTTATGCACTGTTGGCCTGAAGATGCCGCGCCTCTTATTACTTGGGGATTAACAGTCACCAGGGGTCCACTTAAAGAGCGTCAAAATCTGGGTATTTATCGTCAACAAGTGTTAGGCAAAAATAAAGTCATTATGCGTTGGCTTTCGCATCGTGGTGGTGCTTTAGACTTTCAAGAATGGTGTCAAAAACACCCCGGTGAACGCTTCCCTGTTGCAGTTGCACTAGGCGCTGATCCTGCCACTATTTTAGGTGCAGTAACACCAGTACCAGATACATTATCTGAATATGCATTTGCTGGTTTATTACGAGGTAATAAAACCGAAGTCGTTAAATGTATTTCTAATGATCTTGAAGTGCCAGCAAGTGCTGAAATTATTCTTGAAGGTTATATTGAGCCTGGTGAACTTGCGCCTGAAGGACCTTATGGTGACCACACTGGTTATTACAATGAAGTTGACTCTTTCCCTGTGTTTACTATTACACATTTAACTCGTCGTAAAGATGCAATTTATCACTCTACTTATACCGGTCGCCCGCCTGATGAGCCTGCTGTTTTAGGTGTCGCATTAAATGAAGTTTTAGTCCCTATACTGCAAAAACAGTTCCCTGAGATTGTTGATTTTTATCTTCCTCCTGAAGGTTGTTCTTATCGTTTAGCGGTTGTGACAATGAAAAAACAGTACGCAGGTCATGCTAAACGCGTAATGATGGGGGTTTGGTCCTATTTACGACAATTTATGTATACTAAATTTGTGATTGTCTGCGATGATGATGTTAACGCGAGAGATTGGAAAGACGTCATTTGGGCAATTACAACACGAATGGATCCTGCAAGAGATACCATTATGATGGAGAATACTCCCATCGATTATCTTGATTTTGCTTCACCTGTTTCGGGTTTAGGCTCAAAAATGGGGCTTGATGCCACTAATAAATGGCCAGGTGAAACAGATCGAGAGTGGGGCAGACCTATCGTAATGACAGAAGAAATAAAACAGCGGGTAGATACTATTTGGGAACAGCTCGACATTCTTAAATAATAACAGAGGAACGACATGGCAATCTTGAACTGTAAAGTCTCACTTGTTGAGCCAATGACAGATACGGTTTATCGAGTAAGATTATTACCTGATGGCGCATTTGATTTTCAGGCTGGACAATATCTTTTAGCGGTAATGGATGAGCGTGATAAGCGTCCATTTTCTATTGCTTCTATCCCTGAGAATAAAGACTTTATTGAGCTTCATATTGGTGCATCTGAGCTTAATCTCTATGCAATGGCTGTATTAGATCTTATTTTAGAAACACAACAAATTAAGATTGATATGCCCCATGGGCAAGCATGGTTTAGAAAAGAGAGCCAACGTCCTTTATTATTAATTGCTGGCGGTACAGGTTTTTCTTATACCCACTCTATTTTACTGGCGGCTTTAACTGAGGCTCCACAGCGTTCAGTAACGATTTATTGGGGAGGCAGAGAGAGCCTTCATCTTTATGATCTGAATGAATTGCAGAAGTTATCAGAAAAATATCCGTCATTATCTGTTATCCCTGTTGTTGAACAGCCTGATGATGCTTGGCGGGGGCGAAAAGGTACAGTATTGAGCGCAGTGAGTGAGGATTTTGGCGATTTGTCAGAATATGACATCTACATTGCAGGACGTTTTGAAATGGCAAAAATTGCAAGAGATCGTTTTTGTAATGAGCGAAATGCTGATGAAACTCGTCTATTTAGTGATGCCTTTGAATTTATCTGATCAATAAGATTTCAGTTATTTCTCCTCAAATATTGCATACTTTACTCAAAGCATAAAAAAACCCGCCCCTGACGGCGGGAAAATGGTTGGTTTAACCATGCAATCGAAAAGAATGAGGATAAAAAGAGTGAACTATTAAACCCGTTCAATAATTGTTGCAATCCCTTGCCCTAATCCAATACACATGGTCGCTAGACCAAATTGAGCATCTTTGCGTTCCATAATATTTAGCAAAGAGGTTGTTATTCTTGAACCTGAACAACCTAGTGGGTGCCCTAATGCTATTGCACCACCATTTAAATTAATCTTATCTTCAATACTATCGAGTAAGTTCATCTTTTTCATGCAAGCCAAAGATTGTGCAGCAAAGGCTTCGTTTAACTCAAAAATATCAATATCACTTAGTGTTAATCCTGCTTTTTTCAATGCAATTTCAGTTGCAGGAACAGGACCATAGCCCATAATTGCCGGATCGCAGCCTGTAACAGACATCGAGCGGATCACTGCTCTCGGCGTTAAATTATGTTCTTTGGCATAACGTTCACTGGTGATAAACATTGCGGAAGCTCCATCAGAAACTGCTGATGAGTTACCTGCAGTAACTGATCCTGATACGGGATCAAATACCGCTCTAAGTTGTGCAAGTTCATCAATACTTGGGTTATAGCGGATCACTTCATCATTTTTTACGCTAATAAAATTGCCAGTGCTATCATGACCATTAATCGCAATAATTTCGTTATCAAAATAACCTTGTTGTGTCGCTAATGCTGCTAAATGATGTGAGCGATAAGCAAATTGATCTTGCTCTGCTCTCGTTATTTGAAATGATTTAGCAAGCATCTCTGCTGTTAATCCCATTGAGAATGATGCTTTAGCAACAGAGAGATTTAGCTCAGGATTGAAATCCGCGTTATAGGTCATTGGCACATGACCCATATGTTCAACACCACCAATTAATGCAACTTGGCTATCACCTAACATAATTTGGCGAGCGCCATCATGCAGTGCTTGCATTGATGAACCACATAAGCGATTCACAGTAACAGCAGGAACTTTGTGAGGTAACTCAGCGAGTAATGCAGCATTACGTGCAATATTAAAACCTTGCTCTAATGTTTGTTGTACGCATCCCCAAATCACATCACCAATATCATTTGGATCAATATTAGGATTTCGTTTTAGTAATGCTTGCATCAATTGAGCAGAGAGATTTTCAGCTCTAACATGGCGAAACACACCGCCTTTTGAGCGTCCCATTGGGGTACGAACACCATCAATAATGACAACCTTTTCCATTTCATCTCTCCTTAAGCGAGTTCTCTGATGTTAACATCAACTTTTTTTGGCTTTGGATAATAGGTTTCGTTACGCAATGCTTTTTGTTTTAAGCTATCAGGAACTTGATAAAGTGCTCCTAATGATGCGTACTGTTCAGCATTTTTAACAAATTGAGCTAAGCCGATGGTATCGATATAACGGAAAACACCACCACGGAAAGGAGGGAAGCCTAAACCATAAACAAGAGCAATATCGGCTTCGGCTGGTGTTGCAATAATACCTTCATCTAAACAGCGAATAACTTCATTAATCATTGGGATCATCATGCGTGAAATGATGGCTTCTTGACTAAACTCTTGAGTTTTACCTACATTCTGTTGAATTAAACTCTGAACTTGGCTATCGACTAATTTCTGTTTTTTACCTCGTTTATCAACAGAGTAATTATAGAAACCATGATTGTTTTTCTGTCCATAACGTTGCTGTTCATATAAAAGAGCAATAGTATCGCGTTCTATTGTGCCCATTCTTTCAGGGAAACCTTGAGCCATTACAGCCTGAGCATGATTTGCAGTATCAATACCTACCACATCAAGTAAATAAGCAGGTCCCATTGGCCAGCCAAATATTTTTTCCATCACTTTATCGACAGCGATAAAGTCAGCACCATCTCTTAGTAATAAAGAAAATCCAGCAAAATAAGGGAAGAGTACTCGGTTAACAAAAAAACCAGGACAGTCATTAACGATAATGGGTGTTTTGCCCATTTTGCTCGCATAACTAACAATGCGATTAATTGTTTCGTCACTGGTTTTTTCGCCTTTAATAATTTCGACAAGAGGCATGCGAGGAACCGGGTTAAAAAAGTGCATACCGCAGAAATTTTCAGGACGTTTGAGTGATTTTGCAAGCAGCGAGATTGGGATCGTTGATGTATTTGACGCTAAGATAGCGGTTTCAGCGAGTAACGCTTCTGTTTCAGCAAGAACCGCTGATTTTATTTTTGGATTTTCGACAACAGCTTCGACAACCACATCAGCATCGGAAACTGAAGCATAATTTAGTGTTGGCTGAATGGAGGCTAATGTTTTTGCCATCTCAACGGCACTCATTCTGCCTTTTTCTTGGCGTTTCTGTAATAAGCTCAGGGCTTCATTCATGCCGAGCTCAAGGGATTTCTGGTTGATATCTTTCATTACAACAGGAATGCCTTTTAACGCTGACTGATAAGAAATTCCCCCACCCATAATGCCAGCACCAAGAACAGCCGCTTGTTTAGGTAACTCAGCATGGCGCTTTTTAGTGATGCTTTTTACGTATTGATCATTGAGGAATATACCCACTAATGCTTTAGCTACATCAGTACGTGTCAGTTTTACAAAATTTTCAGTTTCGAGAGCAAGGGCTTCTTCGCGATGAAAGAAAGCCGCTTTTTCAATAGTATTGACCGCTGTAATTGGGGCGGGATAGTGAGGACCTGCTACTTTCATTACCATGCCTTTAGCTACACCAAAAGACATTTTATGTTCAAGGGGCGTTAATCTCAGAGGATCTTTTTTGGGCTGTCGTGCTTTTTGCCAATTTATATTGCCAGCAATTGCTTGCTCTATTAGCGCGATGGCGCTCTCTGTTAGATTTTCTACAGGAACAATGGCTTGAATAAGCCCATTTTTTAAGGCAGTTGCAGCATCGATATCTTTACCCGCAGTAATTATCTCTAATGCATTATCAACACCGATAAGGCGAGGAAGACGGACTGAACCACCAAAACCGGGCATGATACCTAATTTAGTTTCGGGTAAGCCAATACGTAAATCAGGTGATGCGATACGAAAATCCGTTGCCAGTACACACTCACAACCGCCACCAAGTGCATAGCCATTGATTGCCGAGACGGTTGGTACAGGTAGATCTTCTAGCCGATTAAAAATTTGATTTGCAAATTGTAACCATTGGGTTAACTCTTCAACTGGTGCATCAAAGAGTGACAAAAACTCTGTTATATCGGCACCAACAATAAACGCAGGTTTGTCTGAGCGTAAGATAACTCCTTTTAGGTCAGGGGTTTTCTCTAACAGCGTTAAAGCTTCGCTTAACATCGCAACAGTTTTTGTATCTAATTTATTAATTGAACCATTGGCGCTGAAAACGAGTTCAACAATACCTTGCTTCACCCAATTGGCATGAATATTTTCGCTTTGATAGAGCATTTTTATTCTCCCTAAAAGTATAAACTGGTATGACCAGATGTTTAAAGTGTGAATACAATGTTAACTAAATGCAAATGCAAGATTAAAAAAATGCAAACAAGATCACAGTGAAAATATTTAACTAATTGAATTTAATATGATTGCTCTAATAGCAAAAAACAAGCATGCTAAAATAGTGATAATCTGTTTTTGTCGTGGTGTTAGCCAGCGAAAGAGCTGGCGTGTTAAGCTGACTTATTAACAATAAATAAGATAAGGTGATTAATAATGGAAAAATTGCTCTCTCTCTATCAAGAACATATCAAAACCCTACAAAACCGTACTCGTGATGCTTTATCCAGACACCACCTTGATACCTTATTAATTCATTCTGGTGAGCCAATTGGTGTTTTTCTAGATGACTGTAATTATCCGTTTAAAGTTAATGCTCATTTTAAAGCGTGGGTACCTGTAACTGATGTCCCTCATTGTTGGTTATTAGTTGACGGAATGAATAAACCAAAACTTTGGTTTTATTCTCCAGTAGATTATTGGCATAGTGTTGAAGCCCTTCCTAGTAGTTACTGGACTCATGAAATTGAATTGATTCATTTAAAAAATGTTGATGATATTCAAAAAGAGTTAGCACCTTATATTAATCAAAATACGGCTTATATTGGACCTAATACACAACGTGCGAAATCGTTAGATATTAGCAGTGATAACACTAATAATCAGTCACTTATAAATTATTTCCACTATTATCGTGCCTATAAAACAAATTATGAATTAGCCTGTATGCGTGAAGCGCAGAAAATGGCAGTTAATGGACATATTGCCGCTCGTGAGGCATTTCAAGCGGGTTTGAGTGAATTTGATATTAATATGGCGTATTTAATGGCAACAGGTCATCGCGATACAGATGTACCTTATGGAAATATTGTTGCTTTAAATGAGCATGCGGCTGTTTTGCACTATACAAAACTTGATCATGAGTCGCCTGATGAGTATCGCAGCTTCTTGATTGATGCTGGTGCAGAGTATAATGGTTATGCTGCTGATATTACACGTACTTATTCAGCCAAAGAAAATCATGAATTTACCGCTTTAGTAAAAGATATGAATGAGGCACAACAAGCGCTTATTGGCACCATAAAAGCGGGTGTTCGTTATACCGAATACCACCTTCAAATGCATCAGCGTATTGCTGGATTATTACATAAATATGGCATTGTAAAAGGTGTAAGCGAAGAAGAGATGGTAAGCGCTGGCTTAACAACACCATTTTTACCTCATGGTTTAGGTCATGCATTAGGCTTGCAAGTTCATGATGCTGCAGGATTTATGCAAGATGATAAAGGTACACACCTTAGTGCACCTGCAATGTATCCATTCTTACGTTGTACTCGAGTTGTAGAGCCTGGCATGGTATTAACTATTGAACCAGGATTCTATTTTATTGATTCATTACTTGAGCCTTGGCGTGAAGGCAAATATAGCGCGAACTTTAATTGGAAACTGATCGAGCACTTTAAACCATTTGGTGGTATCCGCATTGAAGACAATATTATTATCCATGATAATAAAATAGAAAATATGACGAGAGATTTACACTTAGCCTGATGAAAGCCTATTTGATCCCAGCTGAAACGGTTGAATTCAGTGAAGAAATAAAGAAAAGCCGTTTCATTACCTTTATTGCTCACACTGATGGTATTGATGAGGCAAAAGCGTACATTCAATCTATTAAATTGCAATTTCCTGATGCTCGGCACCATTGCTGGGCATTTGTTGCAGGAAGACCTGATGATTCTCAGCAATTAGGTTTTTCTGATGATGGAGAACCAACAGGAACGGCGGGAAAACCTATTCTAGCACCACTTTTAGGCAGTGGAATGGGCGAAGTGACTGCTGTTGTTGTGCGGTATTTCGGTGGGATCAAATTAGGTACTGGTGGGTTAGTACGTGCTTATGGTAGTGGTGTTCAGCAAGCATTAAAGCTTTTGCAAACTAAAATAAAAGTGCCGCAATCACTCTTTATTGTAGAGTGTGAATATTCACTGGTCTCATTGCTTGAGCAAGTCGTAGAGCAGTATCAAGGACAAGTTTTATCAAGCGAATATACCGATAAAGTGACATTTACACTCTCACTTCCAGCAACAAGTTGTGATGAAGTAGAAGTAAAACTGCGTGATATAAGTCGCGGTAATATGCAATTAAAACCATTAGACAAAAATGAATAATCTTTGTTATCAAGGAAATCGCTAAATGCATTTTCGTTCAATAACTCGTATTGTCGGACTTCTTGTTATCTTATTTTCTGTCACGATGATAATTCCTGGTATCGTCGCGCTGATTTATCGAGATGGTGCAGGGCGTGCATTTAGCCAAACATTTATTGTGGCATTGATTATTGGATTGATGCTATGGATCCCCAATCGCAATAAAAAAAGTGAGTTAAAGCCAAAAGAAGGTTTTCTCATTGTTGTTCTGTTTTGGACAGTGCTAGGTAGTGTTGGGGCATTGCCGTTTATCTTCTCGGAACAGCCGCATTTATCTATTACAGATGCTTTTTTTGAATCTTTTTCAGGATTGACAACCACAGGAGCCACGACACTTGTTGGTCTCGATTCTCTACCTAAAGCGATTCTATTTTATCGGCAAATGCTGCAATGGCTTGGTGGTATGGGGATCATTGTATTAGCTGTTGCCATACTTCCATTGCTAGGTGTTGGGGGAATGCAGCTATATCGAGCTGAAATGCCAGGTCCTCTAAAAGATAACAAGATGCGACCTCGAATTGCTGAAACGGCTAAAGCACTCTGGCTTATCTATGTTCTACTCACTATTGTTTGTGCTTTAGCATTATGGATAGCGGGAATGGATGTGTTTGATGCCATATCTCATAGCTTTTCAACAATTGCGATTGGTGGCTTTTCCACTCACGATGCCAGTATTGGCTATTTTAATAGCCCAACAATTAATGTGATTATCGGTGTCTTTCTATTAATTTCAGGCTGTAATTTTGGTCTGCACTTCGCTGTATTAACGGGACGAAGCCTTAATATTTATTGGCGTGATCCTGAGTTTCGTATGTTTATCTCAATTCAAATTGGATTGGTCATTATTTGTAGCGCAATACTTTGGCTTTATTCTGTTTACGATTCAGGGTGGATAACAATAAATCAGGCATTTTTCCAAGTTGTTTCTATGGCAACAACAGCGGGATTCGCAACGGATAGTTTTGCTCAATGGCCGGCATTTTTACCTCTTCTATTATTGTGTTCAGCTTTTATTGGTGGATGTGCAGGATCAACGGGGGGGGGACTAAAAGTTATTCGTATTTTGCTTTTATTCTTACAAGGTAATAGGGAATTAAAACGCCTTGTTCACCCAAATGCGGTTTACACCATCAAACTTGGACACCGAGCACTTCCTGAAAGGATCATCGAAGCAGTGTGGGGATTTTTCTCTGCTTATGCTTTAGTTTTTATTATTAGCTTAATGTTGCTGATAGCAACAGGGGTTGATGAATTTTCTGCATTTTCGGCTATTGCGACGACATTAAATAATTTAGGGCCAGGTTTAGGTATTGTTGCGGATAACTTTACAACAATGAATCCTGCCGCTAAATGGATACTTGTTGTAACCATGTTATTTGGTCGATTAGAAGTTTTCACATTATTGGTTTTATTTACCCCAACATTTTGGCGTGATTAACCAAGTACAAGGAGTGATGTATGAGCGCGCTATTGCTTTATTGTAGTACTGATGGTCAAACAAAAAAAATAATGACTCAAATTGCGAATGAATTAAGACAACATGGCTATGAATGTGATGTGAGAGATTTAACTGCTGTTCAGCAGAACTTAAATCTTTCTGCTTATAATAAGGTGTTAGTGGGGGCATCGATTCGTTATGGCTACTTTAATAAAGCACTAGATAAGTTTATAACCCGACATCTTTCTCAACTCAACAATATGCCTTCAGCATTCTTTGGCGTTAATCTCACTGCACGAAAAGAAGAAAAGAGCACGCCAGAGACAAATTCTTATATGCGTAAGTTTTTAGATAAGACGCCGTGGAAGCCAACATTAACAGGTGTATTTGCGGGAGCGCTTCTTTATCCTCATTATAAATGGATTGATAGAGTGATGATCCAACTTATTATGAGAATGACAAAAGGGGAAACCGATTCAACAAAAGAAATTGAATACACTGATTGGCGTAAAGTTAGTGAGTTTGCGACTAATTTTGCCCAAATAGGGTGATTTTTAGGCTTTCTTGTACTGTTTCTATGCGCATTGTTGGAGTTTTAGCCGAACAGTAATTTATTTTTAAAAAACACTTGCGCTAATCCGAGATCTCCCTATAATGCGCATCCACTGACCCACGATGAGCTGACAACAGCCTCGAAGGAAAGTGAAGAGAAAAAGAAAAAAGTTTGAAAAAACTCTTGACTCTTCAGAGGAATAACGTAATATACGCCTCCTCGCAACAACGCAGAAGACCGGAAACGGCAGCAATTGTTGCACTGCTCTTTAACAAATTATCAGACAATCTGTGTGGGCACTCGCAGAGACGATATCTTCTAAAATAGTTTAGATGTATATAAGTCTTAAAGAGTGTTTACCAA